>CAWDSB010000019.1:0-570673 GCA_963804905.1 uncultured Actinomycetota bacterium | reverse complement strand
AGAATTCTTCGATTCCATTTGTACGAATCGAATCAATCAGATCAATTCCATTCCATTCCATTCCATTCCATTCCATTCCATTCCATTCCATTCCATTCCAATTCCATTCCATTCAATTCCATTCCATTCCATTCCATTCATATTCCATTCCATATTCCATTCCATTCCATTCCATTCAATTCCATTCCATTCCATTCCATTCCATTCCATTCCATTCGAATTCCATTCCATTCCATTCCATTCCATCATCCATTCCATTCCATTCCATATCCATTCCATTCCATTCCATTCCATTCCATTCCATTCATCCATTCCATTCCATTCCATTCACATTCCATTCCATTCCATTCCATTCCATTCCATTCATTCATTCACATTCCATTCCATCCATCCATCCATTCATTCCATTCCATTCCATTCATTCCATTCCATTCCATTCCATTCCATTCCATTCCATTCCATTCCATTCATTCATTCCATTCCATTCCATTCCATTCCATTCCATTCCATTCCATTCCATTCCATTCATCATTCCATTCCATTCCATTCCATTCCATTCAATTCCATTCCATTCCATTCAATTCAATTCCATTCCATTCCATTCGATTCCATTCACATTCCATTCCATTCCATTCCATTCCATTCCATTCCATTCCATTCGATTCCATTCGATTCCATTCCATTCATCATTCCATTCGATTCCATTCGATTCCATTCAATTCCATTCCATTCCATTCCATTCAATTCCATTCCATTCCATTCAATTCCATTCCATTCAATTCCATTCCATTCAATTCCATTCCATTCCATTCCATTCCATTCAATTCCATTCCATTCCATTCCATTCGATTCCATTCCATTCCATTCCATTCGATTCCATTCCATTCCATTCCATTCAATTCCATTCAATTCCATTCGATTCCATTCGATGATCCATTCCATTCCATTCATTCATTCCATTCGATTCCATTCGATTCCATTCCATTCCATTCCATTCGATTCCATTCCATTCCATTCCATTCCATGATCAATTCCATTCATTCCATTCCATTCCATTCCATTCCATTCCATTCCATTCCATTCCATTCCATTCCATTCCATTCCATTCAATTCAATTCATCAATTCAATTCAATCATCAATCATCATTCCATTCATCATTCCATTCCATTCCAATCCATCCATCATCGATCGATCATGATTCCATCGATTCCATTCGATCGATGATTCGATATCATCAGATTCAATCGATTCCATTCCACGATCCAATCCATTCCATTGACCATTCCATTCCATTCCACATTCCATTCGAATCACATCGATCAAATCAATCATCGAATCGAATCGAATCAATCCATCGAATCGACAATCGAATCGATCGAATCATCGAATCGACATCGAATCGATTCATCATATCGAATTGAATCATCGACATCGAATCATCGAATCCATCATCATCGATCGAATCATCGAATCTATCATCAATCGAATCGAATCGAATGGAATCGAATGGAATTCAATCATCGAATGGAATCGAATGGAATCATCGAATGGAATCATCGAATGGAATCGAATCGAATCGAATCGAATGGAATCGAATGGAATCAATCGAATGGAATCGAATCGAATCGAATCGAATCGAATCGAATCATCGAATCGAATCGAATGGAATCATCGAATGGAATCGAATGGAATCGAATCGAATCGAATCGAATCGAATCGAATAGAATCCATCATCATCATATCGCATTCCATTCCAATTCCATTCCATTCCAATCCATTCCATTCCATTCCATTCCATTCCATTCCATTCCATTCCATTCCAATCCATTCCATTCTATTCCATTCCATTCCATTCCATTCCATTCCATTCCATTCCATTCCATTCCATTCCATGATTCCATTCCATTCGATCCCGAGCCCGACGGGCTCACCCTCGACGGGCAGAACGGCGACGTCACCATCACCGACGGGAACGTGATCGTGAACTCGACGTCGTCGACCGCGGCGTCGACCTGCAACCGAACGGACACGTGAAGATCACGACCGTCGGTGGCTCCATCGGCGGGCCCGGAAGCTGCTCGCCCGGCGTGTGCAACACTTTTCGGGCGTGGGATTCTCACCCGCCTGGTCGCAACAAGGCACGGTGACGGACCCGCTCGCCAACCTGCCGCAGTGCGGCAACGGCGAACCCGTGGGACCATCAACTACTGCCCGACGACGAACCTGGAATCCTACGGCTCGAACGGCAGCACGCTCCTCCCGGGCATCTACAGCGAGATCAAGAACTCGCACACGCTCAGCCCCGGCATCTACGTGCTCACCGGTGACATCACCCTCAACGGCAATGACCTCGTCCAGGGCGACGGCGTCATGCTCTATTTCGCCTGCAGCAACTACCCGAGCCCGTGCCCAGCGCAGGGCACCGTCACGAGCGTCGCCCGCGCCGGTATCAAGGCCACCGGCAACGGCGCGTGGTGCGCCTCACTGGCATCCCGCCAGCCGGACTGCACCGACCAACGCCAACCTCTGCCCGTACGTCGGCATGATGAGCTTCGCCGACCGGAGCAACGACGCCACGCAGACCTGGCGCGGGAACGGCACCAACGAGAACGGCCAGGCCAGCGGGTTCTCGGGCACCATCTACGCAAAGGCTGGTGAGATGGACCTGCGCGGCAACGGGTACGAGATGGCGAGCCAGATCATCGTCGACCGCTTCACGATGAAGGGCAACCCCTCGACGGTGACGATCACCTACGACCTGAGCAAGAATGCCACCGAGACGCACACGGTCGCTGGTCCGACGACGTACAACGGCACGCCCGACAACAACGGCCTCTCGAGCTAGCGTGCGTCAGGACTTGTCGAAGAAGAGTTGGAGCTCCATCTCGCCGTGGTCGTCGACCGACGCCACTGCAGGAGCCGTCGGCGCGGTGATGCCGTAGTCGCTGAACACGATGGGCAGGTTGCCGACCACCTGCACCTGGTTGCCGTCCCAGCGGCCCTCCAGCGAGATGGTCACCGTCTTGGTGACGCCGTGCAGCGTGAACTCGCCGGTGGCCTCGGTCTTGATCGTGTCGCCCGCGGCGGGCACGGCTGAGAGTGTGATCGGCTCGGAGACCACGAACTTGGCCTCGGGGAAGTCGTCCGACTCGAGGCCCTCGCTCTTGATGCGCGCCGTCGCGGAAGCTGTTGTCCGAGGTGAGGTCCGCGGAGATCGGCGGTGACGGTGACGTCCTTCACGGTGGTGCCGTCGATCGTCATCGACGCGGTGGACATTGGTCGGTGCGCCCGGTGGCCTCACTCTCGGAGATGTTGGCGAAGAGCTTCTCCGTGACCCGGTAGCCCACGAAGTTCTGGGTGTTGCCCGGCTTCACCGTCCAGGTGCCGTCGAGCGTGGGGTCGGTGGAGGCGGGTGCCTGGCCGGCGACCGTCGTCGTGGTGACGATCGGGGTCTCCTTGACTCGCAGCCCGCGGCTCGGGGTCGAGTCTTCAAGAAGAAGTACCAACCCGCGAGCCCAGCCGACCACGACCACCACGCCGAGCACGAGCCACTTCCAGAGACGACGCATCCGAATCCCTCCAAGGTCCGCTGCGGTCCGTGGTCAGGGTACGGGCAGGTTGACCGAAGGGATCGGGGTGCTGTCTCAGACGGGGTCACAGGCGAATGGGGGCCGCGAACTCGGGTACGACCGGGGTGGTAACCTGATCGGTCCATGCGTACGGCCCGGACCAGCTCCGCCCGCGGTCATCCTCATTCCGTAGCGAGCGCCGACTCGGCGTCCGCTCTCGCGCCGTCCACTTCGGTGGGCGGTTTTTCGTTGTCGGCATTCACCGTCACTCCGAGGCGAAGGAGCGCGTGAGCTACCGGATCGGGATCATCGGAGGGGACGGCATCGGCCCCGAGGTCGTCGACGAGGCGATGAAGGCGTCGACGCGGCCGGGGTCGACTACGGTGCCGTGCCGTTCGACCTGGGCGGGAGCCGGTACCTGCGGGACCGGCGTCGTCCTCGTGAGGAAGCACCTCGACGCCATCCGCGAGCCTCGACGTGGTGATGCTCGGCGCGGTCGGCACCCCCGGCGTCCCGCCGGGCGTGATCGAGCGTGGCCTGCTCCTCACCGCTCCGCTTCGAGCTCGACCTCTTCGTGAACCTCCTGCTGTTCGTGTCGGGCCCGAACCAGTTCAACGACGGCGTCGACATGCTCGTCGTGCGCGTAAGAACACCGAGGGCATCCGGCGTCGTCGAACGCGCCGCCCTTCGACGTGAAGTCCGGCAAATCGTCGGGCGGCACAGCGAAGGGCATGGCGTCCTGGTGCTCGATCCCGCTCTGGTCGGCCTGGAACGACGCCGACATGGAGAAGATCGTCTCGCCGTGCTGGATCGCGTTGACGCGCCTGGTGACGAACGAGCCGCCGTCGCGAAGACGTTCGACGATGAAGACGGTCGCCGCCTTTGCGTCGCCGGGCCGCAGAAAATATCCGTGCAGTGAGTGCACCTGGAACCGCGGCTCGACCGTCCGGACCGCCGAAACCAGGGACTGGCCAGCGACGTGCCCACCGAATGTCCGTTGCAGAAAACCGGATTCGGGGCTGAAGACCCCACCGCGGTAGATGTTGATCTCGAGTTGCTCGAGATCAAGGATCTCTTCGATCGCCATGCAGTTATCTTGGCTCTTCGCGACGAGCGCTCATCGCAACGGTCCTACCATCCCCGCTCGGCGAGCCGGTGCGGGGCGGCGATCTCCTCAACGCTGATGCCCACCATGGCCTCTCCCAGCCCGCGCGACACCTTGGCCAGCACGTCGGGGTCGTCGTAGAACGTGGTGGCCTTGACGATTGCGGCGGCCCGCTGCGCGGGATCGCCCGACTTGAAGATGCCCGAGCCGACGAACACGCCCTCGGCGCCGAGTTGCATCATCATGGCGGCGTCGGCAGGCGTGGCGATGCCCCCGGCGGTGAACAGCGTCACGGGCAGCTTGCCTGCGCGCGCCACTTCCGCCACCAACTCGTAGGGGGCCTGGAATTCCTTTGCGGCGACGTACAACTCGTCATCGGAGAGCGATGTGAGCCGCCGGATCTCGCCGCCGATCGCGCGCATGTGCGTGGTCGCGTTGGACACGTCGCCGGTGCCGGCCTCGCCCTTGGAGCGGATCATCGCCGCACCTTCGGTGATCCGGCGCAGCGCCTCGCCAAGGTTCGTCGCGCCGCAGACGAACGGCACGGTGAACTTCCACTTGTCGATGTGGTGGGTGTAGTCGGCCGGGGTGAGCACCTCGGACTCGTCGACGTAGTCGACGCCGAGGCTCTGCAGAATCTGGGCCTCGACGAAGTGGCCGATGCGAGCCTTGGCCATCACCGGGATGGTGACCGCCGCGATGATGCCCTCAATCATGTCGGGGTCGCTCATCCGCGACACCCCGCCCTGGGCGCGGATGTCGGCGGGCACGCGTTCCAGCGCCATCACCGCGACGGCACCTGCGCCCTCGGCGATGCGGGCCTGCTCGGGGGTGACGACGTCCATGATGACGCCGCCCTTGAGCATCTCGGCCATGCCGCGCTTGACGCGGGCGGTGCCCGTCTGACCGCTTGCCCCGTTGGGTCCGGCTGCGGTATCCACTGCTATCTCCTCCAAATGCCTACTGATCCAGTCTAGAGGTGGCACCAAATTCGTTTAAATCCACTGCGTACGCGGAGGAGCAAAGGCAGCACTGCGCACGCGAGCAAAGACAGCAGAGCTCAGCGGATCGACTGCAGTTGCCGCAGGGCTCCCGAACCTTGGGCGTCGGCCAGCGCATTCGCCTCTGAAAGCAGCTCGCCGAGCTGAAGCGGGTAAACGGTCTCCCCGTTGGCGACAAGCTCACCGATCATTGTCTCATCGCACCAGCGGTGGCCATGGATGTAGCGGCGTTCCAGCGCGGTCCGGCCCGACGCCGACGGCTCGAACCGACCGGTCCGATGTACGAAGAACATCTCCTCGCTGCGGATGACCGACCCGTTGAAGTCGATCACCGCGTCTCGGCGCCACACCGGCCCGACCATCTCGGCCGGTTCGACGCGCAGGCCGGTCTCCTCGGCCAGCTCTCGCACCGCGGCCTCGGTCAGCGTCTCGCCCGGTTGGACGGCACCGCCCGCCGTGAACCACCAGCGTGGTGCTGGGCGGTCTGAGCCGTCTGGCAGTGCCGGGTCCGACCCGCAGAACAGCAGCACCGCTCCTTCGGCGTCCAGCAGCACAACCCGGGCCGAGGTGCGGCGACTGACCACGCCGACGTCGCGGTCGGCCTGCTCGGCGATCTCGAAATAGGTTGGCAGCGCAGCGGTTCCACCCAACCGCAGCCAGCGCACCGCAGGGCGCTCACGGAGCGCCAGTGTGTCGCGCACGGCGTCGTTGTGGAATCTACGGGCCAGCAGGACGCGCGCCTCGGCGTCGGCCAGCTCGGCGATCAGCGCCACCGGCAACGATGCGGGATCGACCAGCGCCAGCGCCGCGGACAGTTCGTTCTCGGCGGCTTCCCTGGCCGATCGCGGCGCCTGTTCGGCGGTGTCGGCAAGGGCCTTGAGCCGCCTGCCCTCCGGCCCGGCGCCGTAGGCGTCGACCGCCACCGCGCGCGCCACCACGGCGCGGCGGGCAAGTGCGCCGTCGAGGGCTTGCCAGGACAGGTCGTAGCGGACGTGCAGCCGGTCCAGCCGATGTGCGGTCTGATAGGCCCACGCACCCACCAGCACGAGCACCACCAGCAGAACCAGCAGAGCGGTCACCACGACCCAGTCCATCAGCTCGCCACCTGAACCTTGACCCCTGCCCCGGCCACCGTCTCGTAGACCCGCATGATCTGGCCGGCGACCACCGACCAGTCGTACCGGTGAACGGCCTCGGTGGCCGCCTCGATGTAGCCGCTGCGCGCAACATCGTTCTCCAACACCTCGATGAGGGCGGCGGCGAGCTCGTCGGCGTTATCCACCGGCACCAGCCGGCCGGCCTTCCCGTCCTCCAGCACCCGGCGAAACGCGTCGAGGTCGCTGGCCACCACAGCGGTGCCCGCGGCCATCGCCTCGACCAGCACGATGCCGAAGCTCTCGCCGCCGGTGTGCGGTGCGCAGTACACGTCGGCGCTGCGCATAGCGACAGCCTTCTGCGCGTCGTCGACCTGGCCGAGGAAACGCAGGTGCCCGGCCAGCGAGCCGGCCTCCTCCCGCAGCTCTTCTTCGTCGCCGCGGCCCACGATCAGGATCTCGACATCGGGGAACCGCTCGACCAGTGCGGGCAGTGCCGCCACCAGCACCGCCATGCCCTTTCGCGATTCGTCGAACCGGCCGAGGAACAGCACCGACTTGCCTGGACGCGGGTATCCGTCGAGGCGGGGCGCCTTGGCAAACGATTCCACGTCGACGCCGTTGGGAATTTGGACGGCGTCCGATCCGAGCGCCTCCATCTGCCAACGCCTGGCCAGATCGGACACCGCGATGCGGCCGACGATCTTCTCGTGAAATGGCCGAAGGATGCCCTGAAAGACGCTGAGCGTCAACGATTTAGTCGTCGACGTGTGAAATGTCGCCACTATTGGCCCCTCGGCGGCCTGCAACGCCAGCATCGACAGGCTTGGTGCGTTCGGCTCGTGTAGGTGCAGCACGTCGAAGTCGCCGTCGGTCAGCCAGCGTTTGACCTTGCGGTGGGTGGCAGGCCCGAACCGCAGCCGCGCCACCGACCCGTTGTACGGGATCGGGACTGCCTTGCCGCCGGACACGACGTAGTCGGGCAGTGAGGCGTGTGCATCGGGAGAAGCAGGTGCCAGCACGCTGACGTCGTTGCCGCGGTCCCGCATCACCTCCGCCAGTTGCAGCACATGCGATTGCACGCCGCCGGGGACGTCGAACGAGTATGGGCACACCATGCCGATGCGCATCAGGTGTCGCCCCTGAGCTTGGCCTGCCGTTCCTCGGACAGGTCGGCCAGCCACTGCGGCTGCAGCATGTGCCAGTCGGCGGGATGGGCGGCGATGCCCTTGGCGAACCGGTCGGCCATCGCCTGGGTGATCGCGGCGACGTCGCCCGACGACGTGTCCAGCGGTCCCGTCACGTTGAACACCCAGCTGTCGCGGGTGTTGTAGCAGTGCGTGGGCAGCATGACAGCACCCGTCTCGATGGCGAGCTTCGCCGTGCCTGCGGGCATCCGCGTCGGCTCACCGAAAAAGTCGACCTCCACGCCGGACCGCGTGAGGTCGCGGTCGGCCATCAGGCAGACAATCCCGTTGTCGCGCAGGCGCTCAGTGAGCACCTCGAACGGCGGTCGCTCTCCGCCGGTCAGCGGCAGCATCTCGAATCCAAGGCTTTCCCGGTAGTCGATGAACCGCTTGTACAGGGATTCCGGCTTGAGCCGCTCGGCGACGGTGGTGAACGTTCCGAAATGCTGGACCATCCATACGCCGGCCATGTCCCAGTTTCCGCTGTGCGGCAGCGGCATGACCACGCCTCGACCCGCGTCGAGGGCGGCACGGACGTGTTCGCTCCCGAGCAGGCACGGCTCGATGCGCTCGCGGAGTTTCTCCTTGTCCATCGACGGCAACCGGAACGCCTCCCGCCAGTACCGGGCGTACGAGGCCAGCGACGCACGGATCAGCCCACCCGGCACTCTGTCCGGTGTCACGCCGAGGACACGCGCCAGGTTCTTGCGCAGCTGCTCGGGACCGCCGTTACGCGACGCGTAGATGGCGCCTGCGCCGAAAGCGTTGCGCGCCAACAACTCCGGCATCGCACGCACGACTCGCCAACCTGCGGCGTAGCCCAAATCGCTGAACTGGCCCCCGAACGGGATACGGCTGCCCCCAGTCGTCTGTGGTCCCGCCGGGGTGGCGATCACGGCTCGTCTCCCTGCCCTGTGGGCGGGTGGTGCCCCCACGCCTCGGGTTCGTCCGCGGAATTACCGGTGACGTCGGATTCGACCGACTCACCCTTCTGCAGCGGCTCCATCGCGCCCGGCGAGGTGCGCACGGTGTGTACCCGCTGACCCAGGGTGATCAGGCTGGCCAGCGCCAGCACCCATGCGGCGACATACAGCAACCACGGCACGTGCAGGAACGGCACACCCGACAGCCCGGCACCGGTCAGCACGATGGTGAGCCGTTCCGGTCGCTCGATCAGCCCGCCCGCACCGCTCAGGCCGCTGGCCTCGGCGCGGGCCTTGATGTAGGAGATCACCTGCGAGGTGACCAGGCAGATCATCAGGGCGACCACCAGCGACGTGCTGCGCAACCCGAACGCCGCCCACCACAGCAGCCCACAAAAGATCGCGCCGTCGCCGATCCGGTCGCAGGTGGCGTCGAGCACCGTGCCGAACCTCGTACCGCCCCCACGTTGTCGAGCCATCGCACCGTCGAGCATGTCGGCCAGCACGAAGACGAAGACCGCGAATGAGCCCCACCACAGCTGGCCGATCGGATAAAGGGTGAGGGCGGCGATGACGGCGCCCGCGGTGCCGATGATCGTGATGCTGTCGGGGGTGAAGCCGGCGCGCAGCGCAACCTTGGCGACCGGCGTCGAGAGCTTTGCGTACGCCGCGCGCGTCATCAGGTAGAAGTCGCTCACGACTGCTGCGCCCATTCCGCGGCCAGCAGCTCGCGGGTCTCGCGCAGAAGCTGCGGGACGACCTTGGAGCCGCCGATGATCGTGATGAAGTTCGCGTCACCGCTCCACCGGGGCACCACGTGCATGTGCAGGTGCTCGGCGAGCGAGCCGCCCGCGGATTTACCGAGGTTGAGGCCGACGTTGAAGCCGTGCGGCCGCGACACCGACTTGATGACGCGAATCACCTTCTGGGTGAACGCCATCAACTCGGCGCTCTCCTCGTCGGTGAGATCCTCGAGCTCCGACACCCGCCGGTACGGGACGACCATCGAATGGCCTGGGTTGTACGGGTAGAGGTTCAACACGATGTAGACGAGCTCGCCGCGCGCCACCACGAGGCCGTCCTCGTCGTTGAGCGTCGGGATGTCGGTGAACGGCTGCGTGGACGCCGCCGACCCACCTTTCATCGGGGCCTCCGCCAGATAGTTCATCCGGTACGGTGTCCAGAGCCGCTGCAGATGATCGGGCTCGCCCACCCCGTGGTCGACGACCTTGCTTTCGTCGCGTTCCGTCACGTCGGGGTGCTCGCCTTGATGAGTTCCGCGGTGGGCGCGACGTTTTCGCGGCCGGCGATCCAGTTCGCGATCGCCTCCACCGCGTCGTCGCGCGGCACCCCGTTCACCTGGCTGCGGTCGCCGAACCGGAAGCTGACCGCACCGGCCTCGACGTCGCGGTCGCCGGCCAGCAGCATGAACGGCACCTTCTGGTTGGTGTGGTTGACGATCTTCTTGGCCATCCGGTCATCGCTGGCGTCGACCTCGACCCGGATACCGCGCGACTTGAGCTGCTCTGCAACGCTTTCCAGATATGCGACGTGGCCGTCCGCGACCGGGATGCCGACCACCTGCACCGGCGCGAGCCACGCTGGGAACGCGCCCGCATAGTGCTCGGTGAGGATGCCGAAGAACCGCTCGATCGATCCGAACAGCGCGCGGTGGATCATCACCGGCCGCTGCCTGCTGCCGTCGGCGGCGGTGTACTCCAAGTCGAAACGTTCGGGAAAGTTGAAGTCCAACTGGATCGTCGACATCTGCCAGCTGCGGCCGAGGGCATCCTTGACCTGAACCGAGATCTTCGGGCCGTAGAACGCCGCACCACCCGGATCGGGCACCAGGTCCAAACCTGATGCGGCACCGACCTCGGCCAAGACGCTGGTGGCTTCCTGCCACATGTCGTCCGCACCGACGAACTTGTTCGGATCCTTGGTGGAGAGCTCCAGATAGAACTCCGTCAGCCCGTAGTCACCGAGCAGATCGAGCACGAAACGCAGCAGGGACGTCAGCTCGTCGCGCATCTGGTCGCGGGTGCAGTAGATGTGCGCGTCGTCCATCGTCAGGCCGCGCACCCTGGTCAGTCCGTGCACGACGCCGGAGAGCTCGTAGCGGTAGACGGTGCCGAACTCGAAGAGCCGCAACGGAAGTTCGCGATAGGACCGTCCGCGAGAACGGAAGATCAGACAGTGCATCGGGCAGTTCATGGGCTTGAGGTAGTAGTCCTGCCCGGGCTTGCGTACCGTGCCGTCCTCATTGTACTCCGCATCGAGGTGCATCGGCGGGAACATGCCGTCGGCGTACCAGTCGAGGTGGCCGGAGATCTTGAACAACTCCGCCTTGGTGATGTGCGGACTGTTGACGAACTCGTAGCCCGCCTCACTGTGCTTACGGCGCGAGTAGTCCTCGAGTTCGCGTCGAATGATGCCGCCCTTGGGGTGGAAAACAGCCAAGCCGGAACCGATTTCGTCGGGAAAGCTGAACAGGTCCAGCTCTGCTCCGAGCCTGCGATGGTCACGCCGCTGCGCCTCCTCGATCAACTCGAGGTGACGGTCGAGCGCCTCCTGCGACTCCCACGCCGTTCCGTAGATCCGTTGCAGGCTGGCGTTGTCCTGGTTACCGCGCCAATACGCAGCCGAGCTACGGGTCAACTTGAACGCAGGGATGAACTTCGTGGTCGGAATGTGCGGCCCGCGACACAGATCGCCCCAAACACGTTCGCGAGTGCGGGGATTGAGGTTGTCGTAGGCGGTTAGCTCGTCGCCGCCCACCTCCATCACCTCGGGATCGCCGGACTTGTCGTCGACGAGCTCCAACTTGTACGGCTCGTCGGCGAGTTCTTCGCGCGCTTCGTCTTTCGACGCGTAGACGCGGCGGGAGAACAGCTGGCCATCTTTGACGATCTGGCGCATGCGCTTCTCCAGCGCTTCCAGGTCTTCCGGAGTGAACGCCTCGGCGACGTCGAAGTCGTAGTAGAAGCCGTCGGTGATCGGCGGGCCGATGCCGAGCTTGGCCGCCGGGAACATCTCCTGGACCGCTTGGGCGAGTACGTGCGCCGCCGAGTGCCGGATGACGCTGCGCCCGTCTTCGGTGTCGGCAGCGACCGGCGCCACTTCGACATCGGCGTCCGGCGCCCAACTCAGGTCGCGCAGCCGCCCGTCGGCGTCGCGGACGACGACGATCGCGTCGGGGGCGCCCCGGCTCGGTAAACCGGCGTCGCGGACCGCTGCCGCCGCGGTCGTCCCTGCAGCGACCCGGATCGGGGCTGCTGGGGCGGGGTCGGCGGCGGCGCTCATCGGTCACTCTCCGGAGGTTTTGCGTTCTTCGCGTGCGCGAGTTTTGTGGGTGTTTACGAACGCGACCATGCTATCGGTGTGGACGCTCAGTCCCCGACCCCGACGGGGCTGTTCAACCAGGGCTGCTCGACACCGATGAGCTCCGCCGTCCAGTCGAGCACGCCGAGCAGCCAGAGCGTCCCGGCGAAGATCAACGCCGTGAACAGCCCGCCCAGGAGCTGCACAATCCTTCCCTGCCGGCGGAGCCAGTCCATCACCTTGTCGTATCGCTCCTTGGCGTAGGCCAGCAGACGCCGGGCCCACTCGAATTCGGTGGCCAATATTCCGAGGCCCACGAAGACGATCGCCCAGCCCGGACCTGGATACGGGATCGCGACGATGCCGACGCCAAGGACCGCCAGGCCGACCGCACCGACGACGATGCGGTAGACGCGCTGCGCTTTGGGCCGGTCCCGCAGCCGGTCGCGCCAGCGTGCCCAACGTCGTCGTAGCGCCGATCGCTGCTGGTCGTTCACGGCTGCCCCGGATTGAGCTTCACGAACAAGGCTTCGGCGTCGGAGAGCACCGCCTCCCCGTCGAGGAGCCGCCCGGCAACGAAGATCTTCCGTCCATCGGTGCGGTCGATCCGGGCGTCGACCTGTATCTGCTTCTCGATCGGCACGACCTTGCGGTAGTTCACGTGCAGGTAGGCCGTGCGCTGCTTGTGGCTGCTGGTGAGCTTGAACGCCGCGAAGCCGAGCACCGAGTCCCACAATTGGGCCAGCGCGCCGCCGTGGACCGCACCGTTGCGGCCGAGGTGGAAACGGCGGAAGCAGACCACGCCGCCGATCTCGCCCTCTCCCGTCTTCTTCAGGTCGGTGGGCACCTGCAAGATGTTGCCGCGATTGGGCAGGTCCATCCGCCTGCCGGACGGCGTGGTCCATTCGTCGGCGTCGAACGGCGCCAGCATCTTGGACACGGCCTCGATCATGTCGGCGGCCTGGGTGATCACGTCGTCGGGGGCGTCGGCCGCGCGCGTGTGGTCCTGCAGGGTCCGGACGGCCTCGACGAACCGGCCGTAGTCCGGTCCACCGCGGGTGGTGGGTTCGGGCGGGTTAAACCCGCCGCCGGGATGCGCCTCGCTCGGGTCGGTGGCCACCCGCTCACCGTATTGCCTGTCCGGATTCCTCGATTGTCGTGGTCACCGAGACGACCTGCGGCGACGACGGGGCAGACGAGAACCCGAACCGCACCGGCGGCGACTCGTCCCAGATTCCGACGACGATGCTCAGCCCGGAGCTACTTCCGGCGTCCACGATGTGGCCGGTGAAAACCAGGCGCACCCTTCAGGCGCTCTGCTCGCGGGCTTTGCTCAGCGTCTCGAATTCCTCGTCGGACAGCTTGATCTCGGCGGCGGCGACGTTCTGCTCCAGATGGCTTACCTTCGATGTCCCGGGGATCGGCAGCATCACCGGCGAGCGCTTCAGCAGCCAAGCGAGTGCGAGCTGGGACGCGGTGGCGTGGTGTTCGGCGGCCATGCGCTGCAGCGGACCGTCCGGCGCGGCCAGTGGGCCGGCCGCCAGCGGGAACCACGGGATGAAGCCGAGCCCTTCCGATTCGCACGCCTCGAGCACAGGCTCGGCGGTGCGAGCGGTGAGGTTGTACATGTTCTGCACCGACACAATCGAAGCGTGCTTCTGTGCTGCCTCGAGCTGTTCCACGTTCACCTCGGACAGTCCGATGTGGCGGATCTTGCCCTGCTCCTGCATCGCGACCAGTTCCCCGATTTGATCCTCAAGCGGGAACTTCGTGTCGATGCGGTGCAACTGGAAAAGGTCGATGCGCTCGACACCGAGCCGGCGCAGGCTCATCTCGCACTCCTGGCGCAGATAGGCCGGAAAGGCAAGGGGCGCCCATTCATCCGGGCCGGTGCGCAGCAGACCAGCCTTGGTCGCGACGACGACGCCGTCGTAGGGATATAGCGCCTCGCGGATCAATTCCTCCGAGAAGTACGGACCGTAGGAGTTGGCCGTGTCGATGAAGTTGACGCCCAGTTCCACTGCGCGCCGCAGCACGCGGATGACTTCGTCGCGATCCTCCGGCGGCCCCCATACACCCTTGCCGGTGATTCTCATGGCGCCGAAGCCGAGTCGGTTGACCGTCAGGTCACCGCCGAAGGCAAACGTTCCTGATGCTGACGCGACGGTCGAGGTGGTCATGTCACGACCGTACCGCCCGCGTGGCATCGTGTTCGAGTGAGACTGACCGACCTCGCGGCGCTGCCGTTGACCTACAGCGAAGTGGGCGCGACCGCGGGTCGACTACCGGACGGATATCACCATGTGCGCAAGTCGGCCGTAATCGGCAAGGGTCGGCCGCGGTTCGAGGATGCGGCGGCGAAGGTGATGCGGTGGGGCATGCTGCGCGGGGCGGGCATCCGGGTCGAGCCAACCGCCGAGGTGGCCGCAGTCGGCGCGGAGGTGCTCGTCGGTTTCGGTCCGCTGCGCGCCCCCTGTCGGGTCGTGCACGTGATCGACGAGCACGACCGCCGCGGGTTCGCCTACGGCACGCTGCCGGGCCATCCCGAGTCCGGTGAGGAGCTGTTCGCCGTCCGCCATGACCCCGTCACCGGTGAGGTACACGCCGAGGTCGTCGCCTTCTCCCGGCACGGAACGTGGTGGAGCCGGCTGGGCTCCCCCCTCACGTCTCTGGCGCAGCGCGTGATCACCTCGCGCTATCTGACCGCCCTGTAGCGGTCGACGCGCACCCCTGCCGACCTGCGGATACCCGGTCCAGCCGGGTGATCAGAACGGTGGCGACGGCGATGTTGGCCAACTTTGGTTCCTCCGGTTTACGCCCGCGTTAGCCTTAAGCAACTTATCGGAGCAGAATGATTGGGTGACTCTGGTGAATGATCCTGCGAATGTGGAGGGCACGCACCTCCGCATTGCCGAAATCGTGCAGGAACTGTACGGCCGGCCCGACACGGACTCGGACACCGTGATCGCTGAGCTGGTCGAGCACGCGGCCATGGAAATACCGGGCGCGCAGTACGCGGGTGTCACCGTCACCCGCAACGCCAAGCACATCGACACTCCGGCCGCGACCCACACATGGCCGGTGCTGCTCGACGAGATCCAGCAGCGGCACCGCGAGGGACCGTGCCTTACGGCGGCGTGGGAGGAGAAGACCATCCACGTCGCCAACCTCGCAACCGACGAGCGGTTCCCGCTGTACGCCCGAGATGTGTTGGCGCAGACGCCGATTCGCTCGGTCATGTCTTTCCAGCTGTGGATCGCGGGTGAGACGATGGGTGCGCTCAACGTCTATGCCGAAACCGCGAACTCGTTCGGGCCCGAAACCCGCGAGATCGGGATGATCTTCGCGGCTCATTCGTCGGTGGCGTGGAACGCCGCGCGCCGTGACGAGCAGTTCAAGAAGGCGCTGGCAAGCCGTGACATCATCGGGCAGGCCAAAGGCATGCTGATGGAGCGATACGGCGTCAACGCGATTCAAGCCTTCGAGCTGTTGCGCAAGCTGTCGCAGGACTCGAACACGCCGCTGATCGGAATCGCCACCGACCTCGTCGAGAAGCAACAGACCTCCGGCTGATCCCCTTTTCCCCGAACGCGTGTTTCGTCTCATCCGACCGGGGAAATCCACCACGCATGAGTGTGGAATCCAAACCGGCCGCCGATGCGTCGATCGGCGAGTTGATGAGCCAATTGTCGGCGCAGACCTCCCGGCTCGTCCGTGACGAGATGCGGCTGGCGCAGAAAGAACTACAGGAATCGGTCAAGCATGCCGGCATCGGCGCCGGCCTCATCAGCGCGGCGGGATTACTGGCAGTCTTGGGCCTGGCGACCTTGATCGCCGCCGGGGTCGCCGCACTGGCTTTGGTGCTTCCCGTGTGGGCCGCCGCCGTCATCGTGGCCGTTGTCCTCTTCATCGCGGCGGGCATCGCCGCATTGTTCAGCCGCAAGCAGGCAGCGGAGATCAGCCCGCCGGCCACGGAGAGCGTGGAGAGCGTGAAGGCGGATATCCAGGAAGTAAAGGATGCGCGCTCATGAGTGAACCTGTTCGCCCGGAACCGGGCCCCGAGGCCGGCATCGATGAGATTCAGACCGACATCGAGCAGACGCGTAAGGAACTAGGCCAAACCGTCGAGGCCTTGACGGCCAAGATGGACGTCAAGGCAAGAACCAAGGAGAAGGCCGCCGAGACCAAAGAACGCGTCCTCGACAAGGCCCATGCGGTTCAACACGCGACCATCGATGACGGCCGCGCCAAGACGACGATTCCAGTGGCCGTCGTGGTCGTCGTCGGCGCCGCGGTGGCGTTTATCCTCTGGCGGCGCCGCCGCTGACCTAGAACTCCTTGTGCGGGACGTCGGTCACCAGGCCGCCGTCCATGACGAACTCGCTGCCGGTCGCGTACGAGGACTCGTCGCTGGCCAGAAAGACCACGAATGTCGACACCTCTTCCGGTTCGGCAGGGCGGCCGAGCGGAATGGTGACCATGTCCTCGGGAAGGTGTTCGGTCATCGGTGTGCGGATGAAACCGGGATGGATCGAGTTGACGCGAATGTTCTTGGACGCCAACTCGAGTGCCGCTGATTTAGCCAGCCCGCGCACCGCCCACTTGGACGCCACATAGGGGTGCACCATCGGAGCGCCGCGCAGGCCCTCGATTGATGACACGTTGATGATCGATCCGCCGCCCGCGGCGATCATGGGATCGACCGCCGCCCGCATACCCAGGAACGTGCCGGTGAGGTTGACGTCGATGACCTTCTGCCACTCGGCCAGATCGAACTTCCTCAGCGGGCCCAGCGCGACGATGCCCGCATTGTTCACAAGCACGTTGAGCTTGCCGAACTCGGCGACGGCGGTGTCGACAGCGGCCTGCCAATCTTCGGGCTGGGTGACGTCGAGGTGCACGTAGCGCACGGCGTCGCCGATGTCCTCGGCAAGCGCCTTACCTTCCTCGTCGAGGATGTCGCCGATGACGACCTTGCCGCCCTCCTTGACGAGCATCCGTGTGTGCGCGGCCCCCATGCCCCGCGCGCCGCCACTGATGAGCGCAACCTTGCCGTCGACGCGTCCCATGCCGTGTTCTCCTTTTCCGTTGCGGGGCAGCCTAATTGGCGGCGAAGAGTCCCTTGCCGGTGATCAGCGGCAGGTCCAGCGTCGTCCTGATTCCCGGTGGTGCTGCCACGACCGCGGGGATCGCGTTGACCACTCGGCCCGCGCCCGCCGCGATGGCGGCGTAGTTGTGGTCACCCTTGCGGCTGGTCGGACAGATGTCGACGGTGTATGAGGGCTCACCGATGATCTCGACCTTGTATGAGCCCCCGGGCTGTGCAGGCTGTGGCCACTCCGGGCACAGGTCCTCGCGCAGCCGCGTGACGTGATCGATGACAATAGCGGGCTTGCCGTTGACCATGCCCAGGATCTCGAATCGAAGCGCGGCCTGGCCGCCCTTGGGGATGTGTCCGGCCGCGATGTCGAACGCCTCTGAAGCGGGTATCCGCGTGCAGGAGTCCTTGATCTCGTCGACGTCGATACCGAGTCCGGCGGCCAGCTGGCGGATCGTGGTGCCCCACGCCATCCCAAGGACACCAGGGCTCAACAACATCGGCGTCTCGTCAAGTGTCTGGCCGAAACCCATCACGTCGAACATCACCGTCGACCCGTCGTAGGTGGCGTAGTCGGCGATCTCCATGCAGCGCACCTGCTCGATGCTCTGGCACGTGCTTGCGAACGCGAACGGAATGAGGTCGTTGGCAAAACCGGGATCCACGCCGGAGATGAAGAAACTCGAATTGCCCTGTCGGGCAGCCTCTTCCATCGACGCGATGTACTTGTCAGGCATGACGCCCCATGGGTACTGGAACACGCCCGGAGAAGTGCCGACGACGTTGACGCCTGCCGCAAGGATGCGTCGGCAGTCGGCTCCCGCCTCGGGTATCCGGTTATCACCCATGGCGCAGTACACGGCGCAGTCGGGTTCGGTGGCCAGCAGAGCGTCCAGGTCGTTGGTCGCGGTGATGCCGGTCGATGCATCGAGCCCGGCGAGTTCGCCCGCGTCCTTGCCGACCTTGGCGTCCGACGAGACCCAGACCGCGGTCAGGTCGAACCGGGAATCGCTGATCAGGTGGTCGAGTGCGATACGACCGACGTTGCCCGTCCCGATATGTGCGACGCGGATCGCCATTGCTGTCTCCTCAAGGCCGCGGCTGGACAGCTGTCCAACTTATCGGATACGGCCCGTTGCGAACAAGCGAGGTCATGAGCGTGCCCGGATAAACGCCCCTCGTAGACCGGCGGGATCAGCTGGCGTGCCAGACAGTTGTCCAGCACTCCAGCTGGCGCCATTACAGCTGTGGCCGCCGACGTCCGAGGTAGAAGGCCAACCCGAGAGCCCCGATGCCCAGCCCGGCAACCATTCCTGCCGCCGCCATCAGGAACGTCTGCGTGTGGCCCACGTTGGCGGACTCGTCGGAGGCCAGGCGCATCTGGTAGTCGCCCGGCAGCGGCGTCTCTTGCGGATCGCCTAGCCCGGGGTACTGCTGAGTGCGGTGCACCTCGAATTGCCGTTCTCCGGTCGGCGACGTGGTCCACTGACCCCACGCCGGCGTCGCTCCGTCGAGCAGCACCTTGCGGCCGCCGTACCGGACGTCGTCCCCGACGTCGACGATCTGCCGCACCCGGAACGGCTCGTAGGTCGCGTTCGAGTACCGGACCTGGACGGGCACGTTGTCGTAGGTCAACAACGGAGGCGGTGCCACCAACGACCCGACACCGGGCACGAAGCCACCGCCGAAGAAGGTGCCCACCGCCACGTTCACCACGTCAGCCGCCACATTCGCCACGTCAGAAACCACGTTCGCGGCACCCAGCACCACAGCCGTGAAGCTGTACGCGGCGAGCTCGGCGACGTCGACGACGACCCTCTCCAGAGGCTGGATGACCAGAATGCGCGTGGCGTTCGCGAGGGCATAGGCGATCCGCACCGGAGCCCGGAATGGATTGAAGATGATCGGCCGGTAGAACTCGTCGTACTGGATCCAATTGCGATTCCACTGACGAACCTTGCGGTCCCAAATGCGATTGTCACCGGCGGAAAGTTTCGACCCCGCATTGAATTCGGAATCGAACGGACCGAGCTTTGTCTTGCTCGACAGGTTGAGCTTGCTCGAAAGGAGGTCGACGTCTTGCTTGGCGGCCGGTTCCGGCTTCACTTCGATCGGTTTCGACTGCTTCGCGAGCTGGACGTCCTGCTCGGGGGCCTGAAGTGTCTCAGGCTGAGCGGTCGGGACCCGCTGGGCGGCCTTCGAGATCGCCGATGGGTCGGACGGGTCGACAGCTTGGGCGCCGCGTGAACCGTCGGTTCCCGGCTTCGCCGCATCAGCAGGCCGCTGCTTGTCGGGCGCGGCGGCCGCGTCACCGGGTTCCGACGGTTGCCCGGGCGCCAGGTTGTTCGGGACCTGTGCATCCAGGTTCGGCTCGGCCGGCTTGGCGGCCTGGCCCGCGGCTGCCGGAGGTGCGGGCGTGTCCACCTTCGGCGCGTCCAGCTTCGGTGCGTCAGGCTTCGGCGCATCGACAGGCGGTGCAACGACCTGCGGTGCGTCCACCTTGGGGGCGTCCGCTTTTGGCGTGTCAGCCTTGGGCGCAACGGCCTTCGGCGCATCGACAGGCGGCGCTTCGGGCGCGACGACCTCGGTCGGAACGATCGGGATGACGGGATCGTCGTGGCCCGGTTTAGCCAAAGCCGGCGCGACTCCCCCGGTCAGCGCACTCATAGAGATGACAACTCCCGACGCCAGCACAGCGACAACACTTCGCCGAGTGCAGGTAACAAGGGGGGCACGCATTTGAGTATCGACTCCTCTGCTTAGAGAGGTGGCGCTAACCGCCACCGCTGCTTGCAGCCATCTCCCCCGACACTGGACATGGACCAGCAGGCGCCGCGGTGCTTCTGGGTGAGCCGAAACGACGCTTGTGGCGGAGCGACGATCCGGTTCCAACAATTAAATCGGACCACTAACGGTTGTGTTACGGCCGTAGGATCAGCCCACATCACAACCCGATCGGAGTGTTGACATGGAGACGCGCGACCGGCTGTTCATCGGCAACGAGTGGGTGGCTCCGTCCACCGACCGCACTATCGACGTCATCTCTCCGATCACCGAAGAGGTGTACGCACGCACGCCCGATGGATCTCCGGCAGACATCGACCGTGCGGTGGCCGCCGCGCGTGAGGCGTTCGACAGCGGCCCCTGGCCACACTCCACGCCGGAGGAACGGGCCGACGCGATCGCCGCACTCTCGCAGGCGCTGCAGAAGCGCGGCGCGCAGATCGCCGAGATCGTCACGAACGAGAACGGCAGCCCGGCCCAGCAGTCGTTGGGGATGCAGGTGTTCGCGGCGACGATGGTGCTCGACGTCTACGCCGACATTGCCCGCAGCTACCCGTGGAGCGACGAGCGCGTCGGCGCCATGGGCCAGAAGGTCGTCGTACGCCGGGCGCCGGTCGGCGTGTGCGCGGGCATCATTCCGTGGAACGTGCCGCTGTACATCATGGCGATGAAGCTCGGGCCGTGCCTCGCGTCGGGCTCGACAATGGTGCTGAAGCCGGCACCCGAGACGGCGCTCGACCCGTATCTGCTCGCCGATGCCGTGCTGGAGGCAGGTCTGCCGCCCGGCGTCATCAACATCGTCACCGCATCGCGCGAGGCGAGCGAGCACATCGTCACGCATCCGGACATCGACAAGGTCAGCTTCACGGGATCGACGGCGACGGGCGCGCGCATCGGCGAGTTGTGCGGTGCGCAGATCAAGCGCGCGACGCTCGAACTCGGCGGCAAGTCCGCGGCGATCGTCCTCGACGACGTCGATCTCGAGGCGCAACTGCAGAACATCATCATGTCCGGCCTGATGAACAACGGGCAGGCCTGTGCCGCGCAGACCCGCATCCTGGCGCCGCAGTCGCGCTACCAGGAGTTGGTCGACGCGCTCGCCGCCGGCGTGGGTGCGATGCCGGTGGGCGACCCCAACGATCCGGCCACCGCCGTCGGCCCGGTCGTCGCCGAGCGCCAGCGGGACAAGATCGTCGGCATGCTGGAGTCGGGCAAGGAGCAAGGGGCCAAGGTAGCCGTCGGCGGCGGCACCCCGGCGCACCTAGACAAGGGCTGGTTCATCGAGCCGACGGTTTTCTACGACGTCGACAACGCAATGCGCATCGCCCGTGAAGAGATCTTCGGGCCGGTGCTGTCGGTCATTCCGTACGAGTCCGAGGACGACGCCGTCCGCATCGCCAACGATTCGGACTACGGCTTGTCCGGGTCGGTGTGGACGGCCGACGTCGAGCACGGAGCCCAGGTCGCCGCGCGGCTTCGCACCGGAACCGTCCCGGTCAACTCTGCACTACTGCTCGACTTCAAGTCGCCGTTCGGCGGCTTCAAGAAGTCCGGCATCGGCCGCGAGTGCGGCCCAGAGGGCGTCGATCCCTACATCGAATACCAGTCGATCATCTACCCGAGCTGATCACTCGGGAAAGCCGAAGAGCGCAACGACGCCGTGGTCGCGGCCTGCGATGTATCCGCCGTCGACGGCGATGGCCTGACCGCTGACGAACGAGGCGTCGGGAGACACCAGAAAGGCTGCCATCGCCGCGATCTCCTCGGGCCGGCCGAGCCGGTGGAGAGCGTGCTCCTGGGTGATCGAGCTTAGGGGACCATTCATCCCCGGCATGCGAAAGACATTGTCCAACATGGGTGTTGCGATGAAGCCGGGACAAATCGCGTTCGCTCGGATACCGCTGGGGCCGTAGTCGAGCGCGATATTCTTGGTGAGAAGCACGACGCCGCCCTTTGAGGCGTTATAGCCGCTGCCGCCCGCCGTGCCTTCGAGGCCCTCGACGCTGGCAAGGGTGACGATCGATCCGCGCTCGCCGTCCACCCGGGGCTGATCGATCATTCTGGCCAGGGCCGCCTTGGCCACCAGGAAGGTGCCGGTGAGGTTGATCGCGATCGCCCGGTCCCATTCGGCCTTGTCGAGCAGATGGACGGGACCGCCGCTGGCAACGCCCGCGGCGTGAACGACACCGTCGAGTCGGTCGGCCACGGCGGCGAAGACAGCGGCGACTGCGGCTTCGTCTGACACGTCGGTGGTCACGAAGCTGAATCGCTCACCGAGGTCGGGCGGTGCGTTCAAGTCGGCGCCGACGACTCTGCCACCTTCGGCCAGGAGTCGCCGGGCGGTAGCCAGCCCGATCCCCGACGCCGCCCCGGTCACGACGAACGTGCGTGCGCGGGCGCGGTCACTGACTTCGGTCACGGCGTCGCCTTTCCTGGAATCCGGCGGTACTTCGAGACCAAAGTGATTGGGATCACCGGCGTCCGGTTAACCATGCTCGCATGGTCGAGAGCGAGATTGCCGAGCAGCTTCCTATCCTCAGCTTGAGTTACTCGCTGACCGGTCTAGGCACCGCACGATTGACCGAACTCCTCGGCCGAAGAGATCCGTCACTATCTCGAATTCGAGCACTAGGGACAGGCATGTCTCTGCGCGAAACGGGTATCGATCATTGTCATGACAGATAATGATGCCGGTCCCGAGCCCGATAGCGGCCCCCCGCAACAGGAGTCAGCGGACGCCGATGTGCCGCCGGTTGCCCCGGCGTACTCGACGCCACCGCCCGAAGGCCTGCCCGACGAAGACGAATAGGCCAGGCATCCAACCGGTATCGCGATGCGTGTGCGGTCCCTGATTCGGAAGGCGACCCGACAGGACGGACTACGTATCGCCGCTCGGGCGGGTTATCTGATCAGCGGAATACTGCATCTTCTAATCGCCTACATCATCATTCGCATCGCCACCGGCGGTAAGGGCGATGCCGATCCGTCGGGCGCGGTGGCGACTGTTGCGACGAGCCACGGTGGCGTCGTTGCTCTGTGGGTCATCGCGATCGCTCTCGTGCCCTTGGCGTTATGGCGACTCGCTGAGGCGCTGGTCGGCCTGCATCCTGCTGAGGGATCCGGGTCGAGACCAACCGACGAGAGCAAGGCCAACCGCCTGAAGGCTTTCGGACTACTGCTCGTGTACTGCGGAGTGGCCTACACCGCCGTCAGATTTGCCCTTGGCAGCCACCAATCCAGTGGCCAGCAGAACGCCGGCCTGAGCGCGCGTCTGATGCAACACCCTTGGGGCCGAACGATATTGATTGCGGCCGGCGCGATCATTGTCATCATCGGCGCTTACTACGCGTACAAGGGGCTGTCGAGACGATTTCACGCGGATCTCAACGGTCCGCCGGGCCGGCTCGTCACCGCCCTTGGTGTTTCCGGTTACCTGGCTGAAGGTTCGGTGCTGGCACTGGCAGGCATTCTCGTCATCGTGGCGTCAATCGACTCGGAGCCTACCAAGGCTGCCGGTCTCGACGCCGCAGTCAAGACGCTCGGTGCGACGCAATGGGGAAGGGTATCGCTGGTTTTCGCGGCTGCCGGTTTCGCCGCGTACGGTGCCTACAGCTTCGCGTTGGTCCGTCGCTCACGGATGTAAGGCATCCGCGCTCTCGTTCATACGGGGTCAGCTTTAAGCGGCAAGAATAGGCAGAGTTCGACGGCCGGATGGCATTGTTAGCGATGTGAACCTCGATGTCGTGCTGGAGACCATCCCGCCATTGGCTGT
Source organism: uncultured Actinomycetota bacterium (assembly GCA_963804905.1). Classification (GTDB taxonomy): domain Bacteria; phylum Actinomycetota; class Actinomycetes; order Mycobacteriales; family Mycobacteriaceae; genus Mycobacterium. Next base: position 546,818 of record CAWDSB010000019.1, on the reverse strand, counting down.
GTATGCCATCGTCGGCGTGGTCATCGGGGTCGAGAGCTTGGGCATTCCGCTGCCGGGCGAGATCGTGTTGGTCAGCGCTGCGCTGCTCTCGTCGCGCCACACGTTGGACATCAACCCTGTCATGGTCGGGGTCGCAGCCACCATTGGCGCAGTCATCGGGGACACCATCGGGTACTCGGTCGGTCGGCGCTACGGGATGGCGTTATTCGAGCGACTCGGGAGGCGCTTCCCCAAGCACTTCGGCCCCGGCCATGTGGCGCTGGCCAAGCAAGTGTTCACCCGGTGGGGTGTTTGGGCAGTCTTCTTCGGGCGCTTCGTCGCGCTGCTGCGCATCCTCGCCGGTCCGCTGGCGGGCGCGTTGAGAATGCGTTATTTCCACTTCCTGGCCGCCAACGCCAGCGGCGGGTTGATATGGGCGGGAGGCACTACCGCCATTGTCTACTATGCCGGCGTGGCCGCCGAGCGGTGGCTGTCGCGGTTCTCCTGGATCGCACTCGTCGTTGCCGTTGTGATAGGCATCGGCGTCGCGTTGATGTTGCGCGAACGCACATCGCGTGCGATTGCGCAGCTGGAAACCGAGCACGACTGGGACACGCTTCGCGACCGGCGATAAAGTCTTGTGCGGCAACGCCTTACAGTGTTATCTCTACACTGAGGCGGCTTCGTAGGACTCCATATGTGTGATCAGATTCCGTAGATGGTCATCGGCGGTGCCGAGCGTGTTGTCGATTGCGGTGAGGCGGGCGGCGTAGTGGCCCACCGGATATTCGGCCGTCATCCCGATGCCGCCGTGCAGTTGAATCGCCTCCTGCGCGATGTGGCGCCCGGAGCGACCGATCTGCAGCTTGGCCCTCGAGGCGATCACCGGATCGTAGACGCCGGAAGCAATCGACATCGCGGCGTAGGAGTTCATGCTGCGGGCGAGTTCGAGTGAGACGTACATGTCCGCTGCACGCTGGGTGAGGGTCTGGAAGGTGTTGAGCGTGACACCGAATTGCTTTCGGCTGGTGAGATATTCAGTAGTAAGACGCAGTGCTTCCTCCATAGCGCCGACGGCCTCGGCGCATAACGCCGACTGGTAGCGGATCAGTGTGCGCGCAAGGTCTTGCGTCGCGTCCCCGCCGAGGTTCAGAGGTTCGGCGGCGGTGCCATCCAATGTGATCTCGGCACCACGCTGGCCGTCGAAGGTTCGATACGCCTGCCGCTGAGCAGCCGATGCTTCGACGACGAACAATCCGGCGTTTCCGTCAGGCACCGTGGCGCTGACGATCAAGACGTCGGCAACGTCACCGCCCATGACCGGATGCTTGTGCCCGGTGACTGTCCAGGCCTCGCCCTCATTGGCCGCACGGGTGGTGATGTCTTCCCACGGGCTACGCATGCCAGGCTCCGTGTGGGCGAGTGCTGCCAGAACATCACCCGAAGCGATGTCGTCGACCAGCTGCTTCTGTTGTTCGCTGCCCACCTCAGCGATGAGGCCGCCGGCGATCAGCGCAGCGCTTGCGACCGGTTCAGGCGCAAGGCGTCGACCGACTTCAGTCATGACTGTCGCGATCTCGATCTGACCCGATTCCTCGGGATCCTGTCCCAGCCCGAGGATTCCAACGTCGGCCAGCTGCTTCCATACCTCGCGGCTCCAGCCGAGGTCGGTGTCGCGGACCTCGTTGAGTCGCTCGATGTCGTAACTGCGCGCCAGCAGCTCCCGGGTGGTGTCGCGGAGCAGCTGCTGTTCGTCGGTCAGATCGAAGTTCACCGTGAGCTCACAATCCCAAAATCGTTGATGCGATGATGTTGCGTTGTACCTCGCTGGTGCCGCCGTAGATCGATGTCTTGCGGATATTCAGGTAGTGCGGTGCGGCGTGCTGTGCCCATTCCGAAGCACTGATCTCACCACCGGCATCGAACGGCAGCGCATCCGGCCCGGCGACCTCGAGCAGGAGTTCGGTTGCGGCCTGCTGTAACTGGCTTCCTTTTAGTTTCAGGATCGACGAAGCGGGGTTGGGCTTGTCCTCGGCATCGGAGCCGCTGACGCGAAGTTGCGTCACTTCCAGTGCTAGAAGCTCATTTTCGACCTCCGCGAGTCGCGCTGCGAACAACGGATCGTCGAGCATCGAGCCGCCATTGCGCGGGATCTCTGCGGCGCGGCGCTTCGCCCGGGCCAGCCATGTCTTGGTCGTGCCGATCCGCGCGATGTTGGTGCGCTCGTTTCCGAGTAAGAACTTGGCGTACGTCCAGCCGTCATTCTCCGCGCCCACCAGCTGATCGGCGGGCACCCGGACGTCTTCGAAGAACACTTCGTTGACTTCATAACTGCCGTCAATGAGCTTGATCGGCCGCAGCGTGATTCCGGGCGTGGACATCTCGGCCAGCAGGAACGAGATGCCCGCCTGGCGCTTCGGGGCGTTGGGGTCGGTCCGGGCGAGCAAGAAGATCCAATCGGCGTACTGACCGAGCGTCGTCCACGTCTTTTGACCGTTGATGACATAGCTGTCCCCGTCGCGGACGGCGGTGGTCCGCAGCGACGCCAGATCGGAGCCCGCCTCGGGTTCGGAGAAGCCTTGACACCACCAGATGTCGAGGTTGGCCGTCGGCGGCAGAAATCGCTGCTTTTGCTCTTCCGAACCGAATTGAGCGATGACGGGCCCGACCATCTTGGTGTTGAACGCCAACGGTTCCGGGACGGACGCCAGCTGGAGCTCGTCGGCCCAGATCAGTCGCTGAAGGGGCGTCCAGTCCTTGCCGCCCCACTCCGTCGGCCAGTTCGGGACGGCCAAGCCGTTGGCGTTGAGGATTCTCTGCGTGTTGATCATGTCGTCGGGCATATTCGGACGACCGGTTCGGACGCGCTCGCGGATCTCGGCGGGTACCTCGTTTGTGAAGAAGTGCCGCATTTCTTCACGGAACTCGGCGTCCCTGGTGTCCAAAGCGAAGGTCAAGGTCGACCCCGATCTGTCTTGGTGCGCGCGTTCCTTCGAGATTGCCCGCAAAGGGTCAGTGGAAACACCTATCGTCCCGCGTTCGCCGTGCGCTCAAAAGAAGGGGCGAATACGCCGGGGGCGCGGTAGCTGCAGTTCAATGGACATCGAATCGGGGTTCTGCTGTCGGCCAGCGCGCGCTACAGCGACCTCAGGAAGTCGATGAGGGCGTCATTGACTTCGCGCGGCCGTTCCTGCTGGAGCCAGTGACCGGCGCCGGGCAGGATCTGCAACATTCTCAGCCCCGGCACGGTGCCCGGCAGGGCGGCGATGGCCTCGGGTGTGTTGCCTGCGATCAGGTCGTGCTCGCCGCCGAGGTACAACGCAGGTTGGTTGATGGCGGCTCCGACGAACGGGCTCAAAACCCCAGGCATCGCGTTGATGTTGCGGTACCAGTTGAGGCCGCCGCGGAATCCGTTGGCCGACAGCTCTGATGTGTAGAACGCTACATCCTCTTCGCTCAGCCAGGACGGCAGCTGCTCGGGGATCACCATCTGTTCGGCGAGGCTCTGGCCCATCGGAAAGTGACCGTCCCATCCGGCCTCGTGAATACCGTCGGCAACGATGTCACCGCTGATCGAGTAGAGAAGGCCGCGCACCGAGCGGTCGACATCGGCCTCCAGGTCGGCCTCTGCCACCCCTGGCTCCTGAAAGTAGAGCCGGTAGTACTCGCGGTCGCCTGCGTTGGCTCGCATCAGATCGTTCATGGTCAGGCCATCGGGCAGGCTGATCGGCGGAATGTAGGGGACGCTGAGCGCCGCGACGGCGCGGAACAGGTCTGGCCGCATCAGCGCGCTGTACCAGGCCACCGGCGCACCCCAGTCGTGACCGACGACCACCGCGTCGTCAGCGCCGAGGGCGTGGACCGTGCCGACCACATCGCCTACGAGGTGGCTGATGGTATAGGCGTCGACCGCCGCAGGCGCACTGGTCTTTCCATAGCCGCGCATGTCCATCGCGACGGCGCGGAATCCGGCGTCGGCGACCGCGGGGAGCTGGTGCCGCCACGAGTACCACGACTCCGGGAAACCGTGACAGAACAGGACCAGTGGACCAGTGCCCGTCGACACCGCGTGGATCGAGATGCCGTTCGCATCCAACTGTTGGTGCTCGACTTCGTTGGGCGCCACGAGGCAGAGCCTAGGCCGGTAGTCAGCCCAGAGTTTCGCCAGGTCGTTGCTCCGTCCTCATCGATGCCGATCGAGTCAATCCGTCCTTTGTGTTTTCGGCCAGTGGAGTACTCGGATGCCAGGAACCTGACGCCGAAGAACGTGTCCATGTTTGCCTCGATCAGGCGCTAGAGGTGACGCTCAAGTTCCATCGCTGACCCCATAAGCTCCTCTGCCTTGGAGCTGACGATGCGGAACGGCTTCAGATCGCTCATGCTGCTAACGCTGTGACCTTGTGGTCCCGACTGGGATCGAACCAGTGACCTTCCGCGTGTGAGGCGGACGCTCTCCCCCTGAGCTACGAGACCGGGGAGCATCGATCGATGATCAATGAACGACGAAGACTAACACGCCGGCAGCGCGTCGACGACTGTCCACGCGTTGCCGGTCACTCTCGAGAAGTTGCCGGTCACCTTCGAGAATTCGCCAAGCAACGCAGAGAGATGCCCAGCGACGTCTCGTGTCGGGACTTGATCGACGGCGGGGAGTTGACGCTTTTGCGAGGGGCCTACGGAGGTGGACTGGACACGCTCAGCCGGTAGCGAAGGGATTTGTGCGGCTACGCTGGGGTGGACTATCGTCGTCCTTCGCGATGGGCGACGATCTCGTCCGTGGCGCGCGGATGTAGCGCAGTTGGTAGCGCATCACCTTGCCAAGGTGAGGGTCGCGGGTTCGAATCCCGTCATCCGCTCGAGGGTGCAGTCGCATCAACCCCAGCGGTGGAGTGGCCGAGTGGTGAGGCAACGGCCTGCAAAGCCGTGCACACGGGTTCGATTCCCGTCTCCACCTCTAAAGTTTCTAGGCGCGGTTAGCTCAGCGGGAGAGCGCTTCCCTGACACGGAAGAGGTCGCTGGTTCAATCCCAGTACCGCGCACCAGTATTAAAGCAGGTCAGAGGTGCTAGATAGGTCGGCTAAGGCAGTTCGCACGACATATGCACCACATCTTGGATCTAACAGAGCGAACTTCCCCGTAAAGGGAAGGCACTACCCATGACCACGACAACCTCACCCGTTCCCCTGCCGGCCGGGCGTCGACCGGACCGATGCCTGGCACGACGACGCTCCGCAGCCGTACCGGATCCTCCTCGGCACTGACAAATAAATTTCGGCCGCCCCCCAATTGGGGAGTTGTGGCGGGCCGACCAGTACAGCTCAGGCCGGCGACAGGACACAGCTTGACGAAGTATGTCAATTTGTCGCCTGCGCACGGCTGCTGTGTGTTACGAAAAAAATGCTCACCGTTCACCACCCGGTGTGTGCTGGACGGGGGTTAGTTCCAGCTAGGAGGGGACAGGCAAGTGTTTGCTACAAGGACGAAGAGCATGCTGGTAGCAGGCGGCTTGGCGTTGAGCTTTGCCGGCCTCGTTTCGTTCGCGGGTGTAGCTGCGGCTGACCCGGAAACCTGCTGGGGCGGGATAGGGCCGGGGTCAGACCATCAGCCGTTCTCGGTGGGCGACGCGGCGGAGGCTGGTTGTGAGGATATGCACGACACGAGCGATACGAGCATGGCCGACATTGACGAAGTGGGCACTTGGGGCATGGTCGACATCGCCGCGGCGGGCTCGAATCCGGGCCATAGCCCCACCTTCACGGCGCAACCGCAAACGGTAGTCCCCGCAGCTCCCTGATCGCTTCGGCGAGCGACATCCACCCCTCGGCCACGATCTTCATGGGGGGTTGGTTGATTCCCTCGCCACCTGACGAAACTTGTGCCCGCTGTAGCTGCCCCGCTACCTGCGTTTGACAGCGCGGTCCAGTTCGCCGATGGGCGCATCGACGACGGCAGCGTGCATGCGGCGCCAGACGTCTATCTCGGCGACGACCCCCTGTCCAGCGTGCAGGCCCGAGAGTTGGCCGCGGCGCTGATCGAGACAGCCGACGAGGTTGATCGGTGGTCGGCGCACAACCAGCCCAGCCACAAGTCGTCGGCGTAGCCTCGAAAACGACAGTGGCCCTGGTCGGCCCCGGTCACCCAGTCCCCCGAGTGGCCGGGGCCGTGCCATGTCAGCAACCGCGACTACCCTGCCGAAGATGCACAGGCGATACAGTGAATTCCGCACTGCGGGACGGCTGCCAGCCCAGAGGATCACTCGCTCGGCGCCCACATGTTGCCGGTCAACAGCTGCTGGAATTCAGTAGCAATGGCACGTGTCTGCCGGGGTGTGCCGACGAATCCGGCGAAGAAGCCTATGCCCGACAGCATCGCGGCGAGGGTGTCAACCAATGGCTCTACCCGAGTGGCTACAGAAAGCTCACCGCGGTCCACTGCGTCATTCACCGCCCAGGTTAAGAACCGCCGGGTGAGGGTCACGGGGCAATGGTCCGGATCGCGCAGTTCGGGGCGGCTCTGACACTCAGCGGCCGAGGTGCATAGAAACGCCGCGACGGACCCGTCCTGAGCTATCGCGTCGCAGGCCGCTTCTATGAAAACCCTCAGTTGGCGTGCCAGGCCGGTCTCCTGAGCCGCGCGGTTGATCGCGGGCGCCACCACATCGGTGTAGGTGGACTTGATGACGTCGTGATACATCGCGCGTTTGTCTGCGAAGTGATAATTCAGTGCTGGCCGCGTTAGACCAGCCCGCCGGGCCACCTCCGCGAAGGTGGTGCCGTCGTAGCCGCATTGGCTGAAGGCCTCTCGCGCAATCTTCACGAGACGCTCATGTGTCACCGCCGCGACAGCCCCTGAAGGCCGGCCAGGGCGGTGCTTTTCTGAGTCATCCGGTTGGTCCACAATCGCCGCCGTTCCCCCCGAGCCATGTCCTCGCACCCCCGCCTGGCCGCGGTGCCCACGAATTGACGGCCGCGTAACCAGTCCGGTGCCGAACGTAGCTTGTTCAGCGCCCGGATGGAAGACCAAAGGCCGCCCGGACCCTGCCTATAGCGAGGCCGTGTGACTCGGCGTTGGGGCAGCCCCTCATGAGTAACAATGACCGGTAAATCTGCGATATTCATGCACCGGGCCGACCGTTTTGGGGTGCTGCGGCGATCCGCGATGAAGCTCGCGCTGCAACCCCGGGGTTCGGCGGCCTCGGGGGCTCGGGAAGCCCACCCGCCGAACGTCTAGGTGACCGCCGCCTCTGGCTGGTCTTCGGGATCGACAATGACGCGGCGGTGACCAGGCCCGCTGGAAACCCACTTCTCCTGCAACGGCTGCGGTTTCCGATAGGCGGTGAATCCTTCGAGGTTCGCCGCCCGTATTCGTGCCCCGAGACCGACCATCGCTCCCCAACGGCCGGACGTCCGCCTTCGGTGTGCCAGCATTCCCAGACGAGGCGGCGGTGGAGTTCGCCCGGATCGACCGTGAGCGATATGAGTTCTTCCTGTCGGGTTACACGGGTTCCAGCGACAGTCGCGGCCGCCTGTAGGCCGGCCATTTTGGACGTGAGGTGATGCGCTAGCAGTTGGGCGTCCATGTATAACTTGCGAACCTCGTCTGTTTCGGCGAGCATCGTCGCCGGATCTCTTTCGGGGTCTACGCTCGCGCACGCGGTTGCGAATTTATATGCTACGGCGTTGAATTCGGCGGCGATATGTTCATAGTTCGTGGTTGCATGCTTGGCGTACAAGTCGCGCAACTTGAGCAGAGTTGCGGGCCGCCGCTGCTGCGCCTTCTGCCTTGCTGGGAGGGTCGCGCCCGACTCGGCCAGCGCAAGGGCGCGAAGTGTGGCGATGACGGCGGTGTCGTCCCGGTTTCATCCCAGATCTCCGGGTGGCCACGACACCGGGCACCTGGAAGCTTGGGGAAACCAGCCAACGCCTCCGCTAGAGCACTCCACGTATTAATCACTTGATGCCCCCTTCAGCCGGCACGGTCCTCAGCATTGCGCTGGAGGCCGTTCTGCTGCGTTATCCCGAATCGACGGACACGCGTATCCCCTAATCGGCGGACACGCGTTTCATCATCCTTACCCGCCGTCAGGCGGACTGACGTCAAGGGACCGCTGCGCAAGAGTCGTGGTACGCCGCAAAACAGCGGCATACAAACCCAACACCCGAATCACAAAGGAAAACTCCAAAATGAACACATCCATGTCTCACAACCTCATCCGCTTCATTGCGGCTCCCATCGCTGCCGCTGGCATCATGGGCGGCGCCGCTTTGGGCTTCTCCGCACTCGCCAACGCAAGCACCGTCGAGGCCGCGCCGGCGGTCTGCACGTATACCGGTAATGCGACGCAATGCCAGACACCTGGCAACGTGCAGATCACTACAGAGCCGAGTTACGCGGCGCTGGACGCCGCTCAGCAGCAGTATCCATTCTTCGGCTACGGCTATAACGGCGGTCTGCTGTTTCATCACCACGGGAACCGCTGACGGTTGAGGGAATCTGGCGCGCGTAGCGCACCGCAGCACAGGCGCCTTCGGCTTTCGGGCTGGGGGCGTTCTGCTGTGGCGGTGGGCGGCCTAGCACAGGTACGGCAGAGGATTGGCCGTCCTTGCCCGAGATTGGACAAGCGGGTTTGACGCCAGGCCGCCCGAGCCACCGAGCGGTCAGGCTTTGGTGATCTTCACACCGGAGATGCTGCGGCCGACGGCTTCGCCGGATCGGCCTGCAGTAGCGCCTTATTCGAGCCTGTCGCCCCGTACTCCTTCAGGGTGCACAGCGCCAGCGCTGTGGCGGCGCGCGGGCCCGAGCTGGCCGCCGCGCTGATCGAGACAGCCGACGAGATTAATCGGTGGTCAGCACAATGACCGCACACGCATAGGCGTTGATCTACTCCCCCCTCGGCCCCGCCACCTAGGTCCCCACAGGTGCGGGCCGATGGCTACCAGCGGACCGCCCTTCAGGCCAAAGAATGTACGTGTGCGCTCAACGAATGCAACCTCGACATCAAGAAGCCACCTCGGCCCACCTGCCGGTCGGCGCCACGTTTGAATGGCGGGCAATGAGGGTAATAAGACCGCGGTTGACATAGTTTGAACATATATGAGTTGACCTCGACATGGCAGCGCATTACGGCGGGGCGGCCGAGTATGAACAACGACAATTCGAATCCAGCGGGGCCCAACGACCTCATCAATCAAGCCACGGCCATCATCATGGACCGCTTTGGCCTGGAATCAGTACGGGCCCTGGAACTGCTCCGCAAGATGTCGCAGAACACCCGCACCCAGATCTGCGGGGTCGCGGAGCAGGTAATCGACCACCACGTGCCCGTGAAAGCGATACGCGGCTTAGAAGAGACTTTGCGCGACCTCGGCTGACACAAGCTAGCCGTTCGCCGCTATCGGCCCGCGGCACTTAAGATCCCCTCGGGGTGGCAGCCCGAACCACGTCCCGCTAGTGTCGGGATCTTCGCCGGCGTTGGGGGTCGGGCAGCCGCTGCGCATGCCGCTGATTAGTCGTCCTTCGACAGTTACTTCGAGGTTAGGCTCGTTTCCCGCATTCGGTGGGACAATGAGTCGTCTTCGAGTGATTCGGTCATCAGGGCATGTTCCTCTAGCGTTTCATTCCGCAACGCGCGCCGTAATTACAGCGTGGTTTACCGGGAACTGACCGGCACCCTAAGGCACCCGTCATGGATGGGCCTCAGAGCCGATGTGGACTGTGCTCTACCCTGGCCTGCCTGATCCTACGGTGGCGGGCGAATCCACATCAGGTCCAACGTGTTCGCTATTTACCGGCGGGTAAATCTTGGCCACAGTAGAGCGCGGCGGTGCGGTGACTGACGCAGATTCGTTGCGATGGAAAAGGTTTCGGGGTCGCTTCGAGGATTCAGCAGTTGTCCTGTGGATGCGCTGTCATACTTCTCATCGACCGCCGTGCATTGTGCCCGGCGCGTTGGTTCGCCGTCGGGGAGGGCCTGCTATGGGTTCCGCGAAATCTCAACGTCCTCGAGGGCTGCTGCCGCTGAAGGCTTCTCAGCTGCGGGGCGGTCATTCCAAATGGGAAAGGAAGAAACCATGAAGTATCTGGTTCAGTGGCACCTATCGGAGCCGCAGGGGGTGCGAGCCGCTGCGGAGCATTTCCTCAAAACAGGGGGAATGCCCCCCGAGGGCGCCACGCAAATCGGTCGCTGGTTCGGAATGAACGGTAAGGGCTGCGCTGTAATCGAAGCATCGGACGCAAAACCGGTATTCGAGATGGTGTCGGAGTGGCAGGAGTTCATGCAAATTGAGGCAACGCCGGTACTCGAAGACGACGACGCTGGCGCAGTCCTAGGCAAGGTGTACGGGTAACCCGCCGTCGTCTAGTCCCTTGGTCGGCCCGCCGCCAAGAAGGTGGCGGGCCCAACCCCATTCGGATCACCGCGACAAGATCAATGTGGGCGGCGTCCTACGACGTATGAGAATGACCATTCATCTGACACGCCACGAATGCCGCGCCGCTGTCCCGACGGACTCATTCCAGCCGCGGCGCCATGCTCAGCCGGCCTACAGGTTTGCGAAGCAGGGGTCCTGGTTGTCCTTATTCGCTTGGGTGCCCTGGTCGCCCTGCGGGATTGACGTCACTCGGTTGGAATAGTGTGCTGTCACACCGTCATAGGTGATCTGCACGGCATCGGCATGGATACCGAGCGGATAATTTTCGGCGAGATGGATGGTGAAAGCGTCTAGCGCCGACTGCACCATCTCGCTGGGCAGCAACAACCCCAGCCCGGTGACATTGAGCACCTGCAGCGCTACTCGTCCGTCTGTAACACGCGGCTTGGCGGTGACACTGCCCAGGTTGCCCTGGAGTTTGATGGTGCCGTCGTCCGGGTCGGTCTGGACCCCGGTGACCAAGTCACGCAACAGCGGGATCGCTTCCTGGATGCTCTGCTTTATGCCGTCGGCAGACCAGGTGATGATCGCGTTTAGAGCGCCCACGGTGCCCACGGCGTCGGTGTCGCCATCCAGCCAGACATCGTCGATCCGGACGTCGGCCTTCATGCCTCGGGCCTTGCCGATCTGATTGCCCGCCGTGTGGATCGAGATGTTCCTGTAGTGGCCGGTCGCGAGCTGAAGAAGAAGCGGCGTCGCGCCGAATGACACACTCGCCTTGTCGTGCACCGCGCATTCGATGGCGGCGGCCAGCACGCTCTCTGCGCGGTGACGGGCGTACAGCTCACTGGCGAGCAGGCCGGCGGCGACTAAGCCGATCACGATCACCGCGATCAGGACTATCGACAGCGGGTTGCGCAGACCGAAGCGGCTCAGTGCGGGCCCCTCCGATGTCGGGGGGCCCGGCGGTGGGCCGTAACCGGGCTGGCCCGCTGGCGGCGGGAGATGCTCTTCCATCCCCTTATCGTGGACGCGCTCAGCCGACAGCTCGTTGGTGGCTGCCAAATCTGCTAAATCGTTGTCTTTGTGGTTACCAGCGCTCTCGCCGCCCTAGTGCTACGCATTTATCTGACCGGCAATGCATCGGAGCCAACGTAGCTAATGTCGAAGCATGGGACGCATCATCGTCATCGTGCTCGGCGTGCTCGTCGCCCTGTTCGGTCTTCTGTTCGCGCTACAGGGATTCGGGGTAGTGGGGGGCAGCCCAATGAGCAACACCACCACGTGGTCTATTCTCGGCCCCATCATCGCGCTGATCGGCGTTGTCATCGCCGGAAGCGCGGCCCGTCGAGGCAAGCGCTAACGGTGTTCGCCGGCTGGCGATCCGCTCATCGAGCAACTCATCGATCAGCGCCGTCGACGGGTTGCCGCCGAGGCGGCGGATCGACGCGCTGACGGCAGCCAGCAGCGCCAACTGTCGGTCAATGGCGCTGATGTCGCGGTGTTTCACTACTCCCCAATCACCGGTATCCCGGATGCGGCATTCGATCGTAGGCGCCGACACCTCTCTCCACCGGTATTGAGTCCGGCGTGCCGACGATGTCGTCGTGCTTGGGTAATCACGTAGGAGTTCGCTGAGCGGTTCAATGAAGCCGCGTACGGAAATGGCTCATCGGCGTATGCAGCGAAGGTCGGCCGCCCGCGTTGTGCCTCCTGCTGCGGCAATCCTGTTGGCGTGCAGTCGAAACGGGTCACCCAACCCTTTTTGGAAAGCGCGGGATATCACGTAAGGGACGGCAACGTGTATTACCTGAATGCCTTCCCCGGCAAGGCTTTTGAGATCGACGGTGCGGATCCGAACACCTTTCGCGTGCTGAACGCCGACTTCGAGTGCGCGGCCGACGCCCAGCGTGCCTTCTATCGACAAGCGGTCATCGCCGAAGCCGACCCGCGGGCGTTTCCGCCCGACCGGGCCGTCGCCAACTGCTCTGAAACCTCGATTTCGTTCGCGGAATAGCGCGCCGGTCGCTACGCGGGGTAGGCCCGCAGCGTGTCGCTCGGCGCGGTGCCGAACGCGGCCTTGTAAGCCAGACTGAACCGGCCTGCATGGCTGAACCCCCAGCGACCCGCGATCGCGGTGACGGTGTCGTTCGCCGGGTCGGCTGCCTTCAGGTCGCGGTGGGCCCGGTCGAGCCGCACGCGCCGCAAATACTCCAGTGGCGTCGTGCCGAGATTGCGGCGAAACGCGTACTGGACCGAGCGCGGTGACACGTTCACCGCCGCAGCAATGTCGTCCAAGCCGATATCGGCATCGGCGTTTTCCTGGATGAAAGCGATTGCATTACGCAATATGGGCGGCATGTTCCGTCCGTAGTAATCAAGACCAGCCACTGTTCGCGCACTCCCCTGATCGGTTGGTCAACTGACGATGGATTCGGGTACCCGCTGGGGAACAGCCGAAACAAGCACAGCAACGATCGGTTCCCTGACAGGATCGGTCCCATGACCGAACGCATGGAGGTCCAGCGCACCATTCCCGCACCGGCCGCCGACATCTTCGCGGTGCTGTGCGACCCGCATGGCCACGTCGCCATCGACGCGTCCGGCATGCTGCAGGACGCCGAGGGTGAACGGGCCACGGCCGTCGGCGACAGCTTCGTCGTGCACATGGATCGTGAGTCGCTGAACGACTATCCGCTGGGCAAGTACGACGTCACCGTCGAGATCCTCGAGTTCGATAAGGACCGGCAAATAGCCTGGACGATCCTCGGCCAGATCAAACCGCAAATCGGTCACGTCTACGGCTACCGCCTCGAGCCTTCTGCCGGCGGCGACGGAACCGTCGTGACCTCGTTCTACGACTGGTCGAAGATCGACCCCGAATGGCGCAAGGCCGACATCTTTCCCGTCGTCCCGGAGAGCGCGTTGCGCGCGACGCTGGGCATTCTGGATCGCACTGTCCGGCACGGCTATCCCCGAGGCTAGCCACGGGCCTGAGCCGTCAACCCGGGGTTGACGCTGTCAAATCGTCAACCTAGAGTTGACGCTATGAGTGAGCCCGCCAAGATCGCCTACCCCGTCCGCCTCGACGACCTCATCGACGTCATCAAGAAGGTGCACGCCGAACCACTGGAACAACTCACCGACGCAGTGCTGGCGGCCGAGTCCCTCGGCGAGATCTCCGATCACCTCATCGGCCATTTCGTCGACCAGGCGCGGCGATCCGGCGCGTCATGGACCGAGATCGGCAAGTGCATGGGCGTCACCAAGCAGGCCGCGCAGAAGCGGTTCGTGCCTAAGGCCCCCGACTTCGAATCGGCCGCGCTCGACCCGAATGCAGGCTTCGGCCGGTTCACCCCCCGCGCACGCAATGTCGTTGTCGTCGCGCAGAACACGGCTCAGCAAGCCGGCAACAGCGAGATCGCCCCGGACCATCTGCTGCTCGCCTTGTTCGACGATCCGAACGGGCTCGCCGTCAAGTTGCTCGCGGGTCAGGGCGTCGACGCGGCCGCCGTCGGAAAGGCCGTCACCCTGCCGCCGCGCGACGACGGTGCCCCGCCCACCTTGATCCCGTTCAACGGACCGGCGAAAAAGGTGCTCGAACTGACCTTCCGGCAGGCACTTCGCCTGGGTCACAACTACATCGGGACCGAGCACATCGTGCTCGCGCTGTTCGAGGCCGAGGACGACGACGGCCCGCTGCACCGGCTCGGCGTCGACAGGGATCGCTTCGAAAGCGACCTCGTCACCGCGCTGGAGCAGTTCACAAAGAACTGATCTCACAGACGAAGTCGCCGCGGCGTCTACATGATGTGAGGGTGCGACCGTTCGAAGACGTGGTGGCCGAGCACGGCGCGACCGTGCTGCGGGTGTGCCGCGCGGTCGTCGGGCCCGTCGACGCAGAAGACGCGTGGTCGGAGACCTTCCTCTCGGCGCTACGGGCCTACCCCGCACTACCCGCCGACGCCAATGTCGAGGCGTGGCTCGTCACGATCGCGCACCGTCGCGCCCTCGACGTCGGCCGCGCCCGAACCCGCCGCGCGATCCCCGTCGAGACGCCGCCGGACCGGCCGTCTGCCCGAGCCGACCCCGCTGCCCGCTATCCGGACTTGTGGGCGGCGCTGCAACGCCTGCCCGACAAGCAACGTCTGGCGGTGGCCTACCACCACATCGCCGGGCTGCCGTTCGCCGAAATCGCCGAACTGCTCGGCAACTCCCCCGACGCCGCCCGCCGCGCAGCGGCCGACGGCATCAAGACCCTTCGCAAGCTCTATCCCGAGGATGAAACCGCATGAGCACCAACCTTTTCGACGAACTGCAGGCCGACGACGAAACGCTGGTCCGCTTGCATCACCGGCTCGAGCGCGAAGCCGCCTCCGACAATCTGCTCGACGTCGCCTACCGAACCGTCGACAGCCCGGTCGGCACCCTGCTGCTGGCCGCCACGACCGCCGGCCTGGTCCGCGTCGCCTACGACATCGAAGACCACGACGCCGTGCTGACCGCGCTCGCCGGGTCGGTGAGCCCGCGCGTGCTGCGGGCGCCTGCACGCCTCGAAGGGGTCGCGCGCCAACTCGACGAGTACTTCGGCAAGCAGCGCACCACCTTCGACGTGCCGGTCGATCTTCGGCTCGCACAAGGCTTCCGCCGCAGCGTCATCGAGCACCTGCGCGGCATCGACTACGGCCGCAGGGAAAGCTACGCGGCGGTGGCCGCGGCCGTCGGCAACCCCCGCGCCGTCCGTGCCGTCGGATCCGCATGCGCCCACAACCCGCTACCTGTCGTTATCCCCTGTCACCGCGTCGTCCGGTCGGACGGGTCGACCGGTCAGTACGTCGGTGGGCCCGCCGCCAAGTCGGCGCTGCTCACCCTCGAGGCCGCCTGATCGGGAATGAAACCGTCCTGGTTGCGGTAATAACGTCACATGGAACTCGACGACGCCGCACGCGAACTCATCGGCCCAGGCACGGACGCGACGTTGGTGACACTCAACCCCGATGGCAGTCCGCAGGTGACCGTCGTGTGGATGGCACTCGAGTCGACGCCCGAGGGCGACGAACTCGTGTCGGCACATCTGGCCGAGTACCAGAAGACACGCAACATCCGACGCGAACCGCGGGTGGCGGTGACGATCCTGTCGACCGCATCCCCCGGACAACAGACGCCGTACCTGGCGATCACCGGAACGGCCCGCATCGTCGAGGGCGGCGCCCCCGAACTACTCAAGAGGCTGGCGAAGACGATGCTCGGCTCCGACGAGCACTTTCCCCCACCCAACTCACCGCCCGGACTGCTCACCCGCATCCGGATCGACAAGGTGGGCGGGCACGGCCCCTGGGCCTCCTGACCGCGAACCCGCTATCGGCCGTCCTGCGCATGTGCCATCATCCGAGGCGACGAAGATGGGGGTGCATGCCAGATGAGCGCTCGTGCGAAGAGTCGACTATCCCGCTGGTTCGTGCTGCTGTTCGCCGGTATGACGGTCTCCGGGGCCGTGCTGGCCACGTCGGCCACCGCTGTCGACGCCCCGATCGGCCGCCTCGGCGAAACGTTGCGGGTCGAGTTCAAGGGCGTCGTCGCCGACGTGACCGTCCACGACATCATGCCCTCCGATGTGCCGCCCGGCTTCGGCTATCCGCCGCGCGCGCCCCGCTATCAGGTCTACCGCGCCAACGTCACCATCCACGCGGTCGCGATGCCCGTCCCGTACGCGATGGGTCTGTCGTTCGTCTTCAAGGGCGTCACCCCGACCGGCGACGCATATGAGCCACGGAACTCCGATGCCCCCGACGCGCTGCAATACGCGATGAAGAACGTGCCCGCCGGTGCGACCGTCAACGGGGGCGTGTGGTGGGACTGCTATCGCGATCTGGTTTCCAATGTGGTGCTTGTCGACAAGGTGACCGGGCTGCACCTCGCGCAGTGGAACGTGTAACGACGCCTGCCGCCGCGGACCTGCCCGAACTCGCTGACCTTGCGGCCCAAACATTTCCGCTGGCCTGTCCGCCGTCGGTGACCGCCCAGAACGTGGCGGCTTTCATCGACGAGAACCTGTCGGAAGCGCGCTTCGCCGACTACCTGGCCGACCCCGACCGGCTTCTGCTGATCACCCGAAACGACGGCCGAATGACCGGTTACGCCATGCTGATTCGCGGAGTTCCCGACGACGCGGACGTTCAGCGCGCGGTTGTCCAGCGTCCGGCCGTGGAGATCTCGAAGATGTATGTGCTGCCGGACAGCCACGGAGCGGGCACCTCGGCCGCACTGATGGCCGAGGCGGTGAAACGGGCCGAAGAGCTTGCCGCGAAGTGTGTGTGGCTCGGGGTGAACCAGCACAACCAACGGGCCCAACGCTTTTACGCCAAGCACGGCTTTTCAATCAACGGCACCAAGACGTTTCGGCTTGGCTCCGGCATCGAGAACGACTACGTGATGGTGCGTCCGGTCTGACCCGCGGTCGTCAAGGCCAGCAGCCGCGAGGTGGCCCGCAGGTACTTCTTGCGAAACCCGCCAGCCAGCATCTCCTCGCTGAAGATGGTGTCCAGCTTGGTCCCCGAAGCCACCACCGGGATGCCGGCGTCGTAAAGCCTGTCGGTCAGCGACACCAGCCGTAGCGCCACGTTCTGGTCGTCGATCGGGTGCACGCCCGTGATGAACACCGCCGAAACACCTTCGATCAACGTCAGGTACCGCGACGGGTGCATCGTCGCCAGGTGCGCGCACAAGGCGTCGAAGTCATCGAGGGTCGCACCCGGGGCAGTAGCGGCACGCGCGGCGACCTCCTGATCGGACAACGGTTCGGGCGCGGGCGGCAGATCTCGGTGACGGTAGTCGGGCCCATCGATACGCACCGTATTGAAAATGGCTGCGAGCGTGTTGATTTCGCGCAGGAAGTCCTGCGCGGCGAACCGGCCCTCGCCCAGCTGCTCGGGCAGCGTGTTCGACGTCGCCGCGATCGAGACACCGCGTTCGACCAGCTGTGAGAGCAGCCGCGAGATCAGCGTGGTGTTACCGGGGTCGTCGAGTTCGAACTCGTCGATGCACACCACCACGTAGTCGGCGAGCAGTTCAATGCACTCGATAAAGCCGAAAACACCGGCCAGCTGAGTGAGCTCGCCGAACGTCGCGAAGGCCGTCGGCGCCGAGCTCGTGGCAGAGATCGCGTAGTAGGTCGACGCCAACAGGTGGGTCTTGCCGACACCGAATCCACCGTCGAGGTAAAGGCCAACACCCGGCAGCACCTCGCGCCTGCCGAACAACCTTTTCCTGCCCGCCCGCCGCGTCGCCGCCTCGTCGCAGAACTGCAGGCAGGACTGCACCGCCTCGGCCTGAGACGGCTCGCCCGGATCGGGCTTGTAGCTGTCGAAGCTCACCTCGGCGAAGGTCGGCGGCGGGTGAAGCTGGGCGATCAACCGCTCCGGGCTGACGCTGGGGTGCCGATCGACGAGACGGCCGACACCGCGGGAGTGCATGCACGAACTGTATCGACGTGCTGCAATCGTCCCCATGCGCGACGACGCTGCACGGTGCGGTTCACGGTGCTCGACCCAACAGAAGGCCCGGCCGGCCCCATCGAGTCACTCGACGACGACCGGCTGACCGGCCTCTACTCCTACCCCGATGACCTGCAGGCGTGCTGGGTGCGCGGCAACATGATCGCCAGCCTCGACGGCGGCGCGACCGACGAAGGCAAGGCCGGCGGGCTGGCAGGAGCCGGCGACCGCGCGTTGTTCACGCTCATGCGCCAGCTGGCCGACGTCATCCTCGTCGGCGCGGGCACCGTCCGGATCGAGAACTACTCGGGCGCACAGTTCAGCCCCGCACAGCGGCAGGCCCGCCAGCGCCGCGGCCAGGCCGAGGTCCCGCCGATCGCGGTGATCACCAACAGCGGCGACCTGGACCACGACGCAAAACTGTTCACCCGCACCGAGGTGCCCCCGCTGATCTTGACCTCCGGCCGGGCGTTCTCGCGCACCCACGACCGCCTCGGATCGGTGGCCGAGGTCATCGACGCATCGGGCCCGCATCCCGACGGAGTCGACGGCGCTACGGTGCTCAAGATCCTGGCCGAGCGACGGCTGTTCCGCGTGCTCACCGAGGGCGGCCCGCTGTTTCTCGGCTTGCTGATCTCCGACGGTCTGCTCGACGAGTTGTGCCTGACCGTCGCGCCGATCCTGGTCGGCGGCGTGGCTCAGCGCATCGTCACCGGCTTCGGCGAAGTGCACACCCCGGTGCGGCGCAGCCACCTGCTCAGCGACGACGACGGCTACTTGTACACGCGTTACGTCCGCGGGGCATAAACCGCACATCAGTACTGTGGTTCGCATGCGTCGGCGTCGTCTGGTCCGTGCCCTGAGCACCTCGACCGTCGTTGTGTCGGCATTGCTGACCGGGTGCGCACCGCTTCTGGCCGCCGATCCGCGCTACGCCACCGACTCCGGCGCGCGCCCTCAGGGACAGCCCAGCACCGAGAAGAAGTCGGACGGGCCGCCCGCGATCGAGGCGCCCAAGAACGACCTGTCGTGGCACAACTGCACATCGCAGGTGTTCAGCGACTCCGCCATTCAGCCGCTGCCCGGCGTCACGCTGGACTGCGCCACCTACGACGCCGACCTCGACCCGATCAACGGCGCCACCGGGTCGGTGAGCATCGGCGTGGTGCGCGCCCGCTCCGTGGAGACCCCGAAAGACGCAGGCCCACTGGTGATGACGACGGGTTCGGATCTGCCGACCTCGGTTCAGCTGCCGGTCTGGCTGTCCCGCGCGGGCGCCGACGTGCTCAAGAGCCATCCCATCGTGGCCGTCGACCGGCGCGGCATGGGAATGTCCAGCTCGATCGACTGTCGCGACCTTTTCGACCGCCAGGAAATGCTCGACCAAGCGCAGTTCCAGTCTGGCGATGACCCGGTCGCCAACCTCGCCGCGATCACGATGACGGCCACCACCAGCTGCACCGACACCATCGCGCCCGGCGACTCTGCCTACGACAACTCGCATGCCGCCGAGGACATCGAGCGGCTGCGCAGCACCTGGGACGTGCCCACGATCGCGCTGCTGGGCATCGGCAACGGAGCCCAGGTGGCACTGGCCTATGCCGGCTCGCATCCCGGCAAGGTGGCGCGGCTGGTCCTGGACTCGCCGCTGCCGCTTGGCATCGCCGCCGAGGCCGCCACCGAACAGCGGATCAAGGGTGAGCAGACCGCGCTGGACGCGTTCGCGTCGCAGTGCGCGGCCACCAACTGCCCCCTTGCTCCCGACCCGAAGGCCGCTGTCGACGCGCTGCTCGCCGAAGCGCGCGCCGGTAACGGACCCGGCGGAGCTGCGGTCGCCACCATCGCAGACGCGATCAGCACTTCGCTGGCCTACCCGCGCGGCGACCGCACGGCCGCGACCAACAGCCTGGCGTCCGCGGTGGCCTCAGCGCGCTCCGGCGATGCGAACCAGATGACCAACCTGATCACCCAGGCCGACAACCTGCGTCAGACCGACGGCCAGTTCGTCAACTCGTGCAGCGACGCGCTGAACCGGCCTACCCCCGACCGCGTCCGCGAGCTCGTGGTCGCGTGGCCCAAGCTCTATCCGCAGTTCGGCGCCGTGGGAGCGCTGAGCCTCGTCAAATGCCTGAACTGGCCGAGCGGAACGGCCCCGCAGGAGCCGAAGAACCTCAAGATTCCGGTGCTTCTGCTCGGTGTGCAGAACGACCCGATCGTCGGCAACGAGGGCGTCGCCCAGGTCGCCGCCACCGTGATCAACGCGGGCACCGCCAGCAAGAGGGTGATCTGGCAGGGCATCGGGCACGGCGCAAGCATCTACTCCGAGTGCGCGCTGGCGCCCGTCATCCGCTACCTGGACAGCGGCAACCTGCCGCCCACCGACACTTACTGCCCCGCCTAGTCCTTCCATCGGAGCCGTCGGTGTACGGTTCGCTGGTGGCGGCA
Organism: uncultured Actinomycetota bacterium; assembly: GCA_963804905.1. GTDB lineage: Bacteria > Actinomycetota > Actinomycetes > Mycobacteriales > Mycobacteriaceae > Mycobacterium. The sequence goes on along the minus strand of CAWDSB010000019.1, from coordinate 526,531 downwards.
CCAGACTCCATTCGTACCGGCCTTCTGAATCTCTTCCGGCCCCGCACCTCCCCGCCGAGCACGGCAATGGTGCTGCGGTCGATCCTCTGGCCGATCGCGATCATGTCGATCATCCACCGCAGCTATGTGCTCTCCAGCAACGGCTACATCACCGACGACTTCGGGCCGGTATACCGCGCCGTCAGCAATTTCAGGCGTGGCCTGGACATCTACAACGAGCACTTCAACTACGTCGACCCGCATTACCTGTATCCGCCGGGCGGCACATTGCTGATGGCGCCGTTCGGATACATGCCCGTCTTCGCATCCCACAACTGGTTCGTCGTAATGAACGCGGTCGCGATGATCGTCGCCGCCTGCCTGTTGGTGCGGTTGTTCGGGTTCTCGCTGACGTCGGCGGCCCTGCCCGCGCTGCTGCTCGCGATGTTCTGCACCGAATCGGTCACCAACACCATCGTTTTCACCAATATCAACGGCTGCGTCCTGCTGGCCGAAGTGCTGTTCTTCCGTTGGCTGCTGTCGGGGAAGGTCGGCGATCAATGGTGGGCGGGCGTGGCTATCGGCCTGTCGCTGGTGGTCAAACCGGTGCTGGCGGTGCTGCTCCTCCTTCCGCTGCTGAACCGGCAATGGCGGGTACTCGTGACCGCGTTCGCGGTGCCGTTGGTGTTCAACGCGCTGGCATGGCCTCTGGTCTCCGACCCGATGAATTTCGTGAAGCGGACGCTGCCCTACATCGTCGGCACTCGGGACTACTTCAATAGTTCAGTTCTCGGCAACGGCACCTACTACGGGCTGCCGCCGGTGTTGATCCTGTTGCTGCGGATCGTGTTTGTGGTGCTGGCTGCCGTCAGCCTGTGGCTGCTGCACCGGTATTACCGGACCCGCGATCCGCTCTTCTGGATGCTCACGTCCTCCGGGATCCTGCTGACGACCTCATGGTTGGTTCTGTCGTTGGCGCAGGGTTACTACTCGATGATGCTGTTCCCCTTCCTGATGACCGTGGTGTTGCCCAACTCCGTGCTGCGCAACTGGCCAGCATGGCTGGCGGCATACGGCTTCCTGACAATGGACCGGTGGCTGATGTGGCGATGGCCGACAACGGGCCGGTTCCTGGAGTACATGAAGATCACCTACGGCTGGTCGCTGCTGCTGATCGTGGTGTTCTGCGTGCTGTATTTCCGCTATCTGGACGCCAAGGCCGAGGACAGACTCGACGAGGGCATCGACCCGCCGTGGATGGCCGTCGAGGAGCCACGCGCTAGCGTGAAGACATGACCTTGCCGCGGCCCAATGTGGAACTCACCGACGACGAATGGCGCCAGAAGCTCACCCCCACCGAATACGCGGTGCTGCGGGAAGCCGGCACCGAGCGGCCCTTCACCGGCGAGTACACCGACACCGAGACCGAAGGCGTCTACGAGTGCCGAGCCTGTGGAGCCGAACTGTTCCGAAGCACCGAGAAATTCGAATCCCATTGCGGCTGGCCGTCGTTCTTTGATCCGACGAACTCAGACGCGGTCATTCTGCGCTCAGACGACTCGATAGGCATGACCCGTGTCGAAGTGCTGTGCGCCAACTGCCACAGCCATCTCGGCCATGTGTTCGAGGGCGAGGGCTATCCGACACCCACCGACCAGCGTTACTGCATCAACTCGATCTCGCTACGACTGGTGCCTGCAGGCTCGTAGCCGTCAGTCCGTCGAACTTCACTCCCTGCGGTCGCTTCGCCTGCCCCGAGGCGAGCAGGTTCATCATCGCCGCGGCGCTGATCGGCGGGCTGTAGTAGTACCCCTGCGCGACGTCGCAGCCGAACTCGCGGAGCCGCTCCGCGGTCTCGGCGTTCTCCACGCCCTCGGCGACGGTGGTCACACCGAGCACGTGCGCGAGGTCGACGACACCGCGGACGACGGCGGCCGCTCGTGAGTCGATCCGGATGGGCGCGATGAAATGCCTGTCGAGTTTCACTTCATCGATGGCCAGCTCGCGCAGGTACCACAGGGCGGAGTAGCCGCTGCCGAAATCGTCGATGGCGATCCGAATTCCGCGTTGCCGCAACCGTTCCAGCACCGAGCGGGTCCGGTCGATGTTGTCGAGCAGGAAGTCTTCGGTGATCTCGATGGTCAAGTCTTCTGGGTTCAGCTCGCGGGCGGCCAGCGCCGACGCGATGTGGATCGGCAGGTCGAGGTCCCCGAGCGACGGCGCGAACACGTTGACGGCAATCGGTACGCCGATGCCCATGGAGTGCCATTCGGCGGCATCGTCGAGGGCGCGGGTCAGCACGATGTCGGTCACCGCCCGCATCAGCCCGCGCTTGCGGACCAGGGGCAGAAACTGGGCAGGCCCGAGAAGCCCGCGTTTGGGGTGGGGCCATCGAACGAGGGCTTCGACGCCGACGACGTCGCCGGTGCGCAGATCGAACTTCGGTTGGTAGAAAACGGTCAAGTCGCCGTGGTCGATGGCGTGACGCAGCTCGCCCAGAAGCCGTACCGCCGCACCGCGTTCGGTGCCTTCGCTCGAGTCGGTGGGTAGCTCGAGCTCGTTCGGGTCGACGAGGGCCATGTCGGGGGTGAAGGTGTGCAGGCCGCCGGACTTCGAGCGTTTGGCCGAATACATTGCCACGTCGGCCTGTTTGAGCAGCAGATCGGCGGATAGGTCCGGGTTGGCAACCGATCCCACGGCGAGCCCGACGCTGGGCCGCATCAGCAGCTGTTGCCCATCGACCACGAAGGGTTCCTCGAAGGCGGCCACCACGCGGTGTGCGACCAACCGCGAGAGCTCGGGCAGGCCCTCCATCAAAACGGCGAACTCGTCGCCGCCGACCCGGGCCACCGTGTCGGACGTCCGCACGCAGCCGAGCAGCCGCTCGGCGGCCTGGATCAGCAACGCGTCCCCGGCGGGGTGGCCCAGGCTGTCGTTGACCAGCTTGAAGTCGTCGAGGTCCATGGACAACACCGCCACCGACTGGTTGTCGCGTTCGTGCAGTTGCACCGCGTGCATCAGCCGGTCGTTGAACAGGTCACGGTTCGCCAGCCCGGTGAGCGTGTCGCGCAACGCCTGGTCGGCCACCATCTTCAGCAGTTTTTGGTTCTGGCGGACCACGACGAACTGTCTCGCCATCACCGCGCTCATCAGCAGCGTCGACGACACGAAGATCAGCCCAAGGCCGGGCATCGGGAAATAGGCGGGAACACAGATCGTCGCGGCGATCGCGACCGGCACGTACGGCAGCCACATCGACACCCGCGACGGCACCTGCCGCACCACGACAGCGGTCTCCGGTACCCGGCGACTGATCAGCGCCGCCATGCCGAACGTCAAAAATGCTGCCGCCCAACCGATGTCGATGAAGTGGCCGCTGAAATAGGCGTCGTGGGCGGTGAGGTAGGCAAAGGCGCTGTCCGACAACGACATCAGGACAATGCCTGCGGTCAACATGACCAGTGTCGTGCGCCGACCGGTGCGGGCCCTCGCGAGCACCAGAACCGCGATGGTGAGGATCGCGATATCGGCGATCGGGTAGGTCAGCGAAAGGCCCAGAGCGAAACCGCTTGTGCCACCCTTGTTGTACACGCTTTGCAGCACGAGTACCCAGGAAATCTCGAACAGCGCGCCCGCGACGATGAACCCGTCAAGCACGTAGCGCGCCCGGAACTGGCCCGAGTAACCGGTCGGAAACAGCACCATCGCCAGACCCGCGCCGACCGGGAACAACAGGTAGCCGCCGTCGGCAAGCGATGGGAACGGGGACTGGTGGAGCACCCGTTCGTAGAAGATCCACAGCGCTTCGCCGACCTGCCCAGCCTGCCCGACCCGACCGTCAGGCAGATCCACGCCACACGCTGCCGACCCTCAGCCGACCAGGCAGTCGATCCGCAGCACAAAGCGGTGAACGTCGCGAACACCAGCAGGCCGTAATCGGCGACGATTTTGGCCGTTGGGTAACCGCCCCCGTGTCCGATCAGCGTTCCGGCGAACCCAACACCCGCGGTGACAGCGCCGATCCCCACCCACGCTGTTTTGGACACCTCGTCACGCTAGCAACAAATTGGCACATTCGAAACCGCAGGCAGCAAACTGTCGACGAAATTTGCCGACGGAATCGCGCTTCGCCCTTTAGGCCGTGGCAGCTGCATAGTTTCCCAAGAAAACGTGTTGCCGAAATTTACGGTCAGTTTGGATCCAAGTAATTTCGAGGGAGAACAGCAAATCCAATCCGAGGTGCGATCAGGGCAGCTTGGCGACCAGTTCCTCGACGCCGACGCGGGGGCCGGTGAAGAACGGTGTCTCCTCACGGACATGCCGCCGGGCATCGGTGGCACGCAGGTCCCGCATCAGGTCGACGATGCGGTGCAGTTCGGGTGCCTCGAAGGCCAGCACCCACTCGTAGTCGCCGAGCGCGAACGCGGGCACGGTGTTGGCCCTGACGTCCTTGTAGTCGCGAGCGGCCATGCCGTGCTCGGCGAGCATGCGGCGGCGCTCGTCGTCGGGCAAGCAGATACCAGTCCAGTGACCGGACGAACGGATACACGCAGATGTATGCGCCGGGCTCCTCACCGGCAAGAAACGCCGGGATATGGCTCTTGTTGAACTCCGCGGGACGGTGCAGCGCGACGGTGCTCCACACCGGCGTGGTGGCCCGACCCAGCGTCGTGGTGCGGCGGAAGTCGGAGTAGGTGGCCTGCAGCGCCTCCACCCGCTCGGCGTGCGTCCAGATCATGAAGTCGGCGTCGGCACGCAGTCCCGCGACGTCGTAGAGCCCGCGGACCACGACGCCGTTGTCCTCCTGCTGCTTGAAGAACGTGGCGGCCTCGTCGACGACCGCGGCCCGCTCGTCGCCGAGAACGCCGGGTCGCACCGCGAACACCGAAAACATCAGATAGCGCAGCGTCGAGTTGAGAGCGTCGTAATCCAGTCGAGCCATGACTTCTATCGTGCCACGCGCGCTGTGGCCAGCGACGCCGCCGCTCTGGTCGCCGCCGCGATGCAGGCGGGCACCCCGATGCCGTCCAGATAGGCGCCTGCCACCGCCAGCGACGGAGGAAGTCCGGCCCGCAGTTCGGCGACAAGGTCGCCGTGCCCAGGGCCGTACTGCGGCATCGCGTCGATCCACCGATGGACCCGATAATCGAACGGCTCGTTGGTGACGCCGAACAGCTCGGCGAGGTCCTGTGCCGCCCACGCCAACAGGTCGTCGTCGCCGACGCTGCGGGCCATGTCGTCGCCGTACCGGCCGAACGACAGCCGCACCAGTTCCACGTTGCCGCGCGGTCCCCACTTGCGCGAAGACAGCGTGATCGCCTTGGCGCGCAAGCTTTCCGAGCCGGCCACCAATACACCCGAACGCTGTGGCATCGGCGTGCCGCCGGGTAGCGCCAGCGCCACCAGCGCCGTCGAGGCCACGTCGATGCGCCGCGCTGCGGCGGCGGTGCGCGGCGCGACCCCGGCGACGATCGTCGCCAACCGGGGCGCCGGGACGGCCAGTAGCACCGCGTCGGCGTGCCACGCGCAGCCCTCGTCGTCGACCAATCGCCAGCCGCGCTCCCTGCGTTCCATCCGCTCGATGGCCACCTGGGCCCACGCCACGTCGGCACGCCGGATCAGCTCGTCCAGCAACACCGTGTAACCGCCGTCGAGCGCGCCGAACACCGAGCCGCTCGGGGGCGGCGGCAGCGCCTCGCGGACCGCGTCGGTCAGGCTCGGCGCGCCGCGGTCCAGCACCCCGGCCAGCGCCGGGGCGGCCGACCGCAGTCCGATGGTGGCAGCCGACCCGGCATACACGCCTGCCAGCAGCGGGTCGACGGAGCGGGTCACCACTTGCTCGCCGAACCGGTCGCCGACGAGTTCGGCGACCGCGGGATCCGCCCCCGGCCGCCAGGTCAGCGGCCGCATGGGTTCGTCGCGCATCCGCTGCATCGTGGCGTCGTCCACCAGTCCGGTCATCGATGACGGGTCGGCAGGAATGCCGTTGAGCGTGTCGCGCGGCAGCTCGTGCAGGCGGCCCTGGCTGTAGATCAGCGGCCGCACGCCCGTCGTGCCGATCTGCCTGTCGGCCAGGCCCAGCTCGGCGAGCAACGCGGGCACCTCGGGGCGGCGGGCGACGAAGGCTTCGGCGCCGACGTCGATCGGCTGGCCGCCGACCTGTTCGGTGCGCAGCACGCCGCCGAGCCGATCAGCGGGCTCGAACACGGTGATATCCGCCTCGTCGCCGAGCGTGACACGCAGCCGGTAGGCGGCGACGAGTCCCGAAATACCGCCGCCGACAACGCAATACGATGCCCTTCGCTCCTCGCGGCGCGGCGAGCTCACAGCGAGTGCACCAATTCCACGACATCGGTGATGACACCGGGGTCGGTTGCCGGCAGCACCCCGTGACCCAAGTTGAACACGTGACCCGCGGCGCCCCCGTCGACCGCACGACGCCCGTCCTCGACGACCGCGCGGGCCGCCCGCTCGGCCACCGGTAGGCCCGCCAGCAGCACGACCGGATCGAGGTTGCCCTGCAGGGCGGTGCCCGGCGCGACCCGGGCGGCCGCGTCGGTCAGCGACGTGCGCCAGTCCACGCCGACGACCGGGCTGGCGGCGGGCGCCACGGCCTCCGACATCGCGCCGAGCAGTTCTGCGGTGCCCACGCCGAAATGCGTCATCGGCACCCCGGCGCCGGCAAGCGCCTCGAACACCCGGGTGCTGTGCGGCTGCACGTAGGTGCGGTAGTCGGCCAGTGACAGCGTCCCGGCCCACGAGTCGAACATCTGGATGGCGTCAACGCCCGCGTCGAGCTGCGTGGCCAGGAATGCGGTGGTGAGCTCGGCCAAGGCCGTCATCAGCGCATGCCAGGTGTCGGGCTCGCCGAGCATCATCGCCTTGGTGCGCTCATGATGGCGGCTCGGGCCACCCTCGACGAGGTAGGACGCCAGCGTGAACGGGGCACCGGCGAAGCCGATCAGCGGGACATCGCCCAGCTCGGCCACCAGCAACCTCACCGCATCGCCGATCGGGGCGACATGTTCGGGTTCGAGGGGTTTCATCGCAGCGACGTCGGCGGCGGTGCGAATCGGGTGCTCGATCACCGGCCCGACGTCGGGCACGATGTCCAGCTCGATGCCCGAAGCGCGCAGCGGCACAACGATGTCGGAGAACAGGATGGCGGCGTCGACGCCGTGCCTGCGAACCGGCTGCAACGTGATTTCACACACCAGTTCCGGGTCGAAACAGGCCTGCATCATCGTGTTCTGCGCGCGCAGCGCACGGTACTCGGGCAGCGAACGACCGGCCTGCCGCATGAACCACACCGGAACCCGGCTCGGCTTGCGGCCACAGGCGGCGGCCAGGTATGCCGACTCAGGCAGCTCACGACGGGTGTTCATTGGCACCAATGCTGCCATGAGAGCCGGACCGGGGGCCGCTTGGCGTCGACCCGCACCCGATACGGCGCGCCTGCGCACAGGCCTGGCCAGATGGTCTAGCGTCAAGGCGGTGACCACCGCCGAACCGGCTCAGTTCCGGGAAGCGGTCGCGGCGATGAATGCCACTACCGTGCGACCGGAAATCGAGCTTGGCCCGATCCGGCCGCCGCAGCGGCTCGCCCCGTTCAGCTATGCCCTCGGGGCCGAGGTCCGGCACCCGGAAACCCCGATCGTGCCCGAGCAGTCCGAAGGTGACGCATTCGGACGGTTGATCCTGCTGCACGATCCCGAGGGCGCCGAAGCCTGGGACGGCACGATGCGGTTGGTCGCCTACATTCAGGCCGACCTGGACTCCAGCGAGGCGGTCGACCCGCTGCTGCCCGAGGTCGCCTGGAGCTGGCTGGTCGACGCCCTCGAGGCGAACACCGAGAACGTCACCGCGCTGGGTGGCACCGTCACGGCAACCACGTCGGTGCGCTACGGCGACATTTCCGGGCCGCCCCGGGCCCATCAGCTGGAGCTGCGCGCATCCTGGACGGCGACGACGCTGGAGCTGGGTCCACACGTGGCTGCGTTCTGCACCGTACTCGAGCACGCCGCAGGCCTGCCGCCTGCCGGGGTGACCGACCTGGGGTCGCGTACCCGCGCCTGAGATGACCGACGCCGACTCCGACGGGGCCGAGCCAGCGGACGCCGCTGAAACCGAAGCCATCCCACTGCTCGCACCTGCCGATGGTGTACCGGCGCTCTCAGTGACGCCGTCGGAAATCGGAGCTGCCGCAGAGCTTTTGGCATCCGGGCACGGCCCGTTTGCCGTCGATGCCGAACGTGCCTCGGGCTTTCGCTACTCGAATCGGGCCTACCTGCTGCAGATCCGGCGGGACGGTGCGGGCACCGTGCTGATCGACCCGGTCAACCACGGCGCCGACCCGCTCACGACACTGGCGCCGGTCGCCGAGGTACTGGCCACCGACGAGTGGGTGCTGCACGCCGCCGACCAGGATCTGCCGTGTCTGGCCGAGATCGGCATGAGGCCGACGAAGCTCTACGACACCGAGCTGGCCGGCAGGCTGGCCGGCTACGACCGGGTGAACCTGGCCACGATGGTGGAGCGGCTGCTCGGCCTCGGCCTGAAGAAGGGACACGGCGCGGCCGACTGGTCCAAGCGACCGCTGCCGCCGGAGTGGCTGAACTACGCCGCCCTGGATGTCGAGGTGCTCATCGAACTGCGCGCCGCCATCGCCGCGGTGCTCGAGGAGCAGGGCAAATCCGATTGGGCCGCTGAAGAATTCGAATATCTACGCACCTTCGTCGGCACACCGACGCGGCGGGACCGGTGGCGGCGCACGTCGGGCATCCACAAGGTCCGCGACCGCAGGGCGATGGCCGCCGTCCGTGAGTTGTGGGCGACCCGTGACCACATCGCCCGCAGGCGCGACATCGCGCCAGGGCGCATCCTTCCCGACTCCGCGATCATCAACGCCGCGACGGCCGATCCCAAGAACGTCGAGGAGCTCACCGCGCTGCCGATTTTCGGCGGGTCTCGACAGCGCCGCACGGCACAGGTCTGGCTGGACGCGCTGAGCCGGGCCCGCGACGGCGATGACCCGCCGGAAATCTCCGAACCGCAGAACGGTCCCCCGCCCGCTTCGCGGTGGGTCCGGCGCAAGCCCGAGGCGGCCGCGCGGCTGGAAGCGGCCCGCGCCGGTCTCGCCGAACTGTCCGAACGTGTTTCGGTGCCGACGGAGAACCTGGTCACTCCCGAGGTGGTGCGGCGGTTGTGCTGGGACTGGCAGCAGGCCGATGACACCGAATCGGCGGTCGACGACTTTCTGCGCGATGCGCATGCCCGCCCGTGGCAGCGTCGGCTTGTCGTCCCCGTGCTGGCCGCGGCGCTCGACGGATCTGCGCAGGTCGCTCCGGAGTGACCCGGCCTGCCCTAGGGTGACTTCGATGGGGTTGCTCCTTGGTCCGGCGCTTCGGCACGTTTCGGACACCACCGCGTTGGTGTGGGTGCAGACCGAAAAGGCGTGCACGGTCGAGGTTCTCGGCTGTACGGCACGGACGTTCGAGGTGCAGGGCCACCACTTCGCGCTTGTTCTGGTGACGGGCCTGACCCCCGACACCGTGACCGAATACCAGGTCAGCGTGGACGGGACCACGGTGTGGCCCGTCGATGACGCGACGTTCTCGAAGTTCCCGCCGAGCGTGATCCGGACCAGGGGGCCGGCGACCGCGCACCGGCTGCGGGCCATCTTCGGGTCGTGTCGCTACCCGAAGACCGAAGTCAAGAAGATCGAGGCCAAGCTGAAGCTCGACGCGCTGGACTGTTACGCGACGCGGATGGCCGGCCGCCCGATCGACCAGTGGCCCGACGCCCTGATCCTGCTCGGTGATCAGCTCTACGCCGATGAGCTTCCGCCCGACGAGCAGCGTCGCGTCGCGGGCCGGCGCAGGCGGCGGAACAGACACGGCGACCGGCCTCCCGACGAGGTGGTCAACTTCGCCGAATACGAACGGCTGTACCGCCACTCGTGGGGTGACCCCGAGATCAGATGGCTGATGTCCACCGTGCCGACGGCGATGATCTTCGACGATCACGACATCCGCGACGACTGGAACACGTCGGCGTCGTGGCGCGCGGAGATCGCAAAGACGCCGTGGTGGCAGGACCGGATCCGGGCCGGGCTGGCGTCCTACTGGGTGTATCAGCACCTGGGCAACCTGAGCCCCGAGGAGCTGGCCGACAACGAGGACTATCAGCGACTGGTGGCCATCGACGGCGACACCTGGCCGTATCTGGCCGAGCTCGCGGAGCGGGCCGACCAGGAGGTCGACTGCAACAAGGGCGTGCGGTTCAGCTACCGCTGGGATTTCGGCCGCAGCAGGCTGATCATGATCGACTCCCGCAACGGCCGGATCCTGGAGTCCGGCGAGCGGATGATGATCGGCGAACGCGAGTTCGCGTGGCTGGAGTCCACGGCCGAGGAGCGCCCCGAATCGCTCGACCATCTGATGCTCGCCTCGTCGGTGCCGTGGCTGATGCCACCGGCCATCGGCGACCTGGAAGCGCTGAACGAGCACGCGGCAGACGGTCAGGGCCGGCGCGGCAGATTCGCCGAAAAGCTGCGTCGGGCAGGCGATTTCGAGCACTGGTCGGCGTTCTACAAGTCCTTCGTTCGGCTCGGGGAGATGATCACCCGGATCGCCAACCATCCCGACGGGCCTGCGACGATCAGTGTGCTGTCGGGCGACGTCCACCACAGTTACGCCGCCCGCGCCGAACTGGACGGCGTGACACCGGGCGGGGCGACCGTGCATCAGCTGGTGTGCTCGCCGGTGCACAACTACGTGCCGCTGTTCATGAAGCCGGTGTTCAGGCTCGGCTGGACAAGGCCCGCGGCCGCCGTCACCGGGTGGTGGGTGCGTCGGCGCGGAGTTCCCCCGCCATCGCTGACGTGGACGGAGGTCTGCGGTCCGCTGTTCGGGAACACCATCGCCACGCTCGAGATCAACGACCGAAAAGCCGAGGTCTACTTCGAGCAGCCGCGCCGGTCGACGACGTTGGAGCAGGTCGGTCGCGTCGCTCTCAATCCAGCTGCTGGCTGACCTCGTGCTCGGACACGGCGCTGCCCAGCGCGGCCACCCAGCCGGTGACCTGGCGGGCGATGTTCTGGTCGGTGAGGCCGACGTCGGCGAGCACCTCGCCGCGTGACGCGTGCGCCTGGAACTCCTGCGGCAGCCCGACGTCACGGCACGGCACGTCGATCTCGGCGCGCCGCAGCGCGGCCGAGACGGCCGAGCCGACGCCACCGCGAACACCGTTGTCCTCCAGCGTGACAACCAGCTTGTGCGCGGTCGCCAAGCCGCCGATCGCCGCGGGCACCGGCAGCACCCATCGCGGATCGACCACCGTCACGCCGATGCCCTGGTTGCGCAGCCGTTCGGCGACGGCCTTCGCCATCGACGCGAACGGCCCGACCGCCACCAGCAGCACGTCGTCGGAAAGGCGGTCGGCAGGCACGGCGAGCACGTCGATGCCGTCACGCCGCTCGAGCGCCGGAATGTCCTCGCCCACATCACCTTTGGGGAACCGGATCGCGGTCGGCCCGTCGATGTCCAGCGCCTCGCCGAGTTCCTCGTAGAGGCGGGCGGCGTCACGCGGGGCGGCGACCCGCATGCCGGGCACGATGTTCAGCATCGACAAATCCCACATGCCGTTGTGGCTGGCGCCGTCGGGACCGGTGACGCCGGACCGGTCGAGCACCAGTGTCACCGGCAACTTGTGCAGCGCGACGTCCATCATGATCTGGTCGAACGCCCGGTTCAGGAATGTCGAATAAATCGCCACCACCGGGTGCAGGCCGCCCATCGCCAGGCCCGCCGCAGACGTCATCGCGTGCTGCTCGGCGATGCCGACGTCGAACAACCGGTCGGGAAACCGCTTCCCGAACGCGGTCAGCCCCGTCGGCCCCGGCATCGCGGCCGTGATCGCCACGATGTCGCGGCGTTTGGCGGCGAATTTGATCAACGCCTCGGAGAACGTCGAGGTCCAGCCCGGCCCGGGAACCTTGGTGGCCTGCCCCGTATGCGGGTCGATGACGCCCGTCGAGTGCATCTGCTCGGCCTCGTCGGCCTCGGCGGGGCCGTAGCCCATTCCCTTGCGGGTGACGACGTGCACGATCACCGGCGCGTTGAAGCCGCGGGCGTTGCGCAGCGCCAATTCCACCGCGTGCTCGTCGTGACCGTCGATTGGCCCGACGTATTTCAGGCCGAGATCGGTGAACATCACCTGCGGGGAGAGCGCGTCCTTCAGGCCCGCCTTGACGCTGTGCATGCACTGATAGCAGAGCTCGCCGATGACCGGCATGCCCCGCACCGCGCTGCGGCCCTTCTCGAGCAGCTTCTCGTAGCCGGGCTGCAGCCGCAGCATCGCGAGGTGATCGGCGAAGCCGCCGATGGTCGGCGCATAGCTGCGGCCGTTGTCGTTGACCACGATGACGACAGGGCGGCGTGCCGCGGCGATGTTGTTCAGCGCCTCCCAGCACATGCCGCCGGTGAGTGCGCCGTCACCGACGACGGCGACCACGTGCCGGTTGCGGTGTCCGGTCAGCTCGAAGGCCTTGGCAAGCCCGTCTGCGTAGGACAACGCCGAGCTCGCATGGCTGGACTCGACCCAGTCGTGGTCACTCTCGTCGCGCGACGGGTAACCGGAAAGGCCGTCCTTCTTGCGCAGCGTGTCGAACTCGTGGCAACGACCCGTCAGCATCTTGTGCACGTAGGCCTGATGGCCGGTATCGAAGATGAGCGGATCGTGCGGCGAGTCGAACACCCGATGCAGGGCGAGCGTCAGCTCGACGACGCCGAGGTTGGGGCCGAGGTGCCCACCGGTTGCAGCGACCTTGTGGATCAGGAACTGTCGGATCTCGTCGGCTAGAGCACTTAGCTGCGACTGGGTCAGGTGCTGCAGATCAGCGGGACCGCGGATCTGTTCAAGCATTCCGTCAGTGTACGCACGGATGCCTGCGTCAGTCCTGCCGAGCCTCGTAGATGTCGGGCACTCCGTCCTGGTCGGCGTCCAGCGTCTCGATGGCGTGAATGCGCCGGTAGGCGGCATTGCGGCTCAGCAAAACGACCGCGGCGAACAGACCTGCGACAACGGAACCTAACAGCACACCGATCTTGACGTCGGCGCCCGGTGCGGTGCCGTGACCGAAGGCCAACTCCCCGATCAATAACGAAACTGTGAACCCGATCCCGGCCAGCAGTGCCACACCAAGCACGTCGCGCCACGCCAGGTCGTCATCCAGCGTCGCACCGGTGAACCTGGCCAACACAAACGTGGTGCCGAACACACCTATGGGTTTGCCGAGAACCAGGCCGGCGATGACGCCGACGGTGACCGGGTGCAGCAGCGCGGCACCGAAACCCGACCACCCGCCCACGGTCACCCCCGCCGCGAAGAACGCGAAAACCGGCACCGCGAAACCGGCGGACAGCGGCCGCAGCCGATGCTCGAACGCTTCGGCAGTGGGTTGGTCCCGTTCACCCAGAACGGGGACCGTGAAGCCCAGCAGCACGCCCGCGACGGTGGCATGGACGCCGCTGGCATGCACCAGCGCCCACGTTGCCGCGGCCAACGGCAGCAGCAGCCACCACCGGTGCATCCCCCGCCGGAGGGCAAACGCGAACAACGCGATCGGAACCAGCGCCAGCGCCAGCGGGCCGAGTGACAGATCGTCGGTGAAGAAGACGGCGATGATCGTGATCGCCAGCAGATCGTCTACCACCGCCAGCGTCAGCAGGAACGTCCGCAGTGCGCTGGGCAGATGCGTGGACAGCACCGCAAGCACCGCAAGCGCGAAGGCGATGTCGGTGGCGATCGGCACCGCCCAACCGGCCAGGTCTTCCGGGTGGCCTGCCGCGAGGTTGACCGCGATGAAGGTCGCGGCAGGGACGACCATTCCGCCGACGGCCGCCGCGATCGGCAGCGCGGCCCGCGCGGGGTCGCGGAGGTCACCGGCGACGAACTCGCGCTTGAGCTCAAGCCCGACGACGAAGAAGAAGAGCGCCAGCAGCCCGTCGGCCGCCCACTCGGACACGGTCAGTCGCAGATGGGCGGCATGCGGGCCGATCGCGAAGTCCGAGATGGCGCGGTAGGTGTCCGCCCACGGCGAGTTGGCCCAGACCACCGCCGCGCCCGCGGCGGCGAGAAGCAGGATGCCACCGACGGTCTCCTTGCGCAGGATCTCGGTGAGACGCTTGGCTTCCGGCCACGACCCGCGACTGAGCAGTCGGCGGGGTAACGGAATGGGGTTGTCGCTCATCCTGTGCTCCGGGGTCGGCTGCCGTCGACGCCGACCAGACTTCCCGGCACACCTCGGCTCAACGTAGCACCCCATATGGCAACTCCACCGGATAGCGTCGGCACGATGATCGTCGAGCGACAGAGCATCATCGACGCACCCGCGGAACGGATGTGGGCGCGGGTGGTCACGCCGGAGGGTATCAACGACGAACTGCGGCCGTGGATGACGATGTCGATGCCGCGCGGCCGGGAATCACTGACCGTCGACGACGTCCCTGTCGGCACACCTGTCGGCCGCTGCTGGATGCGGCTGTTCGGCGTGCTGCCGTTCGACTACGACCATTTGATGATCGCCGAGTTGTGGCCGGGTCGCGGCTTTCACGAAGAGTCGACAATGCTCAGCATGCGCCTGTGGCGCCACGAGCGCACCCTCGAACCGAACGGCGAAGCGAAAACCGTTGTCCGCGACCGTCTCACGTTCGAGCTTCGCGGCCCGCTCCGACTGCTGACACCGTTGGTCGGGGCGGGCATCGGCGCGCTGTTCGGGCACCGGCACCGACGGCTACAGCGGTACTTCGGCAGGCACTGAATCCGCTGTCGCGAGGATTGGCTCACTGAGTCGGGTGTCGCGGTGCGGCGCTACCGCGTCAGCACCGCGACGCTCTCTATGTGGTGGGTCAGCGGGAACGAGTCGAACACCCGCAGGTCTTCCACCCGGTATCCGTGTGCCAGATACAACCCGATATCGCGAGCGAATGACGCTGCCTCACAGCCGATGTGAATGATGCGCGGCACCGCGGCGGCAGCCAGCAGGTCGATCACCTCACGGCCTGCACCTGACCGGGGCGGGTCGAGCACGGCCACATCAGCGCGTCGGCGCTGGGTCGCGAGGGCACGGCGCACCGAGTCGGTGACCACCGAGACGCTGCCGAGGTCTGCCAGTGCCGCCCGCGCGGCACGGGAGGCACCGCGCGAGGTGTCGACGCTCACCACCTGCCCGCGGTCACCGACGGCCTCACCCAGCACCGCGGCGAAAATCCCGGCACCGCCGTAGAGATCCCATGCCACCATCCCGTCGCGAAGCTGCGCCCATTCGGCGACCAATTCGCTGTACACCCGCGCCGCATCACGATGGGCCTGCCAGAACGCCGTCACCGGCACGTGCCAGACCCGCCCCTTGACCCGCTGCGTCGCCTCGTATCCGCCCTCGACGACACGGGTCGCCGTCCGCCTGCCGACTCGCGGACCGGACTGCACGACATGGCGCGCACCGTCGTCGTCGAGTGCGACGTGCAGGTGGGCCCCCGGCGGCCAGCCCGTTCTCGCTCAGACCGTCGAGCGCCGACGCCGGCAACTGTGCGCACCGGAGGTCGGTGACCAGCTCCGCGCTGTGATAGCGGTGGAAGCCCGCGCGGCCCTCGTCGGAGGTGTCCAGCCGCACCCGGGTGCGCCAGCCCGTGGCCGTGCCGGCGCCGACGGGTTCGGCCGCCGCGTCGGATTCGTCGCGCCAGTGAAATCCGCCGAGCTTCGCCAGCTGGTTGGCGACGACGGCACCCTTGAGGCGACGGGCGGCTTCGGGGGCGGCGAACGCCAGATCGCAGCAGCCCGCCCCGTCCACGCCTGAGATCGGGCACAACGGGTCGATCCGATCCGGCGAGGCATCGAGCACCTCGACAACGTCTGCGTGCCAATATGATCCGTGCTCGGCAACCACCCGGACGCGGACCCGCTCCTCGGGCAGCGCGTAGCGCACGAACACCACCCGGCCCTCGTGGCGCGCGACGCAACTTCCCCCGTTGGCCGGTGGCCCGGTGGTCAGGGTGAGTTCGACCGGCATTGACGGCCGGGCGCACGGCTCCTCGGTCAATCCAGGAAGCCTCGACGGGCGTCGCCCGGCGCCGCATGCGGCTGCAATCTCTTGAGCCGCTCCGACGAATTGAGCTGCCAGGGAACGGAAGTCACCATCACGTTCGGCATGAACAGCAGTCGGCCCTTCAATCGCAGTGCGCTCTGGTTGTGCAGCACCTGTTCCCACCAGTGACCGACGACGTATTCGGGGATGAATACGGTGACCACGGTGCGCGGCGATTCCTTGCTGATCCGCTTGACGTATTCGAGCACCGGGCGGGTGATTTCGCGATACGGAGAGGCGATCACCTTGAGCGGCACCGAGATATCGCTGGCCTCCCACTTGGTGCACGAGCTGGCGAGTTTCCCCGTCGTCCACGCTGACGGTGATGGCCTCCAACTCGTCGGGCCGGGTGGCGCGTGCGTACGCCAGCGCGCGCAGTGTCGGCAGGTGCAACTTGGACACCAGCACGATGGCGTGGTTACGGCTGGGCAGCACGATCCCGCCCTCCTCGTCCGCCTGCTGCTGCTCCAGCTCGCGCGCCACCGTTGCGTAATGCTTGTGGATCAACTTCATGATCACGAACAGGGCGCCCATCGCCAGGATCGCGATCCATGCACCGGCCATGAACTTCGTCAGCACCACGATGATCAGAACGGTGCCGGTGCAGATGAACCCGATGGTGTTGATGATCCGCGAGCGCATCATGTTGCGGCGGACCGCCGGGTCTGTTTCCACCGTCAGCAATCGGGTCCAGTGCCGCACCATGCCGATCTGGCTGAGGGTGAACGAGACGAACACGCCGACGATGTAGAGCTGGATCAGCGCGGTGACCTGAGCCCGGAACGCGACGATGAACGCGATCGCCGCGAAGGCCAGGAACAGGATGCCGTTGGAGAACGCGAGCCGGTCGCCTCGGGTGTGCAGCTGACGGGGCAGGTAACTGTCTTGAGCCAGAATCGAACCCAGCACCGGGAAGCCGTTGAAGGCCGTGTTGGCGGCCAGCACGAGGATGAGCGCCGTGACCCCGGCGATCAGATAGAGGCCGAGCGGGAAATCGTGGAAGACGGCGTCGGCGAGCTGGGCGATCATCGTCTTCTGGTGGTAGTCGGGCGGGGCGCCGATCAGCTGTTCGTGCGGCCGCTCGGCGATCTTCACGCCGGTCGCCTTGGCCAACAGGATGATGCCCATGAACAACGAGACCGCGATGACGCCCAACAGCAGCAGCGTCGTTGCGGCATTGCGGGACTTCGGCTTCCGGAATGCCGGGACCCCGTTGCTGATGGCCTCGACACCCGTCAGCGCCGCGCAACCGGACGAGAATGCACGCGCGACAAGGAAAACCATCGCGAATCCCATGATGTCGCCGTGCTCGGACCGCACATCGAATTGTGCCGACTCGGCCCGCAGCGGGATGCCGAGCACATAGATCTGGAACAGGCCCCAGCCGAGCATGATGTACATGCCGATCATGAAGGCATACGTCGGAATGGCGAACGCGGTCCCGGATTCACGCAGGCCCCGCAGGTTCGCCGATGCCAGGATCAGGATTGCGAGGACGGCGAACAACACCTTGTGGTTGTTGATGTAGGGCACCGCGGACCCGATGTTGGACATCGCCGACGCCATCGAAACCGCGACGGTGAGCACGTAGTCCACCAACAGCGCGCTGGCCACGGTCAGACCGGCGGTCGGGCCCAGGTTGGTGGTCACCACCTCGTAGTCGCCGCCGCCCGACGGATATGCGTGCACGTTCTGCCGGTAGCTGGCGATCACGATCAGCATCACCGCCCCGACAGCGAGCCCGATCCACGGCGCCATCGAGAACGCGGCCAGGCCGGCCACCGACAGCACCAGAAAGATCTCCTCTGGGGCGTACGCGACCGACGACAGCGCGTCGGAAGCGAAGACGGGCAGGGCTATCCGCTTCGGTAGGAGGGTGTGGGAAAGCCTGTCGCTGCGGAAGGGCCTGCCGAGGACCAGCCGCCGGGCGGCGGTCGAAAGCTTGGACACGAGAGCCAAGAGTAAGCCCAGACCGGTTTGGCTGTAGCGTTCCGAGTGCGCAGATTTGAAGACGTCAATTTCAAGCTGCAGCCGAAAGGACCGCAAAGGTGCGAGTAGTGGTGATGGGATGCGGCCGGGTGGGCGCATCGCTGGCCGACGGCCTTGCCCGCATCGGCCACGATGTCGCCGTCATCGACCGTGACAGCACGGCGTTCAACAGGCTCAGTCCGGAGTTCCCCGGCGAACGCGTGCTGGGAATGGGATTCGACCGCGACGTCCTGCTGCGGGCGGGCATCGAGGATGCCTCGGCGTTTGCGGCGGTGTCCTCCGGCGACAATTCGAATATCATCTCGGCGCGGGTGGCCCGCGAGACATTCGGCGTCGAGCGCGTGGTCGCGCGCATCTACGACGCCAAACGCGCCAAGGTCTACGAACGACTGGGCATTCCGACCGTGGCCACCGTGCCATGGACCACCGACCGGCTGCTCAACGTGCTGACCCGGGAAACCGAGACCACCAAGTGGCGCGACCCGTCGGGCAGCGTCGGCGTGGCCGAGCTTGCGCTGCACGAGGACTGGGTGGGTCGGCGGATGACCGACATCGAAGCCGCCACCGGAGGCCGGGTCGCCTTCATCATCCGGTTCGGCAGCGGGCTGCTGCCCGACCAGAAGACCGTGATCCAGGCCGGCGACCAGGTGTACATGGCCGCCGTGGCCGGACACATCGCCGAGGCGCTCGCCATCGCCGCGCTCCCGCCGAGCGAAGACAGCGAGGGCGCGTAGATGAAAGTCGCGATCGCTGGCGCTGGCGCCGTCGGCCGTTCCATCGCGCGCGAGCTGCTCGAGAACGGGCACGATGTCACGCTGCTCGAACGCAATCCCGACCACATCGACGTCGACGCCATCCCTGCCGCGCACTGGCGCCTCGGCGACGCCTGCGAGCTGAGCCTGCTCGAGTCGGTGCATCTGGAGGAGTTCGACGTGGTGATCGCCGCGACCGGCGACGACAAGGTCAACGTGGTGGTCAGCCTGCTGGCCAAGACGGAGTTCGCGGTGCCGCGGGTGGTGGCCCGCGCCAACGACCCCCGCAACGAGTGGCTGTTCGACGAGGCGTGGGGCGTCGACGTCGCGGTGTCCACCCCAAGGATGCTGGCCTCGCTGGTCGAGGAGGCGGTCGCCGTCGGCGACCTGGTGCACCTGATGGAGTTCCGCACCGGCCAGGCCAGCCTGATCGAGATCACGCTGCCCGAGGACACACCGTGGGGCGGCAAACCACTGCGCAAGTTGCAGCTACCCCGCGACGCCGCACTGGTGACCATCCTGCGTGGTCCTCGGGTCATCGTGCCGGAGGGCGACGAGCCGCTCGAGGGTGGCGACGAGCTGCTCTTCGTCGCCGTCACCGAGGCCGAGGCCGAGCTTCGCGAGCTACTGCTGCATCCGCAGTCCAAATAGCGCTCACTGCTGGGCGTACGCGGGCGGCGGGGGTACCCGGTCGTGGCATCCCGCCGCGCTGCTTGCCGAAATCCGGCTGTAGTCGCACTGGTCATTGCGGATGCCTGCCCACGAGATCAGACCCGCCAGCGCGAACAAGGTCGCCACCACGTAGGTGCCCTGCCGGAATCCGCCGAAATCCATTGAGCCGCCGATGATCACACCGGTGAACGCGATCGCGATCAACCCTGCGATGCGGGAGATCGCATTGTTGATCGCCGAGCCGATGCCGCTTTGCGACGGATCCACCGCGGCCAGGATCGCCGCCGTCAACGGCGACACCGTCATCGAAAGCCCCAGCCCGAACACCACAAGCCCGGGCAACATCTGGGTCCTGAAGTCGAACGGGCGGTCGACCGTGGACATCAGCAGATAACCGGCAGCCGCGATCAACGGGCCGAGCGCCATGTAGAGCCGGGGACCATGCCTGCCTGCCAGGGTGCCGAACCGGCGCGCCAAGAAGAACGACAGCACCGGTATCGGCAGGGTGGCAATGCCCGCCTGGGTGGCCGACATACCGGCCGCCTCCTGCAGGAACAACGCCACCAGCAGAGTTCCCAGCGACACCGCGGCATAGAGAAAAACGGTCGTGAGGTTGCCGACGGCGAAGTTGCGGGCGGCGAAGATGTGCGGGGGCATCATCGGGTTCGGCGCCCTGCGCTCCCACCACGGAAACGCGATCAAACAGGCGACGCCGATCACCAGACTGGTCAGAACCGCCGGATGGGACAGGCCGAGGCGCTGCTGCTCGATGAGCGCGTACACGGCGCCGGTCAGCCCCACAGCGGTTAGCACCGCGCCGACGATGTCAATCCTGGTCCGAGGCGCGGGACGGAACTCGTCGTGCGAGAGCCTGCTCGTCAGATACAGCGTGACCGCCAACGGCACGATGTTGACCCCGAAGATCCACCGCCAGCTCAACGCGTCGACGAGGACACCTCCGAGCAGCGGACCGATGACGAAAGCCGTTCCGGTCCAAGCGGTCCAGGTGCCGATGGCCCTGGCCTGGCCGGCGCCGGAGAATCGGGCATTGATCATCGCCAGCGAGCTCGGCACCAGGAATGCGGCGCCGAGGCCCTGCAGGCAGCGGGCGGCGATCAGCACCCAGCCACTCGGCGCGAGCGCACACAACAGCGACGAGATCGCGAAGATCGCGAGTCCCACCCGCAAAACGACCAACCGTCCGAAGGCGTCGGAGATCGCGCCTGCGACGAGGATGAGCGCTCCGAGCGCGAGCAGGTAGCCGTCCATCACCCACTGCTGCAGCGCCAACCCGCCGCCGAGGTCGCGGTTGATTGCGGGCAGCGCGAGGTTGACCACCGAACCGTCCAGGAAGGCCACGAACGAGGACAGGATCGCGACCGCGAGCAGCGGTCCGTCGGTGCGCTCGCGGGTTTCGGTCAACTACGTTTCCCGCACCGCGTCCTCGGCGTCAGGAGTCTCTTCTGCCGGGTCCGCCGGGGCGTGCGCGTGCAGTGCGCGCTGAGCCGACCGGATGGCCAGATAGGTGGCTAGTGCAGCGACCGCCGTCAGCGGCCAGCCCATCGTGATGCGCGCAAATCCCAGCCATCCTGTTTCGTCGGCGTTGTAGAGATGGCGTTGCACGACGAAGCGCGACGCGAACACCAGCACCCAGGTGATCGTCGCGACGTCGAACACCAGCACCGCCCTGCGCACGCCGCGCCAGCTGCGGTCGTGCCCGTTGACCCAGCTCCAGATGTAGCCAACGATGGGCCGGCGGATCAGCACCGAGACGAGGAACACCACGGCCCAGAACAGAGACATCCAGATGCCGTACAGGAAGTAACCCTTGGACTCCCCCATCAGATAGGCGATCAGCGCGCAGATGCCGACGCCCATGAAGCCGGATATCGCCGGCTGCGCGGATTCTCGCCGCACCAGCCGCCAGGCCAGGATCAGCGCGGCCACGGCCAGCGCCGCGATGATCGCAGCTGTCAGGCCGAACAGCGAGGAGACGGGGACGAAGATCAGAACGGGCACCGACGAATAGATCAGCCCGCTGATGCCGCCCATCTGCTCGAGCAGGGCATGAGCGCCGGATTGTTTATCGGACACGACTCAAACGGTACGGGTCCCGACTCACTTCTGAATTTCGTAGTGCGGATTGTAGATCGCCTTGGTGCCGTTCTCGAGCTTGCCCATCCGCCCGTGCACTCGCAGCGTGCGGCCCGATTCGATGCCGGGGATGCGCCGCTGGCCGAGCCAGACCAGGATCACCGCTTCGGTGCCGTCGAACAGTTCGGCCTTGATGCCGCCGGCGCAGCCCTTGCCGTTTGCCTCGACACTGCGCAGGGTCCCGACCATCGTCACTTCCTGGCCGCGCTGACAATCGACCGCCTTCTGGGCGCCAGTGTTGGCGGCCTCTTCGCTCAACTCTTCGACGTCGAGCTGCTCTGGGTCGTCCGTTAGCCGGCGTGTGAGCCGGCGCAGATACCCTTCGGCCGTAGCCATGGCGTCTCCTGCCATTCTGTGAATCCACCGTGGATCCCAACCAACCGCCACGGTAGACCTGTTAGTTCGGTAATGCCACGCTGGGGATGACCCACCACGCCGGTGATTTAAACCACACGGCACGATCGGATCATGGCGGTCGATTTACGCGGCGTGACGGCGGTTCTGCTGCCAGGAACCGGATCCGACGACGACTACGTCTACCGGGTGTTCGCGCAGGCTCTGCATGAGGCCGGCGCGGTCGTGGTGACCCCGCCGCCACAGCCGGACCGGCTGATCGAGGGCTACGTTTCCGAGCTGGACAACGCCGCCCGGCTGAGCGCCATCGTGGTGGGCGGGGTGTCCATCGGCGCCGCCGTGGCGGTTAACTGGGCGCTGGCCCATCCGTCACGTACAGTCGCGGCGCTGGCGGCGTTGCCGCCGTGGACCGGCTCGCCGGAGACCGCGCCCGCCGCGCAGGTCGCCAGGCACTCGGCGGAGGTGCTGCGCAGGGATGGTCTGGTGTCGGCGACATCGCAGATGCGCGCATCAAGCCCACCCTGGCTCGCCGACGAGCTGACCCGCTCGTGGGTGGGTCAATGGCCATCGCTACCCGACGCCATGGAGGAGGCATCCCGATACGCCTCTCCGACGTCAACCGAACTGGAGGGCCTGACCGTCCCGATGGGCGTCGCCGCCGCGATCGGCGACCCAGTGCATCCGGTAGAGGTCGGGCTCGAGTGGGTGGCCGCCGCGCCAAGGGCGGCGTTGCGGACCGTCACGCTCGACGAGATGGGCGCCGAACCGTCTGTGCTCGGCGCGGCGTGCGTGGCCGCCCTGCTCGACGTCTGAGGCCCGCTGAGGCGATTGGGATCAGCGCTAGCCGCCGGTGATGGTGCGCAGCTGCTGCATCGCCGAGCCGTGCTCGCTGCGTCGCGCAACGGGCTGTGTCTGCGGTGGCTGCTGCTGTTGCGGCTGATTGGCCGCCTGCTGGGCGGCTTGCTCGGCGGCCGCCCTCAGCTGCGCGGCCATCGGCTCGGGCAACTGCACGGGAAGCGGGGTGCGAACCGGCAGGGGCGTGTCGCCGCGACGAACGACCGTGTCCGCCAAGGCTTTCCGCGCCTCGCCGCTCAGGGCTTCGATGGTCTCCTGCGGGCCGTTCACGACGCAGCGGATCATCCACCGGTAGCCGTCGACGCCGATGAACCGGACCACCCCCGCCGGTGCGGCGCCGACCACCTCGCGGCCCCACGGGCCATCCTCGATCCGCACGTCCGAGGCGTCCTTGCGCAACGAGTCGGCCAGTTCGGTGGCGACCTCACGCCACAGCGTGGCGCTCTTCGGCGCGGCGTAGGCGGCGACGGTGAAGCGGCCGTTGGGCGTCACCACCCATACGGCGCTCGGCACACCGCCCTCGGTGAGCTCCACCTGCACCTGACCGGCCTCGGGCATCGGGATGAGCACCGAGCCCAGATCCAGCCGGGCAACCGTCGCCGTATCCGGGTCGTCGAAGTCGTCGATGTCGAACGGCCCGTCCAGCTCGCCGTCACCACCAGCCGGCTCAACCGTCTCGCCGCCGACATCGTCGACGTCGTCGTCCTTGGCGTGTCTTCCAAAAGCCATCACAAACTCGCATGTCCGCCGGAGGAACCGTGGCCGCCGTCGCCACGGGAGGTATGTGCCAGGCCGGCCCCGTCGAACGAAGTCACCTCGACCAGCTCGGGCAACTCCACACGCTGCACCAGCAGCTGGGCGATCCGATCACCACGGTGCACGGCGATGGGCTGTTCGGGGTCAAGGTTGATCAATGCCACCTTGATCTCGCCGCGATAGCCCGAGTCGATCGTGCCGGGACTGTTGACGATCGAAAGTCCAACGCGCGCAGCCAAACCCGATCTTGGATGCACCAACCCCACCATCCCGTACGGAATGGCCACCGCGATCCCCGTCGGCACCAGGGCGCGATGACCGGGCGGCAGTTCGACGTCGAGCGCGCTGAACAAGTCGATGCCCGCATCGCCGTCGTGAGCCCGGCTGGGCATCGGCAGGTCGCGGTCGAGTCGGACGACTGCCAAAGGGGTGGACACGAGGCATGAGATTACCCTTGGCGGCGTGTCCGACACGCGCGCAGCACCGCAAATCGTGCGTTATTCCGAACGGTTGTGGGTGCCGTGGTGGTGGTGGCCGCCCGGTCTTGCACTCGCGGCGCTTATCGCGCTGGAGGTCAACCAGGGTGTGCGCGCACTGCCGAACTGGGTGCCGTTCGCCGTTCTGCTTCCGGTCGCAGGCGCCGTCCTCTTATGGCTCAGCAAAACCGAGGTGCGTGTGGTGGGTGGCGTGCCGGACGGCCCGGCAAAGGAAACCGAGTTGTGGGTCGGCGCGGCGCATTTACCCGTCAATGTGATTTCCCGGTCCGCCGAGGTGCCTCGGTCGGCCAAGTCGGCCGCCCTCGGACGCCAACTGGATCCGGCCGCCTATGTCATGCACCGGGCATGGGTCGGCCCGATGGTGCTCGTGGTGCTCGACGACGCGGACGATCCCACGCCGTACTGGCTGGTGAGCTGCCGTCACCCAGATCGGATGCTGTCCGCGCTTAGAAGTTGAATCGCGTCAGGCCGCGCAATCGGTGCAGATCATCACGCCGTTCTTCTCGCTGGCCAGTCGGCTGCGGTGGTGTACGAGAAAGCAGCTCGAGCATGTGAACTCGTCGGCCTGCTTCGGGATCACCCGCACCGACAGCTCCTCGCCGGAAAGATCGGCGCCAGGAAGTTCGAAGTTTTCGGCAGATTCTGATTCGTCGACGTCCACTACGGCAGATTGGGCTTCGTTGCGCCGTGCCTTCAGTTCCTCGAGTGAATCCTCGGAGACGTCGTCGGTCTCCGTGCGCCGTGGGGCGTCGTAGTCGGTAGCCATCGTCTTGTCCCCTCCGTGAACCTTGCGACAGAGCTTTGTACCAGCACCGAACGCATCCGCCAAACGATTCGTGCCCAGATTTGGCTTTCATCAAGTGTGATTTGCATCACAGTAGTTCCCTACCGCTGCTTAGACGGAGACAATGCGGGCTCTAGAGTGCAGATGTGGTCGCTCAAATCACAGAAGGCACGGCCTTCGACAAGCAGGGTCGCCCGTTTCGCCGGCGCAATTTCATGCCCGGAATCCTGATGTTCGCGGCGCTCGCCGTCGCGACGATGATCGTCTGGGTGATCGCCCTCAACCGACCGGCCGACGTCGCCGAGGCGGCGGCGTGCAACCCTCCTGCCGATGCGGCCGCCGACCCCACCCAGTCGAAGCTGGGCGAGCAGGTCAACCGGGCCGCCATGACCGAGGTCGGCCCCGCCAACCTGGCCGACGCCAAGGTCCGGGTCCTCAACGCGAGCGGGCAGGGCGGGCAGGCAGGCGAGGTGGCCGGCCAGCTGCGAGACCTGGGATTCGCCGACCCCACGGCGGCCAACGACCCGTTGTACGAGAACAACCGGCTCTCGTGCCAGGGTCAGATCCGCTTCGGCCGCAACGGCCGGGCGGCAGCCGCGGCGGTCTGGCTGGTCGCCCCATGCGTCGAGCTGTTCCAGGACCAACGGCCGGACGACACCGTGGACTTGGCCATCGGAACCGACTTCACTGAGCTGGCGCGCAGCGACGACATCGAAGCGGTGCTGTCCAGCCTGCGACCGGAGGCCACCCAACCAGCCGATCCGAGCTTGCTGTCAAAGATCCACAGCGCGACGTGCTGACTTCGGTCCCGTTGCACCCGACGGTGATTCGATAGCTAAAAGGCGCCGGCCACGCTCAGTGCTTGCGTCAACGCCCGGTCGACGCCGGGTGCGGCCGCGACCACCATTCCCGCGCCGCCGACCGACCCGCTCGGAGGCGGTAGCCGCAGGTTTGCGCCCGCCTCCGCGGCGATCAGGGCACCGGCCGCCCAGTCCCACACGTTGAGGTTGTCCTCGAAGTACGCGTCCAGTTGTCCCGCGGCGACCAGACACAGGTCGAGGGCCGCCGAGCCGAGCCGACGGATGTCGCGAATCTGTGGCAGCAGTGTGGCCAGCACCGCCGCCTGGCGTTGACGCAGCTGCGGGTCGTAGCCGAATCCGGTGCCCACCAACGACATTGACAAGTCGTCGACCTGGCTGCACCGCAACGGCGTCGACGTACCATCGCGCCGCACGTGCGCCCCATGGCCGAGCGCTGCGGAGTACAGCGCACCGTCGCCGACGCTGGCGATCGCACCGGCTAGCGATCGCCCATCGACCTGGACGGCCACCGACACCACGTAAGCCGGCAGCCCGTAGACGAAGTTCACCGTTCCGTCGATGGGGTCCAACACCCACGTCGGTCGCCCGTCAGAACCTTCAGCGCTGCCACCGCCCTCCTCGCCGAGAACATGTTCGCCGGACCGCAACTCGGCCAGCCGGTCGCGCAGCAGCCGTTCGGTTTCGGTGTCGACGATGGTGACGGGATCGGTCGGGGTGCTCTTGGCGCGCACCGCCGGGCCGGTGAATTCCCGCTTGCTCGCTCCGCGAAAAACTTCCTCGCGACGGCGCCGCACGAACTCCGCCGCTTCGGTCGCCAACCGCTCGGCCACGGAGCGCAGTTCGGCCGGATCGAGATTGAGTCTGTCCACCGGTTTATCGCAGCACAAATTGTCGCTAACCGGTTGTCCAGCACCCACACCAAAGCATTGCGGAGCTACTAATGTGTGGGCTCATGACCGCCACCGATTCACCCGCAGTCGATCCAAGCACCAACGGAGGTGCGCAACGCCGGGCATTCGGCGTCGACGTGGGCGGAAGCGGAGTCAAGGGCGGCATCGTCGACCTCGACACCGGGAAGCTGGTCGGCGAGCGGTTCAAGCTCGCCACCCCGCAGCCCGCCACCCCGGACGCGGTCAGCAAGACCGTCGCCGCTGTCGTTCGCGAGTTCGGCTGGAAGGACAACGTCGGCGTCACCTATCCCGGCGTGGTCTCCGACGGCATCGTTCGCACGGCGGCCAACGTCGACAAGGGGTGGATCGGCTGCAACGCCAGCGAGTTCTTCGGCAAGGAGCTCGACGGCCAACAGGTGACCGTGCTCAACGACGCCGACGCCGCCGGGCTGGCCGAGGAGAAGTTCGGCGCGGGCCGCGACAACACCGGAGTCATCGTGCTGCTGACCTTTGGCACCGGCATCGGTTCGGCCGTCATCCACAACGGGGTGCTGCTGCCCAATACGGAGTTCGGCCACCTCGAGGTCGGCGGCAAAGAGGCCGAGCACCGGGCCGCCTCGTCGATCAAGGAGAACAAGGGCTGGAGCTACGAGCGCTGGACCAAAGAGGTCACCAAGGTGCTCACGGCGATCGAGAACGCAATCTGGCCGGACTTGTTCATTGCGGGGGGCGGAATCAGCCGCAAGGCCGACAAATGGATCCCGCTGCTGACTAATCGCACGCCGGTGGTGGCCGCGACCTTGCAGAACACGGCCGGAATCGTCGGAGCGGCGATGGCCGCCGAGGTGGATGTCACGGCTACTGCCAAGTAGCCAAGCCCGCACGTCAGGCTTCGAGGCGCGCCGTGGCGTCAAATTTGCCGCTCGGCGCGGCTTTATCGAACACTGTCGTTACAATGGTCGACGGCGGCCGCCTACCGGATAGCGGCGAGTATCCAAGCAGATATCAAACGCCGCATTCGACATAGCAGACGCTTTTCGATGGTGCATGCCCCTAGACCATCGAAATCCTCATGACCGAAAGGGTGACGTGGCAGCGACAAAGGCAAGCCCGGCAGCCACAAAGCCGGCGAAGCGCACCGCTACCAAGACTCCCGCTAAGAAGGCCACGGCGGCCAAGACGACCAAGACGACCAAGACGACCAATGGGTCTTCGCCCGCCAAACCCGCCAAGCGAGCCACCAAGGCAGCCGTGCACACGACAAAGGCGGACAAGCCCGCCGTCAAGAGCCGCGCCGCGGCCAAGCCGACGAAGTCGGCGGCTACCAAGACCCGGCCGGCAGCACGCACGTCGCGGGCCAAGACCGCTGCCAAGAGCGATGGTGCCGCTCCCCGTAGCCGTGCCAAGAAGGCGACCGCGGCGGAGCCCACGACCACCAAGGCCGACGTCATAGCGGACGACGAGGTCGACACCACCGACGAGCTCGACGTCGAGCCCGAGGTCCTCGAAGAGGAAGAGGTGGACGTCGAGGACCTCGAGATCGAGGACGACGTGGAGCCCGCCGCGGCCGAGGCCGCCGACGAGGACGAAGCCACCGCGGACGGCGCCAAGGCCACCGGGGACTCCGCCGAAGACGCGCCCGCCGCCGATGACGATGAGATCGCCGAGCCGAGCGAGAAGGACAAGGCATCGGGCGACTTCGTCTGGGACGAAGAGGAATCCGAGGCTCTCCGACAGGCTCGCAAGGACGCTGAGCTCACGGCGTCGGCCGACTCGGTGCGCGCCTACCTCAAGCAGATCGGCAAGGTCGCACTACTCAATGCCGAGGAAGAGGTCGAGCTGGCCAAGCGGATCGAGGCAGGCCTGTATGCGACGCAGCTGATGACCGAAATCGCCGAGAAGGGCGAGAAACTGCCCGCCGCCCAGCGGCGCGACATGGCGTGGATCTGCCGCGATGGCGACCGCGCGAAAAACCATCTGCTGGAAGCGAATCTGCGGCTTGTAGTGTCGCTGGCCAAGCGCTACACCGGCCGCGGCATGGCGTTCCTCGACCTCATTCAGGAAGGCAATCTCGGCCTGATCCGCGCGGTCGAGAAGTTCGACTACACCAAGGGATACAAGTTCTCGACGTATGCCACGTGGTGGATCCGGCAGGCCATCACCCGCGCCATGGCCGACCAGGCGCGCACCATCCGCATCCCGGTGCACATGGTCGAGGTGATCAACAAACTGGGCCGTATCCAGCGCGAGCTGCTGCAGGACCTGGGCCGCGAGCCCACGCCCGAAGAGCTGGCCAAGGAAATGGACATCACGCCCGAAAAGGTGTTGGAGATCCAGCAGTACGCGCGTGAGCCGATCTCGCTTGACCAGACGATCGGCGACGAAGGTGACTCGCAGCTGGGCGATTTCATCGAGGACAGCGAAGCGGTCGTCGCCGTCGATGCCGTCTCGTTCACGCTGCTGCAGGATCAGCTGCAGTCGGTGCTGGAGACGCTCTCCGAGCGCGAAGCCGGCGTGGTACGGCTGAGGTTCGGCCTCACCGATGGGCAGCCGCGCACGCTCGACGAGATCGGCCAGGTCTACGGAGTCACGCGGGAACGCATCCGCCAGATCGAGTCGAAGACGATGTCAAAGTTGCGCCACCCCAGCCGTTCTCAGGTGCTGCGCGACTACCTCGACTGAGCGACATTCCGACTTATCGTACTGACCTGTGGGATTGCGGGTCGGTTACGAAATAGTGGACGAGCACAGCGCAGCCAGTCAAGATATCGGCATGGCTCGCCGCAAATCTCCTGCACTCGATCTGGCCGCCTTGCTGCCGTCCTGGGAGCTGGCGCTGCGCGCCGAACGCAAGTCCGCTCAGACCATCAAGTCCTATGGCGACGGCGTCCGGGCGTTCATACGCTGGTGCGAGACCGAGGGCCACTCCCGTGCCCTGGACCGCGAACTGGTGAAGGGATTCGTGGCTGCGCTGCTCGAATCGGGCGCCGAGCCCGCCACCGCCCGCGCCCGCCGGTGACCAGCACTTACGGCTGGAATCACACGAATTGTTGCTCCTCGAGAACGCCGCTCGCACGGCAGATTGATCGCAGACTTGCAAGCTCGAATCGACGTGGATGGGCCGGTGCTTCCGGCTGATAAGGGCGGTCGAACGCATCCTGCGGTGGCTGAAATCCGGCAACAAAGGATCACCCTGGCACGGTTGTTGGTGGCGTTGCGGGTGCCGACGGGTGGTGAGGATGAGCGGCCGTCGGGGCAGCGGCGCGCCATCCGGGGCGTCGATCAGATCAATGGTCGTGCGTCGTAGGGCGCCGGAGGTGGATGGCGTACTGCCGGCCGACTTGGTTGATCCGCGGCTGTGGCCGAAGTGCCCTCGCTACGACGGCGATGTGCGCCCGTGCGTGTGCTGGCATGCGCAGCGGCAGGGCGAGTGGCTTGATGCGGGTAATGAGTGGCCGGGGGGTGAGGGACGGATCTTGACGGATCTTCTTGAGATGCACCGTCGACATCCGTGCCGACAACCGTGGGACCAGTCAGCGATATGACGGCTTTGCACCTAGCGTCAGAGTCAGAAGCAGACGCACTGACTGGTCGCGGCGGGTGGAGATCCGCACCGATGCTGGCCCTTGAGTGCTGTGCAGTGTTTGTTGAGTGGCGGCCCATAAGTGACGGCGTCGCAGGGTTCGGCAGTGCCAGGAGGTGTGTCCGCCGCCGCGGTGACCGAGGCAGGCGACGCGACCGACGAGAACTACCGAATCCAGATCTTTCGGGATGTGCGAGGCGTAACTATCACGGCGCAGCGCCATCCCACGCAGCTCCAATGGAGTCTGCCCGTCACGCGGCTAGGGAGGACGCGTGGCGGGCAGATTCATATCGAAGATTAACGGTCGACCATTCTGCTCACTGGAATTTCCTGATCTTGACATAGTTCGGGCCGCCATCCCGCAGCTGGATGACGGCCATCGTGTCCCTCACGCTGAACTTCGAGTGGGTTCTAGGACCATGGCGTCCACGGCACCCATGGCCCCGCGGGTATGGGTGGCCCTTGTGGACCATATATCCAGTGACCGGGCGGAGTTCCGCAAGGCCCGGGGCACCACTTCTTGACTTGTCCGGGCGGCCCCCAATTGGCTCCCGGATTCCAATCCGGAATCCAATCTCCCGGAATCCATGGAATGTTCGGATCCACCCACGTGGGATCAGCCTGGGCTGAACCCGCGCCGAACCCCAGCGCGGCAGCGCTAAGCGCGGCGGCGGCGGTAGCTGTCCCCGCGATTTTCTTGAAATTCACGTGCGGTCTTCTTTCAGCGCGTCTCCGCGCTTTCCGCGATGGCGTTTGACGTGCGGTGATAGGAAGCCGGTCTGCCGCCTCTGTGCTGGGCGGCAAGACCAACATCTCGACCCCTCCTACGTTTAGGATACCCACGCTCTTGGGGGCGCCAACCCGCTGGCCGCGTCAGGTATTGATCGGTCTCGACGTGTGGAGATCCGCACCGATGCTTGGCCGCACTCCCACCGTGGGCCACCGTGGGCGCGAAAAGGCGAGACGGAGCATTGGTGGCGGCGGCTGGTGGTGGACGCCGACGGGCGCGTGGAGTTTACCGCGACGACGGTCGGCGGCGGCTGGGCCGAGAACGGGCTTTAGCCATCAGGGTTCCACTGGCCTAAATAATTTGACGCTGGTGAATATCGACAATTTGCGATAAGTCGGGTCCGGACCGAATAGCGTGTTATCCATCAATCGAAAGTGGTCAGCCAGAGTGATCACCCGAGGAGGGGGCAGCAATGTCATTCTCAACCCCTGTTGTGTGTCGTGCGGTCGCAGGTGCGGTCGCTGCCGGTGCATTTGGCGGCGCAATGCTGTTTGGTAGCGCGGCGATGGCCGTGGCCGATACGCCCAACTGCACCGCTGCCGACCTGGCCCGTGTTGCATCCGGTGTTTCCATTGCGACATCGGACTACATGTTCAGCCATCCCGACGTCAACGCTTTCTTTACCGGTCTTAAGGGCCAGGACCGCAATGTGATGCGCGACAACACGCAGAATTACCTCAACGCCAACCCGACCGTACAAGCTGACCTTCAAGGCATCCGTCAACCTTTGGTCGATTTCAAGGCTGGCTGCCAATAGACCTAATGCGTCGAGCGCCCGGTTCTATTTTTCTTTTATCTAGCTCGGCCCTTGGAAGGATGACTGCCATGCGCATTAAGCGCCCCTATCTCACAGCGATTCTCGCGACCGCTGCCGCCGTAGCGGCGATTTTTACCGTCTTCATCGCGAGTCCACCAAATGTCCAACTCAGCTCTGCACCCATCCGTGACTTACCTCTGGATGACTTCAACCTGCCAGGCGTGCCCGGCAACATCGACTACGACGTCCCGGACATCAACGCGCCAGACATCATCGACGTCCCGAATATCAACGTGCCCAACATCAACATGCCCAACATCAACGTGAACCCAGGGCACGTCGGTCTGCCCGGTCGCGGACGGTAGCACCGCATCGCCCGGGAGCGCAGCGAAAGCCGAGGCCGCCGATTCGGGCACGCGGCGCTGAACTTCCCCTCCGGAACCAGAGAGGGCCGGAGTGCATTGACTATTACGGGACGCGCTGGTTGAGATCCGCACTGATGCCGGCCCTTCGAGTGCCGTGCAGTGTTTGTTAAGCGCCGGCCCGTACACCACGGCGTCGCATGTTCGGCAGTGCCAGGAGGTGTGTCCGCCGCCGCCGTGACAGAGACAGGCGACGTGACCGCAAAGGACTTGATTAGGGCCGAGGGGGTGGCCCTTGGGGCATCGGCTGGGCGCTTCAGTCACCCACTTGCCGCGGCGCCGAACGAGATCGCCCTCCGCCCATAACAGGCTATCCGCCGTCTCTGACATGGCCGAGTTACTTACCGGGCGGATAGGTAATTCTTCCCATCTACGCAGTGGAATCTGGCTTCTGGGCGATTACACAGCACCACTTGACCATGGAGCATTTTCCTCACCAGACCACGAGAGGAATCCACTGTGATCGAGCCAACCCGGCCCAAACTGAACCGCTTCAAGTACGCAGCGATGCTCGCCGGCGCGATGGCCGTCGCCGCTTTCCCGCACGCCGGACTTACCGCTGTCGCAAGCGCCCAAAGAGTATTGGACGTCGAGACGTACGACAACTGTGTGCAAAACATCAAAGACTCCCTTGCTAACGGCACGATCCATCTTTGGGATGTTCACAACGCCTATGTATCGTGCTGTGAATATGCCGGCGGAACTTGGAGCGAAAGCCAGGGCGATTGCGCCGCCCCTCCCGCCGATTCCCAGGGCTCACGGCCGCGTCCGGGCAACGTGCACATTCCATCCGACATCGCCACCGCACCCACAGTGACTAAAGACCCGCCGCAGCCGATTCAGGTCCCCTCCGACCTCGCGACCGTATCAACGGTGAGCCAAGGCAACGAGTTGGCGTCGTGACGTCTTTCGGTGAAGCCACCTACTGGCACAACCACCCCGACTTGTTACGCCTCGCACAGAACATGCGCGAGCAGTTGGAACAACAAAGGATGACGGTGTACGAGTTACCCCGTTGATCTATTGCCCCGCCAGAAATGGACAAACGCTGGAGCGCCGCGATGGTATTCAGCTACCTAAGAGCTTCGGTGAGTGCGGTGAGTCCCTCGACGAGGAGCTCGGTAGTCGGACTCTCGGTAGACTTCGCGACCTCGCGAAACTTGTTACCCGCAGTTGCGGCCGTGCTGCGTTGCTCATGAGCGGTGACCGTATCGGCGGGCACCGACACGCTGGTTCGGCCCGCCATCAGGGGAGCGGATGGCGGGCGGGGGACATAGGTGAGACGGCTACGGCTGCGAGTCGGCTCCTTCCATTTCCGCTAATCGTTTCCCATCGTCACGCTGGTGGTGTTACGCGGTCCTGGTCGCGGTGGTGGCGATCCCCGGACGCCCGATGATCAAACTTCTGTTGATCTTTATCGCCTTATTGATCGCGTTCGCCACGCTGGGCGGTGTCTGAACGGGACGTCTGTTCTGTGTGATAAAAACGTTGGTTCCATCCGATATCTGCACATGGTGAGGTGCACACCTAAGGGTGTAAAGCGACCCAATTGCCGGGCACGAAAGCATGGCCTATACCGCTCAACGCAATTGCGCGCGGCACCGAATCGCTTGCCTACTGGACGGTCAGCAATCCATGCATGTTGGCGTGGTACTTACAGTGAAATGGATAGGTGCCGGGCGCCGTTGGAGCCGCAAAAGACTGTATGCCGCCGCCCCCAGATATCCGGATGTCGAACTGGTTGTCGTCGGCGGTGACGGTGTGGTTTGGTTCGTCCTTGTTGACGATGGTCAGCTGTTGACCGGGTCGGACAGCCGGGGGCACGGTGAACGCCATGTTCGAAATTACGATCTCGCCGCCCGCGGCTTGGGGCGCGCCGGGTGAACTTAGCGCCGACGGCGATGGCGGCTCTGTAATCGAGGACTTCCCGTTCGGGCTTGCGGGAGTAGGAGAGGGCGCCGACTTGTCGGTTCCGCCGCACGAGATCAGCACCGCAGCGGAAAGCAGAAGTGTCGACAGCAAGGTCAAGATTCGTACCATGTCGTCGCCCCCCTTAACTAAGGCATCGTCTTTAACGCGGCGTGTTCGACAACGCAAGTTCAACATTAATCAGCTCGTCGCACCGCCCGGCCCGAAATTCACGAATGCGGTGGTTTGTCGCCGTTGCCGACGGAGCCTGCTCGATTACCCTGACTGAGCAGGCGCGATCGCCGGCGCGACGACCTTGAAAGCTATCCGCTTAACAAGAGTCTTGCCTGCAGGCAGACAACTAGTGCCTTGATCAGCCGTAAAACCGTCGCAGTGCGGAGCCTTCAGATTCCAATACACCTCAGCTGTATGTTGGCCAACGGGAAGCGGATCCAGCGAGCCGAGGCTAACGGTGTTGATTGCGGGCAGCCCTGCAGCGTCTGGGAGTTGACCCACCCAGAGCTTGTCTTCGCCGGGGAACGAGCGATTGGACCGGTACGGCGACCCAGGATCGACGACATACTCGATCGACTGGAGTTTGCCGCGGAAGTCGTCGATCGGCGTGGACCTATCAGTGGCGAATCCCGATGGCATCTGTTCGAAACGGGCGTCCATGATCCACGGAACGGAGGCGCCCCATCGTTCGCCCGCGGGGATCTGAGTGCAGCCGGAGGCGATTACCGCCACCGAGTAGCCGTATTGTTGCTTCAAGGTCATACCGTTCGGCGCGACGCACGGTTCGTTGCCGCCCCATCTGGCGACTGCGGACGGGCTGGAAATGAGCCCCACCGCTGAAAGCACAACCGTCGAAAGTAGAGCGGCCGACAGCCTGTTGGTGCTGGCACGTCGGAACATCGTCGTCCTCCCCATTCGCAGACAGATGGGCTTCAGCCAACCCCCAGCGAACGTCCAAGTCAACGGTGGGCGACCTCGTTGATGATTTCGGCGAATCCTCGCGGCTCGGTCACCATCGCCAGGTGTGCCGCCTGCGCTACCCGGTGCACGGCACCCCGGAGGGCTAATCGACTAGCGCCGTTTTGCGCGGACCTTGTATGTCGCAGGCCAGGATTCGCGGGTCTCGTCGCCCGAGAGCGGGATTCCCTTGCTGCCGATCCGGATGTCGTAGGGCTCTTTGCCTGCGCCGACTTCGCGGTTGGCGTGTTCGGTGGCGAGGTAGATGAGTTGGTCGATCTCGGCTTCGGCGAAGCACACGAAGGACGTCTTGCGGACTTCGTCGTCGCCGGGCGCCATCTTCTCGGGCAGCACCCGCGACGCCAGCGTCGCCAGGCCCAGCAGCGTGAACGGAATGACCCAGTAGCAGATGAACGACAGCGGCGTCTTGGTGTCGAGAATCGTGGCGCCGCCGTACACGATCGGCGGGATCGCCGACGACACCGTCATGCCGGCGAACGCGGCGACCCAGATCCAGGTCAACAGCGTGGTGATCCGCTTGAACGTATCGCTCTTGACCACTTCCTCCGGCTGATCCACTTCGGCGAATTCGCGCACGAACGGCCTGCCGATCAGCACACTGCTCAGCGCAACCACGAAGATCCCGGCATTGCTCAGCGGCTGCATCCACTGCTCCATGAACGACTGGCTCACCGTGAACGTCAGAACCGCCAGGATCACAAAGGTTCCGATGGCACCGATTTCGAGCGTGCGCCCCGGCGTGCCCTTGACACGACCGATCACGAACGACGCCACCGCGACCGCGAGCGCCACCAATACCGCGGTCTCGAACGGCACGTTGCCGACCAGCACCCAATAGACGATCCACGGCGCGAAGCCCACCAGAATGCTCACGGTGGGCCAGTGTATGTAGTCGGTTCCTCGCGAGGCGACAGTCCACACTAAATTTGTAACGATGAGCCAGCGCCGCAATGTGTCGTCGGGATCGGAGTTCGAGGCCGCGGTCGGCTATTCACGCGCGGTGCGCACCGGCCCCTATGTGGCGGTCTCCGGGACAACCGCAGCAGGCGAGACCGTCGCTGACCAAGCACGAGAAGCGTTGCGTCGCATAGAAACCGCGCTCGCCGAGGTCGGCGCGTCACTGTCCGACGTCGTGCGCACCCGCATTTTCGTCACCGACATCTCCCGCTCACAAGAGGTCGGCGCCGTACACGCCGAGGTGTTCGGCGGCATCCGTCCGGCTGCGACGATGGTCGAGGTCTCGGCGCTGATCTCGCCGGAGCTGATGGTGGAGATCGAGGCAGACGCCTACGTCAGCGGCGAGAACCGACCGTCGGGCTCCGGCACGTAGGGCGTGACGCTCGTCACAGCGCCGACCGGCAGCGGACCGTACAGATGTGGGAACAGCATCGACTCCGGATCCGTCGGGACGCCCGGCTCCCAGCGGATCGGAGCGCTCAATCGATCCGCATCCACGTGAAGCAGCACAAGGTCCAGCCGTCCCGCATAGAGCCGGTTGGCCGGCAGATGTACCTGCTCAGGGGCCGAAAGGTGGATGAAACCGACGTCGTCGAGGGAATCTGGATGGTGCTCGCCGCGGTCCTGGGCGACCCGCCAGTCGTCGGCGGCACAAATGTGCACAAGCATCTCCCGAGCCTGCCTTGTCGGCAACTTCGCTACGCGTGAAAAACGACACACCCGTATACGGCTTGGGAACAACGCCGAAAGCGAATGCGTCTGAGAGAGTGAAGATGCGCGAAAACGGTTATAGACCATTCGTGACCCGAGCAGAAACGGAGGAGCCATGACCGCAACTCTGACCAGCCCCGAACTGACCCGGGCTGATCGCTGCGATCGCTGCGGCGCCGCTGCTCGCGTGAGGGCCACGTTGCCGTCGGGGGCCGAGCTGCTGTTCTGCCAGCACCACGCCAACGAGCACGAGTCCAAGCTGATCGAACTGGCCGCCGTGCTCGACGTCAGCCCGGCCGAGCCGGTCGGCGCGTAACCCACCATCTCCCGGTCTGGGCAGGACGGCGTTTCGTCAGGAATGCTGGACTGGTCATGAATGACCAGCCTCCGGTGAAGCCGTCGCGTCACCACATCTGGCGCATCACGAAACGGACGCTGTCGAAAAGCTGGGACGACTCGATCTTCTCCGAGTCCGCGCAGGCCGCGTTCTGGTCGGCGTTGTCGTTGCCTCCGCTGCTGCTGGGAATGCTCGGCAGCCTGGCCTACATCGCTCCGCTGTTCGGCCCCGAGACGCTGCCGATGATCCAGGAACAGCTGATCAACACGGCCAACAGCTTCTTCTCCAAGAACGTCGTCAACGAGATCATCGAGCCGACCATCCACGACATCGTCAAGGGCGCCCGCGGCGAAGTGGTCTCCCTCGGGTTCGTCATCTCGCTGTGGGCCGGCTCTTCGGCCGTCTCCGCGTTTGTCGACTCGATCACCGAGGCCCACGACCAGACGCCGTTGCGGCACCCGGTGCGACAGCGCTTCTTCGCGCTGGGTCTCTACGTGGTGATGTTGGTGTTGGCGATCGCGACCGCGCCGTTCATCGCGCTGGGCCCGCTGAAGATCGGCGAGCACATTCCCGACAGCTGGGACAACTTTTTGCGCTACGGCTACTACCCTGCGCTCTTCCTCGGTCTGCTCGTGTCGGTGACGTTCCTCTACCGGGTGTCGCTGCCCAAACCGCTGCCGTCGCACCGGCTGGTCATCGGCTCGCTGTTGGCCACCTTGGTGTTCCTGGTCGCCACGGTGGGGCTGCGCATCTACCTGACCTACATCACCAGCACGGGCTACACCTACGGCGCACTGGCGACGCCGATCGCGTTCCTGTTGTTCGCGTTCTTCCTCGGCTTCGCCATCATGATCGGCGCCGAGTTGAACGCCGCCGTCGAGGAGGAGTGGCCCGCGCCCGTCACCCACGCGAGGCGGTTCCGGTGGTGGCTGGAGGAGAAGGCCGCCGAATCGCTCGAGTCGTTCAACGGCGGCTCAGCAGGCGCCGAAGCACCCACGACGGCCAAGGGCGACGCCCCTACTTCCTGAGCTTCTCGTAGATCCGCTTGCAGTCCGGGCACACCGGCGATCCGGGCTTGGCCGCCTTGGTCACCGGAAACACCTCGCCACACAGCGCGACGACGTGCGTACCCATGACGGCGCTCTCGGCGATCTTGTCCTTCTTCACGTAATGGAAGAACTTCGGGGTGTCGCTGTCGGTCCCGTCGTCGACGCGTTCGTCGGTGTCGGTGCGCTCGATCGTCTGGGTCTGCATGCGTTCATTGTGCCCCGCAATACATCGGTAAGAAACCGACCGGTTTGTCGAGCCCCGAGTGTGGAACAGTGGACGTATGAAACACGGCCAAGAGCTGGGTTTCGACGACGACGGTCGGCCCGTCCTGATCACCCGTGCCGCGCCCGCTTACGAGGAGCAGCATCGAGCGCGCGTGCGTAAGTACCTCACGATCATGGCGTTCCGCATACCTGCGCTGATTTTCGCGGCGGTGGCATACGGCATATGGGAGAACGGGCTCATTTCGCTGGCGATCATCGTGGTGTCGATACCGTTGCCGTGGATCGCGGTGCTCATCGCGAACGACCGGCCCCCACGCCGCGCCGAGGAACCCCGGCGCTACGCGGCACGACGCATACCACTGTTCCCGACCGCAGAACGACCCTCGCTGGAGCAGCGCGCTCAGTCGGCGCCGCAACCCGACGAAGTCGATCAGACGGGCGACGTTCCTTCCTGAGCGGTATCTAGCCGTATTCTCAGACGTTTCTCAGGTCATGGGGCCAAAACCGCAGATCAACACGTGTGAACCCGCCGATTCGTGGGAACTCTTCGGAGCAATTGGGCGTTGAAGTTCTTGACAGTTCGAGCCGAGCAGGAGGCCGTAATGGCGAATGCCACATTAAGCCGCATCGACCACGACCTGGACGCTCAGAGTCCAGCCGCTGATCTGGTGCGCGTGTATTTGAACGGCATCGGCAAAACGGCTCTGCTCAACGCCGCGGACGAGGTTGAGCTCGCAAAGCGCATCGAGGCTGGCCTTTACGCGCAGCATCTCCTGGAGACCCGCAAGCGTCTCGGTGAGAACCGCAAACGCGATCTCGCGTTCATCGTGCGCGACGGCCAGGCGGCCCGTAGTCATCTGCTGGAGGCCAACCTGCGACTCGTGGTCTCGCTGGCGAAGCGCTACACCGGCCGCGGCATGCCGCTGCTGGACCTGATCCAGGAAGGCAACCTCGGCCTGATCCGCGCGATGGAGAAGTTCGACTACACCAAGGGTTTCAAGTTCTCCACCTACGCGACTTGGTGGATCCGGCAGGCGATCACCCGCGGCATGGCCGACCAGAGCCGCACCATTCGGCTGCCCGTCCATCTCGTCGAGCAGGTCAACAAGCTCGCCCGCATCAAGCGAGAGATGCACCAGAACCTCGGCCGCGAGGCCACTGACGAGGAACTGGCCGCCGAGTCGGGCATCCCGGTGGAGAAGATCACGGATCTGCTGGAGCACAGCCGCGACCCGGTGAGCCTTGACATGCCGGTCGGCAGCGACGAGGAAGCCCCGCTGGGTGACTTCATCGAGGATGCCGAGGCGATGTCGGCCGAGAACGCCGTCATCTCCGAGCTGCTGCACACCGATATCCGGCACGTACTGGCCACGCTCGACGAGCGTGAGCAGCAGGTGATCCGGCTTCGCTTCGGGCTCGACGACGGCCAGCCCCGCACGCTCGACCAGATCGGCAAGCTCTTCGGGTTGTCCCGCGAACGAGTGCGCCAGATCGAGCGTGAGGTCATGGCCAAACTGCGCAACGGCGACCGTGCCGACCGCCTGCGCTCCTACGCCAGCTAGCGACCCCTTCAGAAAAGCCCGCCGGTGTGAGCCGGCGGGGCTTTTCTGAATCCGCGACACGATGGAGAAGCCCTATTCGTGCAGCTAGGCCGGTAGACTCGGCCATGACGAAGGGTTGGTCATGAACGATCTGGTCGATACCACCGAGATGTACCTGCGGACCATCTACGACCTTGAAGAAGAGGGCGTGGTGCCGCTGCGTGCCCGCATCGCCGAGCGTCTCGAGCAGAGTGGACCGACCGTCAGCCAGACCGTGTCGCGGATGGAACGCGACGGCCTGTTGCACGTTGCCGGCGACCGCCACCTGGAACTGACCGACAAGGGCCGAGCACTGGCCATCGCCGTGATGCGCAAGCATCGGCTGGCCGAGCGACTGCTGGTCGACGTCATCGGGCTGCCGTGGGAGGAAGTGCACGCCG
Organism: uncultured Actinomycetota bacterium; assembly: GCA_963804905.1. Classification (GTDB taxonomy): domain Bacteria; phylum Actinomycetota; class Actinomycetes; order Mycobacteriales; family Mycobacteriaceae; genus Mycobacterium. The sequence continues at coordinate 486,171 of CAWDSB010000019.1, read as the reverse complement.
AGGCGTGCCGCTGGGAGCACGTGATGAGCGAGGACGTCGAACGGCGCCTCGTGCAGGTCCTCGACAACCCGACCGTCTCCCCGTTCGGCAATCCCATCCCTGGCCTGTCGGAGCTCGGTGTCGGCGCCTCGATCGGCTCAGAAGACGCCAACCTGGTTCGGTTGACCGAGCTGCCCGCGGGGTTCCCGGTGGCGGTAGTGGTGCGCCAGCTGACCGAACATGTCCAGGGTGATGCCAGCCTGATCGCCCGGCTCAAGGACGCCGGTGTGGTTCCCAATGCGCGGGTGACGGTCGAGGCGGCCCCCCACGGGGGCGTCAAGATTGTCATTCCCGGCCACGAGCAGGTCGAGTTGCCGCACGAGATGGCCCACGCCGTGAAGGTCGAAAAGGTCTAGAGCACAACGGCATCAGCCCGCCCGCCGACCGAATCCCCTTCGAGCGGGCAGCTCGATCCCCAGCCGCTTGGCGAGCCGGTATCCCGTCACCGCGAGATCGCGGATCTGTTCGGGCCGCATCCCTGACTGCAGGGCGGTATCGAGCATTCCCGCCATCCGATGCGTGGGATCGCACCGCAGCGCGGCCTCCAGTGACACACCCGCCAACGGACCGTCGCCGCGGGCATACGCCGAGAATGCCAACAACACCAGAGCCTCGACCCGCCACGGCGCGGGAAGCGTGCGGGAGAGCTTCGCCCACAGCGCCTCGGCCTGCGCGGCGGCGTCCCCAACGGCCAGTGCGTAGAGCGTGTCGCGGACCTGCGGGTCGGTCAATGCGCACGCCAGCCGGGCCACCACCGACTCCGGTAGCTCCTCACCTGCGGCCACTCGCGCCGCCGCCGCCATGGCGTCCTCGATGTCGCGCACGGCGTCGACGTCGATGTCAGCCTGCTCGCGGATCACGTCGGTCAGCGCGGCGCTCGCTGCCGCGTCGGTGACCTCGACGACCCGCTGAAGCTCGTCGCGCCGGGCATACAGCCGGCGACCGTCCAGCACTGCCGCCATCGCCAGCGGCGACGTCGAGGGGTCGTCCACGGTGCCCCAGCGCCCGTTAGGACAATGCCACCGTCCGCCGGAGGCAACTCTGTCGACGACGTGGAAGTCGAGCAGCTCGATCCCGTGGCCGGCAAGGCAGTCCTTCAATGTGGCTGCCAGCGCACGGTATTCGTCGATGCACAATCGGCAGCCGGCCCCTTCGTCGTCGACCACGACCGCGATCGCGGCGTCTGGGCGGGCGGCCGCGGCGACGTCGGCGAAATGGCCGACAGTGTCATACAGCTCAGGCGAAAGGTCAACGCGCATAACGCAGCCCATCTCACCGCGGTCGATGGTCACCAGAACGAGGGACTTTTCGGGCACGAAGCCCAGAACTGCGGGCAGCGCCGCGATCAGCGCGCCGGGCCGGTTGAGTTGGAAGTCAGAGTGGGATGTCGTCATGGTTCGACGGTGATCGGTCCCACCGACCGGGAGTGTCCGCGCGGGGACTTGGCGGTGGCGGCTGGGGATGAACGCGCGTCTGGGTATGGCTGGTCAGCGCGGAATCAGGCCGCGCACCTTGAGCACCGCGTCGGTGAACAGGCTGTCCAGCGCCTGGGTGTCCGGCGACGTGTCGGAAGCGTCCTGCTGCCGCCAGGAGGCCGTCACTCGCGCGTCGTCGACCAGGGCGACCAGCGTCAGCATCCGGGTGTCCCCCGTCTCCGAAGACTCCGAGTTGACCGTCTGGTCCACCGCATAGGTGTCATCGGCGTCCACCGGAGGCGGAGGCGGCAAGTCCACGGTCACCTCGGACACCTGGCTGACGTCGCCAGCTGCCGCGCTGGTGAACGACGAGCAGCCGGCAAGCTGATCGACCCTGGTGCGCAACGACGGCGCCGGCCGGGTGACCGTGACGACGAGGTTGGCGCCGCTGTCGGGATCGGTCCCCTGCGCGGCGGCGCTGCTCGGTGCCGTGGGCGGCGGCGCACATTCGGGCGGCGTCACCACGGATCCCACAGGCACACCGTCGATCTCGTGCAGAACGCGGTCGACGTCCTGCGGACCGAGCACGACAGCCGGATACTGCTCGGGGAATCGGGTCGGTTCGATCAGCAAGTCGGCCACCGGAATCGGCTTGGCGGGGCTGGCCTCCGGTTCGGCTGACTGAGGGCTCCCGTTGACGGCGCGGGAGCACCCACCGACCAACGTCGCGGCCGTCAACAGCGCGCAGCCGACGACGGGTAGCAAAAAAGCGCGCGGGTCCCGCAGAACCGTGCTGACCATTGCTGTCATCGTCTCATTGCCTGGTCCCGACGGCTTTCAGGCGCGCGCGGCTATTTTGTTCACGCTCTATTTGGCGGTGTCGGCATGCGAGATTGTCGCAATCGGCGTACACCTTCCATATGGCTTCGGTGCTCGAATACGACCTCGTCGTCATCGGTTCAGGTCCCGGTGGGCAAAAAGCCGCCATCGCGGCGGCAAAACTCGGCAAGACCGTCGCCGTCATCGAGCGCGGCAGGATGCTCGGCGGTGTCTGTGTGAACACCGGGACCATCCCCAGCAAGACACTGCGCGAGGCGGTCGTCTACCTCACCGGCATGAGCCAGCGCGAGCTGTACGGCGCCAGCTACCGGGTCAAGGAGAAGATCACGCCGGCAGACCTGCTGGCCCGCACTACCCACGTCATCACCAAGGAGCAGGACGTGGTGCGCAATCAGCTGATGCGCAATCGCGTCGACCTGCACACCGGGCACGGCCGATTCGTCGACGCACACACCATATGTGTCGATGACCAGACCCGTGGCGAAAGAACAACCGTCAGAGGCGAATTCATCGTGATCGCCACAGGAACCAAGCCGGCTCGCCCCACCGGCGTCGAGTTCGACGAGGATCGGGTGCTGGACTCGGACGGAATACTGGATCTGAAGTCGCTCCCGTCGTCGATGGTGGTGGTCGGCGCCGGTGTGATCGGCATCGAGTACGCGTCGATGTTCGCCGCGCTCGGCACGAAGGTCACGGTCGTCGAAAAGCGCGACAGCATGCTGGATTTCTGCGATCCCGAAGTGGTCGAGGCGTTGAAGTTTCACCTGCGCGACCTAGCGGTGACGTTCCGCTTCGGCGAGGAGGTGACGGCTGTCGACGTCGGCTCCGCGGGCACGGTCACCACGCTGGCCAGCGGGAAGCAGATCCCCGCCGAGACGGTGATGTACTCGGCGGGCCGCCAGGGTCAAACCGAACACCTCGACGCGGAGAACGCCGGGCTCGAGATCGACTCCCGCGGGCGGATATTCGTCGACGACCAGTTCCAGACCAAGGTCGACCACATCTACGCCGTCGGCGACGTGATCGGATTCCCCGCCCTGGCAGCCACGTCGATGGACCAGGGCCGGTTGGCCGCATATCACGCGTTCGGCGAGCCGGCGAAAGGCATGACCGAGCTGCAGCCGATCGGCATCTACTCGATCCCCGAGGTGTCCTACGTCGGCGCCACCGAGGTCGATCTGACCCGTGACTCCATTCCCTATGAGGTCGGGGTGTCCCGGTATCGCGAGCTGGCCCGCGGCCAAATCGCGGGCGACTCGTACGGCATGCTCAAGCTGCTCGTCTCCACCGAGGACCTTCGGCTGCTTGGCGTGCACATCTTCGGCACCAATGCCACCGAGTTGGTGCACATCGGCCAAGCCGTGATGGGCTGCGGCGGCACCGTCGAATACCTCGTGGACGCGGTCTTCAACTACCCGACGTTCTCGGAGGCCTACAAGGTCGCGGCACTGGATGTGATGAACAAGCTGCGCGCGCTCAGCCAGTTCCGCTCCTAGGGTCAGCAGTCGTCGTCGAACACCGCAGGTGCCGCATCGGGCGGACCGCCTGCCTCGGCCCGCGTCAGCAGCGCAACGACTCCGTCGTCGAATGGCGGTGAATACGAGACGTTTTCGTCGCATCCGCCACCGTCGAGACCACCGATCAACCCGGTAATGGTCAGCCCATTGATCCACGGTGCGCCGCTGGTGCCGTCGATCAGGCCGGCGCACGGCAGCGATGGGAAGCCACCCGGCGCGAACTCCGTCGCCGCATGACAGCCGATCGGACCGCCTCCGACGCCCAACCCGTAGCCGGTCACGGTGACGGCCGTGCCCGGTTTCGGCGCGGGCCCCAGCGTGAGCCCGCCACCGGCCTCGGCCTCGACCGACCCACCGCTGTCACGGACGACTCGCAGGATCGCGAAGTCGGCCAGTGGATCCTGGCTTTTCACCCAGCGCGGGTCGAGATAGATCGCGTCGACCTTCCAGACATACGCGGGGTCGGCGGCGTCCTTGAAGCCGGCGATGAACGTCGTGTCGACGCCGCCTGCGACACAGTGCGCGGCGGTGAGAATCAGGTCGCCCGCTAGCGAGTCGAGAACGGCGGCGGTGCACGTGTGCAGGTCACCCGCCCCCAGGAACACCGCGCCGACCCTCGCGTTCGGCGGCACAGGCGCAGCGGTCATCTTTGTCGGTGTCGCGGTCTCGCTCGTCGGGTGAGCCTGCGGAGTCACCTGATGGCCGCAGGCGGCCGTCAACGCAAGCAGCCCGATCATCAGCGCCGACGACACCCGCATTCAACAGATCTTGCCCGATTGCCGTCCCGCGCGGCCGGTTCACCTGGACTTCGATGCGGGCATACGGCGCAATGAGACACTGGAGGCCGCGGTGTTGAGGAGGTGAGCCCAATCGACGACCAGGACAAGCAGGATCAGCGCTACGAACCCGAGCAGAGCGGTATGTACGAGCTCGAGTTCCCGGCGCCGCAACTGGCTTCGTTAGACGGCCGCGGGCCGGTGATGATCCATGCCCTGGAGGGCTTCTCGGATGCCGGGCATGCGATCCGGCTGGCCGCCCAGCATCTCAAGAACACGCTGGACACCGAGCTGGTGGCGTCGTTCGCGATCGACGAACTTCTCGATTACCGGTCGCGGCGCCCGTTGATGACGTTCAAGACCGACCGCTTCACCCATTACGACGAACCCGAGCTGAGCCTGTACGCCCTGCACGACAGCATCGGGACCCCGTTCCTCCTGCTTGCGGGCATGGAGCCGGATCTGCGCTGGGAGCGCTTCATCACCGCGGTGCGGCTCTTGGCCGAGCGGCTCGACGTCCGCCAGACCATCGGGTTGGGCACCATCCCGATGGCGGTGCCACACACCCGGCCGATCACGCTGACCGCCCACGCCAACCACAAGGAACTGATCGCCGATCACACCCCGTGGGTGGGCGAGGTACAGGTCCCCGGCAGCGTGTCCAACCTGCTGGAGTACCGGATGGCTCAACACGGACACGATGTGGTGGGGTTCACCGTGCATGTGCCGCACTACCTCGCCCAGACCGACTACCCCTCTGCCGCCGAGGCGCTGCTCACCCAGGTCGCCAAGTCCGGCTCGCTGCAGCTGCCGCTGGCCGGACTGGCCGAGGCGGCTGCAGAAGTACGGACAAAAATCGAGGAACAGGTCGGCGCGAGCGCCGAAGTCGCTCAAGTGGTGGAGGCACTGGAGCGCCAGTACGATGCCTTCATCGCCGCTCAGGAGAACCAATCACTGCTGGCGCGCGACGAGGATCTGCCCAGCGGTGAGGAACTCGGAGCAGAGTTCGAACGATTTCTCGCGCAGCAGACCCGGGACAAGAACAGAAAAGAAGGCTTCCAAGACGGGGACGACGGCGTTTAGGCCATCACCCAGTCCGACAACGAAGTTGAGGCAAAAATGCCGCCGTCATCGAAGTTGACAGATGTGCCGCCGCCGACGGAGTCGGCAATATGACGAAGCGAAAGCCCAATCTGCGTCCGGTGCGTGAACTGACGCCCTCGTTGCAGTTCCGCACCATCCACGGTTATCGGCGCGCGTACCGGATCGCCGGATCGGGGCCCGCGATTTTGTTGATCCATGGGATCGGCGACAACTCCACCACATGGAGCAGCGTGCAGACCACGCTCGCCCAACGATTCACCGTCATCGCCCCCGATCTGCTCGGTCACGGAAAGTCCGACAAGCCGCGCGCCGATTACTCCGTGGCCGCCTACGCCAACGGCATGCGGGACCTGCTCAGCGTTCTCGACATCGAGCGGGTCACGGTGGTCGGGCATTCGCTCGGCGGTGGCGTCGCCATGCAGTTCGCCTACCAGTTCCCGCAGCTGGTGGACCGGCTGATCCTTATCGGTGCCGGCGGGGTGACCAAAGACGTCAACTTCGCGCTGCGGATCGCCTCGTTGCCGATGGGTAGCGAAGCGCTTGCGCTGTTGCGGCTGCCGATGGTGCTGCCAGCGCTGCAGGCGGCCGGGCGGGTCGCCGGAGTGGCGATCGGCAAGACGGGCCTGGGCCGCGACCTGCCAGAGATGCTCCGCATTCTCCGCGATCTGCCCGAGCCCACCGCGTCGTCGGCGTTCGCCCGCACGCTGCGGGCGGTGGTGGACTGGCGAGGCCAGGTGGTCACCATGCTGGACCGCTGCTATCTAACGGAATCCGTTCCGGTACAGCTGATTTGGGGATCTCACGACTCGGTGATCCCGGTCAGCCACGCGCGGCTGGCGCACTCCGCGATGCCCGGCTCGCGGCTGGAGATCTTCGTGGGTTCCGGGCATTTCCCGTTCCACGACGATCCGGACCGCTTCGTCGAGGTCGTCGAGCGGTTCATCGACTCGACCGAACCCGCCGTCTATGACCAGGAGATGCTTCGCGGCCTGCTGCGCGCCGGCATCAGCGACGACGCCATCACCGGATCGATGGACACGCGCGTCGCGGTGCTCGACGCGATGGGCACCGACGAACGCAGCGCTACCTGACCTTTGCGCATCAGCCACATCGGTAGCATCGGGCGCATGGCCATCGACGTGACGGTGCTGCGGGTTTTCACCGATGCGGACGGGAATTTCGGCAATCCGCTCGGTGTGGTCGACGCGAGCACGGTGGACCCCCGCGATCGGCAGCGCATCGCGACCGAATTAGGTTACAGCGAAACAATATTCATCGATGTGCCGGAGCGCGGTGCGAGTACCGCGCACGCTCGCATCTTCACTCCCGCCACAGAGTTGCCGTTCGCCGGCCATCCGACCGTCGGAGCGTCATGGTGGCTGCGGGACATCGGCATTCCGATTCACACCTTGCAGGTGCCCGCTGGTGTCGTACAGGTCGGCTACGACGAGGATCTGACCACGATCACTGCGCGCGCCGAGTGGGCGCCGGACTTCGCGATCTATGAGCTCGAGTCCACCGACGAGCTTTTGGAAGCAGACCCTGACGACTACCCCGCCGACTTCGAGAACTACCTATGGACGTGGACCGACCGGGACAACGGTGTGCTGCGCTCCCGGATGTTCGCGGCGGGTCTGGGTGTGCCCGAGGACGAGGCCACCGGCGCGGGTGCGGTTCGCATCACCGACTACCTCAGCCGCGATCTCACCATCGTGCAGGGCAAGGGGTCGATCATCCAGACCCGATGGAGCCCTGACGGCTGGGTGCGCGTCGTGGGCCGCGTAGTCAGTGACGGGACGAGACGGATCGACTGAACTGCCTGCGGTCAGCCAGACGTGGGAACCTCGCGGTGCGCGCGCAAGGCCTCGATCTCGCGCTCGAAGTCGTCGGCCGACGAGAACGACCGGTAGACGGACGCGAACCGGAGATAGGCGACCTCGTCGAGATCGCGAAGGGGTCCCAGGATCGCAAGCCCGACTTCGTGGCTGGGCACCTCGGCCGAACCCGCGGCGCGTACCGTGTCTTCGACTTGCTGAGCCAGCAGATTCAGGGCGTCGTCGTCGACCTGGCGGCCCTGGCAAGCCCTTCGCACGCCCCTGATGACCTTATCCCGGCTGAACGGCTCGGTGACACCACTGCGCTTGACGACGGCGAGGACGGCCGACTCAACGGTGGTGAACCGCCTGCCACATTCCGGGCAGGATCTGCGGCGGCGAATCGCCTGGCCCTCATCGGTTTCCCGAGAGTCGACGACCCTGGAATCGGGATGACGGCAGAATGGACAGTGCATGACTGCTCCTTCGCCGCGCCGATAAACATGTACCTCGAACGCCTCCGAGCGTACCTTTGCGTCCCGCTCGGAACCCAGAGTCCGGGTGATTGATGCCTGTCGCGTCCGTGCGTCGACCACGGCCGTTGTGCGGCAGCGCGTTTCACCGCGCACGCTGCACCGTCAGCCGACCGGTGCGATCAACGTCTGCCCGGCATCCAGCGACGCGGACTCGAGTTGGTTGAGTTCGCGGATGCGGTCGACGACATGGCCGGCGGGGGCATCTGGTGCGACACGATGGGCTACCTGCTGCAGCGTCTCCCCCGACTGCACCTGGACCACGGCCAGCGTGTCGGGCAGCGGCGCGGAAGAGTCGCCGGTGCCGACGATTCCGCCGAACTGGGCGACCACACCGAGCCACACCGTGATCAGCGCGGCGAGCAACGCGAGGCCGACAGTGGTGGCCGGTGTGATGGGGCGCCTGCGGTGCGATGCGCGAGACATCACCACACCGGGACCGCGATAGCGCATCGGCGCACCGGCCGGGCGGCGCCGGGCCTGAGGTGCACGCTGAGGCCGCCGCGCCTGAGCCGCGCGATAGGGTCCGGGCGCCTGGGCCGCACGGTAAGGGCGCGCGACCGGTCCCACCAGGGCTTCTCGGGTGTCCAGAACTGTCATCTGCCTTGCCTTTCGGTCCGCGGGTTCGCTTCTATGTTCGAACTCTAGTCGATCACCTGTTCGATTAATAGAACATGTGATCGAACTGTTGCCAAACGATAGAACGGGGTACCGACAAATTTCGGCCCCCGCTTCGCGACCACGAAAAATACGCGACACGCCTCGAACACATGTTTGATTATCGTGCCTTCGGCGACTACATTCAGCGCCATGAGCGAGGACCGCACCGACACTCGGAACAGCACAGCCGGCCCTGACAGCGCCGGCGACCGCCGCGGACCGGAGAGTGCCCTGACCGAGCGCCAGCGCACGATCCTGCAGGTCATCCGCGCCTCGGTAACCTCCCGCGGGTATCCCCCCAGCATCCGCGAGATCGGCGACGCCGTTGGCCTGACGTCGACCTCGTCGGTCGCGCATCAGTTGCGCACGCTGGAGCGCAAGGGCTACCTACGGCGCGATCCCAACCGGCCACGGGCGGTGGATGTGCGCGGGGCCGACGAGATGGTGACGCCGATCGTGCGCACCGATGTGGCCGGGTCCGATGCACTGCCCGAGCCGACGTTCGTCCCAGTCCTGGGCCGGATCGCGGCAGGCGGTCCGATTCTGGCCGAGGAGGCAGTCGAGGACGTCTTCCCGCTACCGCGTGAGCTGGTCGGCGAGGGCTCGCTGTTCCTGCTCAAGGTGGTCGGCGATTCGATGGTCGACGCGGCGATCTGCGACGGCGACTGGGTGGTGGTGCGTCAGCAGAACGTCGCCGACAACGGCGACATCGTCGCGGCGATGATCGAGGGCGAGGCCACCGTGAAGTCGTTCAAGCGCACCCGCGGCCAGGTGTGGCTGATGCCGCACAATCCGGCCTTCGATCCGATTCCCGGCAACGACGCCGCCGTCCTCGGCAAGGTCGTCACCGTCATCCGGAAGATTTGACGGGGACTAGTCGGCCTTCACAAAGCCGTTGGCGCGGGCGAATTCCTCGTTGATGAAGTAGACCTCCGCGGGCACCTGGTCGTACAGATCGTCTGCCGGAACCCAGTACAGGCCTGACTTGGTGTCAGCCTTGACCGGATATCCGGTCGGCGGCAGGAACGGGTCGGCGAGCGGCAGGTGGATCGCGGTCTGGGCGTCCGGCGCATCGTTTGCGTGTGGTTCGTCGACCGGCACTCCGACTGGTTCGTCATGATCGTCCGGCGGTTCGTCGAGTTGAATCGCGGCGTGGCGGCCGGAATTCGGATCCGCCTCCGACGCGATGGGCGTCGGCGCGGTATCGGACTCGTCCGCCTCGGGTTCGAGCTCGGAGAACTTATCGCCGTCATCACCGGACGATGCGAAGGGATCTCGCTCACCCCCGCCCAATCCGTGCCGAGCAGACCCTGGTGCCGGCGCGTAACTCTCGACCAGGCCGGCGCTGGCATCGTCGGAGTCTTCCAGTCGCAGCGCCTCGGCCTCTGCGGCGGTGTCGTGCGCGGTGTCGACGTCAAACGGAGCATCGGGACGATCCACGTTGTCGCGCCCCCGGTTCCGCAGTGTCGCGACGACTACCAGGCCCACCAACACCAGCAGCGGAATTCCGGCGAACAGCCACCACCATGACGGCGTAAACCAGTTGCGCTCGTTGGAATCTGGCGCGGCCGTGTCTGACGATTGCGGCGGTTCGTAGCCGGGCACCGACAGGCCGGCGAGACCGGACGCCAGGTTGGCCGGCTGGGTGCTGAACTTGTTGGTCTTCTTGTCCCAGGAGACCTCCCCGCCGGTGAACCGCTGCGTGACGACGTTGCCGTTCTCCGACTGATCGGCTACAGGCGGCCCGAGGGGGCCCGCGGCGCCGCCGAGCTTCTCCCACGCCGCGTTCATGGCCCCGCGCACGATGAACGCGCCGTAATCGGGTGTCCAGAAGATGACCGGCTTGTCCTTCGCGGAAAATGTGCTGACCCGGCTGCCAGTCTTCAGACCGCCGTCGGTCTCGCTGCTACTCGGGAACCCCAGGTCACTCTGCGGGCCACCAACAGACTCATACTTTTTCAGGACCTGACCGCTGACCACGTTGGCGCCGGTGTCCGGGCTGTAGAAGATCTTGCCGCCTGCGAAATCCTGCCCGGCTCCGTCCTTGCCTATCGCGTATTGCGACCCCTGTTTGGCGCCGAGGGGACCCAGCGCGCCTCCGGCCGCCCTCCTGGCCGCGTCGATTGCCGAGGTGGCGTCCTCTGAGATGCTCAACCCGGCCAGCTGGTCTGCCAGCTCCGGCGGCACCGTGGTGAATTCCTTCGAAGCCCGGTTCCAGGACAGCTCGCCGCCGGTGAACTTCTGCGAGACGACATCACCCTTGAACACCTCGTCTTCGGTCGGCACCCCAACCGCCCCGGCCGAGCCGCCGAGCTTGTCCCACGCCGCGTTGATCGCACCGCGGACGACATGGGCGCCCGTATCCGGTGTCCAGAAGATGACGGGCTTGTCCGCGGCGCTGAACGTGGTGTTTCGGCTGTCGGGGCTTACCCGGCCCGGACCCTCGTCGATCGTCGGGAAGCCCAGGTCACCATCGGCCGGCCCACCGAGCGACTCGTACTTCTGCAGGATTGCGCCACCCATGACGTGGGCGCCTGTGTCGGGGGTGAAGAAGATCTTGCCGCCGGCGTAGTTCTGGCCGAAACCCCCGCCCACGGGGTAGAGGCCGCCATCACTGGGTCCCATCGGGCCGGTGGCTCCGCCGCTGGCGTCATACGCCTGATTGATCGCGTCGGTGGCGTCGGATTCAGGCGTTGCGGCCGCTACGGGAGCCGCCACGAGCGCCACGGACGCAGTCAGCAGAACCGCAGCTATGCGGCCGATCGCGGTGTTCAGCAGGGTTCGCTCCCCACGCATCCACCCTCCCCGTATTACGGCAAAGACCCCCTGAAACTAGCGCGTCCGTCAGCAGAACGTGACATAGACACGATATCGGAGGGATCTCGCCAACTGGGGAAACCGGCTCGCCGACGGCGATCAGACACCCATGGAGCGTCCGATGATCTCCTTCATGATCTCGGTCGTGCCGCCATAAATGGTCTGCACGCGCGCATCCAAATACGCCCGAGCAACGGAGTATTCCCTCATGTACCCGTATCCGCCGTGCAGCTGCAGGCAGCGGTCGATGAGATGGACCTGCTTCTCGGTCGAGTACCACTTCGCCATCGCGGCCTGTTCCGCGGTGAGCTTCTCGTCGAGGTGTAGCCGGATGAATTCGTCGACCATGATCCGCACCACGGTCGCCTCGGTGGCCAGCTCGGCGAGCAGAAACCTGCTGTTCTGCTGGCTGCCGATCGGTCGGCCAAAAGCCTTGCGCTCCTTGGTGTATTGCAGCGTCGCCTCCAGCGTCGCCTCCATTGCGGTCGCGGCCATCACCGCGATGTTGAGCCGCTCCTGTGGCAGATTCTGCATCAGGTAGATGAAGCCCATTCCCTCCTCGCCGAGCAGGTTCTCCGCAGGGACCTTCACGTCGGTGAACGACAGCTCCGCGGTGTCCTGCGCGTCAAGGCCGATCTTGTCGAGCTTGCGTCCGCGTTCGAAGCCCTCCATGCCCCGCTCGACGACGAGCAGCGAGAAGCCCTGTGCCCCCTTGTCGCGGTCGGTGCACGCGACGACGATCACCAGGTCGGCGTTGATGCCGTTGGTGATGAAGGTCTTGGCGCCGTTGAGCACGTAGTGGTCGCCCTCTTTGACCGCGCGGGTCTTGATGCCCTGCAAGTCACTGCCGGTGCCGGGCTCCGTCATCGCGATCGCCGTGATGATCTCCCCTGTGCAGAACTTCGGCAGCCAGCGCTGCTTCTGTTCGTCGGTGGTCAGCCGCAGCAGATACGGCGCGACGACGTCGTTGTGCAGCCCGAAGCCGATCCCGCTGTACCGGCCCGCGGTTGTCTCCTCGGTGACGATGACGTTGTAGCGGAAGTCCGGATTCCCGCCGCCGCCATATTCTTCCGGCACCGCCATGCCGAGGAAGCCCTGCTTGCCTGCCTCCAGCCAGACGCCGCGGTCGACGATTTTGTCCTGCTCCCACTGCTCGTGGTACGGCGCCACATGCCGGTCGAGAAATGCCCCGTAGGACTCGCGGAACAGGTCGTGTTCCGGCTCGAAGAGGGTGCGCTCGTACTTGACGACACTGCCCATGGAGAACCTCCAGACAATCGGGGGGCTTTGCCGACGACGATATACCACCCAACCGGATGGTTGGTTGTCGGGCTCGACGGGTTTCGCAATAGACTTCCGGTGTGGGAAGGGCCGAGTCGCTGCAGGTCGAAGACGGCGGGTGGACGATCTCTTTCACCTACGACGACATGATGCGCTACCACGGCCCGCACTCCCCGGCCGGCGTAGCCATGGCGTTCAAGGTCATGCAGCGTGCTTTCGGTGAACTCTCGCCCGGCGCGCCGCCGGCACGCCGGTCCGTCGTCGTGCGGACCGCTTTTCGGGGTCCCGGCGCACGTGATGGGTTCGAAGCGGTCACCCGCGGCGTCACGGAGGCCCGATATGTCGTCGACCGGGCGCTGGTACGGGCCGACCGCGGCCGGCTGCTCGAGGACTTCGTATTCGAGGTCACCATCGGTGACCGCGCGGTGACGTTGCTCTTGCGCGACGGGTTCGTCACAGATGAATTCATCGACCTGGCTCGCACCGAGAGCCGCACCGCAGCGCAGGAACATCGGCTGGACCAACTGAAAGCCGCACTGGCACAACGGGTCATGGCCGCCCCCGCCGCCGATGTATACGACCTCGCCTAGCACGTCGCACCCCTTGTGAGCTGGACCACCTTCCGCTGATGTGCGTTTAGCGCACCGCCAAACGGGCAACCAGTCAGGTCAACACACCGACTCGCGAGGAGAATGGGCATGACGGAGAAGAACAGCGGTCCCGAGGAAGCGGTCAAGGGCGTCGTCGAAGGCGTCAAGGGCAAGGCGAAGGAAGTGGCAGGCGCCGTCGCCGGTCGCGACGACCTGTACCGCGAGGGCAAGGCCCAGCAGGACAAGGCCGACGCACAGCGCAACGCCGCGCAGAAGGAAGCCGAGGCCGAAGGCGCCCGCGCAGCGGCCAAGACGGCCGAGGAGCGCCAGAAGGCCGAGCAGCAGGACTAGTCGACGAGCGAAGAAAATGGGGCGCCGAGGGGTGCCCCATTTTCTGCTATGAACCCTGTTTCTCTTCGATCTCGTACTCGAGATGAAGCCGTTGTTCGGGCCGCTGCGCTTCGGCCCGCAGGGCACTGTCGTAGTACGACTTGTCCGCATCGGTGAGCGGAGGCTGAACGATGCTTCGGGGCCAGAAGTGCTTGGCCCTAACGACATCGACCTCCATCGCGTAGACGATGATCGTGGCCTGCAGCGCCAACCATGCGAGCAGACCGAGAACCACACCGAACAATCCGGCCACGGCTTGGGCGTGGCGGAGTTGATGAGCGACGACGACCCCGGCCGCCGTGAGCAGGATCTGCCACCCGATTGCGCTGACCGCGGCGCCGAGCATCATCGAGCGGGTCGACACCTGGGCCGGCACCGCAACGCGGAAAAGTATGAGGAAAAAGCCGAAGCCCAATGCCGCCCCGACGGCCATGCTGACAATTCGTGCCGCTAGGCCACCGAAGCCAAGCGATGTCGCCGCGCCGGCGGCGGTGCTGGCGGCAGCGGTGACCACGACGATCAGACCAAGCAGCAACAGCAACGTCACAGTGCGCAGATAGCGTGGGAAGAAGCCGGGCCGCTCGACCTTGGGGACCGCCCATACGGTGTTGAGCGTGTTCTGCAGAGCATGGGCGAAGCCACGACCGCCGAGGGCGGCCCCTGCTATTCCAATCAACAGCGAAGGCATTGTGCCACTGAATGTTTCGACGCCGAGTTGGTCATGGATCTGGCCACCGACGATCGGAAACTCGGCGAACGCTGAACTGACGAGTTTGTCGTGGAGTGCGGGATGGCTGCGCAGTGTCACGCCGAGGACAGCAGTGAACGCCAACAGCAAGGGAAACGTGGCGAGGAAGGAGTAGTAGGTCAGCAACGCCACCAGGTTTCCGGCTTCGTCGTCGCCGAACTTCTTGACGACCGCTATGGGGAACGCGACCACCCGATGGCTCTGTTGCCAGCGGTCGAACCTCCACACGAACCTTTCTGGTGGGCTCGTCGGCATCCGGTGACCGTCGGCCATCCGGCCGGCTTCTGCGTCATCGGTATCGGCCATCGTTCATCCCTTGCACCTTCGATCCCCACTAATGCGGATACCCAGGGACGGATCCTTGGATCGATGTTCAGTCAGCTAAATACGGTGAAATCCGGCGATTCCATGTTTTGACGGATGGGTTAATTACGGCCCTCGGCGGGTACGCCTTTTACAGACGAAGGCGGTCATCATGCGAGTGCTAAATGGACTTCTCGGCGTGGTGCTAGGGATCCTCGGAGCCGTGCTCGGCGCGAGTGCCGATTGTGTTGGCGGGCGAGCCGGTCGAGGCGGTCGTCGCCGACAACCTGGTGCAGATCTATCACCATGACGTACTGGTCGCCTCTCATGTACAGCGGTGTAAACCCAACGCCACACCGTCGGTGCCCCGCCAGGGCCGGCGCACGGCCCGGCCGGCGAGCGCCGGAATCGTGGTGACCCGCATGGTTGATCGCAGCGGACAGCTGTCATTCGCAGGAACTATGTACCGGGCCGGACGCGCTTGCGCGGAAACGAAGTCGAGGTTTGCATCGTTGCCGCGTCGGTACAGATGACCTACCAGGGCAGGATCGTGCGCACCCAGCCCATCCGACACGACCGGACAAAAGAGCACGGCGCCTACGCCACCCCGCACGGCCGACCCCGCAAGTCGCGCCAGGATGCACCACACCTGTAAAGCAGCTACCGGAACTCATTCGTCAAGCGCGTACCGGAACTTGACACGTCGAATACGCCACGGAACCTCAACTTATACCGTTCGCCCCGCTAACTACTTAGACCGTCAATACAAAGGATCTTGAAACTTTGCCAATGCAATGGAATCCGAATGGCACGATCAGAACGTCGAGAACTCGCGCAGGCTTGCGGCCAACGGGATCGGCACCCGCGCCTTGATCCGGGTGCCCTCCGGGTTGTGTTCGGTGGCATCCACCCGACCGTCTGCGTGCACCCGTGCCACCAGATCACCGCGGTCGTAGGGAATCGTCACGTCGACGATGGTGTCGGTCGGCGTCACCAGTTGAGCCATCCGCTGCCGCAACTGATCGAGGCCGTCGCCGGTGCGTGCCGAGACGAAGACCGCGCCGGGCAACGCCCGCCGCAGCTTGGCCAGTGTCAGACCGTCTGCGGCGTCAATCTTGTTGACCACCACAAGTTCCGGCGCAGGCTGTCCGTCACGGTCGGCGATCACCTCATTGACCACCTGGCGGACCGCATCGATCTGCGCCAACGGATTGACGTCCGACCCGTCCACCACATGCACGAGCAGATCGGCATCGACGACCTCTTCGAGCGTCGATCGGAACGCCTCGACCAGCTGAGTGGGCAGATGGCGGACGAATCCGACGGTGTCGGTCAACACGAACGGTCGGCCGTCGTCGAATTCGCCTCGGCGCGTTGTGGGTTCGAGCGTGGCGAACAACGCGTTCTCCACGAGGACACCCGCTCCGGTGAGCGCATTGAGCAGGCTGGACTTGCCGGCGTTGGTGTAGCCGACGATGGCAACCGACGCCACCTCACTGCCCAGCCTGCGGCTGCGCTGAGTGTCGCGCACCTTCTTCATGGCCTTGATGTCACGGCGCAGCTTGGCCATCCGCTCCCGGATGCGGCGCCGGTCCGTCTCGATCTTCGTCTCACCGGGGCCGCGCAGGCCGACGCCGCCGCCGCTGCCGCCTGCGCGTCCGCCCGCCTGACGGGACATCGACTCACCCCAGCCGCGCAGCCGCGGAAGCATGTACTCCATCTGCGCCAGCGTCACCTGCGCCTTGCCCTCCCGGCTGGTGGCGTGCTGGGCGAAGATGTCGAGGATCAGTGCGGTGCGGTCGATGACCTTCACCTTGACCGCCTTCTCCAGCGCGGTCAGCTGGGCGGGGCTCAGCTCACCGTCGCAGATGACGGTGTCGGCGCCGGTTGCGGCGACCACATCGCGCAGTTCGGTGGCCTTGCCGGATCCGATGTAGGTGGATGCGTCGGGCTTGTCGCGGCGCTGGATGAGGCCCTCGAGCACTTCGGAGCCCGCCGTCTCGGCGAGCGCAGCGAGCTCGGCAAGGCTGGCGTCGGCGTCGGCTGCGGTGCCCTCGGTCCAGACACCGACCAGCACGACCCGCTCGAGCCGCAGCTGGCGGTACTCGACCTCGGAGATGTCGGTGAGTTCGGTCGACAGACCCGCCACGCGGCGCAACGCCGTGCGGTCTTCGAGGGCCAGCTCACCCGAGCTCGGGATGTCGCTGATCGGAAAATCGGGAAACGTCATAGGTAATCAGAAATGGTGCACGCTCAGAGTGTTTCGCGCACCTGAATTAACGTTGCTGCGCACGCCACCATTCCTCGGAGATCTCGCCGCTGGCCACCAGAACCGACGGGCCGCGCAGGTAGCTGCTGGCGTCGGTGACGCCGACGGTGACCTCGCCGCCGGGTATGCAAACCCGCAGCGTGCCGGTCGCCGCGCCCTCGTATGCCAGCGCGGCAACCGCGGCCGCCACGGTTCCCGTTCCGCATGAGCGTGTCTCGCCGACACCCCGCTCGTGTACCCGCATCGACACGGTGCCACCCGAGGGCGCAGTGATCACCTCGACGTTGACACCGTCGGGAAACTGTCCGGCGTCGAACTGCACCGGCGCGGCCACGTCCAGCGCGGCCAGTTCGGCGGCGGTCAGATCGGGATCAACACACGCGAGATGCGGGTTGCCGACGTCGATCGCCAGCCCGGCGAAGGGCCGCCCGCCGACGATCGCCTCGCCGGTGCCGAGCTGATTGGTCTTACCCATCTCCACGGTGACGTCGGCGGTGGTTGCGTCCCAGCTGTGCAGCACCACAGGCCGCGGGCCCGCCAACGAACCGACGACGAACTCGTCGCGGCTCTCCAGCCCGCTGGCCCGCAGGTAGTGCGCGAACACTCGAGCGCCGTTGCCGCACATCTGCGCGATCGAGCCGTCGGCGTTGCGGTAGTCCATGTACCAGTCGCCTGCGGCCACGCCTTCGGGCAGTCGGTCGAAGACCCCCGCATCGGCGGCCGCGCCTGCGGTGGTCACCCGCAGCACGCCGTCGGCCCCGATCCCCCGGCGCCGGTCGCACAGGGCGGCCACCGCGGCGGGCTCCAGCGGCAGCAGGCCGTCCAGGTCGGGCAGCAGCACGAAATCGTTCTGTGTGCCGTGGCCCTTGGCGAACATCACCTGATCAGGATACGTGCCGCCAGGTCCGAACCGTGTCCTCGACGTTGTCGCCGCCCGCGCCGTCGAGCCAGACGATCCGGTGATCGCGTCGGAACCACGACCGCTGC
Source organism: uncultured Actinomycetota bacterium (assembly GCA_963804905.1). Classification (GTDB taxonomy): domain Bacteria; phylum Actinomycetota; class Actinomycetes; order Mycobacteriales; family Mycobacteriaceae; genus Mycobacterium. Next base: position 468,088 of record CAWDSB010000019.1, on the reverse strand, counting down.
CGTCGCACATAGCGACGTGTTCCGATGAACGTCGGTTCGCGGGCGGCCGAGCCGTCGCCTCCGGCGTCGAGGTCGTCGATCACCTGCGCGTAGCCGAGCGCACGGGACGCGGTGACGCCGTCGCGCAGCCCGCGGCCGAGCAGCGTGCGCACTTCGCCGACCAGACCATCGGCGAACATCTTGTCGGTGCGCTGCGACAGCCGTTCATCGAGAACCGTTGTGTCCCAATCCAATCCCACGATCGCGGTGTCCCAGCGGGGCCGGCCGATCGTCGGGGCCGAGGCCGCGAACGGCTTCCCTGTCAGTTCGACGACCTCCAGCGCCCGCACGATGCGACGGCCGTCGGTCGGCAGGATCGACGACGCGGCGGCGGCATCGACGCGGGCCAGTTCATTGTGCAGTGCGCCGACGCCCACCTCGCCGAGCCGCTGCTCCCACTTGGCCCGCACCGCCGGGTCGGTGGCCGGAAACGACCACTCGTCGAGCAGTGACTGGATGTACATCATCGATCCGCCCACCACTACCGGCACCGCACCGCGGCCGGCGATGGCCTCGATGTCTGCCGTGGCCGCCTGCTGGTAGCGCGCAACGCTCGCGGTCTCGGTGACCTCGAGCACGTCGAGCTGGTGGTGCGGGATTCCGCGGCGCTCGTCGACGGGCAGCTTGGCGGTGCCGATGTCCATGCCGCGGTAAAGCTGCATCGCGTCGGCGTTCACGATTTCCCCGCCGAGCCGCTCGGCCACCGCAAGGGCCAGCGCCGACTTTCCGGTGCCGGTCGGCCCGACGATCGCGACCGGCCTCATGGGTGCCAGACGCCAGCGAAATATCCGACGCCGTAGGGCGCGCCGCGGTAGAGCTCCTTGGCGGTTCGCGGCGACGCGGTCAGCCCGGCCAACACCTGGTAGGCCACCCGGCCGACGATCGTCTGGGGCAACTGGGCCAGCGCCGCCGTATCGCCGCCCGCCAACGCGTCATCGAGCGCGGCCTGCACCGGGATCGAGTCGGGATCGTAACCACCGGGCGCGGGAGGGGTCAGGGTATGCGCACCGTCGGCGACGACGAGAACCCCGACGGCGTCGACGGCCCGGTCGATCTCGGCGCGCAGCCGGCGGCCGCGATCCAGCGCCGCGTCGGCGCCGTAGCCCTCGGAGTACACCCGCACCTCGGCGCGCGCCTGCTGGTCGACCTGGCCGCGTAACCAGCCCGTGATCAGCGCGCAGAGCGGAAGGCCGCCGGATGCGTCGGCGGCGCCGGGTGACAGCGCGACGCGCACGTCGACGCCGTAGCCCGCGAACGTGCCGGCCCGGTCGGGTTCGACCACCGCGTCGGCCGTGACCGACACCGACGGCGAGCCACCGCGACGGCAGCGACGCCGCGGCCGTGAACACCGCCTCGCGCAAGTCGGCCAGCTCCGGTGCCGCCGAAGCCGCCAGCTCGGGAACCATGACCGGTGCCGACGGGACGATCGCGATGGCGCTCAGCACGCAACCAAACTAACGGTCTGCATTCACGCGGGCTGCTCGGCGGACGCCGTGGCCGCCTCACCCGGGCCAGCGCCGCCGTCGCGACCACCATCACGACCACCGCCGCGACGAGTGCGAACCAGCCCGCATCTCCAGGGCGCAGCGCCTCGCCCAGCACGACGATGCCGAGCACCGATCCGACCACCGGCTCTGCGACCGTCATGGTCGGCAGCGACGCCGTCAACGAACCGGCCCGGAAGGACGACTGCTGAAATGCCGTGCCCGCGATGGCGACCAGCGCCCACACGTACAGCTCGGGCGTGCGAAGCATGGCCCACAGTCCGTCGTCGAGCCGGTCCACCACGCCCTTGGTCAGCACCGCGAAGAGCCCCCACAAAGCACCGGACACCACCCCCAACAACACCGCACTCGGCGGCCCCTTCAAGATGTGGCTCCGATCACGCAGAGCACCAGCGCGGGACCCAGCACGATCACCACCGCCGTCCACGTCTCGAGGGAGGCCCGCGAGTGGTCGGCCGTCGGATTGCCGACGGTCACGATCACCACCACCGACGCGGCCAGCAAGGCCGCCCACATCCATTCCCATCGGGTCACCCGACGATGGGTTGCCCGCGCGTTGACCGGCAGCGCGAACAGCAGCGACGTCACCAGCAACGCCTGCACCAGCAGGACGGAACCCAGCCCCAGCGCCGCCGCCTGCAGCGCGAACCCTGCCGCCGCGACCAGACTGCCCAGCCACCACTGCCGGTCGCGGAGCAGCCTGGCGAACAGGGCGATATGGCTGACCGGTTCGTCGGTGACCTCCTGCGCCGAGCGCAGATGGATGACGTCGCCGATCGCGATGAAGAAGGCGGCGCCGAGGGCTAGCAGGGCGGCGATATCCGCCTTGGCCATCGAAGACCTCCCGTCGTCGTCGAGACGAGCCTAAGCAAATGCGTCGCATCGGCGTACGCACGAGGGGCGGCCTGCTTGAATAGCGGACGAAGCAATTGGGCGCCGCGTCGCGCGGCAGGTGCGCGGAGATGTCTGCGCGGAGGGTACGAGGAACCGAAGATGACGACCAGCGAGCCGGGTGCCACGGCCACCCCCAAAACCGCTCCCCGTCCCGGACCGCCGCGCCCCGGCCCCCGGCCCGGTCCGACACCGTCCGCTCTGCACGGTGCGCCCCTGCCCGCATCCACTGACCCCCACCGGTACGGCCGCGTCGACCCCGACGGCACGGTGTGGCTGATCAGCAACGCCGGTGAACGGGTCGTCGGATCCTGGCAGGCGGGTGACACCGAGGCGGCCTTCGCCCATTTCGGCAGGCGCTTCGACGACCTGAGCACCGAGGTCGCATTGATGGAGAGCCGGCTGGCGTCGGGCACCGGCGATGCGCGCAAGATCAAGGCAGCCGCGACGGCTCTCGCCGAAAGCCTGCCAACGGCGTCGGTCCTCGGCGACGTCGACGCACTGGCGACCCGGTTGAGCACCATCGTCGAACATGCGGACACCGCCGCCGCGGCCGAAAAGGCCAAGCGGGAGGAACACCGCGCCGCTCAGACCGCTCGCAAGGAGGCGCTGGCCGCCGAGGCCGAACAATTGGCGGCCAACTCGGTGCACTGGAAGGCGGCAGGCGACCGGCTGCGCGAGATCCTCGAGGAGTGGCGCACGATCAGCGGTCTCGACCGCAAGACCGACGACGCGCTGTGGAAGCGCTATTCGGCGGCGCGGGAGACCTTCAACCGCCGCCGCGGGTCGCATTTCGCCGAACTCGACCGCGAGCGGGCGGGCGCCCGTGAGGCCAAGGAGGCGTTGTGCGAACGCGCCGAGGCGCTGGCCGACTCCACCGACTGGGGCCCGACCGCGGCGGCCTTCCGGGACCTGCTGACCCAGTGGAAGGCCGCGGGCCGCGCCAGCAAGGACGTCGACGACGCGCTGTGGCAGCGGTTCAAGGCCGCCCAGGACATCTTCTTCGCGGCCCGCAACGCCGTTTCCGCCGAGCGCGACGCGGAGTTCCGCGCGAACGCCGAGGCCAAGGAGGCGCTGCTCGCGGAGGCCGAGAAGCTCGACACCTCCGATCTGGACGCCGCGCGCGCCGCGCTGCGCACGATCGGCGACAAGTGGGACAGGATCGGCAAGGTCCCCCGCGAGCGAAGCGCCGACCTGGAGCGGCGGCTGCGCGCCGTGGAGAAGACGGTGCGGGACGCGCCATCGCACCGCGTTGACCCGGAGGCTCAGGCCCGCGCCGACCAATTCCGCGAGCGCGCAGAACAATTCGAGCGGCAGGCCGAGAAGGCCGCCGCGGCGGGCCGCACCAAGGATGCCGAGGAGGCGCGGGCCAGCGCCGCGCAGTGGCGACAATGGGCGGAGGCCGCTGCCGAGGCGCTCGGCAAGAAGGGTTAGCTAGGTCTCCTCCGGCCCGTTGGTACCGGTGTCGCTGTCATCGTCGAGGCTGTCCAACAGTCCCTTGTTCTGGCGCTTGGCGACCGCCCGGCGGCGCTCCTCCTCGGCGGCGAGCTGCAGCGCGGTTCGCGCCCACACCACCCGCGCCCAGTGGAACGTCAGCACCATCACCGTGATCCACGCGATGATCAGCCCGATGCCGGGGCCGGGGTGCGGTGCGGGAGCGGTCTGGCGGGACCACACCGCAAGCAGACCCGTGAAGGACGCCACCGTCGACCCGGCCAGCGCTATCCACGCCACGGCCCAGCGCCTGGTCAACAGCGCCAGCATCGAGAAGCCGACGCTGAACACCAGCGCCAGCCAGGTGAACACCCGCGACGGCAGCGACACCCCTTCGCCGATCGCGGCGTCGTTGCCCGCCAGCACATCCCAGCCTCTGGCGCCGCCGGTGTGCGGCAGCACGAACGTCAACAGCAGCACGAACACGGCGATGGCGAGGACCAACGCCCTTGCGCCGGGATCGATTTCGCGCGCGACGCGGCGTTCCGCAGCCTCGATGTCGCCCTTGAACTCTTCGAAGTCTCCGTTTTGGTTATCGCTCGATGTCACCGCGCACATCCGGTGGCGATCGGCAGGCCCTCCGGTGCGCCGAGGCCGGGCAGGCCGAGGCCAACGCTCTTCGGGCGCCGCCCGGCGGCGTGGGCATCCCCGGCCCTGGTGCGCCGGTGGTGCAGCACGGTGCCGTCGGCGATCAGGTGGTGCGGCGCGGCGTCGGTCACCGTGGTGGTGACGACGTCGCCGGGCCGGATGTCGGCGCCCATCGGGGTGAAGTGCACCAGCCTGCCGTCGCGTGCCCGTCCGGACATCCTGGCGGTACGGGTGTCCTTGCGTCCCTCTCCGACGGCCACCAGCAGCTCGACGGTGCGGCCGATCTGGGCGGCGTTCTCCTCCAGCGAGATCCGCTCCTGCAAGTCGATGAGACGCTGATAGCGCTCCTGCACAACGGCTTTGGGTAGCTGGCCGTCGAGTTCGGCGGCCGGCGTGCCGGGTCGCTTGGAGTATTGGAAGGTGAACGCGGCGCTGAACCGCGCTGCGGCCACCACGTCGAGGGTGTCCTGGAAGTCTTTTTCGGTCTCGCCGGGGAAGCCGACGATCAGGTCGGTGGTGATAGCGGCGTGCGGGATGGCCGTACGCACCTTGTCGAGGATGGAAAGGAAGCGCTCCGAGCGATACGAGCGGCGCATGGCCCGCAGCACCCGGTCCGAACCGGACTGCATCGGCATGTGAAGGGCCGGGCAGACATTCGGAGTCTCGGCCATCGCCTCGATGACGTCGTCGGTGAACTCGGCCGGGTGGGGTGAGGTGAACCGCACCCGCTCAAGGCCGTCGATGCGCCCGCATGCCCGCAGCAGTTGGGCGAAGGCGCCGCGGTCGCGCGGCTGATCGGGGTCGGCGAACGACACCCCGTAGGCGTTGACGTTCTGCCCGAGCAGCGTCACCTCGATGACACCCTGGTCGACCATGGACTGCACCTCGGCCAACACCTCGCCCGGTCTGCGGTCGACCTCCTTGCCGCGAAGCGCAGGCACGATGCAGAACGTGCAGCTGTTGTTGCATCCGACGGAGATCGAAACCCAAGCGGCGTAGGCGGATTCGCGCGCCACGGGCAGGTTTGACGGAAACTCCTCCAAAGCCTCGACGATTTCGACCTGTGCCGCCCTGTTGTGCCGGGCGCGGTCGAGCAGCGTCGGCAGCGACCCGATGTTGTGCGTGCCGAAGACGACGTCCACCCACGGCGCACGCCGCAGCACCGCGTCGCGGTCCTTTTGCGCCAGGCAGCCGCCGACGGCGATCTGCATGTCCGGATCGGATTGTTTGCGCGGCGCGAGGTGGCTGAGGTTGCCGTAGAGCTTGTTGTCGGCGTTCTCACGCACGGCACAGGTGTTGAACACCACCACGTCGGCGTCCGCACCGTCGGCCGCGCGCCGGTAGCCCGCCGCCTCCAGCAGTCCGGCCAGCCGTTCGGAGTCGTGCACGTTCATCTGGCAGCCGTAGGTGCGTACCTGGTAGGTACGCAGCTGCCTCGGTCGCCGTCGATGTCACGGGGCCCATGGTACGGGCGGCAATACAGCCGTTAATCGAGCGGATTCACGAGTTCCGGACAAGCTGGGCGTTCCCTGGGTAAGGTCTGCATCCATGGGGACGAGCGGGTCGGATGCGCAGGTGACCGAACCGACCCAGCGGACCGCGCCGATGGTCTCGATCAAGGACGTCAACAAGCACTTCGGCAGTCTCCATGTGCTCAAGGACATCAACCTCGACGTCGACCGCGGCGAGGTGATCGTCGTGCTGGGGCCGTCCGGTTCGGGCAAATCGACGTTGTGCCGCACCATCAATCGGCTCGAGACCATCGAATCCGGCACGATCGCGATCGACGGCGAAGTGCTGCCCGACGAAGGACGCAAGCTGGCACAGCTGCGCTCCGACGTCGGCATGGTCTTTCAGTCCTTCAATCTGTTCGCGCACAAGACAATTCTGCAAAACGTCACGCTGGCTCCCCGCAAGGTCCGCAAAGCCTCCAAGGAAGAGGCGCGCAAGAAGGCGATGGAGCTGCTGGACCGGGTCGGCGTCGCCAACCAGGCGGAGAAGTACCCCGCACAGCTATCGGGCGGGCAGCAACAGCGCGTGGCGATCGCGCGGTCGCTGGCGATGAACCCGAAGGTGATGCTGTTCGACGAGCCGACCAGCGCGCTGGACCCCGAGATGATCAGCGAGGTCCTTTCGGTGATGACCTCGCTGGCCAAGGACGGCATGACGATGATCGTGGTGACGCACGAGATGGGTTTCGCGCGCGGTGCCGCCAACCGCGTCGTGTTCATGTCCGACGGCGCGATCGTCGAGGCCGCCGAACCGAAAGAGTTCTTCGAGCAACCCGCAAGTCCGATCGCGCCAAAGACTTCCTCGGCAAGATTCTCAAGCACTGAGCGCACTCAAGCCCCGGCGAAAGGAAACGAACATGCCGTCCTTCTCATTGCGCGTCGCAGGTGCCGTCGCGCTTGCCATCGCGTTGCCGTTCGCGGCCACTGCCTGCGGCGGCGGTGGCGGCGACGAGAACAGCATCGTGATCGGGACGAAGTTCGACCAGCCCGGTCTCGGACTGAAGAACCCCGACGGCAAGATGAGCGGGTTCGACGTCGACGTCGCCACCTACGTCGCCAAGGAACTCGGCTACAACGCGGACAAGATCGAGTGGAAGGAGTCGCCCTCGGGGCAGCGCGAGACGCTGATCCAGAACGATCAGGTCAAGTTCATCGTCGCCACCTACTCGATCACCGATGCCCGCAAGGAGAAGGTCAGCTTCGCGGGGCCGTATCTGGTCACCGGGCAGAGCCTGCTCGTCAAGGCCGACAACACGGACATCACCGGGGCCGAGTCGCTGCAGAACAACAAGAAGCTGTGCTCGGTGTCGGGCTCGACGCCTGCGCAACGCATCAAGGACAAGTACCCGGGCGTACAGCTGCAGCAGTACGACACCTACTCGGCCTGCGTCGAGGCGCTGAAGAACGGTGCGGTTGACGCGGTGACCACCGACGAGACCATCCTTGCGGGCTATGCCGCGCAGAGCCCTGGTGTGTTCAAGATCGTCGGCAAGCCGTTCTCGGAGGAGCGCTACGGCATCGGCCTGAAGAAGGACGACACCGAGCTGTGCACCAAGATCACCGACGCGGTCAAGAAGATGGAATCGGACGGCGCGTGGAAGGCCGCGTGGGACAAGAACCTCGGTCCCGCGGGTCTCGCCGCCCCGGCTCCGCCGGCCCCCGACGCCTGCTGAGCTCGGTCTCAGTACAGCGCCGAACGTGGAGGTCCTACCCGGGTACACCGTCGGCCAGATTCTCGAGGCGTTCTGGACGACGATCCAGCTGACGGTCTTCTCCGCCATCGGTGCGCTGGTTCTCGGCACCGTGCTGGCCGCGATGCGGCTGGCGCCGGTGCCGATGCTCAACTGGATCGGGACGACCTATGTCAACGTGGTGCGCAACACCCCGCTGACGCTGATCATCCTGTTCTGCTCGTTCGGCCTGTCGCAGACGCTGGGGCATCACGCTGGTGGACTCGCAATTCGACAACCTCCATCGAGGACAGCAACTTTCGGCTCGCTGTACTCGGGTTGACCGTCTACACAGCGTCATTCGTCTGTGAGACGGTGCGATCCGGGGTGAACACCGTCCCACTGGGACAGGCCGAGGCGGCGCGGTCGCTGGGACTGACATTCAGCCAGAACCTCCGAATCATCCTGCTGCCCCAGGCTTTTCGCGCGGTCATCCTCCCGCTCGGATCGGTGTTGATCGCGCTGACGAAGAACACCACGATCGCATCGGCGATCGGTGTGGCCGAGGCTGCGCTGCTGATGAAGGAGATGATCGAGAACACCGCCGCGCTTCTGACCGTCGGTGCCATCTTCGCCTTCGGGTTCGTCGTGCTCACCCTGCCGCTCGGCCTGTTCTTCGGCTGGCTCGGCAAGCGATTGGCGGTGGCACGGTGATGAGTGCTTGCGCGAAGAACGGACAGATGAGCTCAGCATCGGTTCTCTTCGACGCGCCGGGGCCGCGGGCACGGGTCCGCAACTGGGGGATCACCGCCGTCACCCTGGTGATCACGCTGCTGGTGCTCTGGGTGGTGTATTCGAAGCTGGACGCCAAGGGCCAGCTCGACGCGGCGAAATGGGAACCGTTCCTGACCGCCAACCTGTGGAAGACATACATCCTGCCCGGCGTCCAGGGCACCCTTGCCGCCGCCGCGGTGTCCATCGTGCTGGCGCTGGTGCTCGGCTTCGTGCTGGGCGTGGGGCGGCTGTCCGGCCACCGTGCGATCCGCTGGCCGTGCGCCGTCTTCGTCGAGTTCTTCCGAGCCGTGCCCGGTCCTGGTGATGATGCTCTTCGCCTTCGGTTTGTTCGCCCTCTACGACGTCTTCCCCGGACGAGCAACTCGCGCTCGCCGGGGTGATCGCCGGGCTGACGTTCTACAACGGCGCCGTCATCGCCGAAATCGTGCGCGCCGGCGTCAACGCGCTGCCCCGGGGCCAGTCGGAGGCGGCGTTCGCCCTCGGCCTGACCTGGGGCCAGACGATGCGGTCGATCCTGTTGCCCCAGGCCGTCACGTCGATGTTGCCGGTGCTGATCTCTCAGCTCGTGGTGGTGCTGAAGGACACCGCGATCGGTTACCAGATCACGTTCCTCGAGACGGTCAGGCAAGGCACCAACATCGGCGCGGCGTACAGCAACTACATCCCCGCCCTGATCGTGGTCGCCGCGCTGATGATCGCGGTGAACTTCGCGCTGTCATCCTTCGCGACCTGGCTGGAGGGCCGACTGCGCCGATCCCGCCGCGCGCCAACTCCCTTGGACGCCGAAGCCATTGAGCAGGAAGGCGCGCCCGGCGCACGCGTGAAGCTTGCGGCGATGGGCGACCAGTCCCACACGTATTGAACCCGGGCAGGCAGGTGGCTCGTGCCGTAAGTGGCCGGCGATGACAACGCCGAGCACGGCAACGCGCACCACTAAACCCGGCGGCGTTCCCGCTCGGCGGCCAGTTCGGCCTTGACCACGTCGACTGCCATCGACTGGTGGTAGCCGCGGCGCGCCAACATCCCGACCAGCCTGCGCATCACCTTGGTGTCATCGTCGTCGCCGAGGCGTTCGCGGCGCAGCTTGTCGCGCACCAGTTGCTCGGCGCGCTCCCGCTCGGCACCGGCGTCGATATCGGCCAGTGCGACGGTGATCACCTCGTTGTCCACACCCATGGTGCGGAGCTCGGCGGCCAAGGCGCGCTTGCCTTTTCCGGCATTCATTCGTCGTGACCGCACCCACTGCTCGGCGAAGCCGGCGTCGTCGACGAGACCCACCGCGGCAAGCCGGTCGAGGACCTGGGTACTGACGTCCTCGGGGTAGCCGCGCTTGGTCAGTTGGCCTGCCAGCTCGGCGCGGGTGCGCGCCCTCGCGGTGAGCAGGCGCAGGCAGAGGCTTCTCGCCTGCTCCTCGCGAGAGAGCTCAGCGGACTTAGAAGTCAACGGGGGCAGGGAGGACTTCGTCATCGGTCACCACAGCGCCAATACCGAGCTTCTCCTTGATCTTCTTCTCGATCTCGTTGGCCGCATCGATGTTTTCCATCAGGAAGGTGCGGGCGTTCTCCTTGCCCTGGCCGAGTTGCTCGCCCTCATAGGTGAACCACGAACCGGACTTGCGGATGAAGCCCTGCTCGACGCCCATGTCGATGAGCGAGCCCTCCTTGGAAATGCCTTTGCCGTAGAGGATGTCGAACTCGGCCTGCTTGAACGGCGGCGACACCTTGTTCTTGACCACCTTGACGCGGGTGCGGTTACCCACCGCGTCGGTGCCGTCCTTGAGCGTTTCAATTCGCCTGACGTCCAGGCGAACTGAGGCATAGAACTTCAATGCTTTTCCGCCCGTTGTTGTTTCGGGGCTGTTATGCACCATGACACCATCGGCAAAGTAGTTGTGCGAGCCCTCGACCTCGATATCGAAGCGGTCCATCTTTTGATAGTCCGTCTTCGACTCGATATCGAGAACACGGGAAGGCATGAGTTGCATCGTTGGTCCAATGAGCTGCGGCTCTACATTGAACTGATCTCGGAAACGCGGCAGCAACTTGTACGCCATCGAAGGGTGCAAGTAAGGCGCGATGAGCTCCTGGAATTTTGCAGTTGCTTGCGTAGAGAAAACCAGGACAGCTTTGCCAGCCGAGCCCGCCTTCCTCGGCGGACATTCAATCCGTAAGTGTCGTGCAGGTAATCGCGTAGCCTCTCCTGCGACCCCTCACTCATGGCTTCAACGCAAATCTCGATGCGCCCACTTCCGCCTTGGGTGCGCTGCTGCAGCCCCTTGGAACGCGGAGTAAATGAGCCGTCATCCATGTACCAGATCGCCAGCGCGAGCGGAGTTAGGGCCTTTAGGTATTCCTCCGATAGGAACTTCTTGCCGTCGCCTAGGTACACCGCGGACCGCAACTCATGAAGTTCAGGAAGGGGGCTGAAGTCAGCGAACACTGCACCCTTTTCATTAAGGGACCGACTATGCGGGATATTCTCTAGCAGAGAGATTTTCCAATCGAGATAGTCCGACTGCTTCGCGCCATGCCCCATGCGGAGCCTGGCACTTTCGGAATCCTGTCGGACAGGCGGCGAGAGGCATCCATCACCCATCAATGATCCCAGCACGACTTCCCATTGCTGATCGCTTAACAGGGTTGGCTGCGCCAACATCACACGATCACCGACCTGAATGTCTTCGGCTTCGCGCCATCCGCCAGGAGTCCGAATGAGATGGTTACGCGTCATTGCCAAGCTAGCGTGACCACGTCCTGTCCCCCCTCCGGCTCTATCGACTTTGAAGTGCAAAAACTCTTCAGTCTTGCCATTGTTGAACCAATTAGTCACCCTGCACGGCACGATGCGTCCGGACTCGAAGTCGTATGACAAGACCTCGACGTCCCTCTTTTGGTTCACGATTTTGCCGAGCTTTTCGGTCGACCCATCGGCGAGAGTGACGTTGGTATACCAGGACCCGCACCCGAACATCACGCCGATTTTCTCACGCAGTTGGTTGATGAAGATCGCGGTGGTACCCGAGTTGCTCAGTGCGCCGGTCATTTTCCGCAACGCCTGGCTCATCAGCCTGGCCTGCAGGCCGACGTGACTGTCCCCCATCTCACCTTCGATCTCCGCCCGCGGCACCAGCGCCGCCACCGAGTCGATGACCAGGATGTCCAGCGCGCCGGACCGGATCAGCATGTCGGCGATCTCCAGCGCCTGCTCACCCGTGTCGGGCTGGGAGACCAGCAGCGAGTCGGTGTCCACTCCGAGCTTCTGGGCGTAGTCGGGATCCAGCGCATGCTCGGCGTCGATGAACGCCGCGATGCCGCCTGCCGCCTGGGCGTTGGCCACCGCATGCAGCGCGACGGTGGTCTTACCCGAGGACTCCGGACCGTAGATCTCGACCACCCGGCCGCGCGGCAACCCGCCGATCCCGAGCGCCACGTCCAGCGCGATCGAGCCGGTGGGAATGACCGAGATCGGCTGGCGCACCTCGTCGCCGAGCCGCATCACCGAGCCTTTGCCGTAGTTCTTGTCGATCTGCGCGATCGCCAGCTCGAGGGCTTTCTCGCGATCAGGGGCCTGCGTCATGGGTGGTCTCCCGTCCTCGTGTGTTCGGTTGATCGGTTATCGATCAAGTTGGCCGTGACGCTAGAGGCCGCCACCGACAAGTCGGTCTGACCAGCATCTAGCCGTCGAACACTGCCCACAGTAGACGAACATCTGTTCGACTCAAGCTGACACGCCGATCGCTCGCGAGATAACGGACGCGCGGCCTATCGTGGGGGTCACCGGCCTCAAGACCGGCACAGAGTGGACAGACATGCACGAGATGGCGATCACGCAAAGTGTTGTCGACGCGGTGTGTGAGCATGCCGCGGGCCGCCGCGTGCACAGCGTGAAGGTCGAGGTCGGCGAGCTGTGCGCCGTCGTACCCGACTCCATGCAGTTCTGCTTCGAGCTGGCCACCCAGGGCACGGTGGCCGACGGTGCCCTCCTCGATCTCGACGTCCGGCCCGGCGCGGCCCGCTGCCGCACCTGTCAGCGACAGTTCGAGTTGCACGACCTGATCCTGCTGTGCCCGTGCGGGAGTGCCGATGTCGAAGTGCTGGCCGGCCGCGACCTGCGGATCCTTTCGATGGAAGTGAGCTAACCATGTGCGCAACATGCGGCTGCGGCGACGACGGCGCCGTCATCACGCTCGCAGGACACGAGCCACACGAGCACAGCCACGATCATCATCACGACGACCACCATCACGACGACGGCCACACCCACACCGAGACCGTCTCGCTGGAGCAGAAGGTTCTGGAGAAGAACGATCTCCTCGCCGAGCAGAACCGGAAATGGCTCGCCGAACGCAGCGTCCTTGCGCTCAATGTCACGAGCTCACCGGGGGCGGGCAAGACGACCCTTCTCGAGCGAACCATCCGCGAGCTCAAGGACGATCGGCCGGTCGCCGTCATCGAGGGCGATCAGGAGACGTTGCTCGACGCGGAACGAATCCGGACAGCAGGGGCGCGGGCGGTGCAAGTCAACACTGGCGCGGGCTGCCACCTCGACGCGGACATGGTGCACCGCGCGCTGCATGCGCTGGACCCCGAGCCCGCCTCGTTGCTGTTCATCGAGAACGTCGGCAACCTGGTCTGCCCGGCGCTGTTCGACCTCGGCGAGAGCAGCAAAGTTGTCATCATCTCGGTGACCGAGGGCGCGGACAAGCCGCTGAAGTATCCACACATGTTTGCCGCCGCCGGGCTCATCATCGTCAACAAGATCGACCTGTTGCCATATGTGGACTTCGATCTTGAAAAGTGTTGCAGCTATGCGCGTTCAGTTAACCCGAGCGTCAATATTTTGCCGGTGTCCGCGACTACAGGAGAGGGTGTCCAGGCATGGTACGAGTGGATCACTTCGCAGGTAGGCGCTTCGGCAAACATTGACATGTCCCGACGATCCGTTGACAAGACATACTCGCCGGAGTAAACCCAGAACCAGCGCTCGAGAAGTGGGCGCGAAGCGTCCGATGTGGCGATTGGGGCCCCCAGCCCGGGCCCCGGGAAGCTGTGACATATGCCAACCGAGGCAGCAGTCAAAGCGGAAGAAGCCTTGATCCATGTGCTGTGGATCAATGCAGGCCTGAGTTGTGACGGTGATTCTGTGGCGCTGACTGCCGCCACGCAACCCAGCATCGAGGAGATCGCGCTTGGCGCGCTTCCCGGGCTGCCTAAGATCGCCGTGCACTGGCCACTGATCGATTTCGAATGCGGACCAAACGGCGGCGCAGACGACTTCCTCGAATGGTTCTTCAAGGCCGAGCGGGACGAATTGGAACCGTTCGTGCTGGTCGTCGAGGGTTCCATCCCGAATGAGCAGCTCAAAGACGAAGGTTACTGGTGCGGGTTCGGCAACAACCCCGAGACCGGACAGCCGATGACGACCAGCGAATGGCTGGACCGGCTCGCGCCGAAGGCGACCGCGATCGTCGCGATGGGAACCTGCGCCACCTACGGCGGTATCCATGCGATGGCCGGCAACCCGACCGGAGCGATGGGTGTGCCCGACTATCTCGGATGGGACTGGAAGAGCAAGGCGGGCATTCCGATCGTCTGTGTGCCCGGCTGCCCGGCCCATCCCGACAACATGGCCGAGACGCTGACCTATCTGCTGTACATGGCCACCGAGCAGGCGCCGATGATTCCGCTCGACGAGGCGCTGCGACCCAAGTGGCTGTTCGGCGCCACCGTGCACGAGGGCTGTGACCGGGCCGGCTACTACGAGCAAGGCGATTTCGCGACCGAATACGGCTCGCCGAAATGCATTGTGAAGCTTGGCTGTTGGGGCCCGGTCGTCAAGTGCAACGTGCCTAAACGGGGCTGGATCAACGGCATCGGCGGTTGCCCGAACGTCGGTGGCATCTGTATCGGATGCACGATGCCCGGCTTCCCCGACAAGTTCATGCCGTTCATGGATGAGCCGCCGGGCGGCAAGGTGTCCACGACGGGTTCGAGGATCTACGGCGGAATGATTCGCAGTCTGCGCGGGATCACAAACCGCACCGTCGACAAAGAACCGAAGTGGCGCCAGCCCGGCACGAAACTCACCACCGGAGCGACTCGCACCTGGTAGGTGCGAGTCCCCCTTCGGCGCACACGGCGGGCGAGTAGCCCAGTTTTCGGCGAAATGCCCTGTGGCGCAGTGGACCACACATAGAGAGAGAAGTTTCGATGACAACCACCATCCCCGAGCCGTCACACGTCAAGCGCGACCCCGGCCAGCTTGTCGAGATGGCATGGGATCCGATCACCCGAATCGTCGGCAGCCTCGGCATCTACACCAAGATCGACTTCGACAACAAGGAAGTAGTGGAATGCCACAGCACGTCGTCGATCTTTCGCGGCTACTCGATCTTCATGAAGGGCAAGGATCCGCGCGACGCCCACTTCATCACCAGCCGCATCTGCGGCATCTGTGGTGACAACCACTGCACGTGCTCGGTCTACACCCAGAACATGGCCTACGGCGTCCAGCCGCCGCACCTCGGTGAATGGCTGATCAACCTCGGTGAAGCCGCGGAATACATGTTCGACCACAACATCTTCCAAGAGAATCTCGTCGGCGTTGACTACTGCGAGAAGATGGTCTCCGAGACCAACCCGGGTGTACTGGCCAAGGCCGAGAACACCCAGGCGCCGCACGCGGATATGCACGGGTATCGGACCATCGCCGACATCATGCGCGCCCTCAACCCGTTCACGGGCGAGTTCTATCGGGAGGCCCTGCAGGTCAGCCGATGGACGCGAGAGATGTTCTGCCTGATGGAAGGTCGCCACGTCCATCCGTCTACGCTGTATCCCGGCGGCATCGGCACCACGGCCACCATCCAGTTGATGACGGACTACATGAGCCGGCTGATGCGCTATGTCGAGTTCATGAAGTCGGTCGTGCCGATGCACGACGACCTGTTCGACTTCTTCTACGAGGCGCTCCCCGGCTACGACCAGGTCGGCCTGCGTCGCACTCTGCTGGGTTGCTGGGGTTCCTTCCAGGACCCGGAGGTCTGCAACTTCGCATACAAGGACATGGAGAAGTGGGGCAACGCCATGTTCGTCACGCCGGGCGTGGTGATCGACGGCAAGCTGCACACCCACTCGCTGGTCGACATCAACCTCGGCATCCGAATCCTATTGGGCAGTTCGTATTACGACGACTGGTCGGACCAGGAGATGTTCGTCAAGACCGACCCGCTGGGTAACCCGATTGATCGACGACATCCATGGAACCAGCACACCAACCCGCGTCCGCAGAAGCGTGACTTCGATTCGAACTACAGCTGGGTCATGTCCCCACGCTGGTTCGACGGCACGGACCACCTGGCGCTGGACACCGGCGGCGGACCGCTGGCCCGTCTGTGGTCGACGGCGTTGGCCGGACTGGTGGACATCGGCTACGTCAAAGCCACGGGCAACAGCGTGCAGATCAATCTGCCGAAGACCGCGCTCAAGGGCCCGGTGGAGCTGGAGTGGAAGGTGCCGCAATACGGGAGCAACACGCTCGAGCGCAACCGCGCCCGGACGTACTTCCAGGCCTACGCCGCCGCGTGCGCGCTGCATTTCGCGGAGAAGGCACTCGTCGAGATTCGCGCGGGTCGCACCAAGACCTGGGAGAAGTTCGACGTGCCCGACGAAGGCATCGGCTGCGGGTTCACCGAGGCGGTGCGCGGAGTGTTGAGCCACCACATGGTCATTCGCGACGGCAAGATCGCGAACTATCACCCGTATCCGCCGACGCCATGGAACGCCAATCCTCGGGACAGCTACGGGACGCCAGGACCGTACGAGGATGCGGTTCAAGGTCAGCCGATCTTCGAGGAGAACGATCGGGAGCACTTCAAGGGCATCGACATCATGCGCACAGTGCGCAGTTTCGATCCGTGCCTGCCCTGCGGCGTGCACATGTATCTCGGCAAGGGGAAGACACTGGAGAGGTTGCACTCCCCGACCCAATCCGTTACCGGGGAATGACATATGCCGCATCGCCCGGATAACCCCGAACAAGATGCGCAGTGGCGCAACGCGGGCGATCGGATACAGAGTCTTCTCGACGCCAGCGCAGCCGGTGGCGCTGTCGTGCATGAACGCGCGGAGCAGTTGGTCGGTGAGGTAACCGACCTCTACGGCGCCGGTCTCGAGCGGATGCTCGCCATGGCGGTGAACGCGAACCCGGAGCTCGCCGACGCGTTCGCCGCCGACGCCCTGATCGCCAGCCTCATGCTGGTGCACGGATTGCATCCGCACACTGTCGAGCGGCGGATCGAGGACGCGCTCGACAGCGTGCGGCCCTACCTCGGGTCACACGGCGGCGACGTCCATCTGTTGGAGGTCGACGGCGAGGTGGTCCGGCTGCAGTTCGCCGGGAGCTGCAAGAGCTGCCCGTCGTCGGCGGTCACCCTCGAGCTGGCGGTCGAGGATGCGGTGCGGGCCGCCGCCCCGGAGATCTCGTCCATCGAAGTGGTGGCCGGCAACGATGTGGAGGCCGAGGCGACGCCCGCGGTGATTCCGGCGGACAGCCTGATGAGCCGCATGCGCACGCAACCGCAAGCCCACGCGTGGCATCCGGTGCCCGGCGTCGCCGACCTCACACCGGGAGAAGTCGGCGGTTTCGAGGTTGCGGGCATCATCGTGCTGGCCTGCCGGGTCGGTGATCAGCTGTTCGCCTATCGCGACCGCTGCGGCAGCTGCGGCGAGTCGCTCGCGGGCGCGGCGCTGCACCGCCGCCTGGGTTCGGCGAGCAACGATGCCGTCCTGCGGTGCCCACGTTGCCATGCGCATTTCGACGTCGTGCACGCGGGCGCCTGCGTCGACGGAAACGGCTCCAACAATGGGCAAGCCCACGCCCATCTCGAGCCGATTCCGCTGTTGGAACGCGACGGGGTGCTTTCGATGGCGGTCGCCGAGGCGGTAGCGTCATGACCGGCGCGTACGACGTTCTGGCACGCATCCGGGCCGCCCGGGCGGATCCGCAGCCCGCCGGTGAGCGCTGCGAGATGTGCGCTGAGGCGATCGCCGACGAACATCAGCATCTGGTGAATGTCGAAGGCCGGCAGCTGATGTGTGTCTGCCGAGGCTGCTACCTCCTGTTCACCGACACCGACGCGAAGCTGCGCTATCGCGCCGTCCCGGATCGCTATCTGGTCTTCCCTGATTTCGCGCTGGACCGGCGGCACTGGGACGCCCTGCAGATACCGGTCGGGCTGGCGTTCTTCTTCCGGAACTCGGCGCTGGACCGGACGGTGGCGTTCTATCCGGGACCCGCGGGCGCCACCGAATCCGAGCTGGACCTCGCGGCCTGGAACGACATTCGCGAGGCCGACCCGCGGGTGGACATGCTCGCCGAGGACACCGAGGCCGTGCTCGTGCGCGCGTCCCTCGACAACGCAGACGAAACCGCGGCGCCGCAGAGCTATCTGCTGCCCATCGATACCTGCTACGAGTTCGTCGGCCGGTTGCGAATGCTGTGGCACGGCTTCGACGGTGGTCAGCAGGTGCGGGAATTCATCGACGAATTCTTCGGAATCCTGGACGCGCGAAGCAAAGAGGTATCGCGCGATGAGTGACGTGACCTTTGCCGTCGTCGGTATCGAGCCGGAGGCCTATGCGGTAACCCCGGTGTTGAACGCGCGGCTGGGCGTGGCCGCAGTTGGCGAGGACCCCATCCACGCGATCGCGTTGCGCTGCCAGGTTCGCATCGAACCGATGCGGCGCGGCTACTCCGACGAGGAGGCCGCCGGGCTCGTCGACCTTTTCGGCCCGCGTGAGCGGTGGGCGACCACCCTGCACACCTTCCAGTGGCTGCAAACCACCGCCATGGTGCAGGGATTCAACGGTGCCACCCACGTCAACCTCCCCCTGGAGTGCACGTACGACTTCGAGGTGGCGGCAGCGAAGTACCTGCACGCGCTGCGGGACGGTACTGTGCCACTGCAATTCCTTTTCAGCGGAACGGTTTTCACACAGGGCCCGCGGGGCTTCGCAGTACAGCAGGTGCCGTGGGATCGCGAGGACCGCTTCGAGATGCCGGTATCGGTCTGGCGTGACCTGATTCAACAGCACTATCCGAACACCGGGTGGCTCAGGCTGAACCGGGACACCCTCGACGCGCTGACCGCCTACCGGTCGGCTCGCGGCCTGCTCTCGCTCGACGAAGCGGTCACGTCGCTCCTTGAGGCCAGCTCAACCGAGGAGCTCCGATGACAGCGAGCTGGAACCGGGCCCGCGCCGTCGCCGACGCGGTGCTCTACGAGGGCTATCTGCTCTACCCGTATCGCGCCAACTCGCGAAAGAACCAGACACGCTGGCAATTCGGGGTGCTGGGGCCCGCGGGCGCAGCCGACGCAGGCATCGGTGAGGACGACTCGCTGTCGGCCCAGGTGCTTGTCGCGCACGCGAGGAGCAGAGACGGCGGGGCACCGCAGGCGAACCCGTCGTTGTCGGTCGTGGTGCGCTTCCTGCAACTGCAACACCGCGGAGTGGAAAAAGATGCAGGCGGCGGCCGGTTCGAACCGGTCGAGGAACTCGTCTCGGACACGCAATCATGGCTGCGCTGGGACGAGGCCGTGGAGCGCGAGATCTCGTTCGGGCCGCTAGACGTTGAATCCGAACTGCCGCACAGGCTTCCGATCGAGATCAGCGCGGGCACCGATATCGAGGTCGTGCCCGGCGGCAGGCTGGTCCGCACCCGTCGCGCGTTGCACGCGGTGCTGGAGATCACTGCGGAACACGACGACGGGCTGGTGCGCCTGACGATGACGGTGCACAACAGCGCGCCGCCCGCGGACGACAAAGACGAGGCGATCGCCGTGTCGCTGATCGGCACCCACCTCGTCGCGGAAATCACCAACGGCGACTTCGTGTCGCTCCTGGATCCGCCGGCATCGGCCGACAACGCCGTCGCCCGATGCCGGCACCACCGTTGTTTCCCGGTGCTGGCCGGACCGCCCGGCGATCAAACCCTCGTGCTGGTGTCGCCGATCATCCTCTACGACCACCCCGAGATTGCGGAGCAGAGCGAGGGTGCGCTCTACGACTCCACGGAGATCGACGAGATCCTCACGCTGCGCATCATGACGATGACCGACGAGGAGAAGGCGGTGGCCCGCGCCACCGACCCGCTCGCCGCGCAAATCATCGACCGGTGCGACTCGATGTCCCCTGAGGCGATGCTCAACCTGCATGGCGTGCTGCGTGATCCGCATGCCGCTGACGACACGGCCGGGCTGATCCCCGAGATACCAGAAGGGGTCGACTGGTGGGACCCGATGGCCGACAACGCGGTTCAGCCCGGGATCGACGCTGTGCTGGTGAACGGCGTACGGGTGAGCCGAAACAGCCGGGTCCGGCTGCATCCGTCCCGCCGGGCCGACGCGCAAGACCTGTTCTTCGCCGACAAGATCGCGCGAGTGACCTCGGTACACGAGACCGTCGACGGAGACGTGCATGTCGGGGTTGTCATCGAGGACGACCCGGCCGCCGACCTGCACGACTGGTACGGCCGTTACCTGTACTTCGCACCCGATGAGGTCGAACCGTTGAGTGAAAGGAATCCGACATGGATGTAGTGGGCTGGGTCGCCGTAGGCGTCGTTGCGGTCGTCGTTCTGGGTGGTGTGGTCGTCGGAGTGGCCTCCCTTCCGGATGCACGGCGCTACATGAAGATCCGCCGTATGTAATCGACAGGAGCGACGTCACGTCCCAAATATTGGTAGCCGGTATCGGCAACATCTTCCTCGGCGACGACGGATTCGGACCCGAGGTGATGCGCCACGTCCCGGCACATGTTGTCGGCCCGCGCGTTCGGGTCGTGGACTACGGAATCCGGGGAATGCACCTGGCCTACGACCTTCTCGACGGCTGCGAGGCACTGGTGCTGGTCGACGCGTTGCCCAACCGCGGGTCGCCAGGAACTATGCACGTATTCGAAGCCGACCATGAAACACTCACTGCGGGAATCGGTCTGGACGCACACGCGATGGACCCCGCCGCCGTGTTCGCCAGCTTGGCCGCGCTCGGCGGCACGCCACCATATACCGTCGTGATCGGTTGCGAGGTCGCAACAGTCGAAGAGGGCATGGGACTGTCCGATTCGGTCGCGGCCGCCGTCCCCGACGCCGTAGCCTCCATCGAGGACGTTGTGGCGCGGTTGCTCACACCGGTGCGGGAGGGCTGAGCCATGTGTCTGGGAATCCCCGGTCAGGTCGTTCACATGCTCGAGGGCTACGGCGACCAGCTCGCCCTCGTAGACGTGGCGGGTGAGAGCCGCAAGGTCAACATCGGCATGATGCCCGAGGAGACCTTCGCCCCCGGTGACTGGGTGATCATCCACATGGGTTTCGTCGTCGAGAAGACCGATAAGGCAGGCGCCGACGCGGCGATGGCCGGGCTCGAGATGATGGGCCGCGGCCGGGATCCCGACATGGAGGCCTCACCATGACCGGGCGCCAACGGTTTCGGATCTGTGTGCGGGGCGTCGTGCAGGGCGTTGGGTTCCGGCCGTTCGTCTACACATGCGCGGCTGCGCTCGGCCTGACCGGCTCCGTGCGCAACGACAGCTCCGGCGCGATCATCGAGGTCGAGGGCGACGCGTCGGATCTCGACGACTTTCTGACCCGGCTGGCCGACCGTGCCCCGCCGCTGGCAGTCATCGAATCAATTGAGACGCAGGAGATCCCGGTCGCCGGTGGTACCGGCTTCGTGATCACCGACACGTCTCGGTCCGACGGCGGTCGCACGCTCGCGTCCCCCGACGTGGCCATGTGCGCCGAGTGCGCCGCCGAACAGCGCGACCCCGACAACCGACGCTACCGGCACGCCTTCGTCAACTGCACGAACTGCGGCCCGCGGTTCACGATCATCGCGTTGCTGCCATACGACCGCGCCGCCACCACCATGGCCGGCTTCCCGATGTGCCCTGATTGCGCACGCGAATACCGTGATCCCGCCGACCGGCGGTTCCATGCACAGCCGGTCTGCTGCCCGAACTGCGGGCCAAGCCTTCGTTACCGGGCGGGCGAGGGCGGCGTCACCGATGGCGGATCGGCGCTGCGACACGCCCAACAGCTGCTGTGTGACGGCGGCGTGCTGGCCGTCAAGGGCATCGGTGGATATCACCTGGCCTGCGACGCCGGTAACGAGCGCGCGGTCGCCGAACTGCGCAGCCGAAAGCGGCGCGGCGACAAGCCGTTCGCGGTCATGGTGGCCGACCTGCCGGCCGCACGCCGCGTCGCTGCTGTCGACCACGCGTCGGCACGGCTGCTTTCGGGTCCGCAACGCCCGATCGTGCTGATGCCACGACTGGCCGCCGCACCAGTCGCCGACTCGGTTGCGCCGCACAACCCCGATCTCGGCGTCATGCTGGCCTACACCCCGCTGCACGCACTGCTGTTCGGGCTGCCGGGCGACGAGCGGGGGCCCGCCGTGTTGGTGATGACGTCCGGCAATCTCGGTGGCGAACCGATCTGCTTCACCGACGACGATGCGCTCGAACGGCTTTCACACCTCGCCGACGGCTGGCTGATGCATGACCGGGAGATACTGGTGCCGTGTGACGACTCCGTGGTACGGGTGGTGGACGCGATGGAGTTGCCGATCCGGCGGTCCCGCGGTTATGCACCACTGCCGGTCGCGTTGCCCGTGCCGGTGCCGCCGACGCTGGCCGTCGGGGGCGATCTGAAGAACACCCTCGCGGTCGCCGAGCACAAGTATGCCTGGCTGAGCCAGCACATCGGCGACATGGACGACCTGGCGACGTTGTCTGCATTCGGCTCCGCCGAGCAACACCTCGAGGCGTTGACCGGGGTCGTCCCGGAAATTATTGTCGTGGACTCACATCCGGGCTATCGGTCCACCGCGTGGGCCGAACGCAACGCCGGTAAGCGACCGGTCCGATCGGTGCAGCATCATCACGCGCACATCGCCGCGGTGATGGCCGAGCATGGGCTGGACGGATCACAACGGGTGCTCGGCTTCGCGTTCGACGGCACCGGTTACGGGCCCGACGGGGCGATCTGGGGTGGCGAGGTGCTGCTGGCCGACTATAAGGGCTATCAGCGGGTGGCCCAACTGAAGTACGTTCCGTTGGCCGGCGGCGACGTCAGTGTGCTGCGGCCGTACCGGATGGCGTTGTCGCATCTGTTGGCGGCCGGCCTGGCCTGGGACGACGATCTTCCGCCGGTGCGGGCCTGCCCCGAAGACGAACGAAACGCACTGCGGCACCAGCTCGATAGCGGTCTGGGTTGCGTCCCGACGTCCAGCATGGGTCGGCTGTTCGACGCGGTGTCGTCCCTGATCGGCGTCCGGCATGAAGTGGCATACGAAGCGCAGTCGGCGATCGAGCTGGAGGGCCTGTCGCGCAACGCCGACCAGAACGGCACGGCCTATTCCTTCGGCGTTGACGCGAGCGGGTTCCCGGCGCTGATCGACCCCGGGCCGGTGCTTGCCGCGATCATCGGCGACCAGCGGGCCGGCACACCGGCGGGTGTGATCGGGGCGAAGTTCCACCGGGCTGTCGCCGATCTGGTCGTCGACGTCGCCGGGATGGAAGACACCGGCGGTCAA
This sequence comes from uncultured Actinomycetota bacterium, assembly GCA_963804905.1. Lineage (GTDB taxonomy): Bacteria > Actinomycetota > Actinomycetes > Mycobacteriales > Mycobacteriaceae > Mycobacterium. Next base: position 445,002 of record CAWDSB010000019.1, on the reverse strand, counting down.
CCGATTGCCTTGTCGGGCGGGGTGTTCCAGAACGCGTTGCTCCTACGTCTGGTGGTGACCGGACTGCGGTCGAAGGCTTTCCGGGTGATCACCCACCGCCATGTGCCGCCCAACGACGGCGGCATCGCACTTGGTCAGCTTCTGGTCGGAACGGCGGGATAGCACGATGACCGCGTTACACGAACAGAAACTGCCCGCCGGATACAGGTTGTTCGCGCGCTACGCCTTTCCGCCCAACGAGCTCGGCTACTGCGGTCCCGCCGACTCCGACGTGCTGCTGCGCGGCGACAACCCGGCCGAGGTCGCCGCCCACGCAAAGGAGTTCGACGGCGCGTGGCCCTACCTGCGGGCCATCGCCGATGCGGCAGGCACGCCGGATGCGTTGGACGCCGACGTCGTGCGAAGTTACTGGGTGGGCGGGCCGGAACTGTACCGTGTCGACCCGGCGGTCCTGTTCGAGCAACTGCGTCGCGCATTCAAGGGTCAGGTGACGGGACTGCTTTTCGATCTCGCCCAGCCGAACGGCTCGCTGGCGCATCACAGTTTCCACGTATTCGTGGTGTATCCGTGGGTGCGTTTCCTCGACCGTGACGCGGCGACGGCGCTGAAGGTGCTGCAGGACTGCAGGATCCGTTGGGGGACGGTGGAATCCGTCGAAGACGAGCACGCGGTGATCGCGACGCGCCCACTGACATTCGGCGAGAGCACACTGGCGCTCGGCGACCCGAGGTCCGAGCGGGTGCGCTGGAGCAAGGACGGAGTCTCGCTGATCCGGCCACCCAGACCGGGCGACGTGGTGTCCGCACACTGGGACTGGGCTTGCGGCGTTCTTGCCCACGACGAGTGCGTGGCGCTGGCCGAAGCGACGCAGACGACGCTGGATCTCGTGAACAGCGCCCGCAGCGAGGAGCGAAACCGATGACAGTCACCACGGAGCCGGGCGGGGGCTACGTCGACACAGGTCTGTCCGCGGACCTGGCCGCCGCGGCGCTGGACCTTGCCCGCAAGTTTCACGACGGGGCCACCCTGTGGGTGATCTCCCCGCAATGGGAACCGCACGCACATCACGTCGCGGTCGAGTTCGTCCATCCCGTGATCATGGGTAAGCGTGCGCTGCCATCGGTGGCGCTGGTCGAGCCGGACCCGGTGGCCCAAGCCCGGGTCGCCGCCCAGCCCGGCGACCTGCTGATGGCGGTGGCGTCCGCCGACGCCCCGGCGGTGATCGACGCAATGCGACGGGCGCCCGCCTGGGGTGCACTGACGCTGTGGATCGGCTCCGGTCCGCGCCCCCCTGCGGGGGCGGCGAATCACGTCTTGTGGGTGGACTCCGACGACCCGATGGTGCCCGCCACCGGACGCTTCGTCCTGCTGTACCACCTGTTGTGGGAGCTCACCCATGTCTGCTTCGAGCACCCGGGCCTGCTGAAGCCCGCGGCAGAGGAATGCACCGACGAAGTCTGCGTGACGTGCAGCGACGAAGGGCGGCTCGCCGAAGTGATCCTCGAGCCGGCAGATCCGTTGGGGCAGGCGCTGGTTCGCACCGGCGAGGGCGAGGAATGGGTGGACGTGAGCGTGCTGGGCGACGTTGCGCCGAACGACCTGGTGCTGGTGCACGCGGGAACCGCAATCGCGCGTCTTGGCGATGAGCGCTTGCGCGAAGAGCAAGGACCAGATCACGCTGAGGAGGTGAACCAATGACGACGCATGGCAAGCAGACTGAAAGCACGGCATTTCTGTATCCGTTCATCGAGTCAGAGGAAACCGATGCAGGCAGCCTGCTCGACGACCTCGCGGCCTCGGCCAGAGGCAAGGCCGCCGAAAGTGCACGCCTGCAACGGGAATCGCTGGACGAGTACGGACCGGGGCTCACCGCCGCAGGCACCGAGATGGCCGAGCGGTTCCTGCGCGGCGGGCGGCTCTACACCTTCGGTAACGGCGGCAGCTCGACCGACGCCGCGACACTTGCATCGCTGTTCAGCCGTCCGGCGCGTGGACGCCCGGTGGCGGCGTGGTCGCTGGCCGCCGATAACGCCGTGGTGACCGCACTGGGCAACGACGTCGGGTTCGAGTTGATCTTCAAGCGCCAGATCATCGCCCACGCGCGCGATCGCGACGTCGCGATCGCACTGTCGACGTCCGGCAACTCCGAAGACCTGATGACCGCGCTCGCCGAGGCGAAGCGACGAGGCCTACTCACCATCGGCTTCGCCGGTCACGACGGCGGCCAGATGGCGGCCACCGACGACCTCGACCACTGCTTCACGGTGCACAGCCAGAGCATCCACCGCATCCAGGAGAGCCACGCCATGCTCGGTTTCCGGCTCTGGTCGGTCGCGCAGGACCACATGTCCCGTCCCCGTAATGGAGCGCACACTTCATGAGCACAACCGACGCAATGACTTCCGCAGAACGCGAAGACCGCGTGCTGGAGCGGATCGACAAGTTCCGCCAGCGGCGCCCGCGGCTGCTCGACGACGTGGTCACGCTTGCGCACGGCGCGGGCGGGAAGTCGTCGGCCGCGCTCGTCGACGCCGTTTTCCTCGAGGCGTTCCGCAACGACGAACTCGAACAACTGGGTGACGCTGCCGCGCTGCGCACTCCCTCCGGTGACCGGCTCGCGTTCTCCACCGACTCGTTCGTCGTTTCCCCGCGGCGTTTTCCGGGCGGTTCGATCGGCCATGTAGCGGTGCACGGAACGATCAACGACCTCGCGGTGTCCGGCGCCCGCCCGCAATGGCTGTCGGCCGCCTTCGTCATCGAAGAAGGTTTCCCGATCGTCAGAGTTGCGCGAGATCGTCGCCGACATGAGCGAAGCCGCCGCCAAGGCGGGCGTGCAGATCGTCACCGGTGACACCAAGGTCGTCGGCAAAGGCGCCGCCGACGGGGTCTACATCTCGACCGCGGGTGTCGGTGTGATCCCGGAGGGCAGGCGGCTGTCGCGTGACCTCGTTCAGCCCGGCGACAAGGTGTTGGTGTCCGGCACGATCGGCGAACACGGGATGGCGGTCATGCTCGCCCGCGGCGATCTCGCCATCGACGCCGACATCGCCTCCGACACCGCGCCCGTCCACGAACTGGTCGAGCTTCTCCTCGCGGCGGCGCCGTCGACGCGGTGGATGCGCGACGCCACCCGCGGCGGCGTCGGAACGGTGTGCAACGAACTCGTCAAGGACTCCCCGTTCGCGCTCGTCCTCGACGAGGCGAGCCTTCCGGTGGAGCCGCAGGTGCTCGGCGCCTGCGACATGCTCGGCATCGATCCGCTCTACGTCGCCAACGAGGGCAAGTTCGTCGCGGTCGTTGCCGCCGAGGAGGCCGATGCGGCCGTCGCCGCGATGCAGACGCACCCGCAAGGTGCAAGGGCGACGGTGGTCGGCGAGATCATGCCCGAACCGAACGGCATTGTTGCGCTCCGGACTTCGTTCGGCGGCAGCCGAATCGTCGACATGCTCGTCGGCGACCCACTACCACGAATCTGCTAATGGAGCATTGAGAAAGGAGTTTGACGATGTGTCTGGGAATTCCCGGCCAGGTGGTCGACATCGTCGACGCCGAACAGTCCCTGGCCAAGGTCGACGTGAACGGCGTACGCAGAAACATCAGCGTGCGGCTGCTCGCCGACGACAACCTGCAGGTCGGTGACTGGGTGTTGGTGCACGTCGGGTTCGCGATGGCCAAGATCGACGAGCACGAGGCGAAACTGACACTCGAACAGGTGCAGAAGATGGGCGCCGACTACGTCAACGAGATCGAAGCATTCAACTCGTCCGAGATCGCTTGAGAGGCTTGATATGAAGTTCGTCGACGAATTCCGCGACCCGGCCGCTGCGCGCGCACTGGTCAAATCGATCACCGAACTCGCGACCGGGGACGAGTTCAAGTTCATGGAGGTGTGCGGCGGTCACACGCACACCATCTACCGGCACGGCATCGAACATCTGCTGCCGGAGTCGGTCGAACTGGTCCACGGGCCCGGCTGCCCGGTCTGCGTGATCCCGATGGGTCGCGTCGACGACGCGATGTGGTTGGCCGAACAGCCCAACATCATCTTCACCACGTTCGGCGACATGATGCGAGTGCCCGGGTCCAGGGGCAACCTCATCGAGGCCAAGGCGCGCGGTGCCGATGTTCGCTTCGTCTACTCGCCGCTCGACGCGCTCAAGGTGGCCATCGACAACCCCGACAAGCACATCGTCTTCTTCGCCGTCGGCTTCGAGACCACCGCGCCGTCCACCGCCGTGACGCTGGTCCGTGCCCGCGCCCTCGGCGTGCGCAATTTCAGCATCTTCTGCAACCACGTCACGATCGTTCCGCCGATCAAGGCGATCCTCGAATCGCCGGATCTGCGGCTGTCGGGGTTCCTCGGCCCCGGCCACGTGTCGACCGTGGTGGGTTTGCGGCCCTACCGGTTCGTGCCCGAGGTGTACGGAAAGCCCATGGTGGTAGCGGGATTCGAGCCGCTCGACATCCTGGCGTCGGTGCACATGCTGCTGCAGCAGATCCGCGACGGTCGCTGCGAGGTGGAAAACCAGTACACCCGCGTGGTGCGCCAGGAGGGCAACACCCAGGCGCTGAAGCTGATGGCCGAGACGTTCGAGCTGCGGCCCCATTTCGAGTGGCGCGGGCTGGGTTTCATCTCGCAGAGCGCGTTGAAGGTCCATCACGACTACGCCGAGTTCGACGCGGAGTGCAAGTTCGACATGCCCGGCGTGCGGGTCGCCGACCCCAAGGCCTGCCAGTGCGGCGAGGTGCTGAAGGGCGTCATCAAACCCTGGGAGTGCAAGGTGTTCGGCACGGCATGCACCCCCGAGACGCCGATCGGCACGTGCATGGTCTCCCCCGAGGGCGCGTGCGCGGCCTACTACAACTTCGGAAGGCTGCACCGGGAGACAGCTCAGCTGCTCGGGCAGCGCGGCTAGCTGCTGTTTCGGGCGCAAACACCCGGGTACTCAGCCCACAGTCGCCGCAGCCTATACGGCGGCTGTGAGGAGTAACCATGAGCAGCCCACAAGACCCACAAGACCGCTTCGCCGGTGACCCGGCACCCGGATCACGAGACACCGGATCGGACGCACCATCAGGTGGCGAAGATCGCCCATCGGGTAGCTATCAGGGTGACGAATCCGTGCCGGCGCACGGCGACGAATCAGATTTCGACACCAAGACGACCAACAAGCCACCCCAGGACGTCGAGCCCGAAGTGCCGCCCTACGAGGGGCGCACGTAGGGAATAGTCCGGCATTCACCACTGCTCACGCGGCACGTCGAAGTCGGCGCAGAGTGCCCGCCAGACATCGCGGGGCTCGACGCCATCCTCGATGGCCTGCGCAGCAGTGCGGCCGCCGAAGCCGTTAAGGACGTGGTCGACGAGCAGCGATCGGCCCCGCACCCGGCCGAACTGCCCCTCGACGAGTTCGTTGAATTCGGTCAACCGCACGCCGTCAAACCTACGCGGACGGTGCCAGCGCCTCGTGGCACACCCGTACCGGATCTGCCACCGCGGCCACACTGGCCCCGGCACGCTTGGCGGCCTCTGCGTAACGCCGCGAGGACAACACCTCGGTGACCGCGGCCGCCAACGCCGCGGCCTCCAGGGGCCGCACCAATTGCGCGCTGCCTTGCCGCACAAGGCGATTGGCGATCTCCCACTGGTCGCCACCACCGGGTACCACCACCATCGGCACGCCGGCCAGCAGCGTTTTGGACACCATCCCGTGCCCGCCGCCGCAGACCACAAGATCCGCGTGCGACAGCAGTTCGTCCTGGCGGCCGAGTCCGACCACCGCCCAGGGCGGCACGCCCACGTCGGGTCCGCCCAGCCGCGACACCACCACCCGTGCGCCCTCGGGCAGCGTCTCCCCCGGCCGCAGTGCCTCCAGCGCCACGTCGGCCATGCCGCGGGCCCCCGTCATCGCCGTCGACGGCGCGACGACGATCACCGGGCCGTCCCCTGGTGGGATCTCCAACACCGTCTCGGTCGGCTCGAAGTGCAACGGGCCGACGACGACGGCCTCGTCCGGCCAGTCCGGGCGCGGCACCTCAAGGGCGGGCAGCGTCGCGACGAGCCTGCGGAGCGGCCCGGGATCGACTGCGGGCAGCCCGATTTCGACCCTGACCGACGATCGCTGACGGATGCCCTCGCGCCACGACCGAGCGGTCAGTGCCCGCATGATCGCGTCGCGGAGCCGGCCGCGGATCCCGACGCCCGGCGCCAGCCCGCTGCCCAGCGGCGGAAGTCCCTTCGACGGCCGGTACAGCGGCGCGGGGTTGAGCTCGATCCAGGGAATGCCGAGCAGCTCGGCCGCCAGCCCGCCGCAGGCGGTGATCACATCGGAAACCACCAGATCGGGCGCCAGGTCCCGCAGTAGGGGCACGTTGAGCACGGCCATGCGCGCGGCGCGCTGGTGAATCTTCGCCCCGGCGTCGGTGTCGTCGTCGAGTTCGGTGGGATCAAGCCCGACGAGTTCGACCGCGTCGACTCCGACCGACCGGGCGGTGGCCAGCCATTCGGTGCCGGTCAGCAGTGTCGGCGAGTCGTCTGCGGCCAGGAACCGGCGGCACAGCGCGAGCGCGGGGAAGGCGTGTCCGGGGTCGGGTCCGGCGACCACGGCGACGCGCATGCGGCTACCCTGCCACAACGCCCCCAACTAGGCTGAGGACCATGACGGGGATGACATCAGACAGCCAATCAGCCACCGACACCACGGCCAACGCACGCACGGTGGAGACGTTCCTGTACGCACTGCAGGACGAGGACTTCGACACGGCCGAGTCGACGCTGGCCGACAACTTCGTGTGGCAGAACGTCGGTTACGCCACCATGCGCGGTCGGAAACGCATCATGAGCTTGTTCCGCCGGGGCGAGGGACGGGTGGGCTTCGAGGTGAAGCTCCACCGGATCGCCGCCGAAGGCAACGCGGTGCTGACCGAAAGGACCGACGCGCTGATCTTGGGCCCGGTGCGGATGCAGTTCTGGGTGTGCGGCGTTTTCGAGGTGCACGGCGGCCGAATCACGCTGTGGCGCGACTACTTCGACCTCTACGACGTCGTGAAGGGAACGCTGCGAGGTCTTGTCGGCGCCGTCGTCCCCCCGCTGCGCCCGAAAATGTAGCTCTACGCCCGACGCAGCTGGCCGAGTTCGTCGAACGCCTGCGCCCATCCGGTCAGCCGGTCGGTGGCATTGACCAGCTCGTCGCGATAGCGCTGTTGCGACATCGGCGAACTCGTCATCGGGCCGGCGTTTGCGGCGGACACCAATTGCGCTGCCGCAGTGACCATCTCGTTGTACTGGCGGGTGCCGTTATCGAGCTGGGCGGTGAACGCGCCGATCGTCGGGGCCAGATGCGCTTGCGACTGCGGGGCGTTGGCGATCGCCCGCTCCATCGACACCACCTCGTAGGCGGTCGCCGCCATGGTCGCCGCGGACTGATTCGCGACGGCTACCAGCTCTCGAAGTTCGGCCGCGGGCAGCATCTTGCCCCGCTCCATCACGCTGATCAGCGAGAACAGCCCACGCTCGGATGCGGCCAGCGCGGCCATCGGCTGCCGGGCCGCCGAACCCCACGGCGGTAGCCGCCGGGTGGCCCGCGACCGTTGCGGCGGCAACGGCTCTCCGCGGAGCCAGCGGTACCGCAGAAACGCCAGCGTCGCCAGGAATGCCGCGCCGACTGCGATCGGCGCCGGGATGAACAGCGCCCACGCCGGGGTGTTCCATGTGGCCAGCAAGACTGTCACCCCAACCCAGATCAGGCACGACACGGTGAAGAACAATCCCAGCCACAGGGCCCACTTGCGCTTGCGCAGTTGTTTGGCCCGCGGATCAGCCGCCGAGTTCAGCTTCTGCGCCACCACGTCGGACAGTTCGGCGGCGGTGTCGATGCCGCGCTGCACCAACGACCGCCAAGCCTCCGGCCTGCTTGCTGTCGAGCGCTGTTTCACTGTCAAACCCAGGAACTGACTACTGGCCGATCGGCTTTTCGGGAGTGGCCTCGTGCGTCGACGCCGGGGCAGCCGGGGCGGCCGTCCCCCCGCCGCCGGACGGCAGTGCCTCACCGCGCATCGAAGCCTTGATCTGCTCGAGCCGCGAATGCCCTGCCATCTGCACGCTGGCCTGCTGCACCTCGAGCATGCGGCCCTGAACGGAGTTCTGCGCCAGCTCGGCGGCTCCCATCGCGTTGGCGTAGCGGCGCTCGATCTTCTGACGGACCTCATCGAGGCTCGGGGTGTTGCCAGGGGCGGCCAGCTCACTCATCGACTGCAGCGAAGCGCTCACCTGTTCCTGCATCTTGGCCTGCTCGAGCTGGCTGAGCAGCTTGGTGCGCTCGGCGATCTTCTGCTGGAGCATCATCGCGTTCTGCTCGACGGCCTTCTTGGCCTGGCCCGCCGCCTGCAGCGCCTGATCGTGCAGGCCCTTGAGGTCCTCCACGCTCTGCTCGGCCGTCACCAGCTGTGCGGCGAACGCCTCGGCGGCGTTGTTGTACTCGGTGGCCTTGGCGGCGTCACCGGAAGAGGTGGCCTGATCGGCGAGCGTCAGCGCCTGGCGCACATTGACCTGCAGCTTCTCGATATCGGCGAGCTGACGATTGAGCCGCATCTCCAGTTGGCGCTGGTTGCCGATGACCTGCGCGGCCTGCTGCGTCAGCGCCTGGTGCTGACGCTGAGCCTCCTCGATGGCCTGCTGAATCTGCACCTTCGGATCGGCGTATTCGTCGACCTTGGAGCTGAACAGCGCCATCAGGTAACGCCACGCCTTGGAGAACGGATTGGCCATGGGTTCATTCCGCCTTCGTGTCTGAGAGCTGCTTCCGTGTGCCTACTGCCAACTTATCGGTTTCGCGCAGACCAGAACAGCTAGGCGACCGCCATCGACACGGCCTGCGGGATGACGACCTTGGTGGTGGCGTCGATATTGGCCGCGCTTACCGACCCGCGCGCGAACGCCTTCCGCTCCTCCTGCGCCATGTCGTCGCCTGCGTGCACCAGCACCTGCGACAGCGGGACGTCCAGAGCGCCGCAGATCGCACTGAGCAGTTCGCTCGAGGCCTCCTTGCGACCGCGCTCGACCTCGGACAGATAGCCGAGGCTCACCCGGGCGGCGTCGGACACCTCCCGCAGGGTGCGGCCTTGACCAATGCGGGCACGACGCAGCACGTCGCCGATAACCTCGCGCAGCAATGTCCCCATCGTGCTCTCCTTCGCTTGGGTCGTACTACAGCAACGCCGGCGACCGCCGGGATGGTTCCCGGTCGGGCGCCAATGGTCCCAATTGACCGGCGGTGGGTCACTGACCTGCGGGTCGACTCCGAGAATCGCGGATCGCCGAGACCACGTAATCGACACCGGTGAGCACCGTCAGCACGATCGCGGCGCCCATCACGACCCAGGCGCCGGTGAGCCACGGACCGGACAGGGGCAGGACGAACAGACCGATGGCCACCCCCTGGACCAGCGTCTTGAGTTTGCCGCCGCGGCTGGCCGGGATGACCCCGTGGCGCAGCACGGCGAAGCGCAGCACGGTGATGCCGATCTCGCGCACCATGATCACCACCGTCACCCACCACGGCAGATCGCCGAGCATCGACAGGCCGATCAGTGCGGCGCCGATCAGGGTCTTGTCCGCGATCGGGTCCGCCAGCCGGCCGAAGTCGGTCTCGATGCCGTAGCTGCGGGCCAACGCTCCGTCGAACCGGTCGGTGATCACCGCGACCGCGAAGACGACGAAAGCGGCGATGCGCCAGAGCGTTTCGTGGCCGTCACCGGCGAACAACGCGATCAGGAACACCGGGACCAAGACCAACCGCAACCCGGTCAGAACGTTGGCGATGTTGGCGACCTTCGCCTGAGGGATCACCGGATCGGTGTGAGGTTGGCCCGACACCGCAACAGAATATCCGTTGCTCGAGCCGATACCCTCGCACCTGTGAGCGATGCGCCGGTTTACTCCTCGCACGAGGGGCTTGTGGTGCGCCGCGCCCGCACCTCGGATGTGCCCGCAATCAAGGCGCTCGTCGACATCTACTCGGGCCGGATCCTGCTGGAGAAGAACCTGGTGACGCTCTACGAGGGGGTCCAGGAGTTCTGGGTCGCCGAGCGGGACGGCGAGCTCATCGGGTGCGGCGCACTGCACGTGCTGTGGGCGGACCTCGGCGAGGTGCGCACCGTCGCGGTGCACCCGAAGGTGAAGGGCCGTGGCGTCGGGCACGTGATCGTCGACCGGTTGCTGGACGTGGCCCGCGAGCTGCACCTGCAGCGGATCTTCGTGCTCACCTTCGAGACCGAGTTCTTCAGCAGGCACGGGTTCACCGAGATCGAGGGCACACCGGTCACCGCGGAGGTCTTCGAGGAGATGTGCCGCTCGTATGACACCGGTGTCGCCGAGTTCCTCGACCTGTCCTACGTCAAGCCCAACATCCTCGGCAACTCGCGAATGTTGTTGATGCTCAAATAGCGTCGTCGACGCCGGAGTCGCTGCCCCGAATGGACGCGATCGTCGCCGCCAGCTCGTCTGGCTTGACCATCACCTCGCGCGCCTTGGAACCCTCACTGGGGCCGACGATTCCACGGGTCTCCATCAGATCCATCAGCCTGCCCGCCTTGGCGAAGCCCACCCGCAACTTGCGCTGCAGCATCGACGTGGAGCCGAACTGGCTGGACACCACCAGCTCGACGGCCTGAAGGAAGACGTCCATGTCGTCGCCGATGTCCGGATCGACGTCGGTTCGCTCGCTGTTGGTCTTGGCGGCGGTGACGCCTTCGGTGTACTCGGGTTCGGCCTGGTCCTTGCAGGCGTTGACGACCGCATGGATCTCGTCGTCGGTGATGAACGCGCCCTGCAAGCGAATCGGCTTGTTCGCGCCCATCGGGATGAACAGCCCGTCGCCCATGCCGATCAACTTCTCGGCGCCCTGCTGGTCGAGGATGACCCGGCTGTCGGTCAACGACGAGGTGGCGAATGCCAACCGGGACGGCACGTTGGTCTTGATCAACCCGGTGACAACGTCGACCGACGGCCGCTGGGTGGCCAGAACCAGGTGAATGCCTGCGGCACGCGCCTTCTGGGTGATCCGCACGACCGCATCCTCGACATCACGCGGTGCCGTCATCATCAGGTCCGCCAGCTCGTCGACGATCGCGACCACATAGGGATACGGCCGGTACTCGCGCTGGCTGCCGAGCGGCGTGGTGATCTCGCCGGAGCGCACCTTGGCATTGAAGTCGTCGATGTGACGCACCCGCGACGCCTGCATGTCCTGGTAGCGCTGCTCCATCTCCTCGACCAGCCACGCCAACGCCGCCGCGGCCTTCTTCGGCTGCGTGACGATCGGGGTGATCAGGTGCGGAATGCCTTCGTACGGCGTCAGTTCCACCATCTTCGGGTCGATCAGGATCATCCTGACCTCCTCCGGGGTGGCACGCGCCAACAGCGACACCAGCATGGAGTTGACGAAGCTCGACTTGCCTGAGCCGGTGGATCCGGCCACCAGGAGGTGCGGCATCTTCGCGAGGTTCCACGAGATGTATTCGCCCTCAATGTCTTTGCCCAGAGCGATTACCAGAGGGTGGTGGTCGCGGCGGGTCGACGGATCGGTCAGCACGTCGGCAAGCCGCACCATCTCGCGGTCGGTGTTGGGCACCTCGATGCCGACCGCGGACTTGCCCGGAATCGGCGCGAGCATCCGGACGCTTTCGGTGGCCACCGCGTAAGCGATGTTCTTCTGCAGCTGGGTGATCTTCTCGACCTTGACACCGGGTCCGAGTTCGACCTCGTAGCGCGTCACGGTCGGTCCCCGTGTGCAGCCGGTGACCGCGGCGTTGACCTTGAACTGCTGCAGCACTTCGGTGATCGCCTCGGCCATACGGTCATTGGATGAACTGCGGCGCTTGGGAGGATCGCCCTTCTTCAGCAGGTCCAGCGACGGCAGCGTGTACGGCCCGTCCACGACGCGGTCGGATACCGGCGTGGCCGGCTTCGCCTTCTTGCGCCGCGCGGCGCGAGTGGGCTCGGGGACGGTCGGCGCCTCGTCATCGAGCGGGTAGTTGTCGAGCGGCGTGCCACCGGGCCACGCCTGTGCCTCGTCATCGGTATAGGCCGACGGAGCGTCGTAATAGCCGTCGGAGAAGTCCTCGACATCGGCGTCCGCGTGATCGGGAAGCTCGTCGTCCTCATAGAACGCTTCGCCCTCGCGCAGTATCCGGGTGCCGAACATCGCCCTCACGGTTTCGGGTACCTCACGGATCGTCGTCCCGGTCACCAGCAGCAGTCCGAACAGCACAGCGATGAACAGCAGCGGGGCGGCGATCCATTGGGTCAGCCCCTCCGACAGCGGGCCACCGATGGCGAAGCCGATGAACCCGGCGGCGTGCTGGCGACCGGACGGGGTGTCGGGGGAACCCGACCACAGGTGCCACAGGCCCAGCGCGGGCAAGGTGATCATCGCTGCTCCGACGATCAGCCGCGGCCGGGCTTCGGGATCGGGCTCGGTCCGCATCAGGACGACGGCGATCGCGATGAGCGCCAGTGGCAACAGCAGGACCGCCGACCCGATCAGGACGCGCAGGAAGTTGTCGATCCAGCCGCCGACCGGCCGCGCCGCGTCGAACCATGAGCTCGCGACGACGACAACCGCTATGCCCAGCAGCGCCAGCGCGATCCCGTCACGGCGGAGGCCGGGCTCGATATCGCGGGCGCGGCCCACCGAGCGCGCCGTCGAGCCGGCGCCCCTGGCCAGCATGAACCAACCGGCGCGAGCACCCCTACCAATCGCCAGCCCGGTCGCCGGAATGCGCGAGGCGCGGCGGCCTTTCGCGGGCTTACGGCGCGGCGCAGGCCGGCCCGGCCGTGACCCTGACCGCGAACCGGCCTTTGACCTGCTCGAACGGGCACCAGAGCGCGCAGCGGTCTTACTTGGCATGCCCCCAAGCCTAGTCGCAGGTGCCCCAATTTCACCATCTGCCACACGGGTCACAGTTGTGCGTCGAATGTTTAGTTAGGTTCGCTGAGTAGGGTGAGCATTCGACCGGTCCCCACTCATCGAGGAGTCCCACCGCCATGCCCGTTGTCGTCGTCGCCACCATGACTGCCAAGCCCGAGTCAGTGGACACCGTGCGAGAGGCCTGCACGCAGGCCATCGAAGCGGTGCATCAGGAGCCGGGCTGCGAGCTCTACGCACTGCATGAGGCCGGCGGCACGTTCGTCTTCGTCGAGCAGTGGGCCGACGCTGAGGCGCTGAAGACGCACAGCACCGCCCCAGCCGTCACAACGCTGTTCGGAACAGTCGGCGAACACCTCGACGGGGCACCGGACATCAAGATGCTGCAGCCCGTCGTCGCGGGCGACCCGGACAAGGGCCGGCTGCGGTCCTGACGAGCGCCTGCGCGAGGAAGCGAGAACACCGATGGCTGCGCTCGAGGACAGGGTTGCGTTCATCACCGGCGCCGCTCGGGGCCAGGGGCGCGCAGAGGCCGTACGGTTGGCGTCCGATGGCGCCGACATCATCGCGGTCGACATCTGCGACCAGATCGCGTCGGTGCCCTATCCGATGGCCACGGCCGACGACCTCGCGGAGACGGTCAAGCTCGTCGAGGACACCGGTGCGCGGATTGTCGCGCGGGAGGCCGACGTTCGCGATCGCGAGGCGCTGAGCACCTCGCTGAGGGCCGGCCTGGACGAGTTCGGTCGGCTCGACATCGTGATTGCCAATGCCGGAATCGCCCCGATGCAGTCGGGCGAAGTGGGTTGGCGTGACGTCGTCGACGTGAATCTCACCGGCGTGCACCACACCGTGGATGTCGCGATACCGGCGATGGTCGAGCAGGGCGACGGCGGTGCGATCGTGCTGACCAGTTCGGCGGCGGGCCTGGTCGGCATCGGCGGCGACGACCCCGGTTCGCTCGGGTACACGGCGGCCAAGCACGGTGTCGTCGGTTTGATGCGGGCCTACGCCAACCACCTTGCGCCGCACCGTATCCGGGTCAACTCCATTCATCCCGCCGCGGTGGCCACGCCGATGATCAACAACGAGTTCACCAGGCAATGGCTGGAGCGGATTACCCGCGAGTCCGACGCACCGGTGAATTTCGGCATGGCACTGCCCGTGCAGGCTGTCACGGCCGAGGACATCGCAAACGCAGTGGCTTGGCTGGTGTCCGACGAAGCCTGGTACATCACCGGCGTGACGTTGCCGGTCGACGCGGGCTACGCCAACAAGCGCTGATGGCACGCAATCCCGCCGCCCAGACCGCCTTCGGCCCGATGGTGCAGGCGGCCATCGAGCAATACGAGCCGCCCGGACGCCGACTGGTCGAGGATGATCTCGCCCTGTCGATCCTGCCCGCGGGCCAACGCGCGCTGGTTCATGCAATGCGGTGGCCGCTCCTGCGCCGCCTGACGATAGCGGCGGGAGAGCGGGCGGTGTCCGGCTCGTGGGCACTCATCATGTGCCGCAAGCGCTTCATCGATGACAAGCTCGATGATGCACTTCCGAACGTCGACGCGGTCGTCATCCTTGGATGCGGGGATGGACACCCGGGGGTACCGCCTGGCGCACCGATCCGATATTCCGGTGTTCGAGGTGGACCTACCGATGAACATCGATCGCAAGAAAGTCGCCGTGCAACGCGCGATCGGTGGGGTGCCCACATCGGTTCACCTGGTGCCACTGGATTTTGAGCGCGACGACCTGATCGGCGCATTGGCCGCGCACGGCTACGAGCCCGAAGCCCGCACCTTCTTCATCTGGGAAGGCGTGACGCAATATCTCACCGAGGACGCCGTTCGTGCCACGCTCGGCGCGTTGCGCCCCGCCCCGGCCGGTAGCCGGCTGGTGTTCACCTACGTCCGTAAGGACTTCATCGACGGCGTGAACATGTACGACGCGGCGCTGCTGTACAAGCGCTTCAGGCAACGACAACAAGTGTGGAAGTTCGGCTTGAACGCCGAAGACGTCTCAGCGTTCGTCGGCGAGTACGGCTGGCGTCTCGATGAGCAGGCGGGCCCGGACTACTACGTGCACAATTACATCCAGCCTGCGGGCCGCGATCTCGCCGTCTCCGAGCTGGAGTTGTCGGCCTATGCGACCAAAACCTAGCCGTGCCCTGACTGTCTCGGGGACACTGAGAAAGTGTGGAACAGTTTAGAGATCGCGAAGTTCATCGCGACGCTGACGACGCCCATCGTGGTTGCCCTGGTTGGCTTTTGGATAACCGGCAGACTGAAGGCTCAAGATCGACGACTCTACCGCGAAGACGAGCCTCACATCAGGGACGAGCACGCGCGTCGCGCCGCGTTTCCTCACAAGCTGCTGAAGAGAAATCTCGTGCCAACGACGAAGACGACGAAGTGGAATTACATATTCATAGAGCCGGGCGTCAAGCAGGATGTATCTTTCACGACCCTTGTCCCGAGCGATTACTCCTACCTCTCGGCGCATGTGAGGTTCGATTACGAGAAGTATCGGCCCCACACGGCTGAAGCCGTTTTCGCCGTACCTAACGCTGCTAGCGCTTAAATCTCAATGACTGTCGGCACGATCATCGGCTGGCGGCGATAGGTCTCCCCTACCCACTTGCCTACCGTGCGGCGCACCGCCTGGGCGACGCGGGTGACGTCGGTGATGTTGTCGGCGGCAAGGATCTCCAGCTCCTCCTCCACCTTCAACGCGACAGGCTCCAACGCCTTGGGGTCTTCGGAGAAGCCACGCGAATACAGGTGCGCCGGGGCGGCCGCACGGCCGGTGCCGCGATGCACGACGACGGTCACCGCGACGAAACCCGAAGAGAGGGTGAGCCGTTCGCCCAGTGTGGCGTCGCCGACGTCGTCGGTGATCAGCCCGTCGACGAACATCTTGCCGGTCGGAACCGCACCGGCGATGCCGGCCTTGCCCGCAACCAGGTCGACGCTCACACCGTTCTCCGCCAGCATGATCGACTCAGCCGGCACACCGGAGCGGGTGGCCAGCGCGGCGTTGGCCCGCAGCATCCGCCATGTTCCGTGCACCGGCATCACGTTCCGCGGCCGCACCCCGTTGTAGAGGAACAGCAGCTCACCGGAGTAGGCATGCCCCGAAACATGGACGCGCGCTTGGGCGTTGGTGACGACGCGAGCACCGATCTTGGCCAGCGAATCGATTACGCCGTAAACCGCTTCCTCGTTGCCCGGAATCAACGACGAGGACAGCACGATCAGGTCGCCCGACGTCAGCGTGATGCTGCGATGCTCACCGCGTGACATCCGCGACAGCGCCGACATCGGCTCGCCCTGTGTCCCGGTGGTGATCAGGACAACGCGTCCCGGCGCCATCATCTCGGCGGCGCCGATGTCCATCAGGTCGTCGTCGTCGACACGCAGATAACCCAGTTCGCGGGCGATGCCCATGTTCCGCACCATGGACCGGCCGACGAACGACACCCGACGACCCAGTGCCACCGCGGCGTCGATGATCTGTTGGACGCGATCGACATTGGAGGCGAAGCACGCGACGATGACGCGTCCGTCGGCGCCGCGGATCAGCCGGTGCAGCGCCGGGCCGACTTCGCTTTCCGACGGTCCGACACCCGGGATCTCCGAATTCGTGGAGTCGCAGAGAAGCAGGTCCACACCGGCATCACCCAGCCGCGACATGCCCGGCAGGTCGGTGGGCCGGTCGTCGAGCGGCAGCTGGTCGAGCTTGATGTCGCCGGTGTGCAGCACGGTGCCTGCGCCGGTGTGTATCGCGATCGCCAGGCAGCCGGGAATCGAGTGGTTCACATGGAAGTACTCGCACTCGAACACACCGTGCGTCGTCCGCTGTCCTTCCGCGACCTCGACGAAGACCGGCTTGATGCGGTGTTCGCGGCACTTCTCCGCGACCAGCGCCAGCGTGAACTTCGAACCGACGAGTGGAATATCCGGCCTCAGTTTGAGAAGGAACGGGATGGCTCCGATGTGGTCCTCGTGCGCGTGGGTCAGCACCAGCGCCTCGACGTCGTCGAGACGATCCTCGACCAGGCGCAGGTCGGGCAGGATCAGGTCGACGCCCGGCTCGTCGTGACCGGGGAAAAGCACGCCGCAGTCGACGATCAGCAGCCGGCCGAGGTGCTCGAAAACCGTCATGTTGCGGCCGATTTCACTGATGCCGCCAAGCGCGGTGACCCGCAAGCCTCCCGGGACCAGGGGCCCCGGCGGTTTGAGATCTGTGTCCACTACCGAAGTACCGCGGCTGCTCGCATGTCGGCGGCCAGCGCATCGATCTGATCCGGGGTGGCAGGCACCTGGGGCAAACGCGGATCACCGGCATCCAAGCCCAGCAACCGAAGACCCGCCTTGGCCATTGTCACACCGCCCAGGCGACCCTGTGCGTCACCCAGCGGGGCCAGTGTGACGTTGATCTTGCGAGCCGTGGCGACGTCGCCGGAAGCGAACGCCGACAACATGTCTCGTAGCTGACTCGCGGCGAGGTGGCCCCATACGCTGATGAATCCGACCGCGCCCATCGTCAGCCAGGGCAGGTTCAGTGCGTCATCACCCGAGTAGTACGCAAGCCCGGTTTCGGCGATGATCTGTCCGCCGCCGTGCAGATCGCCCTTGGCGTCCTTGATCCCGACGATGTTCGGATGACCGGCCAGCGCGCGCACCGTGTCCCATTCGATCGGAATGCCCGACCGCACCGGAATGTCGTAGAGCAGGATCGGTACCGATACCGCGTCGGCGATCGCGGTGAAATGCGCGGCCAACCCGGTCTGTGAGGGCCGCGAGTAGTACGGGGTGACGACCAGGAGTCCGTGCGCCCCTTCGGCTTCGCACGCCTTGGCCAGGTGCACGCTGTGCGCGGTGTCGTAGGTTCCGGCACCTGCGATGATGCGGGCGCGGTCGCCGACGGCGTCCAGCACCGCACGCAACAGCGCGACCTTCTCCTCATCGGTCGTCGTCGGCGATTCACCCGTGGTGCCCGACAGCACCAGGCCGTCGCAGCCGGCATCGACGAGGTGCGTGGCCAGCCGCGCGGCAGCACCGGTGTCGAGCGAGCCGTCGGACTTGAAGGGCGTCACCATGGCGGTCAGCACGGTGCCCAGCCGGGCAGCTACGTCGAATCCGCTGGTACTCACGGCCACCAAGATTACCCGCTCACCTTCAGGCCTCCGTGGCAAGCGGGCTCGTTGCCACTTCCGTGCCGTCGGCCAGCGTCGCGATCTCGAAGTCGGCGAACACCTGCGGGGCGACGTCGACGAGTTGACGCAGGCACTCAATCGCCAGCCTGCGGATTTCCACGTCGGCCTGCTCGCTGGCCCGCATCGCGATGAAGTGCCGCCACGCCCGGTAGTTACCGGTGACGACGATGCGCGTCTCGGTCGCGTTGGGCAGCACCGCGCGGGCCGCCTGGCGGGCCTGTTTGCGCCGGATCGCGCCCAGCCTGTCTCCGGGCTCATCGCCCTTGAACTTGGCCTCCAACCTGGCCAGCAGTTCCGTGTAGGTGGCGCGGCTCGCATCGGCGGCCGCCGTGAAGATCTCCCGCAATTCGGGGTCGTCCTCCATGCCCGGTGGCATCACGACCTGCGAGTCGTGTTCCGGCACATACCGCTGGGACAGCTGCGAGTACGAGAAGTGGCGGTGGCGGATCAGCTCGTGAGTGCACGACCGCGAGATCCCGGTGATGTAGAACGACACGCTCGCGTGCTCGAGCACCGAAAAGTGGCCGACGTCGATGATGTGCCGCAGGTAGCCGGCGTTGGTCGCGGTACGCGGGTTGGGCTTGGACCAGCTCTGGTAGCACGCCCGGCCCGCGAATTCCACCAGCGCGGGGCCGCCGTCGGCGTCGGTGCTCCACGGCACCTCCGATGGGGCCAAGAACTCCGTCTTGGCGATCAACTGCACGCGCAGCGGGGCGGTCTCGGCCACGGCTCACCCTAACGTGAGGCCCTTGCCGCACCTGATGTTAGCGGACTAACATGTTAGTTGACTAACAAAGGAGATGCGATGGAAGCCGACGTGATTGTGGTGGGCGCCGGGCCGACCGGGCTTGCGCTGGCTTGCGGGCTGCGGGCGGCAGGCGTCGCGGTGAGGGTGCTCGACGGCGCGGCCGGGCCCGCGGTGACGTCGCGCGCCCTTGGTTTGCAGCCACGCGGCGTGGAAGTGCTCGACCGGCTCGGCGCGCTCGGCGATCTGCCTGAGCGCGCGCTGCCGATCAACAAGGTGGTGATCGCCGTCGAGGGCCGCGAGCTGGCCCGGCTACAGGTCGGATTGGCCATGGAACGATTGGGCGGTCGCACCGGCCTGATCATCTCGCAAGCGGACATCGAAGCCGCACTGCGCCAGCGGCTGGCCGAACTCGGCGGAACGATCGAGTGGGGACATCGCGTCACCGGCCTCGACCTCAGGACCGACGGGGTGTCCGTCCGACTCGACGACGGCAGCGACGTCGATGCCGGCTGGGTGATCGGCGCGGACGGCGCCCACAGCGTCGTCCGCAAAGCGCTGAACATCGGTTTCCCCGGCGTGCCGCTGGTCGAACGGTTTCTGCTCGCCGACGTGCATGCCGAACTGGGCCGGCCCCGCGATGCGGCACTCACATGGATACGCGGAATCGACCTGCTCGCCGCGTTCCCACTGCCCGGCGACGATTTTTGGCGGGTGATGGCACCGGCGCCCCGCGAGCTCGGCGACGAGCCGCAGCGGGACAAGATCGTCGACTTCCTCGGAGCCCGCCTGCGCGCCGAGGCAGGCGGATCCATCCGCGCCGTGGAGTGGACGTCCTCCTTCCGTATTCAGCGGCGTCTCGCCGATACCTACCGACGAGGACGCGTGCTGCTGGCGGGCGACGCCGCACACATCCACAGCCCCCTGGGCGGCCAGGGCATGAACACCGGGATCGGCGATGCCGAAAACCTGGCCTGGAAGCTCGCGTTGGTCATCAATGGCCGCGCCTGCGACAGCCTGCTGGACACCTACGAGGCCGAGCGACGCCCGATCGCCAGGGATGTGCTCGAGTCGACCAGCGGGCTCACCCAGATCGTGGTCGGCGAGAACCGGACTGCGCGGTTCGTGCGCGACCGCATCGGCGTCCCCCTGTTGAACCTCGGCTGGGTGCAGCGGTACATCGGCGAGAAGGCGTCGCAGCTGCAGGTCTCCTACCGGCATGGACCGCTCGGCGCCCGGCGGTGGCGGCGGCTGCCCGGGCTGCGGCCTGGCGATCGTGTTCGCGACCGCGACGGAATGTACGACGCGCTCGGACCAGCGTGGGCACTCCTCGGTCCGGAGCCACTGGCCGACGTCGCACGCGAACGATTGGGCGACGTCGTCGTCCTCCACGGCTACGGCGACGCGCTCTTGGTTCGCCCTGACGGGCACCTCGCGTGGCGCGGCACCGATGCGGCCGGACTCCGGGCGTGGCTCGACGGCGCACTCGGCGAGCGCAAAGGAG
Source organism: uncultured Actinomycetota bacterium (assembly GCA_963804905.1). Lineage (GTDB taxonomy): Bacteria > Actinomycetota > Actinomycetes > Mycobacteriales > Mycobacteriaceae > Mycobacterium. The sequence goes on along the minus strand of CAWDSB010000019.1, from coordinate 424,612 downwards.
TGCTCGCCCGGTGACCGACGACTGGCGCGCCGTCAAGAAGGCCGCGACCAAGCGCGCGATCCAAGACCACGCGCTGCGGTTGTTCGTCGAGAAGGGTTACGACGCAACAACTGTCGAGGAGATCGCCACGGCCGCCGGAGTGTCGCACATGACGTTCTTCCGGTACTTTCCGCGCAAGGAGGAAGTCGTCGAGTACGACGAATACGACCCGCTGCTGGAAGATCTGATCGCGGCGCGGCCGCCGGACGAGGCGCCGATCACCGCTCTGCACAACGCAATCCGCACTGGGAGTGGAGGGAGTTCTCGCCACCGACCGCACGGCGCTGCTGATCCGCACCCGGCTGATATTGAACAACCCGGTGCTGCGGAGTCGGAACCTGATCGCGCAGGACACCACCCGCGACCTGTTCGCCAGAGCCCTGGCCCGGCGCGCCGGCCTCGCCGAACCCGATCTGACCGCCACCGTCCAAGCCTCCGCGGCGCTCGGTGCGGTCGCGCCGGCCCTGACCGCGTGGGCCGAGGACGGCGAGGCGGATCTCATCGCGCTCATTGACAGTGCCTTCACAGCGTTGCACGCCGGCGTCTCTACGCCACGGCATTAAGGTGGCGCGATGGGCGAAAACACGGTAGCTGCCCGACTTCTCGACGTCATGGAACACGACATCCTGCCGATGACCGAGCGCGGTGTCGCCGCCGGTAACAAGGTCTTCGGCGCCGCACTGCTGCGCAAGTCCGATTTCTCGGTGGTCATCGCGGGCACCAACAGCGAAACCGACAATCCGCTGCTGCACGGCGAAATCAGCACGCTCAACCAGTTCTACGAACGGGCCGAGCGGCCGCCGACGCGCGACTTGGTGTTTCTGTCCACCCACGAACCCTGTCCGCTGTGCCTGTCGGCCATCACGTGGGCGGGCTTCGACAATTTCTACTACTTCTTCACCTACGAGGATTCCCGCGACGCTTTCGGCATTCCGCACGACTTGAAGATTCTCAAGGAGGTCTTCGGCGTTGATGACGGCGCATACCGGCGAAGCAATGCGTTCTGGACCGCCTACTCGATCGGTGCTCTGGTCGAGACCGAACCCGAGCCGCTACGCACAAAGTTGCGCGAACAGGATAAGCGGATCCGCGACGTCTACGCGGCGCTGTCCGAGCAGTACCAGCAATCCAAGGGCAACAACGACATTCCGTTCAACTGACTAATGTCATGTCCGTATGTGGGCGTTAGGTACGGAAATCGGCGTCTTCAGGTACCTAGGCCCCGCAGTCGACGCAGTTGCGCTGCGAGGTCGCCGCGTTTGCCGACCGTCACGTCCGCCAGCCCCAGCCACGACGCCATCGATCGCAACTCCTCCGCCAGCGCAGTCGCGACCTGCACTGCGTCCTGACCGGGTTCGGCGAATGCGCCGACGACGTGCAGGGCGTCCTGCGTGCGCTCGGCCTTCAGGTCGACCCGGCCGACCAACTGCCCGTCGAGCAGGAATGGCCATACGTAGTAACCGAATTGGCGTTTTTGCGCCGGCGTATAGATTTCAACCCGATAACGGAAGCCGCCGAACAATCGCTCGACGCGCGGTCGGAAGAAGATCAGCGGATCGAACGGACAGAGCAGCGCCGTCCCCCTGTCGAAGCGGGGCACGATCTGGCCGGCCCTCAGATATGCCGGGGCCTTCCAGCCGTCCACCTCAACGGGTTCGAGCTCGCCGTCCGCGACCAGTTTGGCGAGTGCCGGTTTGACCTGTGCGGCCGACAGCCGGAAGTAGTCGCGGAGATCGGCCTCTGTGCCGACGCCGAGCGCCGTCCCGGCCCGCAGCGTGAGCTCGCGGACGGCTTCGTCGTCGTCGATCTCGCGCGCCAGCACCTCCGGGGGCAGCACGTTCTCGGCGAGGTCGTAGTGCCGGGCGAATCCCACCCGAGTAGCGGTCGTCAACACCCCTGCCGCGAACAACGCCTCCGTCACCCACTTGGTGTCGCTTCGGTCCCACCACGGGCCCTTCTTGCCGCGCTGTTCGGCTCCGAGGTGTGCCTCGATCTGACCCGCGGTTGACGGTCCCAGCTCGGAGACCGCGGCGACGATGTCGTCGGCGAGCTTCGTGTTCTTCTTGACAATCTCTTTGCCCCACCGACCATGCGTGTACTCGCGCATCCGCCAGCGCAGTAGCGGCCAGTCGTCGACGGCCATCAGCGCCGCCTCGTGCGCCCAGTACTCGACGAGCAGCCTCGGCGAGCGGGCGCTGTGTTGCCACGCGGCGCGGTCCACCACATCGCGGTCGTAGGGACCGAGGCGGCTGAACACCGGCGCGTAGTGCGCGCGCACCGCGACCGACACGGAGTCCAGCTGCAGCACCTGGATCCGGGAGATCAGCCGCCGCAGATGCGCGCGGGTAACGGGCCCCCGCGGCTTCGGCTCGGTCAGTCCCTGCGCCGCGATGCCTATCCTCCGGGCCTGAGCCGCGGTGAGGCTGCTCATGCCTTGGCGTAGCTGTGAAACCGGTAGCGCAGGCCGGAACTGCTGCTCATCCAGTCCCCCGTGGTGCCAACCCACGACTCGTCGAGAACCGGTGCGACCGCGTCACCGTCCTCGCGGCGCAGATCGACCTCCACCTCGGTGACCTCGCAGCGAGTCGCGGCCGGCAACGCCAGCACGTAGATCTCCTCGCCGCCGATCACCCACGTCTCATCGTCGGTGAACGCCTTGTCCAGGCTGCTCACCACCGTCGCTCCGTCGGCCATGTAGTCAGCTTGCCGGGTCACTACGACATTTCTGCGCCCGGGCAGCGGGCGCACCCTGCTCGGCAACGACTCCCACGTCAACCGGCCCATCACCACGGTGTGTCCGAGTGTCAGCTCCTTGAAGCGGGCCTGGTCCTCGGGCAGCTGCCACGGGATGCCGCCGGCACGGCCGATCACACCGGAGGGCGACTGGGCCCAGATCAGACCCAAGGTCATATGGCTACGGGTGCCTTGATCGCCGGATGGGGATCGTAGTTCTTGATGACGATGTCGTCGTAGGTGTAGTCGAAGATCGAATCTCGCGGCGCCAGAACGAGTTCCGGATATGGCCGCGGCTCGCGGCTGAGCTGTTCGGTGACCTGCTCGACGTGGTTGTCGTAGATGTGGCAGTCGCCGCCGGTCCAGACGAACTCACCGACGTCCAACCCGGCCTGTGCCGCCATCATGTGGGTGAGCAGCGCATAGCTGGCGATGTTGAACGGCACTCCGAGGAAGAGGTCGGCGCTGCGCTGGTAAAGCTGGCAGCTCAGCCGGCCGTCGGCCACATAGAACTGGAAGAACGCGTGACAGGGCGGCAGCGCCATCTGCGGGATCTCGCCGACGTTCCAGGCCGAGACGATGTTGCGCCGCGAATCGGGGTCGGACTTGAGCAGCTCCAGCGCGGCGCTGATCTGGTCGATGTGCTCGCCGGACGGCGTCGGCCACGAGCGCCATTGCACGCCGTAGACGGGACCGAGATCGCCTGTCTCGCTGGCCCATTCGTCCCAGATCGTGACGCCGTGGTCCTGAAGCCAGCGCACGTTCGAGTCGCCGCGAAGGAACCACAGCAGCTCGTAGATCACCGACTTCGTGTGCACCTTCTTGGTGGTGATCAGCGGGAAGCCTGCCGCCAGGTCGTAGCGCAGCTGGTGGCCGAACAGGCTGCGGGTGCCGGTACCCGTCCGGTCGGATTTGGGCGTGCCCCGCTCCAGCACCACGCGCAGTAGATCCTCGTAGGGCACAGCGATCGGCACGCCGCCCAGCTTACGTCCAGAGGCGTGGCGTAGAACGGAACCATGCCGAGTGTCTCCGCCACCGTCACCACACCCGACGGCACCTGCCCCGTCACCCTGCACACCCCGGAGGGCACCGGCCCGTGGCCGGGGGTGGTCATGTACGTCGACGCGGGCGGCGTCCGCGACACGATGCAGGAGATGGCCGAGAAACTGGCCGGCTACGGCTACGCCGTGCTGGTGCCCGACGTGTATTACCGGCACGGCGACTGGGCGCCGTTCGACATGAGGACGGCGTTCTCCAATGCCGAGGAGCGGACCCGGCTGATGTCGATGGTCGGGTCGGTGACACCGGACATGGTCGCCAGCGACGCGGGCGCATTCTTCGACTTCCTCGACTCTCGGCCCGAGGTGAAGGGCAATCGCTTCGGCGTCTTCGGGTACTGCATGGGCGGCCGGATGTCGGTGACCGTCGCCGGGCGCCAGCCCGACCGGGTTGCCGCCGCGGCCTCCTTCCATGGCGGCGGTCTCGTCACCGACGACCCGAACAGTCCCCACCTGCTCGCCGACCGGATGAAGGCGACGGTGTACGTGGCAGGTGCGGAAAACGACCACGGCTTCACTGCCGACCACGCCGAAACCCTCGACAAGGCACTGACCGCGGCCGACGTCGAGCACATGGTCGAGTTCTATCCCGCCGGTCATGGTTTCGCGGTGCCGGACAACCCGCCCTACGACGAAGCGGCCGCGGACCGGCACTGGGCCGCACTGGAGCGACTGTTCGGCGCCTCGCTGTCCTGACCTGGACAGACCCCGCCGTCTGCCGTGATGTCGCGGTGCGCGACCATGTTCGGGTGGACGAAGAAAAGGACCCAGGCGACGTCGGGTCGCGGATAGACCCCGTGCTCGCCCGGAGCTGGCTGCTGGTGAACGGCGCGCAGTACGAGAGGTTCGCGCCTGCCGCTCAGTCCCGCGCCGACATCGTCGTCCTCGACATCGAGGACGCGGTCGCCCCCAAGGACAAGGTCGCCGCCCGCGGCAATGTGATCAAGTGGCTCGGCGAGGGCAACGGCGACTGGGTCCGCGTCAACGGCTTCGGCACGCAGTGGTGGGCCGACGACCTGGACATGCTGTCGGGCACCTCGGTGGGCGGGGTGATGCTGGCGATGGTCGAATCGGTCGACCACGTCACGGAAACGGCCAAACGCCTGCCCAACGTGCCGATTGTCGCACTGGTGGAAACGGCCCGCGGCCTGGAACGCATCACCGAGATCGCCGCAACGAAGGGCACTTTCCGGCTGGCCTTCGGCATCGGTGACTTTCGCCGCGACACGGGCTTCGGCGACAACCCGACGACGCTGGCCTATGCGCGCTCGCGGTTCACGATCGCGGCCAAGGCCGCCCACCTGCCGAGTGCCATCGACGGACCGACCGTGGGCTCCAGTGCGCTGAAGCTGAGTGAGGCGACCGCGGTTTCCGCCGAGTTCGGCATGACCGGAAAGATCTGCCTGACACCCGATCAGTGCGGCACGGTGAACGAGGGACTTTCGCCGTCCCTGGACGAAATCACTTGGGCCAAAGAATTTTTCCTCGAATTCGAGCGCGACGGCGGCGAGATCCGCAATGGCTCAGACCTGCCACGCATCGCCCGCGCGAACAAGATCCTCGACCTGGCCCGCGCCTACGGCATCGAAGAGTCCCCGTTCGACGACGTCGACGACCCGGCGCACATCCCCGCGCCGTCGGACACCTACCACTACTGATTCCGGGCCGGGCGATCTCCGCGCGAGTGCCTGACGTTCGCGAGTCCGCGGAAGATGCCACGGGCCGCATAGAACCCCCCGAGGAGCGACAGCGCGATCAGCGCGATGAACATGATCAGCCAATTGGACCGGCTGTGGCTGACGTTCCACCAGATGATCGTGAATAGGATCGCGCAGACGAACACGACGATGTCGCGCCAATTGCCCTGGTAGGACGCCGCCACTTGACGGATCTCGCGGGTTTTTTCAGTCGCCGAGATCAGGTCATCGATGCGCTCGTCGATGCTGGCCTTTAGCCGCGCTTTCAGCTCGGGCTTATTGTCCGGAATCCGCTCGAGCAAGTCCATGTCTTTCAAGATCATGGCGCGAACATCGGGGCCTTTGAAGCTGCCCGCGGCGGCGCCCAGCAACGCCCCGCCTGCGATCGGCGCTGCGCCCAGGGCGAGTTCGGCGATACCAGGCATCAGTTCCTCTCTGTTACTGCATCAGCATTGCTGAAAGGCGTCATTTCGAAGGATCCATGACGGCTGCGACACGTTCCTCCAGCGACCTCGTCTCGTAATAGTCACGCCACCGCTTGGCAAAGAAGTTGCGCACCAGAGCCTCCGCTGAATCGCTCATGCGAGTCCCTTCCTAGCCCGGCCGTCCCTGTCACTGACGTAAGCAGCCTAGGGCTCGTTGATGCGCCTCAGCGATCCTTTGACGATTCCGCCTGCTCGTACGCTCCGCTTCTTGCGCCAGCGCCGCCGCCAGAAGCACATACACGGAGTGAAGCTTCCGGCACGACGCCGATCCATTCACGATGCGCCTCATCCCATTAACTGAGCGGCGACCGTTGCGCCGAGTTCCCAACACGATTCCAGGTCGTCCTTGCTCGGCTTGCCCGACACCACCACGTATTCAGCGGCTTTCACCCAGCCGAGCCCGGTCGTAATCGCGTCGACGCCCCGCTCGGCTCCCTCGGTGCCCTCGTTGCCGTGGAGATACAGGCCGAACGGTCGTCCACGGGTCGCGTCCAGACATGGGTAGTAGCAGACGTCGAAGGCGTGCTTGAGCGCGCCACTCATATAACCGAGGTTGGCCGGGCTACCGAGGACATAGCCGTCGGCTTCCAGCACGTCGGTCGGCGAGACCGTGAGGGCCGGTCGTCGCACGACCTCGACGCCCTCGATCTCGGAGTCGGTTGCACCGGACACGACCGCCTCGAACATCTCGTGCGTGTGCGGCGACGGTGTGTGGTGGACGATCAGCAGTCTCTTTGTCATCCGCTCCCCTGCAGTGCTCGCTCCAATTCGACCGCCTTCTTCATCGCCTCCCTGGCACGGCTGCGGTCGCCCGCGTAGTCGTAGGCCCGCGCCAGCCGGTACCACCGCCGCCAGTCGTCGGGGTCCTGCTCCAGCTCGTCGCGGACTGTTTCGAACAAGGCGTCGGCGGCATCCCGCTGGATCCGGCCGGACGGCATCCTGGGCAGGCCGCTGACATCGAGCTCCATGCCGTCTTCGCGGGCGCGTCGCGCCAGCCGCTGGTGGGCGAAGCCGGCCTGCAGGGTGCTGACCATCACCCAGATGCCGATCAGCGGCATGATCAGCACCGCCACGCCAAGCCCCACGGCGGCGGCGCTGCCGGAGGTGATGAAGGCCATCGCGATGCGGCCGAGCAACAGGAAGTACACGACCAGCGCGACGCACATGAAGCCGATGAGCAGCTGAATACGCAGTGCCCGCGCGCCCTCACTCATGTCATGTCAGGTCGAGCAGCGGCTCGATGCCCACCGTGAGCCCTGGGTGTTCCTTGACGTGGCGGACCGCCAGCAGCACACCGGGGACGAACGAAGTGCGGTCGAGGCTGTCATGCCGGATGGTCAGCGTCTCGCCCTGCGTGCCGAACAGCACCTCTTGGTGCGCGACGAGACCGGCCAACCGCACCGAGTGCACCGGTATGCCGTCGACATCTGCGCCACGCGCACCGTCCAGCCCTGTGCTGGTGGCATCCGGGTTGGGCGGCAAGTCTTTTCGCGCTTCCGCGATGAGCCGCGCCGTGCGCGCAGCGGTACCCGACGGGGCGTCGGCCTTGTGCGGATGGTGCAGTTCGATCACTTCGACCGACTCGAAGAACCGGGCCGCCTGCCGCGCGAAGTGCATCGACAGCACGGCGCCGATGGCGAAGTTCGGCGCGATGAGCACCGCGACGTCGGGCCTGGCGGTCAGCCAGCTGCGAACCTGACCAACCCGTTTGTCGTCGAACCCGGTGGTGCCGACGACGGCGTGGATGCCGTTCTCGATGAGGAACTTCAGGTTGTCCATCACCACGTCGGGGTGCGTGAAGTCGATGACGATCTCGGTGTTGGCGTCGGTCAAAAGGCTCAGCGGATCGCCCGCATCGACCTCGGCCGACAAGCTCAGGTCGTCGGCATCTTGGACCGCCTGAACCATGGTCGCGCCGACCTTGCCCTTGCTACCAAGCACCGCGACCTGCATGACCACACCCTAGTCCGGTGACAATCGGCCGCTGAGGCCGTGTGTCGCGGCGTAGGTTCTGCAGGTGTGTCGAAGCGTCGATGGGGCGACGGAAGGAGAACTGATGGACCTGGCGAGCTGGACCTTGGGGCTGTCGCTCATTGTGCTGACGATCGCGATCCACACCACCGGAGTCGTGATGATGGCGTTCGGCCTCGAAAGGAGGATTCGGGGCCGGGTCGACAAGCACCAAAGTGATCCACAACGGGCGATTCCAGCCGTGATCGGCCACATCGGAGCGGTCGCGTTGATATTGGCGGCTCTACACGGGGTGGACAGCGTGCTATGGGCGTCGGCATATCGGTGGCTCGGCGCATTCGGTTCGTTCACGGAGGCATCGGTCTATTCTCTCGGCACCATGACGACGTTCGAATTACCGGCATTGGTGTTGCCGTCCCGGTTGAGAATGCTGGGCGCGCTGGAGGCCGTGAACGGCGTGCTGCTCTTCGGCATCAGCACGGCGTTCATCTTCGCGGTGATGCAGGCGTACTGGGCCACGCTCTCGCGCCGGGTAGACGTCTAGAGAACCTGATCAGGTCCCACGGTCGATCGAGTCGAAAACGATCAGGGACTGCTCAAAAGGTTCGGAAGTGACGCCCAGCTGGTTCCCGAACGGATGGTCGAGCCAGAAGACGATGAACAACAGTAAGCCGAGCAGGACGGCGACCGCGCTCAGTAAAAGTAGATGAGCACGAACGCTCCCCAGGCGCATGAAACCGCCGAGCGCCACCAGGACGACACCGCCGAACAGCAACCCGGTCCAGAGCAGCACGGGTATTCGCGGTTTGGCGTCCAGGATTCGCTGACTCCGCTCCAACGCCAGCGTGTCGACCTTGTCGAGAAACTTCTGACTTATCGGGTTCGACGCGACGCTGGATTGCGCACTGCCGAGCACCCTGTACATGTCGTTGAGCGCATCTCGTGCGCTTTCGGTTCCACCACCCGCGCGTATTGCTTGTTCCCATTCGGGACCCGCGACCGCCTTCGTGTAATCCCGGAGCAGTTCCCGCATCCGTGTCTGCTCTGAAACCGGCATGCCGACGGTTTGCCGGTACATCGTTGTCAGTGTGGACGCCTCGTTGGAGACATTAGCCTCCGCGGAGGAGAACTGCTCCCATCCAACGACGATGGTGAATCCGAGCAGCGCGCCGTAAACCAGTCCTACACAAGTCATAAACGGCGATAGCGCCCCGTTGTGGCCTGTCTGAACTGGTTTGGGGAGGGTGCGATCGGCCAGCAACATACTGCCAACTCCGACCAATACCGAGATCACCAAGACCACGGCCAAAACCAGCCAGAGACCAGCTATTCCGAAGGTGCCCATCGCTGCCTTTCGCAGATGACTCGACGATATTGCCCTGAATACCCCTTCGGCACTCACCCATGCGGGATTCACCGATGAGGCCCCCAACAACGACCCCTCTAAAGGACGTGTTTTCCGATGAGCTGCCCGATAGAGCGAATGTCGACCCGACCTTTGAAGTCCAGCCGAACCTTTCCAAGACCCGAGAACCACAGTTCGAGCTCGGCGTCGAGATCGAACCGACCCGCCGTCTCAATGCTCCAGGCTTGGATCTTGTTGTACGGAAGCGATGAGTAGTCGCACTTCTTGCCGGTCAGGCCTTGCACGTTTATCGCGATAAGGCGCTTGTTGGTAAAAACCACCGAATCGCGCATGCCCTTGAAACTGAGGTGGACTGCTTCGCCGTCAACGAGAATGGGCGCCAGCTCATTGGCGATTGCTCTCGAGTCGCTCGGTCCAAGCCTCGCGAAGAGGCCACCGCTCTGGAAGTCGATCATCCGAGCAGCGTAACGACGGCGAGGCGGCAGGATCACCGAGGTGGGCTGCACCTGACCTTCGACCCCGCTGCCCCTCGACGACGTGGTGGTTCCACTTCGGCGTCGGCCCGGCGAAAGCGCCGCAGCAGCAGCGCGCAGCGCGGACCCGCTGGGATCGTGGTCGTACTCCCGCCAGGCCGGGTGCCGTAACAGGATGCTCACGGGCGCATCGCTGTTCGCGGCAGACAACGGCAGCAGCACGCCGCGCTGCCAGTCATGTTTACTCTGGCGCCATGCCTGCAATCGGCAAGCGGACCCGCCCTGCACTAGAGAAGTTCGTCTTGGCGTCGGCGATGACGGCGGCGGTCGCGTGCAGCCACCCGTCACCTCACGACGGTTCGCCTTCGTCGTTGCCACTTAGACCGGTAACTGAGATTCCGCTGCCAGGAAACAATTCGCGTTTCGATTACGAGAGCTTGGACAAAGCACGCGGTTTGCTGTTCATCGCCCACCTCGGTGCGAGTGAAGTTGTCGAAGTCGACGTGCATGCGGGTCAGGTAGTACGCACCATTCCGAACTTGTCTCAGGTGCACGGCGTCTCGGTTGTGGAAACGCTGGGCCGCGTCTATGCGACAGCAACCGGGTCGAACCAGGTGGTCGCCATCGATGAGGCCAGTGGTCAAGAGATCGGGCGTGCGCCGACCGGCGAGTACCCAGATGGGCTGGCTTACGACTCCCGCCGCAATACCGTGTGGACGACCAACGAGACCGGTGGGACGGAGACCGTTGTTGATGCAGCCACAATGCAACCGCGAGGGACGGTAGACGTTGGCGGCGAGGTAGGGAACGTCGGTTATGACTCCAACAGTGACCGCATGCTCGTTGCAGTGCAGGGACGTAACGAATTGGCCGTGATCGACCCCGCAACGACGACCGTCGCGCGGCGGGTGGCGCTGCCAGGTTGTGAGCACCCGCATGGCCTTGCCATCGATGGCATCGATCGGCTCGCGTTTGTGGCTTGTGACCACAACGCCACCCTGGTCACCGTTGATCAAACAAGCTGGCAAGTGCTCGGATCAAACCCGGTGGGCGAAGACCCGGACGTGCTTGCCTTCGACTCCGCCGCTCGTCGGCTCTATGTGGCGGCCGAAAGCGGAATTGTCAGCATGCTCGACGCACATGATCACGGGTTGACGGTTATCGGCTCCGGCCATCTGGCAGACGGTGCACATGTGGTCGCTGTCGACCCACAAAGCCATCGCAGTTTCTACCCGATCCCTAACGGCCACGCTGGCAGTCCTGCCCTGCTCGTACAGGAACCGGCGTGACAACGGTGCGGGCCACGCCCCGAAAATGCGGTGGTGCCATGTTCCATATTCCGTACCGCAAATCCTGCGCCAACCGCCGCCAAGAGTGAAGTGATGGTTCGTGATTTTGTTGGGCGCATAGCACGCCTCTTTTCTCTACTGTTGGAGAGCGGCAATCCAGCAGCTGAACCTGTGTTACACCAGGGGGTTGGAACTGTTCCCCGACATGGCGCCACCCGTCTGCCAGTCACCGAAACCGCTTCAGCGCAACATCTCTCGTTAACGAGCAGCCCGCATCGCTCACATCCGCTATCGCGACCAGCGGCCCATCAACGAGGCAGATCGCCGTCTGCCGGCGGCGCGCACGCGGGAGATCGCCCACCACCCGACCAACCGCAACCGAACGATCCACCGTTCTGATCAGCAGGCGACGTTGCCAAAGATTGCCACACCGCGTCCGGCGCGGCAGTAAAGTGCTGTTCGTGCGCAGAGACCTGTTAGCCAACGGCCGCGGGCGGGTGTTGTTGCTCGTGGTTTCGCTAGTCGTCTCTGCCGCCATGCTCTACGACCAGAGACCGAAGCCTGCGTGTTGCGCCGAGGTGCCGGCTCAAACGGCGGTAGGTCAAGAGTCTGCCGCGGCCAGCGTGCCGGACGGCGGCATTCCCGCGGCATCGGAACTGTTGGCAGCGAGCGCGCCTGTCGCCAACCCCGACATCTCGTTCGCGCTGCCCGTCGGTGTCGCGCCGGAGCAGGGGTTGCAGGTCAAGACCATCTGGGCGGCGCGCGCCATCAGCGTGATGTTCCCCGAGATCAAAACGATCGGCGGGTTTCGGCAGGACCCGTTGAAGTGGCATCCAAACGGGTTGGCGATCGACGTGATGATCCCGAACTATCACACCCAGGAGGGCATCGAGCTCGGCAACCAGATCGCAGGGCTTGCACTGGCGAACGCGAAACGATGGGGAGTGCTCCATGTGATCTGGAGGCAAGGCTTCTACCCCGGCATCGGCGCGCCCAGCTGGACGGCGGATTACGGCTCTGAGACCGCCAACCACTTCGACCATGTTCACATCGCCACCGACGGCGGCGGATACCCGACCGGTAACGAAACGTATTTCATGGGATCCATGCAGCCCGCGCCAAAATGATCAGCAGACGACGTCGACGTACACGGTCTTAGCAGTGACCGTCGTGACCAGGTCGTTCTTCGCTCCCGGCACTCCCGAATCCATCCGCGTAAAGGTCTGACCCGGGCGCACCGTCTTGACCACACAATGGTCGAGTGGGGCTGTACCGATCTTGTTGAGGATCACATGAAAACCCCTGCGCCTGCAGCGTGCTCACCGCCTCGGACGCGGTTGTGGGTCCCGACGGAGCCGCATCGGCGATACCGGCCAATCCCAGGCCACCGGTGGCGATTGCCCCGGCCGTGATGACGGGCAATACGTACTTCATTGGTCTTCCTTCCATGCTGTTGCTGGTCGTTCGTTGCAACAGCGCTCTTGGATGGAGATAGGCGTACGGGTTACACCGTTCATCTGACGGATGCGAGGCATGCGGCCACGTTCGTAGCGTCGAAATATGACAGGCTACATCGACATTCGCCATCACATGCTGAGCGTCATTTTTCCTCCCACAGTGTTGATTTCTCCGGGAAGGCCGGTAGTACGTACAGGGCGAAAAGTCGTATCTGGTCCAGCATTTCGTCAACCGTGTCGGCGACGAACAGTGTTGCGTAGAAGGCGTCGAGGCCTGCCTCCTCGAAGGCGGCGACCTTCGCGCACACCTCGTCGGGCGTGCCGATGAGATTGTCGGCGACATATTTGTCCTCGTCGACGCCCTTCATCATGGTGTCCTTCAGCGAGCCGCGGAACAGCTCGAAGGTGGATCGCTGGAACTTCTCGCGCGCATGGGCAGCCGTATCGGCGATGCAGACAACCGATTGCAGGGCAGTCGTTATCGCGGCCGGGTCGCGCCCGGCCTCGCGGGCATGCGCGAGGACCATCGCCCGGCCTGACGCAATGTCGGCAGGACCGAGTTTGGCGGGCAGCCATCCCTCGCAGCGCTCCCCCGCGCGCCGGATCGCGCTCTTCCCGTTTCCGCCGGAGAAGATCGGCGGCGGCGACTGAACGGGTTTGGGATACGACTCGACGTCGACGAACCGCCGGTACTTGCCGTCGTAGCTGGACCGTGGCTGCTCGAACAGGACCCGCAGCGACTCGATGCCCTCGACCATCAGATCGTTGCGGTTCGCCGCGGCGAGATCCGGCACCACGCTTTCGAATTCATCACGGTAACCACCGTTCGCGACGGCCAGGTTCACCCGCCCGCCACTGATGTGGTCCAGGGTGGCCACCTGTTTGGCCAGCAGCACCGGGTCACGCATCGGCCGCACCAGGATCCCTGTACCCAGTCGCACCACCGACGTCTTGGCGGCGATGGTGGCCAGCATCATCAGCGGTTCGAAGTAGTCGGGTGCGCTCTGCCACGCGTCGCGGACGAACCGCTGCGTGCTGAGATGATCATTGCCCGCCACTTCGTCATAGCCGAGCTGTTCGGCTTCGACGGCGATTCGGACCACATCGTCGGCCGTGGCGAAGGGCACCGGATACGCCATCCCCGCCAGACAGGTCGGGACATCGACTCCAAACTTCATGCCGTCCACGATGACCGGAACGGCACCGCCTTCGAATCTGTCGAATGACTGTATTCAGACCAGGTCGAGGGCGGCGAGCTCGTGCCGGCCGGCCACACCCAGCTTGGGAAACGCCTTGTAGAGGTGGTAGCCGACGGTGCGAGGGCTGATGAACAGCTGCGCGCCGATGTCCCGGTTACTCAGCCCCGTCGCCGCCAGCCGCACCACCTGAAGTTCCTGCGGAGTCAACTGGTCCTGGCCCGTCTGCTCGGCGGGGGCGACGCTCTCGCCGGTCGCCCGCAGTTCGGCACGGGCGCGCTCGGCCCACGATCGGGCGCCGATCACATCGAACACCCGCAGCGCCGCACGCAACGGCTCACGCGCATCGGACCGGCGCCTGACCCGTCGCAGCCACTCACCGTAGAGCAGTTCCGTGCGGGCCCGCGCCATGGGCCGGTTGACCTCGTCGTAGAGACGGATAGCCGCCCGGTAGTGACCCTCGGCGTCGTCGTCGGGACCGAGCAATGCCCGACAGCGGTGCAGGTTGGCCTGCACGACGGGATTGTCTCGGTGGGTCGCCCACGGGACATAGGCCGCCATCGTGTCGTCGGCTCGGCGCGGTTCGCCGCTGCGCGCCGCGGCCTCGGCCCACTCCGGCGGCGACAGGTAGGCGAACGTCGGATGCCGCTGCAACCGCGTCGGCAGCGATGCGAGACGTTCCAGTGCGGCGCCGTACCGTCCGTAGCCAAGGTCGAGCACGGCCAGCGCGAGCACCGCCAGTCCCACACCGGACGAACGGCATTCCGCGCCACGGTGGATGGCCTCGTTGGCCAGCGCAAGGCAGGTGTCCTCGTCGCCGGTCATCGCAGTGATCCGGGCGACGACGCCGCGCAGGTTCGCCGCGGAGTGAAGCTGCCCGGTGTCCTCGGCGACCTGCACACCCTCGTTCGCCGTTCGCAGCGCGTCCTGCAGACGTCCTGAAACCTGTGCATGCTGCAGCAGTGCGGTCTTGCCACTGCCCGCCTCGCCCTGGAGCACCAGCAGGGAGCTGCGGCCGCCACGGGCATCCGCGAGAAGCCCGCGGATGTCGGCCAGCTCTGCCGCCCTCCCGTGCAGCACAACACCAACCTATCTACAGCGGCGAGGCGCCCCGCAGGTGCTCGAAGATCAGCGACGTCTGCGTCCCCGCGACGTCGGCGTCGGCGTTGAGGTTCTCCACCACGAAGGATCGCAGATCCTCGGTGTCGCGGGCGGCCACGTGCAGGATGAAGTCGTCGGCGCCCGCCAGGAAGTAGACGTCCATCACCTGCGGCTTGCGCCGGATCTGCTGGATGAAGCTGCGGATCTTGGCCCTGGCGTTGGACTGCAGGCTGACCGAGATCATCGCCTGCAGCGACAGGCCGATGGCCGCAGGGTCGATATCGGTGTAGAAGCCGCGGATCACGCCGAGCTCCTGCAGCCTCCGCACGCGGCCGTGACACGTCGACGGCGCAATGCCGACCAGCTCGGCGAGGGCGCTGTTCGACATCCGCGCATCGGCGTGCAGCGCGGTCAGAATGCGCTGATCGACGGGGTCTATCTCGACCGGCTGAACATCCTTCGGCGGGCGAGCCGCCGCGGCCAATGATTTCGTGGCTTCTTCGGGCATATCGGAAGTATATCGAACGATCATCAGCAGTATTGCTATTCAACCGAATTTTCTTCACAATTTAAGCAGTCCAACGACCTACAGGAGCGTTCATGCGCGTCGGCATCCCGACCGAGATCAAGAACAACGAGTTTCGAGTCGCCATCACCCCGGCCGGTGTGGCCGAACTGGTCCATCGTGGCCACGAGGTACTCATTCAGTCCGGAGCGGGCGACGGCTCCGCGATTTCCGACGCCGACTTCAAGCGGGCCGGTGCCCAGATGATCACCGGCGCCGACGAGGTGTGGGCCGAGGCCGATCTTCTGCTCAAGGTCAAGGAGCCGATCGAGCCCGAATACAGCCGCATGCGCGAGGGCCAGACGCTGTTCACCTATCTGCACCTGGCCGCCTCCAAGCCGTGCACCGACGCGCTGCTGGCCTCGGGCACCACGTCGATCGCCTATGAAACCGTGCAGACCGCCGACGGCGCGCTGCCCTTGCTGGCCCCGATGAGCGAGGTCGCAGGACGATTGTCCGCGCAAGTCGGCGCGTATCACATGATGCGCAGCCACGGTGGCCGTGGCGTGCTGATGGGTGGCGTGCCGGGCGTTGCGCCTGCCGAGGTCGTTGTCATCGGCGGCGGCGTGGCCGGCTACAACGCCGCCCGCATCGCCAAGGGCATGGGTGCTCACGTGAGCGTGTTCGACGTCAACCTCAACACGCTGCGCAAGATCGACAACGAGAACAGCGGAGCCATCGAGACTCGCTACTCGTCCATGCTCGACCTCGAGGACGCCGTCAAGGAAGCCGACCTGGTGATCGGCGCCGTGCTGGTGCCCGGGGCGAAGGCGCCCAAGCTGGTCACCAATTCGACTGTCGCACGCATGAAGTCGGGCGCGGTGTTGGTGGACATCGCGATCGACCAGGGTGGCTGCTTCGAGGACTCCCATCCCACGACGCACGACGACCCGACCTTCGCGGTCCACGATACGTTGTTCTACTGCGTGGCCAACATGCCCGGCGCGGTCCCGCGCACGTCGACCTACGCTCTGACCAACTCGACGATGCCGTACGTGCTCAAGCTTGCCAACAACGGCTGGAAGGCAGCCTGCCAGGCCGATGTGGCTCTGGCCACGGGACTTTCGACACATGAGGGTGGGCTGCTATCCGAGCAGGTGGCATCCGATCTGGAACTGACCTACACCGACCCGGCCACCGTGCTGGCCTGACGCCTCAGGCCAGCACCAGCAGTTCGCTTGTGCGCCACCAGATCAGAACGGCAAACAGCACGACCATGCCAACCGTCGCGCCCGCCTGCACGGGAATTCTGTGCTTGGCGGGCGCGTACGCGTAGGCCAGCGCGATCAGCCCGCCTGTCACCAATCCGCCAAGGTGTCCCTGCCAGCTGATCGACGGCACGGTGAACGTGATGACCAGGTTGATTACGATCATGATGACCACCCAGCGGACGTCGACGTTGACCTTTTTGGCGACCACGAAGGTGGCGGCGAACAGGCCGAACACCGCGCCCGAGGCACCTTCCGTCGCGGCATCCAGCGGGGCCAGCAGGTAGACGAGCACGGAACCACCCAACGCGCTGAGCACGTAGAGCGCACCGAACCGCAGCCGGCCCAGCCAGATCTCCAGCGGTGGCCCGACCACGAACAACGCGAACATGTTGAACAGAATGTGGGTGATCCCGTTGTGCAGAAACGCCGATGTGATCAAGCGGTACAGCTCTCCGTTGGCGACCGCGGGCGACCACATGACGAGATCGTTCTCCACGCGTGACGACGCCACCTGCGCGACGAAGGCGAGCACGTTGATCGCGATCAATGCGTAGGTGATCAACGGGGTCCTCGAACCCCATGGTCCGCCGGCCTTCATTCGCGGCTGGCGCACATTTGGAGCGCCCCCGCTGACGCACTCCGCACATTGGTGGCCGACGGCGGCATCGCGCATGCACTCCGGGCAGATGTAGCGGTGACACCGCGTGCACTGGACGTATGTCGTCCGGTCCGGGTGTCGATAACACGAAGGCACCTCCGCCGGCGACTGCGGTGCATTAGGAACGGTCATGACTCATCCCAGCAGCCATGGCACCAACAAGGTGGCGAGTTCACCGATCAGCGGCCGGTTGTTCGGCGCCTTGGGGTCATCGCCGCTGCTGCGGGTCATCACCGACAGCAGCAGCTGCCGCCCGTCGGGGCCATAGGCGATCCCGACGTCGTTGGTGCTGGCGTAGTCGCCGTTGCCCGTCTTGTCGGCGATGGTCCAGCCCTCGGGCAGGCCGACCGCGTACACGCCGATCTTGGCGTTGTTGCGTTTCTGCAGCGCCTCGATGCGGTCGTTGACCGGAGAGACGGGTTCGGCGGGGTCGGCCAGCACGGGTTTCTGGGCGCACGCGGCGAGGCCGGCCACAGCCAACCCGCCGACGAGCACGCTTCGTCGGGACAGTCTGTTCACCGCCCCCACGGTAGGTGATCAGCCTGCGATGGCCCGAAGCGGCTGGGGCAGTGACCTTTTGGTCCGATACGGGCCCAGCACCGCCGCACCGAACGGCCTGGTCAGCAGCCGGCGCGCCACCGCGTTGACCTCGTCGAGGGTGACCTGATCGATCAGCCCCAGTGTCTGGTCGATGCTTCGGTGCTCGCCGTGGTTCAGCTCGCTGCGGCCGATGCGGTTCATTCGCGAGCCGGAGTCCTCGAGGCCGAGCACGAGCCCGCCGCGCAGCGACCCCTTCGCGATCCGGCACTCGCCTTCGGTGATCCCGTCGCGGGCCACCGCCGTCAGCACGTCAGTGGTCACCCGGGCAACCTCGGCGAAGCGCTCCGGCAGGCATGCGGCATAGACCGACAGCGCGCCGCTGTCGGAGAAGGTGTCCACCGTCGAATACACCGAGTAGGCCAGCCCGCGCGATTCGCGAATCTGTTGGAACAAGCGAGAACTCAGGCCACCGCCGAGCGCGGTGTTGAGCACGGACAGCGCCCACCGGTGCTTCCAGTGCCGGCCGGGCACACGCACCCCGAGCGACATGTGGGTCTGTTCGGCGTCCCGGTTGACCACCTCCAGGGAGGGCTGGCCAGTCACGCGGCCGGTGCCCTTGCGGGGCGGAACGGCGATGCGATCGCGCACCAGGTGGGGGCCGAAGTGCTCGCGTACCATGCCCACCACCTCGTCGTGGTCGACGTTGCCCGCGACGGCCACCACCATCCGTTCGGGGGTGTAGCGGCGGACATGGAACGAATGCAGTTGTGATCGCGTCATCGCCGAAACCGAAGCCGCGCTACCGATCACGGGGCGGCCCACCGGGTGCGCTCCGAACATCGCCGACAGAAACACGTCGCCGAGCGTGTCCTCTGGATCGTCGTCGCGCATGGCGATCTCCTCGAGCACCACGGCACGTTCGAGCTCCACGTCCTCCGCCGCACACGAGCCCCGCAACACCACGTCGGCAACCAGATCGACCGCCAGATTCACATCGGTGTCGAGCACGTGCGCGTAGTAGCAGGTGTGCTCCCTGGCGGTGAAGGCGTTCAGCTCACCGCCGACGGCGTCGACCGCCTGGGCGATGTCCACCGCGCTGCGCGTCGGGGTTGACTTGAACAACAGGTGCTCCAGGAAGTGCGCGGCACCCGCGACGCTCTGGCCTTCGTCGCGCGACCCGACACCCACCCAGACACCGACGGACGCCGAGTACACCGAGGGGATGCATTCGGTGACGACGCGCAGACCACCGGGCAGGGTGGTGCGGCGCACTGTGGTCGCGGACTCATGGCCGCGACGGACCCGTCGCAGGCCCGAGTGGGCGTTAGCTGCCTGTCGTGGCATCGACAGGCGAATCAGCAGGAGCCGCCACGGCGTCGTCGTCTTCGGAGACGAGGACGAGCGAGATCTTGCCGCGATTGTCGATGTCGGCGATCTCCACACGCAGCTTGTCGCCAACCTTCACCACGTCTTCGACCCTCGCGATGCGCTTGCCCCGCCCGAGCTTGGAGATGTGCACCAGCCCGTCGCGACCGGGCAGCAGCGACACGAAGGCACCGAAATCCGTTGTCTTGACGACGGTTCCGAGGAACCGCTCGCCGACTTTCGGCAGCTGCGGGTTGGCGATCGCGTTGATCCTGTCGATCGCGGCCTGTGCCGACGGCCCGTCCGTTGCGCCGACGAACACGGTGCCGTCGTCCTCGATCGAGATCTGGGCGCCGGTCTCCTCGGTGATGGAGTTGATCATCTTGCCCTTGGGCCCGATGACCTCGCCGATCTTGTCCACCGGCACCTTGATCGCGGTGACGCGTGGCGCGTACGGGACTCATCTCGTCCGGGGCGTCGATCGCCTCGGCCATCACCTCGAGGATGGTCAGCCGGGCGTCCTTGGCCTGCGACAGCGCACCGGCCAGCACCTGCGACGGAATGCCGTCGAGCTTGGTGTCCAGCTGCAGCGCGGTGACGAAGTCCTTGGTGCCCGCGACCTTGAAGTCCATGTCGCCGAAGGCGTCCTCGGCTCCGAGGATGTCGGTCAGCGCGACGAAGCGACGCTCGGACGTGCCGTCCTCGAGGTCGACGTCGTCGGACACCAGTCCCATCGCGATGCCGGCGACGGGCGCCTTCAGCGGAACCCCGGCGTTCAGCAGCGCAAGCGTCGACGCGCACACCGAGCCCATCGAGGTGGAGCCGTTCGAGCCGAGCGCCTCCGACACCTGACGGATGGCGTACGGGAACTCCTCGACGCTGGGCAGCACGGGCACCAGCGCCCGCTCGGCCAGCGCGCCGTGCCCGATCTCGCGCCGCTTGGGCGAACCGACACGGCCGGTCTCACCCGTCGAGTACGGCGGGAAGTTGTAGTGGTGCATGTAGCGCTTGGAGGTCTCCGGGCCCAGCGAGTCGATCTGCTGGGCCATCTTGACCATGTCCAGCGTGGTGACGCCGAGAATCTGGGTCTCGCCGCGCTCGAACAGCGCGCTGCCGTGCGCCCTTGGCACCACGGCCACCTCGGCCGACAGCGCGCGGATGTCGGTGACGCCGCGGCCGTCGATGCGGAAGTGGTCGGTCAGGATGCGCTGGCGGACAAGCTTTTTGGTCAGAGAACGGAATGCCGCGCCGATTTCCTTCTCGCGGCCCGCGTACTGCTCGGCCAGCCGGTCGAGCACCTCGGCCTTGATCTCGTCGGTGCGGTCGTTGCGTTCGGTCTTGCCGGCAATGGTGAGTGCCTCCGACAGCGCGTCGGTGGCCACCGACGAGACCGCGTAGTACACGTCGTCGCCGTAGTCGGGGAAGACGGGGTATTCGCCGGTCGGCTTCGCGGCCCGGTCGGCCAGCTCCTGCTGTGCTTCACACAGCACCCGGATGAACGGCTTGGCCGCCTCGAGGCCTTCGGCCACGACGGCCTCCGTCGGCGCCTGCGCGCCGCCGGCGACGAGCTCGATGACGTTCTCGGTGGCCTCGGCCTCGACCATCATGATCGCGACGTCATCGCCGATGACCCGGCCCGCGACCACCATGTCGAATACCGCCCGCTCGAGCTGCTCGACGGTCGGGAACGCCACCCAGGTGCCGTCGATCAGCGCGACGCGCACTGCGCCGATGGGTCCCGAGAACGGAAGGCCGGCCAGCTGGGTGGACGCCGATGCGGCGTTGATCGCCACCACGTCGTACAGATCGTTGGGATTCAGGCTCATCACCGTGACGACGACCTGGATCTCGTTGCGCAGGCCGTCGACGAACGACGGCCGCAGCGGCCGGTCGGTCAGCCGGCACGTCAGGATCGCGTCGGTGGATGGGCGGCCCTCCCGGCGGAAGAACGAGCCGGGGATGCGCCCTGCGGCGTACATCCGCTCCTCGACGTCGATCGTCAGGGGGAAGAAGTCGAAGTGGTCTTTGGGGTTCTTGCTGGCGGTGGTCGCCGACAGCAGCATGGTTTCGTCGTCAAGGTAGGCGACGGCGGAGCCTGCGGCCTGCTGGGCGAGCCGGCCGGTCTCGAATCGGATGGTGCGGGTGCCGAAGCTTCCGTTGTCGATGACGGCGGTCGACTCGAATACGCCGTCTTCAATTTCTGCGACAGACATAGGTGTCCGTGAGGCCTCTCTGGGTCTTTGTTCAGCTGTTTCGCGTCGTCACGCTCATAACGCTGAGCAGCCTGTCAGACCACGGGCCTTGATGCGGCTACGGCCGTCGATCGAAGCTGCCGGAGGCTTCGCCCAAATACTGGGGCGTCCGGCAGCCACTACCGAAGACCGTCCGATCAGGCGGGGTCCGCCAGGGACGCGCGGGAGCGGTACACGCGGAACTGCGAGAACCGCACCCAATTGTTCGAGCCGGAACGGCTGACGAACGCACCCATGTTACACCGCGGCAATGCCGCGGCCGACATCGTGGGATGCGTCAGCGGCGCAGGCCAAGGCGGTCGATCAGGGAGCGGTAGCGCTCCACGTCGACCTGGGCGACGTACTTGAGCAGCCGGCGGCGACGGCCGACCAGCAGCAGCAGTCCGCGCCGCGAGTGGTGGTCGTGCTTGTGCACCTTGAGGTGCTCGGTCAGGTCGGCGATGCGCTTGGTCAGCAGGGCGACCTGCGCCTCCGGCGAACCGGTGTCGCTGTCATGCAGGCCGTAGGAGCCCAGGATGTCTTTCTTCTGTTCGGCAGTGAGCGCCACGAAACAATCTCCATCAATAGGTCCGCGAGGAGGGCCATACGGCCCCGAGAAGCGCAGCCGCCGCGAACTGCAGCACACGCTTGGTCGGCGTGAAGTCTAGCAGCGAGCGGTCTGCCAGCCGAATCGCTACTGGGCGGCGAGGATGGTGCGGGCCCGGTCCGTGTCGCCGCCCATCGCCTTGACCAGGTCGTCTATCGACCCGAATCGCTCCTGGCCGCGGATGCGGGCCACGAAGTCCACCGCGACGTGCTGTCCGTACAGGTCGGCGTCGGTGTCGAGGACGAACGCCTCGACGGTGCGGGTGCGCCCGGAGAATGTCGGGATTGGTGCCGACCGACACCGCCGCCTGATACCGCTCGCCGGGTATGACGGTGCCCATCACCGGGCCGTGGCCCAGCACGGTGAACCATGCGGCGTACACGCCGTCGGCGGGGATGGCCGAATACATCGGCGGCGCGACGTTGGCGGTCGGGAAACCCAGCACCTTGCCGCGGCCGTCGCCGCGGACCACCACACCCTCGACGCGGTGCGGCCGGCCGAGTGCCTCGGCCGCCGCGACGACGTCGCCTGCGTCGACACACGACCGGATGTAGGTCGACGAGAACGTGACGGTTTCGTCGCGGTGGTGCTCGGCCACCAGCGACATGCTCTCCACCGCGAAGCCGAACCGCTCGCCGGCCTTTCGCAGCAGGTCGACGTTGCCCGCCGCCTTCTTGCCGAAGGTGAAGTTCTCCCCGACCACCACCTCGACGACGTGGAGGTTCTCGACCAGCAGCTCATGGATGTAGCGCTCGGGGGTCAGCTTCATGAAGTCCGAGGTGAACGGCATGACCAGGAAGACGTCGATGCCGAGTTCCTCGACCAGCTCGGCGCGGCGGGTCAACGTGGTCAGCTGCGCGGGATGGCTGCCGGGGAAGACGACTTCCATCGGATGCGGGTCGAACGTCATCAACACCGCAGGCACGCCGCGGGACCGGCCTGCCTTGACCGCGTGGTTGATCAGCTCGGCATGCCCGCGGTGCACCCCGTCGAACACGCCGATCGTGACGACGCATCTACCCCAGTCTGTGGGGATCTCGTCCTGCCCCCGCCAGCGCTGCACAGTGGCAAGCCTACGGCTCAGCGACAGGCCTGGCTGCCTCACATCCCCAGATCAGGTGACCATTGCCTAAACTTTGTAACTGTGAGTCCGAACGGTAACCCGCGCGACCTGACCACGGTCGCCCAGGATTACCTCAAGGTCATCTGGACCGCCCAGGAGTGGTCGCTGGAGAAGGTGAGCACCAAGATGCTCGCCGAGCGGATCGGGGTGTCGGCCAGCACCGCGTCGGAGTCCATCCGCAAGCTCGCCGACCAGGGCCTCGTCGACCACGAGAAGTACGGCGCCGTGACGCTGACCGAGGCGGGAAGGAAGGCCGCGCTGGCCATGGTGCGCAGGCACCGGCTGATGGAGACCTTCCTGGTCCGGATGCTCGGCTACAGCTGGGACGAGGTGCACGACGAGGCGGAGGTGCTCGAGCACGCGGTCTCCGACCGGATGCTCGACCGCATCGACGCCAAGCTCGGCTATCCGAAGCGCGACCCGCACGGCGATCCGATTCCGGCCGCCGACGGCAACGTGCCCACCCCCGACGCGCGGCAGCTGTCGGCCTGCCACGACGGCGATTTCGGAACGGTGGCGCGGATCTCCGACGCCGACCCGGAGATGCTGCGGTACTTCGACAGCGTCGGCATCAGCCTGGACTCCCGGTTGCGGGTGCTGGCACGTAGGGACTTCGCGGGCATGATCTCGGTCGCCATCGAATCGTCGGACGGGCAGGACAGCACGGTCGATCTCGGCAGTCCGGCCGCCGAGGCGATCTGGGTCGTCGGCTAGACCCGCACGCGGCCGCGGGCCAGCGAGGCGACGCCTGCCAACACCGCGAGTGCGACCGAGACGGAGAAGACGACCGTCAATCCCTGATGGAACGGTCCCGAGATCAGATGCGGGAAGAAGTCGTGGCCGGTGATGACGGCCTGGTTCTGCGGCGGCAGGTGCGTCAGCGCACCGCTCGGGGCCAGCAGGTGCTCGAGCGGATTGACGCCGAGCACGGCCGCGAACAACGTCGACACCGGCGGCAGCACCGCCACCTGTTCGGCGACGGCGTGCGGAACGCCTTGTTCCTGCAGGCCGCTGGTCAGCGCTCCGGGCAGGCTGCCCGCCAGGCCGACGATCATCAGCGAGAAGAACACGCCGATCGACAACGCCGTGCCGCTGTTCTGGAAGGTCGCGCGCATGCCCGACACCACACCGCGCTCGCTAGGCAGCACGCTACCCATGATGGCCGAGGTGTTGGGCGCGGCGAACATTCCGCTGCCGATCCCGTTGAGCGCGATCAGCAGAGCGAAGGCCGAGTAGCCGAAGTCGATGGGCAGAAGCATCAGGCCGACGAAGCTCATCCCGAACAGCAGCATGCCGACCGACGCGATGCCGCGGGCGCCGAACCGGTCCGACAGCGCGCCTGCCGCGGGGCCCGCAACGAGGAATCCTGCCGTCAGCGGCAGCATGAATATGCCCGCCCACAGCGGGGTGTCGGCGTAGTCGTAGCCGTGCAACGGCAGCCAGATGCCCTGCAACCAGATGATGAGCATGAACTGCAGGCCGCCCTGCGCCAGGGCGGCCGCGAACGTCCCCGCGTTGCCCGCACTGAACGCCCTGATCTTGAACAGGCTCAGCCGGATCATCGGCTCGGCGACCCGCGACTCGATGACAACGAAGGCGATCAGCAGGACGACGCCGAGGATCAGCGTTCCGAGCACGAACGGGCTGTGCCATCCGGTGGTGTGGCCGCCGTGCGGTTGTATCCCGGTGGTGATCGCGACGAGGACCGCGGACAGCCCGACAGCGAAGGTGATGTTGCCCCACCAGTCGATGCGGCCGCGGTGTCGCTCACCGCTGTCGCGCAGGCGGCGGTAGGCCC
The DNA here is from genome assembly GCA_963804905.1 of uncultured Actinomycetota bacterium. GTDB lineage: Bacteria > Actinomycetota > Actinomycetes > Mycobacteriales > Mycobacteriaceae > Mycobacterium. The sequence goes on along the minus strand of CAWDSB010000019.1, from coordinate 399,649 downwards.
AGAGGGTGCCGAACACCCCGACGGGCACGTTCACCCAGAACACCGCCCGCCAGTCCCACGCGGCCAGCAGTCCACCGGCCACCAGGCCGACGAACTGACCTGCCAGCGCCGCCACCTGGTTGAAGCCCAGTGCGAAACCACGCCGGTCGGGCGGGAACGCGTCGGTCAGGATCGCCGCCGAATTCGCCGTCAGCATCGATCCCCCGACCGCCTGCAGCAGCCGCCAGCCGATGAGCCACTGCGCGGCCGCCGAGCCGTCAAATGGGTCGAACGACAACAGGATTGATGCGACCGTGAAGACGGTGAACCCCGCGTTGTACACCCTGACACGGCCGTACATGTCGCCGACGCGACCCACGGTGACGACCAGCACCGACTGGACCAGCCGGTAGCCCATGATCATCCACAGCAGATAGGCGATGTTGGCGGGGGCCAGCGGGTCCAGATGGATTCCGCGGAAAATCGCGGGCAGCGAGATGATGACGATCGACCCGTCGAGTGCCGACATGAAGACCGCCGCGGTGGTATTGGTCAGCGCCACCCACCGGTAGTTGTCGCGGGTCTGGGTGTCTCGCTCCTGGACGGCCATCTAGAGGTGGTAGGCCAGTCGTTCGATCAGCGGGGCAGCGGCCGCGAGCTGCCCGAGTTCGGACTCCGTGAAATCTGCGAGGCCCGCCGTGAGCTGTTCGACGCGGGCATTCCGCCGCCGATTGAGTTCACGTCGGCCGGTTGCACTGATGGACAACAGGATTCGCCTCCCGTCACCTGGGTCGGATTGCCGCTTGACCAGGCCGCGGGTTTCGAGCTCGCTCAGCGTGGCGCCCATCGACTGCGGGCTGATCTGCTCCTGCCGGGCCAGGTCGGCCGCGGCTGCCGGGCCTCCGCGGTCGAGCCGGCCGAGGGCCGCCGTCTCCGGGAATGTCAGTTCGCCGGCGACGGGTGTCTGCCGCAGTCGCCGCCGCAGCAGGCCCACGCCCAGCAGCAGCGCCCTCGCCACGTCTTCGGTTTCGCGGTCGACGGCCATATTCATCAGGCTAGGCTTATCAGCCGCGCCTGACGAACTCGCTGCTCACCCGGCGTACGAAGGCTCCTTCAGACCTGCCATGCGAACGAGAACCGTCAGGACGACTGCCACAAGAAGCAGCGCAGGGACATCGCCCCACAGATGCCCCATGTGCTCCATATGGTGCTCGCCGCCAAAGGATTGCACCGCCATGATGACGGCGTGCACGACGCTGGACCACACCACGAACCAGATGAAACTGAGGTTCGCCTCCGGCTTGCGCGCGGCGTTCAGCAGGAAGACGCCGATCGTCGCGCACAAACCGACGATCATCATGAAGTACTGAGACTCATACGGCGCGCCCGCATGCCATGCCCACCCCGAGGGCCACACAACGGCCAGAGGGTAGAGGAGCAGGAAGATGAAACCGAAGACAGCCAGTGCCAGCTGAAGCAGCTTGTACGGGGTGGTGGTCATGGGCGCTCCTATCCGGAAAACGAACTCATTATGCGCCCCCGACCCCTACAGCGTTGCCGGACGCACAACCACAACGGATTTCGTGCGGGCGCCCTCGTCGCGCAGCAGCGAGATCACGCGCCCGTCGGGTGCGGTCGCCGCGTATATCCCGTCGATTCCAGCGGGTGCCAGTGCCCGCCCGTGGCCGGCGGATTCCGCCTCTTCGGCAGTCAGGTCACGGCGCGGGAACGCCAGCAGGCACGCCTCGTCAAGGGTGTAGCTCAGACACGGCTCATCGGCCAAGGCATCGAGCGTGCGGGCCTCGTCGAGCCCGAACTGCCCGACGCGGGTGCGCCGCAGCGCGATGAGATGACCGCCGACGCCAAGGGCCGCGCCGACATCGCGGGCAAGCGCCCTGATGTAGGTGCCAGTCGAGCAGTCGACGTCGACATCGACGTCGACCACGTCACCGGACCGCCGGACATCGCACACCTCGAACCGGTCGATGCGCACGGGTCGGGCGGCCAGCTCGACGGGCTGCCCCTCGCGGACGAGTCGGTAGGCGCGCTTGCCACCGACCTTGACGGCACTGACCGCCGACGGGATCTGCGAGATGTCGCCGCGCAGCGCGGCCACCGCCGTTTCGATGTCGGCGCCGGTGATGTGCGCAGCCGAAATCGTCTGCAGCACTTCGCCGTCGGCGTCCTCGGTCGCGGTTGCCTGGCCCAGCCGGATGGTGGCGGCGTACGACTTGTCGGTGGCGGTCAACAGGCCGAGGATCTTGGTGGCCCGCTCGATACCGACCACCAGGACACCGGTGGCCATCGGGTCCAGCGTGCCCGCGTGCCCGACCTTTCGGGTGGCGAAGATGCGCCTGCACTGAGAAACCACGTCGTGGCTCGTGACGCCCGGTGGCTTGTCGACCACCACGAGGCCGGCAGTCGCTCTTCCCGGGTCGCTGCGCTCTCCCCCTGCCCTGCGGGCGGGCGGTAGCCCCAGCCCTCCGAGGCTCACAGCACGATCGCCGTCAGCGCCAGCCCGTCACGCACAGACCAGCGGCCCCGCAGCGTGGTCAACGGCGGCCCGGACAACGCGGCGCCGTCGATCAGGATGCGGGATTCGAAACCGCCCACGGTACCGCCGTCGTCGACGGTGAAGACGATGTGCGCGTCCTCGAATCCCAGCCAGCGGCGGGTGATCGGAAACCAGGCCTTGTACGTTGCCTCCTTGGCGCAGAACAGGATTCGATCCCAGTGCAGTCCCGCCGGAAGGCCGCCGATCTCGGCGCGTTCGTCAGGCAGGCTGATGGCCTCGAGCACGCCGTGAGGCAGCACGTCGTGCGGTTCGGCGTCGATGCCGACCGACCGGACGGAGTCGTGGCGTCCGACGGCCGCACCGCGATAGCCCTCGCAGTGGGTGAGGCTGCCGACCACGCCGTCCGGCCAGCACGGTTCGCCCTTCTCCCCCTTCAGAATCGGCGTAGGCGGCACGCCAAGCTCGCCGAGCGCCAACCGGGCGCAGTAGCGGACGGTGATGAACTCGTTGCGGCGTTTGGCCACCGACCGCGCGATCAGCGGCTCCTCTTCCGGAAGCGGTGCCAAATCCGGTGGGTCGGTGTACATCTCGGCGGCGGCGACCGTGCCTTCACCCGGTTGCGCTCCTCGCGTGCGCGGTAGCACGTCAAAGAGCAGCGTCGCCACTGTCATCTCGCCCGCGTCGCCTGCCGGTTCGCGATGCGTTCTTGAACTTTCTGCGCGTTCTCCCGCATCTCCTGCGTGATCTCGAAGTGGCCGCCGAACTCGTTGAGGTAACCGGATGGGTAATTCGGATCGGGCAGCACCTGGCGCAGCCACCGGTACGGCTTGCGGCGCCGCCACTCGCGCGGGTACCCCACCGACACCTCTTCGAAGCGCACGCCGTCGTACCACGTCGTGCGGGGAATGTGCAGGTGGCCGTACACCGAACAGAGGGCGTTGTAGCGGGTGTGCCAGTCGGCGGTCGCGGTCGTGCCGCACCACAGCGAGAACTCCGGATAGAACAACGCGTCGCAGGGTTCGCGCACCAACGGGAAGTGGTTGACCAGAACAGTCGGAGTCACCCAGTCGAGGTCCTCCAGCCGCTTACGGGTGTCCGCCACCCGCTCGCGGCACCACGCCTCCTTCGTCGCGTACGGCTCGTTGGACAGTACGAACTCGTCGGTGGCCACCACGTTTCGCTCGCGGGCGATGGCGAGACCGTCCGCCTTGGTCGCCGCTCCTTCGGGCAAGAACGTGTAGTCGTAGAGCAGGAACATCGGCACGATCGTCGCCGGTCCGCCCTGGTCGGTCCACACCGGAAAAGGGTGCTCGGGGGTGACCACCCCCATCTCGTCGCACAGGTTGACCAGGTAGTCGTAGCGCGCCCGCCCGAACACCTGCATCGGGTCCTTGGTGGTGGTCCACAGTTCGTGGTTGCCCGGCACCCAAATCACCTTCGCGAAACGCTTCCGCAGCAGGTCAAGCGCCCACCGAATCTCATCGGTGCGCTCGGCGACGTCGCCGGCGACGATCAGCCAGTCGTCGGGCGATGACGGGTGCAGCGACTCGGTGACCGGCTTGTTGCCGGTGTGACCCGTATGCAGGTCGCTGATCGCCCAGAGTGTCGCCACAACCTTCCAGCCTACTTGCGCGACAGTCCTGGCCCGCGACGGAACTAGAACATGTTCTCGTTTCCGATCCGGCGCCGCCGCGCCGACTTGTATAGTCCCCGCAGGGGCCGCCGAGCGCGAGGTGGTTTTATGGCCACGAGGATCCGCCTGTTCGCGGCGTTCGGCGCGCTGGTGACGGCGGTGATTCTGGTTCTTCAGAGCGATCCGCTGAGCGTGCCGGGACCCGGTCGCGTGGACCTGCGGTCGACCGCTGCGCCCGGGCCGGCAGCGACGACCACCATCAAGTGGCCGGTGGTCGACACCGTCGACGCCTCGACCCGTCCGACACCGTCGAGCTCGACATCGACGGCCACCGCGCGGCCCAGTACTGGGTGATGAAGCCCACCGATTGGAACAACCGGTGGTGGATCACCTGCATGGTCGCGTTCAAGACCGACTGGGGTGTGATCCAGCAGTCACTGTTCTACTCACCGATCTACGCGGCCGACGACGTCGACTGCATGCAGACCAACCTGCAGCGCGCCCACGAGCTGGCGCCGTACTACAAGTACACGAAGAGGGACGCTAACGAGTGATCTTGTCCATCGGACTCGAGCGCTCGAGCATGCCGTACGTCTCCTCGCCGTTCCAGCGGTACCGCACGCCCGCCTGCTGAAGCGCGGGGAACGTCCAGTTGGCCATCTTGGCCAGCAGTTCGGCGGGCACCTCGTTGGGGTCGGTGATGTCGTGGGTCGACAACACCGTCTGGCCCTCGATCCGCTCGGTGCCCTCGGCGGTCTCCAGCACGACCGAGACGTCCTCGCCTCGCGGCTGCAGCCGGCGCAGCCAGGGCGCTTCCACGACGCGGGCCGGGACAAGGTCGCCTTTCGAATCGCCGAGATACACGTAGCCCTCGTTGAAGGTGGGCCGGCCGTCGGGGCGCGGCGGGTAGGCGATGTAGCCGAAGGCGCGGCCGCTCGGGAAGAGCGCCGACTGCCAGCAGTGTCCCCAGAACCCTTCGAGACGCCGCACGCCCTGTCGCCGGATCCGCAGTCCACTGCCGGTGAAGGGATGCTCGTCACCGGCGACGCGCACCGAGCCCGTCGCACGGAACAGCTGCTCGTAGCGGTCGCCGCCCATCAGGTCGCCCTCCACCGACGTCTTCAACGCCGAAGCGGCGTCGGCCTGCAGCGCGCCCTGCACCCAAGGCGGCACGGCGAGTTTCGCCTCCACCTCGAACCGCAGGTCGACGAGCGGCCCGTCCTTGCGGCCCGCGGCGAGATCGGCCGAGGACGTCTGCACCGCCTTTCCGTCGAACGTCATCGTCCACATCTCGAACGGCTTCACGCACGTGAAGGCGAGGGGTCCGCCGCCGAGGACCGTGGGCTTGCCGTCCGGGCCTTCCACCGACCGGCTGCTGGCGTCATCGCGCAGCCGATACACCCGGCCGTCGGGGAACGCGACGTTGACCTGGATGCTGTGCTCCTCCCAATTGGCGGCCACCGCCTCGACGCCGATGCGCGGCAGGCCGACCAACCCGCGGTCGTCGAAAACCCAGAAGCTCACCGAATCCCGCATCTCGGGGTCGTCGGGCCGTTCGGCGAACATGTATTCGCGCGCCGGGTCGATTCCCCCGGTCAAGTCAATTGCCATGTGGGCGCTCACCTTCATGCGCAATCCAGCGTTGTGAATGGTCGACGTAGGAGGCGAACAGCGGCCGGATGGCCTCCAGGTCGAGCCCGAAGGCTGCGGGGTCGGCATGGGTATGCGGTTCGCGCTTTTCGGAGTTCTCCGCCCACCATTCGCGCATCCGCGACTCGAACTCGTCGGTCACCGGTTCGCCCAGCCACGCGTACAGGCGGCGCACCTCGCCGATCGGGTCGGCCTGCATTGCGCGGAAGTCGATGTCGAAGAACCGGTCGTCGGCCCCGCCGTCACGGAACTTCACCGCCCGGTCCACGCCGACCGACCAGTGCGAGACGTTCAACTCGCCGAGGTATCGCCGGTCGAGATGGTCGGTGAAGCCGCCCGCGATGTCGGCGTACACGTCGGCGACTGAGAGGAGCACGTCGGTCGGGTCGCGATGGGTCATCACGAACCGGGCATCGGGGAAGACACCGTCCAGATAGTCCAGCGACAGCACGTGCGCGGGCGACTTCAAGCGCCACGGCCTGGGCGACTCCCCCCACTGCAGCAGCTTGAGGACGCGACGCTCGTAGCCGTACGTGGACGTGAAATCGGCGTCGTCGACGAACCATTCGGAGTACGACGGGATCTGGGCGAAGGCCTGGAAGATCTGCGACTTGAAGTCCAGCGCCATCAGGTCAAGACACTCCATCGGGCCGTGGACGTCAGTGGGGACATGGTGCCTGCTGCCCGCCACCACGCGCTGCTCCGGCGGGATCCGCGGGTCGTCGCCGGGCACCGTCGACGGCGGCGGACACGGCTCCGCGGACTCCCAGCTGCGCAGGTACCGGACATGCGGATCCTGTGCGAGAAGGAACGACAGCGCGGTAGAACCCGTGCGGGGCAGGCCGAGCCCGAAAAGCGGTGCGTCGATCGTGACGTCGTCGATGTCGGGATGGCGGCGGTACCAGTCCTCGACCTGCAGCCGCTGGCGGAGATGCATGCCGATGCGGGCATAGACGAATCCCTCACCGCGATCGTTGAGCCGGGCCTCGTCTCGCAGCGCCGTCACGAGGATCTCCAGCCCCTCGCGGAAGGAGTCGTCGCCGAAGTCCTCCAGCCCGGTCCGCTCGACGGCGGCGGCCATCAACTCGCCCGGTGACGCCACTCTCACCTCCAAGAAGAATTCGTGACAGTACACTGTCACTATTGTGAGCGAGCCGTCAATAGGGAACCGCCGCCGATACGACAACCGCGCGCGACAGGAAAAGGCCGCGCAGACGCGGGAGCGCATCATCGCCGCGGGAAGCGAACTGGTGCACGCGTTCGAGACCTGGAACTGGCGGGACCTGACGTTCCGGTCCGTCGCCGAACGCGCGGGTGTCGGCGAGCGGACGGTGTACCGCCACTTCCCCACCGAACGTCATCTGCACGACGCCGTCATGCAGCGCCTCGAGTCCGAGGCCGGGATCTCATACGAGGACGTCGACCTCGGCAACCTCGGCGAGGTGACGGCCCGCGTATTCGCGTCACTGCAACGGTTTTCGGTCCGCGAATCCGTCGACACGCCACGCGACCCGACGTTCGTCGGTGTCGATGCGCGCAGGCGCGATGCACTGCTGCGTGCCGTCGCGAGATCGGCGCCGGGATGGTCGGAGAGCGAGCAGCAGGTGACGGCGGGGCTTCTCGACGCGCTGTGGAACCTGCCCACCTATGAGCGACTCGTCGGGGTGTGGGAGGTCGACGGCACCGCCGCCACCAACGCCGTCAACTGGCTGATGGCCAAGGTCATCGAGGCGATCGAGGACGGAGATCCACCGCCTGCGTAGCCTCGATCGAGTGACCGTCGCCAAGCAGATCATCGGTCGCACCCTGAGCCGGCTGCTGCGCCTACCGCCGCACACCACCGCCTACGACGTGCATCGTCGCGTGCGGATACCGATGCGTGACGGCGTCGAGCTGATCGCAGACCACTACCGGCCCTTGACGTCGAATCCCGCGGACACGCTTCTGGTTCGCGGGCCCTATGGCCGCGGATATCCGGTGTCGGTGCTGTTCGGCAGCGTCTACGCCTCACGCGGCTACCACGTCGTCGTGCAGAGCGTTCGCGGCACGTTCGGCTCCGGCGGCGACTTCGACCCCTTCATGCACGAGATCGCCGACGGCGCCGACACCGCGGCCTGGCTTCGCGACCAGCCCTGGTTCACCGGATCGTTCGCCACGATCGGGGCGTCCTATCTCGGCTTCACCCAGTGGGCGTTGTTGACCGACCCGCCGCCGGAGATGAAGGCCGCTGTCATCACCGTCGGGCCGCATGACATCAGTGGACCGCGTTGGGGCACTGGTTCATTCGGGCTCAGCGACTTCCTCGGGTGGAGCGACTCGGTGTCCCACCAGGAGGATCCGCGTCGGATCAAGACGATCGTGCGACAAGCGCGGACCAGGCGGCTGGTGGCACGTGCGAGCTGCCGGCCTGCCGGTCGGCGAGGCGGCCCGAACGCTGCTCGGAGAGGGTGCGCCGTGGTTCGAGTCCTGGCTCGAGCATCCCGAGCACGACGACCCCTTCTGGGCGCCGCTTCAACTGCAGGCGGCGTTGGACCGCACCGAGATCCCCGTGCTGTTGCTCACCGGCTGGCAGGACCTGTTCATCGAACAGACGCTGGCGCAGTATGCGCAGCTGCGCAGGCGCGGCGTGCCGGTGGCGATGACCATCGGGTCGTGGGCCCACGCGCACATGCAGACCAAGGCCGCGCCGACCGTGCTGCGCGAAACGCTGGCATGGCTCGATGCGCACCTGGCGGGGAACCGGGACGCGACACGCGGACCGGTGCGCATCCACGTCAACAACGACGGCTGGATCGACCTCGAGGACTGGCCGCCCGCGATGCCCGAACAGGTCCGGTATCTCCAGCCGGGCGGGCGCCTCGGCGATGCGGTGCCACCCGACACGGCGAAGGCGTCGACGTTCACCTACGACCCCGCCGACCCGACGCCCACCATCGGCGGTCGCCTGCTGTCTGCCGAGGGCGGCTACCGCAACGACACCAAGCTGGCCCAGCGGGCTGACGTGCTGACCTTCACCGGCGACGCGCTGGCGCAGGACCTGTATGTCGTCGGCAGCCCGGTCGTCGAACTGTCGCACTCGTGCGACAACCCTTACAACGACTTGTTCGTTCGGGTGAGCGAGGTGGATGCCAGAGGTCGATCCCGCAATGTCAGCGACGGATATCGGCCGTAACACACCGGCTTCCGGCACCGTGCGCGTCGAATTGGACGCCGTCGCGCACCGCTTCCGCGCGGGATCCCGCATCCGGGTGCTGGTCGCCGGTGGCTCGCATCCGCGGTTCGCCCGCAACCTCGGCACCGGTGAGTCACTCAACACCGGAAGACGGCTGCGGGCGGCCATCCACAGCGTGCATCTCGGAGACGGCGCGTCGCGGCTGTTGCTGCCCGCGGGCCCGCGGCTGCCGTCAACCCACTGATCTGCGCACACAGGCGGCGACGTCGTGCAGCGTGGCGTCATCGTGCACCGGCGTGGCCCACATCGGGTTGACCGGCAGTGGCACCCAGCTCGTGCAGCCGGCGTATTCCGGCATCCGCCGTAGCCGTTCCGGCTCGGCCAGCGGACTGACCTGCACCACCAGCACCGTCAGCCGGTGCTTGGGCCGAAAGTCCAGCCGGTCGCTGCGCACCGACTCGGCGGTCCAGATATGCAGCGGCGCAATATCTTCCAGCCCTTCCGGCCGGTTGACTTCCACGGCGGCAACGACTTTCGCGCCTGCCCGCAACACGATCTCGTTCTCGGTGCTGTCGGCTGCCGCAGCGGCGAGTAGGTCGCGGTGTTCGGGCCGGACGCGCTGCGCCTGGCTATGGGCGACGGTCGGGAAGAACAGGAAATGAGACGAGTCGAGCGTGAACCTCTTCTCGTGAATCCCGCCCTTGCGGAGCAGCACGGTTTGTCGGCCGTCGAGCATCGCGTGCACCGCCGCGCTCCATTCCTTGAGCGCGGGTTGAGTCAGCGTTTGCGCGGTCACCCGGCGCGGGCAGCTCGGGCTTCTATGCGGGCCCGGACTTCCGGGCGCCGCAACGGCGGAACGGTCTTCGGCGGTTGCTTGCGGGGCGGCAGCGAGGCCAGCAGCCGTGTCGTCGTCGCCGTGACCTCCGCAACTGCGGTCTCGAAGGCATCCGCGTTGGCCGCAGTCGGCCTGGTCACGCCGCTGACCTTGCGGACATACTGGCGCGCGGCGGCCTCGATCTCCTCGGCGGTTGCCGCCGGTTCGAGGCCTCGAAGCTCGGTGATGTTTCGGCACATACGTCCACGATAGGTTGAGGCCATGACGAACGACGACGTGCTGCTCATCGACACCACGGACCGGGTGCGCACGCTGACGCTGAACCGACCGCAGTCGCGCAACGCGTTGTCGTCTGCGCTGCGCAAACAGTTCTTCGCGGCGCTGCGCGATGCCGAGGCCGACGACGCCGTCGACGTGGTCATCCTGACCGGCGCCGACCCGGTGTTCTGCGCCGGACTGGACCTCAAGGAGCTGGGCGAGCGCACCGATCTGCCGGACATCTCCCCGCAGTGGCCGCCGATGACCAAGCCGGTGATCGGCGCCATCAACGGCGCGGCGGTCACCGGCGGGCTCGAACTGGCGCTGTACTGCGACATCCTGATCGCCTCCGAGCAGGCCCGGTTCGCCGACACCCACGCCAGGGTCGGGCTGCTGCCCACATGGGGGCTGTCGGTGCGGCTGCCGCAGAAGGTCGGTGTCGGCATGGCCCGCCGGATGAGCCTCACCGGCGACTACCTTTCTGCCGCCGAGGCGCTGCGGGCCGGGCTGGTGACCGAGGTGGTGCCGCACGACGAGCTGCTGCCGACGGCACGACGGGTGGCCGCATCGATCGTCGGCAACAACCAGAAGGCCGTGCGCGCGCTGCTGGCGTCCTACCACCGCATCGACGACGCGGGGACCACCGAGGGGCTGGCCATCGAGGCGGATTCGGCGCTGCAGTGGATGCGCTCGGCCAGCGGTGACGACATCGCCGCCAACCGCGAGGCCGTCATGCAGAGGGGGCGCACACAAGTGCGCTGAGTTTGCTTACGCTGCAACTGTGAACAAGGCACACGAAATGTGCGGCAGCGATGAATGGCGGCAGGCGATCCGGGAGGTCATCCTGCCATGGGCGCTCGACGGCACCGATCTCGGCGACGATGTGCTCGAGGTCGGGCCCGGCTACGGCGCAACCACCGACGTGCTCAGCCGGGCGGTTCCGCGGCTCACCTCCGTGGAGATCGACGACGAGCTCGCCGCGATGTTGACCGACCGGTTCGCCGACGTGCCGTCGGTCGAGATCGTCAACGGCGACGCGACGTCGCTCTCCTACGCAGACGACCGATTCTCCGGCGCCGCGTGTTTCACGATGCTGCACCACGTCCCGACGATCGAGTTGCAGGATCGGCTGTTCGCCGAGATCGCCCGCGTGCTGCGGCCGGGCGCGCCGCTGGTCGCCAGCGACAGCGTGGGAAGCGAGGAGCTCAAGGCCCACCACGAGGGCGACACCTACAACCCGGTCGACCCGTCGACCCTGCCCGAGCGGCTTGCCGCAGCCGGGTTCGTCGACGTCGACGTTCGCACGAACGAAATCGGCTGGGCCGTCATCGCCCGGGTGGGCCGACTAGGTGTACTGACCTGACCTTTCGCGCGTCATGCCGTGCCGGGCACCAGCCAACGACCGGACAGACGCACGCCAACCGACGAAGACGAGCCGCAGCACGATGAAGGTGCTCAGGCCCGACCAGATGCCCACCAGTCCCCAGCCGAAAATCAGCGACAGCCAGATCAGCGGCAGGAATCCGAGGAGTGCGCTGATCAACGTGGCGTTGCGCATGAACTTCGCGTCGCCCGCGCCCAGGAGCACCCCATCGAGAGCGAAAACGATTCCCGCGATTGGTAATTGAGCGACCATGAACCACCACGGCACGCCGATGGCATCCTTCACCGAACTGTCGTCGGTGAAGACACTCGGAATCACGGAGGCCCCGACGGCAAAGATTCCCGCCAGCACCGCGGAGGCGACGGTCGAGAAGATGGTCACCCGCCACGCCACCGACTTGGCGTGCGCCAACTCACCGGCGCCGAGCGCCGCCCCCACCAGTGACTGAGCCGCGATCGCGAGCGAATCCAGCACCAGCGCAAGGAAATTCCACAGTTGCAGCACCACCTGGTGGGCGGCGACGGCGGCCGCACCGAATCGGGCGGCGACGGCTCCCGCCGAGACGAAGCAGGCCTGAAACGCCACCGTTCGCAGTAGCAGATCACGCCCCATCACCAGCTGGGCACGCAGCACCCTCGGCTGGATGCGCAGCGGCACCCGTTCGACCAGCAGAGCGCGACAGAACATGATCGCGGCCAGCCACTGGCCCACCAGGTTGGCGATGGCCGACCCCGCTAGCTCGAGCCGCGGCAAGCCCAACCAGCCGTACACCAGCAGCGGACACAGCACGGCCGACACCCCGAACCCGGCGACGACATATCGCAGCGGCCGCGTGGTGTCCTGCACGCCGCGCATCCAGCCGTTGCCCGCCGCCGAGATCAGGATGGCCGGCACGCCGACGATCGCGATCCGCACCCACGGCAGTGCCGCGGCCGCGATGTCGCCGCCCGCGGCAAGCGCCGAGACCAGCGGCACCGCCGCGACCTGCACCACCACTACGGTCAGCGTGCCCAGCCCGATCGCGAGCCAGGTGGCCTGGACACCCTCACCGACCGCCGACGCCCGGTCGCGGGCACCGAAGAAGCGCGCCGAACGCGCCGTGGTGCCGTAGGACAGGAAGATCATCTGCGAACTCAGCGTGCTCAGGACCAGCGCGCCGATGGCCAGGCCGGCCAGGCTGATCGCACCAAGCCGCCCGACGACAGCCAGGTCGAACAGCAGATAGATGGGTTCGGCCGCCAGCACCCCGAGCGCGGGCAGCGCCAGCCCGGCGATGCGGCGGCCGGTCGCGGGAGCGACCGAGCCATCCGGCTCGGGCTCAGCCAAGGGCTACATACAAGGCCTGCACGACGTCGTCGGCCGACCCGACTGCCGAATAGCCTGCGGCCAGCCGGTGCCCTCCGCCGCCGAACGCGCTGGCGATCGCGGCGAGGTCCATCGACTTGGCCCGCATCGACACCGACCAGTGCCCCGGTTCGATCTCCTTGAACACCGCGGCCACCTCGGCCTGCTGAGTGGTGCGCACGATGTCGACGATGCTCTCGACTTCCTCGGGTCGCGCATTGGCCCATTCCTGGTGTCCGACAACGGCATACACGAGGCCTCGGCCTTCGGCGGCGTCGGGCAGCAGCTGCGCGGACCCCAACACTCGCGACAGCATCGGCAGCCAGGCGAACGGATGCGTATCGAGCAGGGTGCGGCTGATCGCGGCGTTGTCGACGCCCAGCTCCACCAGCCGGGCGGCCAGCCGGTGCGCACGCGCGCTGGCCCAGCGGAACGAACCGGTGTCGGTGGTCAGCCCGGCGTAGAGGCAGTGCGCCACGCCGATGTCGATCGGCTTTCCCCACGCGTCGAGCAGCTCGGCGACGAGCATCGTGGTGGAGTCGGCGGACGGGTCGACAAGGTTGGCGCTGCCGAACAGCTGGTTGGACGCGTGGTGGTCGATGACCAGTACTTCGCGGCCGGGGTCGGCGAGTTCACGCAGGGCGCCGAGTCGATTGACGCTGGGAATGTCGACGGTGACCACCAGGTCGGCGTCGCGGCGCATGTCGCCAGGAGGTATCAGCAGGTGCCCGCCCGGCAACGATTGAAGAGATTCGGGCAGGCCGGCTGGCGCGGCGAAGCTGACATCGACGTCCTTGCCCGCATGGTCCAGCACCAGTGCAAGAGCAAGGCCGGCGCCGACGGTGTCGGCGTCGGGATAGACGTGGCAGACGACGCTGACCGAGGCAGCGGCATCGAGCAGCTCGGCGGCGCCGTGGGCGTCGACGCGCAGACCCACCAGGTCTGAGTCGGTCTGCGGATCAATCGCGGTCAACGGTTTCCTCAGCGTCTTGCTTGTCATCCAGTTCCCCGCCGGAATTTCCCCCGCCAGCCAAGCCAGCGGGCGGTACCCCCACCGCCTCGTCCTGACGATACGGGTCTTCGTCACCGGCGTGCTTGGCACCCCGTCGAACTCTCGCCAAATCCTCATCTGCGGCGCGAGCGCGGGCCAACAGCTCCTCCATCCGATGCGCCGCATCGGGCACGGTGTCGCGCGCGAAGGCCAACGTCGGGGTGAAGCGAACACCAAGGCTCGCCCCCACCCGCGTGCGCAGCACACCTGTGGCGCTTGCCAATGCAGCGGCCACGCCCGTGTAGTCGGGCTCCTCGCTCAGCGACTTGCCTATCACCGTGTAGTACAGCGTCGCGTCGTGCAGGTCGGCCGTCACCTTGGCGTCGGTGATCGTCACGCCCGTCAGCCTCGGGTCCTTGATCTCGTATTCGATCGCCGAGGCGACGATGGTGGAGATGCGCTTGGCCAACCGGCGTGCTCGTGCCGGATCGGCCATTTATGTGCGCTCCTTCTCCACCAGTTCGTACGTTTCGATGACGTCGCCCTCCTTGATGTCGGAGTACGACAGCGTGAGACCGCATTCGTATCCGTCGCGCACCTCGGTGACGTCGTCCTTCTCCCGCCGCAGCGACTGCACGGTCAGGTTCTCGGTGACCACGATGTTGTCGCGCAGCAGCCGTGCCTTGGAATTGCGGCGGATGACGCCGGAGGTGACCAGGCAGCCGGCGATGTTGCCGACCTTGGACGACCGGAAGATCGCGCGGATCTCGGCCCGGCCGAGTTCCTTCTCCTCGTAGACCGGCTTGAGCATGCCCTTGAGCGCGCTCTCGATCTCGTCGATGGCCTGGTAGATCACCGAGTAGTAGCGGATATCGACGCCGTCGCGGTTGGCCAGCTCGGTGGCCTTGCCCTCGGCACGGACATTGAAGCCGATGATCACCGCGTCCGAGGCCGACGCCAGGTTGACGTTGGTCTCGGTGACGCCGCCGACGCCGCGGTCGATGACGCGCAGTTCGACCTCGTCGTCGATCTCGATGCCAAGCAGAGCCTGCTCCAACGCCTCGACGGTGCCGGCGTTGTCGCCCTTGAGGATCAAATTCAGCTGGCTGGTTTCCTTCAGCGCCGAATCCAGGTCCTCCAGGCTGATCCGCTTGCGGGTGCGGGCCGCCAACGCGTTGCGCTTGCGCGCGCTGCGTCGGTCGGCGATCTGTCGCGCGATGCGGTCCTCGTCGACGACGAGAAGGTTGTCGCCCGCGCCCGGCACCGACGTGAAGCCGATGACCTGCACGGGACGTGAGGGCAGCGCCTCCTCGACGTCGTCGCCGTGCTCGTCGACCATGCGGCGAACACGCCCGTAAGCGTCGCCCGCGACGATGGAGTCGCCGACCTTCAGTGTGCCGCGCTGGATCAGCACGGTGGCCACCGGACCGCGGCCGCGGTCCAGGTGCGCCTCGATCGCCACACCCTGGGCCTCCATGTCGGGGTTGGCCCGCAGGTCCAGTGCGGCGTCGGCGGTCAGCAGAACCGCCTCTTCCAGCGCCTCGATGTTGGTGCCCTGCTTGGCGGAGATGTCGACGAACATGGTGTCGCCGCCGAAGTCCTCGGCGACGAGGCCGTACTCGGTCAGCTGGGCCCGGATCTTCGCCGGGTCGGCGCCTTCCTTGTCAATCTTGTTGACCGCCACCACAATCGGCACATCGGCCGCTTGCGCGTGATTGATGGCCTCCACCGTCTGCGGCATGACGCCGTCGTCGGCGGCAACCACCAGGATGGCGATGTCGGTGGCCTTGGCGCCGCGGGCACGCATGGCGGTGAACGCCTCGTGACCCGGGGTGTCGATGAACGTGATCAGCCGCTCGCCGCCGTCGAAATCGACCGGCACCTGGTACGCACCGATGTGCTGGGTGATGCCGCCCGCCTCTTCCTCGCGGACATTGGCCTGGCGGATCGTGTCCAGCAGTCGGGTCTTGCCGTGGTCGACGTGGCCCATCACGGTCACCACAGGCGGACGACTCGCCAGGTCGGACTCGTCGCCCTCGTCCTCGCCGTAGGTCAGGTCGAAGGACTCCAGCAGCTCGCGGTCCTCGTCCTCGGGACTGACGACCTGAACCTTGTAGTTCATCTCGCTGCCGAGCAGTTCGAGCGTGTCGTCGCCGACCGACTGGGTAGCGGTCACCATCTCGCCGAGATTGAACAGCGCCTGCACCAGCGCGGCCGGGTTGGCGTCGATCTTCTCCGCGAAATCGGACAGCGACGCGCCGCGGGCCAGCCGGACGGTCTCGCCGTTGCCGTGCGGCAACCGCACGCCGCCGACGACCGGCGCCTGCATCGAGTCGTATTCCTGACGCTTCTGCCGCTTCGACTTGCGACCGCGCTTGGGTGCGCCGCCGGGACGGCCGAACGCGCCGGCCGCGCCGCCACGCTGACCGGGACGACCGCCGCCGCCGGGGCGACCGCGATAGCCGCCTCCCGCGGGTGCGCCTCCGCCGCCGCCACCACCGGGGCCGCCGGTGCGGTAGTTACCCCCGGGGCCGCCGCCACCGGTGCGTCCGCCGGGGCCGCCGCCAGGACCGCGGCCGCCGGGTGCGGGCCGCGCGCCGCCGGGACGTGCCGGACGGCCGGGGGCGCCACCACCGGGACGGGGCGGCATATTGCCCGGCGAGGCGCCGGGACGCGGGCCGCCGCCGGGCCGCGGGGCACCGGGTCGGGGTGCCTGCGGCCGCGGAATCGGCCGGTCGACGGGCTGCGCCGAGGAGAACGGATTGTTGCCGACGCGCGGTGTGCGCGGTGCCGGCTTGGGACCGGGGGCCGCTCCGCCGGGGCGGGGACCGGGGGTCGGGCCAGGCCGAGCGGGTGCGGGTGCCGACGCAGCCGCGGCGGGCGCCGCGGGCTCTGCGGGTGCAGCTGGCGGTTCCGGCGGCGCTGCGGGCGCGGCGGCCACCTTCTCCGGCGCGGGCGCTTTCGCAGCGGCAGCGGCCTTCTTCGCGGGTGCGCCGTTGCCGTCGGCCTTGACCTTGTCCGCCGCGGGCTTTGCTCCACCGAAGGATTCGCGCAGCCGGCGCGCAACGGGGGCCTCCACAGTGGAGGACGCGGATTTAACGAATTCGCCCTGATCGCTCAGTCGGGCGAGAACTTCTTTGCTGGTTACACCGAGTTCCTTAGCCAACTCGTGAACGCGGGCCTTGCCTGCCACTTACTCTCCTGTCTAGAGGCGCAAGCGGTGGTGGGCCGCGCCCCGGGTTTAGCTACGACGCATGGTCATCGTCTGAACTTCACGGTGTGCTCATGTTCTTCGCTGCCTGTTCTCTTGCCGGGCACCGAGGCGCTCCGAGGGTTTCGAAGTGCTCCAGCACCGCGGATGTATCCGGTGAGCCGGTGATGCGCAACGCTCGAGCGAATGCTCGCCGCCGGATTGCTGCGTGCAAACACTGCTGGTCAGGATGCAACCAAGCACCCCGCCCCGGCAGGTTACCTGCTGCGTCAACGGTTACGGCGTAAATGCCATTCCCGCCGCCCTCAGCAACCACACGAAGCAGTTCGACGGCCAGCTCTCGCTTCCGGCAGCCGACGCACGTCCGTACGGGTCCATCCGTACTTCGATGCGGCGAAGCCGAAGTCTCGCGCTGGATCACGCCTGAGTCTACCGTCTGAGCCCTCGCGAACCGAAACGCCCGGCGATCGCTATCTGTCGTGCACAGCGCCGGTGTGTCGCGTCGGGATTTGCCGGGCTGTCCTGGGCGGTGGCGGCGTCGCTGCGAATGTCGATGCGCCAGCCGGTCAACCGCGCCGCCAGCCGGGCGTTCTGCCCCTCCTTGCCGATGGCCAGCGACAGCTGGAAATCGGGTACCACGACCCGGGCGGCGCGGCCCGCCTCGTCGATCACCGACACCGACACCACCTTGGCAGGCGACAGCGCGTTGGCCACGAACCGGGCCGGATCCTCGTCGTAGTCGATGATGTCGATCTTCTCGCCGGACAGCTCGCTCATCACGTTGCGTACGCGCTGGCCCATGGGTCCGATGCATGCGCCCTTGGCGTTGAGCCCCGGCACCCGGGAGGTGACCGCGATCTTCGAGCGATGGCCTGCCTCGCGGGCCACCGCAACGATCTCGACTGAACCGTCGGCGATCTCGGGCACCTCCAGCGAGAACAGCTTGCGGACCAGGTTGGGGTGGGTGCGCGACAGCGTGATCAGGGGTTCGCGGGCGCCGCGACTGACGCCGACGACGTAGCAACGCAGCCGGTCGCCGTGTTCGTAGCGCTCCCCGGGGACCTGCTCGGCGGCCGGGATGACGCCCTCGGATCCCTTGGTTTCGCTGCCCATCCGAACCACGACGAGGCCACGGGCATTGGCACGGCTGTCGCGCTGGATGACACCTCCGACGATCTCGCCTTCGCGGGTGGAGAACTCGCCGTAATTCTTCTCGTTTTCCGCGTCGCGCAGCCGCTGCAGGATGACCTGGCGCGCGGTGGTGGCCGCGATGCGGCCGAATCCCTCTGGGGTGTCATCCCATTCGCTGAGGACGTTGCCGTCGTCGTCGGTTTCACGCGCCATCACCTTGACGACGCCGGTTTTGCGGTCGATCTCGATGCGGGCGTCGGCTTCGTGACCCTCGGTATGGCGATAGGCGGTGAGCAACGCGGACTTGATGGTGTCGACGACGACATCGACCGAGATGCCCTTGTCGGCCTCGATGGCGTGCAGGGCCGCCATGTCGATATTCATGTTCCAGCCCCCTTCCCCGTTTGACTGGCCAGCTCCAGCTCGCGCTGGTTTGGAGGTGAGAATTCCACCTGTACAACGGCTTTCGCGATACCGCTGAGGGGTAGTTCGCGAACGGAGTAGTTGGCCCTACCGCCTTCGCGGACCACCAACGAGACGATGCCGTCTCGCGTCTCGCCGAGGCGACCGGTCAACTGCGAGCCGTCGGAAAGGGTCATCTCCACCTTGCGACCGTGGGCCCGCCGGTAGTGCTTCTCGGTCGTCAGCGGCCGGTCCACGCCCGGCGAGGTCACTTCGAGGACATATGGCGAACCCGACGTCGGCGAGTCCACAGTGTCCAGCAGTTCGGATGCGGACCGCGACAGCACCGCGATGGCATCGAGATCGAGACCTTCGTCGCCGTCGGCTATCACGGTGATGCGGGGCGGACGCGTACCGGTGTCGATGATGACGTCTTCGATTTCGTAACCCGCGCGCGCGAACTCGCCGTCGAGTAGCTCGATCACCTGCTTCTGCGAGGGAAATCTCGCAGACCGCAGCTGCGGATCCGATGCCACGGCGAGCTCCTCATCTTGAATTGTTCCGACGGGGCCAACGATACGCCAGTGAACAACAGGCGAACCGCAATCTCGCGACCGTGCTCAGCGAATGCACAGTGCCGATTTCGGCAATGGCAGGATTGGGGCTGTGCCGAGCCTTCATCCCGTCGTCAGCAGGCGACGCGTGCTTCTCGGGACGGCGGCTCTCGCGGCGCTCAGCGTCAGCGCCGCGGCGTGCGGCAAGCCACCGCCACCGCCCGAACTAGACGACCTGCTTGCACAGCTCGATCTGGCCCGCGGCGACAGCCAGCTGGCAAGCGACGCCGTCGCCACCGCGAGCCCGCAGCAAAAGCCCGCGCTGTCCGCGGTCGCGTCCGAGCGGTCGGATCACGCGCAGGCGCTGTCCGATGAAATCGCCCGTTTGACCAGGCAGACCACCGCGTCGGCCAGTCCGACGACCAGCACGCCGCAGGCGAACGCCCCGACTATCAAGGACGTCGACGCCGCACTCCGCAAGTCCGCTGACAGTGCAGCGCAGCTGGCGGCCCAGATGTCCGGATACCGCGCCGGCCTGCTCGGCTCCATCGCTGCATCCTGCACGGCGGCATACACGGTGGGACTGGCAGCCCCGCCGGACGGAGCGCCGTGACCTCACCCGAACCCACCCCGACGACGACCTCTTCGCGGGCGGCCGAACCCACGAGCCCGTCCCGGCCGCCGGATGCCGATGCCGCCGCCCTGTTCGACGCGGTGGCTACCGAGCACGCGGTCATCTACGGCTACGGGCTGGTGTCGGCGCATTCCACCCCCGAAGCCAACGACCTGGTGTCGACGGCGATGGCAGAGCACCGCGAACGGCGCGAGGCCGCGATCGCGATGCTCGAGGGCCGCTCGGTGGATGCGCCGCTACCTGCCGCCGGCTATCAGCTGCCGACGCAGGTCGACAACCCGACCGACGCCGCGAATCTGGCGGTGCACATGGAAGAGGACTCCGCGGTGGCGTGGCGGGCGGTGCTTGAGCAGGCCACCACCAGTGAGACGCGAGCCTTCGCGGTGAAGGCGCTGACGCAGACCGCCGTGACCGGCGCCCGCTGGAGCCGGATGCTCGGAGTGTGGCCGATCACTGTGGCCTTCCCCGGCGGCAGTGAATAGCGCTAACCCGCGATCGCCTCGGCGACCTCTGCGGCCGCGCCTGCGACGGCGATCTCGCGCGTCTCGCCGCTGAACCGGTTGCGCAACTCGACCACACCGTCTGCCCAGCCGCGGCCGACCACAACGATCCACGGCACCCCGAGCAGCTCGGCGTCCTTGAACTTCACCCCCGGCGATGACTTCCGGTCGTCGAGCAACACCTCGACGCCCAACCGGTCCAGGTCGGCGGCCAGCTCTTCGGCGCCTTCGCGGGCGGCGCTGTCCTTGTTGGCGATCACCACGTGCGCATCGAAGGGAGAGACCGACGACGGCCAGCGCAACCCGAGCTCGTCGTGATGCTGTTCGGCGATCACCGCCACCAGCCGGGACACCCCGATGCCGTACGACCCCATCGTCAGCCGCACCGGCTTTCCGTCCTCACCGAGCACGTCGACGGTGAAGGCGTCGGTGTACTTGCGCCCGAGCTGGAAGATGTGGCCGATTTCGATGCCGCGGGCCGACACCAGAGCACCCGCCCCGTCCGGCGACGGGTCGCCGTCGCGGACCTCGGCGGCTTCGATGGTGCCGTCGGCTTCGAAGTCACGGCCGGCTACCAGCCCGACGACATGCTGATTGGGCGCGTCCGCACCCGTGATCCACGACGTGCCGTCCACAATTCGCGGGTCGACCAGATACCGAACACCGTTGTTCCGCAACGCTTTCGGACCGACATACCCCTTCACCAGGAAAGGATTCTTGGCGAAGTCCGCGTCGTCGAGCAGTGCGTACTCGGCGGGGTCCAGCGCGGCGCCGAGCCGCTTCTCGTCGACCTCGCGGTCGCCGGGCACCCCCACGGCCAGCAGTTCCCATTCGCCGCCGGGCTGACGCACTTTGAGCAGAACGTTCTTGAGCGTGTCAGCGGCGGTGACCTGCCGTCCGAGGCCGACATCGTTGGCCCACTCCACCAGCGTGGCGATGGTCGGCGTATCGGGGGTGTCATACACCTTGGCCTCGGGCAGACCCTCGATCGGCAGTGGTTCCGGCACGGCGGTGACCACCGCCTCGACGTTGGCGGCGTACCCGGATTGCAGACACCGCACGAACGTGTCCTCGCCGATGTCGCTTTCGGCGAGGAACTCCTCGGACGCGCTGCCGCCCATCGCCCCTGACACCGCGGAGACGATGACGTAGCGGACGCCCAGCTTGTCGAAGATGCGCTGGTATGCGTCGCGATGACGGTGGTAGACGGCCTTGAGCCCGTCGTCGTCGACGTCGAAGGAGTAGGAGTCCTTCATGACGAACTCGCGTCCGCGCAGGATGCCCGCCCGTGGCCGGGCCTCGTCGCGGTATTTCGTCTGGATTTGGTACACCAGCAGCGGGAAGTCCTTGTACGAGCTGTACTCGCCCTTGACCGTCAGCGCGAAGAGCTCTTCATGGGTGGGTCCGAGGAGATAGTCGTTGTCGCGGCGGTCCTTCAGCCGGAACACGCCGTCGCCGTACTCCGTCCACCGGTTCGTCGTCTCGTACGGCGCTCGCGGCAGCAGCGCGGGAAACAGAATCTCCTGCCCGCCAATCGCATTCATCTCCTCGCGCACGACCCGCTCGACCTTGCGCAGGACCCGCAGACCGAGGGGAAGCCAGCTGTAGAGCCCCGGCCCGACCGGGCGGATGTAGCCGGCCCGGATCAGCAGTTTGTGGCTGGCGACCTCGGCATCGGCCGGGTCGTCGCGCAGCGTACGCAGGAACAGCTCGGACATGCGGGTGATCACAGCCCGCAAGCTTATCGGCGCTGCTATTCGCCGCCGACTCAGGCGACCTTGACGCGGAAAACCTCGGTGTCCTCGGGCAGGCCCTTGAGCCGGTGGCTCCCCAGGCCTTCGAAGACCAGGCCCGAGCCCACGGAAAGGTCTCGCACTGTCCGGCTGGTCAGCACCTCACCCGCTCCGGCCAGCGCGCCGATCCGTGCGCCGACGTGAACCGCCATGCCGCTCCACTCGTCGCCGCGCTTCTCGCATTCGCCGATGTGCACGCCCGCTCGGATCGGGATGCCGTGGGTAGCCAGCGCGGGCACGAGGTCCAAGCCGCACCGGGCAGCCTTCGTTGGCCCATCGAAGAGAGCGAAGATCCCGTCGCCCGTGTGCTTGGCGCGCCGGCCGCCGTACCTCGCCAGCACCCTGTCAACCAACCGGTCGTGGTCGTCGAGGTGTCGACGCCAGGGCTCGTCGCCCTGCGCGGCGAGCAGTTCCGTGGAGCCGACGATATCGGTGAAAAGGACCGTGCTCAGCACCCGCTCTGCAGGCGTCGCATCGGCTTGCTGCCCAACGAATTTCAGTACTGTCTCGGGGAACAGGTCGAGCAGATCGCTGGCGTAGTGTTCGCCCGGCGGCAGCTCCAGCAGTTCGGCGTTCGGTATGCCTGCGGCGAGCGCCTCAGCGCCTTCGAAGGGCGCAATGCGGTCCCCTCTACGAGCCATCACCAGGGTTGGCGTACGGACACTGCCAAGCACGCCACGGACGTCGATCTCGGACACGGCCTGCCACATCATGCGTGCCATCATCGGGCTCGCGCATGCCCGCTGCTCCTTGCCGAACATCTCACGCACACCGGGTACGTCGGCGATCGGTCCGAAGAACAAGTCCGCCAAAGCGCCCTCGCCCCAGTGGTTCTCGATGTCTTCGTAGCCCGCGGCGATCTGTCCGGCGTGAACCCCCATGGAAAATCGGGCAACTCTTGGGAGAACCGGGCCGTCGTGCCGGCCAGCAGAAGAGACCGCACCCGCTCCGGATACGTCGCGGCGAATACGATGCTCATCGGACCGCCCTCGGAGATGCCGAACAGCGCGGGATATTCGATATCGGCCGCATCGAGTACGGCTCGAAGATCGTCCATCCGCTCATCGATCGGCGGCACGTGGGACACCGGATCCGACAGCCCGGTGCCGCGCTTGTCCCAGACCACCAGCCGCGTGTGTTCACTGAGTCGCTCGGCCATCGCGCCATTAGGTCGTCGTCGGGTCGTCGTACAGATCGATATTGCTGACCCAGCCGGGGACCAATACGACCGGGATGTCACCGTCGCCCATCTCCCGATAGGCCAGCCGAATGTCCCCGTTTCGCGCGTATTTGACGCGCCCGACGCTCACGTCGCCAAGTGTGTCATTGGCCGGCGCGCAATGGTCGGATTTCTACAGCTCGCCGGCCTCGAACGCTTCGCGGGAGTGCTGCGCGGACGCAATCTGGCGGGCGGAGAAACCGATTCCGAGCGCTGCGGCACCCACCACCACCGCGATCCCGGCGACCCACAGCAGCGAGTAGGTGTAGCCCCGGTCCAGCGCGTCGAGCTGGCCCGGCGTCATGTCGGCGACCGGCCCCGTCGTGCCGCCTAGGTACAGCGTCCGCGACGTGATCACCGCCTGAATCACCACGAGCACCAGCGGGCCGCCGAGGTTGTAGACCATCAACTGGATCGCCGACACCGGACCGATTTCGCGCGGCCCGACCTCGGCCACCGCGCAGAGCGGTAGGAGCACCGAAATCACGCCAATTCCGAAGCCGCCCACCACGATAAGGACGACGAAGTCGGGAAAGTAGGAGATCGAGCGGTCCAGGGTGGAGCCGTACAACATCGCCGCAAGCACGAGCACGCCACACCCGATGATCAACCATCGCGGGGCGATGACTGGAGCGGTACGCGTGGCCAGAAGGGTGCCCAACCCGAACGCCGCCGCGAACGGCAGGAAGGCGACACCGGCCCGCAGCGCCGAGTACCCCATCACGTCCTGCACGTAGAGCCCGATGATCACCGTCGCGGTCAGCATCACGCCGCCGGCCATGAACAGCGAAAGGAACGTCATCACCCGGCTGCGGTTGTCGAACACCGAGAACGGGACGATCGGGTGCTCTGCCGTGCGCTCGACGATCAGGAACGCGATGAGGAAAACCACGGTGGCGACGCCCGCGCCGATCACCCACGGGTCGACCCAGCCGCGCGGCGGGCCCTGCGTGAACACCAGCACCGCCGAGGTGCAGGCCAGCGTGGCCAGCAGCGCACCGGTGACGTCGAGCTTGAGTCGCTCATGTTGTGTCTCGGCCAACCGGGTGACGGCGATCCAGACGATGACGATGCCGATCGGGACGTTGATCAGGAACGCCAGTCGCCAGGAGACGACGGTCAGGGCGCCGCCGAGCACGAGGCCCAGCACCGATCCGGACGCCTGCATGGCGGCGGAAACCGCGAACGCGCGGTTGCGGGCGTGGCCGACGGCGTAGGTCGTCGCGATCAACGCCAGCCCCGTCGGCGCCGCGATCGCTGCACCGGTGCCCTGCACGGCGCGAGCGATGATGAGAGTGATGCCGTCGGTGGCCAGGCCACACACCAGCGACGCGATCGTGAACACGCCGACGCCGGACAGAAACGCGCGTTTGTGCCCGATGGCGTCGCCGACGCGTCCGCCGATCAACAGCAGGCCGCCGAAGGTGAGCACGTAGGCGGTGATCACCCAGCTCCTGCCGGCATCGGACAGGCCGAGCTCGGCCTGAAGTCGCGGCAGGGCGACGATGACGATGGTGCCGTCGAGCGTCGACATCAGCTGCATGCCGGTGATCGCGAAGATCGCGATGCCCAGCACGTGCGTGGTCAAACGCGGCGCGGCGCGGTCCGTCGACCTTCCAGAACCACCCGCCGCAGACATGGGTTGCCAGCCTACCCAGACGGCAGCCGAGGGCTAGCTGGAGCTACAGAGCTCTAAAGCTCTCCGTGCCTGATGTCGAGCTCTAAAGCTCTCCGTGCCTGATGTCGAGCTCTAAAGCTCTCCGTGCCTGATGTCGAGCTCTAAAGCTCTCCGTGCCTGATGTCGAGCTCTAAAGCTCTCCGTGGTCGATTGCGTCCTTGACTTCCTGCGCATGCGCGACCTGATCCGCGGTGTATCCGATGAACAGCGCCGCACCGCCGACGATCACGGCCACCGCGGCGACCCACAGCAGGCCGTAGGTGTAACCCTGGTCCAGGGCGTGCAATTGCGTGGAGTCCATGTACTTCACCGGGCCGGTGGTGCCGCCCAGATACAGCGTCCGCGACGTGATGACCGCCTGAATCACTGCGAGCACGACCGGGCCGCCGAGGTTCTGCAGCATCAGCGCGATCGCAGAGACGGGGCCGATCTGGTCGAAGCCGACGCCCGCGATGGCCGACACGGTCAGCGGGACCACGATCATGCCGATGCCGAAGCCGCCGATCACGATCGGCAGCACCAGATCGGGGAAGTACGGAATTCCACGGTGCAGCGTTGAGCCGTACAACATGGCGCCGAGCACCAGGATGCCGCCCGTGATCGTCAGCACGCGCGGGCTGAACATCGACACCAGGTGCGACGACAGGCCCAGGCCCACACCCAGCGCGATCACGAACGGGATGAAGCCGACGCCCGCGCGCAATGCGCTGTAGCCCAGGATGTCCTGAACGTAGAGGCCGATCAGCACCGTCAGCGTGAACATCACGCCGCCGGCCAGGAAGATGGCCGCGAAGGTGGCCACCCGGTTGCGGTCCTTGAACAAGTCGAACGGAACCACCGGGTTGTCCGCGGTGCGCTCGACGAACAGGAACGCGACCAGCAGCACCCCTGCGGCGATCAGCGAGCCTATGGTGACCGGCGACAGCCAGCCCTTCTCCGGTCCCATCGAGAATCCGTACACGCCCGCGGTACAGCCCAGCGTGGCCAGGATTGCGCCGGTGGCGTCCAGTTTCAGCCGCTCTTTGTGGGTTTCCCGCAGCGTGGTGCGGGCGAGGTAGATCATCAGCAGCCCGATCGGCACGTTGACCAGGAACGCCAGCCGCCAGGACACCTCGGTCAGCGCTCCGCCGAGGATGAGGCCCATCACCGAGCCGACACCGGTCATGGCGGCGAACACGGCAGTGGCGGCATTGCGGGCCGGGCCCTTGGGGAACGTCGTGGCGATCAGCGCAAGACCTGTCGGCGAGGCGATCGCCGAGCCGACCCCCTGCAGCAGGCGGGCGACCACCAGTGTGGTCTCGTCCCAAGCCACGCCGCACAGCACCGAGGCGATGGTGAACAGCGCGACGCCGACGATGAAGGTGCGTTTGCGACCGATGGTGTCACCGAGCCGTCCGCCCAGCAGCATCAGACCGCCGAAGGTCAGCACATAGGCGGTGATGACCCAGCTGCGGCCTGCGTCGGAGAGGCTGAGTTCGTCCTGGATCTTAGGAAGCGCGACGATGGCAACGGTGCTGTCCATGGTTGCCAGGAGCTGCATGCCGCCGATCGCGATGACCGCGGCGATGAAGCGCCGCGACGGCAACCACTCCGGGGACCTGCCCGTTTTCGCCACCGGGGTGTGCTTGACCTGCTCAGGCAGCGCCCGTTCCGTGCCGCCCTCAGCGTCACGTCGGATGGCGGCGCGCGCTGCGTCGTTGAGAGCCGTCATAACGGGTTACCTTACAGTAATCTTAAGAACCCTTTAACCGCCGAAGCCCGCTACCGCACCGATAACGATGATCGCGGGAGGTCGAACACCTTCGGATCGGATCCGCTCGGGCGCGTCACTCAGCGTCGTCCGCAATGTGCGCTGCGCCGCCGTCGTGCCGTGCTGAACAACGAGCACCGGCGTATCCGCAGGTCGGCCGCCATCGCTCAGCACCTTGGCGAATTGTTCGATGCGTTCGACCGCCATCAGCAACACGATCGTCCCGGACATCGCCGCCAGCGCATCCCAATTCACTAACGATTCGGGGTGCCCCGGCGCAACATGGCCGCTGACCACCACAAACTCGTGCGTGATCGCCCGATGAGTGACCGGAACGCCCGCCAGTGCAGGAACTGCTATGGCGCTCGTCACACCCGGCACCACGGTGACCGGAATCCCGGCATCCGTGCACGCGATCACTTCCTCGTAGCCCCTCGCGAACACGAACGGGTCGCCGCCCTTGAGTCGCACCACGAACTTGCCCTCTTTGGCCCGTTCGATGAGGACCGAGTTGATCGCGTCCTGGGCCATCGCCCGGCCGTACGGGATTTTCGCCGCGTCGATCACCTCGACGTGCGGCGGAAGTTCTGCCAGTAGTTGCGGCGGCGCGAGCCGGTCGGCGACCACCACGTCGGCGTTGGCCAGCAGCCGCCGCCCCCGCACAGTGATCAGTTCCGGGTCTCCCGGCCCGCCGCCGACGAGGGCCACGCCGCCATGGATGACGCCGGGCGCTTCACCGGTGATCAACCCCTCCTGGAAGGCCTCATGGATGGCCGAGCGGATGGCAGCCGAGCGCCGGTGCTCGCCACCGGCAAGCACGCCGACCGACAGGCCCTCGTACTCGAACGTCGCCGGGGTGACCGCGGTGCCCTCACGACCCGCGTCTGCGCGCACGCAGAAGATCCGGCGACGCTCGGCCTCCTCCACCACCGCGGCGTTGACATCAGGATCGTCGGTTGCCGCGATGACATACCACGCATCTTCGAGGTCGCCTTCGCGAAAGCTTCTCAGCGTCAATGTTATTCCGCTCATCGCCTCGACCGCCGGTGTTGCGGATCTGGAAATGACGTGGACGTCCGCGCCGGTCGCAACCAGGAGCGGAAGGCGGCGCTGCGCAACGGTGCCGCCGCCGACGACCACGACCTTCTTGTCGGCCAGTCGGAGGCCGACGAGGTAAGCATTCTCTGTCGTCATTGCTCCTCGCGTCCGCGTGTCACCCGGCGAGCCTAGAGGTTGCGGCGGCAGCCACGAAGCGGGTTACAGCCTGTGGTCGGGCCGCCGGATGGGTGTGCAGATAGCTCGCATGAACTCCGGCGTGTGTGGCGCCGTCGCGGATCGTGTTCACGTCATTGCCGCGGTACACCCAGGCCGGCTGGTAGCTGTCGGTGAATGTCACTGTCGTGCGGTGGAATTCATGGCCGACGGCGCGCTCCCCCGCGGCGTACAACGACGAGTCCGCGGCGGCGACCACGTCGCGGTATGCCAGGGTCAGCTTGTCGGTGAACCGCGCCGTGCCGGCGAGCACGCCGCACATCGGATAACCGTCGAGCTCGTCCACCAGGTAGGTAAGACCGGCGCATTCGGCGTGCACGGGTGCGCCGTCTGCCGCCAGCGCCGCGATCTGCTGCCGGACACGGTCATTGGCGGACAGTTCGGTGCTGAACTCTTCTGGAAATCCGCCCGGCAGCACCAGCGCCGCGGTGTGCGGAGGCAATTGCTCGGTCAACGGATCGAATTCGACGACGTCGGCCCCCGCCGCGCGCAGCAGTTCGCGGTGCTCGGCGTAAGAGAAGCTGAACGCCTTGCCTGCAGCGAGCGCAACGGTGACATGCTCGGCTGTGGGGTCGCCGACGGCACTCTCGGGCCTCCACGGCTCGGTGGTCACGTGGCCGCCTGCTGCGGCGACGACGCCGGGTAGGTCCACATGCTGTGCGACCAGGGCGGCCATCGCGTCCACCGCGGTGCGGGCGCTCCGACCGTGCTCGACCGCGGTCATCAGGCCGAGATGCCTTGAGGGAACGGTCAATTCGTCGACCCGGGGTAACGCACCGAGTACGGGTAGACCGGCGTGCTCACATGCCTGCCGCAGCACGTCCGCGTGACGCGGCGAGCCGACGCGGTTGAGGATGACCCCGGCGATTCGGGTGGACTCATCGAACGTCGAGAACCCGTGCAGAAGTGCGGCCACGCTGTGACTCTGGCCGCGGGCGTCGACGACGAGGATCACCGGCGCGCCGAGCAGGGCGGCTACGTGCGCGGTCGATCCTGTCGCCGGACCGGTCATGGTGCCGTCGATCCGTCCGTCGAACAGACCCATCACGCCCTCGACCACGGCGATGTCGGCTCCCCGGCTGCCGTGCCGATACAGCGGACCGATCAGTTCTTCGCCGACCAGCACCGGGTCGAGGTTGCGGGCCGGCCTGCCCGCCGCCAGAGCGTGATACCCGGGATCGATGTAGTCCGGGCCCACCTTGAACGGAGCCACGCGATGGCCGGCGTGCCGCAACGCGCCGATCAATCCCGTTGCCACCGTGGTTTTTCCGCTACCCGACGCCGGCGCTGCGATCACGACGGCAGGCAGGCCACTCATCCCCACCCCGGCGAGCTGGGGGTTGAACGGCGTCACCACTCGATGCCCTTTTGTCCTTTACGGCCCACGTCCATCGGATGTTTGACCTTGGTCATCTCGGTGACCAGATCGGCAGCGTCGAGCAGCCGCTGCGGGGCATCGCGGCCGGTGATCACCACGTGTTGCGTGCCGGGTCGTGCTGCGAGAGTGGCGATCACGTCGTCGACGTCGATCCAACCCCACTTCAGCGGATAGGTGAACTCGTCGAGCACGTAGAAATCGTGGCGCCGCTGGGCGAGCCGTTTGGAGATCTCGGCCCAGCCGTCGGCCGCGGCCGCCGCATGATCGACATCGGTGCCCGCCTTGCGCGACCACGACCAGCCTGCGCCCATCTTGTGCCACTCGACGGGGCCGCCGACACCATGCTCGTCGTACAGGCGGCCGAGCTCGCGAAACGCGGCCTCCTCGCCCACCTTCCACTTGGCGCTCTTGACGAACTGGAACACCGCGATGTCGAAGCCCTGGTTCCAGGCACGCAGCGCCATCCCGAATGCGGCTGTCGACTTGCCCTTCCCCGAACCGGTGTGCACCGCCAGCAGGGGCGCATTGCGGCGGGAGCGAGTACTCAGGCCGTCGTCGGGGACGGTGAGCGGACGGCCCTGCGGCATCTCCAGTCCTCCTCTACGCGGCGGCGCGGCCGGTCTGGGCCGAGACGATCTGCGTCAGATCGTCGGCCCGCAATTGGGCCAGCCGCACCGAGGGTGCCCCGAGGTGGACCGCCAGCTGTTCGGCCAAACCCAGTCGTACGAACGATGTTTCGCAATCGACGACGACAGCGGCCGCCCCCTCGGCAACCAGTCGGGCCGCGGCGACCCGTGTCCGGCCGAGTGGGTCGGGACCTCCGGTCGCCCGCCCATCGGTGAGCACCACCACCAGGCTGCGCCGCGCCCGATCCCGAGCCTTCTCGCGCACCACGACGTCGCGAGCACGTCAACAACCCCTGCGCAAGTGGCGTTTTCCCGCCGGTGTCGAAGCGTGCCAGCCGACGGCCGGCGATGTGTACCGACGACGTCGGCGGCAGCAACACCGTGGCGTCCTGTTGACGGAACGTGATCACCGCGACCTTGTCCCGACGCTGATAAGCGTCCCGCAGCAGCGATAGCGTCGCCCCAGTGACTGCAGACATCCGGTCGCGCGCCGCCATCGAACCCGATGCGTCCACGACGAAGATCACCAGGTTGCCTTCGCGGCCCTCCCGTATCGCGCGGCGTACGTCATCGGGTTCCGGACGCGGACGGCCCGGCCGCCGCTGCCGACGCGCCGCGGCCAGCAGAGTCGCGAAGACATGCACGCCGTGGCCCTGTTCGGGCTCAGCTGTCGACGACACGGGAGTTCCTGTGCGATTGCGCGCCCGCGACCGCCGCCCCGGTGCGCCCTCCCCCACACCGGGCACCACCAGTGCCCGGGTTCGGAAGACTCCCGAGGGAGCAGCGCTGGGTCGAGTGTTCGCTGACGAATTACCCTGCGGCGCCGAAAAATCCGACTCCATCTCCGACATGCCTCCGCCGCCGGGCGGCTCCGGGTCGGGTTCGGTGTCGTCGGCCTGATCCCGCGTTTGTTCCATCGCGTCGTCGAGCTGCTGCGGATCGAGCCCGGGATCGTCGAAAGGGTCGCGCCTGCGCCTGTGCGGGAGCGCCAGCTCGGCGGCGACGCGGATGTCCTCCTCGACGACCGTCTTTGCTCCACGCCAGGCGGCGTGCGCGACCGCGGTGCGCGCCACCACCAGATCGGCGCGCATCCCGTCGACGTCGAACGCCGCGCACAACGCCGCGATGCGCCGTAACTCATTGTCCGGCAACCCAACATCGCCGATGCAATCTCGGGCGGTGGCGATGCGGCGGCCCAGCTCGGCGTCCTCTCCGGCATAAGATGCGGCGAACGCGGCGGGGTCGGCTTCGAACGCCATCCGCTGGCGGATGACGTCGGCACGCACATCGACGTCGCGTGAGGCGTGCACGTCGACGGTCAAGCCGAACCGGTCCAGCAGCTGTGGCCGCAGTTCACCCTCTTCCGGGTTCATGGTGCCGATGAGCACGAAGCGGGCCTCATGGCTGTGCGAGATGCCGTCGCGTTCGATGTGCACCCGGCCCATCGCCGCGGCGTCGAGCAGCACGTCGACCAAGTGGTCGTGCAGGAGGTTGACCTCGTCGACGTACAGCACGCCGCCGTGCGCGCGTGCCAGCAGCCCCGGCGAGAACGCATGCTCACCATCGCGCAACACACGCTGCAGGTCCAGCGAGCCGACCACGCGGTCCTCGGTGGCGCCGATGGGCAACTCGACCAGCGCCGACTGCGCATCCACCGCCGAAAGCACCTGCGCCAGGCCACGGACCGCCGTTGACTTAGCCGTGCCCTTCTCGCCGCGGATCAGCACGCCGCCGATCTCCGGTCGCACCGCGCACAACACCAACGCAAGCCGCAGCCGGTCGTGCCCGACGATCGCGCTGAATGGATAGCCCGGCGTCACGATTGCTCGGTTTCTGTGCGGCCACGCAGCATCGGGACGTGCGGGATCCCGTCGTCGAGGAACTCCTCGCCGTCGCGGACGAAGCCGAGATGGATATACATGTCTTCCAGGTAGGTCTGTGCGTTGATGCGGCACGCGTAGTCTCCCACTTCGGCCAGCGCCGCTCGTAGCAGCCGATTCGCGTGACCCTGCCCGCGCGCGGTGCGCTTGGTGCAGACCCGACCGATCCGGAACCCCTTCTCGCCGCCTGCGTGTTCCTCCATCAGCCGCATTGTGCAGATGACCTCGCCGTCGGGCCCTTCCAGCCAGAAATGACGGGTCTCGGCCAGCAGGTCACGGCCGTCGAGTTCCGGGTACGGCGTGGCCTGCTCGACGACGAACACCTCGACCCGCAGCTTCAGCAGCTCGTAGAGCGTGGCGGTGTCAAGATCCTTGGCCCAGGCGCGGCGCAGCGCAGTACTCATGCCTCGGCCCCCGCTCGCTCCGGTCCTCGCTCCGCTGCGATCCTCACTCGCGGTCGCCTTCGGACATTCATGGATGAGGCACCGTCCTGGCGAACACGATCCCCAGGTTATCCCGGTGCCGTCGGCGCCAGCCCGGCCACCTGTCGCCCGGTTAAGGTAGCTGACGTGAGTGCCTGGGAGCCCGACGTGCTGCCCGGCTACTGGCAGCAGATCCTCGCGCTCGGCCTCGATCCGGACGGGGAGGGCGAACTGGTAGCCACCGTGGTTCGCCACGGTGAGCAAGAGTCGGCCGTAGAGCATGCCGTGTTGCTGGTACACGGATTCACCGACTACTTCTTCCACACCGAAGTAGCCGACCATTTCATCGACCGCGGATTCGCCTTCTACGCACTGGACCTGCACAAGTGCGGCCGCTCCTGGCGGGAGGGTCAGACTCCGCATTTCACCACCGACCTGTCCCGCTACGACGCCGAGCTCGAGCGTGCGATCGACATCATCGCCGCGGCCACCGGCGGGGCGAAGGTGCTCGTGTACGGCCACTCGGCCGGCGGCCTGATCGTGTCGCTGTGGCTGGACCGGCTGCAGCGCCGCGGTGCCACCGCTGCCAAGCATGTCAACGGCCTGGTGCTGAACAGTCCGTGGCTGGACCTGCAGGGTCCGGCGATCCTGCGGACCGTCGGTACGGCCGCGATCGGCGCGGTATCACGGCTGCGCAAAAAGCTGGTGGCTCGCTCGCCGACCGAGGGCGGGTACGGCACCTCGCTGCATCGCGACTATCACGGCGAATTCGACTACGACCTGAGCTGGAAGCCGGTCGGCGGTTTCCCGGTGACCTTCGGCTGGATCAACGCGATCAGACGCGGGCACGCCCGGCTGCACCGCGGGTTGGACGTCGGAGTGCCCAACCTGATCCTGCGGTCGGACCACAGCGTGCGCGAGGTCCCCGATCCGGAAGCCATCCAGTGCGGCGACGCGGTGCTCGACGTCAAACAGATCGCCCGGTGGGCCGGCTGCATCGGCAACCGGACGACGATCGTGCCCATCGCCGACGCCAAACACGACGTCTTCCTGTCGCTGGCGCAGCCCCGCCAGGCGGCGTTTGACGAATTGGAGAAGTGGTTGGACTGGTACACCAAGTGGTCCCGAACCGCGGGCGCCACAGCACAATCCGAACGAGGATGACACCGATGGACCATTTCGATATCGCGATCATCGGTACCGGCTCGGGCAACTCCATACTGGACGAGCGCTTCGCCGACAAGCGTGTCGCGATATGCGAACAAGGCACCTTCGGCGGAACCTGCCTCAACGTCGGCTGCATCCCGACCAAGATGTTCGTATACGCAGCCGAGGTAGCCCAAAACGTCCGGGACACAGCACGCTTCGGCGTCGACGCCACCCTCGACGATGTCAGGTGGAGCGATATCGTCTCGCGCGTGTTCGGGCGGATCGACCCGATCGCGATGGGCGGCGAGAACTACCGTCGTTCGTCACCGAACGTCGAGGTCTTCGACACCCACACACGCTTCGCCCCGACGCAACCCGATGGCCGCTACACGCTGCGCACCGATGGCGGCGAAGAGTTCACCGCGGACCAGGTGGTTATCGCGGCGGGCTCGCGCGCAACGGTGCCCGATGCGATCAGGGATTGCGGAGTCGACTACCACACGAGCGACACCATCATGCGGATCGGCGATGTGCCAAGGCATCTCGCCATCGTCGGTGGCGGTTTCGTCGCCGCCGAGTTTGCTCACACCTTCTCCGCGCTTGGCGCTCAGGTAACCGTCGTCATTCGCGGCAGCACATTGCTGCGCCACTGCGACGACACGGTGTGTGAGCGGTTCACCGACATCGCGTCCAAGAAATGGGAGATTCACAACCACTGCAACGTGGTCGGGGCCAGCCAGCACGCTGACGGCATCACCCTCAACCTGGACAACGGCTCTGCGCTGCACTGCGACACCGTGCTGGTGGCGACCGGCCGAGCCCCCAACGGTGACCTACTGGACGCGGATTCGGCGGGAGTCGAGGTGCGCGACGGCCGCGTCACGGTCGACGAGTATCAACGCACCACTGCGCGCGGCATTTTCGCACTCGGCGATGTGAGCTCGGATTATCAGCTCAAGCACGTCGCCAACCATGAGGCCCGCGTGGTTCGCGAGAATCTGCTGCTCGACTGGGACGACACCGACTCACTCAAGCGCTCCGACCACCGATATGTGCCGTCGGCGGTGTTCACCGATCCTCAGATTGCGATGGTCGGACTCACCGAAAACCAGGCTCGCGCACTGGGATTCGACATCAATTGCAAGGTGCAGGACTACGGCGATGTGGCCTTCGGCTGGGCGATGGAAGACACCACCGGCATCGCGAAGATCATCGTCGAAGTCGAAACGGGGAAAATTCTGGGCGCGCACATCATGGGCCATCAGGCCTCCTCACTGATCCAGACGCTGATTCAGGCGATGAGCTTCGGAATACCCGGCCAGGACATGGCCCGGGGGCAGTACTGGATCCATCCCGCCCTGCCCGAGGTCATCGAGAATGCGCTCCTCACGCTGTGCGGCGAGCCGCCATGGCCGCCGGCCCGCAGGCACTGACCTCACTCGAACGCCGGGGCCCAGCGCTTCTCGACCTGTCCGAAGCGCCAGACCGCCAACGCGATCAACCAGGCCGCGACGAACAGCCCCACGATCATGAAGCCGACGAACTCGAGGTTCGCCGATCCGATGGCGGCAAGCGGGCCCGACTCGATACCGAGGCGGTTAGCCGCTAGGCCCGCGAGCACGATGACGCCGATGACCAGAGCGACGATCACCGACAGCACCGTCACGGTCAGGTTGTAGTAGACCTTGCGGACCGGCTGGAGGAAAGCCCAGCCGTAAGCCCTCGACATCAGGATGCCGTCGACCGCGTCGAACAGGCTCATCCCTGCCGCGAAAAGCACGGGCAGTACCAGAATGGCGTACCAGGGCAGCGTGAAGGCCGCCGTTCCCGCGGCCAGCACCAGCAGTGCCACCTGGGTCGCTGTGTCGAAACCGAGGCCCATGAGCAGCCCGACCGGATAGAGGTGCCAGGGCTTGCTCACCCGCCGCATGACCCTCGCGAAGAGCCGCGCCAGGAAACCGCGCTGAAGAAGTTGCCGCTCGAGTTCGGCCTCATCGAGCTCGCCGCTGCGCATCCTGCGGAATACTTTTGCGATGCCCACCGCGGCGAACAGGTTCGAGAGCCCGATCAGGACGAGGAAAGTGCCCGCGACAAGGGAGCCGACCAAACCCAGGGTCTGCAACAGCGGCGAACCCTC
Organism: uncultured Actinomycetota bacterium; assembly: GCA_963804905.1. Taxonomy (GTDB): domain Bacteria; phylum Actinomycetota; class Actinomycetes; order Mycobacteriales; family Mycobacteriaceae; genus Mycobacterium. Next base: position 364,152 of record CAWDSB010000019.1, on the reverse strand, counting down.
CTGCTGCACCGGTCCCACGATGGCACGCACGCCGATCGCCAGCAGGAACGCCAGCCCGAACACGACGCTGGAATGGCCGAGCGAGAACCAGAAACCGGCGGACAGCGACCGGGTTCCCTCACCCACCAGCTTGCGGGTGGTGTTGTCGATCACCGCGATGTGGTCGGCGTCGAACGCGTGCCGCACCCCGAGCAGGTAGGCCGTAACTCCAAGTCCGACGCCGAAGACACCCGCCGACCCCAGCGTGATGTGTTGCGGCGCCACCCCGAATACCAGCGCGCCCCATCCAAAGATGTGGAGCGCCAGCACGATTCCGCCTATCGCCGCGATCGTCCTCCAATCCGTACGATCGAATCGGGCGACAGCAGCGGCGTCAGAATGCGTGGCGACACTCACCGACTCACCCTATGACCGCGCGCCGTCATCTGTCTAGATGAACAGATATTCAGATTTCACTCGGTCGCCGGCTCTGCGTGCTGGGCGCCGATGCGGTGCAACAGCTCATGAATGATCTCGTCCTCGAGCCGGTAACTGACCTCGCGGCCGGCCCGGGTGGAACTGACCCAGCCCTGCTGCCGAAGCACCCGAAGCGCCTGCGAGACCGCGTTCTCCGACCGTCCGAGCGCCGCGGCCAGATCTCCCACGCAGATTCCGGGTGCCCGGTGCAGGCACAGCAGGATCTCCAGGCGGTTCGGGTCGGACAGCAGGTCGAAGCGCAGGGTCCATCCAGCGGTGTCGACGTCGGCCAATGCCGACGACGCACGCTCGACCAGCAGGTGCTTCGCGGGCTTGTCCACTGCTGACAATTTAATCGCCCTTGGCGCTCAGCGGCCCGCCTTGGTCGCGGTGACGAGCAGGTACTCGGCGTGGTAGGCGGTCTTGCCCGGCTCGGTCGCCTGATTCCAATCGGTGAGGAAGGACAGGAAGTCCCTATCCAACGCCGCTACCCGGTCAGGCTGATCGGCGTTGAACTTGTACGCCGCGATCGTGGGCCCATAGTTGCGCTTCCAGTACTCCCGGAACTCCTCCGGGCTGGGGCTGTGGTCGATCACAATCTGCTGCCTGCGCATCTGTAGGCCGCTGACCCGGTCGCCGAACAGCTCGCGCACGTGGTCCTCGTCGCCCCATAGCGGTGCCGGGCTGGCACCCGGCGGTGGCGGCGGCGCGTACGGTTTCATGGTCGCGAACAGGTTGCCGATGAAGCCTTGCGGGGTCCAGTTGATCAGCCCGATGGTTCCACCCGGGCGGCACACTCGAATCAGCTCGTCAGCGGCCGCCTGGTGATGCGGCGCGAACATCACGCCCACAGAAGACATCACGACGTCGAAGCCGTCGTCGGCGAACGGCAGCGCCTCAGCGTCGGCCTCTGCCCATTCCAGATCGACGCCGCGTTCGGCGGCGATCCGGCGACCGGCGTCGAAGAGCTCGGGGTCAAGTCGCTCGCGATGACGATCGCACCAGCCTCGGCCGCGGGGATGGCGGCGTTTCCGGAGCCGGCGCCGACATCGAGGACGCGGTAGCCCGCTTGAACCCCGCATGCGAGGACGAGCTCGGGTCCGAACTCGGAAATCAGCTCGGCCGCGACGGCCGGATAGTCGCCGGATGCCCACAGGGCACGGTGCTTCGCCTTGAGTTCGCGATCGACTTCGGCGGTAGTCATCTCATTCACTCCTTCATCTAGGTGATCTGACCCTCAAAGCGTGAAGCGGCCTTGTTGAGTAACGGTTCGCGGATTATGAAATGTCCTGTTCAGAGTGTGTTTCTCGTTCGTTTCAACAATGCCGCAGTAGCGTCGACCGCGCCAACGTCACGGCTTCGGCGCCGGTCAGGTTGCCTCCTCTGCATGCGCCAAGGCGAGCAACCTGGTCAGCAGTGAGCGGCGAGGCCTTGCTCGCGTCGAGAAGCGCCTGGTGCAACGCCAGCGCGTCATCGTCGGCACCGACCCGGACCAGAAACCGCGTCACGTAGCGGAGGTTGAGCCACTGCTGACTCCAATCCCCAACCCGGTCCCAATGGTCGAGGACATCGATGAGAGTCTTGGCGGCCAACGCGGTCTCGCCATGCACGGCCCGAGTGGCTGCGGCCTCCATCAATGCGATGCCATGCCACCAGAAGTTCTGCACCGACGCCGCAAGCTCGGCCGCATCGTCGAACAACGCAAGCGCCCGGTCCGGTTCTGTTTTTTTGAGCACCAGGCCAAGCGCATACCGCGCCATCGACCGCGCCGTCGGGTTCGCCGTCGTATCGGAGATCTCGACCGCCTCCTCCGCGGCGGAGACACCGCCTTCCGGAGCGCGCAGCGCCGCGTGACATATCGCCACGTAGAACAGCGTCCACACAAGCCGGATCGGGTCCCTTTCGCCGCGAGCACGCGCCATTTCCGCTTCGTAATGCGCAAGTGCCGCGGCCGCGTCACCCTCGTACAAGGCCAGGTCCGCAAGTACGTCGCCGGGATAGGCGACGCGTCCGTTGCCGCGGGCCGGAAGACTGCCGTCCGCGAGGCTGGCCAACGAGCGGGCACGCTCGAACTCGCCCTTGTTCCACGCGCCTCGGGCCGCGAATCCGACGGCGGCGGCGTACAGCAGATGACCGGGCTCCGACTGCCCGACAACCCGCTCCGCCCAGCCCGACGACTCGTAACCGATTCGCAGATGGACCAATTCGGACAACGATGTAACCAACCGAAGCGCCGTGTCCACGTCGCGGACAGCGATTGAATGCTCGAACGCGACCCGCAGATTGTCGTACTCGGGCAGCATCCGCTCAACCCACGCCCGCTCGTCGGGACCATGCATACCGACCGCGGCGCGCTCGGCCAGGTCGGTGTAGTACTCGGCATGTCGCGATGCGCACGCATCGCCAATGTCGTTCTCCCGCAGACGATCACGACCGTATGCGCGTAGAGTTTCCAAGACGAGGTACCGCGAGCGATCAGTGCCAGAATGCGTCTTCACCATCGATTTGTCGAGCAGCCCGGTGAGCAGCTCCAGCGTGTCGTCCTCCGTGTCTCCGCTTGCACCGCACGCTCCTTGTGCTGCTTCGAGGTCGAAGCCACCGGCGAAGACCGAAAGGCGCATGAACAACGCCTGTTCGGCCTCGGTCAGCAGGCGATAGGACCAGTCGATCGTTGCGATGAGGCTCTGCTGTCGCGGCAGCGCCTCTCGCGCGCCACCACTGAGCAGTCGCAGCCTGTCCAGCCGACGCGCCACGTCGAGGCTGCTCATCGCCCGCATCCGCGCTGCGGCCAGTTCAATTGCCAGCGGCAGACCGTCAAGCCGTCGGCAGATCTCGGCGACCGCGCCCACTGGTTCATGGTCGAGGTCGAAGTCGGGCCTGCCTGCTTTAGCCCGTTCGGCGAACAGTTTGGTGGCGTCCTCGACCGGCAGCGGTGGAACCGGGAGGATCCGCTCGCCTTCGACACCGAGCGCTTCCCTGCTCGTTGCCAACACGACAACATTCGGGCAATGCCGAACGACCTGGTCGACCAGGCGCGCGGCCGCAGGCAGGACGTGCTCGCAGTTGTCCACGACCAACAACAGCGTGCGTGTCCGCAGAAACTCGATCACGGTGGCCTCGATGCCAAGGCCCTGCTGCTGCTGCAGCCTCAGCGCCGCGGCAACAACGTGATTGACGGCCGAACCGTCATCGAGCGGCGCGAGCTCGCAGAAGCACGCGCCGTCGTCGAACTGCTCGTCCAGCCGACTGGCGACCTCGAGGGCCAGTCGGGTCTTTCCGACGCCGCCGACACCCGTCAATGTCACAAGAGGACTGTCTCCGAGGGCGCTGGAGACGCTCGCTATGTCGTCCTCGCGCCCGACGAAACTTGTGACGCGCCGCGGCATGCCCGCGTGCGGCAGACGGGTGACCGGAGTTCGCTGCGCGGGTGATGGAGCGTGATGTCCGGAATCGCCGTCGAGGATCTGCTGGTGCACCTGGCGCAATGCCGGACTCGGGTCCGTACCCAGCTCTTCGACGAGTCGTTCACGCATCCTGCGGAAGGTCTCAAGCGCGTCGGCCTGTCGGCCGCAACGGAATTGGGCCAGCATCAGCTGTCCGGCCAGCCGTTCGTCGAGCGGGTAGTCAGAAGCCATCGCAGCGAACACTGGCAACAATTCGCCGTGACGGCCAGCGCTCAGCCCTACGTCGTTGCGGTCAAGGGCCACCGCAAGACGCTCGGCCTCCAGCGCATTACGGACGTCATTCATCCACGGGGTGTCGAGCGACGCGAACGGGACACCGCGCCACATCGCCAACGCTCTTTCGTAAAGAGCGTCGGCCTCGGCCGGATCCGTCGCCGCGCGCGCCCGGCTCGTCAGCTGGCGAAAACAGTGCAGATCAATCGAGGACGGATCGGCGGTAAGTGCATAACCGCCGGGCTGGCGGGCGATCTCCACGCCGGGGCTCGCGATCACCTGCCGAAGCCGGGACAGATAGCCGGCCAACGAGTTTCGAGCCCGGTGGGGCAATTCATCAGACCAGACCCGATCGATCAGGTGGTCTGTCGGAACAAGGCGATTGACGTCCACCAACAGAGCCACCAGAACACAGCGCTGGCGGGCAGGGCCGATATCGAGGCGCCGTCCGTCAGCATGCGCCTCGACGTCGCCGAGTAGCCGAAATTCGACCGCCACGGATACAGCCTCTACCAGGCGGCTGCGGGTGTCAGGAAAACTGCCGTCTCAGGCCACCTGAACTGCAGATTTCACGATCGCGTCAGGGTAGCCGAAACCCCGCCGTGCGCGGTTGGACGGTCTGATAACCCGGGTTACCCAGTCCCCCATGCACAGAAGAAAGAAATGAGCACACGTAAGGCGATCACGACACTGGTGGGCGGTGCGGCGATGTTTGCTGCGCGGTCGGATACCTCAACAACCTAACGGCATGCGGCGGGATGCACTACATCGTCTGGGGCGACGACGGTAACTGTATTCAGTCCAGAAAACCGTGCAACAGCGTCGCCGATCCCGCGACGTGTGCCTGCATCGCGCTGGCCGCGCCGTCACAGTCACCGGCGAGGATCGCAATGACGATCGCCTCGTGTTGCTCGTCGGAGCGCGCGATGTTGCGTGACAGCAGCGGGATCTGATCGAGCAGCCCGTTGAGCCGCATTCGATTCTCGGCGACCAGCGGTACGAGTGACGGCGATCCGGCCGCCTCGGCGATCGCCAGGTGTAGTCGCGAGTCCAACCGCCGGTAGTCGGTCGCAGGAGCCCCGGGCACGTCGGTCATCCGCGCCCACAACACTTCCCGTTCGGCCGCTGTCAGCGTCTGACTGGCCGCCATCCGCGCCGCACCCACCTCGAGGATCTCGCGCAGACGCAGCGCGTCGTCGATCTCGGCGCGTGTCACCCCCGGTGCGTCACCGGTGTGTGCAGGCAGCGGCTCGGCCAGGAACGTGCCACCGTAGCGACCGCGCCGCGATACCAGGTAGCCGGCGTCCGACAGCGATTTGATCGCCTCCCGCACTGTGTCGCGGCTGACCCCGAGGCGAGCCGCCAATTCCCGTTCGGGCGGCAGTGATTCGCCCGGCTGCAGGACGCCGAGCCGGATCGTCTGAAGCAGCCGACCGACGGTGTCTTCGAAGGCATTGCCCGGCCGCACCGGGCGCAGCAGTGCTTCGCCTGCGAGCGGAACGTCCGGGTCGGCCGACATGACTAGAACGGCGTGACGTAGGCCGAGCTGATGCCGCCGTCGACCAGGAAGGTGGATGCGGTGATGAACGACGCGTCGTCGCTGGCCAAGAACGCCACCGCGGCGGCCAGCTCGTCCGGCTCGGCGAAGCGGCCCAGCGGCACGTGCACAAGCCTGCGCGCCGCCCGTTCGGGGTCCTTGGCGAAGAGTTCCTGCAGCAGAGGCGTGTTGACCGGACCCGGGCACAGTGCGTTGACCCGGATGCCCTGCCGGGCGAACTGCACACCGAGTTCACGCGACATCGCCAGCACACCGCCCTTCGACGCGGTGTAGCTGATCTGCGATGTCGCCGATCCCATCACCGCGACGAACGACGCGGTGTTGACGATCGAGCCCTTCTGCTGCGGAACCATATGTCGCAGTGCGGCCTTGCAGCACAGGTATACCGACTTGAGGTTGATGTCCTGGACCCGCTGCCACGCGTCGAGTTCGGTGTTCTCGATGACATCGTCCTCGGGCGGTGAAATGCCCGCGTTGTTGAACGCGATGTCCACCGACCCGTATGTCTTGGCAGCGGTGTCGAAAAGCGTGTCGACCGCGACTTGGTCGGAGACGTCGACCGGTATGAACAAACCCTCGAGTTCGTCAGCTGCGGCCTTGCCGGTGGCCGGGTCGATGTCGCCGATGACGATCGTTGCGCCCTCCGAGCGCATCCGCCTGGCAGTCGCCAGCCCGATGCCGCTGGCACCGCCGGTGATGATGGCGACCTTGTCCGCAAGGCGCTGGGTCAGGTCTGTTTTGCTATTCACCTAGGCTCTCCAGAATCGCAAAGAAGACGTTCTTGGTTTCCGTGAAATGCAGCGGCGCATCGGGACCGAGCTCACGGCCGAGCCCGGACTGTTTGAAGCCGCCGAACGGCGTGTTGTAGCGGACCGACGAATGCGAATTGACCGACAGGTTACCCGATTCCACCGCACGGGACACCCGCAGTGCGCGCGACAGGTTGTCGGTCCATATCGACCCGGACAACCCATACGGGGTGTCGTTGGCCAACTCGATCGCGTCGGCTTCGTCGTCGAACGGTAACACCGTCACCACCGGGCCGAAGATCTCCTCGGTGACGGTGCGGTCGGTACGCTGTGGCGTCAACACCGTCGGCGGGAACCAGAAGCCGGGGCCCGAAGGCGCATCGCCACGAAAAGCCACTGGGGCGTCCTCGGGCACATAGGAGGCGACGGTGCTCCAGTGCGTCTTCGACACCAGAGGGCCCATCTCGGTGTCCTTGGCGCGCGGGTCACCAACCACAACACCCTTGACCGCTGGTTCGAGTAGCTCCATGAAGCGGTCATAGACACTGCGCTGCACGAGGATTCGACTGCGGGCACAGCAATCCTGGCCGGCGTTGTCGAACACACCATACGGTGCGGTCGCCGCGGCCTTCTCCAGATCGCAGTCGTCAAACACGATGTTGGCACTCTTGCCGCCGAGCTCCAGGGTCACACGCTTCACCTGTTCGGCCGCCCCGGCCATCACTCGCGTGCCGACCTCGGTGGACCCGGTGAACACAAGCTTGCGCACATCGGGGTGTGTGACGAACCGGTCCCCCACCACCGAGCCTTTGCCCGGCAGCACCTGGAAAAGGTCCGCGGGTAACCCGGCCTCCACTGCGAGCTCGCCCAGCCGGATGGTCGTCAGCGGCGTCCACTCGGCGGGCTTCACCAGCACCGCGTTGCCGGCCGCCAGCGCGGGGGCGAAACCCCACGAGGCGATCGTCATCGGGAAGTTCCACGGTGTGATCACGCCGACGACACCGAGCGGCTCATTGAAGGTGACATCGAGGCCACCGGCGACCGGAATCTGCTTGCCCGACAGGCGTTCCGGGCTGGCAGAATAGAACTGCAGCACGTCGCGGACGTGTCCCGCCTCCCATTCCGCGTTGCCGATCGGGTGCCCGGAGTTGGCCACCTCCAACGCGGCCAGCTCATCCACATGCGCGTCGACGACCGCCGCGAACGCCCGCAGCGCGCCCGCGCGCTCGGCCGGAGCGCGCCGAGCCCAATCCCGTTGGGCCGCCTTGGCGCGGGCCACCGCATCGTCCACACCCTGGGCGGTGGTCTGCTCGACCTTGCGCAACTCCTCCTCGGTTGCGGGGTTGATTAGCGCAGACGAAGTCACGCGTTCACTTGTCCCGTCGCATATTGAGCAGCGGCGTCGACGACGGCGACGAACAACCGGATGTCGTCGAGGCGCTCCTCGGGATGCCACTGCACCGCCAGAACGAAGTTCTCCCCGGGCAATTCGACCGCCTCGATCACCCCATCGGAGTCCTGTGCCGCGACGACCAGGCCCTCGCCGAGCCGGTCGATGGCCTGGTGGTGGTAGCACTGCACATCCGACGTCCCCCCGATCAGCGCCGCGAGCCTGGTGCCGGGCACCGTGCGCACCGCCGAAGTGGAGAACACCGCGTTGCCCTGCTGATGGCCGGTATGGCCGAACACGTCGGGCAGGTGCTGGTGCAGCGTCCCGCCGAGTGCCACGTTGACCACCTGCGCGCCCCGACAGATGCCCAGTACCGGCATGCCGCGCCGCAGTGCGTCTTTGATCAGCGCGATCTCCCAGGCGTCGCGCTCGCGATTAGCCTGCACGGGCTCGTCGGTGGCCGGGTGTAGCGGCTGGCCGTAACTGGCCGGGTCCATGTCCCCCCCGCCGGTGATGATCAAACCGTCCAACCCGTCCAGCACTCGGTCAGGGGCTTCTGCGGACTGCGGTGGCAGAAGCACCGCGGTGCCCCCAGCGAGGTTGACACCTTCCATGTAAATGGCGGGCAGAAAGCTTGCGTGCACATCCCAGATACCGGTCTGCACCTGCTGCAGATAGGTGGTCAGGCCGAGAACGGGGCTCGGTCTAAAGCCGCTCAAAGCCGCGCACCCTCTCCCAGTCGGTCACCGCGGCATTGAACGCCATTAGCTCGACACGGGCGTGGTTCAGATAGTGCTCGACGACGTCGTCGCCGAACGCTTCGCGGGCCAGCTGCGATTTGCCGAACAGATCTGCGGCCTCGGTCAGCGTGGTGGGCAGGCACTCGGCGCCACTGTTGTAGGCATTTCCTGCCAACGGCTCCGGCAACTCGAGTTCCTGCTCGATGCCGTAGAGGCCGCCGGCGATGAGCGCAGCCACCGCGAGGTACTGGTTGACGTCGCCACCGGGCGCCCGCAATTCCATCCGCATGCCGTGGCCGTGCCCGACCACCCGCACCGCACAGGTGCGGTTGTCCATCCCCCATGCGATCGAGGTCGGCGCAAAGCTGCCTTCGACGAATCGCTTGTAGGAGTTGATGTTCGGCGCATAGAAGAGCGTCAACTCGCGAAGAGTCGCCAGCTGGCCCGCAATGAAGCTGCGGAACATCACCGACATTCCGTCGGGCGCGCTGGAGTCGGCGAACACCGCGCTGCCGTCGTCACTGCGCAGCGAGATGTGGATATGGCAGCTGTTGCCTTCGCGCTCATCGAATTTCGCCATGAATGTCAAGCTTTTAGCGTGCTGGTCGGCGATCTCCTTCGCGCCGTTCTTATAGATCGTGTGGTTGTCACAGGTGACGAGGGCGTGGTCGTAGCGAAACGCGATCTCCTGCTGACCCAGATTGCACTCGCCCTTCGCACCCTCGCAGTACATGCCGGCACCGGTCATGCCCAGCCGGATGTCGCGCAACAGCGGCTCCATCCGCGTTGACGCGAGCATCGCGTAATCGACGTTGTAATGGGAGGCCGGCGTGAGACCGCGATAGCCGGCTGCCCACGCCTCCTGGTAGGAGTCGTCGAAGACCATGAACTCCAATTCGGTACCGACATAGGCCACCAGGCCGCGCTGCGCCAGCCGGCCGATCTGCTTTTTGAGGATGCTGCGCGGCGCCGCCGTGACCGGAGTGCCGTCGTCCCACGACAAATCGGCCATTACCAGCGCGGTACCCGCTAGCCACGGAATGAGCCGAAGGGTAGAAAAGTCGGGCATCATCACCATGTCGCCGTAGCCGGTCTCCCAGCTGGACATCGCATAGCCGTCGACGGTGTTCATGTCGACGTCTACGGCGAGCAGGTAGTTGCAACACTCCGCGCCGTGCTCGGCGACGTCCTCGACAAACAACCGCGCCGAGACCCGTTTGCCCGTCAGCCGGCCCTGCATGTCGCAGAACGCGACGATCACCGTGTCGATGTCTCCCGCGGCGACCAACGACTCCAATTCGGTTTGCGACAGCATGCCGGTCATGCCGAGAACTCAACCATTGCAAACCGCCTTCCCGCTGCGTGACCAAAGTAGGTTTACCGGATTGTCACCCTTTAAAGGTAGGATATCCGACCAATAGATTGCTACCGGCCCGAGGGTATCGGCGCCGTCTGCGCCTGCCGATTGATCCGGACGTCGAACGTCTCGGAGACACGCCATTCCCTGGACAGCATGACCGGGGACCCCTCGCGGTCGTAGTCGATCTCCTCGATGTACAGCAGCGGCTTCCGCGCCGGACTCCGAGCACCTTCGCCGTGCAGCTGGTACTGGCGACTGCGCGCAGGATCGCGGTCGCGTGGTCGGCAGCATGCCCTGAGGAACTCAGCAGCGCGAACAACGAGGAGTCCAGGTTCTTCACATCGAGGTCGGTTCTCAGCAGCCGCGCGGGGATTCGATCGCGTGAGTAGATCACCGGCTGGGCCGTCGGCCGCCCGCACGCGTTCGACGGCAAGAACCGTGTCTCCCCGACTGAGTTGCAATGGACTGTCGATCTTCGAGCACTGCTCGAAAACCGCATCCAGCACACGCATCCCGGCGTGCGCGCCTGCGCTCTCGATCGTCGCGAGGTAACTCAGCGTCGAGTCGAGCCCATGTGGCATTCGCCGACGTTTGGTGGTCTCGGTCTTCATCCTGATCATCGGGCTGTGCATGTCCGAACTGGTGTCGGCATACCCCACATCGGGCGGGATCTACTGGTGGGCAAGCAAACTCGGCGGCGCAAAGGCCGGTTTCTATACCGGCTGGCTGAACCTGATCGGGTTGATCGCCATTTTGGCGTCAGTGTCCTACGGCTGCGCGACGTTCCTGGACCTGACACTCAGCACGTTCAGTGAGAGCTGGGCCGCCGGCTACAGCCTGACGAGGGTTTTCGTCATGTTCGTGATCATCCTTGCGGTGTCGGCGACCATCAACATCTTCTCCAGCCACCTGTTGGCCGTCATCAACAACATCTCGGTGTGGTGGCATGTGGTGGGCGCTGCGGCCGTCATCCTCATTCTGATCCTGCTCCCCAAGCGGCACGCAAGCTTCAGCGACGTGTTCGCGACGACTGTCAACAACACCGGAATGTTCAACGGTGACAAGGGCTTTGGCTGGCTGATCTTCGTGCTTCCGATCGCGGCGATCCTGACCCAGTACACGATCACCGGCTACGACGCGTCCGCGCACCTGTCCGAGGAGACCATGAGCGCAGCCGACGGCGCGGCCAAGGGCATCTGGCGCTCGATCTTCTACTCGGCCATCGGTGGCTGGATCCTGCTGCTGTCGTTCCTGTTCGCGGTCCAGAACGTGGACGAGGTGACAGCGGGCGGCGGCCTCGTGCAGGTCATCTTCGCCCAGGCGCTGGATTCCCAATGGGTCGCCATCGTGCTGCTGATTTCGACCGCGGGACAGTTCTTCTGCACTACGGCCTGCCAGACGAGCGCGTCGCGAATGTTGTTCGCGTTCAGCCGCGACCGCGCGGTGCCGGGCCACCAGTTGTGGTCGAAGGTCAGCAAGAACAAGATCCCCGCCAACGGCGTCATGGTCACCGCGGTGCTCGCCGCGATCATCACGCTTCCCGCGCTGGTCCAGGTCGACATCAACGGCGCGCCTGCACCGATCGCCTTCTACGCCGTGGTGTCCATCGGTGTGGTCGGGCTGTACCTGTGCTTCGCCGTGCCGATCTATTACCGCTGGAAGATGGGTGATGCGTTCGAGGTGGGCAGGTGGAACCTGCGCGGACACCACAAGTGGATGGCGCCCGTCGCACTGATCGAGATCGCGGTGACGTCGCTCATCGCGCTGTTCCCGACGTCGATCGGCGGCGTGCCGTTCGGTGGGAGCTTCGAGTGGAAGTTCGTCAACTACACCCCGCTGCTGGTCGGCGGCGTGCTGATCCTGCTCTACACTACTGGCACGCTTCGGTGAAGAACTGGTTTAAGGGCCCGATCCGGCAGGTAGATGAAACCGGTGAACAATGAGGGCGTTTCCTGACCGCTTTCCCACCTCGACCCGGCGCCGTCTGCCCCTGACACGCCGGATGGCGCACCACGCGGTAGGGTCGAACTGATGTGTGGAGCCACCGGTGAGGTGCGACTCGACGGCCGAACGCCTGATGTTGCGGCGGTCTCGACCATGGCCGAGGCGATGGCGCCGCGCGGCCCCGATGCGGCGGGTGTGTGGTTGCAGGGCCGGGTCGCGCTCGGGCATCGCCGCCTCAAGATCATCGACCTGTCGGAGGCGGGCGGCCAGCCGATGGTCGACGCCGACCTCGGGCTGGCCATCGTCTGGAACGGCTGCATCTACAACTACAAGAATCTGCGCCGCGAACTCTCCGAGCACGGCTACCGGTTCTTCTCCCACAGCGACACCGAGGTGCTGCTGAAGGCCTACCACCATTGGGGCGACAAGTTCGTCGACCGGCTGTACGGGATGTTCGCGTTCGCCATCGTGGAGCGGGACAGCGGCCGGGTGCTGATCGGGCGCGACCGGCTCGGTATCAAACCCCTCTACATCACCGAGGATGCGCACCGCGTGCGGTTCGCGTCGTCGCTGCCCGCGCTGCTGGCCGGTGGCGGCGTCGACACCCGCATCGAGCCGGTGGCGCTGCACCACTACCTCACCTTCCACTCGGTGGTCCCGCCACCGCTGACGATCCTGCGCGGCGTGGCCAAGGTTCCGCCTGCAACGCTCGTCGCGATCGAACCGGATGGCCGTCGGATCACCACCACTTACTGGTCCCCCGACTTCACCCGGCGCGAAGACCGATCGGACTGGTCTGAAAAAGATTGGGAAGACGCGGTTTTGGAGACGTTGCGGGTCGCCGTCGACCGGCGCATGGTGGCCGACGTGCCGGTGGGCTGCCTGTTGTCGGGCGGGGTTGATTCCAGCCTCATCGTGGGACTACTCGCCGAGGCGGGCCAGAAAGGGTTGTCGACGTTCTCGATCGGTTTCGAGTCCGTCGGCGGCGTCGAGGGTGACGAGTTCAAGTGGTCGGACATCGTCGCCGACCGGTTCGGCACCGACCACCACCAGATCCGCATCAGCACCGATCGGATGCTGCCCGCGCTCGACGGCGCGATCGGCGCGATGAGCGAACCGATGGTCAGCCACGACTGCGTCGCCTTCTACCTGCTGAGCCAGGAAGTCGCGCGTCACGTCAAGGTGGTGCAGTCAGGTCAGGGCGCCGACGAGGTGTTCGCGGGGTATCACTGGTATCCCCCGATGAGCGAGCCCTCCGCCGCATCGCTCGACGGATCGGTGGCGGCCTACCGGGCGGCCTTCTTCGACCGTGACGCCGCAGGGGTGCAGGACCTGACGACACCGCACTACTTCACCGCGGGCGACCCCAGTGGTCGATTCGTCACCGAGCACTTCGCCAGGGAGGGCGCCCAGACCGGAGTCGACCGTGCGCTGCGGCTGGACACCACGGTGATGCTGGTTGACGACCCCGTCAAACGGGTAGACAACATGACCATGGCCTGGGGATTGGAGGGCAGGGTGCCGTTCCTCGACCACGAACTCGTCGAGCTCGCCGCGTCATGCCCGGCGGACCTCAAGACCGCACACGACGGCAAGGGCGTGCTCAAGGAGGCGGCCCGCAGGGTCATCCCGTCGGAAGTCATCGACCGCCCAAAGGGCTACTTTCCGGTGCCCGCCCTCACCCATCTGGAAGGGCCGTATCTCGACATGGTCCGCGACGCGCTGTACGCGCCGGTCGCCAAGGAGCGAGGGCTGTTCCGGCCCGAAGCCGTCGACGCGCTTCTGGCCGACCCCAACGGCCGGCTGACCCCGCTGCGCGGCAACGAGCTGTGGCAGATCGCGCTGCTCGAACTGTGGCTGCAGCGGCACGGCATCGCGGGCCCCGCAGCATGAGCGTCCAGCCCGACGACCATACCGAGGCCATCACACTCGGGCTGCACGACGCGTCACCACCTGAGCTCGTTGACGCGATGGCGAATGACGTTGTGCTCGAACTTGGTTGGGGCAGGCTGATTTTCGGCCAAACCTTTGCCGACGCCGAACGGCTCGCCGAGGTGCTGCGCGGCGAAACCCACGGCAGGCGCGATATCTGCATCTACGCCCGAGAGTCGCATGTCCTCGTCTCCCTCGCCCCGGCGGAGCTTTTCATCGACCCCAGCCACACCTACCGGCTGCGCTTCACCAAGGACGACGAGCCCGCGCCCCCGACGTCGGGCTTCAGTGTTCGCCCGCTGACCGGCGCCGAGGAAGCCGACACGATCAACCGCGTCTATGTACGGTGCGGAATGGTTCCCGCGCCGGTCGACGTCATCTGGGACAACCAGCAGCACAACGACGCGGTGATCTACCTCGTCGCGGTGCGTGACGACGACGGCAGCGTCGTCGGCACCGTCACCGGCGTCGACCACCAGTTGTTGTTCTCCGATCCGGAGGACGGCTCCAGTCTGTGGACGCTGGCCGTCGACCCCACGTCGAGCCTGCCCGGCGTTGGCGCTGCGCTCACCCGCGCGCTCGCCGACGAGTTCCGGGCGCGCGGTCGTGCATACATGGACCTGTCGGTGGCGCACGACAACACCGCAGCAATCGCGCTCTACGAGAAGCTTGGTTTTCAACGAGTGCCGGTCTTGGCGGTCAAGCGTAAAAACGCGATCAACGAACCGCTGTTCACCCATCCGCCGGAAACCGTCGACGACCTCAACCCGTATGCACGCATCATCGCCGACGAAGCGATGCGTCGCGGGATCTGGGTGGAAGTGCTCGACGCGGAAGCCGGTGAGATGCGCCTGTCCCACGGCGGGCGCAGCGTCGTCACCCGAGAGTCGTTGTCGGAGTACACCTCCGCAGTGGCCATGAGCCGGTGTGACGACAAGAGATTGACCCGACGCTTGGTGGCCGAGGCGGGAATCGTTGTGCCCAAAGGTCGGCTGGCAACCTTCAACGACGAGGATCACGCGTTTCTCGCCGAGGTCGGTGACGTCGTGGTGAAGCCGACAAGGGGCGAGCAGGGCAAGGGCATCACCGTCGGCGTTGACGGCCGAGAGGAACTCGCGGCGGCGCTGGCGCGGGCACGCGAGCAGCACCCGGAGGTGCTGATCGAACAGCGTGCGCCGGGCGATGATCTGCGGCTGGTGGTCATCGACGGCAGGGTCGTCGCCGCCGCGCTGCGCATACCCGCCGAGATCGTGGGCACCGGTCATCACACCGTTCGCGAGCTGATTGAGGCGCAGAGCCGGCGGCGCAGCGCCGCGACCGGCGGCGAATCTCAGATCCCCATTGACGAGGTCACCGAAACGACGGTCAAAGAGGCGGGTTGGTCGTTCGACGACGTGCTGCCCGAGGGTGAGCGGCTGCGTGTGCGGCGAACGGCGAATCTGCATCAGGGGGGCACCATCCACGACGTCACCGCAGAGGTGAACCAGAAGCTGTGCGACGTCGCGGTGGTGGCCGCAGAAGCGATCGGCATTCCGGTCACCGGCATCGACCTATTGGTGCCCGATGTCGCCGCCGACGACTACGCATTCATCGAGGCCAACGAGCGCCCGGGGTTGGCGAACCACGAGCCGCAGCCGACCGCGAAGGCCTTCGTCGATTATCTGTTCCCGGGCAGCCCGGCCGTGCCGCAGGCGTGGAGCCCGGACGAGGCGTCTGACTGAGCGCGAAAACGCGAAGGCAGCGCGCCGAGCATCCAACCCCGAGGCGTCTGCCCAGAGTTCCCTCACCAGGTGCTGGTGCGCAGCACGATCTCCGCGGCCAGCTGCGCGGTGGACTCCTGGGCGTTGCGCCTGCCGAGCAGCTCGACAAGCCGGAAGTCGCCATACACGTACCGCTGGCTGGCCTGTGCAACCGCCCGCGCCGCCGGCGTGCTGACGAGCGCGGTGGTGTTCATCTCCACGGGCGGGCAATGTTCATCGCGGATGACGCCGGTGGAGTCGGCGATTCGCGGGTGACCTCGGTCGATCACAACCAGACCGATGAAGCGGTCGAGGCGGGTGGCGGCCAGTTCCCACGCCAGCTCACCGCCGATGCGGTCGCCCACCAGTAGGCCCCACTGCACATCGAGCATGTCGAGGATGCCGACAACCGACTTGGCGGTCAGCCGTGGGTCCGGACCGATCACGATGGTCCGCAGCGACGCGGTGTGCAGCCGCTGGCATACCGCGTCGTACGCCGATGACGCGTGCTGCGCGGCGCCCAGCAGCACCACGACGGACCCCTTGTCTGGGCCTGCGACATCGACCGGAATGGGGAAACCGTCGACGGTGACCATCGTCGAAGGCATTTGGTCACGCTACAACCAGTTACCCGTCGGCGGGCGGTTTTTTGGCGGGTCTTAACCACTCCGTCAGCCGGTATGCAGCCGCTCGGCCTGCTTGTCGACGATGTCCAGAAACGTCTGCGGCAGCGCGGCTTTGACCGCGATCGTGGGATTGGGGGTGGGAAACGCGATTCCGAACACCGCCATGCCGCCGACGTTTTCGAACGAGAAGAAGACGCTGCTCTTTGCTCCGCTGAGCTCCATGGTCTGCTCGTACACCAGCGCGCCGGGACGCGGCGTCGCAAATCTGGTGGTGGTCATCGGTATTCCTTCCGACGACGGGTCGAAGAACGTCTGATATTGAGCGCACCGTTCGGCCGTGGCAGCTAGCTTGTCGAGATCCAGGTTCCACGTCAGCACGGTCAGCACGTTGCGTGCGCCGTCGTAGGCGACGCTGTACTTCGCCGCACTGCCCGCGCCGCGTTCGGCCGATGCGGCGATCACCCTCGTCAGCCCGTCGGAGCAGCCTTCGGGTTTTGACAGCATCGCAGGCGGGGCGCCTGCGCCGTCGGGTTGACCGGGCTGCTCGATGAGGCGGTCGTATTGCACCCCGGACGGGAAATCGACGGCGCTCAACAGGACCTTCTCCAGCGTGGCACCCCGCCAGGTCGCGGTTCCTGCGATGGTGTTCGCGCAGGCAGCGGACGCCGCCGTCAGCAGAACTGCCAGCACAGACGCCCTCACGCGCGGCCCGTTCATGAGGCCAAGGCTACTCACGCAGCGTGCTGACAATGGCCGGTCGATCGGACGGTCCGGTGTCCAGCAGGCCGAGGATCGTGTCGATGTCGACATGGGCCGCCATCAGGTCGGCCATCAGGTCGAGTTGGGCTTCGCGCCGCGCGGTGACATCGACATCGTCGGCGATCGAAAAACCGTGCCGTCCAGCGGCCAGTGCGGTGTCAGTCAGCCACCGTCGACGGAAATCGTCGTTGTCGAGCAGACCGTGCCGGTGCGTGCCGAATATGGCGGCTCTGCGGATACCGACGCCGTTCCAGTCGTCTTCAGCGGATCGCGACAACTGGCCGTGGTGGATTTCGTAGCCGCACAACGGAGCGTCGTGGTGGTGCAGTGTCTTTTCCGGCGCGAAGACGATGTCGGCGTCGAGCAGACCAAGGCCGTCGACGCCGCCCGCTCCGGACTCCACCGAATCGTCGATGTGACGGCACAGCATCTGAAACCCGCCACAGATGCCCAACACGGGCAGGCCTGAGCGGGCGTGCGCAGCGATAGCGTCGGCCAGGCCGCGTTCGCGCAGCCAGGTCAGGTCGGCGACGGTCGCCTTGCTGCCCGGGATCACCACGACATCGGCGTCGGGCAGGTCGGCGGGTTCGGTCACCCAACGCACCAGCACACCGGGCTCGCACGCCAGCGCTTCGACGTCAGTGGAGTTGGAGATGCGGGGCAATCGAATCGCCGCCACCCGCAGCCATTGCTCGCCGATCGGCGGTTGCGGCCGACCGACCACCCGATGGGCCTGCACCGACACCGAATCCTCGGTGTCGAGCCAGAGGCCGTCGTCAAACGGGATGACACCGTAGGTCGGCCTACCGGTCAGCTCCTGCAACTGTGAAAGCCCTGGCGCGAGGAGGACCGGGTCGCCGCGAAACTTGTTGACCACGAAGCCCGCAATGAGCGCCTGGTCCTCCGGCGTGAGCACCGCCACCGTGCCGAACAGGTGGGCAAGCAACCCGCCGCGGTCGATGTCGCCGACAAGGACGACCGGAAGCTGCGCGGCCCGCGCCAGCCCCATGTTGGCCAGATCGGTTGCCCGCAGGTTTATCTCGGCGGGCGAGCCGGCACCTTCACAGATGACCGCATCGAATTCGTCTCGCAGCGAAGCCAATTCGTCGGTCACCACATCGGCAAGCCGGTCCCGGTGCGCGATGTAGTCGCGCGCACCGACCGCGCCTGCGACTCGCCCGCGCACCACCAGCTGTGACGTCCGGTCGCTGCCGGGCTTGAGCAGTATCGGGTTGAACCGGATGCTGGGCGCCAGGCCCGCGGCGCGGGCCTGCATCGCCTGCGCACGGCCGATTTCTCCGCCTTCGACGGTGACCGCCGAGTTGTTGGACATGTTCTGCGCTTTGAACGGCGCCACCTTGATGCCCTTGCGCGACAGCAGCCGGCACAGGCCGGCGACCACCATCGATTTCCCGGCGTCCGAACTCGTCCCTGCGATCAGCAGCGCCCCGCTCACGGTGCTTAGATCTGCGTCAGGATTTCGGCCCCGTCGTCGGTGACCACCAGGGTGTGCTCGAATTGCGCGGTCCACTTGCGGTCCTTGGTGACGACGGTCCAGTCGTCGTCCCAGATCTCGTAGTCCAGCGCGCCGAGGTTGATCATCGGCTCGATCGTGAACGTCATACCGGGTTCGAGGACGGTTTCCACAGCGGGCTGATCGTAGTGCAGCACGACCAACCCGTTATGGAAGGTGGTTCCGATCCCGTGGCCGGTGAAGTCGCGAACGACGTTGTACCCGAACCGGTTTGCATACGATTCGATGACGCGGCCGACGACCGACATCGCGCGGCCCGGTCGCACCGCCTTGATCGCGCGCATCGTCGCCTCCCGCGTGCGGTCCACCAGTAGCCGGTGTTCCTCGGACACGTCACCGGCCAGAAAGGTGGCGTTGGTGTCGCCGTGGACGCCGTCGATGTAGGCGGTGACGTCGATGTTGACGATGTCGCCGTCCTCGACGACCGTCGAATCAGGGATGCCGTGGCAGATCACCTCGTTGAGCGACGTGCAGCAGGACTTCGGGTATCCCTTGTAGCCCAGCGTCGACGGGTAGGCGCCGTGGTCGACCATGTACTCGTGGGCGATCCGGTCGAGCTCGTCGGTCGTCACACCCGGCGCGACGGCCTTGCCTGCCTCCGCGAGCGCGCCCGCCGCGATCCGGCCCGCGACCCTCATCTTGGCGATCACCTCGGGCGTCTGCACCCACGGCTCGCTGCCTTCCTTGGCGGTCGCCTTGCCCACGTACTCGGGGCGGGTGATCGACTTGGGCACCGGAAGGGTCGGCGACACCACCCCGGGACGTAGTGCGGTGCGAACAGGCATGGCGCCAGAGTAGTCGTCAGTGCCGATCGCGACCGAACCACGACTTTCGCGGTCCGCGGATGTCCACAGAACCGCAGACCACCTTGCCGGTCAGGATGACGTGCGGCCTGCCTTCGGCCGGCGCGTCCCTTCGGTGGTCATGAGCGTTGCCGACGACGACCTCTACGTCGTCGATCGAGGCGCTCGCCCCGTCGGGCAGCCGGAGCTCGAGGCCGCCGAACTTCATGTCGAGCTCGATGATGACCATCGGCCCGGCGAACCGCGCCCGAGTGAGGTCCAGGTCGACCGAGCCCATCCGCCGGCGCAGCGCCAGCCGGGTCGGCACGGTCCACTCGCCCTGACGCTTCAACGAGCCCATCACGCCCCGTAGCTCGACCCGATCGGTAGCGGAGGTGACGATCGCGCCGGGTCCGGGCAGGTCGCCGACCAGAGTGTCGAGGTCAGAGCGCTGCCGCGCCTGCGATACCAGCGCGGAACGCTCCTCGAACTCGTCGATGTCGATAAGGCCCAGCGCAACGGCGTTGTGCAGCCGTCGCAGCGTTCCATTGCGGTCGGCGTCCGAAACGCGCAGCGCCGCGGATTGCTCGTTGATCCCGGTCATGGCCACTCCAAAATACCGCCGATCCGTGCGATGTTGATTCGGGTCGGCCATTGGGCCAGACCGGATAGTTTGTCTCGGTGACTGACAGCTCATGGGCACACAAGACGGTCGAGGCGTGGGCGTTTGTGCAGAAGATGCTCGGCGACATCACCGGCATCGTGGCTGAGGACGCCGAGAACGAACGCGAACTGCTGGAGGGACTGGGCGTCATCTCCCGCGTCACCGCGCTGTGCTCGGAACTGACCGTCGAGGCCGATCCCGACCTGCCGTGGTTCTTCGACATGTGCTCCCCCACCCGGCTGGTCGGTGGTCCCAATCCAGATGGCAGATACCTGCTCGCGATGATTCGCGGTGACCGCGCCTACCGGGTCACCGGATCGCGGGGCACCACCGCCTATCTCGGCGTGCAGGTGCTGGCCGGGACCGGCATGACGCCAAGGCGGATGGCGGCCTATGTCAGCGACACCGACCTGAAGCTGGATGGCGGTGAGTTCGCGTTGGTGTTCTCCTCCACCGAGCCGTCGCGGGCCGAGCTCGACGGTGCACAGTGGGTCCCGATTCCGGAGGATGCGACCTCGATCGTGGTCCGTGAGTACATCGCCGACGCCGGCGCCGAACAGCAGGCGGCGCTGCGCATCCACCCGCTCACCGCCCACCCGCCGCGACCGCTGTCCGATGACGAAGCGGCGGAACAGTTCACGGCGATGGCGTGGACTATCATGAAACTGACCACTCTGCACCGCACCATCAAGCCTGAGCTGCTGATGCAGCCGAACACCCTCGTCACCTCTGAGGCCGCCGATCTCGGTGACGCCGACACCACGCCGGACAACCTGTACATGATCGGGACCTTCCGGCTGGATGCAGACGAGTCGCTGGTCCTCGAATTCGAGCCGCCGGATACCCGCTACTGGAACGTGACGCTGGAGAACATCTGGCATGAGTGCCTCGAACCTCGCCGCAGACACAGCTCGGTCACCAACAAGGGCGTGACACCCGACGCCGACGGTGTGGTGCGTATCGCCGTCGGCGCCAACGACTTCGACCACGGCCATTGGCTGGACACCGGCGGCAGGCATCGTGGCTTCATCGTGTTCCGTTGGCTGGACAACCCCGACCCGCCCAAGGTGTCCGTCACGGTGCGCAGCGGCAGGGCCACGCGGTGAGTACCCCCGATAGGTTCGACCCCGCCGTGTTGGTCGAGCAGGCCATCCAGTGGGCGGGCAGCGACGACTTCGGTGCGGAGTTCGACGAAAAGGAAACCTGGCGCGACGGATTGGGCCGCCTGTGCGAGGGGTTGGTCGGCGAGGCGCGGCTCAACGACATCGGTCTGGAGATCGCCGCCCTGGACATCGTGCGGCCGTTGAAGAACCGACTCCAGATCGTGGAGTGGCGCACGGCTCACCCCGAGATCGCCGACGAGAACATCGTCAGGCCGATATTCATTGTCGGACAGCCCCGCACAGGGACCACGATCCTGTTCGACCTGCTCGCCCAGGACCCGCAGTTGCGCCCGCCGCTGACGTGGGAGGTCGACGCCCCATATCCTGTGCCGCAGCCCGAGACCTATGACAGCGACCCGCGGATAGCTGAAACCCAAGCCAGTCTCGAGATGAGCGAGCAGATCATTCCCGGGTTCATGACCTGGCATCCGATGGGTGCACAGGTAGGTCAGGAGTGCGTGCGCATCACCGCCGCCCAGTTCTGCAGCATGATCTTTTCGGTTCAGTACCGGCTACCCACCTATTACAAGTGGCTGCTGTACGAGGCGGACCATCGCCAGGCCTACCGGTTCCACCGAATCTTCCTGCAGCACCTGCAATCCGGCGTCGGAGGCCAGTGGCTGCTGAAGTCACCCGCGCATCTGTGGACCCTCGACAGCCTTGTGGAAACCTACCCCGATGCGGTGATCGTGCAGACGCACCGCGACCCGTTGAAGGTCATCTCGTCGGTGAGCGCATTGACCAATCACCTGAGGCGAATGGCGTCCGATGAAACCACGGTCGCCGAATGCGCGGTGCAGTCCTGCGAGGAGATCGTGGTCGGGTTGCAGCGCGGCATGACGCTGCGTGAATCGCTGGCGCCCGGCCAGGTGATCGACGTGCAGTTCGCCGATTTCATGCGGGACCCGTTCGCGACGATCAGGTCGCTGTATACCCGTTTGGACCGCGAGTTCACGCCCACTGCCGAGCAGAGGATGCGGGAGTTCCTGAGCGCACATCCGGGCGACGGCGGTGGCGGCCGATACAGCTGGGCCGACACCGGCCTGGATGCGGAGGTGCTGCGCGAGCAGGTCGCCGCCTACCAGGAGCGCTACGACGTCCCCAGCGAGCCGCTCACGTAACCAGGCACGCCGATTAATCAGCATGCCGGCCCCGAATATTGCGCATTTCCGCTGATGTTTCGCGGTTGCGAGCCCCGGATGCTGGCTAGCATGAGCGAAACTGAGTGGGGCGACGTACTCATGAGCGAGCTTCCGACCGGAACGGTGACGTTGCTGCTGGCCGACGTCGAGGGCTCGACGCGGCTGTGGCAGACCCAACCGGCGGAGATGACAGACGCGCTCGCCCGTCTCGACAGCACTCTGGCCGACCTGCTTACCGCCCACGGCGGGGTGCGTCCGGTCGAACAGGGCGAGGGCGACAGCTTCGTCGCGGCATTCGCCCGAGCAAGCGACGCGGTGGCGTGCGCCCTCGGGTTGCAGCGGGCAGCACTGGCGCCGATACGGCTGCGCATCGGAGTGCACACCGGGCAGGTGCAGTTGCGCGACGAGGGTAACTACATCGGTCCGACCATCAACCGAACGGCGCGGCTGCGCGACCTGGCGCACGGCGGCCAGACCGTGCTGTCCGGCGCGACCGAACAGCTGGTCGCCGATTGGCTGCCGGAGAACGCCTGGCTGACCGATCTGGGAACGCATGAGCTGCGAGATCTGCCCCGGCCCGAACGGGTGACACAACTGTGCCACCCCGATATCCAGAACGAGTTTCCATCGTTGCGCGCGTCGAAGGGTGCTGACGCACAAAACCTTCCGGTGCAGCTGACGAGTTTCGTCGGCCGCGTCACGCAGATAACGGAGATTCGCAGACTCCTGGCCGACAACAGACTCGTGACGTTGACGGGTGCCGGTGGTGCGGGCAAGACGAGGCTGGCGATTCAAGTCGCATCCGGCGTCGCCGTCGAGTTCAGCGATGGTGTCTCCTATGTCGACTTGGCGCCCATCACACACGCTGTTGTGGTGCCCGTCGCTGTCGCCCGCGCATTGGGACTGCCCGACCAGCCGGGCCGCTCAATCGTTGAAACGCTGGTCCGGTTTGTCGGCGACCGCCAGATGTTGATGGTGCTGGACAACTGCGAGCATCTGCTCGACTCGATCGCATCGTTGGAGGCGGAGCTGCTGGCCGCCTGCCCGGGATTGCGGCTGCTCGCGACGAGTCGTGAGCCCACCGGCGTGCCGGGGGAGGTGACGTTCTCCGTGCCGTCGCTGTCGCTGGCCGACGAGGCGCTCGAATTGTTCGTCGACCGGGCTCGTCGGGTCCGTCCCGACTTCGGCGTCACCGTGGACAACGCCGCCACCGTGACCGAGATCTGTCGGCGGCTCGACGGCATGCCGCTGGCGATCGAACTGGCTGCCGCGCGCGTCCGTGCGCTGTCGCTGGACGAGATCCTCGGCAGTCTGCACGACCGCTTTCGCCTGTTGACCGGTGGCGCCCGCACTGCGGTGCGTCGGCAGCAGACGCTGCGCGCGTCCGTGGACTGGTCGCACGCGTTGCTGACCGAGCCCGAACGCATCCTGTTCCGCCGGCTCGCCGTCTTCCTCGGCGGGTTCGACCTCGACGCCGCCCAGGCCGTCGCCGGTGACGGCGAGGTGGAGCACTACCAGATTCTTGATCAGCTCGCCCTGCTGGTCGACAAGTCGTTGGTGGTCGCCGAAAACACAAGTGGGCATACGCGATACCGGTTACTCGAGACGGTGCGCCAATATGCGCAGGAAAAGCTCGGCGAGTCCGGCGAGGCGGAGGCTGTGCGGTCACGTCACCGCGATCACTACACCAATACGGCGGCGCTGCTCGATGCGCCGGCCCGCACCGACTATCACCAGCGAGTCGAGCAAGCCGATGACGAGATGGACAATCTCCGAAGCGCATTCGGCTGGAGCATCGAAACCGGCGACATCGGGCGCGCATTGGAGCTGGCGTCGTCGCTGATGCCATTGTGGCTGTCGCGCGGCCGCATCCAGGAGGGACTGGCCTGGTTCGACGCCGTGCTCGCTGACGGCAACGCGAGCCTCGATAATTTGGCGCTTCACGTTCGCGCGCGTGTACTCGCCGACAAGGTCGTGCTCAACGCGTGGGTCAACAACTACAGCTCGAGTGACGCCGAACAGGCGCTCACGATCGCGCGCGAAATCGACGATCCGGCGTTACTGGCCCGAGCACTCACCGCCTGTGGCAGCGCAGCTGTCTACGACGCCGAGGTGGCTCCGCGATACTTCTCCGAGGCGATCGGCCTGGCCCGAGCGCTGGGGGACCAGTGGAGGTTGTCCCAGATTCTCGGCCAGCAGGCCCAGGCCGCCCTGGTTGCCGGTGACACCATCGCACTGCGGGCGTCGGCCGAGGAAGGCCGCGAGATCGCCAACGCCATCGGTGATCGCTTCGGATCGCGCCAGTGCGGCTGGCGGCTCGCGACCGCATACATAGTTCAGGGCGATCTAACCGGAGGGATCGAGCAATTGCGCGAGGTGGTCGCCGGGGCAGAGGCCGATCACGACGGGATCTCGCGGGTCACCGCACTCCTCATACTGCCGCAGGCGCTGGCTTATCAAGGCGACGCGAGTGCGGCCCGAGCCGCCGCCGAGGGGGCGATCGAGTCCGCCGCGGAACTCGGCGATGTTTACATCGGTGCTGTCTACATCGAGGTGATGTTCGCGCACCTCGCCGCGGGTGACGTCGCACTGGCGTCAGAAGCGGCCGATGCCGCGTGGTCCCACATGAAGGGCCTCCAGGGGACAGCTCAGCTCAACAACGCGTTTGTCGCCCAGGCGGCCCTGGCGCGCGGTGATCTCGCCGGGGCCCGACGCGGGGCGGACGATGCCATCGCGGTGACGTCAGGTTGGAACCTGGCGATGGCGCTGACCACACGTGCTCGCGTTGCGATCGCTGAGGGCGACCCGGAAGGAGCTGAGGAGGACGCCCATGACGCCCTTGCGTGTAGCGCGGGCGTCGGAGCGCTTCTGGGCGTGCCAGACCTCCTCGAAATCCTCGCGGGCCTGACCGGTGACGCCGGCAATCAAAGTAAGGCGGCTCGGCTCTTCGGTGCGGCGGACGGCATCCGCCGCCGCATAGGCCAGGTGCGCTTCCCGGTTTACCTTGCCGGATACGAGGCTTCGGTGAACACAGCTCGAAATACCCTGGGCGACAGCGACTTTGAAGCTGCGTGGACCGAGGGCGCTGCGATGTCCAATGCAGAAGCGATCGCCTACGCGCAGCGCGGCCGTGGTGAACGCAAGCGGCCGTCGAGCGGTTGGGGATCTTTGACTCCGGCCGAGCTGGACGTCGTGCGACTCGTCAGCGAGGGGCTCGGCAACAAGGACATCGCCACAAGGCTTTTCGTGTCACCACGTACCGTTCAGTCCCACCTCACCCGGGTCTACACGAAGCTCGGACTCACGTCCCGCGTGCAACTCGCCCAAGAAGCGTCTCGCCGAGCCGACGCCACTCAGGCGAGGTAGTCGGGCGGCAGGCTCTCAAGCATCCAGCGCACCATCCGCACCGCGTACTCCGAACTGCCACCCCCGACGATCAACGCCGCGAACGCCATGTCTCCCCGGTAACCGGCGAACCAGGAGTGCGAACCGCCCTCGAACTCGGCCTCACCGGTCTTGCCGTGTACGTCGCCATGACCGTTGATGTCCTTGGCGGTGCCGTTGGTGACCACGAGCTGCATCATTGGGCGCAACCCGTCCAGCATCTTCGGGGAGATATCTGTGCGGTCACCGGTGACGGTGGTCTGGCGGCCCTCGATCAGTTGCGGCACTGGCGTTTTGCCTGCCGCGACCGTCGCCGCGGCCATCGCCATCCCGAACGGGCTGACCAGCACCTTGCCCTGGCCGAAGCCGTCCTCGGTGCGTTCAGCCAGATTGACCGTCGGTGGCACCGAGCCGGAAACCGTTGAGATGCCCTCGATCTGGTAGTCGGGCCCGATGCCGTACTCGGCAGCGGTTGTCGTAAGGCCTCGTGGCGGCATTCTGCTGGCCAGCTCGGCGAAGGTGGTGTTGCACGAACTGGCGAATGCCCGCGACATCGGCACCGTGCCGAGGTCGAATCCGCCATAGTTCGGGATGGTGCGGTGGCCGATATCGATGACGCCGGGGCAGCCGAGAAGGGTGTCGGGCGTTGCCATATCCCGTTCGATGGCCGCGCCGGCGGTGATGATCTTGAACGTCGATCCCGGCGGGTACAGGCCTGTGGTCGCGGCGGGCCCGTCGGCGTCGGCGTCGGCGTTCTGGGCGACGGCCAGGATCTCACCTGTGGATGGCTTGATCGCCACGATCATCGCCTTCTTGCCGCCGATGCCGTTGACCGCGTTCTGCGCGGCGTTCTGGACAGCGCGGTCCAGGCTGATGGTGACCGACGGCGCCGGTGCCCCCGGCACCTCGTTGAGGACGTCGACGTCCGCGCCGTTCTGGTTGACGGTGACCACTCGCCACCCGGCCTGGCCGTCGAGGTCGTTGATGACCGTCTTCTTGACCTCGCTGATGATGGCGGGCGCGAATTGCTCATCGGTGGGCAGCAATTCGGCCAGGGGCGTGATGACCACTCCGGGCCGGTTACCCAGTACCGAGGCCACCTGGTCGCGGTCGGATTGGCGCAAGGTGATCAGGCTCATCGGGCCCGGCGACGAACTCGCCTGCTCGGCGAGGCGCTGTGGGTCCAGGGTGTCGTCGAACGGCCGCAGCGCGTCGACGACCGCGGTTGCCGTGGTCATCAGGTAAGCGCCTGCCGCCTTGGCGTCCAGCTCGACGTGATAGAGGTTTCCCGGCACCAGCACGTCGGTGCCGCCGCGTTCGTTGACGGACGCGCGCCGCGGCGGGTCGGAACGCAATGCAAACGTCTGGTGCTCACCGAGTTTCGGGTGCAGCCCGGTCGCGGTCCAGCGGACCTCCCACTTGCCCTCGTTGCGCACCATGCTGAGCTGACCGTCGTAGGTCCAGGTTCGATTCTTCGGCAAATGCCAGGTGTAGCGGTAGCCGACGGAGCCGGTGTCCTCGGCGAACTTCGAGCCGAGCACCTGGGCGTCCAGGCCGGTGGCCTGAAGGCCGGCCCAGGCCTCGTTGAGTGCGGCCCGCGCGTCCTCCGGGCGGTCGGTCAGCTGCGACGCCCCGCCGGTGTCCCCCTTGGCCAGCGAGGCGAAGAACTCCTCTGCGGTCGGTTCGGGCCCGTTGGGTTTCGGCGTGCATGCGTTCAGGGACGCGGCCAGCGCCACGACCGACATCAGGCTTGCCATACGTGTTGCAGACGAGAGCCAAGTTGCCATTGAGGCAAATGTTAAGAAATTGAGACCTGAAAGTGGCGGAGGCGCACCGATGTCACCCCGAGTAGCCGTTCAAGCGCCCACGGCGGGTGCGCGCACCACCAGCGGCACTGCCGGGAAGTACGCCGCCATTTCCGAGCGCGACTTGCGCAGGGCGGCGGTGCCGTAGCCCTGCTTGCGGAAAGCCGGGTGAATCCAGATGCGCACGTTGACCTCGCCGCTTGCCAGCTCGCCGAACACCATGCCGACCTTGTCCGACCCGTCGATTGCCACCAACCACACCGCCTCTTCGGCGTGGACGCGGCCGACGGCGGCGCGGATCTCGTCGTCCAGATCGCCTGCGGGGGCGCCCGATCCGTCGCCCGCCGCGCGGACGTCGTCGGTGCGTGCGGCGAAGATGTCGCGGTCGGCGCCCGCCGAGAACGGACGCAGCATGAGGTTGCTTCCCGGACTCGGCTGCCTCTCGCCCACGATGAAGCTCAACTCGTGGTTCAAGTCCTCGAGTTCGGCGGCGATTCGGCGCCGGGAGACCTTGGTGAGCCGGTCGAAGGACAACCGGAGCACGGCTTCAGCGCCGGCGGACGACGTTCCGAGCATGGTGGCGATTGCCTCGATCGCCGCGTCGTAATCCTCGGACTCCACGATGACGTCGAGCAGCTCGTGCCGCCGCTCGAGCGCGCGGACCAGCGTGTCGGCGATCTCCCTGCGTTCGGCCTTCTGCGTGTCGTCGGTCATGGCGTGAAGCGTAACCAACGGCGCTGAGCGGGCGAGTCAGTCCAGCAGAACCGTCGCGAAGGTGCCGACCTCCGTGAAACCGATGCGGTCGTAGGTCGCTCGCGCGACGGTGTTGAAGTCGTTGACATACAGGCTGGCGATGCGCCCACTGCCAACCACCGCGGCGGCAAGCGTGGCGGTGCCCGCGGTGCCCATGCCGCGGCCGCGCCAGTCGGGGTGCACCCACACGCCCTGGATCTGGCCGACGGCGGGTGACTGCGATCCGACCTCGGCCTTGAACACGACCTGGCCGCGCTCGAAGCGGGCCCATGCGCGCCCAGCGGCGATCAGGCCCGCGACCCGTCGACGGTAGCCGCGGCCGCCGTCGCCGATCCGGGGGTCGATGCCCACCTCGCCGATGAACATGTCGATGGCGGCGACCAGGTAGGCATCGAGTTCCTGGATGCGAACCGGTCGCACCGCGGGATCGATCGGGCAGTTCGGGGCGGTGGCGAGCGCCATGAGGGGCTGGCGGTCGCGCACGTCGCGCGCGGGTCCCCAGGCGTGCTCGATGCGACGCCACAACGGCAGCACCAGCTCCGCCCGCCCGACCAGCGACGAGCATCGCCGGGCGGCACTGACCGCCTTGTCGGCGAATGCGTAGAGGTCGCCCTCCTGTCCGCGCAACGGAATGAGGTTCGCGCCCGCGTAACACAGGGACTCGGTGGCCCGGCCCCGCGTCCACAGTTCGCCGCCGATCGCACTCGGATCGACACCGTGCTCGGCTACCCGGGAGGCCACCATGCAGCTACCGACCGGGTCGGCGTCGAGCACCTGCCGCACCGCGGCGGCATCGCGCACCACAGAAACCCGTCGCTCGTCGACGAAACGAAAAAGCGGCGGTGCCGACATGGAGACTCTTTCTGCGGCCTTTGGCGTCGTGACCCCAGTCACGGGGTCATGTTCAGCTTACGGTGACCACTGGCGAACCGCTGGGATCATCGGATCCACGTTCCGATTCTTTTTCGCTGGCGATTCGCATGGCCTCTTCGATCAGCGTTTCGACGATCTGGGCCTCCGGCACGGTCTTGATGACCTCGCCCTTGACGAAGATCTGACCCTTGCCGTTGCCGGACGCCACCCCGAGGTCGGCTTCCCGCGCTTCGCCGGGTCCGTTGACGACGCATCCCATCACCGCAACGCGGAGTGGCACCTCCATGCCTTCGAGTCCGGCGGTGACCTCGTTGGCAAGCGTGTACACGTCGACCTGGGCGCGCCCGCACGACGGGCACGACACGATCTCCAGCTTGCGGGGCCGCAGATTCAGCGACTCGAGGATCTGGTTGCCGACCTTGACCTCTTCGATCGGCGGCGCCGACAGCGACACCCGGATGGTGTCGCCGATGCCCTTCGAGAGCAGCGCGCCGAATGCGACGGCGGACTTGATCGTGCCCTGGAATGCCGGGCCTGCCTCGGTGACCCCGAGGTGCAGCGGGTAATCGCATTGCGCGGCAAGCTGCTCGTAGGCGGCGACCATGATGACCGGGTCGTTGTGCTTGACGCTGATCTTGATGTCGCCGAAGCCGTGCTCCTCGAACAGCGACGCCTCCCACAGCGCGGACTCGACCAGCGCCTCCGGGGTGGCCTTGCCGTACTTCTGCATGAAGCGCTTGTCCAGCGAGCCGGCGTTGACGCCGATGCGAATCGGGATGCCCGCATCGCCCGCGGCCTTGGCGACCTCCTTGACGCGGCCGTCGAACTCCTTGATGTTGCCGGGGTTGACGCGCACGGCGGCGCAGCCCGCATCGATCGCGGCGAAGATGTACTTCGGCTGGAAGTGGATGTCGGCGATCACCGGAATCTGGCTGTGCTTGGCGATTTCGGACAACGCGTCGGCGTCCTCCTGGCGCGGGCAGGCGACCCGAACGATGTCACAGCCGGAGGCGGTCAGCTCCGCGATCTGCTGCAGCGTGGTGTTGACGTCGTGGGTCTTGGTGGTGCACATGGACTGCACCGCGATCGGGTGGTCGCTGCCGACGCCGACGTCGCCGACCATGAGCTGGCGGGTCTTGCGCCGCGGCGCCAGGGTGGGTGCCGGCGGTGCCGGCATACCTAAGCCGACGGACATTGGGTCTCCTATTGGAGTCTGATCGGGTTGACAAAGTCAGCGGTGACGGTCAGCGCCATGTAACCGACCACAACGGCCAAGATCACGTAGGTGGCGGGCATGAGCTTGAGTAGTTCACCGGCGCCGCGGCGACCATGCCGCGCGACTTCCGGACCATGTTGCGAATCTTCTCGAAGACCGCGACCGCGATGTGACCGCCGTCGAACGGCAGCAGCGGGACCAGGTTGATCGCGCCCAGCACGAAGTTCAGCTGCGCCAGGAAGAACCAGAACGCCATGAAGAGTCCGCGTTCGAAGGCGTCGCCGCCGATGATCGACGCGCCGACCACGCTGATCGGTGTCTCCGGATCGCGTTCGCCGCCGCCGATGGAATGCACCAGCGCGCCGATCTTGGTGGGGATCTTCGCCAGCGACTTGCCGATCTGGACGGCCAGATCGCCGGTGAACGCGACCGTGCCCGGTATCGCGGTAACCGGGTTGTAGTGCGTGTATTCGACCGGCCCGTAGTCGGCGCCGACAATGCCCACCGCACCGACCGTGGACGGGCCCTTGCTGTTCTCGTCGACCCAGCGCTGGGTGCGAGTGACGTCGACAACCGTGGTGAACCGGGATCCGTCGCGGTCGATCACGAACATGGTCGGGCCGGTGAGCTTGCGCACCGCGTCGACCATCTCTTTCGAGTTGTGCACGTCGGTGTCGCCGACCTTGACTACGACGTCGCCCTCCTTGATGCCTGCGGCCCCCGCAGGCCCGACGCCCGTGCAGTCGGCGAGATCGGTCTTGCTGACTGCTGGTGCGACACAATCGGTTTTGCTCACATAGGCGACGGGCTGCGGGTTCAGCTCGGGGAAGCCCCAGTGCAGCGCGATGCCATACAGAATCACCAGGCCGACGACGAAATTCATTGCAGGGCCTGCGAACAGCACCGCGGAGCGCTTCCAGGTCTTCTGCTTGTACATGGCGTACGGGCGGTCTTCGGGCGAGATTTCGTCGATCGAGGTCATACCGGCGATGTCGCAGAACCCGCCGAGCGGGACGGCCTTGACGCCGTACTCGGTGTAGCCCAACTTGTTGGGGCGTCGCGTGGACCACAGGGTGGGACCGAAGCCGACGAAGTAGCGGCGCACCTTCATC
This sequence comes from uncultured Actinomycetota bacterium, assembly GCA_963804905.1. GTDB lineage: Bacteria > Actinomycetota > Actinomycetes > Mycobacteriales > Mycobacteriaceae > Mycobacterium. The sequence goes on along the minus strand of CAWDSB010000019.1, from coordinate 332,794 downwards.
CCGGTGGCGCGCGCCACCCACATGTGTCCGCATTCGTGTAGCGCCACCGATACCAGAATGGCCAGCGCGAACAGCACGACGCCGATGACCCACATCATTTGGTGGTGACAACCTCCCGAGATACTGCGCCCCTTGCCCTGTCCCGGGCCCAGCGTTGCGCGTCAAGTACCTCATCCACGGTAGCCGGTTCCGCGGCCCACTGGTCTGCGGCGTGCAGCACATCGGCGATGGTTCGCACGATCGTCGGGAACCGGATCCTGCCGTCGAGGAACGCGGCCGCGGCCTCTTCGTTCGCGGCGTTGTAGACCGCGGTCAGGCAGCCACCTCGCTCGCCGGCCTCCCGCGCCAGCTCGACAGCGGGGAACACGGTCGTGTCGAGCGGCTCGAACTCCCAGGTCGAGGCCGTGGTGAAGTCGCACGCCTTGGCGGCACCGGCCACCCTGGACGGCCAGCCAAGCGCGAGCGCGATCGGCAGCTTCATGTCGGGCGGACTGGCCTGGGCGATCGTCGACCCGTCGGTGAACGTCACCATCGAGTGGACGATCGACTGCGGGTGCACGACGACTTCGATGCGCTCGTACGGGATGCCGAACAGCAGATGCGTTTCGATCAGCTCCAGGCCCTTGTTGACCAGCGACGCCGAGTTCAGGGTGTTCATCGGGCCCATTGACCAGGTCGGATGGGCCCCCGCCTGCTCGGGCGTGACGTGTTCGAGGTCGGCGGCGGCCCAGCCGCGGAACGGGCCGCCGGACGCGGTGAGCACCAGGCTGGCCACCTCGTCGGCGGTGCCGCCGCGCAGGCATTGCGCCAACGCCGAATGCTCGGAGTCGACGGGCACGATCTGGCCCGGCTTGGCGGCCCGCAGCACCAGCGGTCCGCCCGCGATCAGCGACTCCTTGTTCGCCAGGGCCAGCCGGGCGCCGCTGGCCAGTGCGGCCAGGGTTGGCTGCAGGCCCAGGGCGCCGACCAGCGCGTTGAGCACGACGTCGGCCTCGGTGTTCTCCACCAGCGCAGGTGGCGGCCTCCGGGCCGGCGTAGGTGACGTCGCCCACCTTCTCGGCGGCCGCGGGGTCGGCGACGGCGATGTTGGTGACACCGGTTTCGGATCGCTGGCGGCCCAGCAGCTCAGGGTTGCCGCCGCCGGCGGCCAACCCGACCACTTCGAAGCGGTCCGGATTGGCCGCGATGACGTCGAGCGCCTGGGTGCCGATCGAACCGGTGCTACCGAGGATCAGCACGCGCAGCCTGTTGCTCACCGTCCCATTGTGCCGCTCTCCGGCGAGCTCGGCCCACGCGGTCAGCTGGGAACCGAAACTCGCATAATTCGGCACTGAATTGGCGATTCTGCGTTCCCCAGCGTTCGCGTGGGCCCAGCTCGCGGAGAAGTGACCCAAATCTGACGTATTCGCATCGCACCCAATCTATGGCCGGTGTCATTCCGAATCCCCGCTGTCATGCCAAAGGGCGGCCACATACCCGTCCGCGACCAAGAAGTCGGAGCACCAATGAGAAATGTTCACCGCAGCACACTGACGGCGGCCACCATCGCGGCATTCGCGGTTCTGGGCCTGTCGGCGTGTTCGAACGACAGCTCGACCGCCCCACCGAGCCACCGCCGCCGCAACCTCGTCATCTGCAGCGCCCACCCCAACTCCTGCGAAGGCGGAGCCGGCGGCGAACCTGGTGGGTTCGGGTTGTGCCACCTACGCCAAGCAGGTGCCCGAGGGCCCGGGCTCGGTGGCGGGCATGGCTCAGGACCCGGTGACGGTCGCGGCGTCGAACAACCCGATGCTGAAGACGCTGACCCAGGCGCTGTCGGGCAAGCTCAACCCGAACGTCAACCTGGTCGACACCCTGAACGGCGGCGAGTTCACGGTGTTCGCTCCGACCGACGATGCGTTCGCGAAGATCGATCCCGCGACGATCGAGAAGCTCAAGACCGACTCGGATCTGCTCACCAAAATCCTGACCTACCACGTGGTTCCGGGTCAGGCCAGCCCGGCCAAGGTTGTCGGTACCCACAAGACGGTGCAGGGCGCCGACGTGACCGTCACCGGTGAGGGCAACAACCTCAAGGTGAACGACGCCGGGCTGGTGTGTGGTGGCGTCGCCACCGCCAACGCACAGGTGTACATGATCGACACCGTGCTGATGCCGCCGTCAAACTAGCGCGAGCACGACGCAAACAGCCCCCGACACGCCGAGTGTTCGGGAGCCCCCGTCCCCGGTGCTCGGCGGCTTTTGCGTCTTCTCGGCATAATTGGCGACCCATCCAAACTCTTGGGACTCCGAATAACTCACATGGTCACACTCGTACTGATCGGATTCCTGGGCGGTCTGATCACCGGCATCTCGCCGTGCATCCTGCCGGTGCTGCCGGTGATCTTCTTCTCCGGTGCACAACGCACACGCTCCGAACCGGTTGCCGAGAGCGGCGGCGGAACCGCAACCGCCGTCGAAGCCAAGCCGGCGCTGTCCGAGAGGCTGCGACCGTACCGGGTGATCGGCGGCCTGGTGCTCAGCTTCAGCCTGGTCACCCTCGTCGGGACGTCTCTGCTGTCGCTGTTGCATCTTCCTCAGGACGCGATCAGGTGGGCCGGGCTTGTCGCACTCACCGCGATCGGCCTTGGACTGATCTTCCCTCGCTTCGAGGAGCTACTGGAAAGGCCCTTCAGTCGGATTCCGCAGCTTCAGACGAGCCAGGGCAGAAACGGTTTCGGCCTGGGGCTGGCCCTCGGCGTGTTGTATGTGCCCTGCGCCGGCCCGGTGCTTGCCGCGATCGTCGTCGCCGGAGCCACCGGCTCGATCGGGTTGGACACCGTCGCGCTGACGATCTCCTTCGCGATCGGCGCCGCCGTCCCGTTGCTGTGCTTTGCACTGGCCGGTCAGCGGGTCGCCGAGCGGGTCGGCAGGTTCCGCCGCCACCAGCGCCGAATTCGCCTAATCGGCGGCATCGTGATGTTGATCTTCGCGGTCGCGTTGGTGTTCAACGTGCCAGCCAAGCTGCAACGGGCCATCCCCGACTACACGAGCCCCCTGCAGGACAAAGTCGTTGCATCCGAGGACATCCAGGAGAAACTGAACCTCGGTGGCATCGTCAACGGCCAGAACCGGGAGCTGTCGAACTGCAGTAACGGCGCGGCGAGGCTCGAAAGCTGCGGCACAGCACCTGATATCAAGGGGATCGACGGGTGGCTGAATACGCCGGGTGGAGCACCGATCGACGTGAAGTCGTTGCGCGGCAAGGTCGTTCTGATCGATTTCTGGGCGTACTCATGCATCAACTGCCAGCGTGCCATTCCGCATGTGGTCGACTGGTATGACAAGTACGAGGACGTGGGTCTCGAGGTCATCGGCGTGCACAGCCCCGAGTACGCGTTCGAGAAGATCGGCGGCAATGTCGCCAGTGGCGCCGATGATCTGGGCATCAACTACCCGATCGCGCTGGATAACAACCTGTCGACCTGGACCAGCTATCGCAACCGATATTGGCCCGCCGAATACCTGATCGACGCCGATGGAACGGTGCGCCACATCAAATTTGGCGAAGGCGACTACGACGTCACCGAGAACCTGATCAGGGAATTGCTCGTCGACGCCAACCCCGACGCAGCACTGCCGGCGCCGAGCGATTCCGTCGATGCCGCGCCTGCGGCCGGCCAGACGCCCGAGACATATCTCGGAGTCGGCAAGATGGTCAACTACGGCGGCACCGATACCTACGACGAAGGCACAGAGGACTTCAACTATCCGCCGCGCCTTGCCGATGACAGCTTCGCTTACCGCGGTCGATGGACGTTGGATTATCAGGGCGCCACGGCGGAATCCGACAGCTCCACCATCGCACTCAACTACAACGCGAAGAACGTCTACATCGTCGTCGGCGGCGAGGGATCCATCGGTGTGACACGCGACGGGAAAACCATGACCGTTCCGATCGGCGGGCCTCCTACGTCGCGCCAGATCGTCACCGGTGCACGAGGTCGCGCGCGGACAGCTCGAAGTGCGGTTGAGCAAGGGACTGCAAGCGTTCTCGTTCACCTACGGCTGACGATTTGTCAATCGCCACCAATCCGGCGGCGCGTGTGCTCCGAATACCTGGTGGAAAGCGAAAGAGAGACGGCTGTCGTTGCCGTCTGCGATACAGGAAGTGGGAACTGGAATGAAGAACACGAAGAAGGCGATCGCGGTTGCCGGTCTGGCCGCCGCGGCGGCGATGGGCCTGTCGCTGACCACCGCAGGAACGGCGTCGGCCGAACTCGTCGGGCCGTCTTGTTCTGCGTACGCGGCACAGGTGCCGACGGGCCCCGGTTCGGTCTCCGGAATGGCCATGGACCCGGTTGCGGTCGCGGCCTCCAACAATCCGATGCTGACCACGCTGACCAAGGCGATCTCCGGTCAGCTCAACCCGAAGGTCAACCTGGTCGACACGCTCAACGGTGGCGAGTTCACCGTATTCGCGCCCACCGACGACGCTTTCGCCAAGATCGACCCGGCGACGATCGAGAAGCTGAAGACCGACTCGGCTCTGCTGACCAAGATCCTGACCTACCACGTGGTGCCGGGCCAGGCGAGCCCGATGCAGGTTGTCGGCACGCACAAGACCGTGGAGGGCGCCGACGTCGCGGTCAGCGGCATGGGCAACGACCTCAAGGTCAACGATGCCTCGGTGGTGTGCGGCGGAGTCACCACGGCCAATGCACAGGTGTACATGATCGACACCGTGTTGATGCCACCGGCGAATTAATCTCGACCACAATCGAATACGCCGGCGCAGCCCGACCGACTATGACGGTCGGGCTGCTGCCGATGGGTCGACGGTGGCCGCGATTTTCAGTACGAAGTTGTTGCGCACGGTGAGCACGATCACGGCGAACAGCCTGCGGTCGGCGAAGGCGAGGAGAACAGGCTCTCCCACCGGACCGCTGACAAGCGTCGCGCCGTGTCCGAGATAGAGCAGCAGGTTACGGCCCACCTCGTCTGGGCCGTGGTTGACCTGAGGCGGCGGCGCGCCCTCGCCCAGAATCGTGCCGATCCCCCACACCGCAGGATCGAGCACGGCTGTCAACGCCTCGAGATCACCGTTGGCGCACGCGGTGATGAATCGTTCGGTGACGAGCTGATGTTCGGCATCGGCGACATCGGTGAGTCGGGGCGAGGCGCCGGTGAACTTGCCGCGCGCGCGTCGCGCGAGCTGACGACAGGTGCCGACGGGCCGGCCCACCGCCTCGGCGATCTCCTCGAACGGCATCTGGAATACGTCGTGCAGCACGAACGCCACCCGCTCGCCGGGCGATAGCCGTCGCAGCACCTCCAACATCGCTGCCCGCACCTCGTCATCGAGGGTGACCCGATCGGCCGGATCCGGTTCGGCAGACCACGCCACCTCGACCGATCCCAGCTCATCTGGGCGTTCATGCCGAGCACGGGCCGACCGAAGCTGGTCGAGGCACAGCCGTCCGGCGACCACCGTGAGCCAGCCCCGGGTGTCGTCGATCTCACCGACGTCGGTTCGGGCCAGTCGCAGGAAAGCCTCCTGCGCGACGTCCTCTGCCTCGCCGACGTCGCCGAGCATCTGGTAGGCGAGGTTCACCAGATAGGGGCGATGGCTGCGCCACGCCGCTTCTACCGACGACGAATCGGTCATGGGATTACGACGAAGTAGCGACGCGAAAAGTTACAGGGTCGGCCTGTAACTTTCTAAGGCGTCGCCTCGTCCTTGGTTGCATGAACGCAATTCTTGTCACAGGCGCAACCGGCAATGTCGGGCGCCCTCTGGTCGATGGGCTCGCAGCGGCGGGCGCACATGTACGCGCGGTGACTCGGCACCCTGATTCCGCGCAGTTTCCTCCCGGCGTCGAGGCGGTCGGTTCGGCTGCCGCCGGCATCCGTGGCGCGTCTGCGGTGTTCCTCAACTCCCGCGCTCTCGGCGACGAACTCGCGACGGTCGTTGATCTCGCACGCCGCGAGGGCGTGACCCGGCTCGTCGCGCTGTCGGCCATCAACGCAGACGACGACTTCTCCTGTCAGCCGTCACGGTTTCGCGGTGATCGCAACAAAGAAGCCGAGCAGTACGCCGTCGACTCGGGTTTGGAGTGGGTGAGCCTGCGGCCAACGGTGTTCGTCACCAACTTCTTTGGCATGTGGGCACCCCAGATCAAGACCGGCGATGTGGTCAGCGGTCCGTATGCCGCGGCGTCGACGGCGCCGATCGTCGACCGCGACATCTCAGCGGTCGCCGTGCACGCGTTGCTCACCGACGAGCTGTTGGGGCGAAAGATTCCGTTGACCGGCCCGCAGGCGCTGACCAATGCCGAGCTCGTCGACGTCATCGGCGCAGTCCTCGATCGCCCCTTGCGCTATCAGGAGGTTCCCCCGGATCTGGTGCGCGAGCGCTTCATCGGTCTCGGCTTTCCGGCCGAGTTCGCCGACGCGTACATCGGGTTGCTGTCGGCGACGGTGTCCAAGCCCGCATTGGTCACCCACGAGGTGGAGAAAATCCTCGGCCGTCCAGCGGAGAACTTCGCCGACGCTGTGGCCGCTCACCGCAAACTGTTCGGCAATTAGCAAAGGAGACAAGACATGTCGGAACTACAACCCGCCCCGCTACCTCAAACCGATGAACAGATTCGTCAAGGCGCTACAGAAGTTGGGCATCCCGACCGGACCGGCGATGGTCTTGACCGTGCCGGGCCGCAAGACCGGCAGGCCCCGCAGCACGCCGATGACACCGTTCACATATCGCGGCGACTTGTACACCGTCGCGGGATATCCCGGCGCGGACTGGGCGGCCAATGCGCGGGCGGCGGCTGCGGGCACCCTCTCGCGTGGACGCAAGTCGCGCAAGATCAGGATCGTCGAGCTCGGCGCGGATGAGTCGCGGCCGGTGCTGCGCGAGTTTCCGGCGCAGGTGCCGGTCGGTGTCGGGTTCGCGAAGCGTTCGGGCCTCGTGCAGCAAGGAACCCCAGACGAGTTCGAAGCGCTCGCAGGTCAATTGGCGGTATTCCGGTTCGACCCGGTGGGCTAGCCGACCACGCTGGCTGTCGCGCGTTGCACACGGATGTCACCGGAGCCCGTCCTCACGTGCACGGTGAGCGTTTCGTCGTCGTCAGCCGGCCCGTCCGACGGCTGAAGGCTGTTGCGCACTTCGCCCGAACCCGTCCGTAGGTCGAGGCGGGCGGCTGTGCCCTCGGGGACGCCGACTTCGACATCGCCGCTGCCGGTTTGCACGGCCACCGTGCCGTTGACCGCGGCTGCGACGGACAACGAGCCGCTGGCCGCGCGGAACCTGACGTCGCCGACGAGCTCACCGACCGTAGCATCGCCAGACGCGCTAGAGATGGTCGCTGCCCCCGTCAGATACTGCACAGTGATATCGCCAGACGCGCTGTCGGCCTTGATGTTCCCGACAACCTTGTCGACGACTACGTCCCCACTGGCTGTGGAGAACCGGCACTCGTCGAACTCGCCGTCGGCGCGTACCTTCGCCGACGCCGAAGACACCTGAAGTCGCGAACGCGAGGGCAATTCGATGTCCACGGTCACGGCACCGCCACGGCCGATGGAGACGAATCGCCTGCCCGCCGATACGGCCAGGGTCCCGTTCCGGTAGTCGATGCGCGCGCCTTCGGCCACCTTGACATCGGAAGCTCGGTTCGGATCTTGTGGGCGGACCTGCACCACGGTGTCCTCGCGGGCGGTGGCAACGACGTGCACCGAGCCGCCGACGACCTCGACGGAGGCCGTGATCGGGTCTGGGGTCGGAAATGTCGACATCGTTTCTCCTGATTGGTTTTTCGTTGCTCAGCGGACCCAGCCGCTGAAGTTCTTTGCGGTGTTGTCACGCGAGTGACGCTTGCCCCCCAAGGCGGAGGTGACAGCGCGAACCAACCACGCGTTCACCGACAGGCCTTCTGCACGGGCCGCCGCGTCGACCCGGGACCGCAGGCTCTCCGGCATCCGCAGAGTCACCCGCCATGTACCGCCGTCGTCGTCAGGATCCGGCCCTGCAGCGACCTGATCGCCAAGTTCCTCGACACCGGGACTCACGGTGAACTCTGGGTCTCGGCCGCGCAGCCGCACTTCGACTGATCGGGGTGCGAGCTCCCGGGTGATCTGCTCGGCGGCTTCGGACAGGGCCTCGAGAAGCGCGAGGCGGATCGCCGAGTCCAGCGGCGCGGTCAGCCGATCGGCAAGGGCGGCCGCGTCGGGCCCGCCTGCTGCGGCCGCAACGCCAAGCTCCTGCCGCACCCCGTCGGCGTAGGGTTGCAGATCCATGACGTCATGGTGACATCACTTTGATGTCACCGCAAGTGTCGTATTGGTGCGATTGTGTCTACCTGCACTTTTCGATGATGGTTTCGGCGAACCGTTCGATGGGCTCCCGGTAGCTTTCGACACCGCCGGAGCCGGACTCCTGCCCCAGCCACGGCCTGCACATCACCGCGGTGATGCCGGCGTCCTCAGCCCGCCGGTACAGATCGACTGACGGCGGCTCGAAAAGCGCCAGCATGATTTCGAACGGCTCCTGCTCCCGGCCGTACTCGCGCCGCAGTGCAATGAGTCGTTGTGCGTAGCCGACCGCGTCGTCCCACGCATACGCGTAGCCGACCCAGCCGTCGCACAGCAGTGCTGCGCGACGCAGCGCCGCCTCCGATTCGCCGCCGCACAGAATCGGCACCGGCGCGGGCGGGTGCGGTTCGATCATCATCTCGGGTACCTGGTAGTACTCTCCGCTCCACGACACCCAGCCACCCCGCCACAACTCCCGCAGCGCGCGGATCATCTCGTCGAGCCGCTTGCCCCGGTTGCCGAAGTCCTGTCCCATCTGCGCGTACTCCTCGCGCATCCATCCGACGCCTGCCGCGAGCGATACCCGCCCTTCGGAGAGCACGGATGCGGTCGCCACCAGCTTTGCCACCTCGAGAAGCGGCCGGGCCGGCGCGACGTAAACCGCGTTGGAGAACCGCAGCCGACGCGTCACCGCGGCCATCGCGCCGATGAGCACCCAGCAGTCCGGCCACGCAGTATCGGGCGACCATCCCGGCTTGCCGGTCGGCGAATCGGGGTACGGCGAAGACAGCTCGCGCGGGTAGATCATGTGGTCGGAGCACAACATGCCGTCGTATCCGGCCTCGTCGAGCATCTTGGCGACCGGGACGGCCTCCAACGGGTCCATGAACGCCGTGCCGCTCCAAAACTGCATTCGTCATCCTTCCGTCACCACCGCCCCTTGTTTCTTTAGCCGGAAATGTGGGCAGCATCAATGGCATGCCCACTCTGATGTGGTTCCGGCGGGATTTGCGGCTGCATGACTTGCCTGCGCTGCTGGATGCCGCGGAGGCCGACGGCGAGGTGCTGGCCTGTTATGTACTGGATCCACGCCTGAGGTCGTCGTCGGGGCCGCGGCGGCTGCAGTACCTCTACGACGCGTTGCGCGAGCTCCGCGACGCCCTCGACGGCAGTCTGATGGTGACGGACGGGCGGCCGGAGAAGCGAATTCCCGTGCTGGCCAAGGCCGTCGGCGCCACTGCCGTACACGCGTCGGGCGACTTCTCGCCGTTCGGGCGGCGGCGCGACGACGCCGTACGCGACTCGCTCGGCGACATCCCGCTGGAAGTGTCCGGATCGCCGTATCTGGTGTCGCCCGGCCGGGTGGTCAAGAACGACGGCGAGCCCTACAAGGTGTTCACCCCGTTCTATGACGCGTGGCGAAAGCATGGCTGGCGAGGCCCGGCGAGGTCTGGCCCGAAGTCGGCGCGCTGGATCGACCCGGCCGACGTCAAATGCGGTGTTGATATCCCCGATGAAGGCGTCGAGCTCGACCTACCCGCTGGTGAGAAGGCGGCGCTTCGCCAATGGAAGTCCTTCGTGAGCGAAGATCTCGCCGGCTACGCCGACGACCGCAATCGGCCCGATCTGTCCGCCACCAGCCGGATGTCCGCGCACCTCAAGTTCGGCACGATCCACCCCCGCACCATGGTCACTGACCTCGGCAAAGGCAAGGGCGCGCAGGCTTACTTGCGGGAGTTGGCATTTCGCGACTTCTACGCCGCGGTGCTCAACGAGTGGCCCGACAGCGTGTGGTCGAACTGGAACAAGAACTTCGACTCCATGAAGCTCGACGATGGCCCGGAGGCGAAGAAGGCGTTCGAGGCGTGGAAGGCGGGGCGAACCGGATTCCCGATCGTCGACGCCGGAATGCGTCAGCTCGCCGAGACCGGCTGGATGCACAACCGCGTGCGGATGATCGTCGCGTCGTTTCTCGTCAAGGACCTGCATCTGCCCTGGCAATGGGGCGCGCGGTGGTTTCTCGAACAGCTGGTGGACGGCGACATGGCGAACAACCAGCACGGCTGGCAGTGGGCGGCGGGCACCGGCACCGATGCCGCGCCGTACTTCCGGGTGTTCAACCCGATGATGCAGGGCGAGAAGTTCGATCCCGACGGTGAATACGTGCGGCGCTGGGTTCCCGAGGTGGACGACGACGACTACCCCGACCCGATCGTCGACCACAAGGCCGAGCGTGCGGAGGCGCTGCGCCGCTACAGCGCAATCACTTGAGCGTCAGTCCACCGTCCATCGGCAAAGCCACCCCGGTGAGATACCGGCCCGATGCGCCGCACAGATAGACCATCATGTCGGAGATCAACTCGGGCTCCATCGGAGGCATCGACAGTTTCGGCTGCTGAGCCCTACCGAACTCCGGATCATCGCCGACGAGCCGGCCCATCGCCTCGTTGATGATCATCGGGGTCGCCACTCCGCCAGGATGCACCGAGTTGACCCGAATGTTCTTCTCCGCCAATGATGTTGCGTAATGCCGCATCACACCGATCACACCGTGCTTCGCGGCGGTGTATCCCGCGGCACCGTGGCTCATCGAGTCGAAGGTCGTGCTGACCGACTTGAAGCCCGCGGCCGAACTGGTGATCACGATGACCCCGCCGTCGCCGTGGGTCAGCATCGCGGGCAACGCAGCCTCAATTGTGAAGTAGACGCCCTTCATGTTCACGTCGACGGCGTCGACGAACGCGGCGATGTCGAGTCGCTGCTGCCCCGCCGCCGGAAAGATCCCCGCATTGGCGAGCACGAAATCCACCCGCCCGAGTTCGGCGACGCCGTTGGCCACCGCCGCCTTGAGCCGCTCGAAGTCCCGCACGTCGCCCTGCTCGGCCACGATGCGCCTGCCGGTCTTCTCGACGAGATTGACCGTTTCGTCGAGATCCTCGCGGGTCGGCATCGGGTACGCCACGCTGTCGAGCTGACCGCACAGGTCGAACGCGATGATGTCGGCACCCTCCTCGGCGAACCGGACCGCGTGCGAGCGACCCTGCCCGCGCGCCGCCCCGGTGATGAAGGCGACCTTTCCGTCGAACTGTCCTGCCATGACGCACCACACTACGGCTGCGCGTAGTAGACCACCGACGAGCGCTCGGGCGAGGAGCAGAGGACCCTATGTCAGAATGTCGGCAGAGCTCAGCCCCGACCGTGAGGAGCAGCCGTGGCCAACACCGAGGTGGACCGATACACCGGCGTTGACGTCGAAGATGTGCCGTCTGCGAACTGGGGCTGGTCCAAGGAGAACCACAAGGTGATCCAGATCGGTGGACTACTCGCCGCGGTATTCCTGTTGTGCATGCTCAGGGGCAACCACGTCGGCAAGGTCGAAGACATCTTTCTTGTCGCATTCGCCGTGCTGATCCTCGTCATCGTGGCGCGTGACTGGTGGTTGCGCCGCCGCGGTTGGACCAGGTAGCCGCATTCCGACCGCGGGAGCCGCATCTTCAACGGACCACCCTTTCCAGGGTGGTCCGATTTGTATGGGATTCCCCACAACGGCGTGACATTCTCAGTCGAATTTGTAAAGGTTGTGGAGCGGAGCAGCCGCACCCTCACAAGCGGAGGACTCCGAACCACTCTTATCAAGGGGACTGACATGCCTTCGTCAAAGCTGGTCAAGGACCAGAAAGACGCACAAATTTCCGAGATCACCAAGTGGGATCCTGAGCTGACTAAGAAGGTCGTCGGCGTGCTGCGCCCGATCGCCAAGCACTACTTCCGCTCGGAGATCCGCGATCTCGAGCGGATCCCGACGGGCGGTGCACTGCTCGTTTCCAACCACTCGGGCGGCGCACCGACGACCGATTTGCCGACCTTCGCGGTTGATTACTACGACAAGTTCGGCTACGACCGCCCGCTCTATACTCTCAGCCACGACATCCTGTCCGTCGGTCCGATGAAGAAGTATCTGCAGGCCACGGGCTTCATTCCGGCCAGCCGAGAAAACGCCTCGCGTGCGTTGGCGTCGGATGCGGTCGTCGTCGTATTCCCCGGCGGGGACTACGACGCCACGCGGCCGACCCTCGAGCAGAACGTCATCGACTTCAATGGCCGCACCGGATACGTGCGTACGGCCATCGAGGCCGGCGTGCCGATCGTGCCCTCGGTATCGATCGGCGGCCAGGAGACCCAGCTCTTCCTGACCCGCGGCGTCTGGCTGGCCAAGCGGCTGGGCTTCATCAAGCGCCTGACACGCAGCGAGATGGTGCCGGTGTCATTTGGATTCCCGTTCGGCATGACGCTTGGCGGGATGAACCTTCCGCTGCCGAGCAAGATCGTCACGCAGGTTTTGCCGCCGATCCACATCGCCAAGAAGTTTGGAAAGAAGCCGGATGTCGCCGAGATCGACGCGCACATCCGCGAGGTCATGCAGGAGGCGCTGGACGGACTTGCCGCTGAGCGCAGGCTTCCGATCCTCGGATAGAGGTCAAACGACCGCGGTGGCCGGTGGCAACGCCGCGCCAACCGGAGTCAGATCGCCGGTGATTCCTGCCGCGTTCCGAATTTCGTTGAACGCGGCGATCATCGCGTCGGTCGCCTCGTGCGGATCGTCGAGCGTGCGGTCGTCGGTCAGCACCGAGATGGCCAGCTGGTCGACATAGCTCCACACCGTGATGTTCATGCCGCTGCCGCTGACCACCGGCCCGACCGAATAGATCTCGCTGACGCTCGCGCCCTCGATGAGGCCCCGCTCTCGCGGTCCAGGGACGTTCGAAATGGTCAGGTTCATCACGCTGGCCGACTCGACGCGCCTGGCCTGCGAGCGGAAGAACGGCGGCGCCAACGACGGAGGCAGATAGGAGAGCCACGCCGGTAGCAGGGTCGGCCCGAGCAACTGATGGTTCTCCTTGGCGATCGTGGTCGCCATCGAGGTCAGCCTGACGCGCTCCAGCGGATCCTCGATGTGCACGGGCAGCGACGGGGTGATGTAGGTGAACTCGTTGCCCGCCAACCGCTCCGGCGACGTATCCGTGCTCACCGGCACGCCCGCGATGAGCGGTTCGTCGGCTTTTCCGTCGTACCGGAGGAGCAGTCGGCGCAGCGCGCCTGCCGACATCGCCAGCACCATGTCGTTGATCGTGACGCCGAGTTGCTTGCCGGTCTCCTTGACGTCCGCCAAGGCCAGCGGCGCCGTTGCGAACCGGCGCCCCGGGGTCACGACGTGGTTGATGAAGCAGTCCGGCGGGGCGAAGTTGCGCGCCAGATCGGGATGCTCGCCGCGCTCCTTGGACCGCCGACGAACCCGCGACACCCCCGTCGCAGTCTCGCTCACCAGCCGGGGCAGCTTGCGGATCAGCCCCAGATGGTCACGGCCCGCCGCCGTCACCAGGGCCGTCCGGGTCCGCGCGATGTCGACCTCTTCGGGCATCCCCATTACTCCGGTCGGCTGCTGGGGCGCCATCGCCTTGGCCATCTGGTTGGCCGACGCCACGCCGTCGGCCAGCACGTGGTGGACCTTGTGGATGATCGCGATGCGGTTATCTGCCAGACCATCGGCGACATACATCTCCCACAGCGGTCGGGTGCGGTCCAGCGGCGTGCTGGCGATCTCGCCGATCAACTGATCCAGCTCACGCCGTCCGCCGGGCGCGGGCACCCGGGCCTGGCGCACGTGATAGTCGAAATCGATGTGGTCGTTGACCACCCACATCGGGTGATGCAGCTTCAGCGGGATGTCGACGAGTTGATAGCGAAGCGGCGCCATGGCCTGCAATCGCGGAAATGCCACCTCGCGGAACAGGTCGAAGCTGTATCCGCCTACATTCGACACATCCAGCACACCGATTTTGAGTGTGTGCATGTGGATTTCAGGCGTCTCGGTATACAGCATCAACGCGTCCACGCCGTTGAGTCGCTTCACACCCACCCCATTCATCAACGACTCTGTGTCTTGTACCCGCTATTGCACTCCTTCCATCCTCCGGGCATGCGGCTTCGGGGAAAGTTCCACCCGCGCGTGACGCTTGGGTCGAAGTTTGTAAAGCTTGAGTGGACGTGGTGATCGGAGGCCGAAATGAGTCTTGTCGCCGGGCGCGGTCCGCTGAGCAAGGATCCCGCCGGATGGTTCTCGCCGCCGTTGCCGGACGACCTGGTTTTCGTCGAGCCGCACCCGCGGCGCGTTCAGGCATTTCGGGACGGCGGCATCGTGATCGACACCGAGCGGGCGCTGATGGTGCACCGCCGCGATCATCCGCTCAGCTATGCGTTCCCGGTTGACGAGGTTGGCGACCTCCCCCACGAGCCCGTGTCGGAGGCGCCCGGCTATGTGCACGTTCCGTGGGACGCCGTGGATACCTGGCTCGAGGAGGGTCGCACGCTCGTCCACTACCCGCCGAACCCCTACCACCGTGTCGACTGCCGCCCGGCGCATCGACGCTTGCGGGTGGTCGTCGACGGCACCACGCTGGTCGATACGACCGACACGATGATCGTCTTCGAGACGGCGCTCGCACCCCTTCTGTACGTTGACCCGTCGGCTGTGCGGACCGATCTCTTGCGACGCTCGAACACGACCAGTTACTGCAACTACAAGGGCTACGCGACGTACTGGTCGGCAGTCGTCGGCGACAGAGTCGTCGACGACGTAGCGTGGAGCTACGACGACCCGCTGCCCGAAACCCTGCCTATCAAGGGATATTTCAGCTTCGACGCCAACCGTGCCGACGTCGTCGCGGAACTACCCGAGGTATGAGGCGCGTCACATCGTCCGAAGCGACCATGGACCCTACGGTTTCGTAGCCGTAGGTTACGGTTGCGTACGTTTCCCCTGCTCAGCGACACTGCCAGTAGTTTGCCAGTGCGGAGGGAATTGTCTTGGGCCACTACATCGCCAACGTCCGTGACATCGCGTTCAACCTATTCGAAGTCCTGAACCTGGACCGGGTTCTGGATTCCGGCGGCTACGGGGATCTCGACAGCGACACGGTTCGCACCATGCTCGACGAAGTCGCCCGGCTGGCGGAAGGGCCCGTTGCCGAATCGTTCGCCGACGCCGACCGCAACCCACCGGTCTTCGATCCGCAGCGGCACACGATCTCCGTCCCGCCCGAGTTGGCGAAGTCTGTGCAGGTCGTCAAGGAGGCCGAGTGGTGGCGCATCGGCCTTGCCGAGGAAGTCGGCGGCGTTGCCGCGCCCGCGGCGCTGGCATGGGCGATCAACGAGATGCTGGTGTGCGCGAACCCGTCGGCGGCCTTCTGGTGGGCGCTGGGCCCTGCGATGGCGCGCTCTCTCGCCGCGGAGGGAAATGAGCAGCAGGTGCGTTGGGCGGCAAAGGGTTTGGAACGCGGTTGGTCGGCGACCATGGTGCTGACCGAGCCCGACGCCGGCTCCGATGTCGGGGCGGGGCGCGCGAAGGCCGTCGCCCAACCGGACGGCACGTGGCACCTCGAAGGCGTGAAGAGGTTCATTTCCGGTGGCGACGTCGGTGACACCACCGAGAACATCTTCCATCTGGTGCTGGCTCGTCCGGAGGGTGCGGGGCCGGGCACTAAGGGCCTGAGCCTGTTCTATGTACCGCAGTACCTGTTCGACCCCGATACCCTCGAACTCGGCCCGCGCAACGGGGTTTTCGCTACGGGACTCGAACACAAGATGGGCCTGAAATCCTCCCCGACATGTGAATTGACCTTCGGCGCGCACGGGGTTCCCGCGGTGGGTTATCTCGTCGGCGATGTGCACAACGGCATCGCGCAGATGTTCACCGTGATCGAGCACGCCCGGATGACGATCGGCGTCAAGTCGACGGGCACCCTGTCGACCGGCTACCTGAACGCGCTCGAGTACGCCAAGACCCGCGTCCAGGGCGCGGACATGACGCAGATGACCGATAAGACCGCACCGCGGGTCACGATCATGCATCACCCCGATGTGCGGCGCAGCCTGATGACGCAGAAGGCGTATGCCGAGGGATTGCGGGCGCTTTACATGTATGCCGCCGCCCACCAGAACGACGATGTGGCACAACTGGTTTCGGGCGCCGACCCGGAGATGGCGCATCGCGTCGACGACCTGCTCCTGCCGGTAGTCAAGGGGGTGGGCTCCGAGCGCGCCTACGAGGTCCTCACCGAGTCGCTGCAGACGTTCGGCGGGTCGGGCTTCCTGCAGGACTACCCGATCGAGCAGTACATCCGCGACGCCAAGATCGACTCCCTTTACGAAGGCACCACGGCGATCCAGGCGCTCGACTTCTTCTTCCGAAAGATCGTGCGCGACCACGGCCAGGCGCTCGCCCATGTGGCGTCGCAGATCAGCCAGACCATCGACACGTGCGACGCGAGCCTGAAGCAACAGTCCGAACAGCTCCGCGGCGCACTCGAAGACGTTCAGGCGATGATGGGCACCCTCACCGGATACCTGATGTCCGCATCTGAAAACCCAACGGAGATCTACAAGATCGGGCTGGCCTCGGTGCGATTCCTGCTCTCCGTCGGGGATCTGCTCATCGGATGGCGACTGCTGGTGCAAGCCGGTGTCGCGACCGCCGCGCTGGCTGAGCATTCGACGGCAACCGACCACGAGAACTTCTACCGCGGCAAGATCGCGACGGCGGCATTCTTCGCGGCGAACATGCTACCGAACCTCTCGGCCGTGCGGGGCATCATCGAGTCACTCGACGACGACATCATGCAGCTTCCCGAGGCCGCCTTCTGACAATCACGCCGCGCTAGAGCCGTCGCCGTCACCGAACCCTTTGTCGTTGTCGTCCTCGTCGGAGATGAGGTATCGCTCGGGGTGGTGGTAGTCATTCACCCGGGCTTGGCCGGTGTCGAGGTGCGGGGGTGGGATCCATTCGGTGCGGCCGTCGTGGCGTTTGCGTGTCGTCCATCCGCCTTCTTCGATGAGGCCGTTGTCCGGCGGGCAGGCCAGGCTCAGTCTTGTCGACGTCGTGGGCCCGTCTGGCAGCCCAGCCGTCGTCGTGGTCTGCCTGACACCAATAACCCGGTGCGGTACAGCCAGGGCGGGTGCAGCCGCGGTCGCGCGCGTGCAACACGATGCGTTGTCCGGGTGAGGCCAGCCGCTTGGACCGACCTAGATAAAGCGGCGTCTGTGTGTGGTTGTCGAAGACGACGAGATAGTGATGCGCGTGCGAGGCCAGCCGGATCAGATCGCGCATCGGAAGCAGTGACCCGCCGGCGGTGACGGCCTGCCCTGCGCCGGACTCCAACTCTTTGCAGCGTGGTGGAGACGATGATCGTGGCCGGAAGTCCGTTGTGTCGCCCCAGCTGTCCAGAGGCGAAGATGCGCGGCCCATTGCCTTCAGTGCGTCGTGGTTGCGCTGGCCCGGCGATCTCAGATCGTTTGGCGCCGCGGTCACTCTACGGGTTCGCCATCGACACATGGGGTTTCGTCGTCGGGATTGCACATGCCAGGTGCCGCCCACTTGGCCAACACCGCATCCAGCGTCGCGCGCGCCTCCGGGTCGAGCAGTCCACGTAATTCGCTCATCCCATCGATACCCTGCTTGCCCAGTGTCAGGTGGCGGCGCCGGGCCGCTCGCCATCCTGGGCGCGTCACCGTCCTGGTTGAGCACATACGCCAATCGGTCAGCAGCCTGGCGCAGCTGCGTTGGCACCAATCCGATGGCGAGTTGCGCCAAGTGGGCTTCGGCCTGCGATCGGGTCCCGGCGTCGACACAATCGGGCAGGTTGCGCGAAGAACCGCCGATCACCTTCACATGCTCGGCATTGATCCGCCCGCGGCTTGTGCTTCTGCCGTATGAGGCAACAGCGGCTCGAGCGGCTCGCCCGAGAGTGCCGACCGCGGCCCCAGCAGTTCGGCCTCGATGAGCCGGCGACGGGCCTCCGTCGTCGAGATCCCGAGCACTATCGAAAGCACATTGGCCCATGATGTCCCACCCAGCTCTTGCGGGGTGGTCTGCTGCGTCAATTGGCTGATGAGACGATGGTCGACTGCGGGCTGGCTTCGGTACAGCCGCTCGCGACGCAGCAGGATGTTGCGCAGTTCGAGACTGGTGAACGCGGCGTACGACAATGTGGCGACTCTGTCCTGTGCAGCCTCGAGCTCGTCGTAGGCCTGTGCGATAGCCTCTCGATCATCACTCGAACGCATGTTCGAATGCTATCAACGCCGACCGACAAGAACCGGTAGCTGGGATCCCCGGAACCAAAGTGACAGAAGTGAATTGAGATTCAAGCGGCGGAATCGGGGAGCTCGACGCCCTCCAGGTCGGGCAGCGGCCGCCGGCAGATGGCGCGTGCCTCATCGGCAGACACGCCGAACAGCCGCAACACGTCTTCGGTCACGGTGTCGGCGGCAGTCGCGTCGTCGCGGCCGGGCTGATCGCGCAGCAGATTGCCGAGACCGAGCAGCGCACCACCCGCAACGGCAAGGGCGAGTTCGGGGTCGTCGACCGTGAAGCGCGCCTGCCCGCACTCCCGCTTCGATGTCGCGAAGCGCACGGGGTGCCAGCCCGAGTTCGGACGACAACAGCCCTATCCCGTTGGCCAACATGATCTGGCTCTCCTGCGGGCGCCTGCGAAATAGCCTCCCGGTCAGCCGGAAGCTGCACGCGAACGCTTCGGCGGGGTCGTCGAGCGAAGCGGTCAGTTGATCCAACAGCGCGCCGTGGGCATCGAGCACCTCGGCGACGGCGGCGTCGAACAACTGCTCCTTGCTCTCGAAGTGGTTGTAGAACGACCCCATCCCCACATCGGCCGCCTGGGTGATCTCCAGAACCGGCACATTGACCTTGCCCGCGGCGATGAACGCCTGCGCAGCCTTGATCAGCGCGGCGCGCGTACGCTGCTTGCGCCGTACCAATCGGTTGACGGGCCCCTCTCCTGGATCTGTCACGTCCTCACGGTAGCAGAGAAGCTCAGTTTTGAGGATTTCCTCAGATGTACTTGACTGAGCGTGTCGTCGTATGTGACGATTTCGTCATATACCGCAGGAGGTCCTGATGAGCCGCACGATCGGCGCCCACAACGATTTGCATAGCGAGCAGGGTGCGCTACGGGATGAACACCCCGGACGGTCGCGCAACCCGGTCATCAAGGTCGCCGACATCGCCTGGCTGGAGTTCGAGAAGCCGGACCTGGTTCGCGCCGAGGCCTTCGCCAACGCGTTTGGCTTCACCACGGTTCTGCGCACCGCCGACGAGCTTCAGTTGCGGGGCAGCGATGCCGGTGCGCCGTGCGTGCTGCTGCGCCGCGGTGCGCGGTCGCGATTCGTCGGTACGGCGTTCAAGGCCGCGGACGAGGTCGATGTGCTGCGGCTCGCGGACGTCACCGGGGCGCCTACCAAGGCACTCCCGGAATCCCTCGGCGGCGTGTCGGTAGACCTTGTCGACCCGAGCGGCATCCCGGTCCGCGTCGTCGCGGGCATGCACGAGCTGACCGAGCTAGCCTGCCAGCAGCCACACGTCTTCAATGTCGGCCACCAACTCAATCGACCCAACGCCACGCAGCGTCCGTCCAGGCAACCGACGAACGTGCAGCGGCTCGGCCATGTCGTGCTGCAGACCACGAAATACACCGAGGCACTGGACTTCTACCTCGACAACCTCGGAATGATCGTCAGCGACTTCCTCTACTACCCCGGGCATCGTGCCCGCGGACCCGTGATGAGCTTCATCCGCTGCGACCGCGGCTCGGCCCCCACCGACCATCACACCATGGCACTGGCATTGGGGCCGGCCAATCGCTACGTGCACTCGGCCTATCAGGTGTGCGATCTCGACGCACTGGCCGCAGGCGGTGAATACCTCAGGGAACGGGGCTATTTCCGGTCATGGGGGATCGGCCGTCACATCCAGGGCAGCCAGATCTTCGACTACTGGCGCGATCCGGACGGCTTCCTCGTCGAGCACTTCGCCGACGGCGACATGTTCGACAACACCCTCGAGCCCGGGTGGGCACCCTTCACGGCCACTGGTCTCGCCCAGTGGGGACCGCCGGTGACCAAGGACTTCCTCGGCATCAACCCGAGCGCGCTACCTCACGAAGCGATCTCGGTCGTCAACGCACTCCGCGACAAAAACGAGTTCACAATCACCCGCCTGCGCGGCCTCCTGAAAGTAGCCAATTCATGACCGTCTCAATCCTGCGTACCGTGGACGCCTGGTGGGTCCAAACCCCCACTGGCGCAGCCAAGATCGCCACGAGCGCGACCAGCACCGGTGAATTGCTGACCGATCGCGCGGTCATCGATGCCGCCGCGCACAGCCGCGACCCGGTGCCGGTCGAGAGTCTCGAGCTGATCTCACCCGTGACCGCACCGTGCCGCGTGGTCGCGCAGATGACCAACTACGCCTCGCATGTCACTGACGCCGGAATGGATCCGAAGTCGATCCTGTTGACGTTCTTCCGCAAGGCATCCGGTTCCATCAGCGGTCCCGTCGACGACATCGTGAGACCCGCACACGTCAAGTTCCTGGACTACGAGGTGGAGATCGGCCTTGTCATCGGTTGCGACATTCCGGTCGGCACCGAGATCGCCGAGGAGCGACTCGCCGATTACATCGCAGGTCTCGTCGTCACCAACGACGTGTCAGCACGCGACATCCAGCTCCCGCAAACTCAGTTCTACGAAGCGAAGTCGTACCCGACGTTCACACCGGTCGGACCGGCCCTTGTGCTGCTGGACGCTGACGAGCTCAAGCGCTTCGGCGATCTGCGGCTGCAATTGCGGGTCAACGGCGAAGTGCGGCAGAACATGCTCGTCGACGGCGACATGATTTACCGACCGCTGCAGGCACTGCAATCACTCGCCCGTTTCCAGCGGCTGGCCGCGGGCGACCTGGTGCTCACCGGTACCCCGGCCGGCACCGCATTGAGCGCCCCGCCGAAACCGGTCGAGATCATCGGCAATCTGCTTCCGCCTGCGGTGAAATGGAAGGCCTTCTTCAAGCGTCAGGCCAGCAATCCAAAGTATCTTCGGCACGGCGACGTCGTGGAAGTGGGAGTCGCGACCGACGACGGCGCCATCGATCTGGGCATCCAGCGCACCGCAGTGAGGTACGCGTGACCCTCGGCGTTCCCGTCGTTATCGTCGGCGCGGGGCCGACGGGCGTCACCGCCGCCACCCTGCTGGCGCAGTACGGCGTCAACACCCTCGTGCTGGACCGATGGCGCGACGTCTACCCGCAACCGCGGGCCGTTCACCTGGACGACGAGATCTACCGGATTGTTGCCCGGCTGGGCGCCGCCGACGAGTTCGCCGCGATCTCGCGACCCGCGCAGGGCCTGCGACTGCTGGACAACGCGATGCGCGTGCTCGCCGAGTTCGGGCGTGACACCGCGCGCAGCACCAACGGCTTCCCGAAGGCCAACATGTTCGACCAGCCGGAGTTCGAGGTGCTGCTGCGCAATAACCTCAAGCGCTACCCGCACGCCAGGCTGCGCGGCGACGCCGAGGTCACCGACATCACCACCCAGGGCGATGGGCGCATCCGAGTCACGTTCACCGACCGCACCGACGGAGGCGAGCACACCGTCGACGCCGACTACGTGCTGGGCTGCGACGGTGCCAACAGCGTCGTCCGCGAGAAGATCGGTGCGGCCATGCGCGACCTGAACTTCGAGCAGCGTTGGTTGGTCGTGGACGTCGCCACCGACGTCGATCTCGACCAGTGGGACGGCGTGCACCAGGTGTGCGATCCCGTCCGGGCTGCGACGTACATGCGGATCGGTGCAGCCCGCTATCGCTGGGAGTTCCGGCTGCTGCCCGGTGAAACCGTCAACGACTACCAAACCCTCGCCGCGCTCGAGCCGCTCATTGCGCCGTGGACTACAAGAACGGCGGACAACGACCTCGAGCTGATCCGCGTCACGGAGTACACGTTTCGGGCACAACTCGCCGACCAGTGGCAGCGCGACAACATTTTTCTCCTCGGCGACGCCGCCCACCTGACACCGCCGTTCATCGGTCAAGGAATGGGCGCCGGAATGCGCGACGCAATGAACCTGTCATGGAAACTGGCAGGCCTGTTGTCCGGCGACCTCCCGGCGGGCACCCTGTACAGCTATGAGCAGGAGCGAAAGCCACACGTACGGTCCCTGATTCGCCTTGCGCTGACCGTCGGGCGCGCGATGACCGCCGGCGGCGAATTCGGAAATTTGCTCCGCCGCGCGGTCGTCCCGCGGATGCGCGTCATCCCCGGCCTGCGCGCCAAGGTCATCGACAGCGAGACACCGGCACTGCGGCGTTCGGCGCTGGTGCACCGATCACGCCTGGCAGGCATCCTCTGTCCCAATCCGGCGGTGCCGGACGGGCGGAGACTCGACGAGATCCTCGGCACCGGATTCGCACTCATTACGACGGTGCCGCCGGACGCCGCACAGCGCGCACGGCTCGACGATTGCGGGACTGCCGTCCATATCGTCAAGGCCGGCAGCGAGCTCGCCGACTGGCTGCGACGCGGCCGTGCGACGGCGGCCATCGTCCGGCCCGACCGAACGGTGATGCGGACTGGCCGGCACATCGACGAACTATGCGCCGCAGTACCGAGTTTCACGCCGAACGGGAGGGCAGAATAGTGCGTTCGAGGGCGCGCAAGGGGCCGTGGTGTGGCTGTCCCGACACCGGGTTTGCGCGTTGCCGCGGTACGCCGAGTGCAAGGCGGTGCTACGCGATGACAAGACGTTCATCTCCGGCAAAGGCGTCGCGCTCAGCCCGCTCACCAATCGCCTTTCCGAGGTACCACTCTCATCAGTGACGGCGCCGAACACGACCAGCGACGCAAGCTCGTCGCCCACCGGGTGCTCCCGCGCGCGCTGGGGCCATCAGTGAGAATGTCGAGCAGCAGGCCGCCGATGTCGTCGCCGCCGCACTGACACGGCACTCGTCGACCGCGTCGACCGGATCGAATTGACGGCGCAACCTACCTGGGCGATCAACAACATCATCAGGCGTCACGAACACCTGCCGCTCAAGCTCATCCCCTAGCTTTACAAAGCATGGTTAAAATGTCACGCTCAGTTGATGGACGACGCCACCGCCCTGCTGGAGATCGAGGCGATCAAACAGCTGAAGGCCCGCTACTGCCGCTTCCTCGACACAAAGGATTGGCAGGCCTGGCGAAGCCTGTTCAGCGACGATTTCCTCAGTGACACATCGCAGGCGGGCGGGAAGGTCATCCGGGGTGCCGACGAGTTCGTCACGTTCACGCGCAAAGGTCTACGGTCACAGGCCACCGTCCATCAAGTGCACGCACCGGAGATCGAGCTCACTTCCCCGACGACGGCGCGCGGCGTATGGGCCCTGGAGGATGTGGTTAGGTTCGGGCCAGGGGTGAACCTGCGCGGTTACGGCCACTACACCGAGACATATCAGAAGGTCGACGGCCAATGGCTTTTCACCAGTTCTACGCTGACTCGGTTGCGTGAAGATGTCTTCAATGCCTTTGTCTCGGTGTACATCTCGGATCGAATCCGACGAGTGGTCGGGAAAGCAGCGCGCCGGGCAATGAAGTGACCGTCATCTACCCGCCGAATACCGCATTGGGTCGGTTCGGCATCGCCACCCTCGTGGACAGCCCCGACCCGTTCGTCAGCTCGATGCCGCTCTCCGGCTTGGTCAACCCGTTGACCGGTGTGCCCACCGTCGCACCGTTGGCCGTTCTGGTCGACCACGCGGCCGGCTTGGTCAATCACCATCGCCGGGCATCCGACGAATGGACCGTATCCAGCGAGCTATCACTGGAATTGACCCCGACCGCATTGCGCGTGATCGCGGACAACTCCGAGGTCTCGGTGGTCGCAACCGCGCGCCCCATGGGAGCAAGGGGCGCGTCCGCGTTCGGCATGTGCGAGATGACGCTTGGCGACGCGGTGATCGGTATCGGAACCGTGCGGTCCATCTACGTCGCGCCTCCGGACGAGTTTCCGCAAGAATGGCCGGCACCCGTCGATGGTCCGAGGCCGACGGAACTCGCCGATATCATGGCCCTGCAGATCGACGATGCGACAGGATCGCCAGTGATACATCAACGGCAGAATTCGGCGCTCAACAACAGCCTCGGCATCGTGCACGGCGGGGTGGCCGCGGCGGCCCTGGAGCTTGCGGCGTCAGCCACGCTCAATCCCGGTCGTTCCCAGCAGCCGTTGCAGACCGCATCCCTACGCGTGAACTTCCTGCGTCAGTTCTTCAGCGGCGATCAATCACGTTATGTGGGAACGGCTTTACGGGTCGGCCGACGTAGCGGTGTGGCCGAGGCTCAGGCCATCGGGGCCGACGGTGAAGTCGCGCTCATCGCGCGGGTGACCGCGTACCGCTGATCGTCACGCTGAGGCGATGACCGAGCTGCCGAAACGGCCGATTGCGTCCACCGCATGCTGCAGGCTGTCGCCGGGTATTCCGACCTGTAGCCAGGTGACTCCAACCGCCGCAAGCTTCTCCATTCCGGATAAGTAGGCGTCGGCGTTGAAGTCGTCGTCGCCGGGAGTGCCACCGCCGATGTTGGTGAAGGTGACGTCGGTGCCCGACCAGTCCCGGCCCGCCGCGTCGAAGCGGTGCCGCAGATCGGCGATGCCTTCGGCAAGGCTCTCCACCGAGTCCAACGCCGCGGTGCGGGCCGTCTGCGCGAGAACAGCGGGCGCCGGAAACGGGCACCAACCGTCGCCGTAGGTGGTCACCCGCTGGCGGGCCGCGGCGGTGTTGCCGCCGATCCAGATCGGAGGATGCGGCCGACTGACCGGGCGCGGATGCGATGTGATGCCCTTCGCGGAGAAGTGGCGCCCTTCGAACGACAGGTCGTCGCTGGTCCAGATGCCGCGGATCACCTCAAGGGCCTCCTCGAACAGCGCCGCTCGTTCGTCGAAGTCCACGCCGAGCGCGGTGAACTCCCGCTTCAGGTAGCCGACGCCGACCGCCAGTGTGAACCGGCCATCGGAGAGCATGTCGAGCGTCGCACCAGACTTGGCCACCACGAACGGGTTGCGGTACGGCAGCACGACGATGTTCGGGATCAGTCGCAGCGTCGTGGTCCGCGCCGCAGCGAAACCCATGGCTACAAAAGGATCCAGCGCGTCATGGCCACCCGACTCCAGCCACCGTTGCGACGGGGCAGGATGGTCGGTGAAGCCGAACCCGTGAAAGCCCGCCGCTTCCGCCGCTGCGGCGACGGCCGCAATGCCCGATCCACTGACCAGTTCCGGATTGTAGGGATGACTGTGCATCGGATGAGTGATCGTGAACCGCATGAGCCATCCGCCTTCTGTGAATTACCTTCTCCAAAGTTGAGAATGTCGTTACCATGCCACTCATATGACGGTCAACCCCGCACGGCATGGCCCCTTCCCCGGCCGTCTGCAGCAGGACACCATTTCCGCCTATGCCGCGGCGACGTGTGACGACACCGCCGCAGTGCTGGGCGGGCGAGCGGTTCCGCCCGTCTTCCCGGTGATCCTGGTCTTCGCCGCGCAGGAGGCCGCACGGGCCGACGTGCCAGCCGAGGCGTGGCGGCGGGTCCGCGGCGGGGTGCACGGCGAACACGACATCGTGATGCACCGGCCCGTGATTCCCGCCGAGACACTCGATACCTGGTCCCAGATCTCCGCGGTGCGGACGACGCGGGCCGGCACCCAGGTGGTGGTGCATCTCGAGCAGGTCGACGCCGACGGCCACGTGGCCGTCGAACAGTGGTGGACGATGGTGCTTCTCGGCCTGGACGGCATGACAGACATCGGATCGATGCCCGCCGAACACCGGTTTCCGGACTCGGCACGCGCCAACCCTCTCGGGTCTGCCACGGCGCACCTCGACGAGCAGATGGCCCACCGCTACGCCGAGGTGTCCGGCGACTGGGCGGCGCACCACTTCGACATCGAGGTCGCACGCGCGGCCGGGTTCGACTTCGTGTTCGCCCATGGGCTGTGCACGATGGCGGTCTGCACGCATCGCCTCCTCGACCTGCTCGGCGTCGATGACCCGGGCCGGGTTTCGCGGGTTGCCGTCCGCTTCGCTTCGCCCACCCCGTTGGGCAGCGACCTGACGGTGAACGCCTACGGCATCGACGAAAAGTCGTTCGCATTCGAGGCCGCCGCCAACGGCGCCACCACCATCACCCACGGAAGGTTGGAACTAGGGCCATGACCAGAGCTGAGATCGGTGTCTATCTGCCACAGATGGGCTTCACCTATTCCGACATCCTGCATCGCGCGCTGCGCTGCGAAGAGCTGGGCATCGACTCGCTGTGGCTCTACGACCACCTGTACGGCCCTGGCGCCCCGGGTTATCCCTCGCTCGAGGCATGGACCCTTGCAACCGCGCTGCTCAGCCGCACCGTACGAATACAGGTCGGACATATGGTGTTGTGCAACCAGTTTCGCCATCCGGCTGTGCTCGCGAAAATGGCGACCACTCTCGACCAGATCTCCGCGGGACGGCTTCAGCTCGGTATCGGCAGTGGCTCGATCGAGGACGAGCACAACAGGGTCGGATTGGACTGGGGTACCTTCGCCCAACGATCCGAGCGCCTCGGCGAGACACTGGAGATGCTGCACCAAGCGTTCACAGACGAGCGAATAGACCTGGCAGGCAAGCATTACACGGTGCGCGACATGCCGATTAAGCCCGGACCCGTACAGCAGCCGCGGCCGCCCATCGTGGTCGGCGGCGTCGGCGAGAAGTACACGCTGCCGCTGGTGGCGCGCTACGCCGACGTCTGGAACGTCCCCACCTACGCGCTGGGCGACTTGGAGCACAAGATGTCGGTGCTGCGGAAGCTCTGCGACGACATCGGCAGGAACCCCGAAACCATAGTGATGTCGATCGAGGCCGTGATGGCACTCGCGCCGAATGACGACGCGCTACCGAAGGTGCGCGAGCTCGCCGAAAAGCGCTTCGGCATACCCGCATTCGGCCTACATGAAGGCGGCCTGATCGGCACGCCGCCTGCCGTCGTCGACCGGCTGGCAGAACTGCAGGGCATGGGGTTCGGACAGATCGTGCTCTTCACCCACGATCGCGGAACCGACGAAACCCTCGGGCTGCTGGCCTCCGAGGTGATCGCCCGGCTCTAGGACTTCCGCTTCGCGGGCGGCGAGTAGTTCGGCCGACCAAGCCCGAGCGCGTGCTGGGCGATCATGTTGCGGAAGACCTCGAGCGTGCCCCCGTAGATGCCGGTGGGGCCGGCCAGCCGAAACACGTACTCGGCTCCGCCGTCACCGATGACCCCCTTCTCGTCGACGGGCAGGCTCGACGCGGTTCCCATGATGTCCATCAGATCCGGCGCGACATCGCGCATGGTCTGCGCGTTAGCGACCCGGCCGAACATGTCCGGTGTGCTCATCGCCGCTTCCATGCGGGCGATGCCGCGCCCCAACCGGTATTTCACCGAATCGTCGTCCGCCGTCAGCGCGGCGACTTTGTCCACCGCCTCGGCCAGCAGCACGACATGCTCGCTCATTGCGGCGATCTTCTGAAGTCCGTCGGCCTCACGCTCGACGGTGCCGTGCTCGTCGTTGAGCGCTTCGCGGAGTACGGTCCAGCCGCCGTTGACGTCGCCGATGCGGTACTTGTCCTCGACGCGAACATCGCTGTAGTAGGTGATGTTCGTCCGGTCGCCGTCCACGGTGCGCAGGGCCTGGATTTCGACGCCGGGCGAGTCCAGCGGTACCAGGAACATGGTGAGGCTCTGGTGCTTCGGTGCGTCAGGATCGGTGTTGGTGATAAGGAAAACGTAGGAAGCATTGTGTGCGTTGGAGGTGAACATCTTCGAGCCGTTGATGATCCAGCCGTTACCGTCGCGCACCGCACGGGTCTTGCAGGTGGCGACATCGGAGCCACCTTCGGGCTCGGTGTAGCCAAGGCACAGCCGGAAGTGGCCCGACAGGGTGCGCTCGAGCACCTCCTCCCTGAGCTCCGGTGAGCCGAACTGCTCGACCGCGCGCGCGACCATCGCCGTCGTCCCCCAATGAAACCAAGGCGTGTGCGCGCGACCGATCTCCAGGTCCCAGATGCGCTTGCGGACCCGGCTGAAACCGCCGTCGGCCTCGGGTTTGAAATCGGCTGCCAGGTAACCGGCATCGCCGAGCGCCAGGTGTACGCCCTCGTCGAAGTTCTCGCCGGTTTCCCGGTCCCGCCGGATGACCTCCTCGGTCACGATTTCGGCCAGCACAGCCCGCAGCTCATCACGGAAGGCCTCATCCTCTGCCGACAGCACAACCCTCGAGAAGTCCATTCCGGTTAGCGTGACACTTCCCTGCTAATCTGTAAAGCCGGAGTGGCACAAAGATCGCTAGTCGGCCGCCTACCGAAAGGCCCGGCATAACGCCGTGCCCTGAAGATTGAATAGTTGTCGGCTCACTTCCCAGTCTGGCAGGAACAAGTCGAACCCGTGGCAGGTGCCGGGGAACACGTGCAGCTCGGTCGCGACGCTTGCCCGCATCAGCCGCATTGCGTAGTCGACGGCTTCGTCGCGGAGCGGATCCAGGTCGGAACAGGTGATCAACGTGGCTGGCACACCGGCGAGTTCGGTGGCGCGGGCGGGCGCCGCGTCGGGCGAGGCGGGCGTCCGGCCAGATAGTGCTGCCACATCATCGTGACCGCAGGCGCGTCGAGCCCTGGGGCCGAGTCGAACTCCGCCTTCGACGGCGTCGGCCGGTCATTGAGCACCGGCTCCCGTGACGGCGGGTGGAACGTGTAGTCGGACGCCTTGAACCGGCGGGTCATCCCCCAGAATGCCCGGGCGCTGCGTGGCCACTGGGTGACGACTCGGCCGTTGGCGGCGCGAAAGTAGTTGCTGCACCGGGTCAGCCACGCGGTGCCCGCCATCCACTCGTCGATCTTCGCGATGAACTTCGCCATGGTCTCCGGCCGAACCGAGACATATGTCATCCGCCTGTGTCGCATCTGCTTCAAGGCCCGCACGATGTAGCGGGCCTGTGCCTCCAGCATGAAGATGACGCTGTTGGAGCCGACGTTGGTGTTGGGTCCATACAGCATGAAGAAGTTCGGGAACCCTGGGACGGCCATACCCAGGTACGCGTAGGCCCCGTCTCTCCATGTCTCCCGCAGCGACGTGCCGTTTTCGCCGACGACGTCGATCTGGCCCAGATAGTCCGCGGCGGCATACCCGGTGGCGCACAACACCACATCAACGTCGAGCTCGGAGCCGTCGTCGGTCACGAGCGACTGGGACCGCAGATACCGTGCCGGGCTGGACACCACCTCGACGTGCGGTTGGGTCAGCGACTGCAGATAGTCCGATGCGAAAACCAGTCGCTTGCAGCCGAACGGGTGGTCCGGAGTCAGCCTGCGCCGCAACTCTTCATCGGCCACGGTCGCCTCGAGTACGCGCCGGGCGATGCCCTTGAATTCCTGTGTCTTGTCGCTGCCGTTCTCGATCACCCCAATGTTGGATACACTGCGCAGCCACAGCCGGGTTCGGTAGATCTTGTTCGCGAACGGCACATGCGCGAAGAGCCATTTCTCCCGCTCGGTGTAGGGCCGGTCCGGCTTCGGCAGGATCCACGTCGGCGAGCGCTGCACCGAGTACACCTTCTTGGCGACCTTGGCCACCTCCGGAACAAGCTGCGACGCGGTCGACCCCGTTCCGAGGACGGCGACGTGTGCGTCGCGCAGGTCGACGGATTGGTCCCAGCGCGTCGTGTGCATGAGCGTTCCGGTGAACGGCTCCTCCTCGACGAGGTCCGGCAGCACCGGTTGTGTGAAAAGGCCCACCGCCGAGACCACGATGTCGAAGTCATGGTGTTCTCCGCTGCTCGTCGTCAGCCGCCACGTGGTGGTTCCGGCATCCCAATGCGCAGAGACGATCTCGGTGTTCAGTTTCAGGTTGGGGCCAAGCCGATAGCGCTCCGAGCAACGTTCGAAGTACTCCAGAATCTCGGGCTGCGCAGACCACAGCCGCGACCAGTTCGCGTTCAGGTCGAACGAGTACGAGTACAGGTGGGACTTGACGTCACACGCCAGCCCCGGATACGTGTTGATTCGCCAGGTGCCGCCGACACCGTCCTCACGGTCGAAGATGGTGAAGTCGTCGAAACCGGCCTTCCGCAGGAAGATTCCCAGCGCCAGGCCACCCGGGCCTGCGCCGATGATCCCCACCGAAAGAGTCTTGGCCATCCGGTGTTATCCGATCTGCAAGGTCTGTCCGCCGTCGATGACGAGCTCCGAACCGGTGATGAACGACGCGTGTTCGGACACCAGAAACGCCACCGCGTCGGCGACCTCCGTCGGCTTTCCGATCCGCCCGAACGGGGCGCGCTCGGCAAGGCGTGCCTGCGTCGCCGCGTCGAGCATGGGCGTCTCGATGGGTCCGGGGAACACGGCGTTGACCCGGATTCCTGACGGTGCGAGCTCCGCGGCCGCCGCCTGGGTCAGGCCCCTCAATGCCCATTTTGACGAGCCGTATGCGGCGTGGTTGGGAAACGGCCGGATCGCACCGGTACTGCACGTGTTGACAATGGCCGCCTCGTCGGCTGTTCGTAGTTGATCCAGCGTCGCGCGGATACCCAGAAACGGGCCAAGGCAGTTGAACCGCCAGCTTCCCTCGAAGCCCGCGGGGGTCTCGTCGGCGAGCGATGCCCGGTGCAACACACCGGCGTTGTTCACCAGTGTCGTCACCGAACCGAAGCGCTCGACGATCTCGTGAACAGCCGAGGTCCACTGAACCTCGGACGTGACGTCGAGCTGCACCGCGCAGACGGCGCTGTCGTCGAGAGCTTCGACGGAAGCCCGGAGCTCGTCGACCAACACATCGCACGCGGCGACGCGGAAGCCGTCCTTGTGCAGTCGCCTCACGATCGCCGCGCCCTGTCCACGGGCGGCACCGGTCACCAGAGCTACCCGATCCGTCACTGCGCCTCCTTGAGATGCTCAGCCGCGCCGCGCCGCAGTGCTTGGGATTCCGACGCCAGCGTGATCATCCGAAAGCCAATCTCGGCCATAGCCTTTCCGGGTATACCGGCGCCGGCGTGGATGCCCGCCACCAAGCCTGCACCCGTTGCGGAGTCCTGGATCCGTACGATCGCGTCCCGCATGTCCGGGTGCGTCCACGCTTCGGAGGGCTTCGCGCCGAGTGAGATCGCCAGATCCGCGGGACCGACGTAGACGCCGGAAAGGCCGGGGACGGCGCAGATCTCGT
Organism: uncultured Actinomycetota bacterium; assembly: GCA_963804905.1. Classification (GTDB taxonomy): domain Bacteria; phylum Actinomycetota; class Actinomycetes; order Mycobacteriales; family Mycobacteriaceae; genus Mycobacterium. Next base: position 301,386 of record CAWDSB010000019.1, on the reverse strand, counting down.
CGAGCGCCGAAAGTCCCTCTGCGCTCTCGATCATCGCGAACACGCTCGCCCTCGCTTCATGCGCGGCGGGATCCAGGCCAAGGCTGGGCCGCAGCGGCCCGAAACTGCGCACCCCGGCCGGCGCGTAGCGGGTCGCCGCCACGGCGGTTGCGGCTTGTTCCGCCGATTCCACCATGGCGACGATGACCGCATCGGCGCCCGCGTCGAGCAACCGTCCGATGGGGGCAGGGTCCGCCGACGGAAGCCGCACCGCGGTGGCGATCGGAACGTGTTCGAGCCGGCGCAGTAGCAGCGCGACGTCGGCGTCGTCGAGATAGCCATGTTGGAGGTCGAATCCGACGTAGTCGTATCCGGCCTCGGCGAACTCCTCGGGGCCGATGATGGTGGGTCCCACCACCCATCCGCCGAATATCCGCTCCTTGTTGGCGAGCGCTTCCTGCAACCGGCTCGGGGTCATAGGGCGATCGCGATTTTGATGCGCTCCGGCGTTGGCCGGCAGGCCAACTCGAATGCGGACTGGACGTCGTCGACGCCGAAGGTGTGGGTGACATAAGCGGGAAGCAATCCAGGGTGCTCGCGGGCGAACTCGTTGGCGGAACACAGCATCCGGCGACGATCCAGTGTCACACCGGATTTGAGCGTCAGGTTGTTGCGCAGCATCGTGCGCATGCTGATCGGATAGCTGTCGTCATCGGCGACCCCGAAATAGAAGACTGTGCCGCCGAATGCCGCCGCGTCGATCGCGTGGCCCAGCGTCGCCACCTGGTGGCCGACGGCCTCGATGACGACATCCGGTCGATCGCGTGAGTTCAGGTGGCTCACCCACCTGTCGCTAGTTGCCCTGACCACGGTGTCGACTCCGAACTTCTCGGCGACGGCGTCGCGGTCGATCGGATCCACGCCGGTGACGCGGCGCGCGCCCGAAGCCTTCGCCGCGTAGGAGAAGAGCAGCCCGATCGACCCCTGGCCGATGACGGCGATGTGGAGGCCGTTCAGCCTGGGCAGCTGCTCGAGCGCATAGAGCACACACGCAAGGGGTTGCAGCGCCGCCGCATGCTGCGGTGTCAGCGCGGGGTCGAACGGCGCCAAACCGTCGCCATCGGCAACGACGTATTCCATCATGCCGTCGAAGCCGGATGCCCAGCCGACGACGCGGTCGCCGACACCGTGGCTTCGGTGCCGGCTGGCGACCACTTCTCCGACGATCTCGTGGATCGGAAAGCCGTCCATTTCCGCGGCACTCGTTCCGACGTCACCGGGCAGCCTTCCCTTCACCCCACGGAAGCCGGGCAGATCGCTGCCACACACCCCCGCAGCGATAAATCGAACGAGCACTTGACGATCACCAAGGCAGTCCGGTGTCTTCTCCGGAATGTCGATGCGCTCGAAGGTGTATGGCGCCACCAACCGATAGGACCACACGTCAGACCTCCACCGGGATGTTGTTCCAGCCCCACTGGAAACTCGACGGCGGCCGCGAGGCGGCCTGGCTGACGATCCGGAAGTCGGGCACCCGCTTGAGCCATTCGGACACCATGATGGTGATCTCGAGCCTCGCCAGGTGTACTCCGAGGCAGAAGTGTTGTCCCCGCCCGAACGCCAGCAGCCGGTCGATCGGCCGGTCCCAGATGAATTCGTCGGGGTTGGTGTACTCACGCTCATCGCGGTTGGCCGATGCGAGTAGCGTGATGATCCGCTGACCCGGCTCGATCGTGGTGTCGTGAATGGTGAACGGCTTGCGCAGCGTGCGGGCGAACCATTGTGCGGGCGCGCAGTAGCGAATCATCTCCTCTCGCGCCTTCGGCACATGGGCGTCGACGTCGGTCCGAACCGCGGCCATCTGATCGGGCCGCAGGCCCAACTCCCACAGTCCGTGCGCGACGATCTTCGGCACGGTTTCGGTGCCGCCGATGAAGACTCCCAACATCTGCGTGGCGGCCTCGAGATCGGTGAACGGGGAGCCGTCCGGCAGCCGGTAATCGATGAGAGCGTCTGCGATCGGCAGTTCACCGTCGGCCCCGTCGGCGCGTCGGCGCTGCACGACGGGCAGCAGATACTCCAGATATCCGGGTCGTGAATGGGCCACCTCCACACCGCTGCCCGGCTGCGCGAGGCTACCCGCGTTGACGGTGGCCAGTACCTCGGGCGCCAGATGGGCTGGCAGACCGAGCAATTCGCACACCACCGAGGCGGCCACAATGCCGCCGTACTCCTGGGTGAGGTCGAAGGTGCCGCGCGGCAGGAGTTCGTCGAGGCGTTCGTTGGCCAGCGTACGAATCAAGTCGCTGAGCTTGGCGACGGCTTTCGGCCGGAACTGGGCCGAGGTGCACCGTCGGACACCGTCGTAGATCGGGGTGTCGAAGTTGGCGTGGAACGGCATCGGATGAAGCGGCGGGTCCGGCACCGGCCCGTCATTGTGCTCAGCCAACACCGTTGCCGCGGGCAGGGTCCCCTCCGATGCGACGAATGTCCCGTCGTTGATCTCCAATACGTGCCAGATGTCGGAGAACCGGGACAGCGCATACGTGTCCCACTTGTCGACGTAGTACACCGGGTGCTCGTCGCGCAGGACACGGTAGTACGGCAGCGGATCGGCCATCACTGCCGGATCGAAGGGATCGTAGGTGAACTGTTGCGTCACAGCGGAGCTCACTGCAGTGGCGAGGGGGGCATGGCCTGCAGGATCGAGTCCTCCCACCCGTCGCGCAGCGCGGGTGCGACGCTCATCCAGGTGACGATTTCGGCCGGCGGGCTCTCTTTCCATGACGGGTAATGGTTTTCGAAGACATCCCAGTTGTCCTCGAGTGCCCAGTAGTGGATGACCTCGTTGAATCGGAACGTCGTGATGAACGAGCCGAGCCAGCGCTTGCCCGTGCGCTCCGACCATGGCACGTACAGCCTCTCGAGCTCACGGATGTAGTCGTCCTGGCGCCCGGGCTTGGTCTGCATGATCTCCTGGATGACGAGGCCGGCTCCGAAGTTCGACTCCTTGAGTTCCGCGAGAGTCTTGTTGCTCTTGCCTGCGTACATGATGCGCCCCTCGCCGGAGGCTCCGATCTCAGCCATGAAAGTCGACCACTTCGCCGCAGTCTCCTCGTGGCTGCCGCCGCGTGCCTGTGCCCGGCCGATGCGCGCATAGTCGGCGAACGCGTCGATCTCCCAGATGATCGTGACCTGCGGCCAGTGCCCGTTGAAGGGTGTGGTCTCCCAGATCGCGAACAGTCGGGCGCCGAGCTCTTCCATCATCGGCTGGTAGATGTCGCTGAACAGCTCGGTGAAGCGATCACTTCGCCCCGACCCCAGCTCGATCGTCTCGTGCAGGTAGAGAAGCGTGTGGCTGTGGTACTTCTTCATGTTCACGACCAGCACCCGTTTGACATCGGCACCTAGCGAGCGTGACACTTATGGCGTGTTTTGTAAAGGTGCCGGATGGGTCTGACGCCGCTGGCCAACGGTTTCTGCTTCGGGGAAGGGCCCCGCTGGTTCGAGGGCCTGCTTTGGTTCTCCGACATGCTCGGCGAGGCGGTGCACACCGTCGACCTGCAGGGCGACGTGAGTACGCTTTCCCTGGCCGGCCACGCCCCGTCAGGGCTCGGGTTCCGGCCGGACGGATCGTTGCTTATCGCCTCAACCGAGAAACGCCAGCTACTGCGATACGACGGCGAGTCCGTCGACACCTTCGCCGATCTGTCCGACATCGTCCCCGCGAATCTCGGCGACATGGTCGTCGACGACGCCGGGCGGGCCTATGTCGGTTCACAGGCATTCGAGGGCGGGGTGATCGCGCGGGTGGATCCCGACGAGACGGTGACCGTTGTGGCCGAGGATCTCGACTTCCCCAACGGGATGGTCATCACTGGAGATGGGTCGACACTCGTCGTCGCCGAGTCGACCGGCAGGCGGTTGACCGCGTTCACGATCGGCAGGGACGGGTCACTGTCCGATCGGAGGATCTTCGCCGAGGGACTCGACGGCGCCGCCCGACGGCATTACCCTCGACGCGGAAGGTGGTGTCTGGGCGGCGATGACGCTGGCCCATCAGTTCGAGCGAATTGAGGGGGGCGGCAACGTGACCGATTGCATCGGCATCGACGACCGCGTCGCGATCGCCTGCACGCTCGGGGGGCCCAAGCGCCGCACACTGTTCTTGCTTTCAAGTACGGACGCCTACCCGCAGCGACTGACCGGCACCAGGCTCTCCCGCCTCGACACGGTAACAGTAGACATCCCTGGGGCGGGCCTGCCATGAGCGACTCCTATTACGAGCTTGTCGACGACTCCGACCCGCAGGGCGAGAGATTCATCGCGAGCGATTTGGTGCGCAGCACGTGGTCGGCCGCGATTCAGCATGGTGCGCCCGTGTCCGCACTCCTGGCGCGGGCGTTGGAGCGCTGCGAGGCTCGCGATGACACCCGACTGAGCCGGGTGCTGATCGACCTGTTGGGACCCGTACCCGCCGAGGGCGATATATGGGTGCGCACGAAACGCGAACGATCCGGCAAGCAGATCGAGTTGGTCAGCGCCGAAATGCTGGCGTTGGGTCCGAACGGGGAGCCTCGTCCCGTCGCCCGGGCCAGCGGGTGGCGGCTGCAGAAGTTCGACACTGCGGGAGTGGTCCATGTGTCGGAGTCGCCGCTGCGCCCGCTGTCCGACGCTCACAGTCGTGGCCATCGCGAAAGGTGGGATCGCAACTACGTGCACAGTGTGGACTGCCGATGGCTGACCCATCGAGGTGACAGCGGACCCGGAGAGTCCTGGCTCAAACCCGAGGTCGACCTCGTCAAGGGTGAGGCGATGACGCAGCTGGAGCGGTTGTTCGCGGTCGCCGACGACGCCAACGGTATCGGCACGAAGCTCGAGCCCGGGAAGTGGACGTTCCTCAACACCGACCTCGTGGTCCACGTGCACCGCATTCCGGAGGGCGAGTGGATTGGCATCCGCGCCGAAACCAACTACGGGCCTGACGGCATCGGAACGACGGTCGGCACGCTGTTCGACGAACGCGGTGCGATCGGCGCCACTCAGCAGTCGGTGCTGGTCCGCCCGATGCCCGCGAAATAGCATTCCTGGCTGTGAATTTCGCGATTCAACGACCGGAAATGCTATTTCGCGGTTTGTCGGTCAGGCGCAAAGCAGCGGCGGGGCACTGGGTTACGGCCTGCTGCATGCGGTCGCGATCCGACTCGGGCCGCTCGTTCTCGTCGATCCGCACCGTGCCGTCGTCCTGGACCTCGAACACGTCCTCGGCGATCGATTCGCAGATTCCGTGTCCGGTGCACTTGTCGAGGTCGACTTCGACACGCATGATCGCTCCTATCGGACGTAGGCCGGAAGGCGTTTAACGCCGTGGGCGAAGCTGCTGAACAGGAGGTCGGGTTCGCCGAACTCCACGGCCGTCAGCCGAGTCAGCAGTTCGCGGAACAGGTTTCGCAGCTCGGTCTTGGCCAATTGGTTGCCAAGGCAGAAGTGCGGGCCGCCGCCGCCGAAACCGAGGTGCGGGTTGGGTGACCGCTGCAGGTCGAATGCTCCCGGATCGTCGAACACGGATTCGTCGCGGTTCGCCGAGCAGTAGAACAGGCCCACCTTGTCACCGGCGGCGACCGGTTGTCCGTTGATATCGGTATCGACGGTCGCGAACCGCGCGAACTGCAAGACGGGCGACGACCAGCGAATGAACTCCTCTGTCGCAGCTCCGATTCGGTTCTCGAAGTCTGCCATCAGCCAGTCGCGCTGGTCGGGGTTCTCCGTCAGCGCCATCATCGCGTGCGTGGTGGTCTGCTTGGTGGTGTCGTTGCCCGCCGAAGCCAGCAGGATCAGGAACGCGCCGATCTCCTCGTCGGTGAGCCGGTGGCCGTCGACCTCGGCGTTGACGATGCCGGTCATCAGGTCGTCGCCGGGGTTCTTGCGCCGGAACTGCGCCAGCTCAACACCGGTGTTGGAGAGCAGCGTTATCTGCGCGACCGGGTCCTGCGCCCGCTCCTCTGGCGTGCTGTACTCGTCATCGCTCATGCCGAAAAGCTTTTCGGCGGCGTACGCCACCGCGGGCTGGTCCGCCGACGGCACACCGAGCATGTCCATGATTGTCAGCATCGGCAGCCGTGCCGAACATGCGGCGACGAAGTCGATGTCACCCGCCCCGACGAGATCGTCGACGATGCTCACCGCGTTCCTGTGGATCTGCTCCTCGATCTGGCGGACATTTCGCGGAGTGAACGCCGAACTGATGAGCCTCCGGTACGTGGTGTGTTGCGGAGGATCCATGCTCAGAAAGAAGGAGGCGAAGCGCTGAATCTCTGCAGGCATCGGATTCAACGCCACGCCCTGGGCGGAGGTGAACAGCTCGGGATGCTGACTGACATATGCGATGTCGGCCCGGCGCGTCAGCGCCCAGAATCCTGGTTCTTCCATCGGAAACATCGACGGCATCGGCCGGTGCCAGCTGAGCCCGTCACCGGCACGGAGCTGGGCGAACGATTCCTCGCGGACCACGAACGGCTGATTCCAGAAGGCCTCTGACGTGATGTCGACCGGACTGTATTCGCGCGCCTGCACCGATGCTGCCGTCACCGGACTAGCGTGACATTTGGGCCGAAATTTGTAAAGCTATGCCGATGGAGGATGCGGCCGCCGACGTGGACTCGACCCGTCAGCGCATCCTGGCCGCTACGGCGGAGGTACTGGGTCGCAATGGCATGACGAAGCTCAGCCTGTCGGAGGTGGCGCTGCAGGCAGGGGTATCCCGGCCGACCCTGTATCGCTGGTTCGCCTCCAAGCGGGATCTGCTCGACGGCTTCGTCGTCTGGGAACGGCAGTACTACGAACGCGCAGTCGCCGAGGCGACCGCAGGACTTCCCGCGAGCGAGAAGCTGGATGCCGCCCTACGCGTCATCGTGGACTACCAGCAGTCGTATCCCGGCCTGCGCATGATCGACATCGAGCCGGCGCAGGTGATCAAGCGGCTTGCGCGGGTGATCCCGCTCATGCGCTCACGACTCGAACGCCTTGCGCAGGGACCGGATGCCGAGTTGGCGGTCGCGACGGCCGTCCGCGTTGCGGTATCGCACTATCTGGTGCGCAGCGACGACAACGACCACTTCCTCGACCAGATGCGGCACGCAGCCGGCGTCAAGCACCATGCCAAGCCGCTCGCTACGGGCGCCGACGCGATCTGAGCTCGGCGAGGATCTCCTCGGTGTGCTCACCGACTTTAGGTGCCTTCGACCGGGGTTCCCATGGTGTTCCGTGGAAGTCCGCGGGTGTCGCGATCATCGGCACGCTCGAGTCGCCGTCGGGCACGTACACCACGCCGCCTGCGTCGTGGAATTGCTCGTCGGCCAGCACGTCCTCGATCGAGTTGATCGGCGACCAGAAGAAATCCGGCTCAGTCGCAAAGACTTTCGCCCACTCGTCAAGCGATTTGGTGGCAAAGATCTCGTCGAGCTCGCCTATGAGGTACCGAGCGTTCGCGGCGCGGTCCCGCGGCCTGGAGTAGTCCTGTAGCCATTCGCGGCGCCCGACGACGCGACACAGCGGACCCCAGTGGCGATCAACCTGCAGACCGACGATCCAGAACCGCAGGCCGTCCGCGGTCACATAGTTGTTCATACACGGGTTGGCCATGGACTCCCGCTGCCCGATCTCGATGGAGTGGCCGGTCAACAGGAACGTATTGAGGTCGAAGCTGACGGTGTAGGCGCCCTGCCGGTAGAGCGACGTGGACACCAGTTGGCCGGTGCCGGTGCGCGACCGGGCGACCAGGGCCGCACACACCGCTGCGGCCAACGTCATGCCGGCGGTGTGATCTCCCATGCCGCCCCGCTGGAACGGAGGTGTGTCGCCAGGACGGGTCAACAGATGCGCCAGTCCCGCACGTGCCCAGAACGCGGCGACGTCATAGGCCGCACGGTCGGCATCAGGACCCTTCTCGCCGTAGCCGGTGATGAGTCCGTACACGAGGCGGGGATTGAGGACCGATACCGTCTCGAAATCCAGCCCGATGCGTCGCAGCGCGCCGGGACGAACATTTGTGATGAAAACGTCGGCGCCACTCAGCAATTCGAGCGCGGTTGAGCGCCCGTCATCGGCGATGAGGTCGAGCATGATGCTGCGCTTGCCGCGGTTGTCCATCTCGAACGGCGGGCTCTCGTCACCTTCGAGACCGAGCATGCGACCAAACCTTCGCGCCGGGTCGCCGGTGGGCGGTTCGATCTTGATGACGTCGGCGCCCCAGTCGGCCAGGATGCCGCCGGTGGCCGGGCCTGCCACCCACACGCCGAGTTCGACGACCTTGATTCCCTCCATCGGTCCGGCCATGGTCATCCTTCCAATGCGTGCTTTACAAAAATTGGTATCTCTGTAAGGCTTGCGTTCCTACAGGCCAAGACTAGGAGGTCGAGGGACCTCGACACGCTCGCCCTGCTGGAGAAGTCGCTGTGATGCAGGAACTACCATCACTAGGACCCAACGATTGAGGCCTTGACGTGAACGGACCACGACGCGATTCCGAGGTCGTCGACGACACCTCGACTCGGCATCGGATCCTCGCGGCAACCGCCGAAGTGCTCGGCCGCAGTGGGCAGACCAAGCTCAGCCTTTCTGAAGTGGCACTGCAGGCCGGGGTATCCCGCCCGACGCTGTATCGCTGGTTCGCCGACAAGAGCGAACTGCTCGATGCGTTCGGTGTGTACGAGCGGGAGATGTTCGACACGGGCATCGGCAGGGCGACGGCGGGCTTGCGAGGGAATGAAAAGCTCGACGCTGCCTTGAGATTCATCGTCGAGTACCAGCATTCCTACTCGGGGGTGCGAGTAGTCGACATCGAGCCTGAAGTCGTCATCGCCCAATTGTCCGTGGTCATTCCTGTCATGCGGGCACGGCTGCTGAAGCTACTGTCAGGACCCAACGGTACGGTCAAGGCCGCGACGGCGATCCGGGTCGCGGTGTCGCACTACATCGTTCGTAGTGACGACGACGACCAGTTTCTGGCACAGCTCCGCCACTCCGTCGGCATCAAACCCTCCACCTGATGACGGTGAACTCGCCGTGTGAAGCCTAGGAAAGTCAGCGCCCGATTTGCCCGCGTAGCGAGCGACAACCCAGGACATGTCGCCCTGGCATGCGATGGTTCGGCGATGAATGATCTGTATCCGCTTGCGGACATGGAGCTGCGTTACGCACTCACGCTGTACCTGCTGCAGCATGGCCCGACGACAGTCGATGAACTGATCAAGGCGCTTACCTGGCAGGGTTTCGAGGTACGCGGACGAGCGTCGAAGCAGGTGTCAGACGCTCTACGGTGGGAGAGGCGGCGCGGCAGAGTTCGTCAACTGGCGCGAGGCCTCTACGGCCCTGGATTTGTACCACGTGCGACGGAGTACCGCATTTACGAGCGGGTGCTTACGTTGCGCGCAGGCAAAACCGTTGACGCTGGGCGGTGTACGACTATAAGTTTTCGGGCCACCATGAGTTTGTCGCTCCGTAGGTGGGCAATTCCCGTCTCGTTCCTCACGAACGAAGTCAGCTCTGGGCGGCCAACTGCCCACAGGCGGCAGCTATTTCGCGGCCGCGGGTGTCGCGGACCGTGCATGACACACCGCGGTCGCGGACCCGTCGAACGAATTCGCGCTCAGCCGCCTTCGGGCTGGCATCCCACTCGCTGCCGGGTGTCGGGTTGAGCGGAATGACGTTGACGTGCACGAGCGGACCCAATGCACCGTGCAGGCGCTTGCCGAGAAGGTCGGCGCGCCAAGGCTGATCGTTGATGTCGCGGATCAGCGCGTATTCGATCGACACTCGCCTACCCGTCGCGTCGGCGTAATACCGAGCAGCATCGAGGGCTTCGGAGATCTTCCACCGGCTGTTGACCGGCACGAGCGTGTCGCGGAGCTCGTCATCGGGAGCGTGCAATGACAACGCGAGCGTCACACCGAGCCGTTCGTCCGCCAACTTGCGAATCGCCGGAGCCAACCCGACCGTTGACACCGTGACCGAACGCGCGGAGATGCCGAAGCCGTTGGGCGGCGGCGCGACGATGCGCCGAACCGCGGCGAGCATCCGGTGGTAATTGGCCAACGGCTCGCCCATCCCCATAAACACGATGTTGGACAGCCTGCTTTCGCGCGCGGGGCGCGCAATCCCATCCCCGTCGCGGTCGCGCAGTTCGACCGCTGCCGCACGGACCTGCTCGAGGATCTCCGCCGTCGACAGATTGCGCATCAGTCCGCCCTGACCGGTCGCACAGAACGGACACGCCATCCCGCAGCCCGCCTGCGACGAAATGCAGACGGTGTTGCGCTGCGGATAGCGCATCAGGACCGATTCGAACGTCGTGCCGTCAACCGCGCGCCACAACATCTTTCGCGTCTCGCCTGCGTCGCACTCGATCTCCCGTACGGCGTCGAGCAGCCGGGGAAACATCGCTTCGGCCACCTGCTCACGCACCGCGGCGGGCAGGTCGGTCATCTCGCGGGGGTCGGCGATCAACCGGCCGTAGTACTGATTGGCCAGCTGCTTGCCCCGAAATGCGGGCAGCCCCAGCTCGGCAACGGCATCCGCGCGGCCCGCCTCGTCGAGGTCGGCGAGGTGCCGCGGCGGCGTCGCACGTCGCGGCGGGTCGAAGACCAGGGGCAGGGATGGGGTCATGGGCTGATGTCAGTATCCCATCCAGGGTTGGCGGAAATTGATTGGCAATGACCCGCGTTAGTCGCAACCATGGGAGTTGTGGCTCTGCCGAGCATGCCGTTTCGTACCGCATTCACGTTGACGTTCCTGTATGCGCTTGGCTATCCGATTGGCGCGCTTGCGGTTTCGGCGATGTCTCCGATGGCGGTGTTGGTCTTCCGGTTCGGGCTGGCCGGCGCCATCCTCGCCGGCTGGGCATTGCTCGCCAGGGTGACGTGGCCCACAGGCCGCGCGCTGGTGCATGTCCTGATCAGCGGGTTGTTGGCCCAGGGCCTGCTGTTCACCTGCCTCTACCTGGCGCTGCTGAATGGCGTGCCTGCCGTGCTCGGCGCGGTGATCATCTCGATGAACCCCGTCGTCACCGCGCTGTTGGCGGCGTCGTTTCTCGGCGAGAGGCTGACGTCGACGCGCGTGGGTGCCCTGGTGCTGGGTGTGCTCGCCGTGCTGGCGGCCTGCGCAGGCCGACTCGTGACGGTCGGCGGGGTCGACGCGGTGGTTCTGCTGCTGCTGGTGTCGCTGTTCAGCGTCGCCGCGGGCGGCGTCTACCAGCAGAAGTTTTGCCGCGGGGTCGACTTCCGGGCGACAGCGGCGCTGCAGAACGCCGCATGTGTGATTCCGGTTGTGGTGCTGGCGGCCATGATGCCGCTGACGGTGACGCACTTATGGAAGGCCGCGGCCTCGGTGGCCGCCGTCGTCCTGCTGAACGCCACCTTGTGCATGACGATGTACGTCCGCGCCGTCAACGATTACGGCGCCGCCGCGGTCGCCATGCTGTTCGCGGTCATTCCCGCCGTCGCGGGCCTGCTCTCCTGGTTGATGCTCGGCCAGCGACCCGATATCGGAATCGGCGTCGGGGTGGTCGTGGGCGCAGCCGCATGCTGGCTCAACGCCCGGTCACGACAGCAGCGTCAAGAGGTCACACCGCCGATGGCACCCATCATCCGGGCGAGTTCGCCGGGGATGTCAGGGCCTGCAGGCTGATACACGAGCTCGGTCACTCCGCCCGCTTCGTACTCGGCGACTCGGAGCGCGCGCAGTGCGGCGACATACCCCTGCGCCCAGACGCTATGCCAGCAGCGTCAGGATAATCCAACCGGCGACGGCCGAGGGCAACATCGCGTCGATCCGATCCATCATGCCGCCGTGTCCCGGCAGCAGAGTGCCCATGTCCTTGATGCCGAGGTCGCGCTTGACCTGTGACTCGACCAGGTCGCCGAGCACACCGGTGATGACCAGCATCAACCCCAGCGGCACGCCGACCCATACCGGCTTGTCCATCAGGAAGGCCACCGACAAGACGGCGGCCGTGATGCCGAAGAGCAGGGAGCCGCCAAGGCCCTCCCACGACTTCTTCGGGCTGATCGCCGGGACCATCAAGTGCTTGCCGAACAGCACCCCGGCGATGTAGCCGCCGATGTCGGCGAAGACGACGGTGGCGATCACCGTGAACGTCCTGATCCCACCCTGGTCCTGGAAGATCAGCAGCGCACTGAAACTCGCGAACAACGGCACCCATGTCGCGAGCAGCACCGTGGCGGAGATGTCGCGCAGGTAGTTCACCGGCTGCTGGCGAAGACCGTGCCCGACCAGTCGCCACACCATGCACACGACGATCGTCGCGCCGTACGCCCCCACCATGCCGGCCGGACCGTAATAGGTCAGCCAGATCATGGCCTGGCCGCCGAGCAACAGCGGAATGATCGGAAGGGCGTAACCGGCCTCGCGCAGTCGGCGGACGACCTCGTGGGTGGCGATCGGGATCGCGACCGCCAGCACGGGCAGCCAACCGATCGGCGCGAAGAGCAGAATCCCTATCGCCATCGCGCCGAGCAGGACGCCCACGCCGATGGCGGCGGGCAAGTTGCGCCCCGCCCGGGATGACTTCTTGGGCGGCTCCGACGTGTCGGTCTCGGGACCTGCTTGCTGTTCGGCCACTAGACCTCCAGCAGTTCGCCTTCTTTGTGTTTGACCAATTCGTCTATCTGGTCAACGTACTGGTGCGTGGTCTTCTCAAGATCCTTCTCCGCGTGCTTGACCTCGTCCTCGCCTGCCTCGCCGTCCTTGCGGATGCGATGCAGCTCCTCCATCGCCTTGCGGCGGATGTTGCGCACCGAAACCCGGGCGTCCTCGCCCTTGGATTTGGCCTGCTTCACCAAATCGCGGCGACGCTCCTCGGTCAGCTGTGGAATGGCAACCCGGATCACCGTGCCGTCGTTGGACGGATTCACACCGAGGTCGGAGTTGCGAATGGCGTCCTCGATCGGCTTGAGCTGGGACTGCTCATACGGCTTGATGACGACGAGCCGCGCCTCGGGCACGTTGATGCTGGACAGCTGCGTGATCGGGGTGGACGACCCGTAGTAGTCGATGGAGATGCGAGTGAACATGCCGGGGTTGGCGCGGCCGGTACGGATGGACGACAGGTCGTCGCGCGCCACCGACACCGCCTTCTCCATCTTCTCTTCGGCAGCGAAGAGGGTTTCGTCGATCACGGCATCTCCTTTTTCTGCTCCTCGCGTGCGCGGTCCTTTTTCTGCTCCTCGCGTGCGCGGTCCTTTTTCTGCTCCTCGCGTGCGCGACCGTCAGCTGGTGGTGACCAGTGTTCCGATCTTCTCACCTGCGACCGCCCGCGCGATATTGCCGTCGACAAGAAGGTTGAACACGAGGATTGGCATGCCGTTGTCCATGCACAGGCTGAATGCGGTTGCGTCGGCGACCTTGAGCCCCCGATCGATCACCTCGCGGTGGCTGATCGCGGTCAGAAGTTCGGCGTCGGGGTTGGACTTGGGGTCGTCGGTGAACACACCCTCAACGGCCTTGGCCATCAGCACCACCTCGGCGCCGATCTCCAGTGCGCGCTGTGCCGCGGTGGTGTCGGTGGAGAAGTACGGCAGGCCCATGCCCGCTCCGAAGATCACCACACGGCCCTTCTCCAGGTGCCTGCGGGCGCGCAGCGGAATATACGGCTCGGCGACCTGACCCATCGTGATGGCGGTCTGGACCCGCGTGGCGATGCCTTCTTTCTCCAGGAAGTCTTGCAGCGCAAGGCTGTTCATCACCGTGCCGAGCATGCCCATGTAGTCCGAGCGGGTCCGCTCCATGCCTCGCTGCTGCAACTGGGCACCGCGGAAGAAGTTGCCGCCGCCGATCACGACCGCGACCTGGACGCCGCTGCGGACCACCTCTGCGATTTGCCTGGCGACCAGGGCCACCACGTCTGGGTCGAGGCCCACTTCCCCGCCGCCGAACATCTCGCCGCCGAGCTTCAGCAGGACGCGCGAATACATGGGCCGGATAGAGGACGACGCGGCACCGTCCGTGGTGGTGGGCTTCGCCATCCGACTCCTCCGGGGTCCTCGCATGAGATCGCCATCCCGGAGCTCGCCCCGGGACGGCACCCATAATCCTGCCTCATAGCGGCCTCACAGCCCCTACGGGGACCCCTACGGCGGGTTAGCCGAGATGCGCCGAGAGCAACCAGGCCCCAATCGACTTGCGGTCGTTACCCTCGTCGCGGATGGCGCCGCCGCCGAACCCTTCGAAGAACTGGGCGAACCCGTCGGGCACGTTGGCGTGGATGCGGGCGGCCCTGATCTCGTCGATCTCCCAGTACTTGCCGACGATGTCATGCAGCTCGTCTTCGGTGACGGGATTCGCGGGGCTCTCGGCTGGCATTCCCGTCGCATCGAACACCAGCACGAAATACGAGGCGCCCGGCGCCGCCGCCCGGACGATCGACTGCTGGTAACCCTCACGCAGTTCAACGGGCATCGAGTGGAAGAGCGTCGAGTCGATGATCGTGCCGAAACGGCCGTCGTAGCCGCTGAAGTTGCTGATGTCCGCGACGTCGAACGTCGCGTTGGTCAGGCCACGCTTCGCGGCCTCCTCACGGGCCAGCTTGACGGCGGTCTCCGACTGGTCGAGGCCGACGGTGGTGAATCCTTGCTGTGCAAGGTGCAGCGCTGTCGCGGCCTCGCCGCAGCCCGCGTCGAGCACGTCGCCGTGGACCTTGCCCTGGTCGATGAGCGCCTTGATCTCCGGCTGTGGCTCGCCGATGCTCCATGGCGGACGGAATCCCTGAAACTCCTCAGCCTCGCCGCGGTATGCCGATTCGAACATCTCTTGCTCAGGTTGTGTCGTCATACCCCGTGTCTATCAATTAGGTTGATATATGTCAAGATGCTTGATATGAGCGAGTTACTTGAGGACGAGCCGCTCGGACATCTGCTGCACCGGGTGCATAAGGCGCTGCGTTCCCAGGTGACCGCAACCGCGCTGGAACCGCTCGGTTTGGCGTTCCCGCAATACATCTGCATGCGGATCCTGTCTAAATTCCCCGACCGGTCGAACGCCGAGCTGGCGCGCGACACGAGCGTCTCCCCTCAGGCGATGAACATGGTTTTGCGCGGGCTCGAGGAACGCGGACTGGTGACCCGGCCGGCATCCGTCTCGTCGGGACGATCGCTGCCCGCGGTGCTGACCCGCGAGGGCAAGGAACTGCTCAAGCGCACCGACGCCGGTGTGCGTGCGGCCGAGCGCCGGCTGATGGCCAATCTGACCAGCGAGCAACGCCGAGAGTTCAAACAGATACTGGTAACCCTCGGCGCGGACTCGCCCTAAGCCGCCTGGTTCGCCTGAATGCGGGGCCAGGGTCGGGCCTCCTCGAGCTCGTAAGCCAGTTCGAGCAGCCGGGCCTCCCGGCCCCGGACCGTCGACAACATCATGCCGACCGGCATTCCCGTCGCGGATTCCGCCAACGGCAGCGAGATCGCCGGGTCGCCGGTGGCGTTCTGCAGCGGCGTGAACGTGACCCAGTTGAGGAGCCGCTCCATCACTTGTTCATAGGGGGCCATCGGATCGAGATATCCGATGCGAGGAGTCTCATCGGCAAGTGTCGGCATGAGCACCGCGTCGTAGGTTCTCGAAAGCCGGGCGGTGATCCGGCGGGTGGCAGACAGGCGCGAGATGGCGAGCGGAACCTTGTATAGGTTTCGGGCAGCGTCGCGGTCGAGCCCCAGCGTCAGATTGTCCAGCTTGGTGCGGTCGAAGGTCGGGCCGAACATGCGGCGCCCGCCGCGCACGACCGCGAAGGACAGGAACTGCCAGTAGACGAGGAAGTCGTCGCGCAGGCGGTCGGACACCGGATTGCTGATCTCGGTGACCTTGTGCCCGAGCTCTTCGAGCAGCGCCGCCGTCTTCAGCGTGAGCTCGCGAAACTCCGGGCTGGCATCTCGCACAATGGATTCGGTGCAGACCGCGATGCGCAGCCGTTGCTTGCCTGCGTGGGTGACATCGCCGATCGGTGGCAGCTTGGGATTGCGATAGACCCGCTCGGCTTCCCGCAGAAATGCCGCGGTGTCACGAACGGACCGGCTGAGGACGCCGTTGGCGACGAGGTGCAGCGGCATCTGCGCGGTCTCTTTGTCCAACGGCAGCCGGCCGCGCGTGGGCTTGAGCCCGACGAGGCCGTTGACGGACGCCGGGATTCGGATCGACCCGGCGCCGTCGTTGGCGTGCGCTATCGGCACCACTCCGGCGGCCACGAAGGCACCGGCCCCAGATGAAGAGGCGCCCGCCGTGTGGTCGGGATCCCACGGGTTGCGCACCGGCCCGATTCGCGGGTGTTCCGCCGACCCACTGAAGCCGAACTCCGACATCTGCGTCTTGCCAAGCGGCACAAGGCCGGTGGACAGAAACACCCGTGCGAACGCCCCATCGGCGGACATTGGCCGCGGAGCCCACGCGTCGGTGCCTTGCATCGTCGGCATGCCCGCGACGGCCACGTTGTCCTTGATGAACGTCGGAACGCCGTCGAAGTAGCCGCCGTAGGCGGCAGACGCGTAAGCGCGACGGCGCGCACGGTCGAACGCCTCGTAGGCCAGACCGTTCAGCGTCGGGTTGACAGCCTCGGTTCGAGCGATCGCCGCCTCGACGAGTTCCGGCGCGGACACCGTGCCCGAGCGGAGAGCTTCGACGAGACCGACGGCGTCAAGGTCGCCCAAGGCGTCGTCGCCAAAGGCGTGGCATCTGCTCACAGTCAGACGGTACCAACTCGTACCGCGTGGCTGTTACGCCTGCCCGACCTCGAACCGCGCGAACCGGGTGACGGCGACGCCTGCGGCGTCGAGCAGCGCCTTCACGGTTTTCTTGTTGTCGGACACCGACGGCTGATCGAGCAGCACGACGTCCTTGAAGAAACCGGTGAGACGGCCCTCGACGATCTTGGGCAGCGCCTGCTCGGGCTTGCCCTCCTCCTTGGCGGTCTGCTCGGCGATGCGCCGCTCGTTGGCGACGATGTCCTCGGGCACGTCGTCACGCGTCAGGTATTTGGCCTTCAGCGCGGCGATCTGCAGGGCGACCGCGTGTGCGGCCGCTGTGTCCGAGCCGGTGTACTCGACGAGCACGCCCACCGCGGGCGGCAGGTCCGCGGCCCGCTTGTGCAGATACGTCTCGACGGTGCCGTCGAAGTACGCGACGCGACGCAGCTCGAGTTTCTCGCCGATCTTGGCGGAGAGGTCCGCGATCAGCTGCTCGACGGTGCTGTCCCCGGCCTTGGCGGCCTTGAGCGCGTCGACGTCGGCGGCCTTGGAAGACGCAGCAGCGGCGACAATTTGCTCGGCGACCGCCTGGAATTCGTCGTTCTTCGCGACGAAGTCGGTCTCGGAGTTCAACTCGATCAGCGCGCCGCCCGTCGCGGCGACCAGGCCCTCGGCGGTGGCACGCTCGGCGCGCTTGCCGATGTCCTTGGCACCCTTGATGCGCAGCAACTCGACGGCCTTTTCGAAATCGCCGTCGGCCTCGACCAGCGCATTCTTGCTGTCGAGCATCCCTGCGCCGGTCAGCTCCCGAATCCGCTTGACGTCGGCAGCGGTGTAGTTCGCCATGTCAGCCTTTCGCTATCGGATCGTCGGGGGCTTCGGTTCGGTCTGAACGTCGGCCTCGGGGGTGCCCGGCTCGGCGCCTTCGGCGGTCGGGCTTGCGGTCGCGGTGGCGCCGGCCAGCAGCTCCTGCTCCCATTCGGCCAGCGGCTCGGCGCCCTGGGCCTCAGCCTTGTCGCCGTTGCCCCCCACACCGGCCCGTGCCTGCAGACCCTCGGCGACCGCGGAGGCGATCACCTTCGTGAGCAGCGCGGCCGAACGGATCGCGTCGTCGTTGCCCGGGATCGGGTAGTCGACGAGGTCGGGGTCGCAGTTGGTGTCGAGGATCGCGATGACCGGGATGCCCAGCTTGCGCGCCTCACCGACGGCGATGTGCTCCTTGTTGGTGTCGATGACCCAGACGGCCGAGGGCACCTTCTGCATGTCGCGGATACCGCCGAGGCTGCGCTCGAGCTTGTTCTTCTCGCGGGTCAGCATCAAGATTTCTTTCTTGGTGCGGCCTTCGAACCCACCGGTCTGCTCCATGGCTTCCAGCTCCTTGAGGCGCTGCAGCCGCTTATGCACGGTGGAGAAGTTGGTGAGCATGCCGCCCAGCCAGCGCTGGTTCACGTAGGGCATGCCGACGCGCGTCGCCTCGTCGGCGATGGACTCCTGCGCCTGCTTCTTGGTGCCGACGAACATAACGCTGCCACCGTGGGCGACGGTTTCCTTGACGAACTCGTACGCCTTGTCGATGTAGCTGAGCGTCTGCTGCAGGTCGATGATGTAGATGCCGTTGCGGTCGGTGAAGATGAACCGCTTCATCTTGGGGTTCCAGCGACGGGTCTGATGCCCGAAGTGGGTGCCGCTGTCCAGCAGCTGCTTCATGGTTACAACAGCCATAGTCGGCCATGTCCTCTTTTTGTCGGTTGTCGCCCGGCGTCGGGTGATGCCAGGCCCTGGCGCCTGCTGCGTGCCGGACCCGATTCAGAACTCCGACTCGGGACCGCCCGGCATGCGGATGCAACCCCAGAACGGAGTCTTTGAAAGACAGGCTCGGGCTGCGCACAGGCGCGCGAAGTCAATCCGCTCGCGCGAATTGCGGGTATGAGTTTACACGCTGTCAGCAGGTGCTTTGTCCACACCGGCGCGCTGATCCCCAGGCGAACGGTACGTGACTTCCGAATTGCACTCCAACGAGCTGAGCTGGGCGTATGCGCGCGTTGGCGTCGATTGTGGTGCTCGCGGTGGTGTGCGCGGCACCCGCGAGGGCCGACAACGCCCGGCTGGATTGGCCGTTGCGGCCGCGACCAGCCGTGTTGCGGGTGTTCGACGCGCCATCCCCCGATTGGCAGCGCGGGCACCGCGGAGTCGACCTGGCCGGAGTGCGGGGTCAGCCGGTGTATGCGGCCGGGTCGGGCACGGTGGTGTTCGCCGGTGAGCTGGCGGCCCGGCCGGTGGTGTCGGTCGCTCACCCTGGCGGCTTGCGGACGAGCTACGAGCCGGTCGTGGCGTCGGTACGGGCGGGACAGCTGGTGGCCCAGGGCGCGGCCCTGGGCCAGTTGGTCGCCGGACATCCGGGCTGCGCTGCACCGGCCTGCCTGCACTGGGGTGCGATGTGGGGTCCGGCCGCCAACGCCGACTATGTCGATCCGCTGGGGCTGCTTGCCACCACGCCGATCCGGCTGAAGCCCCTTCACCCGTAGCGCGAGCACCCCTAGCGCGAGCTGAGGGCACCTCCCGCTTGCGGGGGAGCGTGTCTGCGGCGGACACGCCAACAGTTCCGCCGAGTTTGCGCACGCTCGCGGACGGTGACCGGCGGTCCTGACCTGTCCGTAGGCTGGACATCAATGAGCGTTGCGCCCGATTCCACGATTGCGCTCGGCAACCGATTCGCCAGTGAATTGCCGCAGCTCGCGGTGCGTTGGCAGGCCGAAGCCGCTCCCCAGCCGCGACTGCTGGTCCTCAACGAGCCGCTGGGCGCGGAACTCGGACTCGACGCGGAATGGCTCCGTAGCGCAGACGGGATGGGACTGCTCGTGGGTACTCGGGTGCCCGCAGGCGCCGAGCCGGTCGCCCAAGGCTATGCGGGCCATCAATTCGGCGGTTGGGTTCCCCGCCTCGGCGACGGTCGCGCATTGCTGCTCGGCGAGCTCCTCGACAGCGATGGGCAACTCCGAGACCTGCACCTCAAGGGGTCGGGCCGCACGCCGTTCGCGCGCGGAGGCGACGGCTTGGCGGCCGTCGGTCCGATGCTGCGCGAGTACATCGTCAGCGAAGCGATGCACGCCCTCGGCATCCCGACCACCCGCTCGCTCTCCGTCGTGGCCACTGGACGCCCGGTACAACGCGAGACGATGCTGGACGGCGCCGTCCTCGCCAGGGTCGCCAAGAGCCACCTGCGCGTAGGCAGCTTCGAATACGCCTCGGCCGCAGGAGAACTCGAGGTTCTACGCCGTCTCGCCGATCACGCCATCGCCAGGCACTACCCCGCCGTTGCCGACGCCGACAACCCATACCTGACGCTGCTCGACGCGGTCATCGCCGTTCAGGCCGAACTTGTCGCCCAGTGGATGCTGGTCGGTTTCGTCCACGGAGTGATGAACACCGACAACATGACGATATCCGGCGAGACGATCGACTACGGGCCGTGCGCCTTCATGGACACCTTCGATCCCAAGACCGTGTTCAGCTCGATCGACTCCTGGGGCCGTTACGCCTACGGCAACCAGCCGACCGTCGCCGGATGGAACCTCGCCCGTCTCGCCGAAGCGCTCCTGCCGTTGATCGCAGACGATCAGGATCAAGGAATCGCGCTTGCCACGGCCTCACTGCAGGACTTCCCGAGGCGGTACGCGGCCGTCTGGACGGCAGGCATGAGGGAGAAGCTGGGCCTACCTGAAGACGCCGACGACAAGGCCGTCGCAGAGCTCGCCGACGACCTGCTGGGACACCTCGAACGCGGCCGTGTTGACTACACATCATTCTTCCGTCTGCTGAGCCGCGCCGCCCGCGGCGACGCAGAACCGGCCGGCCGGCTCTTGGCCGACCGCGCTGCATTTGATGCATGGGTCGCCAGATGGCGGGCGTTTGGTCCCGATGCCGAGGCCATGGATCGCGTCAACCCCATCTACATTCCGCGCAACCATCTGGTCGAGGAAGCCCTTGCCGCCGCGACGGCGGATGACATCGGTTCGCTCGAACAACTGCTCGCGGCCATCACATCCCCTTACGACGAACGGGCAGGATTGGAGCGCTATGCCGAGCCTGCTCCGGACGATTTCGGCCGCTGCTACCAAACCTTCTGCGGCACATAGCTATTCGCTAGTCAGGCCCGGGGGTGAGCCTGGTCGTGCACCGCCCGCAGCCGCGCGACCGTGACGTGTGTGTAGAGCTGCGTGGTGGCAAGCGTGGAGTGGCCCAGCAATTCCTGCACGATGCGCAGGTCTGCGCCGCCCTCGAGCAGATGGGTGGCCGCGCTGTGCCGCAGGCCGTGCGGTCCGATGTCCGGAGCGCCTGCGACGGCGGCGACAGTCTGGTGCACGACGGTGCGGGCCTGCCGTTGATCGAGCCGACGGCCCCGCGCGCCGAGCAGCAGCGCCGGACCCGACTCTCCGGTCGCCAGTTCCGGCCGCCCATCGGTCAGCCACGCTGTCAACGCGGCCTGAGCCGGTTCGCCGAACGGCACTGTGCGCTGCTTGTTGCCCTTGCCCAGCACCCGCAGCAGTCGTCGTGACATGTCGATGTCGTCGATGTCGAGGCCACACAGCTCGCTGACCCGGATGCCGGTCGCGTAGAGCGTCTCGACGATGAGCCGGTCCCGCAAAGCCATCGGATCACCTTGCTGTGCACCGGAATTGGCCGCGGCCATGGCGTCCAGCGCCTGATCCTGCCGCAACACCGCCGGCAGCGTTCGCCGCGATTTGGGCACCTGCAGGCGGGCGGCCGGATCACTGGACAGCAGCCCGCGCCGGGTCGCCCATGCGGTGAAGGTCTTCACCGCCGAGGTTCGGCGCGCCAGCGTCGTGCGCGCGACGCCCGCGGCGGCCTGGGCAGCCAGCCACGACCTCAGCACCGGCAGGCTCAAACTGCTCAGTTGGGCGTTGGGTGTCCTCTGCGACAGAAACTCGAACAGTGACCTCAGGTCGCCCAGGTATGCGCGGCGGGTGTGGTCGGAGCGGCCACGCTCGAGGGCCAGATGCTCGTCGAACTCCTCGAGGACCGTCTCCACCCACTAACCGTGGCAGACAGCGACGCGGTGGCTCAGTTGACGCGCCGAAGGGCTTCCGGCGTCAGTTCCTTCAGCGAACGATATCCGTCCACGGCCATCGTCACGTCGGCCTCGGCCAACAGCGACCGCAGCACGTGAACGATGCCGTCGACGCCGCCGAGGGCAAGCCCGTACGCGTAGGGCCGACCGACGGCAACGGCTGTAGCGCCCAACGCAATTGCCTTGACGACGTCGACGCCGCTGCGGATGCCGGAATCGAACAGCACCGGCAGCCCGTCGGCGGCTTCTACGACCGCTGGCAGGCAGTCGATCGCGGGCACGCCGCCGTTCGCCTGGCGGCCGCCGTGGTTGGAGCAGTAGATGCCGTCTACACCGCCGTCGCGGGCGCGACGCGCGTCGTCGGGGTGACAGATGCCCTTGACGAGCAAGGGCAGGTCGGTCAGCGAACGCAGCCAGGGCAGGTCGTCCCACGTCAGGGGGTTTCCGAAGATCTGGATCCACTGCAGGACCGCCGCCTGCGGGTCCTCCTCGGGGGTCCGCTGCAGGCTCGCGCGGAAGACCGGGTCGCTGGTGTAGTTGGCCAGACATAGACCGCGCAGGAACGGAAAGTTCGAGGTGGACAGGTCGCGAGGGCGCCAGCCCGGGAGCCAGGTGTCGAGGGTGACCACAATGCCTTTGAAGCCGGCCGCTTCGGCGCGCGCCACTAGGCTCGCGGCCAGATCGCGGTCCTTCGGTGTGTACAACTGGAAAAACCCTGGCGTGTCGCCGAATTCGGCGGCCACTTGCTCCATCGGGTCCGCGGACGCCGTCGACGCGATCATCGGCACGCCGGTTCGGGCGGCTGCCCGCGCCGTCGCCAGGTCGCCGTGGCCGTCCTGTGCGCACAGGCCGATGACCCCTACCGGTGCCATCATGACCGGCGACGGCAGCGTCATGCCGAACAGATCCACCGACAGGTCTCGGTCGTTCGCCCCGACGAACATTCGCGGCATCAGCCCCCAGTCGTCGAACGCCGTGACGTTGACCCGCTGGGTCCGTTCGTCGCCGGAACCGCCCGCGACGTAGGACCACAGCGATGGCGACATCGCCGCTTCCGCTTTGGCCTCCAACTCGGCGAAGGACATGGGCAGCGACGGCAAGACGCCGGACAGGCCGCGTAAGTAGATCTCGAGCTGATAGTCAGCGAAAGCCATGGCCTCAGCGTGCCAGGCCCGCGGTCACGCGGTGGCCCGTTCCTCCGCTTCGGCAAGTTCGCGCTTCCACTGCCGGAAGGTCTCTTCGGTCCGACCGCGGCGCCAGTACCCGGAGATCGAGGACGCCCACTTGACGTCCACGCCGCGTTCCGTGCGGATGTACGGCCGCAGGTTGTGCATGACCGCCTGGGCCTCGCCGTGAATGAAGACCTGAACCTGACCGGGTAACCAATTCGCTTCCTTGACCGCGGCGATCAACGGAGCGTGGTCGCCTGCCTTCTCTTCAGGCACCAAATCGGCACGTCCGCCACGGTAGATCCAGTTCACGCCGACGCCGGGCGGCGACATGAGCGGGATCTCGTCATCGGGCCCGGCGACCTCGATGAAAACCTTGCCAATCGCGTTGTCCGGCAACGCTTCCAATGCCGCGCTGATCGCCGGCCGGCGAGCAGATGCCAGTCTGCGGCGGGATCGGGTGCGTAGGCGCCGCTGGGTCCCATCAGATACGCCGGTTGACGCGGTTCCGCCGACAGTGCCCACGGGCCCGCGACACCGTGATCGCCGTGGACGACGAAGTCGATGGCAAGTTCCCGGCGTTCGGTGTCGATGCTGCGCACGGTGTATGTCCGCACGGTCGGCCGCAGCTCGACCGGCAATTCGTTGAAGCTGTCCAGAGTCAGCGGTTGCTGCAGCGCGCCGACGTCGAGGTCGTCGCGGACGAACACGATCTTGACGTAGGCGGCGGTGAGGTCGTTGGGGGTGAAGGTGTCGAACCCGGTGCCGCCGAGCACCACACGGGTGATGTGCGGTGTCAGCCGCTCGCTCCGCAGCACTTCGAAGATGTGCACGGGACGTCCTGCCACTGTTCCTCCAGTTCATTAGCCAGCCTCATCGACTAAACGAGCGGCACTGGCTGCATGGCCGGCTACGTCCGGCGGCTGAGCTTCCAGCAGCCGTCCTGCCGGGTCACCAAACCGCACAGCTCCAGCATCGACAGTGGGCCGAGTACCTGCGTCGGCGGCAGTCCCGACGCGACGGCGATCTGGTCGGCGGTGCGCCGGCCGCGGGCGGGCAACGCGTCATAGACCCGCTGTTCGGTCTCGCCCAGACCGTCGAGCGCCGATCCGGGTCTCTGCTCGTCCGGCGCGAGTTCGCCCACGCGACCGATCAGCTCGACGACATCGGCGGCGCGGGTGACGAGTTCGGCATCGTTGCGCAAGAGCGCATGGCACCCGACCGATGCCGATGACGTCACCGGTCCGGGTACCGCACACACCGGTCGGCCCAGCGACCGAGCCCATGCCGCGGTGTTCGCCGCTCCGCTGCGGGCTCCCGCCTCGACGACCACCGTCGCGCCCGACAGCGCGGCCACCAGCCGGTTGCGGGTCAGGAATCGATGGCGCGCCGGACGTATACCGGGTGGGTACTCGCTCACGACGAGGCCCTGTTGCCCGATGCGGTGCAGGAGGGCGGCGTGACCGGCCGGATACGGGATGTCGATGCCGCCGGCAAGCACCGCGACGGTGAACCCGTCGGTGGCGAGCGTGGCGCGATGCGCGGCGCCGTCGATTCCGTAGGCGCCGCCGGACACCACGGTGACGTCCCGCTCGACCAGGCCGGCCGCCAGGTCCGCCGCGACGTGCTCCCCATAAGCGGTGGACGCTCTCGTCCCGACGATTGCGACGGAGCGCTCGGCCATGTCGTCGAGGCGGGCAGTGCCGACGGTCCACAACGCCAGCGGCGGATGGGCTTGCGGCCGCAGCCGGTGATCCACACCGGCGAATGCCGTGAAGGAGAGCAGTGGCCACTCGGCATCATCGGCGGTGACCAGTCGGCCTCCCCGCCGGGCAAGTAGCTCGAGATCCTCTGCGGCGCAGTCAATCTCGTGACGAGCTTCGGTCCGCCGGGCAAGGTCGTCGGCAACCCCGCCCGACTTGATGCGCTCAGCGGCCTCGATGGGCCCGACGCGATTCACCAAGTTCGCCAGCTCGACGCAGGGCGGCTCCGCCACCCGCGACAGGTACGCCAATGCGACAAGCGTCTTGTCGATCATTGCGTACCGCCCGCATCCCGGAAGCTCAAAGCCGTGGTGACTTCGTCGAGTCCAGGCGAGGTTCGGCCTGCCAAGTCCGAGAGCGTCCAAGCAACCCGCAGGGTTCTGTCGACTCCACGGATGCTAAGCAGTCCTCGGTCGAGCGCCGTTTTCAGTGGTGCCATGGCCGCTGGTTCCAGCCGGAAGCGGCGGCGGAGTAGGACGCCGCTGACCTCGGCATTGGTCCGAATGCCGTACTCCAGCCAGCGCTGGGCGGCCGCGTCCCGCGCCGACTTCACCCGTTCTCGCACCACACTCGTGGACTCGCCCGCCTTGGTCGCGAACGCTTCTGCCCGTTCGCGGTGCATGTGCACGCGAAGGTCGACGCGGTCCATCAGCGGACCCGACAGCTTGCCCAGATATCGGCGTTTGGCGGCCGGATTACAGATGCAGTCCGTGGGATCGGTCGGAGCGCATGGACACGGGTTGGCCGCCAGAACCAGTTGGAATCGCGCCGGATATCGGGCCACACCGTCGCGGCGAGCCAACCGAATTTCCCCGTCCTCCAACGGCGTTCGCAATGCCTCGAGTGCGCTCGCCCCAATCTCGGCGCATTCATCGAGAAACAGAACGCCGCGGTGTGCCCGGCTGACCGCGCCGGGCCGCGCCATTCCTGTGCCCCCGCCGACGAGCGATGCGACGGTGGATGTGTGGTGCGGCGCCACAAAGGGTGGTCGGGTGATCAGCGGCGTGTCGCCCGACAACAGGCCGGCCACCGAGTGGATGGCGGTGACCTCAAGCGACTCACTGCGTGACAACTCCGGGAGAAGGCCCGGAAGTCGTTGTGCCAGCATTGTTTTGCCGACGCCCGGGGGCCCCGTCATCATCAGATGATGCGCGCCTGCGGCGGCTACCTCGACGGCGAACCTTGCGTGGCTTTGTCCGACGACGTCGGCGAGATCGGCCTCGGGCTCCTGGGCCGACGTCGGCGCATCGATTCGCTCCTCCAGCTCGGCCTTGCCCGAGAGCCACGCGTGCAGCTGCCCCAACGTCCGCGCACCCAGTACCTCGATTCCATCGATCAGACTGGCCTCAGCGGAGGTTGTCGGCCGGCACCACCACGGCGGGCCAACCCTCGCGTTTGGCCGTCAGCACGGCAGGAAGCACACCCTTGACCGAACGCACCCGTCCGTCGAGCGCCAACTCGCCGAGCAGCAGCGTCTTTTCCAGCCGTTCCCACTCCGTTTTGCCGTGCGCCGACAGCACCGCCGTGGCAAGGGCCATGTCGTAGACAGAGCCCATTTTGGGCAAGGTCGCCGGAGACAGGGCCAGCGTCAGCCGCGCCATCGGCCAGCTGTTGCCGCAGTTGGTAATCGCGGCGCGGACCCGATCGCGGGACTCCTGCAGCGCGGTGTCGGGGAGCCCGACCAGATGCACACCGGGCAGGCCCGAGGTGATGTCGGCTTCGATCTCGACGATTTCGCCCTCCAGCCCGCGCACCGCGACCGAGAACGCTCTGCCCAACGTCATCAGCCGACCCCCTGCACATGGGATATCTCCGGCTCCCGATGTCTGCCGATGCGCACGCCGACGACGTCGATGCGCACCGCCGCCCAGCTGCCGCCGTGGCCGGCGAGCCACAATCCCGCCAACCGGCGCAACCGGCGGACCTTCAGCGGGGTCACCGCTTGCTCCACCCCGCCGAACTGGTCACTGGTGCGCGTCTTCACCTCGACGAAAACAGCTGTGCGCGTTGCCTCGTCGGCTGCGATGATGTCGAGCTCGCCGTAACGGCAGCGCCAATTACGGTCCAGCACGTGCAGGCCGAGCGCTGTCAGGTGGTCGACCGCCAGGTCCTCACCCAGCGTGCCGATTTGGGCACGGGTCCACGAAGTCATGCCGTCAGACTGCGATCGATGGCCGACAACCCGACATCGAGCGGCCCGAGTTATCCACACTTCGGCCGTCGTCCACAGGGGCCTCCCGATCAGCTTGCGCGATGGCAAATCCCCAAAACAGTTCGCGCTCGTCAAAAAGCGGGTACACCCCGCCGCAGGAGGTCGAGATGAGCGACAGGTCAGTTCAGGGAGTAGTCGACAAGGCAACCGACAGCAAGGCGTTCGAATACACGGCGCGCGCAGGCTTCGCGGCCAGCGGTGTGCTCCACCTGCTCGTCGCCTTCATCATCCTTCGGCTCGCGTTCGGTTCCGGCGGCAACGCCGACCAGTCCGGCGCGCTGGCCACACTCGCTCAGCAGCCCGGTGGGTCGCTCATGCTGTGGGTCGCCGCGGTGGGACTGCTGGCACTCGGTCTATGGCGTGTCGCTGAGGCACTCGTCGGGTCCAAGCCCGGTGAGCGATCCGGCCAACAAGGTCAATACGGTCAACAAAATCAACAGCGCGACGACTCACCTGCCTGGAAACGGGTCAAGTCCCTCGGCTTGGCGATCGTGAATTTCGCCATCGCGTTCTCGGCGGCACGCTTCGCGATGGGTAGCGGCAAGTCCAGCGGTCAGCAGAACTCCGGCATGTCCGCTCAGTTGATGCAGTCCGGATGGGGCAAGACCCTGTTGATCGCGGTGGGGCTCGGGGTCGCGGCCGTCGGCGGCTACCACGTCTACAAGGGCGCTGCGAAGAAGTTCCTGAAGGACCTGCGGGTCGCCGGCAGCACCGCCATCACCGCGGTCGGCGTCAGCGGCTACGTCGCCAAGGGGCTCGTGCTCGTCGGCGCCGGGTTGCTGCTCATCTTCGCGACACTGACCGCGGACCCGTCGAAGGCCGCCGGGCTCGACGCCGCGGTCAAGACGCTCGGCCAGGCACCGTTCGGCAAGGTCCTACTGATCCTCGCCGCGCTCGGACTGGCCGCCTTCGGCGCGTACAGCTTCGTACGCAGCCGCCACGGCCGGATGTAGCGACCGCCGCCTCGACGACTACTGGAACGACTCGACGAGCGCCGCCAGCTGTCCCGGCGACACCGCGACGCCGCACTGGCTGCGCAGGTCCGTCAGCGGTTGAGCGATGCCCTTCAAGTCAAGGAACTCGCTCGGGTGGGCCAGGAAGTACGACTGCACGCTCGTCTTGGCCTCGTCCGTCGGCTGCGATCCCGCCTTGGTCAGCACGTCATCAGCGCCCGGATGCGCGGCCAAATAGGTGCCCGCCGAGCTCAGCACTCCGCTGGCGGTGGTCGAGAGCCCGCTCGCCGTGCACGGCGCAGCACTTGCCGCCGGCAGCGCGGCGGTGGTTGCCGTCGCAGCTCCGAGAGCACAGGCGGCCACAGCGCCGAACAGTCCGCGGCGCATCGCGGTTGTAGACCTTCTCATTCGTTCGTATCCCTCCAGGCCAGGCTGTGGGAAGTCTTACACGTTGCCCCACGCGATGGCCCCCGAAAGGATGACCGGTCCGTGGCCGCCCGCCTGCCAGCGCATTCACAGCGCGTGAAGTGGCGTGGTTCCACGGGGGGCGCCCGATTCAAGCCCTACGAAGGGTATGTTCATTAGGTAACCCTCAGCTAAAGGCGCCCCGGGAGGTGCGGGAAAGGAACTGCTGGATGCGACCCCGTTGGAGCCGGATCGCCGCGCTCGTGTCGACCCTCGTCGTCGTGGCCGGAGCGACCGCCTGCTCGAGTTCATCCGACAGCGACGAACTCCTCGTCTACAACGCCCAGCATGAGTCCTTGACCAAGGAATGGATCGACGCCTTCACCGAGGAAACCGGGATCAAGGTGACCTACCGCCAGGGCGGCGACACCGAATTCGGCAACCAGATCATCGCCGAGGGGTCAGGGTCGCCCGCCGACGTGCTCCTGACCGAGAACTCCCCCGCCATGGCCGCCGTAGAAAAGGCCGGCTTGTTTGCCGACCTCAATGCCGACACCCTCAATCAGGTACCGGCGCAATATCGTCCGCCCACCGGCAAGTGGACCGGGGTCGCCGCGCGCAGCACCGTCTTCGTCTACAACAAGGCCAAGCTGCAACCCGATCAGCTGCCGAAATCGATGATGGATCTCGAGCAGCCCGCATGGAAGAGCCGCTGGGGCGGCGCTCCGGCCAAGGCGGATTTTCAAGCCATCGTCTCGGCCCTGCTTCAGCTCAAGGGCGAACAGGCCACCGCGCAATGGCTGACCGGCATGAAGACCAACGCGAAGATCTACAACGACAACATCGCCACGATGAAGGCGGTCAACGCGGGCGAGGTCGACGGCGGCATCATCTATCACTACTACTGGTTCCGCGATCAGGCGAACACCAAAGAGGGCAGCGGCAACACCGCCCTGCACTACTTCAAGAATCAGGATCCCGGCGCGTTCGTCAGCCTGTCCGGCGGAGGCGTGCTCAAGTCCAGCAAGAAGCAGGAGCAGGCGCAGCAATTCCTCAAGTTCGTCACCGGCAAGGCCGGGCAGGAGGTGCTCGAAAAGGGAACGTCGTTCGAGTACCCGGTCGGCAGTGGCGTTCCCGCGAATTCCGCCTTGCCGCCCCTTGATTCGCTGCAGGCGCCCACGGTCGACCCCTCGAACGCTGGACGCCCAGAAGGTGACGGATCTGATGACGAAGGCGGGCTTGTTGTAAGTGGTCGCTCCCCCCGTTTCGCGCCAAGCGGCACCGGTTCCGCGGCCACAGCAGGCCGCCCGTCCCGGTCCGCTGGTCTCTGCGACGGTCGCGATTCTGGTTGCCGCAACGTGCATTCCGCTCGGTTACGTGGTCTGGGGAACGGTGTCGGTCGGCTGGACGCGCGCCTACGAACTGGTGGTCCGGCCTCGGGTCGGCGAGCTGCTGTTCAACACCGTCGCACTGGTGGTCGTCACGGTGCCACTGTGTGTGGTGATCGGCGTCGCGGTGGCCTGGCTCGTCGAGCGGACAGACCTGCGGGGCCGTGCCTTCTGGCGCCCGTTGTTCGTTGCGCCGCTGGCTATTCCGGCCTTCGTCAACAGCTACGCCTGGGTCGGAGTGATTCCCTCTCTGCACGGCCTGTGGGCCGGTGTCCTGATCACGACGTTGTCCTACTTCCCGTTCATGTATCTGCCCGTCGCCGCGACGCTGCGCAGGCTCGATCCCGCCGTCGAGGAATCGGCCCGTGCGCTGGGATCCGACTCGGCCGGCGTGTTCTTCCGCGTCGTTCTGCCGCAGCTGCGGCTGGCGATCCTCGGCGGCGCGCTGTTGATCGGAGTACATCTCCTCGCCGAATTCGGCGCGTTCGCGATGGTGCGGTTCGACACGTTCACCGTCGCGATCTTCCAGCAGTACCAGGTCACCTTCGACGGTGCGGCGGGCAGCATGCTCGCCGGCGTGCTCGTTCTGCTGTGCCTGACACTGCTGATTGCCGAAGCGGTCGCCCGCGGTACGGCGAGGTACGCCCGCATCGGCGCAGGCGCACCCCGTGCGGCCACACCGCTCCATCTGGGCCGCAACGCGTTTCCGGCATCGGCCGGCCTTGCGGTGTTGGCGGTGCTGGCGCTCGGTGTTCCGGTGTGGACGATACTGCGCTGGCTGTGGATCGGCGGCGCCGACGTGTGGGCGCTGAACGACATCGGCACCGCACTCGCTCAAACCGTCGGCCTGGCCGCCGTTGCGGCGATCCTCACGACCGTGATGGCCTTCCCGGTTGCCTGGGTCGCCGTGCGGTCGAACGGCACGCTGGCCCGCGCGGTGGAAGGCGCCAACTACGTCACCAGTTCGCTGCCAGGCATCGTCACCGCGCTTGCACTTGTCACCGTCGCCATACACTTCGCCCGCCCGCTCTACCAGAGCCTGCTGCTGATCGTCTTCGCCTATGTCCTGCTGTTCATGCCCCGCGCCCTCGTCAACGTCCGCGCCGGCCTCGCACAGGTGCCACCCAGTCTCGAGGAGGCGTCGCGGTCGCTGGGCAGCTCGCCGGCCGCGACGTTCTTCCGGGTCACGTTGCGGCTCACCGCTCCCGCTGCAGCCGCCGGTGCGTCGCTGGTATTCGTCGCTGTGGCAACCGAATTGACCGCGACGCTGCTGCTCGCGCCCACGGGCACGAGAACGCTGTCGATGTTCTTCTGGTCGTTCTCCAGCGAGCTCGACTATGCTGCCGCCGCACCGTACGCACTCGTGCTGGTGGTGCTGGCCATTCCGGTGACGCTTATCCTGTTCCGGCAGTCGACTAAGGTGGCCGCGCTATGACCACCATGCTCGACATCCGCGGGCTGGCAAAGTCCTTCGACGGCAACACCGTCCTGGACCACATCGACCTCGATGTCAGGGCAGGCAGCACGACCGCCGTCGTCGGATCGTCGGGTTGCGGCAAGACCACGCTGCTGCGACTGGTTGCGGGATTCGAATCACCCGACGCAGGAACGGTCACCATTTCCGGCCGACAAGTGGCAAG
Organism: uncultured Actinomycetota bacterium; assembly: GCA_963804905.1. Classification (GTDB taxonomy): domain Bacteria; phylum Actinomycetota; class Actinomycetes; order Mycobacteriales; family Mycobacteriaceae; genus Mycobacterium. The sequence goes on along the minus strand of CAWDSB010000019.1, from coordinate 270,049 downwards.
CCCGGAACGCTGCGTTGCACCCCATCGGCGCAGCGTCGGCTACGTCGCGCAGGACGGCGCGCTGTTCCCCCATCTCACCGTCGGGCAGAACATCGCGTACGGCCTGTCGGGCGCCTTCCGCAGCCGCGATCTCCGCGACCGTGTGACCGAGCTGCTCGAAACCGTCTCCCTGGAAAGCTCATACGCGTCTCGCCGACCCCATGAGCTCTCCGGCGGCGAGCAGCAGCGCGTTGCGCTCGCCCGCGCACTGGCCCGCAAGCCCGTGCTGATGCTGCTCGACGAACCGTTCAGTGCGCTGGACACCGGGTTGCGGGCATCCACCCGCAAGGCGGTGGCACGATTGCTTGTCGACGCCGGGGTGACAACGCTTCTCGTGACACACGACCAGGAGGAGGCGCTGTCGATCGCCGACCAGATCGCGGTCATGCGAGACGGGCGCTTCACGCAGGTCGGCGCTCCTCAGGACGTGTACCGGCAGCCAAACGATCGGTTCACTGCAGAATTCCTTGGTGACTGCATCTCGTTGCCGTGCACCGTCGCGTCCGGAATGGCGGAGTGCGCACTGGGCTGCGTGCCCGTGCAGACGTCAGTAGACGACGGCCCCGCGACGCTGGCGCTTCGGCCCGAACAGCTTGTCGCAACCTTGGTTTCGGACAGCGAGGGTCGCGACAGCGTAGGAACGGTTATCGCAACCGAGTTCTTGGGCCACGACGTTCTGCTCACGATCGAGCCCGCCGGAGACATCGCGCCGATCATCGTGCGTCAGCACAGTCTCAATCCCCCGCCGATCGACGCCAAGGTACGCATCAAAGTGTTGGGAAGCGGAGTCGCCCTCAGGTGAGTCGGCTCGTCGAGCATCTGCACCAGCACGGCGAGCGGGTTGCCGTGCTGACCGAAACCACCTCGATCACCTACCGCGAACTCGCCGAACGGGTGGAAACGGCCGCCGCCGAACTCGGCGATACCCGCAGGCTCGTGCTGCTCGAGACCCGCAACGAACTGTCCGCGTTGATCCACTATCTCGGCGCGCTGGCAGGCGATCACGTCGTGCTGCCGGTGTCTGCCGGGCATAACCACGCGACCCTGCTGCGCTCGTATGACCCCGACGTCGTCATCGACGGTTCCGGTGTCCGCGAACGGCGTAACGGAAGCTCCCACCGGTTGCATCCGGACCTCGCCCTTCTGCTGTCGACCTCGGGCAGCACCGGATCGCCGAAGCTGGTCCGGCTGTCCCGTCGCAATCTGATCGCGAATGCCACGGCGATCGCCGACTATCTGGATGTTCGCCACACCGACAGGGCGGCAACGACTCTGCCGATGTCGTATTGCTATGGCCTCTCGGTGATCCACAGCCAACTGCTCTGTGGTGCCGCACTGATCCTCACCGACCGCTCGGTCGTCGACGAAGAGTTCTGGGCACTGTTCCGTCGGCATCGGGGCACGTCGTTCGCCGGTGTGCCCTACACATTCGAGATGCTCGAACGGATCGGTTTCGACGGCATCGATCTGCCCGATCTGCGCTACATCACGCAAGCGGGTGGGCGGCTGGTTCCCGAACACGTGCGCAACTTCGCCGCACTCGGCGAGCGCAAGGGGTGGCGGCTGTTCGTCATGTACGGCGCCACGGAGGCCACCGCCCGCATGGCTTACCTGCCGCCGGAGCTCGCGCAGTCGCGCCCCACGTCAATCGGCAGACCGATTCCCGGTGGATCGTTCACCCTCGAGCCGCTCGACGGATGGGCGGATCCGGACGTCGGCGAGCTGGTTTACCACGGGGCGAACGTCATGATGGGCTACGCGCACAATCCAGCGGATCTGGCGCTTGGCAAGACCGTCGACACCCTGCACACCGGTGACGTCGCACGTCGCGCACCCGATGGGCTCTATGACGTGATCGGCCGCAGCAGCCGCTTCGTCAAGCTGTACGGCCTGCGCATCGACCTGCAGCGGGTGGAGGCCGCACTCAGCGCAGACGGCGTGACAGCCTTTTGCACCCAGGCCGACGAGCTGCTCGTGGTTGCTGCGGTGGGCCACGACGGGCATGCCGTGCAAGGCATTACGGCGTCGGCGTCCGGGCTTCCTCCTGCTGCCATCCGTGTGGTCACCGTGGACGAACTGCCGTTGCTGCCGTCGGGCAAACCGGACTATGAGGCCGTGCAAGGCATCTCGCGGCGGGCAAACGGCCAGGCGGAATCGGCTGTCGACCTCCGCACGTTGTTCGCCGATGTCCTGCAGATCGATTCGCGCACGATCCACGAGGATCAAAGCTTCGTCGACCTCGGCGGAAACTCGTTGTCCTACGTGGCGATGTCGGTTCGGCTCGAACGCGCCCTCGGCCGATTACCGGTCGACTGGCAACGGCGGTCCCTGGCCGAATTGGAACAGATCGCACCCCCGGCACGTCGCCGCTGGCCGTGGCTGGCAGCGACGCTGGAAACCAGCGTGGCTTTGCGCGCGGTGGCCATTGTGCTCGTCGTCGGTTCGCACGCCACCGTCTACCAGATGTGGGGTGGCGCCCATCTGCTGCTCGGAATCGCGGGATACAACTTCGGCCGGTTCTGCCTGACCCCTGTGCCCCGCGTGAACCGGGTTCGCCACCTGCGCAAGACGATTACGTGGATCGTCGTGCCATCGGTGATATGGATCGCGCTCGCTTTGCTGTTCACCGACGACTACGACCCGACCAGCCTACTGCTCGTCGAGAAGTTCTTCGGACCCGAGCACAGCATGACTGCCGGACGGCTGTGGTTTGTCGAGGTTCTTGTCTGGATTCTGATCGCCCTGACCTTCGTGTGCTGGCTACCCGCAGCGGACCGGCTGGAACGACGGCGCCCCTTCGCATTCGCGACGGCCTTCCTTGTGCTCGGGCTGGCACTGCGCCACGACCTGTTGGGCCTGAACTTCGGCCACGACGCATGGTTCACCATCCTGGCCTTCTGGTTCTTCGCGGTGGGCTGGGCCGCGGCCAAGTCGTCGACGGTGTGGCAGCGGCTCGCGGTGACGCTGGCGTTGATCGTCAGCCTGCACGGCTACTTCGACAACACGCAACGAGAAGTGTTGGTGCTCGCCGGGTTCCTCCTGTTGATCTGGCTGCCCGCGATCCGATGCCCGGCCTGGTTCACCGTTGTCGCGGGGACGGTCGCGGAAGCCTCGCTGTACACGTATCTGACGCACTACCAGGTATATCCGTTGTTCGACGCTCATCCCGTCGTGGGCGTGGTCGCGGCCGTCATCGTCGGCGTGATGCTCACCCGGTTGACCAATGCGATGCGCACGCGGCTCCGCGAGCGGACTGAGCGTGGCGCTACTGCGGCTTCGGTTCCCGCTCTGCGATAAGCCCTTCCTGTGCGAGCGTGGCCGCGATGACGCCGTCGGCGCGAACCAGGGTCCCCGTCACCACGCCCCGGCCACGCGCGGCAGCGGGCGACCGGGTTTCCAGTAGATTCCAATGATCCGCGCGGACCGGCCGGTGGAACCAGATCGATGAATCGGTCGTGCCGCTGCGATGGGTGCGGGCCTTCATCGAATGCCCGTGCACCTGCAGGGCGGGATCGATCATGTACACGTCGGTGACGTACGCCGCGACGAGGGTGTGCACCAACGGGTCGTCCGGAATGGCAACCGTGGCCCGCCACCAGAATCGCCGCACGAACTCGGCACCCGATCTGTCGTCGGCGATTCTGATGTCCAGTTCCTCCAACGGCATTGACGGCGCTGGTCCGGCAGGCCCGGTCCGCGGCAACGTGTCCGGGTCGCCGGCGATACGCTCCCATCGCCCGTGTTCGGGTCCGGGCAGGTCGGTCGCGAAGGACACCGTCGACGTCGTCAGCAACCGGCCGTCCTGACAGGCGTCGACTCGCCGTGCCGCGGCGGTCCGGCCGTCGAACACCCGAGCCACCGAATATTCGACGGGGTCTCCTGCCTCACCGCCGCGCAGGAACTGCAGATGCATGTTGGTGGGTAGCCGGTCCCCCTGGACGGTTCGGCACGCCGCGGCCAGGCTTTGCGCGACGAACTGGCCGCCGAACGCACGCTTACCCTCGGGCCCGCTGGCCGGCCCGATCCAGGTATCGGCATCGGCACCTCGCTGCAACTCCAGCAGCGCAAGCAACCGGCTCATCGAGGCGCCGCATCTGAACCCGTTGCCACGGTGCTGTGATTCGGCAAGCTGGTCGATCTCGGTCCCGCTCAGCCCTAGCCACTCCGCCAGCACTGTGACGGTGTCGTCGCCGAGTGCCGGCGCGGCCACCGCCCGCGGATAGTCCCCGTTGATCGACATGGGTAGGCCGGGGGCCAGGTACTCGCCGATCCTGGGCTGGTCGAGTGGGGTGAACAGCGGGTTGCCCGTCACCCGTTGCTCGTCGACCACTTCGGCGAAGGTGCGATACCGCTCCCACAGAACCGACGTCGCGGATAGTGCGGCGGTTATCTCTGTTGCGGTGCGTGTGCAGAACCAATCGCTGAACAGCCCGGTCAGCGCGTCACGGTGCCGGTAGCGCTCACCTTCGTCGGTAAAGTCGGCGCCAAGCGTCTTGGCAAGGGCGGCAACGGCCTTCGTCGTCCCGGTGAGTTCACACAGGTCGCGGAAGTGGCGGCCGGTGAGCGCGACGATCATGAACGACACCCCGTCGCTGCTGGCGAATTCCTGGCCGTACTGGCCGTAGATCGAGTTGCCGATCCGTTCGCGTCCGGCGCCGTTCACCATCACCTCGGTCAGGAAGCTGAGGTTGCCTGCCGTCGCAAGCGCGACGTTCTCCAGCGGAATGTTGATCCGCTGGCCCTGCCCGGTCGCGTCGCGGTGCCGCAACGCGGTGACGACGGCCAGCGCCGTGTAGATGCCGCACGCGACGTCCCATGCCGGGAGCACGTGGTTGACGGGAGTAGCCAGCTCCGCCGGGCCGGTCACCATGGGAAAGCCGAGTCCGGCGTTGACGGTGTAATCCACCCCCGTGCCGCCGTCGGCGCGGCCGGACACCCCGACATGGATCAAGTCCGGTCGCCGCCTCGCCAAGTTCTCGTACGAATGCCATTCGCGCCCGACCACATTCGTGATGAGCACGCCGCTGCCGGCGATCAGGCGCTGCACGAGGTCTTGAGCCTCCGGGGATCGGAAGTCTGCCGCAACGGACCGCTTGCCCTTGTTCAGCCCCGCCCAGTAGATGCTGGTCTGGTCGTCGGTGACCGGCCAGCGGCGGTAGTCGGCGGCGCCGCCGATCGGGTCCACCCGCACCACCTCGGCGCCGAGCTGACCCAGCGTCATGCCCGCAAGGGGTACCGCGACGAAGCTGGAGATCTCGACGATCCTGACCCCGGCCAGCGGTCGCGTCGGGTCGGAAATGTCTGTGCTCCTCGCGTGCGCGGTCATCCCGGCCAAGTGTAAGCAGTGCCCCTAGCCGGCCAGTTTGACGGCTGCGGCCTCGATCGTCTCCTCGGACAGCAGCACCTCCAACGCGGCGTCGCCGAGCGGGATGAAGCTGTCCTTGCTGGCGACCCGATCCACGGCGCCGGTGTAGCCGTGTTGCAGCAGCGCGGCCAGGATGCCTTCGCCGACTCCCCCGGTTTCGCGGGTCTCGTCGACGACGAGCGTTCTTCCGGTGGCGCCCGCTTCGCGGAGCATGTCCTCGACCGGCAGTGGTGACAGCCATCGCAAGTCGACGACGCGAGCGCCTACGCCGTTGGATTCGAGTCTGCGGGCAACGCGCAGGCTCATCCGTAGCCCGTTGCCGAATGTGAGGATCGTCAAGTCAGTTCCCTCGCCGTAGGTGCGGGCCCGCCCGACCGGCACGGCGGCGACGGGATACGTTGCGAGCCACTGCTCGTCGCCATCCTCGTAGAGATCACGCGCGTGATACAGGGCGATGGGCTCGAGGAATATGCACACCACACCCGACGTCTTTGCGACGGCGGCGCAGGTGTGCAGCATCGCGGCTGCATCGTCGGGCCGCGACGGCGATGCGATAACGATCCCCGGGATGTCCCGGATCGCGGCGATCGAGTTGTCGTTGTGGAAGTGGCCGCCGAAACCCTTCTGGTAGCCGTATCCCGCCACGCGTACCACCATCGGATTGCGGTACTGCCTGTTGGAGAAGAATTGCAGTGTCGCGCCTTCACCGCGGATCTGGTCGGCGGCGTTGTGAAAGTAGGCGAGGTACTGGATCTCGGGTATCGGAAGCAACCCGGATACCCCGGCGCCGAGGGCCAGCCCAAGGATGGCCTGCTCGTCGAGCAATGTGTCGAACACCCGTGCCGAACTGGTTCGGGCGAGCAGTCCGCGGGTCACCCCGTAGACGCCGCCCTTTCGCGCGACGTCTTCCCCGAAGACCATGGCTTCGGGATAGCGGTCCAGAATGTCGACCAGCGCCCGGTTGATCCCGAGCGCCACCGTCGTTGGCGCGTCGGGATCACTGGATCGCACCGATGCGGCGAGCGAGGCAGGCGCGGCGGCGATCGCTTCTTCGAGGGCGAGCGAAAGGGGTTCCATCACCGCGGGCGCGCTGTCGAGCTGCGCGGACTTGGCGACTTCGTTCGCGAGCTCGGTGACTTCGGTGCGCTTGGCTTCATAGCGGTCGAGCACCTCCGTCGGCGTCAGCACCCCTTCGGTGATCAACAGTTTCGCGGTGCGCACCAACGGATCCCGCTCGAACTCGGCACTTATCTCCACTGGCCGACGATAGGCCGGTTCGTAGTCGGAACCCGCATGTCCCATGAGCCGCACCATGCGCAGGTGCAAGAAGGCCGGTCGCCGCCGGGTGCGCACATAATCGGCCGCCGCGGCAGCAGCATCGAACGTCTCGGGCAGGTCGCAACCGTCGGCGCTGAAATAGGCCAGGCCGTCGCGGTTTCCATAGGTCCGCTCGATCCATCCCGTCGGCGTCTTCACGCTGATCCCGACGCCGTTGTCCTCGCAGACGAACAACAGCGGCATCGGCACGCCTTGATATGTCGAGTGCAATGCGGTATTGATCGCACCGACCGCGGTCGAGTGGTTCACCGACGCATCGCCGAAGCTGCACACCGTGACCGCATCGTCGGGCCATGCACAGGTCACGCCGAGCTTCTTGGCGCGTGCGATGGAGAACGCGACCCCGACGGCCCGCGGCAGGTGCGACGCGATGGTCGAGGTCTGCGGGATGATGTGCAGGTCGTGGCGGCCGAAGACCTTGTGCCGCCCACCCGAGATCGGTTCCTCCGTAGCCGCCACCAGGCCGAGCAGCACGTCGCGCAGCGGTTCGCGACCGTCGATGAGCGCGGCACGAGCCAGGAAGAAGGCGCCCGATCGGTAGTGCAGCAGCGCGGGGTCGGTGGGCCGCACTGCCGCCGCGACGGCGGCGTTGCCCTCATGACCGGATGATCCGATCGTGTAGTAGCCCTTGCCCTGCGATCGCAGCCAGCGCGCGCCCAGATCGAGGTGGCGGCTGCCGAGCTGAACATCGAAGAGTGCCAAGCACACTCGCGCCGTCAACGAAGAGCCGACCCGTATCGGTCCGTCGCCGGCACGTTGCCGCGCGGACTGCTTCATCGCCGAGATGGTGGCGGTGAAGTACTCGTCGATGGATTCGGCCACGTGTCTCCTGCGCTAGCGGCTGATCGTGGGACGGGCCACCACACTACGGACGAACGCCACGATCTGCGCGGCGCAGCTGCGGTTCGGGTCCTGGTCCGGATCGTAGATCGCGATACTGCCGCCGACGCACGACGCTTCGGTGGTGAACAACGCCATCACCAGATCGGTGAGCTGATCCCAGGTGAGCCCGCCGGGTTCGTCGGGGAACTCGGGCAGTCCCTGTGCCGGAAGCACGATGGGATCCAACACGTCAAGATCGATGTGCAGCCACCACCTCCCGACTTGCTCGGACAACTGCTCGATCGCGCGGCGCCCGGCGCCTGCCGGGTCGTCGGCGACTTCGGCCAGCGGCGCCACCCACACGCCGTAGTCCGCGAGCGTGCCGACATTGAACTTGCGACGCCAGGCGTCGTCGCGCGGACCCAGCACGACAAGCCGGTCGCGTCGCAACGCGGGCAGCCGGGCGGCGAGTTCGCCGGCCAGCAGGCGTCCGGTCAGTCCGAGCAGCAGCCCGATCTCCGTGTTGGCCGCTTCGCCGTCTTCGGAGACGTCGAGCGGCATGGTGTCCTCGTGCCCGTCGATGAACACCAGCCCGACGTCACCGACGTGATCGCGCAGCCCGGTCACGATTCCGAGCAGCATCGAGCAGTCGCCGCCGTAGACGATCGGGAGCCGTCCCGAGGTCACGGCCGACCCGACTCGTCCGTTGAGCGCGTCGGTCATCGCGAGCAGCGCCCGTTCGTTGATCAGCCCGGTCGAGGCGCCCCACGCCGGGTCTCCGGACGGCAGATCCAGATCGTCGCTGCCAACCACATGGTGGTGTTCGAAGGCGTCGAGCAGCCCGGCGTCGCGCAGTGCACTCGCCGCCCGCGCCTGGTTCCCGGGTCGCCCGTAGCCGTCGAACGGCACGCCGATCAGTTCGATCTCCGAGATTTCTGCTCCTCGCGTCCGCTCTTCGTTCTTGATTTCTTCGGCCGAAATCACACCAACTCGACGGCCTCGGCGATGCTGGGCAGCACCCGGCTGGGCCGGAACGGGTACCGCTCGACCTCGTCGCGGGTGGTCGATCCGGTCAGCACGAGAATGGTCTCCAGGCCCGCCTCGATCCCGGCGACCACGTCGGTGTCCATCCGGTCGCCCACCATGAAGGTGTTCTCCGAATGTGCCTCGATGCGGTTCAACGCGCTGCGGAACATCATCGGATTGGGCTTGCCGACGAAGTACGGCTCCCGGCCGGTGGCCTTGGTGATCATGGCCGCGACCGAACCCGTGGCCGGCAGCGGACCTTCCGCCGACGGGCCGGTCACGTCGGGATTGGTGGCGATGAACCGCGCTCCGGCCAGGATGAGCCGGATCGCCTTGGTGATCGCGGTGAACGAGTAGGTGCGTGTCTCGCCGAGCACGACGAAGTCCGGCCCGACATCGGTCAGTGTGTAGCCCACCTCGTGCAGGGCGGTGGTCAGGCCCGCCTCGCCGATGACATAGGCCGAGCCGCCGGGCAGCTGGTCGCTCAGAAAAGCCGCCGTGGCCAGAGCGGATGTCCAAATTGCCGACTCCGGCACCGAGAGCCCCGACCGCGACAACCGCGCCGAAAGGTCCCGCGGGGTGAAGATCGAGTTGTTGGTCAGGACGAGGAAGGGGCGCTTCTTCTCTACGAGCCGCGCCAAGAACTCCGCGGCCCCCGGCAGCGCATGCTCCTCGCGCACGAGGACGCCGTCCATGTCGGTCAGCCAGCACTGCGGCGTCGAACGCACGCGCTCAGTCTCTCAATTCCGTCCGTAAGGGTCTCGGCTTCCCCACAATGTTGATAACCCGGTCACGCCGCGTTGACACACCGCCGCCCGACGGAGAGGTGCCGGACATGACAACCGCAGAGTCGCCTGTTGATCTCCGGCGCGAGCGCCTGATGATGCGCGCGTTCCAAAACCCGCTGCTCGGGTCGGTACTGCGGAAGCCCATCAACCCACAGGCCACCCTCAAGGACGGGATGTCGTTCTGGTCGTCGCGCCTGATCCTGACTGCCGTGGACCGCGGCGTGTTCACCCTGCTGGCGGGGGCCCGCGGTCGGCGCGGACACTGATCGACGAGCTCGACTGGCATCCGCGCGCCGCAACCACCGCCCTGGACGCATTGGTCGCCGCCGGGATGCTCCGACGCGACAAGTCAGGGCGGTACTCGAGCACCCCTCCGCACGTCGCTGTTCCTGGACCGCGAGAAGTCCAGCTACATCGGTGGCCTGATGGAACTGTCCACCGGTCGCGCTCAAGACGTTGCTGACCGGAATGACGGGAATCTCCACCGGCGAAGTCACTTTGCTGGCGGCCCGCTTCCCGTGGAAGCGGTTCAAGACCTTCGTCGACATGGGTTGTGCCCAGGGGGCGCCGCCTGTGCGTGTCGCACTCACCCACCCCCACCTTCGTGGCACGGGTTTCGGCCTCCCCAATCGTGGAGCCGATCTTCACCGACTACGTCAAGTCCTTCATTCTCGAACAGGCTCAGCTTCTTTGGAGGCGTGAGGCCCTGCCCAGCGGGGGCGCCTTGATCGTCTACGACGCGATGACCACCCCCGGCCGGTCACAGGTTGGGCATCAAAGTCTGCTTTTCGAGCCTCAACATTGCTCGAAACCGCGCAGGCTACGAATCGACGACCGCGGACTGCGCGGACATGTTGCGCGCGAACGGTTTTGATCGTGTCAAGGTGCGACACCGTATCCGCCCGACCTCGATGGTGTTCTGGTTCAAGCGCTGACGCTGCACGGTCAGGGTAGACATGTTGCATACTCGTGGTAGGTTATTACCTACCTACAGTATGTTTGTTACTCCGATCGGAGGCTGCCCATGTCCCCAACCGCCACTCAGGCCGTAGACCTCAAAGCGCTCTCGGAGCGCTATTTCGCCGCAGTGGGCGAAGCGCGATCCGGACGCGATCGTCGCCCCGCACACCGATGACAGCCGGTTCTGGATCCACCTCGGCGGCGGCCCCGCCGTCGGCCGCGACGCCGTGCGCGCCACGTTCGCCGAGTTGTTCAACGGCTTCCCCGAGTTCTCATTCGAGACATACCGCGTGCTCTACGGCAAGGACCACTGGGTTCTGGACTGGGCCCTGATCTCCGGCGACATCCGGTTCGACTGCCTCGACGTCGTCGTGGTGTCGCCCGAGGGGCTCGTCGCGCGCAAGGACACGTTCGTCGACACGGTCCAGATGCAGGCCGCGATGGGAACGGTGACGCAGTGACGACCGTTGTCGCAAACGGCAGCAAGCCGGCCGACCGGTTGCCGCTGTTCGACCGGCTGCCCGCCGAGCATCTCTTCGATATGCACGTCGAACTTCAACCGGCACAACTGATCTCCACAACGGTGGGCACCAGATTGACGTTCATCACCAACGGTGGCGTGATCGAGGGGCCGAGGCTGAACGGCGAGATACTGCCCGGCGGCGGCGACTGGATGCTCGTCGGAAGCGACCAGATCGGCCGAGTGGACGTCCGGGCCACGCTGCAAACCCATGACGGTGCCCTCATCCACTACGAGACGCGCGGCGTCGTCAAGATCCCCGCCGACGGCCTTGCTCGACTTGCCGCCGGGGAGGTGCTGCCGTTCGACGAGACGTACGTGCGCACCACACCGAAGTTCGAGACCGCCGATGACCGCTACTTGTGGCTCAACGAGATCGTGGCCGTCGGCTACAACATCCTGTCGCCGGACCACATCGACTACCGCATCTATCAGCTGTTGTAACGACGTCGCGTGGAGCCACTCGTTGCCGAATAGCCGTTATCGTGAGTTCGTGCCGGCCAAGCAGGCGAGACGAACCCAGGCAGAACGAACCGAGGCGACGACGACCGCTCTCGTCGATGCCGCACGCGAACTGTTCGCCCAGGACGGCTATGCGGCGACGTCGCTGGACGCCGTGGCGGCGAAGGCCCGCGTCACCAAGGGGGCCGTCTACCACCATTTCGAGGGCAAGCAACAACTGTTCGAGGCCGTGTTTGCGCGCGAAGTCGAGCGTCTCGCCGCGTCGATGCCCGGCGTCTACGCATCCAAGCGAGATCCCTGGGATGCGTTCGAGGCCTGCTGCCGGGCGTTTCTGGAGGAGTGTCTCGAGCCGGGGCTGCAACGGATCATGCTCCTCGACGCGTTGGCCGCGATGGGTTGGGAAGGCGTGCGCCGCATGGAGGCTCCGATGCTGGAAATGATGGAGGTCGCCATCGGCCGGGCGGTGGAGGCAGGCCGGATCGCGCCGCGGCCCGCCGGACCCCTTGCCGTCTTTCTCTACGGCGCCCTGTGCGAAACATCGATGAACGTCGCGCGAGCCGACAACCAGAAGGCCGCGCACCGCAGAGCGATCACCGAGCTGGGTCACGTGCTGAGCGGACTTCGCCGCGACTGATCCCACCGTGCACCGCGTCTTCGCGCTGCCGTAACCGCTAGGTTATGCACGTGGAGACCATCACGATCGACACGCCGGACGGACCGATCGATGCGCTGCTGAGTGTTCCCGACGGCCAAGGGCCATGGCCGGGGGTGGTGTTGATCCATGACGCGTTCGGCTACGGGCCGGACAACGAGGCGATCTCTCGTCGGGTCACCGCAGCAGGCTACATCGCCATCACGCCGAACATGTTCGCGCGCGGGGGCTGGGCCCGCTGCGTCACGCGGGTGTTCCGCGACCTGTTATCGAAGCGGGGGCGTGCGCTCGACGACATCCTGGCCGCCCGCGATCACCTGCTGGCCATGCCGCAAGCGTCGGGCGCCGTCGGCGTCGCAGGCTTCTGCTTGGGCGGCCAGTTCGCACTGGTGATGTCCCCCAAGGGCTTTGGCGCCTCAGCCCCGTTCTACGGCACGCCGCTGCCGCGCGATCTGAGTGCGACGCTGGACGGAGCGTGTCCGATCGTGGCAAGTTTCGGCCACCGCGACCCGATCGGCAGCGGCGCGGAGGCCCGGCTGCGCAAGGTCGTCGAGGAGAAGAACATCACCAGCGACATCAAGGTCTACCCCGACGCCGGACACAGTTTCGCCAACCAGCTCCCCGGTCAGCCGCTGTTGCGCATCACCGGGTTCGGCTACAACGAGTCTGCGACCGAGGACGCCTGGTCCCGGGTCTTCGCATTCTTCGGCGAGCACCTGTCGAAAACCGAGAACTGACCGCTACTCGGGCAGCCGCAGCTCGGGCTTCTCCACCTCTTCGATGTTCACGTCCTTGAACGTGATCACCCGTACCTGTTTGACGAACCGGGCAGGACGATACATATCCCACACCCAGGCGTCGGCCAGGCGCAGCTCGAAGTACACCTCGCCCTCTGAATTGCGCGGCAACAGCTCCACACTGTTTGCCAAATAGAACCGGCGTTCGGTTTCCACGACGTAGCTGAACTGCCCCACGATGTCCTTGTATTCGCGGTACAGCGAGAGCTCCATCTCGGTTTCGTACTTCTCGAGATCTTCGGCACTCATCGCGTCAGCTGTCCTTTGTCTTGGTCTAGCACTCGGCTCTTCGCACAAGCGCTCATCACACCACCAATCTTCCTCTACCCGACTTCGCCGCGCTGCTCCGGTAGGCAGTCACTCACAAGCTCGGTCACCACCTTGGTGCCGGTCGGGGTGGCCACGCGGCGGACGTTGATGAACGAGTATCTGTGCTGGCTACAGGGCCCGAGCCGGGCCAGCGCCGCGCCATGCGCAGGGGTGCTGTAGCCCTTGTGCTCGGCGAAGCCGTAGCCAGGGTGTTCGGCCTCCATCTTCACCATCAGCCGGTCACGGCTGACCTTGGCCAGCACGCTGGCGGCGGCGATACAGGCCGCTGCCGCGTCGCCGCCCACCACCGGCAGCGACGGCGCCGCAAGGCCGGGCACCCGGAAACCGTCGCTGAGCACGTATCCGGGCCGCACCGCCAGGCCGGCGACCGCCCGTCGCATCCCCTCGATATTGGCCACGTGCACCCCGCGCCGGTCCACCTCGGTGGACGGGATGAACACCACGTGATAGGCCAGCGCATAGCGTCGGATCAGGGGAAACAGCCGCTCTCGCTCCTTCTCGGTGAGCTTCTTGGAATCGTCGAGCGCGGCCAGGCTCTCCAGCCGGTTCGGACCGAGCACACATGCCGCGACAACCAGCGGACCGGCGCAGGCACCGCGGCCCACCTCGTCGACGCCCGCCACCGGGCCCAGGCCGCCGCGGTAAAGCGCCGACTCCAGAGTGCGCAGGCCGGAGGACTTGCGTATCACCGTTCGGGGCGGCCATGTCGCCGGCAAGTGGCCTCCTTACTTGGTCTGCGGGTCCACCGAGCCAACCCCACCCCATCGCGATGGCGGCCACGCGATGAACCGCGCCTTTCCGATCACATTGTCCAGCGGAACGGTCCCTGCGTTCGGGTCCCCGGTGCATCGAACTCCGCTTTGGAAATCGGCCGCACTGTCGGCGCAGTGCACCCGCGAATCGGCCGAATGCGTGCGGTTGTCCCCCATCACCCACACCCGTCCGTTGGGCACTTTCACAGGGCCGAACTCGAAGCCGAGACACTTGTACTTGTCGGGATCGGGGACGCTCATCGTCTGCAGGTCGAGGTAGGGCTCGTTCAGCGGCTTACCGTCGACGGTCAATCCGGTCGACTGCCTGCACTCGACGGTCTGCCCACCGACGGCGATCACCCGCTTGACCAAGTCGTTCTCGTCGGGCGGGACGAATCCGATGAACGAAAGGGCATTCTGCACCCACCGCACCGTGGGGTTGTCCGAGCGGATCGACTTGTAAGCGATGTTCCAGTTCGGCGGCCCCTTGAAGACGACCACATCGCCCGGCTTCGGCTCGGAGAACCGGTAGCTCAGCTTGTCGACCATGATGCGATCGCCGACGCAGCCGGTGCAGCCGTGCAACGTGGGTTCCATCGACTCCGACGGGATGAGGTACGGCCGGGCGATGAACGTCAACATCAAGTAGTACAAGCCGACCGCGATCACCACGAGAATGACGCCCTCGCGCAGCGCACCGCGCCTGCGCTTGGATTTGTCGGCGTCCTCGGCGGCCTCGTCGGTCGTCTCGTCGGTGTCGAGCGAGTGCTCGGGTGGGGAGTCTGGGGAGTCCGCGGTTCCGGTCACCGGATCAGCGTATCCACGACGATGATTGCCCCCGCGCCGCCCGCGTCGCACCGGTGTCGTCCGGTCGCGTGCGACCTCAGCGCTTTTCCTTGATCTTCGCCTTCTTGCCGCGCAGTTCGCGCAGGTAGTACAGCTTTGCGCGGCGGACGTCGCCACGAGTGACGACATCGATGTGGTCGATGTTCGGAGAGTGCACGGGGAACGTCCGCTCGACGCCCACGCCGTAGCTCTCCTTGCGCACGGTGAAGGTCTCGCGGATGCCGCCGCCCTGGCGCCGCAGCACGACGCCCTTGAAGACCTGGATGCGTTCCTTGGCGCCCTCGATGACCTTGACGTGCACGTTGACAGTGTCCCCGGCGCTGAAGTCGGGAATGTCGTCGCGCAGGGACGACTGATCGACGAAGTCCAGCGTGTTCATCGGTGACTCTTCCTTGTCTTTGCTGTTCGCGTGTTCGCGGCCATCGGCGGGCTGGCACCTGTACGCGTCGCTGCGCCGATGGATTCGGGCGTATCCGGTGCATCTCGCGGCGGACGGAGAGCCGCCACCGCGTATGGCACAGATAACTGGTCAATTGTGCCAGATGGGGCCGCATGCAGTGAAATCACCGTCCGAGCACGACCACGAGGCCTGGCCGGCTCAGGACCCACGACCGCTGCCCAGCGGTTAGGCTCGACCGTACGGGCGGGCGGCAGTCCGCGAAGCCCGTTCCCGGCACAGGAGTTTCTTGGAGGAGACCTATGCGACGGCGCCCGTCGAGGCTGGTCGCGGTTGCCGCGGCCGTGCTGGCCGTGGCCGGTTGCGAAGCCCGGGTGTACGGCACGCCGCCGGTGGACCCGGATGCGCCGAAGCTGATGGTGGTCGCCCCGCAGGGCAGCATGGCTCCGCTGCCCGAAGCCTCTCCCGACGAACCGGTCGCCACGTTCGACGGCCTGGACACCCGCATCAAGCAGGCCACGGCCGGCGCCGCCTCGAAGGGCGCCGACCTCACCACCGTCGTCCTGGACCGCTCGACGGGGCGGCGGATAACCAACGGCAACGGCAGGGGGATCGCGATCGCGTCGGTCGTCAAGCTGTTCATTGCCGATGACCTACTGATGAAAGGCGACGCGCTCTCGCCCGCAGACCAGAAGTCGTTCGAGTCGATGTTGCGCTCCTCCGACGACAGTGCCGCGGAGGTCTTCTGGAACCGGGGCGGCGGCAGTGCGATCATCACCCGTGTCGCGGGCCGCTACGGGCTCAGCGGCACCCGGCCACCGAACAACGGACGATGGTTCAACACCATCAGCACAGCCGCCGACCTGGTGCGCTTCTACGAGATGATGCTTTCCGGCGCCGGGGGCCTCCCCCGGGACAAGGCCGACATGATCGTCGACAACCTCGCCAAGTCCAGTCCGACCGCAATCGACGGAATGATGCCGGGGGGCGTGTACCCGCAGCGATTCGGCATTCCCGAAGGGCTTCACGCCGAGCCCGTCGCCGTCAAACAGGGCTGGATGTGCTGTATCGGTTCTGACTGGATGCACCTGTCGACCGGCATCGTCGGAGCGAACCATCGCTTCGTCATGGCGATCGGGTCCGACCAGCCGGCCGACGCAGCCGAGGCCAGGACGACCATCACCCAGGCGGTCGAGACGATGTTCCCCGGCGGACGAATCTAGCGATCGCCGCTGCGACGGACGCCGGGTGACCGGTTAGGCTTACACCCGCCGATGGGCGCCGCGCGGCGGGTCCGGTGCCCCGGCCCAAGGAATCGTTCGGAGGAGAGCTATGCGTCGGCGCCCGTCGAATATGGCGACGGCGACCGCAGCCATCGTGGCCGCGGTTCTGGTCGTCTCTGTTTGTGAGGCCCGGGGCTACGGTACACCGCCGGGCGACCCCGACACGCCGGAGGCGACGGTCGTTGCGCCGCAGAGCAATCCGGCTCCGATGCCCCAGGCCCCGCCCAACCGACCGGCGGCCACATTCGACGGCCTCGACGCCCGTACCAGGCAGGCCACCGCCGACGCCGCCAAGTCCGGGGCGGACATCTCCACTGTCGTGATGGACCGCAAGACCGGTCAAATCGTGTCCAACGGCGACAACACACCCTTTCCCCTCGCGTCGGTGGCCAAGCTGTTCATCGCCGACGACCTGCTGCTGCAGGAGTCGAAGGGGCAGACGACGCTCTCCCCCGCCGATCGCAAGTCGCTCGACGTCATGCTGCGATCCTCCGACGACAGCGCGGCGGAGAGCTTCTGGAACCGCAGCGGAGGCAGCGCGATCATCAGCCGCGTCACCGCGCGGTATGGCCTGAAGGGCACGACGGCGCCCAGACAACGGGCAGCTGGGACGTCACGCTGAGCACCGCAAGCGATCTGGTCCGCTACTACGACATGCTGCTGGACGGTAGCGGCGGGCTGCCGTCCGAACAGGCCAAGGTCATCATGGGCAATCTCGCGCAGTCAACGCCGACCGCTATCGACGGCTACCCGCAACGCTTCGGCATCCCCGAGGGACTTTATGCCGAGCCGGTCGCCGTCAAACAGGGCTGGTTTTGCTGCTGGAACGGCGCCAACCAGTTGCACGTGTCCACCGGCGTGATCGGCCCGGACCGCCGCTACGCGATGGCGATCAGCTCGCTGGAACCCGACGACGACGCCATGGCGCGCACGACGATCACCCAGGCGGTCAAGACGATGTTCCCCGGCGGGAAGGTCTAGTCGTCGCCGACCAGATCGGGTCGGCGTTCCCTGGTGCGCTCCAGCGCCTGTTCCCGCCGCCATGCCGCCACCCGCGCGTGGTCTCCCGACAGCAGCACGTCCGGCACATCCAGGCCACGCCAGCTCGGCGGCCGGGTGTAGCTAGGACCCTCGAGCAGGCCGTCGGAGTGCGAATCATCTTGGTGCGACGCGGGATTGCCCAGCACGTCGGGAAGCAGCCGCACGACGGCCTCGATCATCACCAGCGCAGCCGCCTCGCCTCCGGGTAGCACGTAGTCGCCGATCGACACCTCCTCCACGCGCATCCGTCGAGCAGCATCGTCCATGACACGCTGATCGATTCCTTCGTAGCGCCCGCAGGCGAACACCAGGTGCGACTCGCCACTCCAGCGTTGCGCCGCCGCCTGCGTGAACAACCGGCCCGCCGGTGTCGGGACAACGAGAAGTGTTTTCTCCGAACATATTTCGCCGAGGGCCTCGCCCCACACCGGCGCGGTCATCACCATTCCCGGTCCGCCGCCGTACGGCGAGTCGTCGACGGAGCGATGCACATCGTGTGTCCAACCGCGCAGGTCGTGCACCCGCAGGTCGACGATGCCGGCGTCAATCGCCTTGCCGGGCAACGACTGCCGCAGCGGCTCGAGGTAGCCGGGGAAGATCGTCACCACATCGATTCGCATGAGTCAGTCCAGCTCCAGAAGACCCTCGGGCGCGTCGATCTCGATGGTTCCGTTCTCGAGCGATACCGCGGTGACGATGGCGCCGACGAACGGCACCAGAATTTCGCCGCGGTCACCCTCGGCGCGCACCGCGAGCAGTTCTCCCGCGGCGGTGTGCACGACCTCGGCGACGGTCCCCACCGACTCGCCCGCGATGGTCAGCACCCGCAGCCCCTCCAGTTGATGGTCGTAGAACTCGTCGGGGTCGTCGATGGGAGGCAGGTCTTCGGAGTCGACGACGAAAACGGTGCCCCGCAGCTGCGTCCGCGGCGGCGCGGTCGGTGACGCCGGCCAACCGCATCAGCATGCGCCCGCTGTGCTCGCGCGCAGAGTCGATGACGTATGTGCGTTCGGGTCCGTCGCCGGAGGGCCGTGCGCGCAGTCGGGTGCCCGGCGCGAAACGACTCTCGGGGTCATCGGTACGGACCTCGACGGCCACCTCGCCGGTGACGCCGTGTGCCTTGACCACGCGCCCGACCACAAGGTCCATCGGAGGCGCTACTGGTCGGTGTCCACCACGTCGACGCGGATGCCGCGGCCGCCGATGCCTGCGACCAGCGTCCGCAGCGCTGTCGCGGTGCGTCCGCCCCGGCCGATGACCTTGCCGAGGTCGTCGGGGTGCACGTGCACCTCAACGGTGCGGCCACGACGACTGGTTACCATGTCGACGCGGACGTCGTCGGGGTTGTCCACGATCCCGCGGACCAGATGCTCGACCGCGTCGACCACCACCGAGCTCACGATTCCTCGGCCGGCGTCGGCGGGCGCGGCGGGTGCGGCGTCGGCCCCTTCGGCGGCTGGTTCTGACTCGTCCTTGAGCGGCGCGGCCTCGGCCGCGGTGGCCTCAGCCTGAGCGTCAGCGGCTCCGGTGGCCTTCGCGGCCTTCTTGGCCGGGGCCTTCTTCTTCTTGGCCGTGGTGGCTTCGGTGCTGGGACCGCCGTCGGCCTCCGCGAGGGCGGCGTTGAACAGGTCCAGCTTGCTGGGCTTGGGCTCCTTGACCTTCAGCGTCCCCTCCGCGCCCGGCAGCCCCTTGAACTTCTGCCAGTCGCCGGTGATCTTCAACAGCGCCACGACGGGCTCGGTGGGCTGGGCACCGACACCGAGCCAGTACTGGGCACGCTCCGAGTCGATCTCGATGAGGCTCGGATCCTCCTTCGGGTGGTATCGGCCGATGATCTCGATGGCACGTCCGTCGCGGCGGGTGCGCGCGTCGGCGACAGCGATGCGGTACTGGGGATTGCGGATCTTGCCAAGCCGAGTGAGCTTGATCTTGACAGCCATGGTTAAGCGACAACTCCTGTGATTGCCACGCTGCAATTCAGCGATCGCGGGCGGGATGCCCGGATCCGGTTTTGCCTTACGTGTGTGACCGCCGCACAGCCGTAGTCGTTCGGCGGACAGCCGCCCATTGTGCCAGAACGGCCGCTACCGGCAAAAATCGCCTCAGAGCACCCGGTCGTAGCACTTGACCTCGACGCGGCGAGACATCCGCCAGCCGTCGGCGGTGCGAACGAACTCGTCCTCGTACCAGAGGCCGACCTGCATGATCCTGGGCTTGTCCCCCTTCAGCACCATCGGGTTGAAGCAGAACGTGCGCGCGGTGGCGGTGTCGCCGGCGAGCTTGATCGCCGGAAGCCCCAGCATGTGGGCGTTCCGTTCGAAGAAGGCGGGCAACGTCTCGGCCAGCCATGCCTTGATCTGCGGATACTGGCCGTCGATGCCACCGGTTTCGCGATAGTCGATGTAGGCGTCCGCGGTGAAGATCCCGTCCAACTCGTCGAACTCGCGGCGATCGATTGCCTCGGAGTAGCTGATCAGCAGGTGCTGCAGCTCGAGGCGGTCGGAGATCTCTTCCAGGGTCAGCATGCGTCGATTGAACACCGGCCAGCCGGCCTTCAGCCATCAGGGCTACGCTGCTCGTTCCATGGGGAGGTTTATCACCGTCATCACGGCGTGTCTGAGTCTGTTCTTTCTGTCCATCGTTCCGGTCGCAGGAGCGGAGCCGAACATCGAACCCGTCGGCAATGTGCCGCTCCCGGACGGCCCGGCCCCGGCGTGGATCGTCGCGGACATGGACACCGGCCAGGTGCTTGCCGAGCGCGACATGAACGTCCCTCATCCACCTGCGAGCACGATCAAGACCCTGCTGGTGCTCACCGTGCTCGACGAGCTGCCCAGTCTTGACGCCACGGTCGTCGGCACCGAGGCCGACACCCATGTCGAGTGCAGCTGCGCAGGCATCAAGCCGGGCCGCACCTACACCGCGCGCCAGCTGCTCGGCGCGGTGCTGCTGATGTCGGGAAACGACGCGGCCAACGCGCTCGCCGACATGATCGGCGGCTACGACACCGCCGTGGCGAAGATGAACGCCAAGGCCGCCTCCCTCGGCGCGGTGGGCACCCACGCGGCGACGCCGTCAGGTCTGGACGGGGCGGGCGGCTCGGGTGCCACCACTCCGCGGGACCTGGCCATCATCTTCCGCGCCGCGATGGCCAATCCGGTGTTCGCCTCGACCATCGCGCAGCCGACGGCGACGTTCCCGACCGACGCGGGCGACAAGACGATCGTCAACGACGACGAACTGCTGCACCGCTACCCGGGCGCCCTCGGCGGCAAGACCGGGTTCACCGACGCGGCGAGGAAGACGTTCGTCGCGGCCGCCGACCGCGGCGGGCACCGACTGGTGATCGCCATGATGTACGGGCTGATCAAGGAGGGTGGCCCCACATATTGGGACCAGGCCGCAGGGCTGTTCGACTGGGGATTCGCTCAAGACGGACAGGTGAGCGTCGGCGCGCTGTAGACTCCGCGCAACAACAAAAGTTGTTGATCTGCAACGGATCCGAGACCTCCGAGCGGCTAAATACAGCCGCCGCACAGGATACGCTCAGCGCCCGTGCGAAAGATGTTGGCTGCGTTGATAACCGCGCTCGCGTTCGCGAGCCCCGCGGTGACCGGCCCGAGCGCAGCCGCTGAGCCCGCCATCGAGCCGGCGGGCGCGCTGGCGCCGCCCGACGGACCAGCACAGGCGTGGCTGCTGGCCGACCTCGAGTCGGGCCGCATCCTGGCGTCGCATGATCCGAACGCACAGCACGCGCCCGCAAGCACGATCAAGCCGCTGCTGGCGATGGTGGTGCTCGACAACCTGCGGCCGGAGAACTTCGCACGCGCCAACCAGTCCCACACCGAGGTCGAGTGCTCATGCGTGGGATTGACACCGGGAGAGCCCTACACGACGCGCCAGTTGCTGGAGGCGCTGCTGATGGTGTCGGGCAACGACGCCGCGAACATGCTGGCCGACATGCTCGGCGGACAGCGCGTCGCGGTCGCGGCGATGAACCGCAAGGCGGCCAGCCTGGGCGCCCGCGCCACCACGGCCTCGTCGCCGTCCGGGCTCGACGGGCCGGGCTGGGAGTCGATCACCACACCCCACGACCTGGCGGTGATCTACCGCGCGGCCCTGACCTATCCGCTGATCGCGCAGATCATGCAGGAGCGGACGGCGGAGTTCCCCGGCAAGACGATCACCAGCCAGAACGAGCTGCTGGCGCGCTATCCGGGCACGATCGCGGGCAAGACGGGGTTCACCAACCTCGCCCAGCCACACGTTCGTCGCCGCCGCACAGCGGGGCAGCCGTCGGCTCGTGGTCGTGGAAATGTACGGCGACGGCGACCTGTATGGCCAGGCGATCGGCCTGTTCGACTGGGGTTTCGCCCAGCCTTAGTAGATGCGGCCACGCAACATGACCAGGCCCGGGTGATTGATCACGGCCGCGCCCGCGCGAGGGTCCTCGGCGTAGCACACCAGGTCCGCGGACGCACCGTGCTCCAGCACGGGCCTGCCGAGCCATTCCCGCGCGGTCCAACTCGCCGCGCCAAGCGCCTCGGTCGGGGTCATCCCGATCCGCTTCAACGCGTCGATCTCGTCGGCGATGCGGCCGTGGGCGACCATGCTGCCCGCGTCGGTGCCCGCATAGATCGGCACGCCCGCTTCGCACGCTGCGGCGATCCGCGACCTGCACCGGTCGTACAGGTCCCGCATGTGCCGCGCATAGACCGGATACTTTTCTGCCCCGTCGGCGATGCCGGGGAAGTTCTCGACGTTGATCAGCGTCGGCACCAGCGCGGTGCCGTGCTCGACCATCAGCTCGACCGTGTCGTCGGTGAGGCCGGTGCCGTGCTCGATGCAGTCGATGCCCGCGTTGATCAGGCCCGGCAGCGCTTCCTCGCTGAACACGTGCGCGGTCACGCGGGCGCCGTTGGCGTGCGCCGCCTCCATGGCCGCCTTGAGCACGTCGTCGGACCACAGCGGCGCGAGGTCACCGACGTCCCTTTCGATCCAGTCGCCGACGAGCTTGACCCAGCCGTCGCCCCATCGCGCCTGCTCGGCCACCGCGTCGGGCAGTTGCGACTCGTCTTCCAGTTCGATCGCCGCACCCCGCTGGTAACGCTTCGGCCGCGCCAAGTGGCGACCGTGGCGGATGATGCGGGGCAGGTCATGGCGGTCATCGAGGCTGCGGGTGTCGATCGGCGAACCGCAGTCCCGCAGCAGCAGTGCCCCGACCCCGCGTTCGGTCTCGGCCTGCTCGATGCACTCGTCGAGATCTTCGATCGGACCGTGCGCACCCAATCCGACGTGGCAGTGCGCGTCGACCAACCCGGGCACGATCCAGCCACCATCGAAGACCGTTTCGGCGCCCGCCACCGGTTCGGCGCTCAGGACGCCGTCGACGACCCACCACTGGGCCGGCTCCTCATCGGGCAACGCGCGACCCCGAATGTGAAGCGCGGTGGAGGTGGCCAACTCAGTTGATCCCGATCAGTTCTTGGGGAACTTCAGCTTCGACAGGTCGATGTCGGCCAGGCCCGGCGGCAGCTCGTCGAGACCCTTGGGCATGTTGGACAGATCCGGGAAGCCATCGGGCACGCCCGCACCGAACGGGCTCTTCACCCTCGGTGGCGTCGGTCCACCCTTCTTGCGGCCCTTCTGCCCCTTCTTCTTGTTCTTGGCATTCTTGCGCGTAGAACCCTTGCGGCCGAACGGCATTCCCATCTGGCCTGCCATCTGCGACATCATCTTGCGCGCGTCGAAGAACCGGTCGACAAGCTGATTGACCTCCGACACCGTGACACCGGAGCCGTTGGCGATGCGCAGCCGCCGCGACGCGTTGATGATCTTCGGGTCCGCCCGCTCGGCGGGCGTCATGCCGCGAATGATCGCCTGCACCCGGTCGAGCTGGCTGTCGTCGACGGCGGCGAGAGCGTCCTTCATCTGACCCGCGCCGGGCAGCATGCCCAGCAGGTTGCCGATCGGACCCATCTTGCGGATGGCCAGCATCTGCTCAAGGAAATCCTCGAGCGTCAACTCACCCGAGCCGATCTTGGCGGCGGCTTCCTCGGCCTGCTGGGCATCGAATACCTGCTCGGCCTGCTCGATGAGGGTCAGCACGTCGCCCATGCCGAGGATGCGGCTGGCCATCCGGTCGGGGTGGAAGACGTCGAAGTCGTCGAGCTTCTCGCCGGCGGACGCGAACAGGATCGGCACGCCGGTGACCTCGCGCACCGACAACGCGGCACCGCCGCGGGCGTCGCCGTCCAGCTTGGTGAGGACCACACCGGTGAAGCCGACGCCCTCGCGGAACGCCTCCGCGGTGGTGACGGCGTCCTGGCCGATCATCGCGTCGACGACGAACAGCACCTCGTCCGGATCGACGGCCGTACGAATCGCGGCGGCCTGCGCCATCAGCTCCTCGTCGATGCCGAGCCGGCCCGCGGTGTCGACGATGACGACGTCGAAGTGCTTGGCCCGCGCCTCGGCGAGGCCTTCCGCGGCCACCTTGACCGGATCACCGGGTCCGGCGTCGGCGGCCCCCACGTCCGACGTGCCGGGGTGCGGTGCGAAGACCTCCACGCCTGCTTGGCCGCCGACGACCTGCAGCTGGTTCACCGCTCCGGGGCGTTGCAGGTCCGCGGCCACGAGCAGCGGCGTATGACCTTGTCCGCGAAGCCATTTGGCGAGCTTTCCGGCCAGCGTGGTCTTACCGGAACCCTGCAGGCCCGCCAGCATCACCACGGTGGGCGGGGTCTTGGCGAACGCCAGTTGCCGGGTCTCGCCGCCGAGAATGCCGACCAGTTCCTCGTTGACGATCTTGACGACCTGCTGGGCCGGGTTCAGCGCGGCCGATACCTCCGCGCCCCTTGCACGCTCCTTGATACGGGTGACGAACGCGCGCACCACGGGCAGCGAGACGTCGGCCTCCAGCAGCGCCAGCCGGATCTCGCGGGTGGTCGCGTCGATGTCGGCGTCGGTCAACCGCCCCTTGCCGCGCAGCCCCTGAAGGACACCGGTCAACCGGTCGGACAGCGATTCAAACACGCAAGCCAGCCTAGCTGGCTTCCGACACCGGCTTCGCGGGCGGCGGGGTGGGCAGCACCGCGTAGAGATCGTGTTCGATCTCGTCGCGGACCTCAGCGCCGTCGCCTGCCGCAACGGCGGGAACCACGATCCCGAACAGGTCGACGACCGACGAGCCCAACGTGGTGACCTTCGCCCATGCGATGTCCACACCGTCGCGCTCGAACACCGCCGTCAGCCGTGCCAGCAGGCCCGCGCGGTCGGTGGACCGGATCTGCACCACCAGCTCGCCCGGCTGCGCGCCCTCAGACCACAGAATCCGCGGCGGCGCCGCAGCATGGTTGATGGGCACGGCGGCCATCACCTCGCCTGCCCGGGCCGTTCCGTGCTGTGCGGCGTCACGGTCGCGGCGATCGAGCGAAGCCAGCACGTCGAGTTCGCCGTCGAGGGCGAGGATCAGCTGCTGGCGCAACAACTCGGCGGCAGGCGGAGAACCGAAATGCGGTGAGACGACGAACGTGTTGATCGCCGCGCCCTCATGGCCGTTGACCGACGCAGAATGCACGCGCAGCGAGTTCAGCGCCAGCACACCGGCCGCCTTGGACAACAGCCCGCGCCGGTCCGGCGCGATCATCGTCACGTTGTAGATATGGGCGCTGTCACCCGGGGTCAGCTCGACATGCACGCCCACGGTCGATGCCAGCGAAAGATAGCGCGGGTCAATCGGATCGGGCTGCGGCAGTGGCTCGCCCGCCATCACGAGTCGGCAGCGCCGCACCAGGTCGCCGATCAGCGATGCCTTCCAGTCACCCCACACCCCGGGGCCGGTCGCCAACGAATCGGCCTCGGCCAGCACGTGCAACAGTTCGAGCAGTACCGCATCGCCCTCCACCGCGTCGACGACCATTTCGATGGTCTTCGCGTCCTGCAGATCACGGCGTGTGGCGGTGTGCGGCAACAGAAGGTGGTGGCGCACCACCTTCGACAGCACCTCGATGTCCGACGGCCACAGGCCAAGCCGGGTGCCGATCTGGGTGGCGAGTTCGGCGCCGATGACGCTGTGGTCTCCGCCCCTGCCCTTGCCGATGTCGTGACACAGCGCACCCAGCAACAGCAGGTCGGGACGAGAGACGCGGGTGGTGAATGCGCTTGCACGCGAGACGGTTTCAACGAGATGGCGATCGACCGTCCAGATGTGCACGACGTCGCGGGGCGGCAGGTCACGCACCGCACCCCACTCCGGGAACAGCCTGCCCCACAGGCCGGTGCGGTCCAGCGCCTCGATGGTGGCCACCGCTGTCGGCCCGGCGGCCAGCATCACCAGCAGGTCTTTCAGTGCCTGCGACGGCCACGGTGTTCGGAGTTCGGGCGCGTTCTCGCTGAGCCGCGCCAGGGTCGATGCCGCCATCGGCAGGCCGGTGGTCGCCGACGCCGCGGCCACCCGCAGGATCAGGCCGGGGTCGCGCTCCGGCCGGGCGTCGCGGGCCAGGATCACCTCGCCCGCGAACTCGATGACGCCTTCGTCGAGCGGACGGCGCACCGGCCGTCGAAACGCCGCGAGCCCGCGGCGTGGCAGCGCGTTCGCGGCGGTGCGCAGGCCGGCGTCGACGTAGAAGCTGATTGTGCGTGCGGCGTCGGAAAGCATGCGCGCCAGATCGAATCGGTCACCGATGCGCAGCGCCGCACCGATCTCGTCGGCGTGCTGGGCCAGCAGGAGTTCGCGTCCGCGACCGGACACACGGTGCAGCTCGGTGCGAACGTTGAGCAGTGCCAGGTGCGCCTCGCCGAGCGTCTCGGTGGGCGACGCCAATGACCGGCTCGGATAGACGTCGGCCAGCTGGGCGATCGCCAGCGCATTGAGCAACTGGACATCGCGCAAGCCCCCACGGCCCGTCTTCAGGTCGGGCTCTGCGCGGTGCGCGATCTGGCCGCTGCGCTGCCACCGCTGCTGGGTATGTTCGACGAGTTCTTCGAAGCGCGAGGCGATTCCGGTGCGCCACTGCCGACGCGCACCGCCGACCAACAGAGCAGACAGGTCGGCGTCGCCTGCAATGTGGCGCACCTCGAGCATCGCCAGGCCTGCCGAGATGTCCTCTCCTGCAACCTTGAGCGCCTCGGGAACGGTTCGCACACTGTGGTCGAGGCGAATGTTGGCGTCCCACAACGGGTACCACAGCTTTTCGGCGACATCGCTGACGACACGCTTGGGCAGATTGTCGTGCAGCAGCATCAGGTCGAGGTCGGAGAACGGCAGCAGTTCCCGGCGGCCGAGTCCCCCGGTGGCGACGATGGCGAAGCCGCTGGTCTCGGTGATTCCGATTTCGGCGGCCTTGGTCGATAGCCAGAACTCGTGCAGGTCGAGCAATGCGTCGCGCAGCGCCGCGGAATCCAGATGGTGAGAACTGGTCAGCAGCTGTTCGACTGCTGCGGTCAGGTCGGTCGCCGCTTTTGACGAGCCCGCCGCCGGAGCCCCCGATTTGGAGGCGCCGGCGGCGGAATCTGGTTTCTGCTTTGTCATTTCGAGTCCTCCCCCGGCCCTTTACCTATTAACGCTCACACGGTTCACGGCCGGGAGACGACGTCTCGACTCACTGTTAGAGGGCGTCGGACCCCCGCTCGCCGGTGCGGACGCGGACCACGGTGTCGACCGGGCTGACCCACACCTTGCCGTCGCCGATCTTGCCGGTACGCGCGGCCTGCACGATCAAGTCCACCACCTTGTCGACGGCGGAGTCGTCGACGAGCACCTCGATGCGTACCTTCGGCACGAAGTCGACGGAGTACTCGGCGCCGCGATACACCTCGGTGTGGCCCTTCTGGCGTCCATAGCCCTGCACCTCGCTGACGGTCATTCCGAGAATTCCCGTCTGCTCGAGGCCGGTCTTGACGTCTTCCAGCGTGAACGGCTTGACGATCGCAGTAATCAGCTTCATATTCCTCATTCCTCCACGCCCGACGGCCGAGCAACCGTGACTGCACCTGCCGACTGTCGCGAAGTCGTAGCCGGTTTCGGCGTGCTCCGCCTCGTCGATGCCGGTCGACTCTTCTTCCTCGCTCAAGGCGCAGGCCAATCGTGAATTTCACGATCAGAGCCAAGATAGTCGTAGCGATGGCGAGTACGCCAGAACCGCGAACGCACCGATCGCCTGGCGCCACAGCTGGTCGAACCCGCCACCGTAGAACAGTCCCGTGACACGGCGGCGGGCGCTTCCGGCGCCGCGACGAAACCGATCAACAGGGTGCCGATGAGACCGCCGACCAGGTGCACCCCGACCACGTCGAGCGAGTCATCGAAGCCCGAGTTTGAACTTCAGGCCGACTGCCAGCGCACACATCACGCCGGCCCAGGACGCCGACCACCAGTGCGCCGACGACGTTGACCGAAGAGCAGGACGGCGTGATGGCGACCAGTCCGGCGACGATGCCCGATGCTGCACCCAGCGAAGTGGCCTTGCCGTCCCGGATGCGCTCAGTGAGCAGCCAGGCCGAGCATCGCCGTTGCGGTGGCCACGCGTCGTGGTCGATGAATGTGGATGCCGGCGATTCCGCCCGAGCGTCGGTCGCCGAACCGGCGTTGAACCCGTACCAGCCGAACCACAGCAGACCGGCACCCAGCATCACGAACGGCAGGTTGTGCGGCCGCATCGGAGAGCCCGGCCAACCCTTGCGCTTGCCGAGGATGATGGCCAGCACCAGGCCTGCGGCACCGGCATTGATGTGGACCGCGGTACCACCAGCGAAGTCGATTGCCTTGAGCTTGTTGGCGATCCAGCCCCCGTGCTCACCGGTGAACCCGTCGAAGTCGAACACCCAGTGCGCTATCGGGAAGTACACGAAGGTCGCCCATAGAGCCCGCGAACAGCAGCCAGCGACCGAACTTGAGGCGGTCGGCGACAGCGCCGGAGATCAGCGCGACGGTGATGATCGCGAACATCAGCTGGAACGCTACGAACACGAGCTGCGGGAGTCGTCCCGGCCAGCGGGATGTTGACGGCGTCGGCCGCCTCGACTCCGGCTGACGGGTCAGCGGTCACCGCCGCAGAGGCATTGCCGCCGATGAGACCCTTCAGGCCCCAGTACTGCGTCGGATTGCCGAATAGATTGCCGACGTCATTTCCGAACGCACAGCGAGTAGCCGTACAGCACCCACAGGACCGTCACCACGCCCATAGCGCTGATGCTCATCATCAACATGTTGAGCACGCCCTTGGCGCGCACCATGCCGCCATAGAAGAACGCCAGACCTGGCGTCATCAGCAGCACCAGCGCGGAACTTGCCAGCATCCATGCTGTATCCCCGGTGTCCGGGTGCCCAATATCGGGAATCCGTCCACTCGCAGTTTCCTCCTTCGACAAGGCAGGGCCGCAAAGGTTTTACGACCGTTGACCTGGTCCAAGACAATGCTGAGTGGTTGTTTCGTCTAAGACGCCTGGGCGTTTCGCTCGTGTGAACGGATACGCCGGTCACGTTTCGCCGGTGTTACATCGCGCGGTTTTGCCGCGCTTTCGTTAACCGAGAAGTGCGTCGACGAACGCCCCCGGCTCGAATGGAGCGAGATCGTCGGGGCCTTCGCCGAGGCCGACGAGCTTGACCGGCACACCTAATTCCTGCTGCACGCGGAAGACGATTCCGCCCTTCGCTGTGCCGTCGAGTTTGGTCAGTACCACACCGGTGATGTCGACGACGTCGGCGAACACGCGCGCCTGCGCCAACCCGTTCTGTCCGATCGTCGCGTCGAGCACCAGCAGCACCTCGTCGACCGCGGCGCGCCGGCTCACCACACGTTTGACCTTGCCGAGTTCGTCCATCAGCCCGGTCTTGGTGTGCAACCGGCCCGCGGTGTCGATGAGAACGACGTCGGCGCCGGACTCGATGCCCTTGTCGACGGCGTCGAACGCCACGGATGCGGGGTCGGCGCCCTCTGCTCCACGCACCACATGCGCGCCGACCCGCGACGCCCAGGCCTGCAGTTGGTCGGCCGCGGCGGCCCGGAAGGTGTCCGCGGCGCCGAGCACCACCCGACGCCCGTCGGCGACGAGCACGCGGGCCAGCTTGCCGACCGTTGTCGTCTTGCCTGTGCCGTTGACCCCGACGACCAGGAGTACCGACGGGTGGTCGTCGTGCGGCAGCGCCCTGACGGCGCGGTCCAGATCCGGATGCAGCTCGGATACCAGCACCTCGCGCAGCACGGCGCGGGCATCGGCCTCGGTGCGTACCCGGCCGCTGGCCAGCCGTTCGCGCAGCGCGGTCACGACCGAGTCGGTGACAACCGAGCCGAGATCGGCGACCAGCAGGGTGTCCTCGACGGCCTCCCAGGAGTCTTCGTCGAGGTCGCCGCCTCCGAGCAGACCCAGCACGCTGCGGCCCAGCGCGTTCTGCGATTTGGCCAGCCGCCCCCGCAGCCGCTCCAGTCGGCCTTCAGCGGGGGCAATGGTGTCGATATCGGGCGCGGCGGGGGCGATAACAGCTGCTTCGGGCGCGACGGGCTCGGCGGGCGCCTCGGGCAGCTGCACGTCGGCGATGGGGCGCTTGGGCGCATCGCGGGGAATCGTGGCGTCGTCGCCGACGGCGGGCAGCCCGCTGGTGTCGAGACGCTCGGGCGGGGCCTCAGATGCCGGTGGAGCCGCGGGAGGTGCTGACGATTGTGTGAACGTGATGCCCGAAGACGCGGTGTACCCGCCGGAACGGTCGATGGGTGTGGCAGTGTCTGTGCTGGTGGACGAGTCGAGGCGGATTCTGCGGCGACGGAATGAGACCAGGCCGTACACCACGAGAGCAGCGACGACCAGAACGGCGATGACCGCGATTGCGATCCACAGACCCTCGGACACCATGCCATTGTTCCAGTGTGGGTAAACGATGACGATGGACCCCGGCGGCACCGCGCACGCGAGGAGCGAAACCGTCTTCGGTAACGGCCTGGAAAACGGCATGGAATCCCGCAAGGCCAAGCACATCGACGTGTGCCTGACCGAGGCGGTGGACTACCAGACCGTGACCACCGGCCTCGAGCGCTTCCGGCTGCCCTACAACGCGCTCACCCAGACGAGCTTGGGCGCCGTCGACCTCGGCACCGACTTTCTCGGGGTCCGGCTGGCGGCGCCGGTGCTGATCGGGGCGATGACGGGCGGCGCCGAGCTTTCCGGTGTCATCAACCGCAACCTGGCCGCCGCCGCCCAGAAGCTCGGCATCGGCATGATGCTGGGCTCGCAGCGCATCATGCTCAACGGAGATTTCGCGTTGGCGAGCTTCACGGTTCGCGACGTCGCCCCCGACGCGCTGCTGATCGGAAACATCGGCCTTGCCCAGCTGTCCGACGAGCTGGTGCCCGAGCTGGTCGACGCACTCGACCGCGTCGGCGCGAATGCGCTTGCGGTACACACCAATCCGCTGCAGGAAGCGATGCAGCACGAGGGCGACACCGACTTCTCGGGATCGGTCTCTCGGCTCCGCGATGTCGCTCGGTCCATCAGCTATCCGGTGATGCTCAAGGAGGTCGGCCACGGCATCGGGGCGGCGGCGGCCGCCGAACTGGTGGACTGCCCGGTCGCGGCGGTCGACGTGGCGGGAGCGGGCGGAACGTCGTGGGCTCGTGTCGAACAGTTCGTCCGCTACGGCGAGATCCGCTATCCGGCGCTGGCCGAGTGGGGCATCCCGACCGCACAGGCACTGCAAGAGGTGCGGCACACACTGCCCGACGTGCCGCTCGTCGCGTCCGGCGGCATCCGCACCGGCATGGACGCCGCCAAGGCGCTGGCGATGGGCGCCGACGTGGTGGGGGTGGCCCGTCCGCTGCTGGCCCCTGCCATCGAATCCACTGCGGCCGTGCTGGATTGGCTTCAGCGCTTCATCGCCGAGTTGCAGATCTGCCTGCACGGCTGCGGCGCGGCCAACCTGACGGCGCTTCGGCGCCGCGGCGTCACACCCATCCCGTAGCGCGGACGGTCAGCCTGCGGCGACCAGCTCCTGGCCCCGCATGCGCTGCGAGATCACCGCGGTGATGCCGTCGTCGCGCATCGTGACGCCGTAGAGCGCGTCGGCGACCTCCATCGTCGGCTTCTGGTGGGTGATGACCAGCAGCTGTGACTGCGCACGTAGCTGCTCGAACAGCCCGAGCAGGCGACGCAGGTTGACGTCGTCGAGCGCGGCTTCGACCTCGTCCATCACGTAGAACGGCGACGGCCTCGCCCGGAAGATCGCCACCAGCATCGCTACCGCGGTCAGTGATTTCTCGCCGCCGGACAGCAGCGACAGCCGCTTGATCTTCTTTCCGGGCGGCCGCGCCTCGACCTCGATGCCGGTGGTCAGCATGTTCTCGGGATCGGTGAGCAGCAGCCTGCCCTCGCCGCCGGGGAACAATGTCGAAAATACTTGCCGGAACTCCCGTTCGACGTCCACGAAGGCCTCCATGAACACCTGCAGGATGCGGTCGTCCACGTCGGCGATGACGTCGAGCAGATCCTTGCGGGCCCCCTTGACGTCCTCGAGTTGAGTGGACAGGAAGTTGTAGCGCTCCTCGAGAGCGGCGAACTCCTCGAGCGCCAACGGGTTCACCCGGCCCAGCTCGTTGAGTTCGCGTTCGGCCTTCTTCGCGCGGCGCTCCTGGGTCGGACGGTCGAACGGCATCGGCGCGGGCGCGATGACCTGCTCGCCGCGTTCGCGGGCCTGCTCGTACTCGGCCATCTCCAGGTCCGGCGGCGGCAGCGGCACGTCCGGTCCGTACTCGGCGATGAGGTCGGCGGTCGCCATCCCGAACTGGTCGAGTACCTGTTGTTCGAGCTGCTCGATCCGAAGTGCGGCTTGGGCTTTGGCGACTTCGTCGCGGTGAAGCGCTTCGGTGACCGCTGCGATCTTGGTGGTGAATTCGGTGACCTGCTCACGCGCCTTCGCCAAGGCGTCGATCCGTTGGTGGCGCTCGGCGGCCAGAGCGTCGCGGCGGCGCGATGCGACGCTCACCGTCGCACTCAGGCGCTGCGCAAGGCTGCGGCCGGACTCGGCCACCGCCGCCGCGACCGCCGCGGCATGCTCGCGGGCCTCCCGCGCGCGCTGGGCCCGCAGCCTGGCTTCCCGTTCCGCGGCTGCCGCGCGGCGCAGCGAATCCGCCCGCCCGCGAACGGCATTCGCCCGCTCCTCGGCGGTGCGGACCACCAGCCGTGCTTCCACTTCGGCGGCTCGCGCGGTTTCGGCCGCCGCGACCGTTGCCTGGCGCTCCGCGGGCGCGGCGTCGAACAACGGTGCCTGCTCGGCGTTGGCCAGACGCTGTTCGAGCTCGGCGAGTTCGTCGACGGTCTGCCCGCGACCGGTCTCCAGCTCGTCGCGCTGGCGGATCAGCCGCTGCCACTCCTCGTCGGCCGTGCGGGCGTCCTGTCCGAGCCTGCCCAGCTGTTCGTAGATCGCCGAGATCGCGGCGTCGGACTCGTTGAGCGCGGCCAGCGCCTGCTCGGCGGAGTCTTGACGGGCCTTCTGTTCCGCCAGCGCACCGGACAGCGCGGCGCTCAGCTCGTTGGTCTGTTTCTCCGCGGCGGCCAGCTCGTCTCGGGCCTTCTCCACCTCGGAGGTGATCTCCAGCGTGCTGGGCTTGCGGTCCGAACCGCCGCTGACCCAGCCCGCGCCGACCAGATCGCCGTCGGTGGTGACGGCACGCAGCTGCGGGCGCGCGGCCACCAGATCCAGCGCCGCCGACAAATCGCGGACCACCACTACCCCGGTCAGCATCGCCGTGAGCGCGCCGCGCAGCCGCCACGGCATTTCGACCAGATCCGTCGCCCACAGCGCGCCTTCTGGCGGCGGCCCGGCCGGTGCGGGTGCATCGACGGGCCAGTCGCCGAGCACGATCGCCGCGCGGCCGCCGTCGGATGCCTTCAGCGCCGCGACGGCCGAACGCGCAGCGCCGAAGTTCTCGGCG
Organism: uncultured Actinomycetota bacterium; assembly: GCA_963804905.1. Classification (GTDB taxonomy): domain Bacteria; phylum Actinomycetota; class Actinomycetes; order Mycobacteriales; family Mycobacteriaceae; genus Mycobacterium. The sequence goes on along the minus strand of CAWDSB010000019.1, from coordinate 236,711 downwards.
GCGACGGCATCGGCCGCTGCGCCCATGACCGCGGCGATCGCAGACTCGTAACCCGGGCGCACCCTGACCAGATTGGCGACCGAGCCGAAAAGTCCTGTCCCGGTGAGGTTTTTCTGCAGCCACGCGGCGCCGTCCTTGCGGTCAAGACCGACCGAAAGGGCGTCGATGCGGGCACGTAGCGATGCCACTTGACGCTCGGCGCTGCGTTCAGCGGCCTGTAGTTCGGCGACGCGTTCGTCGGCGAGCCGCAGCGCGGCCACCGTCCGGTCGTGATGTTCGTCGAGTCCGACCTCGCCGGCGTCGAGCTCACCGACACGGCCCTGCACCGTCTCGAACTCGGCCCTGGTCTGCTGGGCGCGGGTGCCGGCCTCCTCGATGGTCTCCGTCAGCCTCGCGACGGTCTCATCGATGGACTCGACGCGGGTGCGCATGGTGTCGACCTGACCGGACAGCCGGGCCAGCCCTTCACGGCGGTCGGCTTCGGCGCGCACCGCCGCCAAGTGTGCGCGTTCGGCCTCGGCGGCGACCCGTTCGCGTTCGGCCAGCTCGTCGCGGGCCGCGGTCAGCCGATCGCGGGACTCGGCCAGCTCGCTGAGCAGCTGCTGTTCGTGCGCGGCGACCTCGTCGGCCTCGGCGTCCAACGCATCCGGGTCGGCGCCGGTGGAGGCCTCTTGTTCGGTGTCGAGATGCTGGGCGCGCTCGCTGGCGATACGGACCGTCGCGCCGACCCGTTCGGCCAGCGCCGACAACCGAAACCAGCTCTGCTGGGCGGCCTCGGCGCGCTCGCTGAGTCCGGCGACCGCCGACTCATGGGCGTCGAGTTCGACGGTGGCGGCTTCCAGCCGGGCGGTCATCTCGTCGTGCTCGCGGCGCAGCGCCGTCTCGGCCTGGTTGGTGTCGTCGAATTCGCCTCTGCGGGTGACCAAGTCGTCTGCGGCCAGCCGCAGCCGCGCATCGCGCAGGTCGGCCTGAATGGTCTGGGCGCGGCGCGCCATCTCGGCTTGCCTGCCGAGCGGCTTGAGCTGGCGCCGCAGCTCGGTGGTCAGGTCCGACAGCCGGGCCAGGTTGGCCGACATGGCGTCGAGCTTGCGGACCGCCTTCTCCTTGCGCTTGCGGTGCTTGAGTACGCCCGCGGCTTCTTCGATGAACGCCCGGCGGTCCTCGGGCCGGGACTCGAGAATCTCGGAGAGCTTGCCCTGACCGACGATGACGTGCATCTCGCGCCCGATGCCGGAGTCGCTCAGCAGTTCCTGCACATCCATCAAACGGCAACTGCTGCCGTTGATTTCGTATTCGCTTCCGCCGTCGCGGAACATCCGCCGGGTGATCGAGACCTCGGAGTACTCGATGGGCAGCGAGTTGTCGGAGTTGTCGATCGTCACCGTGACCTCGGCGCGGCCCAGCGGCGGTCGCGACGACGTGCCTGCGAAGATGACGTCTTCCATCTTGCCGCCGCGCAACGTCTTGGCGCCCTGCTCGCCCATCACCCACGTCAGCGCGTCGACCACGTTGGACTTGCCGGAGCCGTTCGGCCCGACGACGCAGGTGATGCCCGGCTCGAAGCGCAGAGTCGTCGGCGAAGCAAAGGACTTGAAGCCCTTCAGCGTCAGACTCTTGAGGTGCACGACGTGCCACACTACAGCCGCGAAGGCTATCGCTCGGTGAAGCCGGTGAACGCGTCGCCCACTTCTGACCACTCGGCGACGACCTTGTCGACCTGACCCGGTGTGCTGCCGCCTTCTAGCAGGTCAAGCAGGCGCTGGCAAGCGTCACGGGGCCCTTGGGCGACCACCTGAACGCGGCCGTCGGGCCTGTTCGACGCGAAGCCGGTCAGCCCCAGTTCCAGCGCGCGAGACCGCGTCCACCACCGAAACCCGACGCCCTGGACGTAGCCGTGCACCCAGGCGGTCAAGCGAGCGTCAGCTAACTCCTGCATCACGAACCTCAAACGTCACTTTGGTCCCGGACTTCAAGGTGCGCCCGACGGTGCAGACCTGATCGATCGCCCGCTCGACGACCGTGAGCACCCGCGCCACCTCGTCCTCGGAGAGTCCGGACAGGTCAAGCTCCATGCGTTCCTCCAGAAGCGGGTAGCGCTCCTGCTCGCGATCGGCGGGGCCGGAGACGTTGATGGTCGCCCGATAGTCCTCGCCGAGGCGCCGTTGCAGCGGAGCATCGCTGGCCATGCCGCTGCAGGCGCCGAGGGCGATCTTCATCAGCTCGCCGGGCGTGAAGACGCCCTCGACGTCCTCGTTGCCGATCAGCACCTCCGCACCGCGCGAGCTGCGGCCGGTGTATTGGCGCACGCCCGTGCGCTCAACCCACAGTTCCGTCATGTCTCCATCTTCGCCGAAACTGCGGAGAGATCGCATATTCGGGGATCCGGGCGATCTGCCCGCAGTTTCGGGCGGACTACGACCGACGCCGGTCGATGAAGGCCTGGACACCCTCGAGCGCGCTTGGATCCATCATGTTGCAGGCCATCGTCGCGCCTGCGTCCTCATAGGCGGACCCGATGCCGACTTCGATCTGGCGGTAGAACAAGGCCTTCCCCATCGCGACGGCGACACCCGGCTTCGCGACAATGCTTGCGACCAGCGCCTCGACCTCCTCGTCCAGCGACGCCGGCTCCGTCACCCGGTTGACAAGCCCCAACACACGGGCCTGCTCGGCAGAAACGAAATCGCCGGTGACGAGCATCTCGAACGCGGCTTTGCGCGGCACATTGCGCGTCAGCGCCACACCCGGGGTCGCACAGAACAGCCCTACGTTGACGCCGCTGACCGCGAAGCGCGCGTCGTGGCTCGCCACCGCGAGGTCGCACATCGCGACGAGCTGGCAGCCCGCAGCAGTCGCGAGACCATGCACGCGCGCGATCACTGGCACCGGGAGGCGTTGGATCGCAAGCATGACAGCCGTGCACTGCGCAAACAGGCGCTGGTAATACTCAAGCGAAGGCTCGGCTCGCATTTCCTTCAGGTCGTGGCCGGCGCAGAAGGCCTTTCCAGACGCCCCGAGCACGACCGCCCGTACCACCTCATCCTTGGCGAGCGTGTGAAAGGCCTCGCCGAGCGCTGCGAGCATCGCCTGCGAGAGCGCGTTCAAAGCCTGCGGGCGGTTCAGTGTCAGCGTGACGACGCCGCGATCGTCGCGGTGGTGCAACAGCAGCGGTTCTTCCATCGCGTCGACCTCACTCGATCCCAATTCAATCAGGGCCGGCGGACCCGCGGGCGGGGTTGGCATTTCGGGCAGTAGAACGACGACCGGTTCATGAACTTCTCCCGCCGCATCACCGCACCGCAGCGCCTGCATGGCTCGCCTTCGCGGCCGTAGGCGTCCAGCGACCGGTCGAAGTAGCCGGACTCGCCGTTGACGTTGACATACAGCGAGTCGAAGGACGTGCCGCCGTGGCCCAACGCCTCGCCCATCACCTCGGCCGCGGCATCCAACAGCTCGCCGAGCTGTCGACGGGTCAAGGAGGACGCCAGCTTCGCGCCGTTGATCTTGGCCCGCCACAATGCCTCGTCGGCGTAGATGTTCCCGATGCCCGACACCACGGTCTGGTCGAGCAATTGTCGCTTGATCTCAGAATGCTTGCGCCGCAACACACTAACGACAGCCTCGCGGTCGAACAACGGATCAAGCGGGTCGCGGCCCAGGTGCGCGACGGGCACCGGCACGTCGGTGCCGTCGACGGTGACCATGTCGGCGAGCATCCAGCCGCCGAACGTCCGTTGATCGACGAAGCTGAGCGCGGTGCCGTCGTCGAGCAATGTCGCGATCCGCAGGTGACCCTCGTTGGGCACGTGGCCGAGCAGCATCTGTCCGCTCATCCCGAGATGCACGACGAGCGCTGATTCATCGTCGAGCGTCAGCCACAGATACTTGCCGCGCCTGCCGGTGCCGGTGACGCGGGTGTTCAGCAGCCGCGCGGTCAGATCGGCGGGCCCTGCCTCGTGCCGCCGCACCGCACGGGGATGGTGCACCCGCACAGCGGTGATGGTCTTGCCCGCCACATGTGCCTGTAGTCCCCGCCGAACGACCTCTACCTCGGGGAGTTCAGGCATCAACGTCAGAGGCGGCAAGCCCCGTCCACGCCGCCGCGGCGGCCTTCAGCTCGGCCTCTTTCTTGGTTCGGCCGACGCCCTTGCCGTATTCGGTGTTCATCACGACGACCGTCGCGGTGAACTCCTTGTCGTGGTCGGGTCCGGTGGCGGTCACCAGATAGGACGGCGCACCCATGCCACGCGCGGCGGTCAACTCCTGCAGGCTGCTCTTCCAATCCAGGCCCGCACCCAGCGTCGGCGCCGTGTCGATCAGGACGCCGAACAAGCGCAGGATCACCTTGCGGGTAACCGAGGCGCCATGCTCGAGATAGATTGCGCCAAGCAAGGATTCGACACCGTCGGCCAGGATGCTCGACTTGTCGGCGCCGCCGGAGTGCTCCTCACCCTTGCCCAGCAGCAGGTAGGCGCCGAGACCGTCGTCGGTCAGCGCGCGGCCGACGTCGGCCAGTGCCTGGGTGTTGACGATGCTGGCGCGCAGTTTGGCCAGATCGCCCTCCGAGCGATCGGGATGGCGGTGGTAGAGCTCCTCGGTGATGGTCAGACCCAGCACCGCGTCGCCGAGAAACTCCAGCCGCTCGTTGGTCGGCAGCCCGCCGTTCTCATAGGAGTAGCTGCGATGAGTCAGCGCCATGGTGAGCAGCTCGTCGGGCAGCTCGACCCCGAGGGCCGTCCAGCAGCGCTGCACGATCACTGGTCACTTCTCGTCGGTCTCCAGCATGGAGGTGAGCTTTGCCCAGCGCGGGTCGATCTGCTCGTGCCGGTGTCCGGGCTCGGCCGTCGCCATCGGGATGCCGCACTCCGGGCACAGTCCCTGACAGTCCGGACCGCACAGCGGCGAGAACGGCAGCGCCAGACCGACGGCGTCGACGATCGGCCTGCTCGAGGTCGATGGTGTCCTTCACGACGTGGCCGACCTCGTCGGCCTCGGTGGTCGCCTCGGTGGCGCTGTCGGGATAGGCGAACAGCTCGGTGAGATCGATGTCGACATGTCCGGTGATCGGCGTCAGGCAGCGGGCGCACTCTCCCGTGGTCGGCGCCGAAACCGTTCCGGTGACCAAGGCGCCTTCCGACACCGACTCGATCCGTAGATCCAGCTCAAGCGGGGCGTCTTTGTCTACCGCCATCAGCTCGACGCCCATGCGCGACGGGCTTGGCACGGTCTCCTGGACCGTCATCATGGAACCCGGTCGCCGGCCGAGCCGAGCGATGTTGAGCACGAGCGGCGAGCGGGAATCACGGTGCTTCGCCATAGTGTCCGATGGTACGGCTCACATTGCGCGGGCCCGATCGGACTGCCGAGGTGGCTAGCGCGTCACGTAGTCGTGCGTGCCTGCGGCGGTGCGCAACTGATGGCGGCCGCGGCCCACCGACCGCAGCGTGCCATTGAGGAATTCCTCGAACTCCGCGAGCTTGCTGTCGACGTAGATGTCGCACTCGCCGCGCAGCCGGTCGGCTTCGGCGTGGGCCGCGTCGATGAGGCGGGTCGCCTCGGCGTTGGCCGCCTGCACGGTCTCGGTCTGCGACACCAGGCGCTGCTGTTCCTTGATGCCTTCCTGAACGGCCTTCTCGTAGGAGAGGTTGCCGCTCTCGATCAGTCGATCGGCCTCGGCCTTCGCGCGCCCGGCGCTGGCTTCGTACTCCCGCTTGGCCGTCGCGCTGACTCGGGCGGCTTCCTCGCGAGCTTCCCCGACCATCCGCTCGCTGTGCTGGCGCGCCTCGGCGACCATGCGGTCGGCCTGGGCCTTCGCGTCGGCCAACAGCCGGTCGGCCTCGGTGCGGGAGTGGTTGAGCATCGAGTCGGCCTCCGCGCGGGCCGTCGCGACCATCGAGCCGGAATGCTCCTTGGCCTCGCTCAGCAGGGAATCGCGCGCGTCCAGCACATCCTGCGCGTCGTCGAGTTCGCCGGGGATGGCGTCCTTGATGTCGTCGATCAGCTCCAGCACATCACCGCGGGGCACCACGCAGCCGGCCGTCATCGGGACGCCGCGGGCCTCCTCGACGATTGCGCCCAATTCATCGAGCGCTTCAAATACTCGGTACACGGCACACCCTCCAGGCGTAGTTGTTCGTTACCAGTGTGCCTGGTGTTACCCCTGTGACTACGCTATCGCCGCCGGTGTGTCGCCGGCCGGCTTTTAGCGGACCCACCCCAGGCCCGGACAACTGTCGGCTGACTCGCATCGGCAACATTATGTCAACGCGCGCATCGTTCGCCTATCCGGGGAAAGCAAAAACCGCCCGAGCACACGAAATGCCGGGGCGGTCTTTGCCTGGGAAACGAATTCGCTATGAGCTACGAAGTGGCCTGTTTGATCAAATCGCGGGCTCTGTCGAGCATCGAGGCGAATGGCCCGACGGCGAAATTCAACTTGGCCGACTCAACACCGGCGTGGGGCCGCGTTGGAGCGATGGCCTCTGCGGCCTGGACGGCTTTGGCCATCCGGCCGAGATCGTCGGAGTCGAGCTGCCTTTGCAGCTTGTTGAACTCCTCGTTCTCCTCGTGCTCGGCGTGGTCGACGACCGCGTCCCGGAACTTCGTGAGTTCGTCGATGAACCCCTTGGAGCTGACGTCCATCTTCTCCAGCTTCGACAACTGCTCCTTGGCCTCGTGCTCTTCTTTCAGCCGGGCGTCGACGATGGTATCGCCGTCGTTGAGTTCATTGCGCGCGCGTGGATGCACGACCATCTCCTCGGCGGTCTCGTGCACCGCCAGCAGTTGGCGCAGCTGGGTGAACGCCTTGTCGCGGGCCTCGTCGCTGGACGCAGACAGCACTTCTTCGAACATGTCCTTGATCAGGTTGTGCTGATCTCTGAGGAACTTGACTACGTCATCGGTCGACTGGACGAATGTCTCGACCATAGGAAATACCTCCGATATGGCTTTGGGCTGGATTGGGCGCAATGGGCTGTGCGCCAACCGTTGGCTTACCCGCGGAGGACGGAAATCAACCCTTGAGCTTTTTCTGCAACCGCACGTTGACCGGCTCGGGCAGCAAGTGGGAAACGTCGCCACCGAGCGTGGCCACCTCTTTTGCCAGCGACGAGGAGACGAATGAATACTTCGGTGTGGTGGCGACGAAGAATGTGTCGACCCCGGCGATGTGTTTGTTCATCTGCGCCATCTGCAACTCGTATTCGAAGTCGGTGCCGGTGCGCAGCCCCTTCACGATCGCGGTCAGCCCGCGAGATTTCACGAAGTCGACGACAAGACCCTCGCCTGCCTCAACCCGCAGATTGGCCAGATGGGCGGTCGATTCTGTGATCATCTGCATGCGTTCGTCCAGGCTGAACATCCCGGACTTGCTGGGGTTGACCAGCACCGCGACGACGACCTCGTCGAACTGAGCCGACGCCCGCTCGAAGATGTCGATGTGGCCGAGGGTCACCGGGTCAAACGATCCGGGACATACCGCGCCGCTCATGGTCGATGACCGTAGCACTGCAGGTCAGACTTCATCCCCCAGTCGCGACGCTCTCCCCCTACCCTTCGGGTGGGAGGTGCCCCCAACCCGCCGGCTGTTTCAGCTGTGCCATCTCCAGGCGGGTGTCGCCGTATTTGCGCTCCTGCCACACGACCCAGCGAGCGGGCCAACGCAGCGGTGGGCCTGCCGCGGCCCGCTCCACCACCGCGACGGTGCCGGCACTCGCCCACCCTCGCGTCGTCAGCGCGCTGAGCGTTTCTTCGATTTCGGCGGCGTCGACGTCGTAGGGCGGGTCGGCGAGCACGAGATCGACGGGCTGGTCGGCGCCCGCCGCAAGCACCGAGGCGACGGTGCCGCGCCGCAGCGTCGCTCCCACGACACCCAGCGCCTTGATGTTCTGACCGATCACCGCCGCCGCCCGCTGATCGGACTCCACGAACACCGCAGCGGCCGCGCCGCGCGACAGCGCCTCCAGTCCGAGCGCTCCGGAACCCGCATACAAGTCGAGCACCGATGCCCCGTCGAGGTCCAGTCGGGCGGCCAGCACGTTGAAAAGGGATTCGCGCACCCGGTCGGTGGTGGGGCGGGTGCCGCGCGGTGGCACCGTGATGCGCCGCCCGCCGAGGCTGCCGGCGACGATGCGGGTCAGCTCACCACCACCAGCAGATCACCGCCCTCGACCTGTGCGGTCTGTGACACGGCGATCCGGTCGACGGTGCCCGCCTTGGGCGCTGTGATCGCGGCCTCCATCTTCATCGCCTCGATGGTGGCGACGGTTTGTCCCGCACTGACCTCGTCACCCGCCGACACTGCGACGGTGACCACGCCTGCGAACGGCGCAGCGACATGATCCGGGTTGGATCGGTCGGCCTTCTCCGCGGTAGGCACTTCGCTGGCGATGCTGCGGTCGCGCACCACCACCGGCCGCAGTTGGCCGTTGAAAATGCACATCACCGTGCGCATGCCCCGCTCGTCGGGATCGGAGATCGCCTCCAGCCCGATCAGCAGCTCGACGCCACGCTCGAGCAGCACCCGGTGCTCGTCGCCGTGCCGCAGACCGTAGAAGAACTGGTTGGCCGAAAGGCTCGAGGTGTCGCCGTACAGATCGCGATGGGCTTCGAATTCCTTTGTCGGGCCGGGAAACAGCAGCCGATTGAGTTCGGCCTGACGCTTCGGTCCTGCCAGCGCCAGAGCCGCCTCGTCATCCGCCGTGAGCTCCCGGGTCGGCTTGGCAGGCGGACGTCCGGCCAATGCCTTGGTGCGCAACGGCTCCGGCCAACCGCCTGGCGGGTCGCCCAACTCGCCGCGGAGGAATTCGATGACGGAGTCGGGAATATCGAATCGTGCCGGGTCCGAGGCGAACTCGTCGGCGCTGACCCCCGCGCCGACCAACGCCAACGCGAGGTCACCGACCACCTTCGACGACGGCGTCACCTTCACCAGCCGTCCGAGGATGCGGTCGGCCGCGGCGTAGTTCTCCTCGATCTGCTCGAAGCGGTCGCCCAGCCCGAGGGCGATGGCCTGTTGCCGCAGGTTCGACAACTGGCCGCCAGGGATCTCATGGTGATACACCCGTCCAGTCGGCGCAGGCAGCCCGGATTCGAAGGGCGCGTACACCTTTCGCAACGCCTCCCAGTATGGCTCGAGCTCGCACACGGCAGCCAGTGACAACCCGGTGTCGTATTCGGTGTGCGCTGTGGCCGCCACGATCGAGGACAGCGCGGGCTGGCTCGTGGTGCCCGCCAGGGGTGCTGCGGCGCCGTCGACGGCGTTGGCGCCCGCCTGCCAAGCCGCCAGATACGTGGCAAGCTGGCCGCCGGGAGTGTCGTGGGTGTGCACATGCACCGGAAGGTCGAACCGACTGCGCAGCGCACCGACCAATGCGGTCGCGGCCTGCGGCCGCAGTAACCCGGCCATGTCCTTGATCGCCAGCACATGCGCACCGGCGTCGACGATCTGCTCCGCCAGTTTCAGGTAGTAGTCCAGCGTGTACAGGTTCTCGCCGGGGTCGGAGAGGTCGCCCGTGTAGCTCATCGCGACTTCGGCTATCGCCGTGCCGGTTTCGCGCACCGCGTCGATCGCGGGCCGCATCGACTCGACGTTGTTCAGTGCGTCGAATATGCGGTAGATGTCGATACCGGTCGCCGTAGCCTCGTCGACAAACGCCTTGGTGACGAGTTCCGGGTAGGGCGTGTAGCCGACGGTGTTGCGGCCGCGCAGCAGCATCTGCAGACAGATGTTCGGCACCGCTTCGCGAAGTGCCGCCAAGCGCTCCCACGGGTCTTCCTTCAAAAACCTCAGCGCCACATCGTAAGTCGCGCCGCCCCAGCATTCGATCGACAACAGCTGTGGCGTCATCCTGGCGATGTAGGGCGCCACCATCAGCAGCCCGGTCGTGCGTAACCGCGTGGCCAGTAGCGACTGATGCGCATCGCGGAAGGTCGTGTCAGTGACACCAACGGACTTGGATTCGCGCAGCCACCGCGCGAATCGGTCAGGACCCAACTCGGTCAGCAGCTGCTTGCTCCCACCGGGCGGCGGCGCTTCGAGGTCGATCTCAGGAAGCTTGTCCTGCGGGTAGACCGTGGACGGGCGCGGGCCGTGCGGCTGATTCACGGTCACGTCGGCGAGGTAGTTGAGGATCTTGGTGCCGCGGTCGGCAGGGGTGCGGGCCGTGAGTAGGTATGGCCGCTCGTCGATGAACGAGGTGTTGACGCGACCGGCCCGGAAATCGTTGTCGGCGACAACCGCCTGCAGGAACGGGATATTCGTCGACACCCCGCGGATGCGGAACTCGGCCAGTGCGCGCCGGGCGCGGGCGATCGCCGCGGGGAAATCGCGCCCGCGGCAGGTGAGTTTGACCAGCATCGAGTCGAAGTGCGCGCTGATCTCGGCGCCGAGGTTGGTGCCGCCGTCCAAGCGGATGCCCGCACCGCCGGGTGTGCGGTAGCCGGTGATGCGGCCGGTGTCCGGGCGGAAGCCGTTGGCGGGGTCCTCGGTGGTGATCCGGCACTGCATTGCAGCGCCGTGCACCACCAGCTTGTCCTGGCGCAGCCCGAGCGCCTCGAGTGTCTCTCCGTCGGCGATGCGCATCTGACTGGCCACCAGGTCGACGTCGGTGATCTCCTCGGTGACGGTGTGCTCCACCTGGATCCGCGGGTTCATTTCGATGAACACATGGTTGCCGCGCTCGTCGAGCAGGAACTCGACGGTGCCCGCGTAGGAGTAGTTGATCTGGCGGGCGAACGCGACCGCATCAGAGCAGATCTTCTGCCGCAGCTCCTCGGGCAGGTTCGGCGCGGGCGCCAGCTCGATGACCTTCTGGTGGCGCCGCTGCACGCTGCAGTCGCGCTCGAACAGGTGCATTACATTGCCGTGGGTGTCGGCCAGGATCTGGACCTCGATGTGCCGCGGGTTGAGCACTGCCTGCTCGAGGTAAACCATCGGATCGCCGAACGCCGATTCCGCTTCGCGGCTGGCCGCTTCGATGGCCTCGGGCAGTCCGGCGGGGTCCGTCACCCGCCGCATGCCGCGGCCGCCGCCGCCTGAAACCGCCTTGACGAACAGCGGGAACTGCATGCCCGCCGCGACCTGCACCAGCTCGTCCACCGACGCCGACGGCGCCGACGATGTCAGGACAGGAAGACCGGCCGCGCGCGCCGCCTCGATCGCCCGTGCCTTGTTGCCCGTCAACTCGAGCACGTCGGCGCCGGGCCCGACGAACGTGATGCCAGCTTGCGCACACGCCGCGGCAAGGTCGGGATTCTCCGAGAGGAATCCGTATCCGGGGTAGACCGCGTCGGCACCTGCGTGCTGCGCGACCCGGATGATCTCGTCGACCGACAGATACGCGCGGACCGGGTGGCCCATCTCCCCGATTTGATACGACTCGTCGGCCTTCAGCCGGTGCTGGGAGTTGCGATCCTCGTGCGGATACACCGCGACCGTCGTGATGCCCATCTCGTAGGCAGCGCGAAAGGCGCGGATCGCGATTTCCCCGCGGTTGGCCACCAGGATTTTGGAAATCACCCGCGTACCCTAACGCCGAGCCGCTGCAATGCGACTAGATCAGCGTGGACCAGTAGTTCCAGAACCGCGCCAGGATCATCAGGATCAGCGCGGTGAACCACAGCGTGACCAGCGACCAGCGCCACTGGTAGACGAACCGCGCCACCCCGCTTTCCAGCCGGGGTTGGAGCGCGATCGACGACACCACGACGAGCAGCGGGATGGTCACGGCCCAGACCACCATGCAGTAGGGGCAGAGCGCGCCGATGCGGTAGAGGCTCTGGAAGATCAGCCAGTGGATGAACGCGACGCCGAGCAAGGTGCCGATGGCCAGTCCCGACCAGTACCACCGCGGCAGCCGCACCTTGGCGAGCGCCAGCACCCCGGTCACCACGACCACGGTGAACGAGACGATGCCGATGATCGGATTCGGAAAGCCGAAGGCCGAGGCCTGCGGGGTGATCATCACCGAACCGCAGGACAGCACCGGATTGATGCTGCACGACGGCACGTAATCGGGGTTGATCAGGATCTCGATCTTCTCGACCGTCAGCGTCAGCGCGGCGGCCAACCCGAGAACACCAGCGATCAGCACCCAGACCGCGCTGGCGGTCCGCACCGCGACACCCGGCCGGTCGTCCGCCGTCGCGGGCTCGGCCGCGCTGTCGGCGGTAACGGTCACGGTGCCCCCGGTGGGGTCGGGTTGGGTGCGGCCGGCGCGGTCGTCAGGCCCGGGACATCGCCCACGATCGCCTTGACCTTGGCCACCAGGTCCTCGGGTTTTGTTGCTTCCGTGACCACCAATTCCTCGCCGTTGATCTTGATCGTGGGGGTGGAGCTGATCTTGGTCGCCTGTGCCAGGCCCTGAACCATCGGGACGTACCTGCTCTTGTTGACGCAGTCGGGCACCTTGCCCCCGGCGCCGGCCTGTCGCGCGACCTCGATCAGCCGGGCGTCGTCGGGGAAGCTCCTCTCGGTCTCACCGGGCTGCTGGGCATACAGCGCCGCGTGGAAGCGGCGGAACGCCTCCGTCGACTCGTCGCCGACGCAATAGCCTGCGCCTGCCGCGCGTGAAGAGTAATTCTGCGTACTCGGCGAGTCCAGGATGGCGACCATGTAGTAGTCCGCCGCGACGGCCCCGCTGTCGACGAGCTGGTTGATCGTCGGGCCGAACTTCTGCTCGAAATCGCGGCAGTGAGGGCACAGGAAGTCCTCGTACAGCGACACCACGGCCTTGGGTTCCGTGGTGCCCTCCTTGTTGACGACCTTGCTCGACGCCACCCGGATCGACTTGACCTCGCCCGATGTCGGCTTCTTGTCATTCGACGTCACGATGTAGAGCACCAGCCCGACGCCGAGCAGCACGACAATCGCAGTCAGGCCGATCTGGATCATCAGATTGCGCCTGCGGTCAGCGGCGTTGAGGTCGTAGCGGGCGGTCTTCTTGGGTTTCGTGGCCACGGGCTAAGCGTACCGGCGGGGTTCTCGCGGTCTGTCAGCCGCGGCTGAGATGTGCGCGCAGGGCCGAAGTGATGTCGGCGATCGCCGTCGCGCTGCCCCCGCCGAGGGTAGAGAAGTTGGCGAAAGCGTGGATCAGCGATCCGTACTCCCGCTCGTCCACGACGTTGCCCGCGGCAGACAACGCCTCGGCGTACTGGCGACCCTCGTCCCGGAGCGGATCGAAGCCCGCCGTGATGACAATAGCGGGCGGCAGCCCGGACAGGTCCTCGGCGAGCAGCGGCGACACCCGCGGATCGGCCGGATCGACGCCCGAACCCGCTACGTACTTGTCGTCGCAGAAGTCCATGTCCCAGCGCCGGAGGAAAAGCCCGTCGGCGAACAGACCCTGCGACCGGGTTCGGTCTGCGTAGTTGGTGATCGGATAGAGCAGCAGCTGCAGGACCGGCGGCGGGGCGCCGTCGTCGCGTGCGCGTTGGGCCACCACTGCGGCGAGATTTCCACCCGCGCTGTCCCCACCGACGGCGATCCGGCTCGAGTCGGCGCCCAGTTCAGCAGCGTGGTCGACGGCCCAGCGATATGCCGCGTACGCGTCATCGACGGCGGCTGGCGCCTTGTGCTCAGGCGCCAGCCGGTAGTCGACGAACAACACGTGGACGCCGGCCTCGTGGCAGATCATCTCCGCCAGGTGGCCGTGGGTTTCGAAGCCGCCGACGACGAACCCGCCCCCGTGGTAGTAGACCAGCAGCGGCGCGCGGTCCTCCTTCGAACGCTTCGGCCGGTAGTGACGCGCGGAGATCTGTCCGGCCGGACCCGGCAGCGACAAGTCGGTCGATGCAACATCGACTTCCGCCCGGGGGAACTGTGCGGCAATCGCATTCACCAGCCTCCGCGCCCTCGCCACGTCCTCGCTGAGGATCAGGCCGTCGCTGCCCCCGAGGCGTTGTATGGCCAACGTCAGCTGCAGTGTGACGTCGAGGGTGTTGCCGTCGATGGTGAGCGAACGGCCGCCCAGCATCAATCGCTTCAGCCGATCGGGCATCCGCGGAAGAGCGTGCAGTGTCATGCGTCCCACGACGTCTTCCACTGCTTCGCGACGGGAAAGACTCGGCGGCAGCTTCGCTTCGGTGGACGGCGCCACGTGCGCTGGCAGACTTTCAGTCATGGGTGCTCCCTCGGTGACCTTGAACGACGGTAATTCCATCCCACAGGTCGGACTCGGCGTTTTCAGGACACCGCCGGACGCCACCGAACACGCAGTGACGGCCGCGCTGGAGGCGGGTGACCGCCATATCGATACCGCCTCCGTCTACGGCAACGAGGTCGAGACCGGGCGGGCGATCGCCCAGTCCGGAATTCCCCGCGAGGACATCTTCCTGGTCACGAAAATGTGGAATGCCGATCAGGGATACGACAGCACACTGGCCGCGTTCGACGCCAGTCTGGAGCGGCTCGGGATCGATCGCCTCGACCTTTACCTGATCCACTGGCCGATGCCGGCCAAGAACACCTTCGTCGACCCGTTCAAGGCGTTCGCAAACCTGCACGACCAGGGGCGGATCTCGTCGATCGGGGTGAGCAACTTCGAGCCGGAACATCTGCGGATCCTGGTCGACGTCACCGGCATCGTTCCGGTAGTCAACCAGATCGAGCTGCATCCGCTGCTGCCGCAGTGGGTGCTGCGCGAAGTGCACGCTCAACTGGGTGTCGCCACCGCGGCGTGGAGCCCATTGGCGAAGGGGTCGCTGCTGGAGAACCCAACGGTCACCGCCGTCGCCCACGCTCATCGAAAAACCGCCGCGCAGGTACTGATTAGGTGGCATATCCAACTCGGTAATATCGTCATCCCCAAGTCGGTGACCCCCGAGCGGATTGTGAGCAACTTCGACGTGTTCGACTTCGAGCTGAGCGAGAGCGATATGGCTTCGATCTCTTCGCTGGAGGACAGAACGCGAACGGGTCCCGATCCACGAACCTACAACTTCACGGGATAGGTAGACATGACGTCGGCGATTCCCACCGTCACCCTGAACGACGATTACACGATGCCGGTCCTCGGTCTCGGCGTCGCCGAACTGTCGGAGGAAGAGACCGAGCGAGCGGTATCTGCTGCGCTGGATGCCGGCTACAGATCGGTCGACACCGCCTCCGCCTACGGCAACGAAGAGGCGGTGGGTCGCGCCATCGCCGCGTCGGGCATACCGCGGCCGGAGTTGTTCGTCACCACCAAACTGGCCACCCAGGACCAGGGATTCCAGTCGTCACAGGACGCATGCAAGGCGAGCCTGGAACGCCTCGGCCTCGACTATGTCGACCTGTATCTCATCCACTGGCCCGCCGGTGAGCAAGGTGCGTACATCGACAGCTGGGGCGGACTGTTGAAGGCTAGGGAAGACGGCCACACCCGGTCGATCGGCGTGGCGAACTTTCACGAGGAACACCTGTCGAACATCATCGACCTGTCGTTCGTTCTGCCCGTCGTGAACCAGATCGAGCTGCACCCGCTGCTGAATCAGGCCGCGCTGCGTGCGGTCAACGCCGGACGTGACGTCACGACGGAGGCTTACAGCCCGTTGGGTGTCGGCCGACTGCTGGACAACTCGGCCATCACGTCGGTCGCGCAGGCGCATGGCAAGACGCCCGCGCAGGTACTGATCCGCTGGAGCATTCAGCTCGGCAATATCGTCATCCCCCGTTCAGCTTCACCGGAGCGCATCAAGGAAAACCTCGACGTGTTCGACTTCGAGCTGACCGACGACGAGATGGCGACGATCAACGGCCTCGACGACGGAACGCGGTTCCGTCCGGACCCCGACACCTATACGGGCACCTAGTCCACGGCGAGCAGACGGAAAATCTCCCGAGAAGGGGGGCGGCGTGTCGCGGGACTTTTGCCTCTGCTCGACCGGGAACATCGCGCATCCCACTTGACTAGACGTCACCCCGTCGGACAGGTCGACGCGGCCTCGCGCAGGGCCCCCGCCGATGGCGCGTCGACGGGTAACCCGTAGCCCCGCAACACCGCCACGAACTGCACGGCATATTGGCAGCGGAACGCGACGTTGGGTGGCATCCAGAGCACCGGCTCGGAATCGCCCTTGTCCTGGTTGGCTTGTCCGGCCACCGCGAGCAGATTGGCGGGATCGTTGGCGAACCGCACGCGCAAGTCGTCGGGCCAGGTTCTGGCCCCGAGGTCCCAAGCCAGCGCCAGCGGCACGATGTGGTCGATCTGAACGGACGCGCCGACCTGATTGCCACGCACGAAAACCACGGTGGCGTTGGTGTACGGATCGTGCAGGGTGCCGGTGGCAACGGCGTTGGGGCACCGCGTGATCGACACATATGTCTTGTCGACGAGATCGCGGTCGAGGATGTCGTTACGGGTGTCACAACCGTTGTGGCCGCCGGGAGCCGGGTTGTCGTCTGTCCATGCGTCCCCGAAAGCCGCCCTGCGATAATCGAAGCCGCGAATGCGTAGCGGTACCTCGGCCACGCCGGCCAGCACGTCGACACCCGGTGCGACGGTAGGGATGTCGGCCTGCGCCATGAACGATGCGGCTCGCTGGTCTGCCGACACGATCGTCTGATACGCCACCACCAAGGCCAGTGCCACGGCGATCACCAACGACAGCCAACCGTTTCCGACTCATGCCTTATCCAGATATTCGACCCGTTCGGTGTCGGTGAACGGGGCTGCCAGAAGCGCCATTCCGGGGTCGTTGGGCTGCTGCCGATAGTGCGCCAGACAGAACTCGCGCGCGGCCTCGATGACCTCGCGATGCTCAAACAGAGACAGGAACCTCAGCGTGATGGGCCGGCCGGATTGAGTGAGCCCCAGCACGTCTCCCTCGCGGCGCTCCCAAAGGTCGAGATCGGCGAGCTCGAATCCGTCGAGCGTGCTTGCCACCGCCTTGAGTCGTTGTCCCGCCTTGGATCCCTCCGGCAGCCGCGTCGCCAGCAGGCATAGACTGGCGTGCTCACCGCGCCCGATTCGTCCACGCAGCTGATGGAGCTGGCTGATGCCGAATCGGTCGGCGTCCATCACGAACATGACTGTCGCATTGCGCACGTCGACGCCGACCTCGATGACGGTGGTGCACACCAGGACATCGATCTCGCCTGCGCGGAACGCCGCCATCACCGCGTCCTTTTCATCGGCGGGCAGGCGACCGTGCATCAAACCCAACCGCAGACCGGACAGCGGCCCGTGCCGCAGGTGCTCCAACAACTCGACCACCGTCGTGGATGGCGGGCCGTCTTGACTCTTGCCGTCGTCGGACTCATCGATGCGGGGCGCGACGACATAGGCCTGTCGCCCCGCGCCGACCTCCTCGATGATTCGTTGCCAGGCGCGGTTGAGCCATTGCGGCTTCTCCTTGACGAAGATCGTGTTAGTGGCGATGGGCTGGCGACCGCGTGGCAACTCGCGCAAAGTCGAGGTTTCGAGATCGCCGTAGGTGGTCAGCGCGACCGTACGCGGAATCGGGGTGGCGGTCATCACCAGCAGGTGCGGCGTTATTCCTTCAGGCGCCTTGGCGCGCAGGCGATCACGCTGTTCCACGCCGAACCTGTGCTGCTCATCGACCACCACCATGCCGAGCCGGTCAAACTCCACGGCCTCCTGCAACAGCGCATGCGTGCCGATGACGATGCCTGCCTCACCACCGGACACCTCGTCGCGCACCTGCTTCTTCTGCTGCGGCGACATCGATCCCGTCAGCACCGCCACCCGCGTCGCGTTCTCGGCGCCACCCAGCTGTCCCGCCATCGCCAGCGGTCCCAACACGTCCCTGACGGACCGGGCATGCTGGGCGGCCAGGACTTCCGTGGGAGCCAGCATCGCGCACTGGTAACCGGCGTCGATCATCTGCAGCATCGCCAGTACGGACACGATGGTCTTGCCCGAGCCGACCTCGCCCTGCAGCATCCGGTTCATCGGGCGGGACGAGGCGATTTCCGTTGACAGTGTGTCCAGCACTTCGCGTTGGCCGGCAGTCAATTCGAATGGCAACCGCTCCAGCAGCGCCGCCGCCAAACCGTCGGGCGCACGCGGCGCCGATGGACCGGTTTCGGCCAACTCGCCATACCTACGCCCGACGAGGGCCCACTGGAGGCCTGCGGCCTCATCGAACGTCAGCCGCTCACGCGCGCGTACGCGGTCAGCTTCATTCTCGGCGAGATGGATCGCTCTGAGCGCCTCGTCTTCGGATATCAGATTCCGCTGCTGCAGAAGCGATTCCGGTAGCGGCTCGTCGACCGGGTCCAACACGTCGAGTACCTGTCGCACGCACGCGAAGATGTCCCAGCTCTGCACCTTGGCGCTGGCCGGGTAGATCGGGAAGAAATCGCGCTCGAACGCCGACAGCAGAATCTCACCGCTGGTCGCCTGCGATGCTTCAGCGATTTTGGCCAGCGACTTCGTCCCGACAGTTCTGCGACGGTTCGGGTCGAGGACCAAGAAGGCGGGATGCGTCAATTGCATTGTGCCCTTGTAGAATCCGACTTCGCCCGACAGCATTACCCGCGTGCCCTCGACCAAACTCCTCTTGAGGAACTTTGCGTTGAAGAACGTCGCTGTCACCTTTGGCCGACGGTTTCCGAGGGTCACGACGAGGTACTCGCGCTTCGGCTTGCGGTTCGTCCAACGCACCTCGGCCTTGGTGATCGTGTCCACGAAGGTGATGTGCTCGCCTTCCTCGGGCGGATCGCTGTCCTCACCGAGTACGGTCATTCCCTCGTTGTACTTCCGTGGGTAGTGCCGCAGCAGGTCGTTGACGGTGCGGATGCCGAAGTGTTCCTCGAGCGGACCCGCCGCCTTGGCACCGATGACGAAATCGAGTCGGTCACTCAGCGTGGCCACGGCTACTCGACCCCGATCAACAACGCGTCACCTCGATGGCCGGTGTGGTAGGTAACCAACTCTGCGCCCAGGTGTTGGCGATGTACGTGCTGTTGAAGCGCTTGGCCGACAACGGGATCCACGTCGACACCGCTCAGCACGGTGACCAGCTCTCCACCTGCGACGAGCAACAGGTCGATCAACCCGGCGCCCGCAGCGGTGATGTCATCGGCGACGATCAGCACCTCATCGCCCGCGATGCCGAGACCGTCACCGGGCCGGCAGGTTCCCGCCCACGTCAACGCCTCTTCGGTGGCGAGGCGGACAGAGCCGTGCCGGGCACTGGCGGCGGCCCGCGCCATCGTGTAGCCGTCGTCCACAGCCAGCCGGTCCACGTCGTGCACGGCCAGTGCGGCCAGCCCCTGCACCATCGACCCGGCCGGCACCGGCACCACGTCGATCCCCCAGCCGATCGCGGCCGTGCATCCCGCGACCAACTCCTCGGCGGCGACAAAGCCGTTCGGCAGCACCATGATCTGGGCGGCGCCCGCGTCGACGAGTCCGCGCAGCAGCTGCTTGGCGCTCACCGCGGACGTCGCGTCGGTCGCATCGAGATCGGGCCGTAGGACGTGGGCGCCTTCTCCGGCGAAGAGCTCGGCGGCTCCGTCACCGTCGACGACGGCCAGCACCGCACGCTCGCGGCTCCAGCCGCCGGGAGCGTGTGCGCCCGCGGCGCCGGTGAGGGCGGTGATCTGAATCCGGCTCGGGGTACCGAACAGCAACGATGCCTCGATGACGCCGCCGGCATCATCGGAGTGCACGTGCACCGAATAACGCCCGCCGCCCTCGGAGGTGGAGGCCGCGATCGCGACAGAATCGCCCAGTTCGTCGAGTCGCTGACGCAGGTGCTCGACCCCGTCGGGCTCGCAGCCGCTCAGCAGGTACATGACCTCGAAACGCGGCGGCGCGGCGACGGCGGCGGTCTCGACGTCCGGCGGCGACGGCACATACTCGGTGCGCGGCGACGCATGACCGGAGACTGTCTTCGACAGCGCGTCGAGCAGCACCAGCAGGCCGCGGCCACCGGCGTCGACCACGCCTGCATCGGCGAGCACGTCGAGCTGCTCGATGGTCTTGTCGAGTGCGATCACCGCCGCATCCGCCGCCGCGGCGACCACGCCACCGAGGTCGGCCTCCTCCGAGCCGGTGTCTTCTGCGGCTTCGGCGGCGGCCTGCAACACCGATACGATGGTTCCCGGCACCGTTTCGCCCATCGAGGATGCGACGAGCCCGACCGCGTGGCGCAGCGCAGAGGCGAGAACGGCGCCATCTATCTCGATGAGCTCGCCACCTCGCTCGGCGGCGGCTTCGGCAGCGACGTCGGCGAGCCCGCGCAGAATCTGCGACAGGATCACCCCGGAGTTGCCACGGGCTCCGTGTAGCGCGCCGTCGGCCAGGGCCGCGGCAAGGCGGGCCACGTCGCCACCGCGCGTCGAGGCGTCCGCCTGCGCCCAGGCCGCGCGCATGGTGAAGAGCATGTTGGTCCCGGTGTCGGCGTCGGCGACCGGGAACACGTTCAGCCGGTTGATCTCGTCGGTGTGGGCGATCAGGTCACCCACCGAAGTGTGAGCCCAGTCCAGCAGGGCGCAGGCGTCCAGCCGCCGACCCCACTCGGCCATCTGTCACCACCTCCCACCTGGAATCGACGGACCTCCCGGTGGGCGCCAGCCTATCCATAGCTCCAGACATCACTGGTCACAACGACGGGCCTGGTCCGCAGCCGGTGGACATCGTTTTGGCGTTCGCTTTTCCGCCCGGTATCCTGGTCAGGTTGTCGGGTCACCCATTCCGGTCGCTGGCCCCCGAAGTACTGATCGAGGAGTTCTCCATATGGCTGCCGTCTGCGATATCTGCGGGAAGGGCCCGGGCTTCGGCAAGTCGGTGTCGCACTCCCATCGCCGGACCAGCCGTCGGTGGGATCCGAACATCCAGACCGTGCGCGCCGTGACCCGTCCCGGCGGCAATAAGAAGCGCATTAACGTCTGCACGTCCTGCATCAAAGCGGGCAAGGTCACCCGCGGCTAGAGGCATCCGCCACTAGGGCAGGCGCCAGTCGATCGGGTCCGCACCCATCTTCTCGAGTAGTTCGTTGGCGCGGCTGAACGGCCGCGAGCCGAAGAAGCCCCGCGACGCCGACAAAGGCGAGGGATGCGGCGACTCGATCGCGACGCACTCGCTGCCGTCGAGCATCGGCTTGAGCGTCGATGCGTCTCGACCCCACAGCACCGCCACCAACGGCTGATTCCGCGCCACCAACGCGCGGATCGCGCATTCGGTGACCGCCTCCCAGCCTTTGCCCCGGTGCGACGCCGGGTTGCCCGGCCGCACGGTCAGCACCCTGTTGAGCAGCATGACCCCGCGCTCGGCCCACGGCGTGAGATCACCGGTGGCGGGCGGCGGATGGCCCAGATCCTTGCCGTACTCGCTGAAGATGTTCTCCAGGCTGCGCGGCAACGGCCGCACGTCGGGCGCTACCGAAAAGCTCAGCCCGACCGCATGCCCCGGCGTCGGATACGGATCCTGCCCGACGATCAGCACGCGCACCTGGTCGAACGGAAAAGTGAAGGCGCGCAACACGTTCTGCCCCTCGGGCAGGTAGCGGTTTCCCGCGGCGAGCTCGGCCCTCAGGAACTCCCCCATCTGCGCGACGTGACCGCCGACGGGTTCCAGCGCGTGCGCCCAGCCTTCCTCGACCAGCTCACTGAGGGGGCGTGCCGTCACGACATGTCAACCTAGCGGCTCTGCTCACTGAAAGGATTGCCAGCCCGGATTTCCGTGCCACTCGTCGCCGTCGACCAACACGCGTGGCGGACCGTCGATCACGGTGCCGATGACCCGCCAGCCGTTCGGCGGCGTTCCGTGAAACGTCGCGACGAGGGCATGCTCCTCCCCGCCGCCGAGCACCCACGCCCACGCGTCGGCGTCGGCTGCTGCGGCTGCGGCGGACAGGGCGTCGTGGTCGGCGGTCAGCGCCGCGGTGGACACGTTGATGCCGACCCCGGACGCGTCGGCAAGGTGGCCAAGGTCGGCCACCAACCCGTCGGAGACGTCCGTCATCGCCGTCGCGCCGCTGTCGGCGGCGATGCGGCCCTGCCCGTAGGGCGGCTCCGGCACCAGATGCCGACGGCGCAGGACGTCGAAGCCGTCGATGTCGTTGTGCCACAGGTGAAACCCCGCAGCGGAGCGTCCGAGTTCACCCGCGACGGCGAGGGTGTCACCGACCCGCGCGCCTGCCCGCAACACCGGTGCGCGTCCGCCCAGATCGCCGAGCACGGTCACCGAGATCACCCACTGCGGTGCGCTGACGAGATCACCGCCGACGATCCCGGCGCCCAACCTGCCTGCCTCCTGCCACATGCCGTCGGCGAGCTCGAGAGCCTGCGCGCTCGGGGTGTCTCCTGGTGCACCGAACGCGACGACGAATGCGGTTGCTGCCGCACCCATGGCCTCGATGTCGGCGGCGTTCTGCGCGATGGCCTTTCGGCCGACGTCGCGCGGCGAGGACCAGTCGAGCCGGAAGTGCCTGCCCTCGACCAGCATGTCGGTGGACACCACCGTCTTGCCGTCCCCGGCGACGACGACGGCGGCGTCGTCGCCAGGACCGACCGCGACCACCGACGGCTGGTCCCGGCCTGCGACGAGCCGGTCGATGACGCCGAACTCCCCCAGACCAGCCAGGCTGGTGGTCGGCTCCTCGCTCGCCATCACACCTCCTGCCGACGCTGCCTCGTGGCGCTGAATACCGGGCGGACCTGCGGTACGTTTGCCCCCTGCGCCGTGGAGTCTATGCAGCCAGACGGAGGAGATAGCGGGTGGTCGAAGCTTTCATGTTGATTCAGACCGACGTGGGCCGCGCCGAAGTGGTCGCCAAGCAGCTGGCCGAGCTGGCCGGCGTGCTGTCCGCCGAGTACGTCACCGGCCCGTATGACGTCGTTGTGCGCATCGGGGCGGACACCATCGGCGATCTGCAGGGGCTCGTCGTGCCGAACGTTCAGCAGGTCAGCGGCATCACCCGCACCCTGACCTGCCCCATCGCCGACGCGGCGCGGCCCTAGAGTTGCCCGTGTGGCACCCACGACCGACACCAGCGGAGACGGCCCGCCGCGGTCCCTACTGATCGCCGCGGTCGCGGTGGCCGTCGCGGCGATCATCGCGGTGCTGGTCATCGCCGCCGTCCGCCAGCTGCCCGAACAGCTGCAGCCAGTCCCCATCCCGTCGATCCCGGCACCGCGAGCGGAAAGCCACGAGTGCGGGGCCTTGATGGCCGCCCTGCCCGAGAGTTTGGGCGACTATCGGCGCGCCCCAGCGGTCGAGCCGGCGCCCGCGGGAGTGGCGGCGTGGCAGGCAGCGCCCGACGCCGAACCGGTGATCCTGCGCTGCGGGCTCGAGCGTCCGGCGGAATTCGTCGTCGGAGCGCCCATTCAGGTCGTCGACGCAGTGCAGTGGTTCGAGGTGACCGATGAGGGCAGGAGTACCTGGTTCGCCGTCGACCGCGGTGTATATATAGCCCTCACGCTCCCGGGCGGGTCGGGCCCGACGCCGATTCAGGAGATTTCCGACGTGATCGCGCGGACGCTCCCCGCCGAGCCGATCGAGCCGGCACCCGCGCGTTAGCGCAGCCCGGTACCCCGCGCCAGCGCGGTGTCCACCATCGCCGCCAACAACGTCGGATAGTCCACACCGCTTGCCGCCCACATCCTCGGGAACATCGAGATCGTGGTGAATCCGGGCATGGTGTTGATTTCGTTGACCACTGGGCCGTCGTCGGTCAGGAAGAAGTCGACGCGGGCCAGGCCCTGGCAGTCGATCGCACGGAACGCCCGGATGGCCAGCCGCCTCACCTCGTCGGCGAGCTCGTCGTCGATCTTGGCGGGCACATCAAGCTCCGCGGCGTCCTCGAGATACTTGGTGGCGAAGTCGTAAAACGCATCCTCGCGGCCGCGCACGCCCGCCACCCGGATCTCTCCGACGGTGCTCGCTTCGACCCTGCCGTCGGGAAATTCGAGGACGCCGCACTCGAGCTCGCGACCAGGCACGGCCGCCTCGACGATCACCTTTGGGTCGTGCCTGCGTGCATCGGCGATCGCGGCGGGCAGCTGGTCCCACGCCGTGACCCGGCTGACCCCGATCGACGATCCGCCTCGCGACGGTTTGACGAACACCGGCAGCCCGAGCCGCTCGCGCTCTTCGAGTCCAAGCGACTGCTGCTGAGGCCGCAGTACGGCGTGGTCGCCAATCGGCAGGCCCTCGGCGGCGAGCAACTTCTTGGTGAATTCCTTGTCCATGCCCGCGGCGCTGGCCAGCACACCCGCGCCGACGTATGGAACGCCGCCCAGTTCGAGCAGACCCTGGATCGTGCCGTCCTCGCCGTACGGTCCGTGCAACACCGGGAACACCACGTCGACAGAGGCCAGCAGCTCCCCCGCCGCCCCTTGTCCGATAGACAGCAGCTCACCACTGCGGCCCGGGTCGGCGGGCAGCGCAAGCGCGGTGCCCGACGCGCCGCTCACCTCGGGTAGCCGGCCGTCGGTGATCGCCAGGGTGTCCGGCCGGGCGTCGGTCAGCACCCATGAGCCCTCTGGAGTGATTCCGACCGCGACCACCTCGAACCGCTCCGGATCGAGGTGGCGCAGGATGCTACCGGCGGAAACGCACGAGATCGCGTGTTCGGAGCTGCGTCCGCCGTAGACAACGGCAACACGGACGCGACCGGCGGAGCCGGGCTGGTAGCGGGCTGTCACAACCTAGAGAGGCTACCGCCCTCGCCGAAACCCGCAGGATCTACCGTTGCGACCTGCGCTTTCAGCGCAGGGCCCGGTCGATATCGGCGATCAGATCGTCGGTGTCCTCAATGCCTGCCGAGATGCGGGCGAATCCCTCGCCGACGGGATCACCCCACCTGGCGCGGCGGTCCACCGAACTGTGGATGCCGCCGAAGCTGGTCGAGGAGATCAGCAGGTCGCTGTTCTGCACCACCGCATGCACCGCCGCGGCGTTCTCGAGCTCGACCGCTACGATTCCGCCGAAGCGCCTCATCTGGCGGTTTGCGACCTCGTATGACCGGTCGTCGGGCAGGCCGGGATAGCGCACGGACCGCACGGCCGGATGTTTGCGCAACGTCAGCGCGATCGCGAGCGCGTTCTGGCACTGCCGCTCGAACCGCAGGCCCGCTGTGCCGATGCTGCGCAACACCATCCAAGCCTCGAACGCGCCGAGGATCGGGCCTGCGAGCCGACGCTCGTGTTCTATCGCCGCCATCTGATCGACGTGGCTGCCCGCGACATATCCGGCGAGCAGGTCATGGTGACCCGACAGCGTTTTGGTGGCGCTGGCCACCACGAGGTCGGCGCCCAGCGACAGAGGCTGTTGCCCAAGCGGTGTCGCCGTGGTGTTGTCGACGACGAGCGTCGCACCGCCGCGCCGACACGTCATCGCCAGACGATGAAGATCGGCCACGTCCAGGCCGGGATTGGACGGAGTCTCGGCGAGCACCACGTCGGCACCGGAGGCGGCATCGATGATCTCCGCGCACTTCGCTTCGATAACGGTGATGCCTTGCGGCGCAAGATATTCGGCTGCGTAGCGACGCACCTGGTAGTAGCCGTCGGCTGGCACCACCAACGTTGCGCCCGGTTTGGCGAGGACACGCAGCGCCGATGTGATCGCGGCCATCCCGGAGCCGAACGTCAATGCCGCAGCGGCACCTTCCAACCCGGCCAACGCCGATTCCAGCTGGCGCCACGTCGGATTGTGATAACGCCCGTAGCTGTCGAGGGAGTCGTCCTCGCTGGGCGGAATGTGATAGGCAGCTGCCGGTACCGGAGGCGGCGCAACGGGCGCTCCTGGAATCGCTTCCAATCCACTGGCTTTGACGCTGCGAGTGGAATCGCCGTAGAGGCCGTCCATACCGGGCTATTCCGGCCTGGTGCTGCGGCCAAGGAGCAGCGCGACCGCCTCGTAAACCGACAATCCCTTGTGACACACCCGATGTACCGCGTCGGTCAGAGGCATCTCGACGTCGTAACTCGCCGCCAGTGCCAGCACCGATTCGCACGATGTGACACCTTCGGCGACGTGCCCACCTGCGGCCAGCTTCGCCGCCTCCAGCGACTCGCCCTCGCCGAGCCGCTGCCCGAACGTACGGTTGCGCGAGTGCGGCGACGTACACGTCGCGACGAGATCGCCCACGCCGGCGAGGCCGGCCAACGTTGCGGGCTTGGCCCCCAACGCGATTCCCAGCCGCATGATCTCGGCCAGCCCGCGAGTGATGATCGCGGCCAGCGTGTTCTCGCCAAGGCCGACCCCGGCCGCCATGCCGCACGCCAGCGCGATCACGTTCTTACATGCGCCGCCGACCTCGGCGCCGATCACGTCGGCGTTGGTGTACGGCCGGAAGTACCGGGTGGCCAGCGCTCGCTGCAGGGTCACCGCACGACCGGAGTCGGCACAGGCGACGACGGTGGCGGCGGGCTGTTCCTCGGCGATCTCACTGGCCAGGTTGGGGCCGGTGACAACGGCAACCCGAGACGGATCGGCCCCGGTCACCTGGACGACCACTTGGCTCATCCGCATCAACGTGTCCAACTCGATGCCCTTGGCAAGGCTGACGAGTGTGACGTCGTCGCCGAGCAGGCCGGCCCAGTTGGTGAGATTGGCCCTAAGGGTCTGCGACGGCACCGCGAGCATCACTGTGCAGGCCCCGGCAAGCGCTGCGGCGGAGTCGCTGGTCGCGCGGATGGTCTTCGGCAGTTCGACGTCGTCGAGGTACCCGCTGTTGCGATGGGTGTCGTTGATCTCGTCGGCCAGCTCGGGACGGCGGGCCCACAACGTGACGTCGTTGCCCGCGTCGGCCAGCACTTTGGCCAGCGCCGTTCCCCAGGCACCGGCCCCCATCACTGCCGCCTCGACCACGGCTTCACCCTAGCGGGGCGACGATCAAGCGGCGCGAGCCGCGTTGAGGAGGCCCGCCATCCAGCCAAGCGGGGCGACGATCAAGCGGCGCGAGCCGCGTTGAGGAGGCCCGCCATCAAGCCAGCGGGGCGACGATCAAGCGGCGCGAGCCGCGTTGAGGAGGCCCGCCATCAAGCCAAGCGTGGCGCGTCGGAAGGACATCTCGATTGCCGCGGCGGTCCGGACTGGCAGGATGAGAGCTCATGAGCGGCACGCAGACCGGCGCGCCAGCTGACGTCGGATTAATCATCGCCGTCAAGCGGCTCACCGCCGCAAAGACGAGACTCGCCCCCGTGTTCTCGGCAGCGACCCGGGAAACCGTGGTGCTGGCCATGATGATCGACACCATCAGGGCGGCGCTGGCAGTCCCCGCTCTACAGACGGTCACCGTCGTGACACCCGATCGGATTGCTGGTGAGGCCGCGCTGCAGTTGGGCGCGCAGGTGCTCACCGACCCGACGCCGGACGGCCACCACAATCCGCTGAACAACGCGATCATCGCCGCGGAAGCCGTTGTGCGCGAATCCACACCGAATGTAGTTGCACTGCAAGGTGATCTGCCGGCGCTCCAACCTCAGGAACTGGCCGAGGCGATCAGTGGCGCCCGTGTATACCCCCGCAGTTTCGTCGGCGACAGGCACGGCACCGGTACCGCTGCGCTGTTTGCTTTCGGCGTACCGCTGGAGCCCGAGTTCGGGCCCGATTCGGCCCGGCGGCATCAGCATTCGGGGGCGATCGAACTGACCGGCGCGTGGCCGGGATTGCGCTGCGACATCGACACGCCCGACGACCTGATGGTGGCGCGGCGACTGGGCGTGGGTGCGGCGACGTCGCACGCCATCGGAAGACCAAGGTAAACAGCTGTGAAGGAAATCGGCCGTCGGTAGCAGTTCCGCCGACGGATGAGGAATGATCGAAGGAATGACCGAAGCCGAGGCACGGGTACGACCCGACAACACCGATGTGGTGCCGGGTGATTCGGCGTCTGCACGCGAGGAGGACCAAAAGACCCCGGAGGCACCACCTGCGGCGACGGCACCCGCGGTCGACAATGCGCTACCCGAGGACCGGTACCTCAATCGCGAGCTGAGCTGGCTGGACTTCAACGCCAGAGTGCTGGCGTTGGCCGCCGACACCTCGCTTCCGCTGCTCGAGCGAGCGAAGTTTCTCGCGATCTTCGCCTCGAACCTCGACGAGTTCTACATGGTCCGGGTGGCGGGCCTGAAACGTCGCGACGAGATGGGTTTGTCGGTGCGTTCGGCCGATGGCCTTTCGCCCCGCGAGCAACTGCGGCGCATCAGCGAACGCACTCAACAGATCGCCAGCCGACAGGCGCAAGTGTTCCTCGACTCGGTGCGCCCAGCGCTCGCCGACGAACGGCATTCTGATCGTCACGTGGGCTCGAGCTCGACGACGACGAGCGGGGCCGGTTGTCGACCTACTTCCACGAGCAGGTGTTCCCCGTACTGACGCCGTTGGCCGTCGACCCGGCGCATCCGTTCCCGTTCGTGAGCGGGCTGAGCCTGAACCTGGCCATCACTGTCAAGGTTCCCGACGACGGCGGTCAGCACTTCGCCCGGATCAAGGTGCCCCCCAACGTCGACCGGTTCGTCGAACTGGACAGCCGGGACGATGCGTTGCGCTTCCTGCCGATGGAGGAACTGATCGCGGCGTTCCTGCCGGTGCTGTTCCCCGGCTTGGAGATCGTCGAGCACCACGCGTTCCGCATCACCCGCAACGCAGATTTCGATGTCGAGGAGGACCGCGACGAGGACCTGCTGAAGGCGCTCGAACGGGAGCTTGCCCGCAGGCGATTCGGCTCGCCGGTGCGGCTCGAGGTCGCAGGCGACATGACCGAGAACATGTTGGAGCTGCTGCTGCGCGAGCTCGACGTGAACCCCGGTGACGTCATCGAGGTGCCCGGGCTGCTGGACCTTTCGTCGTTGTGGCAGATCTACGGCGTCGACCGGCCGCAGTTGAAGGATCCGCCGTTCGTGCCAGCCACCCCGCCGGCGTTCGGCGAGAGGCGAGACACCGAAGAGCATCTTCGCCACGTTGCGCGACGGCGATGTCCTTGTTCACCACCCGTACGACTCGTTCTCCACCACCGTGCAGCGGTTCATCGAACAGGCAGCCGCCGACCCGAACGTGTTGGCGATCAAGCAGACGCTGTACCGAACGTCGGGTGACTCCCCGATCATCAACGCACTCATCGACGCCGCCGAGGCCGGTAAACAGGTCGTCGCACTGGTGGAGATCAAGGCGCGGTTCGACGAGCAGGCCAACATCAAGTGGGCGCGCGCACTCGAGCAGGCAGGGGTGCACGTGGCCTACGGACTGATCGGTCTGAAGACACACTGCAAGACCTGTTTGGTGGTGCGCAGGGAAGGCTCGGCGATCCGGCGCTACTGCCACGTGGGCACCGGCAACTACAACCCGAAAACAGCTCGGCTGTACGAGGATGTCGGCTTGTTGACCGCCGCACCCGACATCGGCGCCGACCTCACCGATCTCTTCAATTCGTTGACTGGTTACTCACGCAAGGACTCCTACCGCAACCTGCTCGTTGCGCCGCACGGTGTGCGCAGGGGCATTATCGAGCGCATCGACCGCGAAGCCGCGGCCACCCGCGAAGGCGCCGAGGGCCGAATCCGGCTCAAGGCCAATGCGTTGGTGGACGAGCAGGTGATCGACGCGCTCTATCGAGCGTCGCAGTCCGGTGTGCGCGTCGAGGTGGTGGTGCGGGGTATCTGTGCGCTGCGGCCTGGCGATCCCCGCTTCTCGGACAACATCGTGGTGCGCTCGATTCTGGGCCGATTCCTCGAGCACTCACGGATTATTCACTTCCGCGCCATCGACGAGTTCTGGATAGGCAGCGCCGACATGATGCATCGTAATCTCGACCGACGGGTCGAGGTGATGGCTGAAGTGAAGGATCCAAGGCTGAAAGTTCAACTGGATGAGATGTTGGAGTCGGCGATGAACCCGGTCACCCGGTGCTGGGAACTCGGCCCCGACGGAAGTTGGACGGCGTACCCGCAGGAGGGCCAGACCGTGCGCGATCATCAGGTGTGGCTGATGGAACGCCACCGGCACCCTTGACACCCGAATCGCGGTGCGAGACCACCTGCAGGAGTTGAGGTGCCCAAAAATTCCTCCACCAGCGCCGGGGCGTCGGCGACCAAAGCCGTACTCGCGGCGGGTGCGGTGTTGTGGCGATCTGGCGATGGGGCCGATCCCGAAGTGGCGGTGATTCACCGACCGCGCTACGACGACTGGTCACTGCCCAAGGGCAAGGTCGATGTCGGTGAGAACGAGCCAGTCACCGCGGTGCGGGAAGTGTACGAGGAGACCGGCCACAGCTCCCACCTCGGCAGGCGCCTCGCGTCGGTGAGCTATCCGATCCAAGAGCAGGGCATCAAAAAGGTGCGGTACTGGGCGGCGCGCAGCGCTGCCGGCACGTTCGCACCGAACGAAGAAGTCGACGAGTTGAAGTGGCTGCCGATTGAGGCGGCGTTGAAGCAAGTCGACTATCCGCACGACCGCAAGGTGTTGCGTCGGTTCGCCAAGCTGCCTGTCGACACGAAGAACATTTTGATCGTTCGGCATGGCACCGCGGGCAGCAAGTCCAGGTACAAGGGCGACGACCGGCTGCGCCCGTTGGACAAGCGCGGACGCGCCCAAGCCGAATCTCTGGTCGGCCAACTGTTGGCGTTCGGCGCCGACACGCTCTACGCGGCCGACCGCGTCCGCTGCCACCAGACCATCGAACCGCTGGCCGAAGAACTCGGCGCACGAATTCACAACGAACCACTGTTAACGGAGGAAGCCTACGCAGACGATCGCAAGGCGGCCCGCCGTCGTCTTCTCGAGATCGCCGCCGCCGAAGGCACTCCGGTGATCTGCACTCAGGGAAAGGTCATACCGGATCTGATCGAGTGGTGGTGCGAGCGCGACGGTGTCCGTCCCGACAAGTCGCGCAACCGCAAGGGCAGCACGTGGGTGATGTCGTCATGGCAGGACCGTTTGGTAGCGGCCGATCACATCGGTAGTCCGCTGGCCACCGAGAAATAATCGCCCCAGATACCGCGACGCGCAGATACGCCGTGGGTCGCGATGACCCACGGCGTATCTGATCAGAAAATTACCGACGGCCCTTCTTCGCCGGTGCCCGGCGCACTGCCTTCTTGGCCGCGCTGCGCTTCACTGCCTTCTTGGCGGCACCGCGCTTCACTGCCTTCTTGGCGGCGCTGCGCTTCACTGCCTTCTTGGCGGCACTGCGCTTCACTGCCTTCTTGGCCGCGCTGCGCTTCACTGCCTTCTTGGCCGCGCTGCGCTTCACTGCCTTCTTGGCCGCGCTGCGCTTCACAGCCTTCTTCGCAACTGATCGCCTGACGGCCTTCTTGGCAACTGATCGCCTGACGGCCTTCTTGGCGGCCGCCCTCTTGACGGCCTTGCGAGCCCCACCACTACCACTTCCACGCTTCACTGCAGGTCCTTCCGCCGATAGGCGCTGTGCGCCAGAGACAACCGCTTTGAACTGAGCGCCGGGCCGGAACGCCGGCACGGACGTAGGCTTCACTTTCACCGTCTCGCCGGTGCGCGGATTTCGCGCCACCCGCGCTGCACGACGGCGTTGTTCGAATACGCCGAAACCGGTAATGGTGACACTGTCACCCTTATGCACCGCACGCACGATCGTGTCGACAACGTTTTCCACCGCTTCGGTAGCCGAGCGGCGGTCGACGTCCAACTTCTTCGTGAGTACGTCAATCAGCTCTGCTTTGTTCATGCAAAACCTCCACACCAGTGGTCCACCTTGGACCGACTAGAAACACACGGTAATACGACTTACCACTGATTTCCAAGAGCCACGCGCAATTTCAGGCATTGCTGTTGCGATTTTTCGCAATCCGCTTGCCGCGCTTGAGCGCTGGCGAGGGTGTCGGAGAACCGGTTCGGAGTGTCCTAATTTCGGTTGCTTCGGGTGCTATCGGGGGTTCGGCAGCGTGCGTGGTTTCCACTCCGACCGGTTGGATTCATAAGACTCAATTTTGTCGAGTTTCCGCAGCGTAAGACCTATATCATCGAGTCCTTCAAGTAATCGCCAGGCCGTGTAATCGTCAATCTTGAACGGCAGCATGACCGTTCCTGCGGCCACATTCCGATCTTGAAGATTCACAGTGATTTCCAGCCCCGGTTGCTGCTCGATCAGCTTCCACAGGAGTTCCACATCATCTTGGGCAACTTCTGCCGCCAGTAACCCCGACTTACCCGC
The DNA here is from genome assembly GCA_963804905.1 of uncultured Actinomycetota bacterium. Classification (GTDB taxonomy): domain Bacteria; phylum Actinomycetota; class Actinomycetes; order Mycobacteriales; family Mycobacteriaceae; genus Mycobacterium. The sequence goes on along the minus strand of CAWDSB010000019.1, from coordinate 204,629 downwards.
ATTGCCGCGAAAAATGTCGGCGAATCGAGACGAGATAACGACACGGAAGCCGTAGTCCATGAGCGCCCACACCGCGTGTTCGCGCGACGATCCGGTGCCGAAATCGGGTCCGGCGACCAATACCGACCCCTTATCGAACGGACTCAGATTCAAGACAAACGAAGGATCGTTGCGCCACGACGCGAAGAGACCGTCGTCGAAACCTGTTCGGGTGACCCGCTTCAAATAGACCGCCGGAATGATCTGGTCGGTATCGACATTCGACCGCCGCAGCGGTACCCCGATGCCGGTGTGGTTGCGAAACGGTTCCATTCTCATCTCCTCTAATGGCTCAGGTCTGCGGGCGAGGACAACATTCCGCGCACGGCGGTGGCCGCGGCGACGGCGGGCGACACCAGATGTGTCCTGCCGCCCTTGCCCTGCCTGCCCTCGAAATTTCGGTTGGACGTCGATGCGCACCGTTCTCCCGGTGCCAACTGATCCGGGTTCATACCCAGACACATCGAGCAGCCGGCCTGCCGCCACTCCGCACCGGCGGCAGTGAAGATTTCGCCTAGTCCTTCCGATTCCGCCTGTGCGCGCACCCGCATCGAGCCGGGTACCACCAGCATCCGCACCCCGTCTGCGACCTTGCGGTCGCGCAGTATGTCGGCGACCACACGCAGATCTTCAATGCGGCCGTTGGTGCACGAACCGACGAACACGGCGTCCACTTCGATGTCGCGCATCGCTGTTCCGGGTCGAAGATCCATGTAGGTCAGTGCTTTCTCGGCGGATTGTCGCTCGCCGTCGTCGAACACCAGTTCCGGATCGGGCACCGACCCCGACAGCGGTACACCCTGCCCCGGGTTGGTGCCCCAGGTAACAAACGGGCTGAGCGTCGAGGCGTCGATATCGACCTCGGTGTCGAATTCGGCATCGTCGTCGGTGCGCAATTGGTCCCATGCGGCGACCGCCGCATCCCACTGCGCACCCGAAGGGGCGTGCGGACGTCCGCGCAGAAATTCATACGTCGTTTCGTCGGGCGCGATCATCCCTGCGCGGGCACCGGCTTCGATGCTCATGTTGCAAATCGTCATCCGGCCTTCCATCGACAGCGACTCGATGGCGCTGCCCCGGTACTCGATGACGTGACCCTGCCCACCGCCGGTGCCGATCTTCGCGATCACCGCAAGGATGACGTCTTTGGGGCTGACGCCTTCGGGCAGTCGGCCGTCGACGTTGATCGCCATCGTCTTGAACGGTCGCAGCGGCAGCGTCTGCGTTGCGAGCACATGCTCGACCTCCGACGTACCGATGCCCATCGCGAGCGCACCGAACGCGCCGTGGGTTGAGGTGTGGCTGTCACCGCACACGACCGTTGTGCCGGGCTGCGTCAGACCGAGTTGCGGCCCGATGATGTGAACGATGCCTTGTTCGAGGTCGCCCATCGGGTGCAGCCGGATGCCGAACTCGTCGCAGTTGCGTCGCAGCGTCTCGACCTGAGTGCGCGAGACCGTGTCGGCGATCGGCTTGTCGATATCGACCGTCGGCACGTTGTGGTCCTCGGTGGCGATCGTCAAATCCGGTCGGCGAACGCCGCGGCCCGCAAGCCGCAACCCGTCGAACGCCTGCGGGCTGGTCACTTCGTGCACGAGGTGTAGGTCGATGTAAATCAGATCGGGTTCCCGGGCGTCATCGGTGCCTGCACCCAATGCGACGACATGGTCGTCCCATACCTTCTCTGCCATCGTGCGTGGCCGCGTTACGGTCGTCATACTTGACTATCTCACAATCTGGAACGCTAGTATCTCCTTGTGAGACAGGATAGCGGGATCGGCGTGCTGGACAAAGCGGTGGGGTTGCTGCACACGGTCGCCGACGCACCGTGTGGACTGGCCGAACTCTGCGAGCGAACGGGGCTACCGAGGGCCACCGCGCACCGGCTTGCCGCGGGATTGGAAGTTCACCGGCTGCTGGCCCGCGACAGCGAGGGCCGCTGGCGGCTCGGCCCTGCACTGGTCGAGCTGGCAGGTCAGGTCAACGACCCGCTGTTGGCCGCCGGAGCCGTCGTCTTGCCGCGACTGCGCGAGATCACCGGCGAGAGTGTGCAGCTCTACCGCCGCGAGGGCACGTCGAGGATCTGTGTGGCCGCGCTGGAACCGCCTGCCGGCCTTCGCGATACGGTGCCGGTCGGAACACACCTGCCGATGACCGCGGGTTCGGGGGCGAAGATCCTGCTGGCCTACAGCGATTCCGCCACCCAGCAGGCCGTGCTGCCGACAGCCGAATTCACCGATCGCACACTGGCAGAGGTGCGCAAGCGCGGCTGGGCGCAAAGCGTTGCGGAGCGCGAGCCGGGAGTGGCAAGTGTCTCCGCGCCGGTGCGCGACGGACGGGGCATGGTGATCGCGGCGGTATCGGTGTCAGGTCCGATCGACCGGATGGGTCGCCGGCCGGGAGCCCGATGGGCTGCCGACCTGCTGGCGGCTGCCGACGCATTGACCCGCCGGCTGTGATTTGGTGGGTACCCCCGATGGGATTCGAACCCACGCTACCGCCGTGAGAGGGCGGCGTCCTAGGCCGCTAGACGACGGGGGCTAGAACTTTATCCGGAGGGCCAGCATAGCTGAGGAGCCAATACCGACCCTAATCGTTCGCGGGAGCTGGGGTACCAGGACTCGAACCTAGAATGGCGGTACCAGAAACCGCTGTGTTGCCAATTACACCATACCCCATTGGCCGCCTGTAACCGCTGGTCACAGGCGATTTTCGGGCCAGGCAAGCGGCGGGCGGACCTGCCGCGTGTCATTCCGGGCCGACGTGCAGATTACCAAAGATTCCGCGCCGTCTTCTCACGCGTCGGCCGCCGCGGCGGCCGCCCGGTCGCGACCCGCACTGAGCCGGGCCACGCTGCGGTCGCGGCCGAGTAGCTCCAACGACTCGAAGAGCGGCGGGCTGACCGACGCCCCGGTTGCGGCAACCCGGATCGGACCGAACGCCTTGCGCGGCTTGAGCGCCAGGTTTTCCAACAGTGCGACCTTGAGGGCTATTTCGATCTTGTCTGCCCTCCACTCCACCACCCCGTCGAGCGCACTCAGTGCGGCGTCGAGAACCGGGCCCGCATCGGGGCCGAGTTCCTTGGCTGCGGCCTTCTCATCGAGCGCGAACTCCTCGTCGTTGAGGAACTTCAACAAGTCCCACGCGTCGGCGAGGACGACGATGCGTGTCTGTATCAGTCGGGCGGCCTCGGTGAACTGGCTGTTGTTCAGCTTGGTGTCGTATGCATGGGCGTCGAAATATGTGCGCAGCCGCTCGGTGAAGTCCTCCTCGGTCAGTAGACGAATGTGATCGGCGTTCAGCGCGTCGGCCTTCTTCTGATCGAACCGGGCCGGATTGGAGTTGACGTCGACGACGTCGAAGGCGTCGACCATCTCGTCGAGACTGAACACGTCGCGGTCGTCGGCGATCGACCAGCCAAGGAGGGCCAGGTAATTCAGCAGCCCCTCGGGGATGAAGCCGCGGTCGCGATGCAGGAATAGGTTGGACTGCGGGTCGCGTTTGGACAGTTTCTTGGTGCCCTCGCCGAGCACGGCGGGCAGGTGACCGAACTCGGGTACCCGATCGGTCACGCCGATGCGGATCAGCGCTCGGTACAGCGCGATCTGACGCGGCGTGGACGACAACAAGTCGTCTCCGCGCAACACGTGGGTGATTTTCATCAGTGCGTCGTCGACCGGATTGACCAACGTGTACAAGGGCTCTCCGCTGGCGCGTGTGAGCGCGTAGTCGGGCACAGTGCCCGCCGCGAATGTCGTTGCACCCCGCACAAGGTCGTTCCAGGTGATGTTGTCGTCGGGCATTCGAAGCCGCAGCACCGGCCTTCGGCCCTCCCTGCGATAAACAGCTCGCTGTTCATCGGTCAGGTCGCGATCGAAGTTGTCGTAGCCGAGTTTGGGGTTTCGGCCTGCGGCAAGATGGCGCGCCTCCACCTCTTCGGGTGTGGAGTACGCCTCGTAGACCTCCCGCGCGGCCAGCAGGCGGGCCACCACGTCACGGTAGATGTCGCCGCGTTCCGATTGCCGGTACGGCCCGTACGGTCCGCCCACCTCCGGGCCCTCGTCGTAGTTCAGGCCGAGCCAGCTCAGCGCATCCAGCAGCGCGAGATAGCTTTCCTCACTGTCGCGTTCGGCGTCGGTGTCTTCCAGCCGGAACACGAACTGCCCGCCGGTGTGACGTGCATACGCCCAATTGAACAGCGCAGTACGAATCAGGCCTACGTGCGGCGTGCCGGTCGGCGACGGGCAGAACCGAACTCGTACGGTATCGGTGGACCCCGCAGTCGTCATTCTGCTCCTCGCGTCCGCGTCGTCATGACTTTCCCTTACGCACAACGGGATTGGTCAAAGTGCCGATGCCTTCGATGGTGATGCTGACGGTGTCACCGTTCTCGATCGGGCCAACCCCCTCCGGCGTTCCCGTCAGGATCAGATCGCCGGGAAGCAGCGTCATCACCGCCGAGATCCATTCCACGATCGCGCCGACGTCATTGATCATCAGCGACGTCCGGCTGTCCTGCTTGACCTCGCCGTTGACTTCCGTCCGGATTTGGAGGTCCGACGGGTCGACGTCGGTGACGATCCACGGGCCGATGGGACAGAACGTGTCATGGCCCTTCGCGCGGGTCCACTGGCCGTCCTTCTTCTGCTGATCGCGCGCGGAGACGTCGTTGGCGACGGTATAGCCCAGGATGTTCTCCGCCGCCTGCGCGACCGCTACGTCCTTGCACGGCCTGCCGATGACGGCCGCGAGCTCGCCCTCGAAGTGCACCGGATTGGCGTCAGCGGGCAACTGAATCGGCACATTGGGTCCAATGATCGCGGTGTTGGGCTTCATGAAGATGATCGGATCCGCGAACTCACCGCTGTTTCCCGTATTGCTCCTGGCGTCCGCAGCCCCTGTACTGCTCCTCGCGTCCGCGGCCATCTCGGCGATGTGCGCGGCGTAGTTCTTGCCGACGCACACCACCTTGGTGGCCAGGATCGGTGCCAGCAGCCGGACGTCGGCCAGCGGCCACTGCCGCCCGGTGAACGTGGGCGAGCCGAACGGATGCTCGGCGATTTCGCGGACGATCGCAGCCGGGTCGTCGGGCGATCCCTCGATTGTGACGAAGGCAACCCCGTCGGGGCTGGCGATTCGGCCTAGGCGCATCGTCCCAGCCTAGTGGGCGGGTAGGTGGCGGGGGCACCCACTCCCAATCCGTGGTGTCTCAATATATAAGACTTCGGTTCAATATGCTGAGATCACTGTGAGACGATGGGCACATGTCCGTCGAGACGATCAGTACGCTGCGGCGCTGGTCGATGCTCGTCATCGCATTGACGGCGACGCTGTGCGCGAACGTCTTCATCAACGGGGCCGCGTTTCTCATCCCGACCTTGCATACCGATCGTGGACTCGACTTGGCCAAGGCGGGTCTGCTGTCGTCGATGCCGAGCTTCGGCATGGTGGTCACCCTCATCGCGTGGGGCTACGTCGTCGACCGCATTGGCGAACGCATCGTGCTGGGATTGGGGTCGGCGCTGACCGCGGCCGCGGCGTTCGCGGCGGCATCGGTGCACTCATTGGTCGCGGTCGGCGCGTTTCTCCTGCTGGGCGGTATGGCTGCAGCCAGCAGCAACACGGCCAGCGGCCGGTTGGTGGTGGGCTGGTTCCCGCCGCAGCAGCGCGGCCTGGTGATGGGTATCCGGCAGACGGCCCAGCCGCTGGGAGTCGCGTTGGGCGCCTTGGTGATTCCACGCTTGGCGGAGAGCCACGGTATATCGGTCGCGCTGTTGTTTCCCGCGATCGTATGTGCGGTCGCCGCCGTCGTGTGCGCGGTGACGGTGAAGGATCCGCCACGACCGCCGCGCGCGGAGGCCACCGAGCGAGACCTCGCCAATCCGTACCGCGGCTCGGCGGTACTGTGGCGCATCCACGCGGTGTCGGTCCTTCTGGTCGTGCCGCAGATCATCGTGTGGACCTTCACGCTGGTGTGGCTGATCGTCGAGCGCGGCTGGTCGGCGGGATCGGCAGGTGCGCTTGTGACGGCTGCGCAGGTGCTCGGCGCCGCCGGTCGAATCGCGGCAGGACGTTGGTCGGACATCGTGAGTTCGCGGCTACGGCCGATCCGCACCATCGCGCTGGCGGCCGCCGTTTCGATGGGTCTGTTGGCACTGACCGATTGGCTGAACTCGCCGATCAGCGTTGCGGTGATGGTCGCCGCTTCGATGATCACAGTGTCCGACAACGGGTTAGCGTTCACCGCGATCGCCGAGATCGCGGGGCCATTCTGGAGCGGGCGTGCGCTCGGCACGCAGAACACCAGCCAGCTGTTGACCGCCGGCGTCGCACCGCCGGTGTTCGGCGCGTTGATCGGTGTTGCGGGGTATGCGGCGGCGTTCGCGGTCTGCGCGCTGTTCCCGTTGATTGCGCTGCCGTTGGTGCCCGTCGATGCGGACCCGCTCATCGGCGAGCGCGGCTGACATCAGGGGCCTCAGACGCTTTCGAGGTTCTCTGCGCATCGCGCCAAGGTAGCCGCAAGTTGTCGTCGCGTGCTTGCCGAGATGCCCTCTGTCATTGCAGATTCCACGCTCATCACGGCAGTATGAGCGGCCGCGAGCCGCTTGGCTCCCGCCGAGGTGAGCTCGAGAGAACGTGCGCGACCACGCGGCGTCCGGTTGGCGTCCCTGACGAAACCGGCGCCCCGCAGACCGGCCAGCAGTTCTTGCACAGACTGCCGCGTCACAAAGCAGAGTCGCGACAACTCAGATGCTGACGCCTCAGGATGATCAGCCAGGGCACGCATCGCGGCGTACTGGGCCATCGACAAGCCGGTTGGTCGCAGGGCGGCATCACATCGGCGGCGTAGCGACTGCTGCACCCGTTTCACCAGGTAACCCGCGGCGCACTCGGTTTCGGACTCGTACATGACAGGAACCTTACATTAATGCTATCGTGAAATATGTAAGGAACCTGACAAAGGATAAAGATGACCACGATCGAACGACACAGTGCATACGCAACGTTGATCAACGTGTTCACCGTCGAAGCCGACAAGGCTGCGCAGCTCGCCGATCTGCTGAGCCGCTCGACCGACGAGGTGATGCAGCACCTGCCCGGCTTCCGTTCGGCCAACATCCATCTCAGCACCGACGGCACCCATGTCGTCAACTACGCGCAATGGGACAGCGCGGAGGCGTTCGAGGCGATGACCGCCGATCCCAAAGCCCGCGAACACATGGTTGCGGCCGCGGAGCTGGCGATCAGCTTCGATCCGCATCTGTACACCGTTGAATCGGTGCACAAACGAGACTGTTAGCTCCGCCCCCTGAAGCCGTCGCCTATAAACCGCGGTCGCACGAGCCCCGAACAGTTGAACGATCAACCGTTGCGGAAGAGGTACACCCGGCATGAAGACTCGTCGCTCATCGGGAGTCGCCCCTCAAGGACCAAGCCACCGAGCACGATCCCAAGTCGCAGGTCGCGCGCTGACAAGAAGGAGGCGCCCCCGCTTGATCGCTGCTGCTCACTCTTCGCGGGTCAGGTGTTCCTCGATGATGGGCAACGCGTCGCGTTGCTCGTCTGCGAGATGCTCGTCGACTTGAGCCGAGAGATCAGAGACGACGGCCAGCAGTTGGCGGCTCATTTCTACATCAGCCGATTTGACCCAGGCGATTCGACACGCGCGACCCTTGTGGCTATTTCGTTGTGCTGTACCACCATTCGCGCAAGCTGTTCCTCGCGACCTGGTACTCGGGAATGCAGTTTCGGCCACACCAATTCGTCATCGGCGGCATGGTGGTGGTGCATTGCCGCGAGCTAGGCCGCGATCTTATCGGGACCGCCGCGGCTGCCTAGTGTCCTGCGCCATAAATTAGATGATTAATTGTAGACTGGGTGTGTGGCGAGTAGGGGTAGGCCGGTAGCGGCGGTGGTGTTGACCGACGAGGAGCGGGAGACGTTGCAGCGGTGGGCGCGGCGGGCGAAGTCCTCGCAGGCGTTGGCGCAGCGGTGTCGGATCGTGTTGGGTTGTGCGGCAGGTAAATCCAATAAAGAGGTGGCTGCTGAAGTCGGTGTGTGGCCGCAGACGGTGGGGGTGTGGCGTCGGCGTTTTGTGGAGTCTCGTCTCGACGGGTTGGCCGACGAACCACGTCCGGGCGCACCGCGGACGATCACCGACGAGGCGGTTGAGGAGGTGATCGTGGCGACTTTGGAACGCCAACCCAAAGACGCCACGCATTGGTCGCGAGCGTCGATGGCGACCGAGACCGGATTGTCGAAGTCGACGGTGGGTCGAATCTGGAAAGCGTTCGGGCTCAAGCCACATCAGATCGACACGTTCAAGATCAGCAACGATCCGCAGTTCATTGACAAGGTGCGCGATGTGGTCGGCCTCTACCTCGATCCGCCGGAGCAGGCGCTGGTGCTCTGCGTCGACGAGAAGAGCCAGATCCAGGCGCTGGACCGCTCCGCGCCGGTGTTGCCGATGATGCCCGGGATGCCCGAGCGGCGCACCCACGACTACGTCCGCCACGGCATCACCACCCTGTTCGCCGCACTGAACGTGGCCACCGGTGAGATCACCGGGTCGATCCACCGCCGGCACCGCGCCGCCGAGTTCAAGAAATTCTTGACCAAGTTGGACAACACCGTGCCCACCGACCTCGATGTCCACCTGATCTGCGACAACTACGCCACGCACAAGTCGCCGACGATCACCGGATGGCTCTCCCGACACCCCCGATTCCACCTGCACTTCACCCCGACCTATTCGTCTTGGCTCAACCAGGTCGAACGATGGTTCGGTCTACTCACCGACAAGAAGCTGCGCCGCGGCACCCACACCAGCGTCCCCGCCCTGGAGAAGGACATCCGCGACTGGATCACCACGTGGAACGAAAACCCCAAGCCCTTCGCCTGGAACAAAACCGCCGATGAAATACTCGAACGACTCACCACATATCTACAGCGAATTCCTGGCGCAGGACACTAGAGGCTCGCGACGATCCGGTCGCCTACCTGCGTCGTCGACAACTTCGCGTCACCGCGCGTGGCCAGATGCTGCTCGACGGCCTTGTCGACGCGGGCCGCTGCGTCGTCCTCTCCGACATGGGTCAGCAGTAGTGCGACAGACATGATCGCCGCTGTCGGGTCGGCGATGCCCTGACCCGCAATGTCGGGCGCGCTGCCGTGCACCGGTTCGAACATCGACGGATTCGTCCGCGTCGCATCGATATTGCCGCTTGCCGCCAGCCCGATGCCACCGCACACCGCGGCGGCGAGGTCGGTGATGATGTCGCCGAACAAGTTGTCGGTGACGATGACGTCGAACCGGCCCGGATCGGTGACGATGTGGATCGTGGCGGCGTCGACGTGTTGGTATGCGACTTCGACGTCCGGATACTCAGCGGCCAACTCCTGCACGGCGCGCCACCACAGAGCGCCAGCGTAGGTCAGCACGTTGTTCTTGTGCACCAGAGTCAGATGCTTGCGCCGCTGCCGCGCGCGCCCGAACGCGTCGTGCACCACCCGGCGCACACCGAACGCAGTGTTGAGGCTGACTTCTGTCGCCACCTCGTTCGGCGTGCCGACACGAATCGCACCGCCTGTGCCGGTGTACGGGCCTTCGGTACCCTCCCGCACCACGACGAAGTCGATGTCGGGATTTCCCGCGAGCGCGCTTGTCACGCCGGGATACAGCCGAGCAGGCCGCAGATTGATGTGGTGGTCGAGTTCGAAACGGATTCTCAGCAGCAGGCCACGCTCCAGGACGCCACTGGGTACCGACGGGTCGCCGATCGCGCCAAGCAGGATGGCGTCGTGCGAACGCAGTTCATCGAGGACCGAATCGGGCAGCACCTCACCGGTGGCGTGGTATCGCCGCGCCCCGAGGTCGTAATTCGTCGTCTCGACCCCGGGCAACACTGTTTCGAGGACCTTGACGGCCTCGCCGACCACCTCCGGCCCGATGCCGTCGCCGGCGAGGATCGCCAATTTCACGACAGGTCCACCACTTCCAGCAAGTTGGCGCCAACGGCGTCGGCGATCGCGGCGCGCAGATCCTGTGGCACATCGCGGTCCAACCGCATCAGGATCGTTGCGCTCGGACCCTCGGTGTCCTCGCTGAGCTGCGCGGCGTGGATGTTGATCCCGCCCGAACCGAGCAGCGTGCCGATCTTGCCGAGCGTTCCGGGCTGGTCGGCGTAGTTGATGACCAGGTTGATGCCCTCGGCACGCAGATCGAAGTTGCGGCCGTTGATCTGCACGATCTTCTCGACCAGCTGCGGACCCGACAGCGTGCCTGCCACATTGGCCACCTGTCCATCGGAGCACACCGCGCGAACGTCGACCAGGCTGCGGTGGGTGGGGCTTTCGGCCGCGGTGCTGATGCTTGCCTCGACCCCGCGCTCGGCGGCCAGCGAGGGTGCATTGACGAATGTCACCGGGTCTTCGATCACCGAGGAGAACAGCCCGCGCAGCGCCGAAAGACGAAGCACTTCAACGTCTTCGGATGCCAGCTCGCCGCGCACCTGAACCGAGATCGATACCGGCAGCTCCGCGGAAAGCACGCCGATAATCAGACCGAGCTTGCGTACCAGGTCGAGCCACGGGGCCACTTCCTCGCCGACCACGCCGCCGCCGACGTTCACCGCGTCGGGGACGAACTCACCGGCCAGTGCGAGCTTCACGCTCTCGGCGACATCCGTGCCCGCGCGGTCCTGGGCTTCTGCGGTCGATGCGCCCAGGTGCGGGGTGACGACGACCTGGGGCAGGTCGAACAACGGGCTGTCGGTCGTCGGCTCGGCGGCGAACACGTCGATGCCTGCGGCCCTGACATGCCCGCTGGACACCGCTTCGGCGAGCGCCTCCTCGTCGACGAGTCCGCCGCGCGCGGCGTTGACGATGATCACGCCCGGCTTCGTCCTGGCCAGCGCCTCCTTGCCGATCAGTCCGGCGGTTTCGGGCGTTTTCGGCAGATGCACGGAGATGAAGTCCGCCCGCGCGAGCAGCTCGTCGAGTGTCAGCAGTTCGATGCCGAGTTGCGCGGCGCGCGCAGACGACACGTAGGGGTCGTAGGCGACCACATGGGTGCCGAACGCGGCCACCCGCTGCGCGACGAGCTGCCCGATCCGCCCCAGACCGACAACGCCGACCGTTTTGCCGTAGATCTCGGTGCCGGAGAACGACGACCGTTTCCAGGTGCGTTCACGCAGCGATGCGTCGGCTTCTGCGATCTGGCGCGCAGCGGCCAGCATCAGCGCCAGCGCGTGCTCGGCAGCACTGTGAATATTCGACGTGGGCGCGTTGACCACCAGCACGCCACGCGCGGTTGCCGCATCGACGTCGACGTTGTCCAGCCCGACGCCGGCCCTGGCGACGATCTTGAGTTTGGGCGCCGCTGCCAGCACCTCGGCGTCCACGGTCGTCGCAGAGCGCACCAGCAGTGCGTCTGCCTCGGGCACGGCGGCCAGCAGCTTCTCCCTGTCCGGGCCGTCGACCCAGCGGACCTCTACCTGGTCGCCGAGGGCGGCCACAGTGGATTCGGCCAGCTTGTCGGCAATTAGTACTACGGGAAGACTCACCCGGCCAGCCTAATGGGCTTGAATGACGGGGTGGTGGGCGGGAGATTTGCAGGCGTGGACGTCACCGTCGTCGGCAGCGGACCCAACGGGTTGGCAGCCGCTGTGATCTGCGCCAGGGCTGGTCTTTCGGTGCAGGTGTTCGAGGCCCAGCCCACGCCGGGCGGCGGTGCCAGAAGCGCCTCCGACCCGGAATTCACCGGCATCCTGCACGACATCTGCTCGGCCGTACACCCGCTCGCGGTGGCCTCGCCGTTCTTCGTCGAGTTCGACCTCGCGGCGCGTGGAGTGCAACTCGTGGCGCCCGAAGTGTCCTACGTCAACCCGCTGCCGGACCGGCCCACCGCGGTCGCGTACCGCTCGCTGGTGCGCACCTGCGCCGAACTCGACGACGGCGCGTCGTGGCGACGGCTCTTCGGACCGCTGACCGAGCACGCCGACGGGGTGCTGGGGTTCTTCCTCGGCGACAAGCGTTCGCTGCCACCGGATCTGGTGACCGTCGTGCGAACCGGCTTGCGGGTGTTGATCCAGGGCAGCCCCGCCTGGGGCCTTCTCCGTGGTGAAGACGCTCGCGCGCTGTTCACGGGCGTTGGCACACATGCCATCTCGACGATGCCGTCACCGGTCAACAGCGGCGCCGGGCTGATGCTGGGCACCGTGGCTCATACGGCGGGGTGGCCGGTACCGATCGGGGGGACACAGGTGATCTCCGACGCGTTGATCGCCGATCTGCGCGCCCACGGCGGCGAGTTGGTGCTCGGTGAGCCCGTTACCGCTCCGCCCGACGGGGTGGCGATCTACGACACCTCGCCAACGGCGTTGCTGGAGATCTACGGTGATGCGGTTCCATCGCGATACGCAAAGGCGTTGCGGCGCTACCGGTTCGGTCCCGGAGTGTGCAAGGTGGACTTCGTCTTGTCAGGTGACATCCCGTGGCGCGACGAGCGCGCCGGGCAGTCCCCGACCGTGCACATGGGTGGAAGCCGGGCGCAGATGGCTTTGGCTGAGCGGGAGGTGGCGGCCGGTCGCCACGCCGAATGGCCGATGACGCTGGCTTCACTTCCGCACCTTTCCGATCCGTCGCGCATCGACGATCACGGTCGCAGGCCGCTATGGACATACGCCCACGTCCCGTCGGGTTCGACCGCCGACCTCACCGAGACGATCACCGGGATGTTCGAGAGCGCCGCTCCGGGCTTCCGCGACCTGGTCGTCGCGGCACGGTGCGTACCGGCAGCCGAAATGTCGAGCCACAACGCCAACTACGTCGGAGGCGACATCATCGTCGGCGGGGCCACGCTGTTCGCCGCGATGGTCGGTCCGACGTTGCGGCTCAATCCGTGGACCACGCCCATTCCGAAGGCCTATCTGTGCTCATCGGCGACGCCGCCCGGCACCGGGGTGCACGGCATGGCGGGCTACTACGCTGCCCGCACGGTGCTGCGCCGCGAATTCGGCATCAAACTACTCCCGAAACTGTCGCCTTGACCAACGACCGGGAAGAACTGCCGTGGGAGCTGTTCGGCTCCGCTGCAGACGAATTGGCCGCCGGCGTCGCCGAGGACGGCTTCGAACCCGATCTCATCCTCGCGGTTGCGCGTGGCGGACTGTTCGTCGCGGGCGCACTCGGCTATGCGCTGAACGTGAAGAACGTGGCGGTCATGAACGTGGAGTTCTACACCGGCGTGGACGAGCGCCTTGATGTGCCGGTGATGCTGCCGCCGGTGCCCAACACCGTCGACCTCGGCGGTGCCCGCGTCTTGATCGCCGACGACGTCGCCGACACCGGGGCGACGCTGCGATTGGTGCGCGACTACTGCGCCGACCATGTCGCCGACGCCCGCTGCGCCGTGCTGTACCAGAAGCCGCATTCCACGGTCGACTGCGAATACGTCTGGCGTCGCACCGATCGTTGGATCAACTTCCCGTGGTCGGCCCCGGCTTAGGGTTACAACTACTTAGGGTTACAACTATGAGCAAGCTTGCCGTCATCTACTACTCCGCCACCGGGCACGGCACATCGATGGCCAAGCGGGTCGCAGCGGCCGCCGAAGCCGCAGGCGCCGAGGTGCGCGTCCGCCACATCGCCGAAACCCGCGAGCCGGAGTCGTTCGCGCGCAATCCTGCGTGGACGGCCAATTACGAGGCGCACAAGGATCTGCCGCCCGCGACCGCGGACGACATCGTCTGGGCCGACGCGGTGATCTTCGGCTCCCCGACGCGATTCGGTTCGGTCGCTTCGCAATTGCGTGGCTTCCTCGACTCGCTGGGCGGCCTGTGGGCAGAGGGCAAGCTCGCCGACAAGGTGTATGCGGGCTTCACGTCGACGAACACCGCGCACGGCGGTCAGGAGACTACGCTGCTCACGCTCTACATCACGCTGATGCACTTCGGCGGCATCATCGTGGCGCCGGGCTACACCGACGCGCTGAAGTTCGTCGACGGGAACCCGTACGGCGTCAGCCTCACCGCAGGCCACGACAACATCAGCGAGTTCGACGAGCCGACCGACAACGCGCTCGATCACCTGGCCAAGCGCGTCGTCACCGTCACCGACCGGCTCACCTCGTAGCGATTTGTGTGCAACAAGGAGCGGTCAGCGCTCCCGAACGCACACAAATCGCTAACTACGCGGTGTCGGTGAGCGGCCGGTCGACCCAGCTCATCAGGTCGCGCAGCTTCTTGCCTGTCACCTCGATCGGGTGCTCGGCGTTCTGCTTGCGCAGATCCTCGAGCTGCTTGTTGCCGCCCTCCATGTTGGCGACCAGCTTCTTGACGAAGCTGCCGTCCTGGATCTCGGAAAGGATCTGCTTCATCCGCTCCTTGGTATCGGCGTCGATGACGCGCGGGCCGGACAGGTAGCCGCCGAACTCCGCGGTGTCGGACACCGAGTAGTTCATCCGCGCGATGCCGCCCTCATACATCAGGTCGACGATGAGCTTCAGCTCGTGTAGCACCTCGAAATAGGCCAACTCCGGCGCGTATCCGGCTTCCACCATCACGTCGAAGCCGGTCTTCACGAGTTCCTCGGTGCCGCCGCACAGCACCGCCTGCTCACCGAACAGGTCGGTCTCGGTCTCGTCCTTGAACGTGGTCTTGATGACGCCGGCGCGGGTGCCGCCGATGCCCTTCGCGTAGGACAGCACCAACGCCTCGCCCTCGCCCTTGGGGTCCTGTTCGACGGCAACCAGACACGGTACGCCCTTGCCGTCGACGAACTGCCTGCGCACCAGGTGGCCGGGGCCCTTCGGGGCCACCATGCCGACCGTGACGTTGGCGGGCGGCTTGATCAGATCGAAGTGGATGTTGAGGCCGTGCCCGAAGAACAGCGCATTGCCGTCTTCGAGGTTGGGCTCGATGTCGTTGGAGAAGATGTCGGCCTGTGCGGTGTCGGGCGCCAGCAGCATGATGACGTCGGCCCACTTGGCGACCTCGGCAGGGGTGTCGACGTCGAGGCCCTGCTCGGTGACCTTCGCCCGAGACTTCGAGCCCTCCTTCAGTCCGACCTTCACCTCGACGCCCGAGTCGCGCAGGCTCAACGAGTGCGCATGGCCCTGGCTGCCATAGCCGATGACACCGACCTTGCGACCCTGAATGATCGACAGGTCTGCGTCGTCGTCATAGAACATCTCAACTGCCACGTGAATCTTCTTTCTTGTCTTTGCCTTTGGGGCTTACTTGACGGTGCCGATGCCGCGCGGACCGCGCGACAACGACACCACTCCGGACTGTGCGAGCTCACGGATGCCGTACGGCTCCAGCACGCGTAGAAACGCCTCCAGCTTCGCCGGCGTACCGGTGGCCTCGATCGTCAACGATTCCGTCGAGACGTCAACGACCTTGGCGCGGAACAGGTTCACCGCTTCGATCACTTGGCTGCGGGTGGTGGCATCGGCGCGCACCTTGATCAGCGCCAGTTCGCGTGACACCGAGTTGTCCTCGTCCTGCTCGACGATCTTGATCACGTTGATCAGCTTGTTGAGCTGCTTGGTGATCTGCTCGAGCGGCGCTTCGTCGACGCTGACCACGATGGTCATCCGCGACATGTCCTTCTGCTCGGTGGCGCCGACCGCGAGCGACTGAATGTTGTAGCCGCGCCGCGAGAACAGCGACGCAACGCGCGCCAGCACGCCGGGCTTGTCCTCGACGAGAACGGACAGTGTGTGGGTCGGTGTCACCATCACGCATGCCCTTCTTCGGGATCGTCGAACAGCGGCCGAATCCCGCGAGCCGCTTGGATCTCGTCGTTACCGGTGCCGGCGGCCACCATCGGCCACACCTGCGCGTCGGCCCCGACGACGAAGTCGATCACCACCGGCCGGTCGTTGATCGCGCGTGCCTGGTTGATGACGTCGACGACGTCTTCGGTGCGCTCGCAACGCAATCCGACGCAACCGAGCGCCTCGGCCAGCTTGACGAAATCGGGGATGCGATGCGAATGCGTGGCCAGATCCGTTTGGCTGTAGCGCTCTTCGTAGAACAGCATCTGCCACTGCCGCACCATGCCCAGGTTGCCGTTGTTGATGATGGCGACCTTGATCGGCGCGCCTTCGACGGCGCAGGTGGCCAGTTCCTGGTTGGTCATCTGGAAGCACCCGTCGCCGTCGATGGCCCACACCTCGGCGTCTGGCCGCGCGAACTTCGCGCCCATGGCAGCCGGGACCGCGAAGCCCATGGTGCCAAGACCGCCGGAGTTGATCCACGTCCGCGGGTTCTCATACGAGATGAATTGCGCGGCCCACATCTGGTGCTGACCCACCCCGGCGACGTACACGGCGTCGGGGCCTGCGATCTTGCCCAGCTGCTCGATCACGTATTCGGGCGACAGGCTGCCGTCGCTCTGCGGCCCGTAGCTCAGCGGATACGTCGCCTGCACCCCGCGCAGGTACTCCCACCAGCTGTCCATATTGATGGAGCCTGCGGCCGTGCCGTCCCTGTGCAGCGCCGCGATCAGGTCGGCGATGACGGCCTTGACGTCACCCACGATCGGCACGTCGGCGTTGCGGTTTTTGCCGATCTCGGCCGGGTCGATGTCGGCGTGGATGACCTTGGCGTCGGGTGCGAACGAGTCCAGCTTGCCGGTCACCCGGTCGTCGAACCGGGTCCCCAGCGCGATCAGCAGGTCGCTGCGCTGCAGCGCGGCCACCGCAGCGACCGTGCCGTGCATTCCCGGCATGCCCAGGTTCTGGGGATGGCTGTCGGGAAAGGCGCCACGCGCCATCAGCGTGGTGATAACCGGGATGCCGGTCAGCTCGGCCAGTTCCTTTAGCTGCTCGGTGGCATTGCCCCGGATGACGCCGCCGCCGACATAGAGCACCGGCTTACGGGCCGCGGTGATCAGCTTGGCGGCCTCGCGGACCTGGCGGTTGTGCGGCTTGGTGTTTGGTTTGTAGCCCGGCAGCTCGATCCGCGGCGGCCAGCTGAACGTGCACTGTCCCTGCAGAACATCCTTGGGAATGTCGACCAGCACCGGTCCTGGACGGCCGGACGAGGCGATGTGGAACGCCTCGGCCATCACCCGCGGGATGTCGTTGCCGTCGCGCACCAGGAAGTTGTGCTTGGTGATCGGCATCGTGATGCCCGAGATGTCGGCTTCCTGGAAGGCGTCGGTGCCGATCAGCCCGCGACCGACTTGCCCGGTGACCGCGACCACCGGGATCGAATCCATGTGGGCGTCGGCGAGCGGAGTGACCAGATTGGTGGCGCCGGGCCCCGACGTCGCCATGCACACACCGACCTTGCCGGTGGCGTGGGCGTACCCACTGGCCGCATGTCCTGCGCCCTGCTCGTGTCGGACGAGGACGTGACGGAGCCTCTGCGAGTCGAAAAGTGGGTCGTAGACCGGCAATACGGCACCCCCCGGAATGCCGAAGATGACGTCGACGTCGAGCTCCTCCAACGACCGGATAACCGACTGTGCTCCGGTGAGTTGTTGGGGGGCAATCTTCTTGGGCTGGCTCGACGGGCCGTGACCGGCTGCCGCCGCTGCGGGTTTCGCAACGTCGGGCGCGGCCTGCTCCCCGCTCGGCGGGGTCGCCGACCGATCCGGGGGTCGGGTGGTTGGTGCGCTCACGATGTCCTCATTTGTCGGGGGTTTGTGTGGTTGTTTCTCTGGACTCTCAAATCACTGCTGGGGCAACAAAAAACCCCCGCCAGCGAAGCCGCTGTACGAGGGTTGCGCGTTGATACTGGTGACTATGCCCGAGTCAGGGCTAGCGCGGTATCAACGCGCAACCCAATTACTACGAGCAATCCCCGGTTCTGCACAACAGTCGACGGTAGTCTCCGCACTGGTCAACCGTCAAATTCGTTCCCGCCCACGGCACCGCGATCGGGGCGTCGAGCGCAGTGGGACGATGGCAGGCGTGACATCGCAATCGCAGTCGGCGCCGGCCGAACCGGTCGTGATTCGAATATCCCCGATGGCGCATTTCGCGGTCGGCTTCCTCGCGCTGGGCATGCTGGCGCTGGTGCTCGGCGGCCCGGCGTGGGTTGCCCTATTGCTGGTCATTCCGGTGATCCTGTCGATCTACATCATTCGGCTGCGCACCGTGGCCGATCGCGACACCGTGACCGCGCGCAACCTGCTCAGCAGCGAGACCGTCGACTGGGACGACATCGAAGGGCTTCGCTTCAGCAGGACCTCGTGGGCGCGGGCGCAGCTCAAGGGCGGTCGGGAGCTGCTGCTTCCCGCGGTGACGTTCGCGACGCTGCCACAGCTGACCGAGGCAAGCGGGGGCCGAGTGCCCAACCCGTACCGCTGAGCGCAGCGTTATGCCAGCGGGTTGCCCCCGTTGAGGAACACCCACAGCGCGATGCCGGCGCCGATGCCTATCAGTAGGGCGGCGAAGGAGCCGACGAACGGCCTGCGGGCCCAGCCGCGACCGGCATCCAGCCCGTACCGGCCCGGACCGATGAGGATGATCGCGGCGACCACCGCGACCAGGACGACCTTGTACTCGTGTCCGTCGGTGAGGAAATCCGACAGCCTTGCCTCTTCGTGTGCCGCGGTGGCCTCCACCAGCAGGCCGTTGACCAGGTATGCCAGCGCGCCGGCCGCCGCGAGCGGCGTGAAGAGACCCAGAATCAGCAGCACACCCGCGAGGATCTGGGCACCGGTCGCGATGTAGGTCAGCATGTCGGCGTGCTGGTATCCGACCTCGGTCAGCCGGTTCTCGAACCCGTCCAGACCGGGACCGCCCCACCAACCGAACGCCTTCTGCAGGCCGTGCCCGATGAGCAGGGCGCCGACCGCCCAGCGCAGCAGCATCAGACCGAGATCCTGGGTGCCTCGGCGGTCGTCTGTCCAGGATCTATCCGCGTACCCGGAGCTGACGTCGGCGGGCTGCGCATAGGTCGACAGCGGTTGGCTGTCGCCCGGCTGCGTGTACGGCATCGGTTCGGGGTCGCCGATCAGGCCGAATCCAGGCTGCGGGCCCGACTTGTAGTTGGGGATGGCGGTGGTTTCGAAATCACCCGCGTAATGCGATGAGGGCAGGTCGTCCTCGGGATCGACCAGGCTTGCCGACGTGGGCCGGCCCAGGTCGTCGGGCCGCTGCCACTGCGGATTACTGGTCACCTGCCCAGGGTAAGTGCTGATGATCGGTGAATCGAGGATTGGCGCGGCGCTTTTGCGCCGCATGTCGCGGGCAAGCAGCAACGCGCCAACACACCGGCGTGGCGCGCATCGCCGAACAATCCGTAACCTGGCGGGCATGAATCTGCGCGGGCCGGTGCGAGGCGTCCTCGCGCTGTCGTGCGCAGCGTTGCTCGCGGTGTCCGGCTGTGCCCGGTTCGACAATGCCCAGTCGCAGCCGTTCACCACCAAGCCCGAGTTGCGGCCGGGGCCCAGCTCGACTCCCCCGCCGCCACCACCGTTGCCGCCGAAGCCGTTCCCGAAGGAGTGCCCGGCGCCAGGGGTCATGCAGGGCTGCCTGGAGAGCACCAGCGGCCTGATCATGCTGCCCGACAGCCAGTCCGCACTGGTCGCTGAGCGGACGACCGGCGCGGTCAAAGAGGTCTCCGTCCGGGCAGAACCCAAGGTCAAGACCATGATCCCGGTGGACGGCAGCGGCGACGGCGGCCTGATGGACATCGTGTTGTCGCCGACCTATTCGCAGGATCGGCTGATGTACGCCTACGTCAGCACCCCGACCGACGACCGCGTGATCCGCATCGCGGACGGCGACATTCCGAAGCCGATCTTCACCGGCATCCCGAAGGGCGCCACAGGCAACATGGGCGCCCTCGTCTTCACCAGCCCCACCACGTTGGTCGTCCTCACCGGCGACGCCGGCGACCCCGCACTCGCCGCCGATCCCGGTTCGCCTGCCGGCAAGGTGCTGCGCATCGAGCAGCCGACCACGGTCAATCAGGCGCCGCAGACCACCGCACTGAGCGGTATGGGCGCGGGCGGCGGCTTGTGCACCGACCCGTCGGACGGCTCGCTGTACATCACCGACCGCACCCCGACAGCAGACCGGCTGCAACGCATCACCAAGGATTCGAAGGTCTCGACCGTGTGGACCTGGCCCGATAAGCCCGGCGTGGCCGGCTGTGCCGCGCTGGACGGGACGGTGCTGGTCAACCTGATCAACACCAAGCAGACGGTGGCTGTCCGGCTGGCCCCGGACACCGGCTCGGTGACCGGCGAACCGGAGGTCGTCCGCCAGGACGTGCACGGGCACGCGTGGGCGCTGCAAGCGTCGCCGGACGGGAATGTGTGGGGCGCGACGGTGAACAAGACCGCCGGCGACCCCGAGAAGCTGGACGACGTGGTGTTCCCGGTGTTCCCGTCGGGTGGCGGCTTCCCGCGCAGCAACGCCGACAATACCTAGGAATCGGCGGCGTCCAGATGGTGTTCGAGCCGGCGGTAGGCGCTAACCAGAACCGAAGTACCGGATGCGGTTGATTCCCCCTGCTGCGCTGTTACTTTCGCACAGGAGCACGCCGCGGCCCGACGGGGTGGCGACCGATGCGCTGACCGTTTCGCCTGCGGTGATCAACTTGCTCCAGCGGCCGCCCCGCAACCGATCGACGAGCTCGCCGATCGCGACCGGTGTGTCTTCACCGAGGCTGACGGCGGCACCGCGGCGCATTACGCGCCGTACCGTCACCTGATCACCGGCGACGGCTGCATCGAGAAGTGTTTCGACACAACGTCTTTTCCGCTTGCCGACTCGTCTGAACCCGGCAAGGAAGCCGGCCGTACCGCCGAGACCTTGATTGCGTATCAGATTTGCGACCAACCGAAACGACGGTGGCAGCGACTTCGCGCCGTGGCGCAACATCTGCACCACCATCACCGGCAATTCCCAATGCGCGCAGAGTCGCTCGACCGCCCAGTCGCCGTCAGTCTCGCGTAGGTCGTAGCGCAGATGCATCGGCACGTCCAACGCCACGCCGGGGGCCATGACGATCTCGAGCATCAGATCGCGCATCACCGTCGAGCCCGCGACCACGTCGAAATCGCGATGAAAGATGATCTGCCGCGGGGAAATGAACGTGTCGTAGAACCGACCGATCTGCTGGTGTCCGACATGTGGACGGGAGCCGTATGGGTCCTCCACGCGCCCGTCGGCTGTGAACACACCGACCCAGGCCGCGCGATCGTGTACCGCGGCCGCTGCCGGTGAGCGCTCGACGACCGCCAACAGTTCGGCGTCTACCGCATTCATCAGGTACAGGCTGCCAACACCAGCTCGCGCACGCGGGCTGCGTCGGCCTGACCCTTCGTCGCCTTCATCACGGCGCCGACGATGGCGCCTGCGGCCTGGACCTTGCCGCCGCGGATCTTGTCCGCCACATCCGGATTGGCGGCAAGCGCCTCGTCCACCGCCGCCTGGATCAGTGAGTCGTCGCGAACCAGCTCAAGCCCACGCGATTTCATCACCTCGTCGGGCTCGCCCTCACCGGCCAGCACGCCCTCGACCACCTGACGGGCCAGCTTGTTGGACAGCTTGCCCTCATCGATCATTGCGATTACCGCGGCGACGTGCGCCGGCGAGATGTTCAGCTCGTCGAGCTCAACGCCTGCCTCATTGGCCTTCTGCACCAGAAAGTTTCCCCACCATGCGCGGGCGGCCTCGCTGGAGGCACCATGTTTGACCGTGGCGGCCACCGAGTCGACGGCGCCGGCGTTGACCAGGTCGCGCATGACCTCGTCGGAGATCCCCCAGTCCTGCTGAATGCGCTTGCGCTGCAACCACGGATGCTCCGGAATGGTCTCCCGCAGCTTCTCCACGAACTCCGCGTCGGGTGCGATCGGTTCCAGATCGGGTTCGGGGAAATAGCGGTAGTCCTGTGCCGTTTCCTTGCTGCGGCCCGGCGATGTGTAGCCGTCCTCGTGGAAGTGCCTGGTTTCCTGATGAACTCGGCCACCGGAGTCCAGGACCGCGGCCTGCCTGCGCATCTCGTAACGGACCGCGACCTCCACGCTCTTGAGCGAGTTCACGTTCTTCGTCTCGGTGCGGGTGCCGAACTCGGTTGCGCCTGCCGGCTTGAGTGAGACGTTGGAGTCGCAGCGCATCGAGCCCTGGTCCATTCGCACATCGGAAACACCCAAGCCCCGCAACAGATTCCGAAGCGCCGTCACATATGCGCGGGCGATCTCGGGTGCGCGCTCGCCGGTGTCTTCGATCGGCTTGGTGACGATCTCGATCAGCGGGACCCCGGCCCGGTTGTAGTCGATGAGCGACGTCGTCGCCCCCTCGATGCGACCGGTATCGCTGCCGAGGTGGGTGAGCTTGCCGGTGTCCTCCTCCATGTGCGCGCGCTCGATCTCCACCCGCCAGGTGGACCCGTCATCGAGGGGAACGTCGAGGTAGCCGTTGATCGCGATCGGCTCGTCGTACTGGCTGATCTGGTAGTTCTTCGGCATGTCCGGGTAGAAGTAGTTCTTCCTGGCGAATCGGCACCAGGGCACGATCTCGCAGTTCAGCGCCAGCCCAATCCGCATCGCCGACTCCACGGCGACCTGGTTGAGAACCGGCAGCGATCCCGGAAGGCCGAGGCAGACCGGGCAAACCAGGGTATTGGGCTCTGCGCCGAACCGATTGGCGCAGCCGCAGAACATCTTGGTCTGCGTCGACAGCTCGACGTGAACCTCGAGGCCGAGCACCGGCTCGTAACGCGCGACGACGTTGTCGTAGTCGACCAGTTCGGCGGTCGAAGCAGCGGTCATGTTTCCGATCCTAGTTTCGGTCGTCAGGGCTGGCCATTCGCTCGTCGAGACTCGCTCAGCCGAAGAATTCCGCGGCGTCGTCATATCGGCTCTGCGGCACCAGCTTCAGCTCCCGGACGGCGTCGGCAAGCGGCACCCGGCCGATGTCCTGCCCACGCAGCGACACCATGATCCCGTACTCACCCGCGTGGGCGGCGTCGGCGGCGTTGATCCCGAACCGGGTGGCCAGCACCCGGTCGTAGGGTGTTGGCGTGCCGCCCCGCTGCACATGGCCCAGCACCGTCGTCCGCACTTCCTTCTTGATCCGCTTCTCCACCTCCACGGCCAGCTGCGCCGCGACGCCGGTGAAGCGTTCGTGCCCGAATTCGTCGATGCCGCCCTGGCGCAGCTGCATCGATCCCTCGGCGGGCTTGGCGCCCTCGGCAACCACGCAAATGAAGTGCGCGTCGCCGCGCTGGAACCGCTGCTTGACCAGACGGCACACCTCTTCGACGTCGAACGGCTGCTCGGGAATCAGCGTCATGTGTGCACCCGATGCCATGCCCGCGTTCAGTGCGATCCATCCGGCATGGCGGCCCATCACCTCGACGAGCATGACCCGCTGATGGGATTCGGCTGTGCTGTGCAGCCGGTCGATCGCCTCGGTGGCGACGGTCAGTGCGGTGTCGTGGCCGAATGTCACATCGGTACAGTCGATGTCGTTGTCTATGGTCTTCGGCACGCCCACCACCGGCACGTTCTCCTCGGACAGCCAGTGCGCCGCGGTCAGCGTTCCTTCGCCGCCGATCGGGATGAGCACATCGATCCCGTTGTCATCGAGCGTCTGCTTGATCTGGTCCAGCCCCGCACGCAGCTTCTCCGGGTTGGTCCGCGCGGTACCCAGCATGGTGCCGCCCTTGGCCAGCAGGCGGTCGTTTCGGTCGTCGTTGCGCAGCTGGATCCGCCGGTCCTCGAGCAGCCCACGCCAGCCGTCCAGAAATCCCACCACCGACGAGCCATACCGCACGTCGCTGGTGCGAACGATCGCGCGGATGACCGCGTTCAGGCCCGGACAGTCGCCTCCGCCGGTGAGAATTCCGATTCGCATATGCCTCTCCTGCTCCTCGCGTCCGCAGGTATCTAATCTTGCCCGCTGGCCGGCCGCTTCACACGGCGGTTGGCAACGGGCCGCGGGCGACCTCGTATGCGGCGCCGACGCGGTAGAGCCGGTCGTCGGCCAGCGCCGGGGCCATGATCTGCAGCCCGACCGGCAGGTTGTCGTCGGGCGAGAGACCCGACGGGACCGACATTCCGCAGTGCCCGGCCAGGTTCAGGGGCAGCGTGCAGAGGTCGAACAGGTACATCGCCAGCGGATCGTCGACCTTCTCCCCCAGCGCGAACGCGGTGGTCGGGGTGGCGGGCGACACCAGCACGTCAACCTTCTCATAGGCCTCGTCGAGGTCCCTGGCGATCAGTGTGCGCACCTTCTGCGCTTGGTTGTAGTACGCGTCGTAATAGCCCGCCGACAGCGCGTAGGCGCCAATCATGATGCGGCGCTTGACTTCCGGGCCGAAGCCGGCCGCGCGCGTCAGCGCCATGACTTCCTCGGCGCTGTGTGTGCCGTCGTCGCCGACCCGAAGGCCGTAACGCATGCCGTCGAATCGGGCCAGGTTCGACGACACCTCCGACGGCAGGATCAGGTAGTACGCGGGAAGCGAGAAATCGAAGTGCGGGCAGTCCACTTCGGACACCTCGGCCCCGAGTTCGGTGAGTTTTTCCACCGCCGCGCTGAACGAGGCCAGCACACCGTCCTGATAGCCGTCGCCGCGCAATTGGCGGACCACCCCGATCTTGACGCCGCGCAGGTCGCCGTCGGCGCCTGCCCTTGCCGCTCCGACGATGTCGGGCACGTCCGCGTCGATCGAGGTCGAGTCCTTCGGGTCGTGCCCGGCGATCACCTGGTGCAACAACGCGGTGTCGAGCACCGTCCGTGCGCACGGCCCGCCCTGGTCCAGCGACGACGCGCACGCGATCAGGCCGTAACGCGACACCGTGCCATAGGTGGGTTTGACGCCGACGGTCGCGGTCAACGCCGCAGGCTGGCGGATCGAGCCGCCGGTGTCCGACCCGATGGCCAGTGGCGCCTGGAACGCGGCCAACGCCGCCGCGCTGCCGCCGCCGGATCCGCCGGGCACCCGCTCGACGTCCCACGGATTGCGGGTGGGGCCGTAGGCCGAATTCTCGGTCGACGATCCCATCGCGAACTCATCCATGTTGGTCTTGCCCAGAATCGGGAGACCCGCGGCCCGCAGTCGCACCGCCACGGTCGAGTCGTAGGGCGACGTCCATCCCTCCAGGATCTTCGACCCGCATGTGGTCGGCATGTCCGTGGTGGTGAACACGTCCTTGAGCGCCAGCGGGACACCGGCCAGCGGGGACGGCAGCCGCTCGCCCGCGGCGACCGCGGCGTCGACGCGGGCGGCCGCCGCGAGCGCCTGCTCCTCCGCGACGTGCAGGAAAGCCTGGTAGTGGCCGTCGGTCTCGGCGATCCGGTCCAGGCAGGCACGGGTGACCTCTGCCGACGACAGCTCCTTGGCGGCGATCTTGCCGCCCAGCGTCGCCGCGTCCAGCCTGGTCACGTCGCTCGCTCATGCCTCGGCTCCCGCTCGCTCCGGTCCTCGCTTCGCTGCGATCCTCACTCGCCCTCGCCTTCGGGTGGTCATTCAGGCTCTCCCAGGATGCGCGGCACCGCGAATCGGCCCTCGGCCACCTTGGGTGCCTGCGCCAGCGCTTCCTGCTGCGACAACCCCGGTTCGACGACATCTGGCCGGGTGACGTTGACCGACTTCAGCGGATTGTCGGTGGCCTCGACGTCGGTGACGTCGACGGCCTGGATCTGGCTGACGTGTTCGAGGATGGCGTCGAGCTGGCCGGCGAAGCTGTCCAGCTCCCCGTCGGTCAGGGCAAGCCGAGCCAGGCGCGCGAGGTGGGCAACCTCGTCTCGGGAGATCTGGGACACGACATGAAAGCCTAGTCAAGCCCGGAATGCTGAGCCGCTGGCCCTGTGCGACAGTGTTGCGCGTGCCTTCGTATCTGCTGCGGGTCCAGCTGGAGGATCGACCGGGCAGCCTCGGCTCGGTCGCCGTGGCGCTCGGCTCGGTGGGCGCCGACATCCTGTCCCTTGACGTGGTGGAGCGCGGGCCGGGCTATGCGATCGACGACCTGGTCGTCGACCTGCCTGCGGGTGCGATGCCCGACATGTTGATCACCGCGGCAGAGAACCTCAGGGGCGTACGGGTGGACAGCATTCGGCCGCACACAGGTCTGCTCGAGGCACACCGGGAGCTCGAGTTGATCGACCACATCGCCGCGGCCCGCGACGACCGCGCGAAAATACAGGTGCTCGCCGACGAGGCGCCGCGGGTGCTGCGGGTCGGCTGGTGCACCGTCGTGCGGCTGACCGAGTCCGGCATCGAGCGCGCCGTCGGCAGCCATGGGGCACCCGAAACCCACACCAACGAGGTGCCGTGGCTGCCGATCGACAAGGCCAAGACGCTCGACGGCGACGCGGACTGGGTGCCGCAGGTGTGGCGGGACATGGACACGACGCTGGCCGCCGCACCGCTGGGTGACCAGCACACCGCCGTGGTGTTGGGGCGGCCCGGCGGCCCGGCGTTCCGGCCGTCGGAGGTGGCCCGGCTGGGCTATCTCGCCGGGATCGTCGCCACGCTCCTACGCTGATCCGGTCGGCTCAAGCGCCGGCAGGCACCGGGTACCGGTCGTTGACGTCGGCGTTGCTGTCCTTCCTGGCACAGTGCGCGCAGCAGAAGATCGCCTGCTCGGTCTCGATTCCGTGTCCCAGGATCCGGCAGCCGCAATGTGCACATTCCGGCGCCAACTGCACGGCCGCGCACTCGATGCTGTCGAAGGTCTCGCTGCGGCCATCGGGCCAGGTCACGGTGAAGGCCTTGTCGTAGTCGTTGCCACACGTAGCGCAGATCGTCATCGCATTCACTTCCTCTGTCGGTCATCGGGACGCATTCCCGGCCGACGGGGGCGACAAACTCCAGCGAACTCAGATCCCGTCGGGGCCGTTCTCCAGTAGCCGCCGGAAACCGTCTTCGTCGAGGATCGGCACCTCGAGTTCGACGGCCTTGTCGTACTTCGAGCCCGGCGAATCGCCCGCCACGACATACGCGGTCTTCTTCGACACCGAACTGGCCGCCTTGCCCCCGCGCGCGACGATCGCCTCCTTGGCGTCGTCCCGGGAGAAGCCGGTCAGCGAGCCGGTCACCACGATCGACAGCCCATCGAGGGTGCGCTCGATGCGGGCGTCGCGTTCGTCTTCCATCCGCACGCCCGCGGCGCGCCACTTGTCGACGATCGCGCGGTGCCAGTCGACGGTGAACCATTCGGTGACCGCGGCGGCGATGGTCGGCCCGACACCCTCCACGACCGACAGCTCCTCCTCGGAGGCCGCCATGATCGCGTCCAGGCTGCCGTATTCGGTGGCCAGTGCGCGGGCGGCCGTCGGGCCTACGTGACGGATCGACAATGCGACGAGCACGCGCCACAACGGTTGCGCCTTAGCCTCGTGCAGGTTCATCAGCAGCCGCTTGCCGTTGGCCGACAAGTTGCCGTCTTTGGTCTTGAACAGGTCGGTGCGCAACAGATCCTGGCTGCCGATCGTGAAAAGCTCGCCCTCGTCGGTGATGACGCCGGCCGCCAGCAGTGCGACGGCTGCTTCGTAACCGAGGCCCTCGATGTCGAATGCACCGCGCCCCGCGACGTGGAAAACGCGCTCCCGCAACTGTGCCGGACACGACCGGGCGTTGGGACAGCGGATGTCGGCGTCGCCCTCCTTGGCCGGGGCGAGCTTTGTTCCGCACTCGGGACACGTTGTGGGCATGACGAATTCGCGTTCGGAGCCGTCGCGCGCGTCGACGACGGGCCCAAGGACCTCGGGGATCACGTCGCCGGCCTTGCGGATCACCACCGTGTCACCGATGAGCACGCCTTTGCGTTTGACCTCCGACGCGTTGTGCAGCGTGGCCTGGCTGACCGTCGACCCGGCGACCTTCACGGGCTCCATCCAGGCGAAGGGGGTCACCCTGCCGGTGCGGCCGACGTTGACCTTGATGTCGAGCAGCTTGGTGGTCGCTTCCTCCGGTGGGTACTTGTAGGCGATCGCCCACCGTGGCGCGCGAGAGGTCGAACCCAGCCGGCGCTGCAGCGCGACCTCGTCGACTTTGACTACGAGGCCGTCGATTTCGTGTTCGACGTCGTGGCGGTGGTCGCCCCAGTAGGCGATGCGTTCGGTGACCGGGTCCAAACCCTGGACGCGGGTGGTGTGTTCGGACACCGGCAGGCCCCACGTCTGGAGCGCGCGGTAGGCGTCGTGCAGTGTCATGGGGCTGAATCCCTCCGCATGACCGAGGCCGTGGCAGATCATCCGGAGCCTGCGGCGGGCGGTGACGGCGGGATTCTTCTGCCGCAGCGAACCGGCCGCGCTGTTGCGTGGATTCGCGAACGGCGCCTTGCCCTCTGCCACCAGGCCCGCGTTCAGTTCCTCGAAGTCGGCCACCCGGAAGAACACCTCGCCCCGCACCTCGAGCACCTTGGGCAGTGGAAACTCTTTGGATCCAGTGAGTTTCACGGGCACGTCGTCGATTGTGCGGGCGTTGAGGGTGACATCTTCACCGGTGCGGCCGTCGCCCCGGGTCGCCGCGCGCACCAGCCGTCCGTCGCGATACACCAGCGCGAGGGCGACGCCGTCGATCTTCAGCTCGCAGAGGTAGTGCGCGTCGTCTCCGATCTCGCCCTTGATGCGGTTGGCCCAGCCCGCCAGTTCCTCGGGGGTGAAGACGTTGTCCAGGCTCAGCATCCGCTCGAGATGTTCGGCCGAGGTGAAGTCGGTCGCGAAGCCGGCACCACCGACCAGTTGCGTCGGCGAATCGGGCGTCCGCAACTCGGGGTGGTCGTCTTCGAGCGCCTGCAGTTCACGCAAAAGCTTGTCGAACTCGGCATCGGAGATGATCGGCGCGTCCCTGATGTAGTAGCGGAACTGGTGCTCACGCACCTCCTCGGCCAGTTCCTGCCAGCGGCGGCGCAGATCGGCTTCGGGAGCGTCGTCGGCCTGTTCGGCCAGCGCCTTTTGTGCCTCAGAAGTTGCCTTGGGGCTCACCCTCGCAGGCTATCTGAGCCAGCCGACAGTTGAACTCACCCGCTAACCTGGCCGCATGCCGCACCCGATCATGTTCCGCGACGACGACCTCGGCCTCGCGGAGGTGCGCAAGATCGCGCTGGGCTACCCGGATGCGTGCGAGAAGATATCCCACGGCAGGCCTGCGTTCTTCGTGTCGAAGATGTTCGTCATGTACGGCGGCAGCGCCAAGACCGAAACCAGGGGCGAGTACCGCCAGTACCCGCATTCGATCGTGGTCAAGGTCGACGAGAGCGACCGCAGGGCGTTGGAGCAGGACAAGCGGTTCTACTACCCCGCTTACCTCGGGCCAGCCGGCTGGCTCGGGCTGGACTTCACCGCGAAGAAGACGATCGATTGGGACGAGGTCGGTGAGCTGATCGACGCGTCGTTTCGGATGGTCGCACCCAAGAAGCTGATCCGGCTGCTCGACGAAGTCTGACGCGGCGTCCAGGCAGCCGTGGTTCTATCGGGGCCATGAGCTTCGCGAGCCCCTACCCCGACGTCGATATCCCTGACGCCAGCGTTTACGAATACCTGTTCGGCAACATCGACGATGCGGACGCCGATCGCATCGCGCTGGTCGATGCGAAATCAGGGGACGAAACCAGCTACCGCGAGATGATTGCGCGGGTCGATGCGTTCGCAGGCGCGCTGGCCGATCGCGGCATCGGCGTCGGCGATGTGGTGGGCCTGCTCGCGCCCAACAGCTCCGCGTTCGCGATCGCCTTTCACGGCATCCTGCGCGCAGGCGTGACGGCCACCACGATCAACGTGCTGTTCACCGCGAAGGACATCGTCAAGCAGCTGACGGACTCCAAGGCCAAGATGCTGATCACCGTCAGTCCGCTGCTGGCCGCGGCTAAAGAGGCCGCCGCGGCGGTCGGCATGTCCGACGACCGGCTGGTGGTACTCGACGGCCCCGGCGTTGCCGCAGACGGCCACCCCAACGCCGCAGACCTTCTTGATGGCGGGGCGGCCGCACCGAACGTGAGCTTCGACCCGGTGACACACCTCGCCGTGCTGCCGTACAGCTCCGGCACGACCGGCAATCCCAAGGGCGTCATGCTGACCCATCGCAACCTGGTCGCCAATGTCGCGCAGACCCGTCCGGTACAGGACGTGCAGGCCGACGACGTCGTCATCGCGATCATGCCGTTCTTCCACATATACGGAATGACCGTGCTGCTCAACGCAGTCCTGCATGCGCGGGCGCGTCTGGTCATGATGCCGAGCTTCGATCTCGAGGAATTCCTCGCCAACATCCACAACCACAAGGTGACCGTGGCCTACATCGCGCCACCGGTGGCGGTCGCGCTGGCCAAGCATCCGTTGGTCGACAAGTACGACGTGTCGTCGCTGCGAGCGATTCTGTCCGGCGCGGCACCACTGGATGAAGACCTGGGCCATGCCGTCGCGGACCGCATCGGCTGTCGGATCGTGCAGGGTTACGGCATGACCGAGCTCAGTCCCGTCAGCCACTGCACGCCGCTGGACGGCGGCAAGCGTCTCTTCGGCTCCGTCGCGCCCATCGGCGCAGCCGGTTGGACGGCGGCCAACGCGGTCTCCAAACTCATCGACCCCACCACAGGCGACGAAATCGAGATTCCCGCAACGGGTTTGAGTGAGACCGGCGAGTTGTGGTTCAAGGGCCCCAACGTGATGGCCGGCTACCTCGGCAACGAGGAGGCCACCAGGGAGACGATCGACGATGACGGCTGGCTGCGCACGGGAGATCTGGCCCGCGTCGATTCGTCGGGCTGCGTCTACATCGTCGACCGGCTCAAGGAGCTCATCAAATACAAGGGCTATCAGGTGCCGCCCGCCGAACTGGAGGCCGTGTTGCTCACTCATCCTGCGATCGCCGATGCCGCCGTCGTCGGCGCCGTCGACGCCGAGTCGGGTGAAGAGGTGCCGAAGGCGTTCGTGGTCAAGCAGTCCGGGGCCGAACTGACCGAAGCCGAGGTGATGGAGTTCGTCGCCGCTGAGGTCGCCCCGTACAAGAAGGTTCGTCAGGTGAAGTTCATCGACGCGATCCCGAAGTCGGCGTCGGGCAAGATCCTGCGCAAGGACCTACGTGCGGGTTGACTCCCGCAGCGACTGCGCCGCCCGCGCCTGCCGGAAGCCGAGGAGGGCACCGACCGCGGGTATCAGGATCAGCCCCGCAACCCCGGCCAGGGGGTCGGTCGTCGTGTCGATCTTCGCCGTGCCGAACTCTCCCGCCACGAGCCCTGACGGCCGAATGCGCTCGACCGGCGGCAGGGGCGGCGGCAGCGGCACAATGTTGATTTCGATCGCCTCGGGCACGGCAGGCACAGCGTCGGGAACCTGAGCCTCGTCTCGCAAAACATCGCGCGCAGAACCGGATGCGTCGTGCGGTCCGGGCGACCGTCCGTTTCCGATCACCACGCGCGGGTATCGGAAGGATGCTCCGGGGGGAAACGAATAGCCGGACCCGGCGCGGGGCACGGCGCCCGCCGCGTTGACGCCGGTGGGTTCCTCGGCAACGGCCGCCGACCGCAACGCGATCGGGCCCTCAGGGGCGATGCTCTCCGTGGCGGCGAGGTCTTCGAGGTCGCTGCCGCCGGTTCCGAGATCCATCGCCGGTGGCGCGGTCGACGGCTTCGTGTTCGGGCGGTCATTCCCCGCCTCGTGCTTGGAATGTGTACCTGAACCGTGCTTGTCGGCAACCGCATGCGCCGGGTTCGGACCCACAATCAACAGAGACGCTGCGACAACGCCTGCGCCCGCCGCAAAGCGAATAGTCGACTGCGCCACGGATCCCTTCCCTGACCAAGTGGGGTCGCCGAACCCCGGGTCACGTCCATGCATTGTTACACAAGTCTTTGCCCGGCAAACGCTATTACAAGATCGCGGCGGGATCGTCGGCGATGGCGTCGGACGCTTTCTGAACGAGTTCGATCGCGGTGCGTGCCCACTCGGCGGTCGCCCCGGCCAAACCGCACGCGGGCGTGACCCCGATTCGCTCGGGAAGCACCGCCCGCGGAAAACCCAGTCGATCGGTGAGCGTGATGACCGACGCGGCCACCTCTTCGGCCGACGGGCGGCGGTCGGGTGCCGTGGCGGCAACGACACCGAGCATCACCGTGCGGCCGGACTCGACGAACTCGCCGACGCCGTCGAGGTCGTCTGCCGTCAGCGTCGAAAGGTCGAACGAGACCGCGCTGATACCGCTGCGCTGAAGCATCGACCACGGCAGTCCGGGCGCACAACTGTGTATTGCCACTTCGCCCCCCACAGTGGCCACACAGTCATCCAGGAGTCCGGCTGCCACCGATTCATCGACCGGATGCACCGGCGACAGGCCGGTCACACCGGTGAGTCGGCCAGCCAGCGCGTCAGGCAGGGACGGTTCGTCGAACTGGACGACGACCGCGCAGTCCAACCGGCGCGCGACTTCCGTGCGATGAGCGGCGACGCCCTCGGCCAGCGAGCCCGACAGATCGCGCACTGCACCCGGGTCGGTGATCGCGCGGTGCCCATTGGCCAGCTCCAACTGCGCCGCGAGCGTGATCGGTCCGGGTGCCTGCACCTTGACGCTCCGTTGTGCCCCGCGCAGACCGGCCTTCTCCCAAGCCTCTTCGAGCGCGTCGATGTCCTCGGCCAGCAAGCTGGCGGCGCGACGGGTCGCCGCACTGCGTCCGGCGGCGACCCGATATCCGCGGGGCACGGTGTCGATGGTGACGTCCACCAGCAACGCGCCCGCCCGGCCGATGAGGTCGGACCCGATTCCGCGGGCCGGCAACTCCACCAGATGCGGCAGTCGGTGCAGCTCGCCGACGACCACCTCGGCCGCCTCGCGCGGCGATGTGCCCGGCCAGGATCCGATGCCGGTGCCCACGGCGAAGTCGGTCACGTGAGGAGCGAGAGGACTACCGGTCACTTCTCCAACCCTATTCGCCACACGCGCCCCACGCGTTAGTCTGCGAACCAGGGAAGGAGTCGACAGCATGTCCGCAGTGGCCGGCCGAGTGGCGGCGGTGTGTGCCGCCGCGTTGCTGGCCGCAGGCTGCTCGCACTCCATCCAGGGAACCGCGATGCGGGCCGCGCCGGGGATAGACGACGAATCGCGGTCGCCGATCGACGTCGAGTCGGTGATGCTCGACCAGGCTCAGATGCGCGCGATCACCGGCGCCGGCGAGAAGCTGACGATCGTGCCGAGCATGGACGGCAAGATCCCGGTCGACGTCAGCGATCTGATGAACGGCACCCCGCCGGAATGCCAGTGGTACTTCGCCGAGACGCAGACGTTCGGATCCGAGGTCGAAGAGTTCCACAAGACGACATTCCAGAACCCGCCCGACGGCGGGCTGATCTCCGAGGGCGCCGCCGCGTACCGCGATCCCGAGGCTGCCCGCCATGCGTTCGCCGATTTGGTCGGCCGGGTATACGACTGTGGCTCAACGCAACTCGGCTCGACGTTCATCGGCGAGTGGACTGCGGACGCGGACACACTGCGGATGCGGTCGTCGGGCACGTGCGGCCGCGACTACCGGGTCAAGAACGTCGTGCTGGCCGAGGTGTCCTTCTGTTCGTTCCCGGAGTCGGTACCCGACATCGTCATGACGAACATGATGGACAAGGTGCCCCAATAGCGAATTGTGTGCAATCGGGAGCGCTCACCGCTCCTAAACGCACACAAGTCGCGGATCAGCGGGCCCGCGCGATGGTGGCGCTGCCGATGACCTCGTCGCCGCCGGCATCGGGACGGTAGAGCACCATCGTCTGGCCGGGTGCCACGCCGCGCAGCGGGGCGCGCAGGTCGGCCACCAGCTCGCCTGCGCGCAGTTCGGCCACGGCGTCGGCGATGCCGCCGTGGGCACGCACTTGGACGGCGCATTCGACCGGTCCGTGCGGTGCCTCGCCCGAAGTGAAGACCGGTTTCTCGCCTGCCAGCGTCCACACCTCGAGGTCTGCGACGGCGCCGACATGCACGGTTGCGGTCTCGGCATCGATCGCTGTCACGTACCGGGGGCGCCCGTCGGGACCAGGGCCGGCAATGCCGAGTCCCTTGCGCTGGCCGATCGTGAAGCCGTGCACACCGTCGTGTTCGGCCAGCACGGTGCCGCCGGCGTCCACCACCGTGCCGCTGCGCACGCCGATGCGGCTCCCGAGAAATGCCTGGGTGTCGCCGGACGGGATGAAGCAGATGTCGTGGCTGTCCGGCTTCTCCGCGACGGCGAGGCCTCGCCTCGCGGCCTCCTCGCGGATCCGCGGCTTGGGGGTGTCGCCGATTGGGAACAGCGCACGACGCAGCTGCGCGGCGGTCAGCACACCGAGCACGTAGGACTGGTCCTTGTCGCGGTCGACGGCCCGTCGCAGTCGGCCATCTGACAACCGGGCGTAGTGGCCGGTGGCAACGGCGTCGAAGCCTAGCGCGAACGCCCGTGCCGAGAGCGCGGAGAACTTGATCCGCTCGTTGCACCGCACGCAGGGGTTGGGGGTCTCCCCGCGGGCATAGGACGACACGAAGTCGTCGATCACGTCTTCCTTGAACTTGTCCGCGAAATCCCATACGTAGAAGGGAATGTCGAGTATGTCGGCGACCCTGCGGGCGTCGCCGGCGTCCTCTTTCGAGCAGCAGCCCCGCGATCCGGTGCGCAACGTTCCCGGCGCCGGGGACAACGCCAGGTGCACGCCGACCACGTCATGGCCGGCGTCGACCATCCGGGCCGCGGCGACCGACGAGTCGACGCCCCCGCTCATTGCGACGAGAACCCGCACTACTCAACGACTCCCGAACTGGCCAGCGCGGCCTGCCGCGCACGTTCCACCGCAGCGGGCAGAACTTCAAGCACGGCGTCGACGTCGGCGTCGACACTGGTGTGGCCGAACGACAGTCGCAGCGACCCACGTGCACTGGCCGGGTCGGCTCCCATCGCGGTCAGCACATGCGAGGGCTGCGCGACACCGGCCGTGCAGGCCGATCCCGTCGAGCATTCGATGCCCTTGGCGTCCAACAGCATCAGCAGCGAATCGCCCTCGCAGCCGCGGAAGGTGAAGTGCGCGTTGCCTGGAAGCCTGTGTGCACCAGTCGCGCCGTTGAGATGAACGTCGTCGATGCTTGACAGCACGCCGTCGACCAGGCGGTCGCGCAGCGCCTGCACGCGCGCACTGGTGGTCTCCATGCCCTCGATCGCCACCTCGGCGGCCGTGGCCATCGCCACCGCGCCGGCGACATCGGGTGTGCCCGAACGGACGTCGCGTTCCTGCCCGCCGCCGTGCAGTAGCGGCACGCAGGTGGTGTCACGGCGAAGCAGCAGCGCGCCGACACCGGTCGGGCCGCCGAACTTGTGCGCCGCGATGCTCATCGCCGACAAACCGCTTGTCGCGAAGTCGACGGGAATCTGGCCGACCGCCTGCACCGCATCGCTGTGAATCGGAACATCGAATTCGGCTGCCACCGAAGCCAATTCGGTCATCGGCATGATGGTGCCTACCTCGTTGTTGGCCCACATCACCGATACCAGCGCCACATCGTCGTGGTCCTGCAGTACCTCGCGGAGCACGGCGGGCGCGACCGAGCCGTCAGATGCGGTCGGCAACCACGTCACCTCGGCGCCTTCGTGTTCGGCAAGCCATTCGACCGAGTCCAGCACCGCATGGTGCTCGACCGGGGTGGTGACGATGCGCCGACGACGCGGCTCTGCGTCGCGGCGGGCCCAGTAAATGCCCTTGACCGCCAGGTTGTCGCTCTCGGTGCCGCCTGCGGTGAAGATCACCTCGGACGGACGGGCGCCAAGCAGCTTGGCGAGCGTCTCCCGCGACTCCTCCATCCGACGCCGAGCCGCCCGGCCCGTGCCGTGCAGCGACGACGCGTTACCGACGGTGGCCAGCACAGCCGTCATCGCCTCGATGGCAGCGGGGTGCATCGGGGTGGTGGCGGCGTGATCCAGGTAGACCGACTTGTCAGTGGCCATAACCGTTCCAGGATAGCCGCCGGGACCGGCTACCCTGACTGCCCGGTCAGGCGACCAGTGCGTGCCCGTCCGCCCGCCGCTCCGTGTCCCCGCGGACCGCGGCCTCACAGCGCTTGGCGAGGTCGCGGCGATCGTCGCCCGGCAATTCCAGCGACTGGACCTGGACGTGCACGATGGTGCGGCGTGCGGTGACGAGCCGGCGGATCGACGCGAGCAACGTGTCGTCACCGACGTAGGCGGCCACAGTGGACGGTTTGCCGTCGCGGTGGTGGTAGTTCAGCCGCAGCGGCTGAACCGGCCGGCCCGCGTCGACGGCGGCCTGGAACATCGCCCGCCGGAACGGTCCGTATGCCAGGCCACACCAGGTGGTCCCCTCCGGGAAGGCGACGACGGTCTGTCCCGCGTGCAGTCGAGCGGCCACCGCCCCGACGACGTCGGGCAAGTGCCGCAGGCTGCCCCGCTCGATCGGAATGACCTTCATCAGGCGCGCGGCGATCCCGAGACCGGGCCAGCTGATCAGTTCGGCCTTGGCGACGAAGGACCCGGGCATCACCGCGCCGATCGAGAAGATGTCGACCCATGACACGTGGCCACTGACCACCAGCACACCCCGCAGGTTACGAATCGGCCCGCCGGACACCGTGATTCGCACGCCCAGAGCGCGCAGCATCAGCCTGCAGTACCCCCGTTGGATGTGGGAGCGTCCCGGCAGCGGTATCGCCAGCAGCGGAACGGCCGACAGCAGGGTCACCGCGAGTGTTGCCCGGACGGCGACGCGCATCGCGACGACGATGGGCCGACCGCTCGGCGCGGCCCCTGCTGTTACACAGCTCGCGTCGCAGGTGGCCCGCGGGATCCAGGGACTGTCGTCCATTTCGCTCCTCGCGTGCGCGTCGATGGTCATGACGCCATCCCCTCCGCCATCTCGCCCGCCGCGGCGACCGACCGCAGCCGTTTGAGGTACCGCGTGTCGGCTTTGCGCTTGTCGAGCAGCGCAGGAAAGTCTCCGACGCCGAAGTCCGGGTCGTGGGCCGGTTCACCGCAGACCTGGGCGCCGAGCCGCAGGTACCCGCGCATCAGCGGCGGCACGGCCACCCTTGCGGGCGGGGCGATGTCGTCGAGGCCCCTGCCGTCGATTTTCACCGGCCGGTAGGGATACACGGTGTACTCGGCGGGCGCGGCGTGCCTGCGCAGCACGAAGTCCCTGACGCCGCGGATCTGGCTGCCGGGCTCCGCGCCCGAGTCGTCGACGGCGACCGAGACGCAGCCGGTGACGTAGTCGTAGCCGCACCGGTCGAGGTAGGCCAGGATGCCCGCCCACATGAGCAGCACCACGCCGCCGTTGCGGTGGTCGTCGCGGACGACCGCGCGGCCCATCTCGACCAGCGAGGGCCGCAGCGGATCCAGGGCGGTGACGTCGAATTCGGTTGCGGTGTAGAGGCCCCCGGCGGCGATCGCGCCGGGCGGCGGCAGCATGCGGTAGCAGCCGACCAGCTCGCCGGAGTTGTCCTCGCGCACCAGCAGGTGGTCGCAGAACTCGTCGAACCGGTCGGCATCTCTGCCGTCGATGGCGCCTTCGAGTGCAAATCCCGGTTCGGAGGTGAATACGTCATGGCGAAGGCGCTGCGCGGCTTCGATGAGCGCAGGATCGGTGGACAGCAGCAAGGTGTAGCGCGGCGCCGATGACGTCGTAGTCGCCGGGCCGCTCGGTTGGTCAGCGGCTATCAGGACTGAAGCGGTGCTCACGAGTGCACGGTCGCCCAGCCGTCTCTCGAAACGGCATCGTCATGGTGACGTGTCCGTGCACGCTAGGTGACGAATTGGGCGTGCAGGGGTGCGCAAAACCACACCCAAGCACGCCAATCGCGCGAGAACTCAGCCCTTGCGGGCCTTGACCGCCTCTGCCAGCTGCGGGGCGACCTTGAACAGGTCGCCGACGATGCCGAGGTCGGCGATCTCGAAGATCGGCGCTTCCTCGTCCTTGTTGACCGCGATGATCGTCTTCGAGGTCTGCATGCCTGCACGGTGCTGGATCGCGCCCGAGATGCCCAGCGCGATGTACAGCTGCGGCGACACGGTCTTACCGGTCTGGCCCACCTGGAACTGGCCGGGGTAGTACCCGGAGTCCACCGCGGCACGGGACGCACCGACGGCGGCACCGAGCGAGTCCGCCAAATCCTCGACCACGCTGAAATTTTCGGCGCTTCCGACGCCACGGCCCCCGGAAACCACGACAGTGGCCTCCGTGAGCTCCGGGCGGTCGCCGGCCACGGCGGGCTCGCGCTTGGTGATCTTCGTCGCGTTCTCGGCCTGCGCGGGAACCTCGACCTTTACCACCTCACCGGCGCCGTCGGCCGCCTCGGCCTCGACGGCACCCGGACGAACGGTGATCACCGGCGTCTCGCCGGTGGACTCGGCCTCGACGGTGAACGCGCCACCGAAGATGGAGTGGACGGCCGTGCCGCCCTCCTTGACCTCGACGACGTCCGTCAAGACGCCCGAGCCGATACGCGCGGCCAGTCGACCCGCGATCTCCTTGCCGTCCGCCGAAGCGGCAAGCACCACCCCGGCGGGGCTGGCGGACTCTGCGAGCGATGCCAGCACGTCAACGAAAGGGGTGATCAGGTAGTTCTCGGCGTCGTCCGACTCGGCGACGTAGATCTTCGCCGCGCCCGCGGCCTTCAGCGCGTCGAGGAGCGCATCGGCGGTGCCCGGCTTGCCGACCACGACGGCGGAGGGCTCTCCGAGCGCGCGAGCGGCGGTGATCAGTTCAGCGGTGACCTTCTTCGGTGCACCTTCGGCGTGCTCCACGAGCACAAGTACTTCAGCCATGTGTCTTCTATGTCTTTCTGGGTCTTTTCGGCCGTCGGAAGAGAAGGCGGAATGATCTGCCTAGATAATTTTTTGAGCAACCAGGTACTCGGCGATCTTCGTGCCGCCGTCGCCCTCGTCGGTGACCTTCTCGCCCGCGGTCTTGGGCGGCTTCGGGGTCGACGAGGTCACCTTGGTACCGGCGTTGGCTACGCCGACTTCGTCGGACTCGACGCCGATCTCAGCCAGCGTCAGCGTCGCGACTTCCTTCTTCTTGGCGGCCATGATGCCTTTGAAGGACGGGAAGCGCGGCTCGTTGATCTTCTCGGTGACGCTCACGACCGCGGGCAGCGGCGCCTCGACGGTGAACACGCCGTCGTCGGTTTCGCGCTCGCCGGTCACCTTGCCGCCTTCGACGGACACCTTCCGGAGATGGGTGAGCTGGGGAAGACCCAGATACTCGGCAATGATGGCCGGAACGGCCCCACCGACACCGTCGGTGGCCTCGTTGCCCGCGATGACCAAGTCGGTGCCCTCGACGGTGCCCAGCGCGCGGGCCAGCGTCCACCCGGTCTGGACCATGTCGGAGCCGTGCATGCCGTCGTCGAGCACGTGCACGGCCTTGTCGGCACCCATCGACAGCGCCTTGCGGATCGCTTCGGTGGCGCGCTCGGGACCGGCGGTCAGAACCGTGACGGTGCTCTCGGTGCCGTCGGCGGCTTCCTTCTCCTTGATCAGCAGCGCCTCTTCGACGGCGCGCTCGTTGATCTCGTCGAGCACGGCGTCGGCGGCCTCGCGGTCAAGGGTGTAGTCGCCGTCGGTCAGCTTGCGTTCCGACCACGTGTCTGGGACCTGTTTGATCAGGACCACGATGTTCGTCATGAGTCTGGTTCGTCCTCCTCGAGGAGACCGGCCCTCGGCCCCCACTACCACGTTTCAAGCAGTCGCCACCATGTTACTCGTCGGTAACTTACGGTGGTTCGCAGGAACACCATAGCTGGTCGAAGTTTGTGATCTGGCCTCGCCTTACTCTCTCGAACCGGCCACCAACCCTTGTCCTGGGTTAGCCTGCCTTTTGCGATGAGCTCATTTGTCACCGACGGTCCCGCCGGGCCGGAGGATGCTCTGCCACTGACCGGGGAGCGCACGGTTCCCGGCCTGGCCGAGGAGAACTACTGGTTCCGCCGCCACGAGGTGGTCTACCAGCGGCTGGCCGACCGATGTGCAGGTCGCGACGTGCTCGAGGCCGGGTGCGGCGAGGGATACGGCGCCGACCTGATCGCCGGAGTCGCCCGCCGTGTGATGGGGCTGGACTATGACGAAGCGACGGTGGCCCACGTCCGCGCGAGGTACCCGCGGGTGGACATGCGTCACGGCAACCTGGCGGAGTTGCCGCTGTCCGACGGCGCGGTCGACGTGGTGGTCAACTTCCAGGTGATCGAGCATCTGTGGGATCAGCCACAGTTCGTCGCGGAGTGCCTGCGCGTGCTGCGGCCGTCCGGGCTGCTGATGATGTCGACGCCGAACCGGGTCACCTTCTCCCCCGGCCGCGATACACCGATCAACCCGTTTCACACCCGCGAGCTCGACGCGGCCGAGCTGACCGAGTTGTTGGAGTCGGCGGGGTTCAGGCTCGAGTCGATGCAGGGCGTGTTCCACGGCCCCCGGCTGGCCGGGCTGGACGCCAAGCACGGCGGCTCGATCATCGACGCGCAGATCGCCCGCGCGCTGGCCGATGCGCCATGGCCCGCAGACCTACTTGCCGACGTCACCTCCGTCAGCATCGACGATTTCGACCTGACCGACGCGGCCGAACGCGACATCGACGCAAGCCTTGACCTGGTCGCGATCGCGGTGCGGCCGTGAATTCGTCCCCCAAGCCGGTTCCCGGACTCTTCACCCTCGTTCTGCACACCCACCTGCCATGGTTGGCGCACCACGGTCGCTGGCCGGTCGGTGAGGAATGGCTCTACCAGTCGTGGTCGGCGGCGTACCTGCCGCTGATGCGGGTGCTGCGCAGGCTGGCCGACGAGGATCGCCGTCACTTGGTGACGCTGGGTATGACACCCGTGGTCACCGCACAACTCGATGACCCGTACTGCCTCTCGAGCATGCATCACTGGTTGGCCAACTGGCGGCTGCGCGCTCGCGAGGCAACCACTCTGCGGGAACCGTTGCGTGAGTTCGGTGTTCGTGAAGTGGCCGAAGCCGACCTTGCGCTCGACGATTTCACGGCGCTGTGGCAGCACGGTGGCAGCCCACTGCTGCGTGAGCTGGTCGACGGCGGCACCATCGAGCTGCTCGGCGGACCGCTGTCGCATCCCTTCCAGCCGCTGC
This sequence comes from uncultured Actinomycetota bacterium, assembly GCA_963804905.1. Taxonomy (GTDB): domain Bacteria; phylum Actinomycetota; class Actinomycetes; order Mycobacteriales; family Mycobacteriaceae; genus Mycobacterium. The sequence continues at coordinate 163,577 of CAWDSB010000019.1, read as the reverse complement.
TGAATCCGCGACTGCGCGAGTTCGCACTGCGCGAAGGTTTGGCCGACGCGCAGCAGCGCTTGGCGCACACCCCAACCGGCATCTGGGCACCGGAATGTGCGTATGCGCCGGGCATGGAAATCGACTATGCCGCAGCCGGAGTCGAGCACTTCATGGTTGACGGCCCGTCACTGCGCGGTGATACGGCGCTTGGCCGTCCCGTCGGCGATTCCGATGTCGTCGCGTTCGGTCGCGACCTGCAGGTCAGCTATCGGGTGTGGTCACCGAAGTCGGGCTACCCGGGTCATGCCGCCTATCGCGACTTTCACACCTACGACCATGTCACCGGGCTCAAGCCGACACGAGTCACCGGTCGCAACGTGCCTGCCGACGCCAAGGCACCGTACGACCCCGCGCGGGCCGAGCGCACGGTCGACGGGCATGTGGCCGACTTCGTCGAGGTGGTGCACCAGCGGCTCGTCACCGAAACCGACCGGATCGGCCGGCCCGCGCATGTGATCGCGGCGTTCGACACCGAACTGTTCGGTCACTGGTGGTACGAGGGGCCGGTGTGGCTGGAACGCCTGTTGCGCGCGTTACCCGCCGCGGGCATTCGGGTCGGCACGCTCTCCGATGCGGTCGCCGACGGGTTTATCGGGACTCCGGTCCAATTGCCGCCCAGCTCTTGGGGTTCCGGCAAGGACTGGTCGGTGTGGTCCGGCGAGAAGGTCGCCGATCTGGTGCAGCTGAACACCGAAGTCGTCGACACCGCACTGAGCACGGTGGACAAGGCCTTCGAGCAGACCGCGTCCGTCGGCGCCCCGGCCGCCCGTGACGTCGTCGCCGACCAGATCCTGCGGGAGACGTTGCTGACGGTGTCGAGCGATTGGCCCTTCATGGTCAGCAAGGACTCCGCCGCCGACTACGCCCGCTACCGCGCGCATCTGCATGCCCATGCCACCCGCGAGATCGCGGATGCGCTCGCTTCGGGCCGCCGTGACCAGGCCGAGCGGTTGGCGGCAGGCTGGAACCGTGCCGACGGGATGTTCGGCGCGCTGGACGCACGAAGGCTTCGGTGCCCGTGAAAATCCTGATGGTGTCGTGGGAGTACCCGCCTGTGGTGGTCGGCGGCCTCGGACGGCACGTCTACCAGCTGGCGACGGCGCTGGCCGCGGCCGGACACGACGTCGTGGTGCTCAGTCGTCGTCCCACGAACACCGACCCCAGCACGCACCCGTCGACCGACGAGGACATCGACGGTGTGCGGGCGGTGGCCGCGGCACACGACCCGCATGACTTCGACTTCGGCTCGGACATGATGGCGTGGACGCTGGCGATGGGTCACTCGATGACCCGGGCCGGGCTGGCGCTCAGGGCCCCCGGCAAACGGACAAAGCCATGGCGACCCGACGTCGTGCACGCGCACGACTGGCTGGTGGCCCACCCTGCCATCACACTGGCCGAATTCTTCGACGTCCCACTGGTTTCCACGATCCACGCCACCGAGGCGGGCCGTCATTCCGGCTGGGTGTCGGGACGCATCAGCCGCCAGGTGCACGCCGTGGAATCCTGGCTGGTGCGCGAATCCGACTCGCTCATCACGTGTTCGAGATCGATGAGCGATGAGATCACCGAGTTGTTCGGCCCGGGCCTCGCCGAAATCCGGGTCATCCGCAACGGAATCGACGCGGCGCTGTGGCCGTTCGCGAAGCGGCGGCCGCGAAAGGGTGCCGCCCAGCTGTTGTACCTCGGCCGGCTGGAGTACGAGAAGGGCATCCACGACGCGATCGCGGCGCTGCCCCGCATTCGGCGTACTCATCCCGGCACGACGCTGATGATCGCAGGCGACGGCACCCAGTATGAGTGGCTGGTCGAACAGGCCCGAAAACACAAGGTGCTCAAGGCCGTGACATTCGTCGGCCGGGTGGACCACCAGGGTCTGGTGCAGTTGCTGCACAGCGCCGACGCCGCCGTGCTGCCCAGCCACTACGAGCCGTTCGGCATCGTCGCGCTGGAAGCTGCGGCGACCGGCGCCCCGCTGGTGACGTCGAACGTCGGCGGCCTGGGCGAGGCGGTGATCAACGGGCAGACCGGAATCTCCTTTCCGCCGCGCGACATCGCGTCCCTGGCCGCAGCGGTCCGCACGGTTCTCGACGCCCCGGAGGCGGCCCAACAACGTGCGGTCGCCGCCCGCGAGCGGCTCACCTCAGACTTCGACTGGCACACGGTCGCGAGTGAGACGGCCCAGGTGTACCTGGCCGCCAAACGCGGTGAACGCCAGCCCCACGCGCGCCGGCTGATCGTCGAGCACGCGCTTCCCGACCGCTGATAGTTCGATCTGCGTCGAATCATTCCGGACCTAGCGTGCGGGTATGGACACGAACAGGATCACCTACCGGTCGATTGTCATGTTGGTCGCCGCGTACCTGGGCCTCTTCGTCGGACTGATCGACGCCAACGCGATCAACCTGGCCCTACCCGCGGTCCGCGACGATCTCGGCGGAGGCATCTCGGGGGCGCAGTGGACGATCGACGCCTACAACATCACCTTCGCCGCCGCGCTGCTCACATCCGGGTCACTCGGTGACCGTCTCGGCAGGCGCAGGCTGCTGCGTATCGGGTTGACGGTCTTCGTCGTCGCCTCGCTGGCATGTGCGGTCGCGCCGTCACTTCCGCTGCTGCTTACCGCGCGTGCGGTGCAGGGACTGGGCGCCGCACTGATGCTGCCCCAGGGCCTGGCGATCGCCGCAGCCGCGTTCCCCGACCCGATTCAGAGAGGACGCGCCACGGCGGCGTGGGCGATGGCGGCCGCCTTGAGCACCGCGATCGGCCCGATCCTGGGCGGCGTGCTCACCGACACGATCGGTTGGCGCTACATCTTCTGGCTGAACGTGCCCGTCGGGGTGCTGGCACTGCTGATGACCCGCCTTTACCTGCCCGAATCCCGAGATCGCGAAGCCACGCAGATCGACATCCGAGGCCAGATCCTGGCGATGCTGGGCCTCGGTGCTCTGACGATCGTCCTGGTCGAGGGACGGACGATGGCTCCCGCCTGGGCTGCCGTGCTGGCCGTCGTCGCCGTCTCGGGAATCGCGGCGTTCGTGGCCAGCCAGCGTCGCGCTGCCCAACCGATGCTGCCGCTGGACCTCTTCCGCAGCCGCCGACTGACGGCCGCTCTCGTTGCGACGTTCACGATGACGTTCGGCATCTACGGGCTGCTGTTGGTGAACAGCTTTGTCTTCCAACAACAACGCGGTGCGAGCGCGTTGATGACGGCGTTGTGGTTCCTTCCGATGCCGGTGATTTATCTGCTGCTCATTCCTTTCGTCAATGCGCTGGCTCATCGAACCGGGCCGCGTGTTCCGATGACCGGCGGGCTGGGCCTGATGGCCGCGGGCTTGCTCCTCTACGCCGCCGCCGGGCCGCACGCCGACGTGTGGCTTCTGGAGCTGTGCTTCGTGCTGGCCGGTGCGGGCCTGGCGCTCAACACGGGCCCCGCGGTGGGGCTGGCGATGGCGGCAGTTCCCGTGCGGCGGGCGGGCCTGGCCTCCGGCGTGGTGAACCTGGCCCGGCTGGTGGGTATCACTGTCGGTGTGGCGGTGTTGGGTAGTGCCATGGCAGCCGTCGGTGTGCAGCTCGCAATGGTGGTGGGCGGTGCGGTCCAGCTGTGTGGCGCCGTGGTGGCGCTTAGATGGGGGCGAGAGGAGTCGCCCGCGACGAGGACGAAGGAGGCCTGCCATGCGTGACATTGCGCAATTGCCGACGCGCGGCGACGCTGACATCGCCGCGGTGGCCTCACTTCTCGCCGACCCCGCCCGGTGCAAGGTGCTGCTGGCCCTCGACGACGGAAGGGCGCTGCCCGCCAGCGTGCTCGCCGACGAGGCCGGCATCAGCAGGCCGACGGCCAGCAGTCACCTCCGCAAGCTCACCGACGCCGGACTGCTCACGGTGGAGACACATGGCCGACACCGCTACTACCGGTTGGCGGGGCCCGAGGTCGGCGAGCTACTCGAGCATCTCGTTCGACTGGCGCCGTCGCGTCCGGTGCGGTCGCTGCGTGACGGCACAAGGGCGGCGCGGTTGCGGTCGGCCCGCACGTGTTACGACCACCTAGCCGGGCGCCTGGGTGTGCAGATCATGGGCAGCCTGCTGGACCGCCGGGTCCTGGTTGGCGGTGACGGTCGCTACGACCCACACCGCGACGGCCATGACGCGCTGAGCAGTCCCGGTCACGACATTCAATACGAGCTGACCAACGACGGGCGCGACTTCCTTGCTCACGTTGGCGTCGAATTGCCCACGAGCAGAAGGCCTCTCGTGCGGTACTGCGTGGACTGGACCGAGCAGCGGCACCATCTGTCCGGCGCGCTGGGCCGCGCGGTGCTCGACCACGTGCTGTCGGCGGGCTGGGTCAAACGGGTTCCCCGGGGTCGCGCGGTGCGCGTCACCGACGACGGCCGCACCGCACTGGCCGACGCGTTCGGCATCGAGTGGGCCGACTGAAGCGGCTAACGGGAGGCTTTCTTGCGCTCGATGTCGGCGAGGGCCGCCGCCAGCTTGGCGCGCTCGGCCGCCGAGGTGTCCCAGGCCAGCTTGCGGTTCTTGACGACCTTGGCCGGTGCACCCACCGCGATCGAAAAGTCCGGGATGTCACCCTTGACCACCGCATGCGAGCCGAGCACGCAGCCCTTCCCGATCGTGGTGTTGCGAAGGATGGTGACCTTGGTCGCGATCCAGGTATCGGGCCCAATCCGCACTGGGCCCTTGAGGATGCCCTGATCCTTGATCGGCATGTTGATGTCATCCATCTTATGGTCGAAGTCGCAGACGTAGACCCAGTCCGCCATCAACACCGAGTCGCCCACCTCGATATCGAGATAGGTGTTGATGACGTTGTCGCGGCCGAGCACCACCTTGTCCCCGAAACGCAGCGATCCCTCGTGGCAGCGGATCGTGTTCTTGTCGCCGATATGAACCCAGCGACCGATCTCCATCGTCGACAGCTCGGGGGTCGCCTGGATCTCCACACCCTTACCGAGAAACACCATTCCCCGCGTGATGATGTGGGGGTTGGCGAGCTTGAACTTCAGCAGCCGCCAGTACCGCACCAGATACCACGGGGAATACGCGCGGTTGGCGATCAGCCACTTCAGTGATGCCATCGTGAGGAACTTGGCCTGCCGCGGGTCGCGCAGCCGCGATCCCCGCCAACGCTTGTGCAGCGGCGCGCCCCACATCGTCGTCATGGCCGGAAAGCCTACGCGAGCGCTTCAACGTGAAACGGTTACCCTCACGTGGGCCCCGACGAAAGGAAACCGTGTTCCGGCGACTCATGGTGCTGGCGTCAACAGCGCTGATCACGGGTGCGCTGGCCGGTTGCGGGAACACCGATTCCTGGGTCGAAGCCCATGCGGCTGACGGCTGGCCCGCCCAGTACGGCGACGCAGGAAACACCAGCTATACCGGCGTGGCCGGTGCCGACGCGCTCAAGCTGGAGTGGACCCGCTCGGTCAAGGGCGAGTTGGGGTCCGCGGTGGTGCTGGGCTCGAACCAGTATCTCGCCGTCAATGCCCAGACCCCGGCCGGATGCTCGCTGATGGTATGGGAAGCCGACAACAACGGCCGCCAACGCTGGTGCACCCGGTTGTGGCAGGGCGGCGGATCTTCGAGCCCCTTGTTCGACGGTTTCGACAACCTCTATGTCGGCCAGCCTGGCCTCATGATGTCGTTCCCCTCTACCCAGTGGTTCAGATGGCGGCGGCTGGTGATCGGAATGCCAACCACCCCAAGGATTCTCGCGTCAGATCACCTTCTCGTAGTGACTCATCTCGGTCAGGTGCTGGTGTTCGACGCCCACCAGGGCACCGTGGTCGGCACCCCGCTCGACCTGGTGGCCGGCGTCAACCCGACGGACTCCCAGCGCGGGCTGGCCGATTGCCAGCCGGCAAGGCCACGCTGCCCGGTCGCCGCCGCCCCGGCGTTCGCCGCGCCGACGGGCATCGTGGTGGTGCCGGTGTGGCAACCCGGCGCTCCGGCCTCGGTGCTCGTCGGCCTGAAATACAACGCCAAGCAGAACCCTGTGTTGTCAGAGGCCTGGACCAGCGACGCGGTCAAGGCCGGTGTGATTGCCAGCCCTGTGGCGTCGGCCGACGGATCGACGATCTACGTCAACGGCCGTGACAACAAACTATGGGCCCTCAATACGGCCGACGGCAAAGCCAAATGGTCGACACCGCTGCGGTTCCTGCCGCAGACCCCACCGTCGGTATCGGCGGACGGCCTCATCGTCGCCGGCGGCGGCCCGGACACCAAGCTGGTCGCGATCAGGGACCGCGGCGACCACGCGGACGTGATGTGGACCCGCGATGACGTTGCGCCGTTGACCACGTCCAGCCAGGCCGGCACACACGTCGCCTACACCGTCGTCCCCGACGGCGACAACGGCCAGGCGCTGCTCGTGTTCGACCCCGCCGACGGACACACCGTGAACAGCTACCCGCTTCCCGAAGCCTCCGGGTGGCCGGTAGGTGTGTCGGTCGGCCATGACCGCCGCGTGGTCACGGCAACGAGCACGGGCCAGGTGTACGGCTTCGAACCCGCCTAATGGCTAGGCGATCATCGCGTCGACGGGTCCACGTGGGATCGTCACGGACAGGGCACCCGCGGACTCCGGCAGGATCGCGCCCTGGCTGAAGAAAAAGACCAGCGTGTCGTTCTGGATCGCGAAGTTCTCGTATGTAGCCGGGTTCAGTCCCACTTCGGGTGCGATCGCCGGTTTGGTTCCCAGCTGCTTCTCGAGCTCCGTCTGCACCAGCGGGAAGATCACCGGCCAGGGGTTGGTACCCGGCCGGAACAACGGCTGGATCTTGTCCTGGCCCATGGTGTCGATCACGATCGGCTCGCGGAGGCCCTGGTCCCAATTGAACGCCTTGTAGAACGTCTGCGGGTGCGCCCCGCCGACGTCCTGGAATGTCTTGAAAACCACCGACTGCGTGCCCCGTGGCGGAACCGCCGAGTTGTACTCGGCCGCAGAGACTTCCAGCTGATAGGGCATCGTGCGCGAGTCCGGCATCTTCGCCACGTTGACGAAGCCGTCGCGGGTCTGCTTGATGTAGTCGAAGACCGCCTGCACATCGGGGTAATTGGCCGGGTAGGTGATCCGCAGGGAGTACCCGGCATCACCGTCCTGGATCACGCAGTTCTGCCCGGCGAGGGCTCCGTTGAGATCCGAGCACTTCGGCGGCGCGGCCGAGGCAGGCACCGCGGCCGCAAGGCCGAACCAACCGATGAACACAGCCGTCGAGGCGGCGAGAATCCGCATGGAAATGCGCATGTGACGAGACCTCCGGAGCCAGAGCGGCACCGTAGCCGCCGCCGTCACAATACCTGCGACGGCAAAACAGCCGTCACCGCGATGGCCGGCAGATGAATGCCGTTGCCCGACTTGCCGTGCCGGAGCCGATACGGGTGATCACCACCGATACCTGATCCGACCCACGCAGCCTCAGCCGCCGCCGTAGCGCGTCGGGGTCGACGTCGACGCCGCGCACCAGGATCTCGACGGCACCGACATCATGCGCCGCCAGGGCCTGGCGCAGCCGCCTCTCGCTGTAGCCGAGTTCGTCGAGCACCTCGAAGCCGCGGACACCGTCGGGCAGCCGGTCGCCCGTCAGGTAGGCGATGTCGGGGTCGAGCTGCCAGAGCCCGTGCCGAGCGGCGTAGTGGCGGACCAGTCCGGCACGGACCACGGCGCCGTCAGGGTCGATGATCCAACGGCCAGTGGGCGCCACCGGGCAGTCGTCGGGTTCGGCGTCGGTGATCTGTTCGGGACCGTCCAGCATGGTGGCGCGTCGGGTGACGCCCGCTTCAGCCAGGCCCGAGGACCACAGACACGCTTCCCGAACGTTGCCGTCCAAAGACGTGACCTCGATCTCGCCGCTGAAGCCGATCCGACCGATTTCGTCGAAATCGATTCCCGGAGCACACTTTACGACGAGATCGCGATCGCGGTATACGGCCAGCACGCAGTCCAGTGGCGGTGTGTAGTCACGCGGGTCGAATCGTCGCCGCCCGGATCGTCTGCGGGCGGGGTCGGCGAGCACGACCGTGTCACGGGTGACTGGTCGCAATGCGTCGGCGCGGCACAGCTCCACGTCGGCGACGTTGTGGCGGGCCATGGCGAGCCGGATCGGATCGATGTCGCTTCCTACCGCAAAACCGGTCGAATTGCGCAGTGTCGCAAGCTCTGTGCCGACGGAGCAGGTGACGTCGTGCACCGTCGCGCCGGCCAGACGGCGGGCCCGGTGCTCGGCGACCGGTTGAGCAGTGGCCTGTTGCAGCGCGTCGTCGGTGAACAACCACTCCGACGGGTCGGCGAACTTGGCGGCCGCCCGACGCCGCAACAACACCGTCTCCACCAGGACCGGTGCGTGGTCACCGAATTGCGTTCGTATCGAAGCGATGTCGGTGACGCGGGTGGCATCGGTCAGCCGATAGCCGTCGACTTCACGCAGCGCCTGAGTTCCCGCTTCGCTGCGGAGATAAGCGACGGCGTCAAGGCCGAAAGCTACGACGGCTTGACCCCGGTCAGCATGACGTTGTAGTACCAGCTCTTGGGAACCACTCGGCGCCAGACGTTGTCGTCCACCCACGACAACGTCGTCCAACTGCCGAACGCAAACTTGGCCCAGCCCCAGCCGAGTTTGCCGGGGGGCACTGTCGACTCGAAAGTCCGTACCGGCCATCCCAACATCGCTGCAGTGAACTCGTCAGTGGCGGTGCTCACCTCGACGGCGCCAGCGTTCGTCGCCATTTTCTCCAGATCGCCCGGGTCGAAGGTGTGCAGGTCAACGACCCACTCCAGGGCTGCAGCCCGCGAGTTCTCGTCGAGCTCGGACTGTGGGCGCCGCCAGCTGCTCATCCCCGGCAGCTTCATGGCACGGATTGTGGCTTTCCAGGTCAAATTTGCCAGCGTTCGCGCATACCGGTTGCCGACGGTGGTCGGTTCACCGGCGAAGACGAACCGGGCGCCCGGCTTGAGCACCCGCACCACCTCGCGCAGGGACAACTCAACGTCGGGAATGTGATGGAGTACGGCGTGCCCGACGACCAAGTCGAAGGTGTCGTCGTCGTAGGGGATGCCCTCGGCGTCGGCGACCCGGCCGTCGACATCGAGGCCGAGGTTCTCGCCGTTGCGGGTAGCCACCTTGACCATGCCCGGCGACAGGTCGGTCATCGAGCACCGCCGGGCCACGCCAGATTGAATCAGGTTCAGCAGGAAGAAGCCGCTGCCGCAGCCCAGCTCCAACGCCCGGTCGTAGGGCAGGTTGCGCTGCTCCTCCTCGGGGACGATGGCGTCGAACCGGCCACGCGCGTAGTCGATGCAGCGCTTGTCGTAGGAGATCGACCACTTCTCGTCGTAGTTCTCGGCTTCCCAGTCGTGGTACAGCACCTGCGCGAGCTTGGAGTCGTGGCGGGCCGCCTCCACCTCCTCCGCTGTCGCGTGGGGGTTTGGAGATGGGTCGATACTCGTCATGCAGGGCAGCCTAACGGCCGTGACCAAATGAGGCCTTGGCGGCGGCCAGGACCTGCGATGGATGGTCGACGAACCTCTCCGCCCACGTCATTGCCGCGTCGTACACCGAATCAGGGGCCACCATCTGGTCGATCAAGCCCATTGTCAGCGCCTCCTTGGCGTCGACGAACCGGCCGGTGAACACCAGATCCTTGGCCTTGCTCTCGCCGATCGCGCGCGTCAGCCGGGCCGTTTCACCCGGCGGATAGCCGGCGAGGATCTCGGTCGCGCCGACCTTGACGTTGTCGCCGGCCAGCCGCCAGTCAGCGGCCAGTGCAAGTGTCAGCCCGCTTCCCAGCGCGTAGCCGGTGATGGCGGCGACGGTCGGTTTAGGAATGGCGCCGACGGCATCGACGGCGGCGCGGCCGATCCCCACCGCCCCTGCCGCCTCCTCGGCGTTGAGGGTCTGCAGCACCGCCATGTCGTCGCCTGCGCAGAAAATCTCGTGTCCGCCGAACACGATCACCGCCGCGATGTCGTCACGCGCGCCGAGTTCTGCAGCGGCGGCATCGATTTCGCGGCACACCTGGCGGGTCAGCGCGTTGGTCGGCGGCCGCGACAGCAGCAGGGTGGCGATGCCCTGATGGTCGTCGAGGGTGTGAATACTGACGAACTCCCTCACGGTGCCCTTCCCCCGAGGGCTTCGTTGTAGCGCTCGCCGTCGAAGAACTCGAACTCCCAATTACCGTCGGTGATGGTCAGATTCGGCTGCACGGCGACGATCCGGCGTTCGACGGCCAGCACTTCGGCAACCGTGCGGCCGGCCAACGAGTCGAGCTGCGTCCAGGTCGGCGGTAACAGGAAGCTCCGTTTAGCCGTGAAGTCCGCCAAGGCGGCGTCGGGTGTGATCCAGCCGGCCTGGTCGGATTCGGTGTTCTCGCCGTCGGCGCGCTGACCTTCCGGAAGTGCAGCGACCAAGAAAAAGGTGTCGTAGCGACGGGTGCGCTCCTCCCTGGGGGTCACCCAGTTCGCCCACGGGCGTAACAGGTCGGCGCGCAGCATCAGCTTCTCCGCTCGCAGGAACTCGCCGAACGACAGTTCCTTGCTCACGAGCGCGGCCCGCTGGGGGCGGTACATCGACGCGTCATCGACAAGCAGGTCCGGATCATCGGCCGCGCCGGCGAACAACACGCCGCACTCCTCGAAGGTCTCTCTGGCCGCGGCGCAGACAAGAGCCTCGGCGAGTTCGGCGTCGGTTCCCAGCCGGTCGGCCCACCAGTTCTTGTCGGGCCCATGCCATGCGATGTCGGCGTTGCGGTCGCGGTCGTCGACCCCGCCGCCGGGAAACACCATCACGCCTCCGACGAAGTCCATCCCCCGGTGCCGCCGCATCAGGAACACCTTGATGCCTTCACGGGTGTCACGGAGCAGCATCACCGTCGCGGCGGGCCGCGGGACGAGGGGCTCTTCAGACATCAACGCCTCCTGTGCGCAGCGCGGCTTCTGGTGCGACGGGCGAAATAGCGGCCGTCGATGAAGTCCAGCGCGATGGACTGGCCGAACGCCTTCGACAGGTTCTCGGCGGTCAGCGTGTCCGCAAGCAGTCCGGAGTCCACCACTCGCCCCTCCGACAGGATCAGGGCGTGGCTGAACCCCTGCGGGATCTCCTCGACATGGTGGGTCACCAACACGATTGCCGGGGAGTCGGCATCGGCGGCAAGGTCGGCCAGCCGCGCCACCAACTCCTCGCGCCCGCCGAGGTCCAGTCCCGCGGCCGGCTCGTCGAGCAGCAGCAGTTCCGGGTCGGTCATCAACGAACGGGCGATCAGCACGCGCTTGCGCTCACCCTCGGACAGCGTCTCGTAGGTGCGCTCGGCCAGGTGTTCGGCGCCGACGCTTTCCAGCATGTCGACGGCCTGGTTGTAGTCGATGTCGTCGTACTGCTCCCGCCAGCGGCCGAGAACGGCGTATCCCGCGGAGACGACGAGGTCGCGCACCACCTCGCCCTCGGGCACTCGTTGCGACAACGCCGAACTGCTGAGCCCGACCCGCGAGCGCAGTTCGGACATGGCGACCCGGCCCAGCCGTTCGCCCAGCACATAGGCGGTTCCCGAGGACGGATGCTCCAGCGCGGCGGCGATCCGCAGCAGCGAAGTCTTGCCCGCACCGTTCGGTCCGATGACCACCCAGCGTTCGTCGAGCTCCACCGACCAGGTAACCGGTCCGACGAGGTTCTGCCCGCCGCGGCGCAGCGTGACCTTGGCGAAGTCGATCAGCAGATCGGGGTCGGCGCTGTCGCTTCCGGAGTCGGGCACTCGCTCATCGTAGTGAAGCGACTACGGCGAGCCTCGTCGACGGAAGCCCAGCCGCTGTGGGCCAGCACCCGCTTCGGCGTGATCCACACGAAGAATTGGACGAGCGGACCGATCCCTAACGCGTACAGGACAGTGCCGACGCCGACGGTCCCGCCGAGCAGCCAACCGACCGCCAGCACCGTGGCCTCGATGGAGGTTCTGACCAGCCGGACCGAAAGGCCGGTGCGAACGACGAATCCGGTCATCAGCCCGTCGCGTGGGCCCGGACCGAGGCCTGCACCGATGTAGAGCACGGTGCTGATCGCGTTGAGCACGACCGCACCCACCATCATCGCGACGCGCAGCGCGAACGAGGTCGGCGTGGGAAGTATCGCCAGCGCGGTGTCCACGGTCACCGCGATGACGATGACGTTGGCGACGGTGCCGATGCCGGGGCGGTTGCGCAGCGGGATCCAGGCCAGCAGCACCGCCACTCCGACGACAGCGGATGCGATGCCGATCGTCATCGGTGTCTTCAGCGCCAGTCCCTGGTGGAACACGTCCCAGGGGTCCAGCCCGAGTCCGGCACGCACCATTACCGCCATGGAGAAGCCGTAGCCGGTCAGCCCGAGCAGCAGCGCACCGCCCCGCACCGAGGCGCTACCCATGGTGGGGGAAGCGGATCCGTATCAGCTCGAGTTCCTGGCGCGCTCGCTCGGCGTCGCGGTCGACGAACTCGGCGGGTATGCGCTCCGCAGGCTTGAAGATTCTGCCCACCGGGCGGGCGAACCGAGACATCCAATTTATGCTCATGCACCGATAGTCCGCCCAACTGGCTTGTCTTTCAATAGCCAGTTGAGCCATACTGGCATGTGATGCCCGTAGAAATGCCCGCCCGGGCGCTCGATGTGGACCTTTTGGCCCGCGAGCTTGGCAACTGGCGCACGTCCAGTCGTAGTGGCCCGGCCTACTTCGGTCTCGCCGACGCGATCCGACTGCTGATCATCGACGGGCGCCTGCCCGTCGGCGCTCGACTACCAAGCGAGCGGGCGATGGCCGACACGCTGCGCGTCTCCCGCACCACCGTCACCGCCGCGTACGCCCAACTGCGCGAGGACGGCTACCTCAATGCCCGCCGCGGCGCCCGCAGCACCACTGCCCTTCCCGTTTCGCTGACCGTCACCACCGACGCCTCGGCACCGTCGATGAGCCTTTCCGCGGCAGCGCTTTCGGCCCCCGCAGCCGCAGTAGCCGAGGCCTTCGCCGACGCGACGCGCGATATCACGCCCTACCTGCACCAGGTAGGACACGAACTTGTCGGCGTCAGCCAACTTCGGCAAGCAATCGCCGAAAGGTATTGCCAGCGTGGCCTTCCCACCGAACCCGACGAGATTCTGGTGACCACCGGAGCGCTGCATGCCGTCAACCTCATCCTGACGACCTATGTGCAGCCCGGCGACCGCGTGCTGGTGGAACAGCCCACCTATCACGGCGCGCTGTCGTCCATCACCACCGCCGGGGCGCGGCCCGTTCCCGTAGCGATGACCGAGGACGGCTGGGAGCTCGACGCGTTGCAAGCCGCGGTCCAACAACTGTCCCCGAGCCTGGCCTATCTGATCCCCGACAACCACAATCCCACCGGCTTGACGATGCCTGCGCAAGACCGAAAGCGGTTGGCGGGCATCATCGCCGAGACCAGGACCCGCACCGTCATCGACGAAACGATTCTCGACATGTGGCTGGACAAACCGATACCGCCGCCGATGGCGGCGGCGATGACGACGCGACGAGACCTGGTGCTGACGGTCGGTTCGATGTCGAAGTCGTTCTGGGGCGGGCTGCGGGTCGGCTGGATCCGCGCCGAGCGCGCCACCATCGCCACGATCGCCGCTCTGCGCCCGTCGATCGACATGGGTACCCCGGTTCTCGAACAGTTGGCCGCCGCAAGGCTTCTCGCGCAGCACGAAGAGCTACTGCCGGAGCGACGGGAGATCCTTCGGGCACGACGCGCGGTCCTGCTGTCTCTGCTGCATCGCCACCTGCCCGACTGGGAACCGGGGCCGGGCGTCGGCGGCATGTCACTGTGGGTCCGGTTGCCTGCGCCGATGAGCACAGCTCTGTCGGCGGCTGCGTCACGGCTGGGGCTCGAGCTGCCCGCCGGACCGCGCTTCGGTGTCGACGGAACTCTGGAGCGCTTCGTGCGGGTACCCTACGTGCTGCCCGAGGACGAGCTTTCGGCAGCCATCGAACTGCTGGCCCGCGCTTGGCACAGCGTGACCGGATCCTCGGCGCCGGAGCCGACAACCGTCGTCGTCTAGTCGTCGGGGATCTCGACCCTGCGGAACGTGCCGTCGACACTGTCGGCCGCCTCGATCTCGCCACGGGTTATGCCGAGGATGAACAACACGGTGTCCAGATACGGATGGCTCAGAGACGCATCGGCCACTTCACGCAGCGCCGGTTTTGCATTGAACGCAACGCCAAGGCCGGCGGCGGCCAGCATGTCGATGTCGTTGGCGCCGTCGCCCACGGCGACCGTCTGCTCCATCGGCACCCCGGCCTGCTGCGCAAAGTCCCTCAGCGCCTTGGCCTTTCCGGGCCGATCGATGATCGGTCCGATGACTCTTCCTGTCAGCTTGCCGTCGACGATCTCGAGTTGGTTGGCCGCAACGAAATCCATCTCCAGCTCGTGGGCGAGCGGTTCGATGACCTGGCGGAAGCCGCCCGACACGATGCCACAGTGAAACCCCAACCGCCGCAACGTCCGCAGCGTGGTGCGTGCGCCCGGCGTGAGCTCGATCTGCTCCCCGATCTCTTCGAGCACGTCTGCCGGCAGGCCGGCCAGCGTCGCGACGCGACGGTTGAGAGACTCGGCGAAGTCCAGTTCGCCGCGCATGGCCGCCTCGGTGATCTCCGCGACGGCCGCGTGGGCGCCAACCCGATCGGCCAGCATTTCGATGACCTCGCCCTGGATCAGCGTGGAGTCGACGTCGAACACGATGAGCCGCTTGGCCCGTCGTGCCAGGCTGTAATCCTCCAGCGCGATGTCGACGCCTTCGTCGACGGCAACCCGCGCCAACGTGGTCTGCAACTGGGTGTGCGCACCGCCGGGCGGCACCGAGACCCGTAGTTCCAGCCCGGTCACCGGATAGTCGGACACACCGCGAATGAAGTCGATGTTGACGCCGAGCGCGGCCACCTCGCGGGCCACCACGCCGAAGGCCTCGGCGGTGATCGGCCTGCCCAGCACGACGATGGTATGGGTGGAGGGCTCCCGCATCACGGGCATCTCGTCGCTGCGCTCGATCGTCACGTCCAGCCCGACGCCGTGAATCGCGTTCTCGACCTCTTCACGCAGTTCCGGACCACCCGCTGTCTCAGCCGACCCCGATACCAGCACGCCCAGCGTCAGGCGCCCCCGAATAACGACCTGTTCGACGTTGAGCAACTCGACCTTGTGCCGCGAAAGCACTTCGAACAGCGCAGAAGTCACGCCAGGTTGGTCGACTCCGGTGACGGTGATCAACACCGACACCTTGGGCGGCGTGCTCACCCCCGTTTAACGCCGCGCTCGCGCATCAGGTCCGGACGTTCTCGTTGTCCAGCCGGGTGACGTCGTCGTCCGTCGGCCCGTGGCTGCGCCCGATGTGCGCCTCTGAGCGCATTCGGTCGACCATATGTGGGTAGTGCAGCTCGAATGCCGGCCGCTCCGAACGGATCCGGGGCAGCTCGGTGAAGTTGTGCCGCGGCGGCGGGCAGCTGGTCGCCCACTCCAGCGAATTGCCGTAGCCCCATGGATCGTCGACGGTGACCGGCTCGCCGTAGCGCCAGCTCTTGAACACGTTCCACACGAACGGCAGCATCGACAGACCAAGGGTGAAGGCCCCGATCGTCGAGACGACGTTCAGCGTGGTGAAGCCGTCGGACGGCAGGTAGTCCGCGTAACGGCGTGGCATGCCCTCGTCGCCGACCCAGTGCTGCACCAGGAACGTGGTGTGGAAGCCGATGAACGTCAACCAGAAATGCAGCTTGCCCAGCCGCTCGTCGAGCAGTCGGCCCGTCATCTTCGGGAACCAGAAGTAGATGCCGGCAAATGTCGCGAACACGATCGTGCCGAACAACACGTAGTGGAAGTGCGCGACCACGAAGTAGCGAGTCGGTGACGTGGAAGTCGATCGGCGGGCTGGCCAGCAGCACTCCCGACAGGCCGCCCAGCAGGAACGTGATCATGAAGCCCACCGACCACAGCATCGGTGTTTCAAACGTCAACTGACCCCTCCACATCGTGCCTATCCAGTTGAAGAACTTGATACCGGTGGGCACCGCGATCAGGAAGGTCATGAAGCTGAAGAACGGCAACAGCACCGCGCCGGTCGCGTACATGTGGTGCGCCCACACCGCCACCGACAGCGCACCGATGGACAACGTCGCGTAGATCAATGTGGTGTAGCCGAAGATCGGCTTGCGGGAGAACACCGGGAAGATCTCGCTGACGATGCCGAAGAACGGCAACGCGATGATGTACACCTCGGGGTGGCCGAAGAACCAGAACAGGTGCTGCCACAGCAGCACGCCGCCATTGGCCGGGTCGTAGACGTGCGCGCCCAGGTGTCGGTCGGCGGCCAGGCCGAACAACGCGGCGGTCAGCAGCGGGAACGCCATCAGCACCAGGATCGAGGTCACCAGAATGTTCCAGGTGAAGATGGGCATCCGGAACATGGTCATGCCGGGCGCCCGCATGCAGACCACGGTGGTGATCATGTTGACCCCGCCCAGGATGGTGCCCAGGCCGGCGACGGCCAGGCCCATGATCCACAGGTCACCGCCGGCCCCCGGCGAGTGGATGGCGTCGGTCAGCGGCGTGTAGGCGGTCCAGCCGAAGTCGGCGGCGCCGCCAGGGGTGATGAACCCGGCGATCGCGATCGTGGCGCCGAAAATGAACAGCCAGAGCGAAAAGGCGTTCAGCCGTGGGAATGCGACGTCGGGGGCGCCGATCTGCAGCGGCAGCACCAGGTTGGCGAACCCGAACACGATGGGGGTGGCGTAGAACAGCAGCATCACCGTGCCGTGCATGGTGAACAGCTGGTTGTACTGCTCATTGGACAGGAACTGCAGCCCGGGCATCGCGAGCTCGGTGCGCATGAGCAGCGCCATCAGCCCGCCGAGGAAGAAGAACACCATGCTGGCGACGCAGTACATGATGCCGATCAGCTTGTGATCGGTAGTGGTCACCAGCTTGTAGACCAGGTTCCCCTTGGGACCGAGCCGCGCCGGGAAAGGACGACGGGCCTCGAGTTGTCCTAGTGGGGGCGCTTCGGCTACCAAGAGGGTCCTCCAAACGTTCAGACGGGAGATTCCCCGCACGCTGTGGTTCGAATCCTATCTCTCGAAGGGCCCCGTGTCGGCATGGGTCCTACAAACGGTCGTATTCGATTTCGCGGTATCCCCCGCACGCCGGTTGACCAGTCCCGAAGTGCTCGGATGTTACCGTCGGCCCGTGCTGATCCGCCGTCCGGCGCCCGGCGTTATCGCAGCCGCGGCGGCCGTGCTGACCGCCGTCGTGGTGACCTCGCTCGGCGGCTGCGGCAAGCCGGGCGCGGGCTCGCCTTCACCGGCAAACGAGCCGACGGTGGTCACCAGCACCACCAAGATCGCCGGCGCCGGTGTGCTGGGCAATCAACGCAGACCCGACGAGTCCTGTGCGCCCGATCCAACACCGGTCGATCCAGGTGAGGGTGACCGTGAGGTCCGACACGCCGCGGGTAGCACTGTCGTGCGCGCGGAGCCGCTGCGAATCGTGGTGCTCGCGGATCAACTCGACGCGCTGTGCGCGCTGGGTCTGCAGTCACGCATCGTCGGCGCCGCGTTGCCCGACGGCTCCGACCGCCAGCCGTCCTATCTCGGCACCGTCGTGCACGACCTCCCCGCCGTCGGCACCCGCAGTGGGCCGGACATGAACGCGATCCGCGCGGCCAAGCCCGACCTGATCCTCGGGTCGGAGGCCCTGACCCCCGACGCCTACCCGGAGCTGTCGGCGATCGCGCCGACGGTCTTCACCGGCACATCCGGGGCAGCCTGGGAGGACAACCTGCGGACGGTCGGTGCCGCGACCTGGCGGGCCGACGCCGCGAACGGCTTGATCGACGGCTTCACCGCGGCCGCGGGCAAGACCGGTGCGGACAACGACGCCACGCACTTCCAGGCATCGGTGGTGCAGCTCACCGACACCACCATGCGGGTGTACGGGCCGGCCAGTTTCCCGGGCAGTGTCCTGGCCGACGTCGGGGTGGATCGTCCTGCCGCACAACGCTTTACCGATAAGCCGTATGTCGAGATCGGCACCACTAAAGAGGACATGCACAACTCCCCCGACTTCTCGATCGCCGACGGCGACATCGTGTACGTCTCCTTCGCGTCATCGGCCGCCAAGGACCGCGCAGGCGACGTGATGGGCAGCGACGCCTGGCGAAAGCTCTCCGCCAACAAGGACAACCGGGTTTTCGTTGTCAACAACGAGGTATGGCAGACCGGCGAGGGCATCGTTGCCGCCCGCGGAATGCTGGCGGACCTGCACTGGCTCAACGCACCGATCAACTAACGTCGACCGGGTGATCCACGTCTTGAAGTCGACATATGTGCAGCCACCCGATGTCATCGAGAAGACGCGTCCCGCCCATCTCGAGTTCTTGAAGGAAGAGGTTGCGGCCGGCCGCCTCCTTCTGGCCGGCCGCCAGGAAGACGGTTCCGGCGGGGTGCTCGTCACCGGTGACATCAGCGCCGACGAGGCACAGGACATCGTCGACCGCGACCCGTACACGCGGGCCGGCGTGGCCGATTACCAACGACTGTCCTTCAACGGCGCCTACCGCGCGCCAGGACTTTAGGAGTTAACTCACAGCCGCGAAGGGGATTACCGCCCGGTCGTCGGCGGTTGATCCCGGTAGCCGCATTGTCGCGGCGATATCAGTAGCTCGTTGAGCTAGTTTTCGCATGCAATGAAGAGGGTTACATGACGACCGCCGTATCCGCTTATGCCGCCACATCTGCGACGGAACCACTCACCAAGACGACCATCACCCGCCGCGACCTCGGGCCGCACGACATCGCGTTCGATATCCATTTCGCGGGCATCTGTCACTCCGACATCCACACCGTCAGGGGCGAATGGGGCGCGGCGAGCTACCCCGTCGTGCCCGGGCATGAAATTGCCGGTGTGGTCACCGAGGTGGGCGCAGAAGTCACGAAGTTCACGGTCGGCGATCGCGTCGGCGTCGGGTGTTTCGTCGACTCCTGCCGCGAGTGCAAGTACTGCCTGGCCGGCCAACAGCAGTACTGCGAACGCGGCATGGTCGGCACCTACAACGCGGTGGGCCGCGACGGCCAACCGACCCAGGGCGGCTACAGCGGCGCGATCGTCGTCGACGAGAACTACGTGCTGCACATCCCCGACAGCGTGCCTTTGGACGCGGCCGCACCGCTGCTGTGCGCGGGCATCACCACCTACTCTCCGCTGCGCCACTGGAAAGCCGGACCCGGCACGCGCGTCGCGGTGATCGGCCTCGGCGGGCTGGGCCATATGGCTGTCAAACTCGCGGCCGCGATGGGCGCCGAAGTGACAGTGCTGAGCCAGTCGCTGAAGAAGATGGAGGACGGTCTGCGGTTGGGCGCCGACGCGTACTACGCGACTTCGAACCCCGAGACATTCGAAACGCTCGCCGGATCGTTCGACCTGATTGTCAATACCGTTTCGGCCAACCTGGATTTGAACGCATATGTGGGCCTGCTCGCCGTCGACGGCACCCTGGTCCAGGTTGGAATGCCCGAGCGCCCGATGGAGGTGGCCGCCCCGCCGGTGGTGTCCAAGCGGCGCAGCATATCCGGCTCGATGATCGGTGGCATTGCAGAAACCCAGGAGATGCTGGACTTCTGCGGCGAACATGGTGTGCAACCCGAAATCGAGGTCATCACACCGGATTACATCAACGAGGCCTACGAGCGGGTGCTGGCCAGCGACGTGCGGTACCGGTTCGTCATCGACACGGAGTCACTGCGGTGACGAACAAACACGCCGCGGCACTGCGACACTAGTGGTCACGCCCGTTAGTTCGTCGGGGGTTGGGTCCAGGCGGTGGGGTCGTTGAGGTAGAGGCCGCAGGCGCAGTCGAGGGCTTCTTCGGGGGTGCCGACGGGGTATCCGCTGGGGAGGAAGGCGTCTTCGTAGCCGTCGCGGCTGGCGAGGTGAATCGCGAAGCCCCAGCTGTTGGCCGAGCCGCCGTAGCGCAGCCGGAACAGGGGCAGTGTGGTGCCATCGGGGAGTTGCCCGTCGATGTAGGCGAACTGGCCGCGATGACGGATGGTGAGCTCGGCCAGCTGTGGCCAGCGTTCGCGGGTGCGCATGATCAGCCGGTATCGCAAGGAGTTCTTGGTCGAGTCCGGAGGCGTGGGCACGGCATCCATGATGCTCGAACAGCCTGCTCGGCGTGTCGTCGCCGGACGCGGGCACGTGGTGAGTGACAACCAGACCATGCCTGTGTTGAGTGCGCACCAGATCGTTCTTTGTGCTGGTCAGCGGCGACTGCTGCTGGCCCGGGCGCGCCGAGCCAGCGGTGAGCACCGCGACGTGCTGCGTGCCCGGATCGTGTTGGCCGCTGCCGGCGGCGCGTCGAATGCCGCGATCGCCCGAAGCCTGGGGGTCACCGACGACACCGTGCGCAAGTGGCGGCGCCGGTTCTGCGAGCACGGGCTGGACGGTCTTCGTGATCGGTCACGTCCCGGCCGGCCGCGTCGCTTCGCCGCCACGGTGGTGGCCGAGGTGAAGGCGCTGGCCTGCGAGCTTCCCGCCGACACGGGCACGCCGCTGGCGCGCTGGTCGTGCCCGGAGTTGGCTGCCGAGGCAGTCAGTCGCCGCATCGTCACATCGGTGTCGGCGTCGACGGTGCGCCGCTGGCTGGCCGGCGACGCGCTCAAGCCGTGGCAGCACCGCTCGTGGATCTTCCCGCGCGACCCGGACTTCGCCGTCAAAGCCGCCCGCGCGCTCGATCTCTACGCGCGCGTGTTCGACGGCGAACCACTGGGCGAGAACGACTTCGTCCTCAGCGCCGATGAGAAGCCGGGCGTGCAGGCCCGCAGCCGCATCCACCGAAGCGCACCGGCCCGGCCGGGTCGCCAGCCGATGCGGGTCGAATCCGAATACCGCCGACACGGCACCCTGGCCTACCTGGCCGCCTACGACGTGCACCGCGCGCACGTGATCGGGCACTGCGCCGAGACCACCGGCATCGCGCCGTTCACCGAACTGGTCGAGAAGGTCATGACCAGCAAGCCATACGCCACCGCGCGGCGAGTGTTCTGGATCGTCGACAACGGCTCCTCGCACCGCGGCTGGACCGCCGCGGCGCGCCTGTCCGACGCGTTCCCGAACGCGCGCATGATCCACCTGCCGGTGCACGCCTCGTGGCTCAACCAGGTCGAGATCTACTTCTCCGTCGTCCAACGCAAACTGCTCACCCCGGACGACTTCGCCGACCTCGACAACCTCGCCGGAAAGATCACCGCGTTCGAGCATCGATACAACAACGCGGCACGCCCCTTCGACTGGCGCTTCGACCGCAACGACCTGAACCGGCTCATCGAGCGGATCGCAGCATGACCCCCGACGAACTAACGGGCGTGACCACTAGTCCCCCGGATGGTCGATCCCGGCCAGCGGCCAGCCCGCCGCCGCGAGGGTGGCCGCGACCCGCTGGATGTTCTCCGGGTCCGCGTCGTGACGGGTGACGTCGGAGATGAACTCTGCGATCTCGTCGCGCGAAATCCCGCCGTCGGTAAGCGCGCCCGCATCCCCGTCGGTGAGGTTGCGGACGATCTCCTTGACCTGATCTTCGGTCAATGGTGTGGAGCGCAGCAGCGCCAGCAGCGGGACCCGATCGGGACCGGGCACACCTTCGGGGTAGCCGGCGCGAAGCCATTGCAGGATCGACTGAAACAGCGACGTGGTAGTCACGCCGCTAAGTGTCGTGGCGCGGTGACGGCGCCGATAGCTGCATCCGGACAGTTCCCCGGCCATTCATCGGCCGTTCACTGACGCTTTTGCTGGTCTCGCATCGGGTGGCTCTGACTGAACGGTTGCCGCCGCTGCTCTGCTTGTACTTCACGCATGCAGACCGAAAAGCTTGAGTTGATGCGCCGGCCCCAGATCATGACGAGTAAGGGGCCAAACGTTTTCGTCTGGTGGGGTCGAACGGTATACCGCTACCGATTCGTCGTTGTCGCCGTCATGGTGGCGTTGTGCCTGGGTGCAGGCGTGTTCGGCTCGAGTCTGGGCGCACACGTCACTCAAGGCGGCTTCTTCGACGACGGCAGCGAGTCGGCGCAGGCGTCGCGTTATCGGACCTGTCGCGGGTTCGTCTCGGCAGGTGGGTATACGTCCTGGATGACGTGCCATGCCTTTGTTCTCGGCGGGGGCGGCGTGCTGGGGGCCGCCGAAGTCGGCATGGCGCGCGCACTGCTGGAAGCGGGCGTGCGGCCGGATTTGGTATGCGGCACCTCGGTGGGCGCGATCAACGGCGCGGCCATCGCCGCCGATCCCACACCTGAAGGCGCGCAACGGTTGTTGCAGATGTGGGAGGCGCTTGGCGGGAGCGGCATGCTCGACGGTTCGCTCGTCGGCAGGATCGCCCGCCTTGTGACCCGACGGACGGCGCTGCATGGCAACGGCGAGCTACGACGAATGTTGCGCGACCGCTTGCCAGCGCAAAGATTCGAGGACCTCGCCGTTCCGTTCGAGTGTGTCGCGGCCAGCATCGAGCGTGCCCGCGAACACTGGTTCAACGAAGGGGAATTGATCGAGCCGGTGCTTGCGTCCTGCGCGCTGCCAGGCGTATTCCCGCCAGTGCGAATCGGTGACGAGCACTTCTTCGACGGCGGCCTCGTCAACAGCATTCCACTGGATCGGGCGGTGGCGCACGGTGCCGACACCATATGGGTTCTGCATGTCGGACGTTTGGAGGAAGACCTCGCCGCACCCCGGTTTCTGTGGGAGGTCGCGTTCGTGGCGTTTGAGATTTCGCGCCGGCATCGATTTATCAGTGATCTCGAGCGGGTGGGTCAAGAGGTGACAGTCCATGTGCTTCCGACCGGGTTGCCGAGGCGACCGCCCGCGACGTGGTCGAATCTCCGGTACCGCGACGCTAGCCGAATACATGGGCGCGCCGAACTGGCCTATGACGCGACTCGCGAATACCTGGAGACACGACAATGACTCTGCTGCGTCGGGCGATCACCATGCCGCTGGTCACCATCCTGATGATTTTCCTGTTGCTCTCGGGGCCGCTGCTGCTGGTCGGCGCAGGTGTGGTGGGACTGGCTACCCGCTCAAGTCGGCCGCCCCGCACAGTCGCTTTGACGCTGGCATATGCAGTCATCGAGTTGCGCACGCTGGTGAAAGTTCTGCGTGGCAACCGCGACTGCGACCAGCTCATCGAGGACTTCCTTGTGTCCGCCTACGCCGCCGTGCGCAGAATCCTTGATGTAGACGTCGCGCTCGAGTCAGCCTCGGCGAAGCCGGACTCGATTCCGCGCGACGAGCCGCTGATCGTGCTCTCACGCCATTGCGGCCCCGGTGACAGCGTCTTGGTGGCTTGGCTACTGGTTGTCGAATACCGGTTGCAGGTGAGGGTCGTTCTCAAGGCGATGCTTCAGTGCGAGCCTGTACTCGACCTGGCGGGCGAACTGGGATGCCTGTGCTTCCTGAGCCGCGGCGACCGCGCGCGCCGACAAATCCGCAGTCTGGCCGAGTCCCTCGTCGGGGGGCAGGCGATGCTGCTGTTCCCCGAGGGCGCGAACTTCAGCTGGCCGCGGTGGCGCAACGCGATCACCAAACTCCGTTCGACGGGCGGCCTCCGTGCAGCCCGCCGTGCGCTGCGGCAGTCTCACACGCTGCCGCCGCGCAGTGGCGGCGCCGCGGCCGCGGTGGCAGGCGCGCCGAGCGCAAACGTGCTCGTGTTGACTCACAACGGTTTCTGCGCCGACGGCCGGGCCCGGCCTTGGTGGCAGCTACCCATTCACCGGCAGCTGCTTATCCGCACCGTCGTGGTGCCGGCCGCTCGTGTTCCACCGCCCAAACGGCTGGAACCCTGGCTCGAACGAACCTGGACCCAAGTCGATGCCTGGGTGGCTGCTCACGTCGAGGAGCCGTGACGCCGTTAAGGCCCCAGCAGCTGCTGGACCACGCCTCGGCGGCGATGACTTTGGACATCTACGCCGAGTGTTAACTCCGATGTAGCCGGTCCGCGACTCGACGAGCCGGTATGCCAATGCCCGCAGACTTTCTCATAAGATCCACAATCCAAGATCTGAGACACGAATTTCTGAGACGAACTTTCATCACACGGCGGCCGCGACGGAACAGTGACAGTCCCGTGCTCAGTGAGTGTCTCGAATGGTCTATTTCGAGACGGCGTTCAGTTCCGCTCGGGCCTGGTCGATTTGGTCGTATGCGTAGGTCACCATGGCGGCGGCGGTCATGTTTGCGCCTGCGTGAGCGAGCGATTCGTAGGTCGCCTCGCCGAGGACATCGCGTAGGTGGGCGATCGCGGTGCCCAATTCAGGTTGCGACGCCACGGCGAAGGGGTTGAATCCGAAACCGCCGATGGTGGCTGCAGGCTCGTAGCGTCCCATCCGGTCAAGAACTGTAGAGAGGGTAGCCAGGGGTGTCCGCAGATTTGTTGGGTTACCCGAGTCGTGGTGATTGCGGATCGCCAGGGAGATGTAGTGCAGCGCGCCGAGCGAGTCACCGTACTCGGCCTCGAGCCGGGCCAAGAGGCTCGCCAGGAGTGTCCCGTTGCCGCGATTGCCGCTATCTTCGGCAACCTGCCGTCCGCGGCGAGCGGCCTTGAGAGCAGCGACCGGATCGGCATGGGTAAGAGCGATGCCGAGGGCCATTAGCGCGTATGAGCCCACCCACGGATTGCGGGTGGCCTCCGCGGCCTCGATCAGCCCTTCGGTCGCGTCGATCGCCTCCTCGTGACACTGGGCCACGGAAAGGGAGATGATGAGGCCGACCCGCGCCATGGTGTGCGTGTCACGACCGCTCTGAACCCGGCCGCGGCACCACTCGGCGGCTCGCTGAGGCCGCCCTGCATACACATCCGCGGCGCAGAGCATGCTGTCGATGCCGTACGGCACCTCGCCCCGGCCGCTCCCAACCACCAACATGCCCGCGTCGGAGTAACGCATAGCGGTGTCAACCCGTCCAGACGTATAGCACTGCGAGGCGATCACATACAGGAACGCGAGCCGCCGGTGGTCGACGGCGCAGGCGGCCTCGATCAACTCTTCTGCCCATGCAATGGGTTCGTAATTCTCAACCAGGTATCCGAGGAAACCGACATACGTCGCAATGGTCGCAGCCACATCGAGGTCTCCATGGTCGGCGGCCCACCGGAAGGCGGTGCGCAGATTGGCCGACTCGGCGGTGAACCAGTCGTATGCCTCGCGCTGTCGCGGGCTATCCCACAGGGCCATGATGTCGGTTTCGCGTCCCGCGAAATAGTGGGCATGGGCAACCCGGACCTCGGTGGCCTGCCCACCGGCGACGAGTCGGTCCTCGGCGAACTGGCGGATCGTCTCCAACATTGAAAACCGAGTCCGGCCAGAAGACCGATCGGCGACGAGCAGCGACTTGCGCACAAGAGCGTCGAGCACCTCGAGGATGGCGTACTCGTCGAGGTCATCCGAACCGGCTACCGCGCAGGCGCTATGGAGATCAAATCCGCCCGCGAAAACCGAACAGCGGTCCAGCACTGTCTTTTCGATGTCGTCGAGAAGGTCGTAGGACCACGCCACCGCGTGGCGCAGCGTGTGGTGGCGTTCCAGTCCGCGCCGCGAGCCGACCAGCAGCCTGAACCGGTGATCAAGGCGATCACGCATTTCACTGGCGGTCATCGACGCCATCCGCGAGGCGGCCAATTCGATGGCCAGAGGGATCCCGTCGAGGCGTCGGCAGATCTCTACCACCGCCCCCACCTCATCGGGTGTGGCCATCGAGAAGCCCGACGCAATGCCTCGGGCGCGTTCGACGAACAGGGTCACCGCCGCAGAGTCGATTCCCGCTGCCGCGTCCAGAGAGCGCACCGCCCGCACTTGCTCGTCGGGGACTCCGAGTCCTTCGCGGCTGGTGGCAAGAATTTCCACAGTCGCTGATTGCGCGAGGATGGCCTCGATCAGGTCGGCGGCGGCGTCGAGCACATGCTCGCAGTTGTCGAGCACCAACAGCCGGACCCTGCCCTCCAACGCGCCAGCCACCGACTCGCTCACGGTCTTACCTGGCTGTTGGGTGATGCCCAGCACCGCGGCCACCGCGTCGGGCACCGCCGCGGGATCGGTGACTGCGGCCAATTCGAAAACCCAAACGCCGTCGGGGAACTCATCGACCAGCCGCGAGGCGACCTCTAACGCGAGGCGGGTCTTGCCAACTCCACCCACTCCGGTCAGCGTCACCAACCGATGCGCCTTGACCGCCGCTTGCACCTCGTCGAGTTCGGACTCGCGCCCGATCAAGCTGGTGGTCGCGGGCCGCAAATTCCCCGGCGTTGTATCCAGCGCCCGGAGCGGCGGAAACTCCGTGCGTAGTCCCTCGGCTCGGACCTGAAACACCCCGACCGGCATCGGCACGTCGCGCAGTCGCCGCGGTCCCAGGTCGACGAGATCTACTCCGCTGAGCAGAACGGCTGTCGACTCGGCCAGCAGGATCTGGCCGCCATGGCCAGCGGCCATGACCCGTGCCGCACGGTTGAGCACCGCACCGAAATAGTCACCCTCGCGAAGTTCGGCTTCACCCGTCGCCAACCCCATCCGCACCGGCAACTCCAGCTGCACCCGCTGAGCAGCAATAGCGGCATCAACCGCAGAGCTCGGGGACGCGAACGCTGCGCATACACCGTCACCGGTGTGCTTGAACAGAAAGCCGCCGTGCGACTCGATCGCCTCGCGCAACACCGCGTCGTGCGCGGCCAACGCCGCCCGCATCGATCGGCGTCGGCCTCCCACCGACGGGTCGAACCCTCGATATCGGTGAACAGAAACGTCACCACCCCCGAAGGAGCAGCCGCCTGATCTGCGGACACCCACGCAGAATCTCACACCGGAAACGTCCTACCTCGTACATCGCCGGAATGCCGTTCAGATGAGAACTCGGCGGCGCTGACAGCCAATCGCCATTCAGGAACTTGCCGAATGTACACATGAACTTCCTCACGCTGTCCGTCGTCTTCTAGACACGAGGAGGTGAGGACAGGATGCGTAAGTCAGATCAGGCCTGGCTGGCGCTGGCCGGTGGCGTGGCAGCCTACGACCTGATCGCCACCGACGATGAGCTGCTGTCCGACGGCGCCCGCCGGTACTTCAAGTCTCAGCCAGTCGCGACCACGTCGATGATTCTGATGACCGGCCTGCATCTGATCGGCGGCTTACCGCACTGGTGCGATCCGTTCGCACTCTTGTTCGCCACAACTCGACGGCTACGGCTGCTGCGGCTTTGACCGCACGGGGAGGCCGCCCGCTGGGGACCACATCAGTGCCGTGTCATTGCTTGTCAGCGGTGTCCGTCATATCGCCGTGCCATCTCGAGACTAAGTTTGAAACTCTCGAATGTCGTCTTCGGTCTTGACCTGGACGCTAGAAGTCCCAGTCCTCGTCTTCGGTGTTGACGGCCTTGCCGATGACGTAGGAGCTGCCCGAGCCCGAGAAGAAGTCGTGGTTCTCGTCGGCATTGGGGCTGAGCGCCGACAGGATCGCCGGGTTCACGTCGGTCTCGTCACGGGGGAACAGCGCCTCGTAGCCGAGGTTCATCAGCGCCTTGTTTGCGTTGTAGCGCAGGAACTTCTTGACGTCTTCGGTGAGACCGACCTCGTCGTAGAGATCCTGGGTGTACTCCACCTCGTTGTCGTAGAGCTCGAAAAGCAGCTCATAGGTGTAGTCCTTGAGCTCGGCCTGCCTGGCGGGGTCCTCCATCGCGAGGCCGCGCTGGTACTTGTAGCCGATGTAGTAGCCGTGCACGGCCTCGTCGCGGATGATCAGCCGGATCATGTCGGCGGTGTTGGTCAGCTTGGCCCGGCTCGACCAGTACATCGGCAGATAGAAGCCGGAGTAGAACAGGAAGCTCTCCAGCAGCGTGGAGGCCACCTTGCGCTTGAGCGGCTCGTCGCCCTTGTAGTACTGCATGACGATCTCGGCCTTGCGCTGAAGGTTCGGGTTCTCCTCCGACCAGCGGAACGCGTCGTCGATCTCAGCCGTCGAGCACAGCGTCGAGAAGATGTTGCTGTAGCTGCGGGCATGCACCGACTCCATGAACGCGATGTTCGTGTAGACGGCCTCCTCGTGCGGGGTCAACGCATCGGGGATCAAGCTGACCGCTCCGACCGTGCCCTGGATGGTGTCCAGCAGCGTCAGGCCGGTGAACACCCGCATCGTCATTTCCTTCTCGTGCGGGGTCAGCGTCCCCCACGACGGAATGTCGTTGGACACCGGAACCTTCTCCGGCAACCAGAAGTTGCCCGTCAGACGGTCCCAGACCTCGGCGTCCTTCTCATCCTGCAGCCGGTTCCAGTTGATCGCCGAGACGCGGTCGATGAGTTTCATGTCGCCCACTGGAACCCCACTTCAACAGGATTTTGATCGTCTATAGCGTTTCTATAGCCCGCCACAGACACTACCCCTGGGGTGGGACAACGATCGTCAACACAACATCGTGTGTTGCGTGTCGCGAGCTATCCCCGCGAAACAACCGGCGCTTGCTGACCGACCCCCAAGAACTTGTACTCCGACGGCTTCAGCTTGCGGGTATCGCGCCAGTATTCCCACGTCATCCCGCTCCACAGCGCGCGGTTGACACCGTGCTCGTCGAGATACCAACTGCGGCAACCACCGGTGTTCCAGACGGTCCGGGAGAGCTCGTCCTGCAGTTCGGCGTTGTCACGGTCCTGCGCGCTGCGGGTGGGGGCCAGCGCCTGCGCGCCGTACTTGTCCACCGCGGCGATCGCCTGGGCCACATACCGGATCTGCGACTCGATCATGAAGACGACCGACGTATGCCCCAGACCGGTGTTCGGGCCGAGTAGGAAGAACAGATTCGGCACGTCCGCGACCGTGACGCCACGGTGTGCCGCAACACCTTCGCGGTTCCACCGGTCTACCAGGTCCTCTCCGCCTGCGCCTTTGACGTCGACGTAGGTGTAGGAGTCGGTGACGTGGAAACCGGTCGCGTAGACGATCACGTCGGCCTTGTGCTCGGTGCCGTCCGCGGTGACGATGCCATCGGGCGTGATGCGCGTGATGCGGTCGGTGATCAATTGCGTCTTCGGGTTCGCAACGCCCCGATAGTAGTTGGGCGAGTAGAGGATTCGCTTGCAGCCTGCCCGATATGTCGGGGTCAGCCTGCGGCGCAGCTCCTTGTCTTTGATGTTGCGCCGGATGTTCAACGTGCCGACCAGTTGCACCGCGCGCAGCAGTGCGGGCCGGCGAGTCATCGCGAATCCGAGACCCTCGAGCCCCCAGTAGATGCCGCCGCGAACCGCCAGCCGCAGCCCCGGCACGTTGGCGAACGCGCGCTTGAGGCCCTCCGGGAACGGCTTGTTGGGCCGCGGCACCACCCACGGCGGCGTGCGCTGGTAGAGCTGCAGCTCGCTGACGTCCTTGACGATTTCCGGCACGATCTGGATGGCACTTGCTCCCGTTCCGATCACCGCGACCCGCTTGTCGGTGAGGTCGACGCTGTGGTCCCATTGGGCGGAATGGAAAGCGGCACCGCGGAATTCGTCCTTGCCGTTGATGTCGGGAATCAGCGGGATGTGCAACGCGCCCGCGCCGGAGATCAGGAACTGTGTGACGTACTCCTGACCGTCGGCGGTGAACACATGCCAGCGGTATTCGGAATCGTCCCAGTGCGCACGATCGACGAGCGAGTCGAACCTGATGTACCGGCGCAGCCCGTACTTCTCGGTGACGCCCTTGAGGTAGTCCCAAATCTCCGGCTGCGGGGAGAACAGCTTGCTCCACGTCGCCTTCGGCTCGAAGGAGAAGGAGTACAGGTGCGACGGGACGTCGCACGCGCACCCCGGATAGGAATTGTCACGCCAGGTGCCACCGACATCGCCGGCCTTCTCCAGGATTAGGAAGTCCACACCCTGCTTCTGCAGCGCGATGGCCATCCCGAGTCCGGAGAAGCCGGTCCCGATGATGAGCGCGCGGGTGTGTACGGGTTTCTGGGTCGTGCCCTCGGCCGCCTGCTCGGCAACGGTCATGCGGTCTCTTCCCTACCTTCGGTGTGGGCCCACCGTGGGAACAGCGGCACCGGGTATTTCCGCCTTCTCAGGGTACACATCCGGTTCGAGGGCCAAGGCCTGTGTCCTCCCCTTCGCGCCCTGGTTGTGCCATGCGCGAGCCCGCGAGATGCCGTTCGGGGCATCTCGCGGGACTGACCGTGTCAGGCCGTCATCGCCGGAGTGCGCCGGGCGCTGATCGCCGGTCGAGTACCCAAACGGTGGCCAGCGTGAGGAGGATGGTGAACACGGCGAGCGCGATGATGCTGTGCGCTGTTCCTCCATCGAAGGTGTCGCGGTACGCGGACATGGCCGGCATCGTGGCGGTGTACCGGTCGAGATCCAGGTCCCGACCCAGTGCTTCGAATGCGTGGCGGTTGGACAGACCGAAGCTCATCAGACGTCCGGGCGTGGCCATTGCATCGACGGGAACTATCGCGCCACCGAACAGAACCTGCGGGAAACACAGCATCGGCAGGGCGAGTGCGGCCTGAGCTGCGTTGGAGACCGCCGCCGACGCGAGCAGTCCGAGCGCCAGTGCCGATGTCGCCTCGATCACGATCGTGACGAACAGCAAGGCGTAGACCTGCCAGCCGACGGCCGGGAGCCTGCCGAGCGCGCGCAGCACTCCGAGGAGCACCGCGCTCACTCCGGCCAACACCGGGAGCAGCGTTGTCACCTTGGATGCCACATAGGCGCCGACGCTGAGGCCGGCAAGGCGCTCCCTCCGAAAAACCGCCATCTCCCCGACGATCTGGAGCAGGCCATACGTCAGGCCGAAGAAGAAGCCGTCAAATGCGATCCAGAACACGATCTGTGCCGGGCCGACGCCTGCCCCGCTACCAACGTCGAACGCGCCGCGCTTGAACAGCGTTGCCATCATTGCGGTGACCAGCACCGGTGAGCCGAGCAGGATGGCTAGGGTCAGCCGGTTGCGGAAGAGAACGTCGAAATTGCGCCGGGTCAATAGCCACCATTGCCGGACCGCGCCCGTGTGCTTGACGTCAGATCGGGTAGCGGCGATGGGCGGCAGAGCAAAGCTAGGCTTAGTTTCCGCGTTTCGATGGCTGTCTGAGAATCGCTCTGCCCAGATCTGAGGCGTGGCCTCGTCAGCAAGCCGCTCGTATACCTCGGCGAGGTCCTGCACGCCGAAGTAGCGCCGCGCCTCGGTCGGGCTGCCCATGAAGGCGAGGTGGCCGTCGCGGGCGAGGAATACCACTTGGTCACACCTGTCTATGCCTGCAGGCTCATGCGTCGTTACGACGACCGTGACGCCTCGCTCGCTGAGCCGGCGCAGCAGCCGCATCACGTCGGCCGCCGTCGACGGATCGAGCCCCGAGGTCGGCTCGTCGAGGAAGAAGAGGCGTGGCCGGGTCAGTAGCTCGACAGCGATACTGGCTCGCTTACGTTGGCCGCCCGACAGCGCACGGACCGGCACCTCGGCTCGGTCAAGCAGGTCGAGATCATTCATGGTCTCCTCGACCACGCGGTCCGCCTCCGCCGCCGACGTGCCGGCGGGCAATCGTAGCCGGGCCGCATAGCGCAGGGTCCGGCGCAACGGCATCTCGAGGTGAATGATGTCATCCTGCGGGACATAGCCGATGCGGGAATCTCCGCCGACCTTTGCACCGCGAACGGCGCCGTCGTGACGAACCTCCCCGGCAGATGGGAATTGCTGTCCGGCAAGGATCTCCAGCAATGTGGACTTTCCTGCTCCGCTTCCACCGGCAATGGCGACCAGCTCCCCTGGTTCCACGGTCAGCGACAGATCCTGGAGAATCTGCCGTGCGCCGATATACCGCCGCACGTTGACTGCTTGGATCCGCCCGCCTACGGGTGCTTCGCGGGCCTGGCGTGATGTGAGCGCGCAAGATCGCGTGCTGGTCGGCGGATGAAGTGCGTTCTCGGTCATTGTCGGTAGCCTCCGTGGTGTCTGAACTTGCTTTGTCAGACCCGATCATCGGTCCGCAGCTACGACGGTGGCATGAGGCGTTTGCCTCAACTCAACGCGCGGGCGCGACAGGTTCGACGTTGTCGGACCTTTATGGTCCTGCGGCGGCGTCGGCCGGGAACACCGCCAAACCCCGGTCGATTGCCGCGAGACTCGCCTGCGTTCGGTTATTGACCCCCAGCTTGGAATACACACGCTCAAGGTGGTTACGCGCCGTCTTTTCCGCGATGTACAGCTCGGCAGCGATCTCACGGTTCGACCTGCCCTGCGCGACCAGTCGCAGGACCTCCACCTCCCGAGCGGTAAGCCCCCCCAACCGGGACGTGCGCCGTGATACCCGGTGACCGGCCGCCGCCAAGACGGCCTCCACCGAATCGGGATCGAGGCGTCCCGCGCGCGCTTCTTCGCGCATCTGACGCGCAGCACCGGGAGCATCGAGGCCGGGGCGACCCGGACGGGGCTCGAGCAGTTGGTGATAGGTCACCGCCGCTGCGAGCAGACGGTCCGTTGCAGACAACTCCGCGCCGACAAGCCCACGGGGAAAACCAGATCCGTCACACCGCTCCTCGTGCTTGGTCGCGACCGATACCACCGACTCCAAGCCGCCGACTCGGCTAAGTATCCGTCCGGTCAGATACGGGTACATCCGCAACCGCTCGGATTCAGCCGTACTGAGGGGCCCCTTTTTCTCCCAGATCTGATTGGACACCCCTAGTCTGCCGAGGCCGTGCACGAGGCCTGCGCGGTAGAGACGCGTGACATCCACCGACGGCATCCGTAGGTGCCGGGCGGCACCGGCGGCCAGATCCGCGACGCCACGAGAGTAGCCGGGAGAGCTCGGACACTTGAGGTCAACGAAATCCGCGACGGCCCTAAGCAACTCGTCGATCTCTCCACCGTCGAGAGTACGGTGACGATCCGGCGCCTGCGCCAACGCAGCTGTCCAGACATCGATTTCGAGCAGTCCATCGACGATCGCGACGGCGTTATGCTCGAACACTTCGGCCACCTCCGGGCTGAATTGCGTGCCACGCCGCGACCGGACGACCTCGACAGCCCGTTGCATGCCGCCGGTCCGCAGATGCACCTCGACGACGTCGGCCAGATGAA
Organism: uncultured Actinomycetota bacterium; assembly: GCA_963804905.1. Classification (GTDB taxonomy): domain Bacteria; phylum Actinomycetota; class Actinomycetes; order Mycobacteriales; family Mycobacteriaceae; genus Mycobacterium. The sequence goes on along the minus strand of CAWDSB010000019.1, from coordinate 130,412 downwards.
CGATGTGGACTTCCACCGGAATGTCTTCTGCGCTAGCGCCGTTCGGCATCCCGCGGCCGTCCCAGCGCTCGAATATATAGGCCAACGCCTGTCCAACCTGCCTGTCCAGGCCCATCCGATCACAAAGGACACTGGCAGAACTGCAATGTGAATTAATCAGCTTGCCGACCTGGTTGCGTGCCGTGAGGAGAAACGCCGCCGAGCGGATGCCGCGCTCCCAGCTAGGTAGGCCACGCCCGACGTGGCTCATCATCAGAGCCAGGAACGGCAGTCCGGTCATGTCCACGCCGTAGGTGTCGGCCCGGAAGGCGATGTCGTCACCGAAGAGCGCCGAAAGCTCATGTGAATCTGCGTGGCAGCCGATCCATCCCACAAGATTGGCGTAGTACACGGTCCCCCGCCGCTGGGCGTCAAGGCCCATTAGCTCGGCGATGCGTGTCGCTATCAGTGACGACCGAAGCATGTGTTCCATTGGCTGACCCAGCCCGAGATCGATCGCCAGCGATATCGCGGCCAGCAATTCTGCTCTGCGCAGCCCTTTTTTCGGGCCCTGCAGGGTCCCGGACGGGTGCACGTGCTCATTCTGCACCCAAATAAGACGCTGTCGGCGCAAACGAGCGGCCAATGGTCCCGCTCTAGTGCTCACCCGTCCGTGCCCTGTGCATTGCTATAAGGCTGGGTACTTGAGGCGGATGCCTCATGTGCCGAGATGCCACTCGGTAAACGATTTCCGCATGGCCACAATCAACCTCTCCCGCGAGACCTCATCCGCCACACAGCAGAACCCCTGGGACAAAGTCCTGACCGAAGGTCACGGGTCGTTAGTCAGGGCGCGACGAATCTTCCGCTATCTACCGTCAGCCCCACGATGCAAGGTCTGCAACAACCCGTTCGGCGGCCCGGCCGGACGCGTTCTCTCCGCTGCCGGCTTCAGTCCGTCGCGCAAGAATCCGAATCTGTGCAGCCGTTGTTGTGATGCGCTGCCTGCCGGTGGCGCCGAGGTGGATGTCGCGGTCCTGTTCGCCGATGTTCGCGGCTCCACCGCGCTGGGCCAGCGCGGCGCTGCGGCGGACTTCGCCTCATTGCTCAACCGGTTCTACACCGTCGCGACACAGACACTTCTTCGGCATGACGCAGTGATCGACAAGCTCATCGGCGATGAGGTCATGGCCTTCTTTGTCAGGGGCATCAGCGGCCCGCACTATCGACACCGCGCAGTCCGGGCGGGGCTGGATCTGCTTAAGGCGGTCCGTCACATCAACGACGAGACGCCTTGGCTCGACTTAGGCGTAGCGGTCAATGCGGGCGTCGCCTACGTCGGCAATGTCGGGGGCTCGGTAGTCGACTTCACTGCTCTTGGGGACACGGTCAATGTTTCGGCGCGGATGCAGGAACACGCCGCCGCCGGCGAGTTGCTCGTCGCGTCTGGAGTGGCCGACCAGCTCATGGCCAAAACACCACAGCGCGTGCTGAAGATGCGCGGGCATGAGCCCCTCGACGCCTTCGTTCTCCGCGCAGGCGAGTCCCGGTGAATTCCCACCGAGCGACGACGGTGCGCCGCTAGCGCCGGGCTCTCCGAAGTTCCCTAAAGTCAGGCCACGGATTCGCGACGGCGGACGCCGTCGTGCAGCGGCAGATCGGGGTCTATCTTGATGCCGAGCAACTCACAGGTCCCGTTGATGGCGCCGACCATGATCGTCGTCAGGTGCGCGACGAATTCGTCGGCCGGCATCCGGCGCGGGCTATCCTGCTCGGAGCCCAGCCACCAGTCGGTGGCCGAGGCCGCGGTGCCGAACGTGGCGAACGCCGCGAGTTCGATTGCCGCGCCGTCGAGTTTCATGTCGCGCAGCTCGTTGTTGAACATGTCGGCCATCGCCAGCGTGATGCCGCGGCCCTCGTTCAGTGCCCGCATCGCGGACTCGTTCTGTTGGGCGAAGCGACCCTGCATCAGGAACCGCACCACGTTCGGGTGCTCGTCGACCAGGCGCACGTACTGCTCGACGCTGCGTCGGATCACCTCACGCGCAGGGTCGGTGGCCAGGTTGATGGACGGGAAGATGGCCGCCCAGAGCATGTCGCGCAGTCGTTCGCCGATCGCCTGGAAAAGGTCGGACTTGTCGGTGAAGTGGCGATAGATCTTGGGCTTGGCGGTGCCTGCCTCCTCCGCGATCTCGCGGAGGGACAGCTCCGGCCCGCGGAGGTCAATCGCCCGGAAGGCGGCGTCGACGATCTCGGACCGCACCTGCTTGCGGTGTTCGCGCCAGCGTTCACTGCGGGCGTCGACCTTGACGCCCGGTTCATGACCAGAGCGTGACCTCGACCTTCCGCGCATCCGAATACTGTACCCGCCTGGACCTCGCTGACCTGCTCAGACCGTGCCTGAACACGTGCTTTACCGGCGTGGCATGCGGCTTTGGCAGTAGAGATGACCTGCACCGACTTGGGTACTATCGCTGCCACAGTCCATCGATGAGACGAGAGTTATGACGCAGCGATACGACCTGGTCATCGCGGGTGGCGGGCCGTCGGGGTCGGCGGCAGCATGGCAGGCGGCACAGACCGGTGCGAAAGTCGTCGTGCTGGACAAGGCCGACTTTCCGCGCGACAAGCCGTGCGGCGACGGCCTCACCGCGCGGGCGGTCAGCTATCTGCAGAAAATGGGGCTGGCCGAGGAGGTCTCCAAGTTCCACCGGGTGAATCGGGTGACGGTCTTCAGCCCGAGCCAGTGGGAGCTGTCGTTCCCGAAGCGCCCCGGCATGCCCGATCACGGCCACACGGTCAGCCGCACCGAGCTCGACACGCTTCTGCTCAAGCACGCAGAGTCGTCAGGCGCCGAGGTGCGCCAATCCGCCGAAGTGACCGGTCCCGAGCTCGACGCCAACGGTCGGGTCATCGGGGTGACGTTGAAGAGTGGCGAGAAGGTGTACGGCGACGCGGTCATCGCCGCCGACGGCGCCTACTCACCGATCAAGCGGGCACTGAAGATCGACTCGGAGTACAACGGCTATTCGGCGATCGCCATCCGCTCGGAGATGCTCGCCAACCGACCGGACTCCGACAGCCTCGACATCTACCTCAAGCTGGAGTTCCAAGGCGACCAGCTGCCGGGTTACGGGTGGGTGTTCCCGATGGGCGGCGGACGGTTCAACATCGGGCTTGGCTACGTCAACAGCTACAAGAACTGGCAGTCGATCAACGCGACCCAGTTCCTCGGCGAGTTCCTGCGCACGCTGCCGCCCGAATGGGGGCTGCCGCCGATCGAGGAACTGAAGAAGAACAAGAGTGTGCGCGCGTGGCGGTTGCCGATGGGCTTCACCGCGTGGCCGCCGTGGCGGCCCGGGGTGCTGTTCACCGGCGACTCGCTCGGTGCGGGTAAGCCGGCCAGCGGCGCAGGCATCTCCAAGGCGCTGGAGTCGGGACTGGCCGCGGGCGAATGCGCGATCGCGGCGCTGCAGAACGGCGGCCCCGACGACTTCACCAATTACGCGCAGCGGATGGAGGCGGCCTGGGGCAAGGAGTACAAGCGCGGCCGCTACTTCCACAAACTCGCAGGCATTCCGGCCGTCGCCAACACCGGCATCAAGTTCATCGACAACGGCTTCTTCCGCGACCGAATGCTCAAGGCACTGTACAAGAAAGCACAGGGTCCACAGCACGTCTACAAGTAGCCCCTAATCCCCTATCGGGTCGGCGGTGAGATCTCGGACCCGAACCCGCAAGGCAGGGGCGTGCGCCCCGTTTTGGTGAGCGGAGCTTCGCAGCACCCTTAGCTGCATGAACAGCAAAACGATTGATCGCGACCGCCGCGATGACGGGCGGCCTGGCCCTCGGACTCACCGCGATTCCGGCCCGAAGACTCCCTCGAAAAGGCCGTGTTGACGCGCCTGCCCAACCTCCAGGCAGCGTCTATCGCATAGCACCTGCCGCTCGCGGCCGAATTTGTCCTTGCCCCGTCGAGCGTGGTCTATGGAAAAACAACGACGATTCGCGCCAAATCCCCACAGTCGATGGGCCTTAGAGCATGCAGGACACGCAGCCCTCGACCTCTGTTCCCTCCAGCGCCATCTGGCGCAGCCGGATGTAGTACAGCGTCTTGATTCCCTTGCGCCACGCGTAGATCTGGGCCTTGTTGACATCGCGGGTGGTGGCGGTGTCCTTGAAGAACAGCGTCAGCGACAGCCCCTGGTCCACGTGCTGGGTGGCCGCGGCGTAGGTGTCGATGATCTTCTCGTAGCCGATCTCGTACGCGTCCTCGTAGTACTCCAGGTTCTCGTTGGTCATGTACGGCGCCGGATAGTAGACGCGACCGATCTTGCCTTCCTTGCGGATCTCGACCTTGCTCGCCACCGGATGAATCGACGACGTCGAGTGGTTGATGTAGGAGATCGACCCCGTCGGCGGCACCGCCTGCAGATTCTGGTTGTAGATGCCGTGCTTCTGCACCGACTCCTTGAGCTTGACCCAATCCTCTTGTGTCGGAACGCGAATCTCGGCATCGGCGAACAGCTGGCGCACCTTGTCGGTCTTCGGCTCCCACACCTGCTCGGTGTACTTGTCGAAGAACTCCCCCGACGCGTACTTCGAGTACTCGAAGCCCTTGAAGTGCGCGCCGCGCTCTATCGCGATGCGGTTCGACGCCCGCAGCGCGTGATACAGCACCGTGTAGAAGTAGATGTTGGTGAAGTCCACGCCCTCTTCGGACCCGTAGAAGATCCGCTCCCGCGCCAGGTACCCGTGCAGGTTCATCTGCCCGAGGCCGATCGCGTGAGAGTCGTTGTTGCCCTGCTCGATCGACGGCACCGACCAGATGTGGGTCTGGTCGCTCACCGCGGTCAGCGCGCGGATCGCCACCTCGATGCTCTGCGCGAAGTCCGGCGAGTCCATCGTCTTGGCGATGTTCATCGAACCCAGGTTGCACGAGATGTCCTTGCCGACTTTGGCGTAGGACAGGTCGTCGTTGAACACCGACGGCGTGGACACCTGCAGGATCTCCGAGCACAGGTTGCTATGGGTGATCTTGCCCTCGATCGGGTTGGCCCGGTTCACCGTGTCTTCGTACATGATGTACGGGTAGCCCGACTCGAACTGCAGCTCGGCCAGCGTCTGGAAGAACTCGCGCGCCTTGATCTTCGTCTTGCGGATGCGCGCGTCGTCGACCATCTCGTAGTACTTCTCGGTCACGGAGATGTCGGCGAACGGCATCCCGTAGACCCGCTCGACGTCGTAGGGCGAGAACAGGTACATGTCCTCGTTCTTCTTCGCCAGCTCGAACGTGATGTCGGGGATGACCACACCCAGCGAGAGTGTCTTGATGCGGATCTTCTCGTCAGCGTTCTCCCGCTTGGTGTCCAGGAACCGGTAGATGTCGGGATGGTGTGCGTGCAGATACACCGCACCCGCACCCTGGCGCGCACCGAGCTGGTTGGCATAGGAGAACGAGTCCTCCAGCAGCTTCATGATCGGGATGACACCCGAGCTCTGGTTCTCGATGTTCTTGATCGGCGCGCCGTGCTCGCGAATATTGGTGAGCAGCAAGGCAACTCCCCCGCCGCGCTTGGACAGCTGCAGTGCCGAGTTGATGGAACGCCCGATGGACTCCATATTATCCTCGATGCGAAGGAGGAAGCAGCTCACTGGCTCGCCGCGCTGCTTCTTCCCCGAGTTCAGAAACGTCGGGGTGGCCGGCTGGAACCGGCCGTCGATGATCTCGTCGACGAGCTTCTCGGCCAGCGTGGTGTCGCCGGCGGCCAGCGTGAGCGCCACCATGACGACGCGGTCCTCGAACCGCTCGAGATAGCGCTTCCCGTCGAACGTCTTCAACGTGTAGGACGTGTAGTACTTGAACGCGCCGAGGAACGTCGGGAACCGGAACTTCTTGGCGTAGGCGCGGTCGAGCAGCGTCTTGACAAAGTTGCGCGAGTACTGATCGAGCACCTCGCGCTCGTAGTAGTTCTCCTTGATCAGGTAGTCGAGCTTCTCGTCGACATCGTGGAAGAAGACCGTGTTCTGGTTGACGTGCTCACGGAAGTACTGGTGAGCGGCCTGCACGTCCTTGTCGAACTGAATCTTGCCGTCGGCGTCGTACAGATTCAGCATCGCGTTCAGGGCGTGGTAATCCGCCTCGCCCGGCAACGTGCCCGGCGCAGCGGGGGTTACAGGCTCTGCAGCTGTGACGGTTGGTGGCACGTCTCGTCCTTCCAGAAGTCAGCCAGGCCCGCGCGGACAGCTTCCACGTCCTCCGGGGTTCCCATCAGTTCGAAGCGGTACAGATACGGAACGCCACACTTGGCGGACACGACGTTGCCCGCGTAGGCGAACTCCGTACCGAAGTTGTTGTTGCCCGCAGCGATGACGCCGCGGATCAGCGACCGGTTGTGCTCATTGTTCAGGAAGGCGATGACCTGCTTCGGGACATAGCCCCCGTCATTGATGTCCGGGGTGGCGCGCCCACCGCCGTACGTGGGCAGCACCAACACGTACGGCTCGTCGACCTCGACGCGTCCGTGCAGCGGGATCCGGACAGCGGGCAGACCCAGCTTCGCGACGAACCGGTGGGTGTTTTCCGACACGCTGGAGAAATAGACGAGGTTGCTCACCTTTTCTCCTTCCTATCTGTCGGAATACTTATGCGGTGAGTACCCCGGACCCGGCCAACGCCTTGATGCGATCGGGACGGAAGCCTGACCAGTGCTCGTTGCCGGCCACCACGACGGGCGCCTGCAGGTAGCCAAGGGCCATGACGTAGTCACGGGCCTGAGCATCGAGGGTGATGTCGACCTTCTCGAAGGCGACGCCCTGCTTCTCCAGCGCCTTGTAGGTGGCGTTGCACTGCACGCACGCCGGCTTGGTGTACACGGTGATGTTCATCGGCGGTACTGCTCCTCTGCGGACGTCGGAACTGGACACGGACTGGCAACTGATCGGGGTAAGGCTCTTCGCTGAGGTTCAGCGACCCGTGGGCCCTTAAAATTCCAGCCGCCCGGGGTGCCTGACCGACGAGTCGTGGAAACCGATTCCGCCGGATTTTCAGCGCTCCGGCCGACCCTGAAAGCGTGGAACCGTGGGGGTCTGTCGGTGTCCGAAACACTACACCTGGTGTCCGACAATCAGAAGGGATACCACATCTTCTAAACAACATTTATGAAATTCCCTGGTCGTAAGCACGAGGCGGCCCGTTGCCCCGGCGTGTCGCACGTCACATTCGTGGCGTGTTGCCGGTCAGGGACCGGTCTACCACCGAGCACCGACATCGTCGGCAAGGCCGTTGGCGGCGGCCGGATAACAGCAAAGCCGCCGGAGGGTCACGATCGACCCGTCCGGCGGCCTGGTGCTTGGGTGGTGTCAGGCGACCTCGGCGGCCAGCTTGCCCACGATGTCCCGCAGGTTCGCGGCGACCTCGGCGTTCTCCCTCGGGTGCTTCCCGTCGAGCGACTTGGCCGGCACCGACAGCTTGAGATCCTCGACAACCCGCGGACCCGCGATGCCGAAGGACTTACGGGTCTCGTCGTGTGCCCACACGCCGCCGTATCGACCCGATCGCCGCCCCGACGACTGCCATCGGCTTGTCCTTGAGCGCGCTGTTGCCGAACGGCCGCGACAGCCAGTCGATCGCGTTCTTCAGCACGCCGGGAATGCTGCCGTTGTACTCCGGGGTGACGACGAGGGCGGCGTCGGAGTCCGCGGCGGCGGTCCGCAGTGCCACCACCGAGACCGGCACGTCCTCGTTGTCGATGTCCTCGTTGTAGAACGGCAGGTCGCCCAGCCCGTCGAACACAGTCACGGTGACCCCGTCCGGAGCGGTTTCGGCGGCCAGCTCGGCCAGCTGACGGTTGACCGATGCCGCACGCAGGCTGCCCACCAGCGCCAATACTTTGACGTCCGCCATTCAGATTCCCTTCGATGTGTCATTGTCCATCCTCCCACGACTTAACCGGACTACGGTCCGATTAATTCCGGCTGCGTTAAAGTGCACAAATGAGCGTCGAAGAGCTCGGCGGGCTGCCGGTGTCCGCACCGCAGGAGCGCGGTGACGCCGCGCGCAACCGGGCGCTGCTGCTCGATGCCGCGCGCAGGCTCATCGCCGAGCGCGGCGCCGAGGCGGTCTCGATGGACGACATCGCTGCAGCCGCAGGCGTCGGGAAGGGCACGGTGTTCCGGCGGTTCGGCAGCCGGGCCGGGCTGATGATGGTGTTGCTCGACGAGGACGAGCGGGCCAGCCAGCAAGCGTTCCTGTTCGGACCCCCGCCCCTTGGACCCGAGGCGCCACCACTGGAACGGCTCGTGGCCTTCGGCCGCGAACGGCTTCGCTTCGCCCACACCCACCACGCACTGCTCTCGGCGGCCAACCGGGATCCGCAGAGCCGCTACAGCGCTCCCGCCGTCCTGCAGCACACCCATGTCCGGCTGTTGCTCGACACGGCAGGCACCACCGGGGACCTCGACGCGCAGACCGACGCGCTGCTGGCCCTGCTGGACGCCGACTACGTTCATCATCAGCTCACCGACCGCGGCGAAACGCTCGAAACCCTCGGTGACAAATGGGAGAGCTTGGCGCGCAAGCTCTGTGGCACGTGACGGCCCGATGAGCGCTTGCGCGAAGAGCCGATGAGCCAGTGGATACTGCACGTCGACCTCGACCAGTTCCAGGCTGCGGTCGAGGTGCGCCGGAATCCCGAACTCGAGGGCCTGCCCATCATCGTCGGCGGCAACGGCGACCCCACGGAGCCGAGGAAAGTCGTCACATGCGCGTCGTATCCGGCCCGAAAGTACGGCGTGCATGCCGGTATGCCGCTGCGCAGCGCTTCACGCAAATGCCCGGACGCGATATTCCTGCCGTTGGACACGGCCGCCTACGACGAAGCCTCCGAAGAGGTCATGACCTTACTGCGCGATTTCGGGCATCCCGTCGAGGTGTGGGGCTGGGACGAAGCCTACGTCGGCGCACAGGTCGACGACCCGATCCAGCTGGCGGAGCAGATTCGCGAGGTCGTCGCGGCGGGGACCGGTCTGTCGTGCTCGGTCGGCATCAGCGACAACAAACAGCGGGCCAAGGTCGCCACCGGCTTCGGTAAGCCGGCAGGCATCTTTCAAATCACCGATTCCAACTGGATGGCGGTGATGGGCGATCGCGAGGTCGACGCATTGTGGGGCGTCGGGCCGAAGACGGCCAAAAAGCTTGCCGGGCTGGGCATTACCACCGTCGCCGATCTGGCCGCCACCGACGCCGCCCTGCTGACGTCGACGTTCGGGCCGACGACCGGCCTGTGGATCCTGTTACTGGCCAAGGGCGGCGGTGATACCAACGTCAGCGCCGAACCGTGGGTGCCTCGGTCGCGCAGCCATGTCACCACGTTCCCCCGCGACTTGACCGAGCGGGCCGAAATCGACTCGGCCGTCGTCGATCTCGCGAGACAGACCCTCGCCGAGATCGTGGACCAGGGTCGCGTGGTCATCCGGGTGGCCGTGACGGTACGCACCAAGACCTTCTTCACCAGAACCAAGATCCGCAAGCTCCCGTCGACGAGCACCGATGCAGACGTCATCACGCGCACGGCGCTAAAGCTCCTCGATCAGTTCGAACTCGACCGCCCGGTTCGGCTTCTCGGCGTCCGGCTGGAGCTTGCTCCGCCGACCCGGCGGGTACTGAAGCGGGCCACACGATATTCCCTGCCGGGCAACCGCCGTTCACCGGGATTCGGTTCAATTCGCTCGGCCACGTCTGACTAGGAGCGTTCATGCCGGTGCAATCGACGTACAAAGCGGTCAGCGTGCTGGGCGCCCTAGCGGTCCTCGTCCTCGCGGGATGCGGAAGCGACGACAAGAGAGAGCCGATCGGCGATCCCCTCAGCCGCGCCGCGAAGGGCGAACTGTCCGCCAACGGCGGCGCGGCCCGACTCGGCGGCAACCAGACCGACACGATCCGCGGCACCATCAGCGGCTCCGGCGCCCGCAACATCATCCTGCTGATCGGCGACGGCATGGGTGATTCGGAAATCACCCTCGCCCGAAACTACGAAAAGGGCGCAGGCGGCTTCTTCGACGGCATCGACGCCCTCCCGCTGACGGGTTCCTACACGACGTATGCGCTCACCAAGGACGGCAAGCCCGACTACGTCGCCGACTCGGCCTCCAGCGCCAGCGGCTGGTCGACCGGCACCAAGACTTACGACGGCGCGCTCGGAGTCAACATCAAGGGTGAACCACAGAAGTCGATCCTGGAACTGGCCAAGGACCAGGGCTTCGCGACCGGCGACGTCACCACGTCGGAGATCCAGGACGCCACACCCGCGGCACTGTTCGCTCACATCAGCGATCGGGACTGCTACGGCCCCGATGAGATGGCGAAAAAATGCCCGGCCGAAACGATCGAAAACGGCGGCTTGGGCTCGGTCACCGAACAGCTCCTGGCCGGCCGCCCCGACGTCACGATGGGCGGCGGTGCTGAGACGTTCGCGCAGACTACGACCGGCGGCGAGTACAAGGGCAAGACTCTTGAAGTGCAGGCAAAGGAACGCGGCTTCCAGGTCGTCCGCACCGCAGACGAATTGGCCAATGCGAGCAAGGCCGACCAGGACGCTCCGCTGCTCGGGCTCTTCGCCGACGGCAACATGCCGGTGAGCTGGGCCGGACCGCCCGCGGTCCGGCAAGGTTATCTGCGGCCCGCGGCGAAATGCGTCGACAACCCCGAACACGGTTCGGACGTACCGGAATTGGCCGACATGACGCAGAAGACCATCGATCTGCTCAAGGGCAGCCAGAAAGGTAAGGACAAAGGCTTCTTCCTACAGGTCGAGAGCGCGTCGATCGACAAGCGCGACCACGCCGCCGACGTGTGCGGCCAGATCGGCGAAACCGTCGTGTTCGACCAGACGGTCAAGAAGGCCATCGACTTCGCCAAGCAGGACGGCAACACGCTCGTGATCGCCACCGCGGATCACGGCCACACCAGCCAGATCGTCGAGCCAGAGACCGAAGACGATCTGCGCGACGTCGCCGATGAGAAAAAGCTGCCGATCGAGCGCGTCCGCGACATCATGTATCCGGGCTTGACGGTGAAACTGACGACGGCAGACGACGCCGACATGACGGTCAGCTACGGCACGTCGGAGGACGTCACCGTCGAGGATCAGACACACACCGGCGCCGCAGGTGCGTATCGCGGCGTACGGCCCGCGTGCGGTCAATGTCGTTGGCCTGACTGACCAGACGGACCTGTTCTTCACGATGACCGACGCGCTCGGCATCAAACACTGACCACGGTCGCGGTCATCTCCGGCTCGGCCGGAGTGCGCGGGTGAACACCACGTTCGCTCGCCGCATCGCCACGCTGTAGGGCCACCACATCGCGCGCTTGAACATGTACAGCGCGCGGATGTCCGGCGAGGTGTAGATGAGATACCGGTTCTTGGCTACGCCGCGCAGGATCCGGTCGGCGACGTGTTCCGGTGAGACCGCGTGTCCGGCGAAACGATCGGTCCACATCTGCACGACCGGATCCTCGCGATCGACGCCGGCAATGTGAACCGTCTGTACCAGTGGGGTTTTCACCGCGCCGGGCACCACAACGGACACCCCGATGCGGTGGCGGGCCAGGTCGAAGCGGAGCACCTCGGACAATCCCCGCAACCCGTACTTGCTCGCGCTGTAGGCGGCGTGCCACGGCAATGCAACCAATCCGGCGGCCGAGGACACGTTCACCAAATGGCCGCCGCGGCGCGCCTTGATCATCGGCGGGACGAACGCCTCGATGACGTGAATCGGGCCCATCAGATTGATGTCGATCATCGACTTCCAGTGGTCATGGGTGAGATGGTCGACGGTGCCCCACGCCGAGACGCCGGCGATGTTCATCACGACATCCATGGCGGGGTGATTGGCGTGGATGTCCGCTGCGAACGCCGTGACGGCGTCGTAGTCGGAGATGTCGAGCGCCCGGTGCTCGGGCACCTCGGCACCCAGCGCGCAGGCGTCGGCGACCGTCGTCGCCAATCCTTCCTCGTCCCGGTCGGTCAGGTACAGCTCGGCGCCCTGGGCGGCCAGCTTCAGCGCGGTCGCACGGCCGATGCCGCTGGCAGCCCCGGTCAAGAGACACCGCTTGCCGTCAAAGCCGTTCTGCGCCATGGCGTTGACCTTACTGACCTATGGCCTTGCGCAGGTCTGCGCCACCCCACAACGCAGCCACCCACAGCCGCTCGAGGGCATCGACGGCACGATTCGGATCGACGCCGCGGCCGACGAACGCGCTGTCCTGCGTCAGCGTCATCGTCGTCGTCGCCGCCAGCGTGCGCACCAGGGCAGGCAGGTCGTCGGAGATCGGCCGCGCCTCGGAGTCCTGCTCGAGCAGAGTGATCAGCTTGTCGATGATGCCGTCGTAGAAGTCGTCCATCATCTCGCGGATCTGCGCGTCCGTGTTGCGGGCCACCGCGCAGGCCTTCAGCACAGGGTCGTCGTTCGCATAAACGGCAGCGGCACTGCCGACCATCCGCTTCGCGAACGCGGCGGGCGTCTCCCCCGGCTCCCGCGGGGCGAAGTGGTGGGTGAGGCTGTCGAGCAGATCGCTGGCGTCGGCGAGGATCACCGCGAGAACCGCGTATTTCGAGTCGAAGTAGAAGTAGAAGCCGGATCGCGCGACACCGGCCCGCTCGCTGATGGTGCTGACCGAGAGGTCGGCGAAGGACTTCTCCTGCAGAAGTTCGCGAACCGCGGCGACGATCGCATCGCGTTGCCGGTCTCCACGGCTGCGACGGATCTCCTGGGGCGCAGATTCAGCGGTCATCGCAGTAGACCTTCGCATTACTGTCCGCCACGTCAAAACTTGACATGCGTCAAGTCTGCCATCCAGGATGAAGATGGAAGTGACAACCGCCACAGTCTTTTCTTGCTCAGGAGCAACTCAATGCCGACGATCAGCACCAAGGACTACCTGCTCGACAAGGCCAAGCGGCAAATAACCACCTCCCCCATGCTCACCGTGCCCGGCATGGGTCTGCTCGAGAAGCGGCTGCTCGCCCGTAACTGGCCTCAGCATGCGTGGGCCGAACCGCCTGCGGGCAGCGACCTCAAGCCCGTGATGGGCGACAACGGGTTGCCGATCCTCGGTCACATGATCGAGATGTTCCGGGGCGGACCCGACTACTGGCTGCACCTGTACCGCACGAAGGGGCCGGTATCGCTGCTCGATTCGCCGATCCTCCCGTCGGTCGTCGCGCTGGGGCCCGATGCCATTCAGGTGCTCTACTCCAACCGCAACAAGGACTTCTCGCAGCAAGGCTGGGTGCCGGCCATCGGCCCGTTCTTCAAGCGCGGCCTCATGCTGCTGGACTTCGACGAACACATGTACCACCGGCGGATCATGCAGGAGGCGTTCGTCCGGACCAGGCTGGCCGGCTACACCGAGCACGTCGACAAAGTGGTCTCGAAGGTGATCGCCAACGACTGGGTGTCGAACGACCCGCGCTTCCTGCTGCATCCGGCGATGAAGGAACTCACGCTCGACATCGCTTCGATGGTGTTCATGGGGCATGAGCCGGGCACCGACAAGGAGCTGGTGACCAAGGTGAACCGCGCCTTCGTTATCACGACGCGCGCGGGGAACGCGATCATCCGCACCAGCGTGCCGCCGTTCACGTGGTGGCGCGGGCTGAAGGCACGCGAATATCTCGACCGCTACTTCGAGGAGCGCGTCAAGGGGCGACGCGGCAAGGACGGCAGCGACCTGCTGACCGTGCTGTGCCAGTCCGAGGACGAGGACGGCAACAAGTTCTCCGATGAGGACATCGTCAACCACATGATCTTCCTGATGATGGCCGCACACGACACGTCCGCATCGACGGCCACGACCATGGCGTACTACCTGGCCGCGAACCCCGAGTGGCAGGACCGCTGCCGTGACGAGACCGACCGGCTCGGCGACGGACCGCTCGACATCGAGGCGCTGGAGAAGCTGGAAACGCTCGACCTGGTGATGAACGAGTCGATCCGCTTGGTATCGCCCGTGCAGTGGGCAATGCGCCAGACCGTGCGCGACACCGAACTGCTCGGCTACTACCTGCCCAAGGGCACGAATGTCATCGGCTACCCGGGGATGAATCACCGGCTGGCGGAGATCTACCCCGACCCGTACAAGTTCGACCCGGAGCGCTTCGCCGAACCACGCAATGAACACAAGAAGCACCGCTACGGGTTCACCCCGTTCGGCGGCGGTGCACACAAGTGCATCGGCATGGTGTTCGGCCAGCTCGAGATCAAGACGATCATGCACAGGCTGTTGCGCCGGTATCGTCTGGAGCTGCCTCGGCCCGGTTACGAGCCGCGCTACGACTACGGCGGCATGCCGGTGCCGATGGACGGCATGCCAATCGTGTTACGGCCCTTGCGCTAAGGCGCGGTCAGCAGCCGGTTCGCGCACGCAATTACGGCACGTAGCGCCGATTGCGTCGCGTCTTCGTCCACGCCCATCGCCCATTCGGCGTGTGCGCCGTCGCTGCCGCGGATGAAGGTGGCGGTTTCGCCACCGGCCGGGAGCTGGTGGAACGCGGTCATCTCGACGGCGATGCCGTGTTCGTAGAGCATCTCCGTCAAGGCGGCGACAGGACCGGACGCCGCAGCCGTCGCGACGCTGATCCGGTCGCCGATCGCCAGCGTGGCTTGGTAATTTCGGGCCTGCGGACCCAGCCTCGTCGCAGGGCGTTCGTCGTCAGTGCAAGTCCACTGCCCCAGCCGCAGCGGGCCCGACGTGCGCGCATACGTGCTGTGGAACATGTTCCAGTCCGCCAACATCAAAGCATCGGCCTCCTTGCGCAGGCCGCGGGGCAACGGTGCGGTGAAGCGGTCCGCGACGGTGGCCCCAGAGGACGGCGCTGCGCGGGTTGCGGATTGTGGTCGGTGATGTCATGTGCCGGTCTTCTCTTGCTGGAAGGAATTGACCGACGACGTAGCAACGACCCACAGCGAGGGGTCGGTCAGAATCAGACCCCGCTGGGGATTGCTACTACGAGTCGCCTCGGCACGTCACGAATGCTAGACCCGTCCGTCGAGGGGGCGCAAATTCGTTTTTCGGACACTCGGGTGCAGATTCGTTCGCTTTCGGGGCTGACGACGAATACCGCTGGTGGGATATTTCCAATACTTAGCTGCAGGCGGGCAGTGGTGGACGGCACTTCAAGCATCGGGAGCGCTGAGATGAATGGAAACGGTGCAATTCATGTCCCCAACCGGGTCGGCTCATTTCGCTACTTCCGCGCCGAGGACCGGTGGGAGTGGTCGGACGCGGTCGCACGGATGCACGGGTACCGGGCCGCGAGCGTGCAACCGACAACCGCGTTGGTGATGTCGCACAAACACCCAGATGACGCGGCGAAGGTCGCGCTGCTGATCGAGGCGATGTCGGACCAGGGTCAGCCGTTCAGCAGCAGGCACCGAATCATCGACACCGCCGGCCGGACCCGCAGCGTTCTCGTCGTCGGGGAGCAACTGCGCGACGGCGGCGGCACCGTCGTCGGCACGCAGGGCTTCTATATCGATGTCAGCGATGGGCACGATCCCACCGTCGAGGAGGCGATCGCCGACTTCACGGCGCACCGGTCGCGAGATCGAGCAGGCCAAGGGCATCCTGATGGCGATCTACAAGATCTCCGCCGAGCATGCGTTCGACATCCTGGTTTGGCGTTCCCAGGAAACCAATACCAAGCTGCGAAAGCTGGTCGCGCAGGTCATCGGGGATTTCACCACCGACCTGGAGGTGCCCGCCACTGTCCGGGAGCGCGCCGACCACCTGTTGCTGACCGCCCACCATCGTGTCGACCGGGCCCTAGTCGAGCGCACGGACGAATAGCGGGAGGAACACGGCTGTCGCCCAGAACAGGCGGTCAGGCACATGCCAATTCAACGGCCACCCGCGACCGCAGCTCGGAGATGGTGATGCCGAACGTCTCACGCACACGCACGACGCCGGCCGCCGGATCGATGTCGAAGATCGCGTGAGGCGTGTAGACCCGGTCCACGCAGCCCAGGCCGGTCAGCGGATACGTGCACTCAGGGACGAGCTTGGCGGTGCCGTCCTTGGTGAACAGGCTCATCATCACGTAGACGCTCTTGGCGCCGATGGCCAGATCCATCGCGCCGCCAACGGCGGGAATGGCGTCGGACGCACCGGTGTGCCAGTTGGCCAAGTCCCCGCACCTGCTCACCTGGAAAGCGCCGAGCACGCACACGTCGAGGTGGCCGCCGCGCATCATCGCGAACGAATCGGCGTGGTGAAAGTACGACGCGCCCGGCAGTTCGGTGACGGGGATCTTGCCGGCGTTGATCAAGTCCTCGTCGACATCGGTGCCTGAGACCGCCGCGCCCATGCCGAGCATGCCGTTCTCGGTGTGCAGTACCACTCCGGCTTCGGGCTTGAGATGGTCGGCAACCAACGTCGGCTGGCCGATACCCAGATTGACATACGAGCCCTCGGGGATGTCGTCGGCGATGACGGCGGCGAGTTCCTTCTGGTTCAGCGGGGCCGTGATGGTCATCGATTCACCTCGATGATGCGGTCGACGTAAATGCCGGGCGTGACAACCGTTTCCGGATCAATCTCGCCGATGTCGACGACATGCGACACCTCCGCGATCGTGAGTGCGGCTGCGGTGGCCATCACCGGGCCGAAGTTGCGGGCGGTCTTGCGATACAGAAGATTTCCCGCCCGGTCGCCCACGTGCGCGCCGATCAGGGCGACGTCGCCGCGAATCGGGTACTCCAGCACGTAGTCGCGACCGTCGATGGTGCGCAATTCCCTGCCCTCGGCCAGCGGCGTGCCGACGCCGGTGGGGCAGAAGAACGCCCCGATGCCCGCGCCCGCCGCCCGCATGCGTTCGGCCAGGTTGCCCTGCGGCACGACCTCCAGCGCGACCTTGCCTGCACGATAGAGCCCGTCGAACACATACGAATCCGTCTGGCGGGGAAACGAACAGATGACCTTGCGCACCCGGGCCGCCGCAAGCAGCGCGGCCAGACCGGTGTCGCCGTTGCCCGCATTGTTGCTGACGATCGTCAGGTCCGTCGCACCCTGATCGATCAGCGCTTCGATCAGGTGGATGGGCATACCCGCCATGCCGAATCCGCCCACGAGAACCGTTGCACCGTCGTCGATTCCGGCGACGGCTTCGGCGGCAGAACCGCAGATTGCGGTGCGGCTCATCGCTGGCCCTCCCCCGCGTCGTAGTCGGCGAGTACCTGACTGGCGATACGGAAGGCCGTATTGGCGTCGGGCACACCGCAGTAGATGGCGGTCTGCAACAACAGCTCCTTGATCTCGTCGTTGGTCAAGCCGTTGCGACGCGCTGCGCGCAGGTGCATCGCCAACTCCTCGTGATGGCCGCGGGCGACCATCGCGGTCAGCGTGATCAGCGATCGGCTGCGCCGATCCAGCCCCGGCCGGGTCCAGATGGTGCCCCACGCGTAGCGCGTGATGAGGTCCTGAAACTCCGCGGTGAACTCGGTGGTGGCGGCGACAGCGCGGTCCACGTGGGCGTCGCCGAGCACCTCGCGCCGCACGGCCATGCCCGCGAAGTACGCGTCGGGCCCCACGTGCCCGGCGATCAACTCGGCTAACCGATGAGGCGCCTCGACGGGGGCCAGGTGACCGATGCCGTCAAGCACCACCAGACGGCCGTCCTTGACGCCGGATGCGATGTGCTGCAAACCCTCTGGCGGTGTCGCAATGTCCAGCGCGCCGGCGATCGCCAACACCGGTGTCGTGATTTCGGCGAGTCGGCCGGTGACGTCGAAGTCCGCCAGGGCTTCGCACACCTGCGCGTAGGACTCGTCATCGGTGTCGCGCAGCGCGTCCAACAACGCGGCGGCGGACGCCGGACGGTGACTCCGCGAAGCCGGCGCCGAACCAGCGCTGCTGTGCGAGTTCGACCATCGCGCCGGTGCCTGATGCCCGCGCCATCGCCGCGCGCTGACGCCATTGCTCGGGGTCGCCGATGACCGCTCCGGTGCACACCAGGCTCGCCGAGCGCACTCGCTCGGGCGCGTCGAGCAGCAGTTGCATCCCGACCGCACCGCCGACGGAATCACCGGCGTAGTGAAACGGCGTCCCGGGAGCGATCTCGTCGGCCAGGGCCAGCACCGCGGCGGCCAGCTCGGAAATCGAGAACGGCGCCGAGGCCGGGCTGCGGCCGTGTCCTGGCAGATCCCACCCCACCACGTGGATGTGTTCTGCCAGGCGTTCGGCCGCGCTTGTCCACAGTGTGCTCGCCGACGTTCCCAGCGACGGACCCAGGAGCAGCAGGCCCCGGTCCGCGGGTCCGCCGAAGTCGGTGCCGACGATTCGGGGAATACTCACGCGCTCGCCTCCTTGAGGTGGTCACGCGCCCGCTGCAGAACCGAGTCAATCAGATGATCGGCCATCCCCGTGTAGCTGGATTGTGCTGGGCGTCCGGCTAATTCGGCCATCGTGCGCTGCTCGGCCAACACGTCACCGGCGGCGGCCAGATTGGCCGCGGCCCGTTCGGTGTTGACCTGCAGGCCGGTGAGCAGCGCACTGGTTTGTGCTGCCGCGACGACGGTGCGGCGGGCCAGGGTGCGAAGCGTGGCCCATTCGGCCTGCCAAGCGCCGTTGGAGCGCTCGTCGACACTGGCCGCCGACGCCGCGTGCAGCGTGGCGCCCAGCGGTGGCGCGGTCATTGCGGCCCGGCGGATCAGCACCGACAGCACCGGATTGCTCTTGTGTGGCATGGTCGACGATCCGCCGCCCTGTCCTTCGGTCAGTTCACCGATCTCGTGCCTGCTACCGGTCGCGACGTCGTTAGCGATGTGGCCCCAGGAATCGCAGCACTCAACTAGCGCATCGCCTGCGCGGGTGATCGCCGAGCGGGTGGTCTGCCAGGGCGTAGCCGGCGCGAATCCCAGCCTCGCGGCGAACGCTTCGGACAAGCCGAGAGCCGCGTCCGGTGAGCCGGCCAATTCGGTCGTGGCGGCCAGGGTTCCGGCCGCGCCGCCAACCTGAACCGGCAACGTGGGACACCGCGGTGAGGGTGCCGGCGGCGTCCAACACGCCCGACAACCAGTTGGCCATCTTCGCGCCGAGGGTGGTCGGCAGCGCAGGCTGAGTCAGGGTGCGAGCCAGCGTGGGGCGGCGATGGTGGGTTTCGACGAGCTTTACCAGGGTGCGCACTTGCGCGGACAACTCGGCGTGAATACGAGCCAGCGCGTCGCGCAGGCACAGCATCAGCGCGGTGTCGATGACGTCCTGGCTGGTCAGTCCCCGATGTAGCCACCGACCGGCCTGGTCGCCAGCCCGTTCCCGCAGCAGCGCAACCAATCCGGTCACCGGGCTGCCGTCGGCCTCGGCACCGGCCGCCACGGCCTCCGCATCCTCGACAGGCACGAGCGTAGTGAGGTCGGTATCCGCCGCGGCCGGGGCCACCCGCGCCTCGACAAGCACACTCAGCCAAGAGTTTTCGACCTCCAACATCGCGGCAAGGAACGTCGCGTCGGACATCAAGTCACCCGCGCGATGGTCGCCCGGCCAGAACAGATCGGTCATTGGCGATGCCCCGGGAAGCGCAGAAACACGGTCTCGCCGTCGCCCTGCAAGCGGATATCGAACCTAAAGCCGTGCCCGTCGGCCACCGCGACCAGGGTGTCCCGCCGCTCGTTCGGCAGCGACGCGAGCAGCGGCTCGGAGGCCAACTGCTCACCCGGAAGGTAGGCGCGGGTGAACAGCCGGCTCAGCAGACCGCGCGCGAACACCGTCACCGCGAAGAATGGCGCCGAACCAGTCTGTGTCGCACCGGGTTTGACGGTGGTGAAGCTGTAGTGTCCTTCGCGGTCGGTGCTGGCGCGGCCCCAGCCGGTGAACGTCCAGCCGTCGCGACGCAGCGATCCGGTGACTGAGGGAACCGCCCCTTCGGCGTCGGCCTGCCAGATCTCCAGCAGCGCATCGGGCACCGCTGCACCGGCGCCGTCGGTAACCACGCCGTGCAGCCGGATAGCGCCGGGCGAGCCCGGCGGCATCAACTCGTTGTCCCGGTCGAACGGCAGCGCGTAGCCGAAGAACGGGCCGATCGTTTGACCAGGGGTTGCGGTCAGCGTGCTCATCCAGCCTGCTCCCTTGTCTCGAAGGGGGTTTCGCGGCTGCCGTTCAGCACGATGTCCCATCGGTAGCCGGTGGCCCACTCGTGGGTCGTCAGGTCGTGGTCGTACGCGGCGACGAGCCGATCGCGGGCCTTCTGGTCGGTGATCGACTGGTAGATCGGATCGAGTGCGAAAAGCGGATCGCCGGGGAAATACATCTGGGTGATCATCCGCTGGGTGAAATCGGTTCCGAACAGCGAGAAATGGATGTGCGCCGGCCGCCACGCGTTGTGGTGATTGCGCCACGGATACGGGCCCGGCTTGATCGTGGTGAAGCGGTAGGTGCCGTCGTCGTCGGTCAGGCAACGCCCCACCCCGGTGAAGTTCGGGTCGAGCGGTGCGGGATGTTGGTCGCGTTTGTGCACGTAGCGACCGCCCGCATTGGCCTGCCAGATCTCGACGAGCTGGTGTCGCACGGGACGGCCGTCACCATCCACGATACGGCCGGTCACCACCATGCGCTCGCCGATCGGCGTTCCGTTGTGCTGAATCGTCAGGTCCGACTCGAGCGCGTCCACGTCGCGCTCCCCGAAGCACGGCGCCGACAGCTCGACCGCCTCGGGGTCCGCGTGATGCAGCTCCTTCGTGGGATGGCGCAGCAGGCTGCTGCGATACGGAGAGTAATCCAGCCGCGGCTGGGTCTCCTCGAGGCCCGCGCGGTGGTAATCGGCGTCGATGGCTTTGATCTCGGCGCTGATGTCGTGCTGAGTCACCGTGGTCATGACCGAAACGCTACCGCCGTGCGGGTTTGCCCTGAAGGCTAGACTTCCACTGAGCGGAAGGATGGTACGGATGGCCGGCAACACATCGGCACCGGGAACCACCGTCGCGTCACGGGTGTTGGCGGTGATCGGCGCCTTCGACGAGCGGCATCGAAACCTCGCGCTCTCCGAGATCGCGCGGCGCGCGGGCATCCCGCTGCCCACCGCGCACCGGTTGGTCTCAGAACTCGTCGACGGCGGCGCGCTGCAAAGACGAGAAGACGGCCGCTACGTGATCGGGCGGCTGATGTGGGAAGCCGGCCTGCTCGCGCCGGTGCAGGGCCGACTCCGGCAGGTGGCCGAGCCGTTCCTGCATGACGTGTACGCGGCGACGATGGCAACAGTGCATCTCGCCGTCCGCGACGGCGATGAGGTCCTCTACCTGCACCGGATGCAGGGACGGGCATCGGTGCCGATCGTCAGCACGGTCGGCACCCGGCTTCCGATGCACTGCACAGGCGTCGGCAAAGTGCTTCTGGCCCATGCACCGCCCGATGTCGTCGACCGCGCACTCGCCAGACCGACCAGGATCACCCCGTACACGATCACCAGGCCCGACGTGCTGCGAGCACAGCTGAGCCGCATCCGCCGCGACGGTCTGGCGACGACGAGCGAGGAGATGTCGCTGGGAGCGTGTTCGTTGGCCGTGCCGGTGGTGCAAGCGTCGGATGACGCGGTCGTGGCGGCGATCGGCGTCGTGGTCGCCACACTGAAGCGCGACCGCCAGCGGCTACTCGGCGCCCTGCAGGTCGCGGCGCGCGGTATCGGCCGGCTGTTGTGACCGCCTAACGCACCAGCCGGCGGATCAACCGGCGGCAACGCCCCGACGCGCGCCGGGGAGCGACGGCCAGGCACCATTGCCGACGATGAATTGGTCGGACGCCGCGTTCCTCACCGCGGCCGGTGTCGTGGGAGGGCTGACCGGCAGCATCGCCGGACTGGCGTCGGTCGCCACCTACCCCGCGCTGCTCGTCGTGGGACTTCCGCCGGTCACCGCCAACGTGACCAATACCGTGGCGCTGGTCTTCAACGCCGTCGGCTCGGTGATGGGCTCACGGCCCGAGCTCGAGGGCCAAGGCCCCTGGCTGAAACGGATACTCCCGGCCGCCGCGATCGGCGGTGTCATCGGCGCCGCGCTGCTGCTGTCCACGCCTGCGGGTGGCTTCGAGAAGATCGTGCCGATTCTGTTGGGGGCCGCGTCGGTCGCGATCGCGCTTCCGCGGGGAGGCAACCGGGAAGCCAGGGTCGCCAGTCACCGACGTCACGTCGCCATGGTCGTGCTCGAGTCCGCCGCGATCTTCCTGATCTGTATCTACAGCGGCTATTTCGGAGCCGCGGCCGGTGTGCTGTTGATCGCCCTTCTGCTGCACCTCGGCCATGCGACGCTCGCCGATGCCAACGCCTCCAAGAATTTGATCGGCGGCGTGGCAAACACCGTTGCCGCGCTGGTTTTTGCGTTTTTTGCCCCGGTGCAGTGGCTGGCCGTCGTCGCGCTCGGTGCCGGGTGCCTTGTCGGGTCGAGGTTGGGTCCCGTAGTGGTGCGCCGTGCCCCGGCCGGGCCGCTGCGGGTGCTGATCGGTGTCGCGGGCCTGGCGCTGGCCGTCAAACTCGGGATCGACGCATATGGCTAGCCGAGCCGAAACGGGCTGTCGCCCTTGGCGACCCGAGTCCCCATGTCGATCAGGTTCTGAGCGTTCGCATGCAGGGCCTCGCCTGCTTCCCTGCTCGCCTGCCCGATCAGGTAGCGCGACCATGTGCCCTCGATGACGATGCCGAGCTTGAAGCACGCCATCGCGACATACCAATCCAGCCTCGATCGTCTTGCGCCCGCCTGCGGCCCAGTACGCGTCCAATAGTTCACCGCGGCTTGCCAATCCGCCGAGAGCGGCCAGCGCCCCGCCTGCGGTGATCGCATTGGTGTCCAGCGGCCAACAGATCAGCATCCAGCCGAGATCGAGCAGCGGATCGCCGACGGTACACATCTCCCAGTCGACGAACGCAGCCAGCTCGGGCCTGTCCCGGCGCAGCAGGACGTTGCTCAGATGCGGATCGCCGTGCAGTATTCCCGGCTCGCCGTCCGACGGGCGGTTGGACTGCAGCCAGTCCGCGAGATCGGCCACCGCCAGCGACTCCGGCTCATACCTGTCGTGCCGGTAGCTTTCGAGCAGCCGGAGGAACTGCGGAACCTGGCGCTCCAGAAAGGATCCCGGCCGTTTGAGCTCAGCGAGCGGCTTGCCCTGCCATGCGACGTTGCCCAGCTGCGCGAGGCTCGCGGCGTAGGACAGGCCGACCTGGTGCCGCATGCCCGCGTCGCGCACATACGCCTCGGACATCTCGCTGCCCGGATTGAAGCCGTCGACCTCTTCCATGAGGTAGAACACCACCCCGAGCACGTCTAGGTCGTCGCAACCGGCGATGAAGCCGGGGTGCGGCACCGTCGTTCCCGCCAGCGTCCGCAGCGCGGCGATCTCCCGCAGCATCGTCTTGTCACTGGTTGGCCGCGGGTGAAGGGGCGGGCGCCTCAGCACCATGGGACGGCCGTCGACGTGCAGCCGCACGACGATGTTCTGGGTACCGCCTGTCAACGGCTCGACATCGGTGACGTCCGAGCCCAGTCCCTGTTGCCGCACCCAGCGCTGCACCGCAGCCTGGTCGGCGTCGCTCAGTGTCGGCAGCTGCTGCGCGTCCTCGGGCATGGGTGACATCGTGTCAGTCCTTGCGCGCGGTAAACAGCAGATACTCCCACTCCATACTGGGCCCGCCCTCCAAGAAACCGTCGCCGATCCGGCCGATGTCGTCGTCCAGCGTGGCGAGCCGCTCCGTATCGCCCTCGATGTTGCGGTACGCCGCGATCGTCGGGCCGTGGTGGGTCTCCTGGAAATAGTCGGACCCGATCTGTGACTACTTGGGGGCGAAACGCTGGCCGGCGTCGAGGCGCAGGCACTGCCCGTTCAGCATCGGGTTCTCCACGATCGCCAGCGCCAGCTTGGCGTACTCCTCGGGTCGGCCGAGTCGCTTCGGGAACGCGGCATCCTTCGTCAGCGCGGCGGCGAACTCGTCGGGAATTCCCTCGGTCAACCCGGTGGCGAACAGGCTCGGCGCGATCGCCAGAACCCGGATTCCCAGGCTGCCCAGATCGCGGGCCATCGTCAGGCACATGCCGGCGATCGCGGCTTTCGACGCGGTGTAGGCAACTTGACCGATCTGGCCCTCGAATGCGGCGATGGATGCGGTGTTGATGATGACGCCGCGCTCCTCGGCCTCGTCGTCGACAGGATCGTTCTTGCTCATCTGCCAGGCCGCCAACCGGCTGATGTTGAAGGTGCCGATCAGGTTCAGGTCGGTGCACTTGCGGAAGGTGTCCAGGCTGTGGGGGCCGTCCTTCTTGATGGTGCGCTCGGCGGCGCCGCCGCCCGCGGTGGTCACGGCGATGTGCAGCCCGCCGAGGCCGTCGATGGCCTGTTGCAGGACCTTCTCGGTGCCCTCGAAATCGGTGACGTCGACTTCGTAGAACGAGCCGCCGACGGCGTCAGCGACTTCCTTGCCCTTCGACTGCGGCCGGTCAAGCACCGCGATGCTGGCGCCGCGCTTGGACAGCGCCTCTGCGGTCGCCTTGCCGAACCCGGACGCGCCGCCGACGATAACGGCCTTCTTCCCCGCGATCTCCATCTGGCTTCCCTTTCCAAAAACGGCTCGAATCGTAAAGCAACCTATCCGACGTCACTTTTCGGTAAGCCTTACGGGTGGGTGGGTGAGTAGCTTGGCGGTCATGGCGGCGCGGGATACGAGGGCGATGGCCGGCGTCGCGGCGGCCGCCGTCGCCCTCGGCGTCACCCAACTGCTGGCGGCCTTTTTCGGCCCCGCGGCCGACGCCCGCACCGCTGTCGGGTCGGCGGTCATCGACCTCACCCCGGGCCTGGTCAAGGAATGGGCGATCCAGACGTTCGGCACGGCCGACAAGCTGGTGCTGTCGGTGCTGGTGCTGGCGGTGATCGCCGTCATCGCCGCGGTCGCAGGATCACTGGAGACCCGCCGGGTCCCGATCGGCAGCGCGGCGATCGTTCTCGCCGGGGTGGCCGGATGTGCGGCGGTGCTGTCACGCGCGGGCGCGACGATCGGCGACATCGTGCCCGCGGTCATCGGCACGGTGTGCGGTGTCGCGGTGTTGCGCCTGCTGACCTCGGAACGATTTGCCGACGAGCGCGACCAGCCCGCAGATCCGGACGTGCCGGATCGCGGTCGGCGGCTGTCTCTGGTGACGCTCGGCTTTCTCACCGCAGGCGTGCTCGCCGGCGTCGGCGGTGTCGTGCTGTCCCGCATAAGGACATCGGTGGCCGGCGACCGCGACGCGTTCGCGTTGCCGAAGGTGGACGTCGGCGCGCCCCCGATTCCGCCGACGGTGCAGCCCAAAGGTGTTGCGCTGCCGTCGTTCATCACCAGCAACGACGACTTCTACCGGATCGACACCGCGCTGACCGTCCCACAGTTGAGTCGCAACGATTGGCGGCTGAAGATCCACGGCATGGTGGACCGCGAGATAACCTACCGCTTCGAGGATCTGGAGCGGTTCGAGGTCGTCGAAAAGGTCGTCACGCTGACCTGTGTATCCAATACCGTTGGCGGAGACCTCATCTCGAATGCGAGCTGGACGGGCTACCGGGTGCGCGACCTGCTTGCCGGTTCCGGTGTTCACTCAGATGCCGACATGGTGTTGTCCACCTCGACCGACGGATTTACCATCGGCACTCCCGTCGACGCGCTCACCGACGGCCGGGATGCGTTGCTTGCCGTCGGAATGAACGGCGAGCCGCTGCCCACCAACCACGGCTACCCCGCGCGACTCGTCGTCCCGGGCCTGTACGGCTATGTGTCGGCCACCAAGTGGGTCGTCGACCTCGAACTGACGCGGTTCGACAAGGCCGAGGCCTACTGGACGCGGCTGGGCTGGTCACCGCGCGCGCCGATCAAGACCGAATCCCGCGTCGACGTGCCGCGCAGCGGCGAGGAGGTCGCCCGCGGGCCGGTGACCTTCGGCGGCGTGGCGTGGGCGCAGAATCGCGGCGTCAAAGCCGTCGAGGTGCGCATCGACAGCGCCGATAAGCAAGGCGCGTGGCAGCAGGCGCAGCTGGGTGCGGGCTACTCCAACGACAGCTGGCGGTTGTGGAGCTTCCCGTGGCAGGCCGATGCTTCCGGTTCGCACACGATCACGGTGCGAGCCACCGACAACACCGGAGCCGTGCAGACCGAGCAGTGGGCCGATCCGGTCCCAGACGGCGCAACGGGCTGGCACTCCGTCTCGTTCGCCGTGAAGTAGTCACCGTGGGACCGATCCGAGCAGGTCGACAAGTCCACGACGGACGACTTCATGATCGTCGACCAAGAAGATCCTAACCGTCGCAAAGCCCCTCAGGACGTCACCGTGGTCGTACTTCCGGCCGCACCCCGGTACTCAGGTAGGCCGGGTTCACGGAAGCGGCGCCCGGTCATCTTCTCGGACCGGATCCGCACGAAATGATCCCGCCGGCCGTCAACCCACGGTTGCACGAACGTTCCTGCGACTTCTACCAACTCGTCCACATCCGTGATCTGCTGCGCGTGCCCGACGACGGTGACACTCCACCCTGTGCGCAGGTCTGGATCTAACTCATCAGCCTCGAACGCCACGACGAGGTTGTGGGCCGCGGCGGCCAGCTTGGCCCCGCCGGCAACCCGGATCACCACGTCGTCGCGCCACATGCCGAAGTTCACCGGCTGCACCGCAGGCAGAGCGTCCTCGGTGAAAACCAGGCGACCCACCCGCACCGTTTGTAATAGATCCAGACACTGCCTGCGGTTGAGGACCTCGAGCGCTTGCCGCTTCGACATCGTGGTCAGCCTCCTTGCACCAGGGCGAGAGTCCCCACGGGGGTGGAGGGCCAGTGGCCCGCGCTGATGGAAGTCAAGCGTACGACTGCCCGCTCGATGCCATTCGCGAGTTCGTCTACACCGGGTGCGGCGTCGTAATCGCCGATGATGTCGAACACCAGGTGGTCGGCGTAGCTCATGATCGCGATGCCGGTGCGCAGTTGCATGGCGAGAGGCGGAACAGGTAGCAGCCTGATGACCGTGATGTGAGATGTCGACATTGGTGTCGTCCACCCATCGCGAGGCTTACGTGGCGGTCGGAGTCCTCGGCGAAGGAACCCCGCATCCAGCATCGTCAACTGCTCCATAGCCACACTGTCTGCCGTCTACAAACGTCGCGGGAGGGCCATAGGTCCCGAAGTCGGCGGGAAACTATTGCGGCAGAAGCGGAGAGGTGTTCAAGTCGGCAAACGCTTCGGATTCACTCCCGGAACTTAGGCAAGCCTGCCGTGACTACGATCGCAAAGGCTGACCGACCTCCTGAGGATGTCTGACGGGCGTGCCAGGGTGAGGGTGTGCTGCTGATCGATGTCGCCACCACGTCGGCCGAGGTCGGCGCGTCCTCGGCGCGGCTGGCCAAGATCGCCCGCATCGCCGATCTGCTCGCCAGGGCCGGGGAGCACGGTGACGCGAGGCTCGTCGCGGTCGTCGTGTCCTGGCTTTCCGGCGAGCTGCCGCAGCGTCAGATCGGCGTCGGATGGGCGGCGCTGCGTTCACTGCCGCCGCCCGCGCAGGAGCCGACGCTGACGGTGGCGGTCGTCGACGCCGCCTTCACCGAGATCGGCGCGGTCGCGGGCAAGGGTTCACAGGCCCGCAGGGCGGGGCTCGTCGCTGATCTGTTCGGCGCGGCAACCGAGCCCGAACAGACCTTCCTGCGCCGTCTCCTCGGCGGCGAACTGCGGCAGGGCGCTCTCGCCGGGGTGATGGCCGATGCCGTCGCCAAGGCAACCGGCCTACCCGCCGCGACCGTTCGGAGAGCGGCGATGCTCGCCGGCGACCTGCCTTCCGTCGCGGCCGCGGCTCTGTCCGGCGGAGAAAACGCGCTGTCCGAGTTCACCTTGCGGGTCGGGCAGCCGGTTGGGCCGATGTTGGCACAGACCGCGACCGGAATCACCGAAGCCCTCGAACGGCTTGGCGGCGAAGCCGTTTTCGAGGCCAAGCTCGACGGCGCCCGCGTCCAGATTCACCGCGCCGGTGACGACGTCTCCATCTACACCCGCAGTCTCGACGACGTCACCGCTCGACTGCCCGAGGTCGTCGAGGCGGCTCTGGCGCTGCCAGTAAGAGACTTGATCGCCGACGGCGAAGCGATCGCGTTGCGCGACGACGGACGGCCGCACCGGTTTCAGGTCACCGCATCACGGTTCGGGCGAGCGGCGTCGCGCGCCGAGCAGCCGCTGTCGGTGTTCTTCTTCGATGTCCTGCATCTCGACGGCGTCGACCTGCTCGACGAACCCACCAGCCAACGGTTATCGACACTCGACGCGATCGTGCCCGGCGATCAGCGGGTCGACCGATTGCTCACCTCCGACGCGGAGGCGGCGCAACGGTTCCTCGAGGCGACCCTGGCCGCAGGCCATGAGGGGGTGATGGCGAAATCGCCGAGGGCGCCATACGAAGCGGGCCGCCGCGGCGCGGGCTGGCTGAAGGTGAAGCCGGTGCACACCCTCGACCTCGTGGTGCTGGGCGTCGAATGGGGATCGGGCCGACGCACGGGCAAGCTGTCGAACATCCATCTCGGTGCGCGTGATCCGGCGACCGGAGATTTCGTCATG
Organism: uncultured Actinomycetota bacterium; assembly: GCA_963804905.1. Lineage (GTDB taxonomy): Bacteria > Actinomycetota > Actinomycetes > Mycobacteriales > Mycobacteriaceae > Mycobacterium. The sequence continues at coordinate 101,845 of CAWDSB010000019.1, read as the reverse complement.
CTGGGCAAGACATTCAAGGGGATGACCGACGCCATGCTCGACTGGCAGACACAGCGGTTCACCGAGCTGGCGGATGGCCCCACGGACGGCTGGGTGGTGAAGCTACGTCCCGAGCAGGTCGTCGAGATCGCGTTCGACGGAGTGCAGACGTCGTCGCGCTATCCGGGTGGCATGGCGCTGCGGTTCGCCCGCGTGCTGCGCTACCGGGACGACAAGGGCCCAGCCGAGGCCGACACCATCGACACCGTACGGGCGTTTCACGAGCGCGAATAACGACAATTCGGGCATCTTCGGCAATCCCCTTCAGCCCCGGCATCGCCTTTGACAGGATCAGCACAGGCACGAGAACTCCACCGTCATCGAGGGAGGACGCTGTGGCTTTACCCACCGCCGCATCGACGGATCGCTTCGAGGAACACGACGGCAACGTCACCTATCTCCGCACCGACAAGGATCTGCCGCCGGTCGCCATCATCGATCGATCGCCGATCACTACCCGGCACAAAATCATCTTCGGGATCATCGCGCTGCTGGGCGCGATCGCCTGGGCGGTCATCGCCTTCTTCCGCGGTGAGACGGTCAACGCGGTCTGGTTCGTCATCGCGGCCATCTGCACCTACATCATCGGTTTCCGGTTCTACGCCCGCCTGATCGAGATGAAGATCGTCCGCCCGCGCGACGACAACGCCACGCCCGCAGAACTTTTCGAGAACGCCACGGACTACATGCCGACCGACAGGCGGGTTCTGTTCGGCCACCATTTCGCGGCGATCGCCGGTGCGGGCCCGCTGGTCGGCCCGGTGCTGGCCATGCAGATGGGTTATCTGCCGGGCACCATCTGGATCATCATCGGCGCCGTGTTCGCCGGTTGTGTTCAGGACTATCTCGTCTTGTCGATCTCCACCCGGCGGCGGGGACGCTCTCTCGGACAGATGGCCCGGGACGAACTGGGCGCAATCGGCGGCGTGGCCGCCATCGTCGGCGTGCTCGTCATCATGGTGATCCTGCTCGCGGTGCTGGCCCTGGTGGTGGTCGGCGCGCTGGCCGAGAGCCCGTGGGGCGTCTTCTCGATCGCGATGACCATCCCCATCGCCATCTTCATGGGCCTGTACCTGAGATTCCTGCGGCCCGGCCGAGTGTCCGAGGTGTCGCTGATCGGCGTCGGCCTGCTCTTGCTTGCAGTGATCACAGGCGGCTGGGTAGCCGAAACCTCCTGGGGCACTGACTGGTTCACATTGTCGAAGGTTTCTTTGTCTTGGTGCATCATCATCTACGGCTTCGCCGCGTCGGTATTGCCGGTGTGGTTACTGCTGGCTCCGCGTGACTACCTGTCGACGTTCATGAAGGTCGGTACCATCGCGCTGCTGGCGCTCGGCATCCTGCTGGCCCGCCCGATCATGGAGGCGCCCGCCATCTCCCAATTCGCCGGCAAGGGCACGGGCCCGGTCTTCGCGGGCTCGTTGTTCCCATTCCTGTTCATCACCATCGCCTGCGGCGCGCTGTCGGGCTTCCACGCGTTGATCTCCTCGGGTACGACGCCCAAGCTGCTCGAGAAGGAAAGCCAGATGCGGTTGATCGGCTACGGCGGCATGCTCACCGAGTCTTTCGTGGGCATCATGGCGTTGATCACCGCGGCGATCCTCAACCAGCATCTGTACTTCACGCTCAACGCGCCCACCGCCCAGACCGGCGGCACAGCACAGACCGCAGCGCAGTACGTAAACGGGCTGGGTCTGTCCGGTGCACCGATCACGCCAGAGCAAATCACCAAGGCCGCAGAGGATGTCGGCGAAGATTCCATCGTGTCCCGAACCGGCGGCGCTCCGACACTGGCGATCGGCATATCTGAGGTGCTGCATCGGGTCTTCGGCGGCGAGAGCCTCAAAGCCTTCTGGTATCACTTCGCGATCATGTTCGAGGCCTTGTTCATCCTGACGACGGTCGACGCCGGCACCCGCGTGGCGCGCTTCATGCTGTCGGACGGGCTCAGCAACCTCGGAGGGCCGCTGCGCAAGTTGAAGGATCCGAGTTGGCGTGTCGGAGCCTGGATCTGCAGCGTCATCGTGGTCGCAGCCTGGGGCAGCATCTTGCTGATGGGAGTCACCGACCCTCTCGGTGGCATCAACACGCTGTTCCCGCTGTTCGGCATCGCCAACCAACTGCTGGCAGCCATCGCGCTGACGGTCGTGTCGGTTGTGGTGATCAAGCGCGGACTGCTGAAATGGGCTTGGATTCCGGCTATTCCGCTGTTGTGGGATCTCACGGTGACGATGACGGCGTCATGGCAGAAAATTTTCTCCGGTGATCCGAAAGTGGGTTATTGGACTCAGCACTACCAGTACGTCGCCGCGAAGGAAGCAGGCAAGACGTCGTTCCAGGCCGCCAAGGATCCCGGCCAACTAGACGCGGTCATCCGTAACACCTTCATCCAGGGTACGTTGTCGATCGTGTTCGCAGCCCTCGTCGTCATCGTTTTCGTCGCCGGGGTGATCGTCGCGCTCAGAGCCATCCGCGGGGCCGGGGCGCCGTTGACCGAGGACGAGCCGGTGCCATCACGATTGTTCGCCCCGTCCGGACTGATTCCGACTCATGCGGAACGGGAGGTGCAAAAGCAATGGGACGCGCTACCGAAGTCGCACGCCAGATCGGTTGGTACTGGGGCACATTGATGGGCGACAACCACTACCGTCGCTACATCGAGCATCGCGGGCGCATGCATCCCGGCGAGCCGATCATGTCCGAACGTGATTACTGGCGGATGCGCCACGAGGCGACGGAGAAGAATCCCAATACGCGCTGCTGCTGACGCCTCACACATTATTCGTCGCGTCGACGGCGCGACTGTGATCGTCGTTACAGGCTGATTTTGCCTTCGAATCTTGCTGTTCGCCTTGTCAATCGCTGGTAACAGCGACCACCTCCCTCGGCCTTACAGCGCATTGATAACCGGGACATAGCTCGCTCTTACCGTGCGTTCCTAACCTCGCCTGTGGGTTGGGGATCTAACGAGGAGGAAAGGCCTGGTTATGAAACTCAATCAACTCGTCGCGGGGGCGGCGATCGGCTGCGCTCTCGGCGCAGTGGGCATTGGCCTGGGGTCAGGCACTGCCACCGCTGCACCGCAGTGCCCGCCAGGAGTGCAATGTGATCCGGGCGGTCCTGGTGGTCCGGGCGGGCCTCCGCAGGAACGCGGACCCGGCGATCAGGGTAGTCCCGGCGGCCCTCCCCAGGAACGTGGACCAGGTGGTCCCGGCGATCAAGGCGGTCCCGGCGGTCAACCCGACTTCCGCGGACCCGGTGGACCCGGTGGTCCTGGCGATCCACCCGACTTCCGCGGACCCGGCGGTCCCGGTGGTCCACCGGGCGACTTCCGCGGACCCGGCGGACGCGGCGGTCAACCCGACTTCCGCGGACCTGGCGGGCCCGGCGGCCCACCCGGCGACTTCCGCGGCCCGGACAATCACGATTGGCGGCCACCGTGGAATCCCCAGGACAACGACTGGCGCGGACGATTCCACGGCGCCCCCTGGGGTGACGGACTGCCGCCGTGGGGCTGGGGCGCACCGCCGCCGCCGATATGGGACGGGCCGTTGCCTCCGGCGTGGGGGCCGCCGCCACCGGCGATCAACTACTTCGGCTACAACGAGCAACCGGTCTGGGATCAGGGCTACAACCAGTGGGGTTTCTGGTTCTTCGGGATTTGGATTCCGCTGCCGATCTGACAAGCAATCCGGCGAGACGGCCGCCTCGGACAGACCGGGGCGGCCGTCGAACATTTCACTTGAGCGCGTAGCGGATCGGCAGATGCTTGAGCCCGCCGACGAACGTGGTCGCCACGTGCTGCGGGTTCCCGGCCAGTTCGACGGAGTCGAGTCGTGGCAGCAGCTCGGTGAAGAAGCTGCTGACCTCCATCCGAGCCAGTGCCGCACCGAGGCAGAAGTGCACACCGTAGCCGAAGGCGATGTGCTTGTTGGGGTCTCGCGCGACGTCGAAGCGGAACGGGTCGTCGAAGACGTCCTCATCGCGGTTCGCCGACGGGTAGGACAACAAGACCGACTCGCCCGCGGCGATCGGCACGCCGCGCACCGCGGTGTCCTCGACGGCGGTGCGCATGAATGCTTTTACCGGAGTGACCCACCGGATCATTTCCTCGGTGGCCAGCCCCATCAGTCCCAGATCGCGTCGCAACATGTCCCGTTGATCCGGATTCTCGATCAACGCCAGCAAGCCGCCGGAGATCGTCGCACTCGTGGTGTCGTGTCCCGCGGCGGCGATGATCAGGTAGTAGGAAACGACATCGATATCCGACAGTGGCTCACCGCCGATCACGGCGTTCGCGATCGCCGATGCCAAATCCTCCGTGGGCTTCTCGCGCCGAGACGCGGTCAGCGCAGTGAAGTACTGAAACATCTCCAGTAGCGCGGGCATCTGGTCCTCCGCCGACGCGCCGCGCTTGAACTCGTCGTCGTCGCTGCCGAACAGCTCCTGGGTGAGCTTGAGCATCATCGGAAAGTCGGACTCCGGCATACCCAGCAGCGACAGGATCACGTAAAGCGGGTAATTCACGGCCACTTCTTGGACGAAGTCGCACTCCGGACCCCTCTCCAGCATCTTGTCGACGTAGATCTTGGCGAGTTCGTCGATGCGAACCTTCATCGCCCGCATCGCTTTCGGGCGGAACCAGTTGGCCCCGATGGCCCGCACATCACGGTGTTGCGGATCGTCCATGTGGATCAGCGTGCTGACCCCGATGCCTGCCTGAATATCGTCGCCCTCCGCCGTCACCAGTACCGGGCGGGGAGAGTTGGTGAAGAGAGTGTTGGCGCGCTCGATCTCCATGATGTCGGCGTGCTTCGTGATCGCCCAGAACGGCCGGTAATCGGGCACCTCAACCCAGGAGACCGGCGCATTGGCGCGTAAATGGGCAAGCGCCGCATGGAATTTCGCCTCGTCGGTGTATGCCTTCGGGGTGGCGAACACCTTGGCCGCCTCATCCATGATCGGCGTACTCATGCGCAGCTCCTCATCTCTTGCAGCACGGCGACGACAGTGGCCTCGTCGACCGACGAAGGAAAGCCCACCAGGACGCGGTCGATGACGCCGTCGCAGCGCTCGCGAACTTTCCGTGCGACGTCTCCCAACGGGGCGACCACTGCGAACTCGTTGAGGATCTCGTCATCGATCAACGAACCCATCTCATCCCATTCGCCGGCCAGCGACAACCGACGGAGTTCGGTCTGCAGGTCTCCCCAGCCATGCAGTTCGAGAACCTTGCGATAGGCGGGCGTCGATGCGTAGAAGGCGATCTGCTTGCGTGTGCCGACGGCATTGTCGGCCAGCTCGCCGTCGTCGTTGCCCGTCACCACGAACAGCGGGCAGGACAGCTGGAATTCACTGCGCTTTCGGCCTGAGCGTTCCATACCGCGTAGCAATGCGGGCGTCGTCACTTCCTCGAAGTAGCGCTTCGTGGTGAACGCGTGAGCGAGCAGGCCGTCGGCGACTTCTCCGCACATCTCGGTCATCGCTTCGCCGACCGCGGCGACGAACACCTTCGGGGACCCGTGTGCCTGGGGCTCGGGGGTGAACATCGGTGTCATCAGCTTGTGGGTGTAGAAGTCGCCTTCGAATGCAAGCTTCGTGCCTGTCTGCCAACACGTCCAGATCTCGCGCAGCGCCAGCACGAATTCGCGCATACGGTGCACGGGTTGGCTCCACGGCATGCTGAACCGCTTCTCGATGTGCGGTTTGATCTGTGAGCCGAGACCCAATATGAAACGGCCATCCGAATAGTCCTGCAGGTCCCAGCCGACGTTGGCCACGGTCATCGGATTGCGCGCGAACGCCACCGCGATGCTGGTCCCCAGTTCGATGCTCGTGGTGTGCTCGGCGGCCAACACCAGAGGCAAGAATGGGTCGTGGCTGATCTCGGCTGTCCAGCAGCAGTCGTATCCGCGTCGCTCCAGCCTGGTCGCCGACTCGGCGACGTTCGCAAGCTGACTGGCGACCGCCCCGTCAACCTTGAGACCGCCGCGGTCACCCATACACGTGGACGCTACAGTAAGCAATTCAGTATGGTCAACGTGATGACGTCGGTGCGACGATCGCCTATTGACGACGGGAAATGCGCATGACGAACGAGCAGGGCTGGAAGGAAACGCTCGAGGATCTCGATCTTCGGCGTCAGCGCTCGCGGTCGATGGGCGGCACGGAGCGGCTGGCCAAACACCACGGCAAGGGCAAGCTCGACGCCCGCGCTCGCCTGGAGCACCTGCTCGACAAGGGCACGTTCCGCGAGTTCGGCACGCTCGTCGGCGGCGATATCGCGGCCGACGGGATCGTGGCCGGCTCGGGGTTCGTCAACGGCTCGCCGGTGATGGTCGGCGCGGAGGACTTCACGACCCTGGCGGGCAGCATCGGCCCGGGCGGCAACGCCAAGCGCTACCGGCTCGCCGAGTTGGCGTTGCGCGACAGGATTCCACTCGTGATGCTCCTCGAGGGCGCCGGTTTCCGGCCCAGCGGTGAGCATTACGGCCGCACGCCCACCGATCTGCTCGCGCAGGCGCGGTGCTCCGGCAAGGTGCCGACAGTGGCGGGGCTGCTCGGACCGTCGGCAGGGCACGGCGCCCTGGTGGCTCCGGTGTGCGACTTCACCATCATGAGCCGCCAGGGAGCGATCTTCACGGCAGGGCCGCCTGTCGTGAAAGAGTCGACGGGTGAGGAGATTTCGAAGGAGGACCTGGGTGGGCCCGGCGTGGCGCTGGCCAGTGGGGTGATTCACAACCTCGCCGAGGACGACGCGGCGGTGCTCGACGACATCCGCCGCTACCTGTCCTACTTCCCGTCGAGTGCATGGTCGTACCCGTCATCGTCGGCCGCCGACGAGACCACCGAGCCGCGACCCACGCCCGAACTGCTCGACATCGTGCCCCGCGGCAACCGCCGCGTGTACGACATACGCGCGGTGCTCGACGTGGTCTTCGACAGGCCGGACTGGTTCGAAGTGCAGCCGAAGTTCGGCCCCGCGATGATCTGCGCGCTGGCCCACCTCGGCGGCCATCCGGTCGCGGTCGTCGCGAACCAGCCGAACGTCATCGCCGGTTCGATCGATGCCGACGCCGCCGACAAGGCAGCGCATTTCATCACGGTGGCCGATTCGTTTCATCTGCCGATCGTGTTCCTCGCAGACAACCCGGGGATGCTGCCCGGCAGCCGGTCCGAGACGAGCGGCGTGCTGCGCAGCGGTGCGCGGATGTTCGCCGCGCAGACGGCCGCGACGACGATCAAGCTGCACGTGACGCTGCGCAAGGCCTACGGGTTCGGCTCAATGGTGATGTCGCTGTTGGGTTTCGACAACCAGAGCGCAACATTCGCCTATCCCGGCGCCACGATGGGAGCGATGAGCGCGGCCGCGCTGAGCCGGGCGTCGAACGCCGCCGAAGATGTTGGAGCCAAACTGCGGAAGGCGGAGGTGGAGGCGTCCTTCCGGTCGGCGGGCCACCTCGGGTTCGACGACCTCATCCACCCGGAGGAGACCCGCGACGCACTGCTGTCGGCGCTGCAGCGCGGTATCTACAGCAGGCAGGCCGCCGCAGAACCGGTGAGCCGCACCGTCATCACGCCGTAGCAGACCGGTAAGCGTCGACGATGGGCTCGAGCTCGTCGGGGGTTGCGCCGTGCATGATCACCGCGTCGGCGCCGTAGTCGAATTCCTTGCGGATGCGGTCGACGCACTCCTGCGCCGACCCGGTCGCCGACGGCTCCAGCCACTCGTCCGGGATCAGCGTCGCGATGTGCTCGATCTGCTCGGCGGTGGCTTTGTGGTCGATGCCGCCGGGTATCGAGGTGACAATGGAGTCTTCCCGGAATCGTTGCAGCACTGCGGGATCCCAGTTATTGGTGGTGACCATCAGGTCGCCATAGCCCTGCAGGTAGGTGGCCAGCCGGGCGACCGTCTTCTTCAACCGCAGCTCTTCGGGAAGATGGTCGCCGACGGTAGCGAAGCAGGACCACACCCGGACGCTGTCAGGGTCACGCCCGGCCTTCTCGGCGGCGTGCTTCACGGTTTTGACGCATCGTTGCAGGGTCTCGGGTGCGAAGTAGGTGTGCAGGATGACGTCGTCGAAGGCGCGGCCCCCCAGGGCGAGTGTGTTCGGGCCGAAGGCCACCAGCGCCAGTCGGATGTCCTCCTTGAAGTCCGGGTCGAGGAACAGCACCTGGTACTTACCGATGGGCCCATCGTGGTTGAAGATCACCTCGCCGTGCCAGAGCCTGCGCATGACTTGGGCGAAGTCCTCCATCTGGGCGGTCGTCACCGACGGCACGCCGAACGCGGCGTACATGGCCGCTACGCCGCGGCCGATGCCCAGCGTGAACCGGCCACCGGAAAGGCGATGCATGGTAGTCGCCCATGAGCCGGTGATCAGCGGGTGTCGAGTGTTGTGATTGGTTGCGGCGGTGGCGATATGCATCCGATTGGTGACCGCGCATGCCGCGCCGACGAGCGATGACGCCTCCTTGACGTTCCAGCGCTCGGAGATGAAGGCCGTACCGAAGCCCATCTCCTCGCCGCGGCGCGCCTCGTCCATCAGCGTCGCCGGTCCTTCTCCGCCCGCGCCTGCCAGCAGGTAGTAGCCCAACTCGTCGAGCACGCGTTGTGTTGCCACCGGCTGAGCCGGGAATTCAGTCATTGCCAGACCCCTTGCTTGTAACCGCAGTTCCACACCTCGGTGATCCTGCCTGCGACGACCCGGAACACCTCCATGCTGCTGATCGTCATTTCGGTGCCGTCTTTGAGCTTCATCGGTGACTCGTAGACGATGGTGACATGTTCGCCGTCGTCGCCGGCGACAACCAGGTTCAGATCGAATCGAAGTTCGTCGAACATCGCCCAGGTGTCGACGATGCGGTTGACCGCCTGCTCATGGGTGAGCGCGTGCGATTCGCCGACGTCGTGGCGAATGACCGACTCACCCATCAACTCGTCTGCGAGTGCGAAGTCGCGCTCGTTCCAGACGACGAAGTTGTACAGTTCCACCACTTCACGAGCGGAGCGGGTCACGCGAACACCTCCAGTGCGTCGATCTCGTCGATAGTCGCCACGGCCCGATCGGTGAGTGTCAAGCAGAGCGCTCGTGATCGCTCCGGCATCGCATCCCAACCGTTCAACGTGATGACGGGCAGAACCATCAGGTAGGCGACGGCGAATCGGTAGTGCCGCCAAGCCTCGTCAAAGGAGTAATCGGTGACGCCGTATGCGGCCAAGCGTTCGAGATAAGCACGGACGAGCACCTCGTCGTGGCCGCGACGCACCTCTGTCGGTAACCCCTGACTCACCAGGTAGGCGACATCGGCGGCACCTGCGCCGCAGGACGCGAACTGGAAGTCGACCACTTTGAGCCGATCGCCGTCGAAGAACAGGTTGTCGGCCCTGATGTCACCGTGCAGGAGCATCGAGCGTTCGGTCAGTGCAGACAGCGCCTCCGCCGCACCCTCGGTGAACCGCTCGGCGAAAGCGGCGACGGCGGCCGGAACCGACGCCGATGACTTGTCGCGATAGATCTGCCATCCGGGCCCGAACGCGGGCACCAGCAGATCACGGGCGATCGGGGTGTCGATGCTCGGGAATGCCTCGAGCGCGGCGGTATTCACGGAATCGATCGACCAGGCGTGCAACCCTGCCAGCGCATCGATGCAGACCAGGGCGCGCTCCATTGACAGGCCGGCCAGGTGATCCGCATTGTCCCAGTGCTGCAGATCCTCCAGCAGCAGGACGAAATCGGCTGTGCCGTCCACCATCCGCGCGGTGTAGACACGGGGCGTCTCCATCGGTGCGTGACCGGCGACCCGTTGGTAGAAAGCCAGCTCCCGCCGGTAACCGCCCAACAGCTCCATCGCTCCGCGGGCGTCGGATTGGGCGGGCAGCTTGGCAATCAGAGTCGCCGGGGCGCCATCGCCCGTCAGGTGGAGTCGGTACAGCAGCGACGAGAAACCACTGTCCTGTGCGATTCGCTGGCCATGGACGTCGGTGATCGGCACGCCGAGCGCGCCGGTCAGCCACTGCGGAGTCAGGCCGTCGATCGTCGACGGGACCTCCGCCGCGGCTGAGGTCACCGTTGCTTCTGCGAGAAATTTGACACTGCGCAACTAAGTTAGTTGTCGAGCGTCTAATATGCAAGGGTGCCTTCTCCCGCGCGAGGACTGACGCAGCCGGAGCGCGTCGAGATCTCCAGCCGCCGCCTCGCGCAGGCCGCAGCTGAGCTGATCGTGGAAAAGGGCTGGGAGGCAACGACCGCCGCGGAAATCGGCCGGCGTGCCGGCTACAGCCGGGCGATGGTGCACGCGCGATTCGGCAGCAAAGATGCCGTACTCGACACCTTCTTCATGACGGAGTACATGTCCCGGTTGAGCCCTGACCTGGACCCCAGGGCCAGCGGCCTCGCGCAGGCGCTCGCGCATTTCGACCGCATCGCCGATCTGTATGCCGACGACCCTGAGTTCCTGAAGGCGATGTTCGTCGCGGCCTTCGAAGCCGTGAAGACGACGTCGCCGCTGCGACGGCGCGTGCGGAGTCAACTAGAAGCCGGCGAGAAGAAGGTGGGAAGGGGTCTGAGGAAGGGCGTCCGGGACGGTTCGGTCCGGGCCGACATCAACGTCCGCCGCGCGGTCGGCGACATCAGCACCGCGGTGTTCGGCATTGCGTACCGATGGGTCACACTGCCCGAGGGGTATGACTTTGCACGCGAGCTGAAGAGTCTCCGCGCCCGCGTCGTCGAGGAGTACGGCACTTCATCTCCGTGCTGATTTACGCCTGCTCGTCGTTTCGATCCAATCGACAAACCCCTGATCGCAGCGCGCTTCGACCGGACTGGTTCACGCCGTTTACGCTGGCATCGATGGTGCAGATCACCGACAAGCTCCTCGCGGAACTGGGTGAGCCGAACCGATCCCGATCCGCCACGGGCGCACGGTCCAAATCAACGGTTCGAATGGGTCATCGGCGGCAGCGGGGATCGGACCCGTTGTGACGGGTGATTCCGCCTTCCTTGTCACCTACCCGATACCCGAACCCGGGCTGAGCGCACTGCGCGCCGCAGGCCGGGTGCACATACCCGGCAGCCCACCAACGCCCGAGGAACTTCGCGCCGCCTGCAGCTCGGGAGAGTTCGATGTGGTGGTCGCCCAACTCAGCGACCGGTTCGACGCCGACCTGCTCGCCCAGGCGAAGGTGGCCGGAATCTCGAACTACGCGGTCGGCTACGACAACATCGACGTCCCAGCCGCAACGAGTCACGCAATCGTCGTCGGCAATACACCCGGTGTGCTGACCGACGCCACCGCCGATCTGGCGATGCTGCTGATCCTTGCGACCGCACGGCGTGCCATCGAAGCGGACCGGTTCACCCGTTCCGGACAGTTCACCGGCTGGAAGCCAGATCTGCTTCTCGGCCGGGATGTTTCGGGCGCAACGCTTGGTCTCGCCGGATTTGGACGAATCGCCCGCGCCACAGCTCATCGGGCCGCAGCCTTTGGTATGTCGATTACCCTCTGCTCCCACCCGCCTGCGGGCCGACGCGTCGACGACGCTGAACTCGCCGCACTTCCGTACCCGGTGCGCCAGGTCAGCTGGACCGACCTCGTCGAACGCAGCGACTTTCTCTCTGTGCACGTGCCGTTGGCTCCCACCACCAGGCACCTCATCGACGCAGCCGTCTTGGCGACGATGAAGCCAACGGCGATCCTGATCAATACGGCGCGTGGTCCGATCGTTGACGAAAGTGCCCTCGTCGATGCGCTCGGCAGCGGCCGTCTTGCCGCCGCCGGACTCGATGTCTACGAACACGAGCCGCGCCTCACGCCCGGCCTCACCGATCTGCCCAACGTCGTCCTTCTACCGCACCTGGGCAGTGCCACCACGCAGGTGCGAGCCAAAATGACCGAGTTGTGTGCCGACAACGCCATCGCGATCGCAGATGGCCGCGTCCCCCCACACTGTGTCAATCCGGAGGCGATGAGAGATGCCTGACCGCAGGCACATTCACGTCGGTTATGCCGAACAGGTCACCCTGACGATCGGCGGCCGTCTACCGCACTGATTGCGCCGAGGAACTTCTCCGCGGCTGCCTGCACTCGCCGGGAGAAGAGATGGCCCACATGACTTCCGCGGTGCCAGAACAGTTCACCGCCCCAGCGCTGATGGAGTGCCTGGGCGGCCTCGCGCATCGCCATTCGGTCGTGCCATGCGCCAACGATGAGACGTCGTTGCGAGGGCGCAGTGGGCTCGACGGCGAGGTGATCGACGGCGGACGCGATGGCCGCCACCGTGTCGGATCCCAAAAGTTCGATGGTGTCGTCAATGGAGGGTCCCCACCGGCCGAGGTGCTGGGCGATCATGGCGTTGAGACCGAAGATCGGCGTGAACACGGCGGCGCCGTCGACCTCTTCGAAATGCGAAACCAGTGCCGCAACCGGACTACCCATGGACACTCCGGATACCGCGATCGCGGTCGACTGCGGCCTCAGCCATCGCACGAGGGCGCGGACCTCCGAGACGACGCGCATCATCCCTGCGACGTTGGTCAGCGGGTCCATGTTCGGATACGGCGGCCACGCGGTGCGGCGCGACCCGTGACCCGGCTGGACCGGAAGAGCAATGTTGTAGCCCAACTCGTCCCGGATGCGCCGGGCCCGGGAGAACAGCAGGTCGATCGGCTGGCCCTGGCCTGCACCGTGCACCCACACCAGCCACGGTCTGCGGTCGTCGCCAGTTCGGCAGAGATGCGCGACCGCGGTCGCCGGGCCGCCGAGGCCGACGCCGGCCAGCGAGCCGGGCAGCTCTGGCTCGTGGTCGAACGTCAACTCCTCGTAGGCCAGCCGCCCGAGGCTGCGATGCCGAATGGATTTCATCCGCAAGGGTTCTGGCGCGGTATGTGCCCGGTCGATGCCCAGCGCCGACAGCTCTTCGGCCACGGCCTCACATGAGGCCAACGTGCGCTCGAGCCTGGGTGGTGGCGCCGTCAGCGTCATGCCCGACAAGGCCAGCTCGTCGAGCACCACTTCACCCAGCTGGCGGGCTCCGCTTGGCGACATGGGATTCCAGTCACCCGAGCCTCTCAACGCGGCATGCGCGCGCGGCAGCACGCCCGCGAAATCCCGGCAGATCCGATACGTCCGTTCCGAGGTCTTCATCACGCGAGCTTGAAGCCTGTGTACCCGGCGTCGGCAACCTCGTCGCATCGTCGGCGATATTCCGGAATGCCCCCGGTATAGCCCATGTACATCCGTTTCTTTCCGGGGACGTTGCCGCCGTTGTACCAGGAGTTGCAGGTCGGGTGGACGAGCACGGTCGGCGCAACCAGCGATGTGATGTGTTCGATCCAGTCTTGTTGTGCTTCGGGCTGAGCTTCGATCGTCCGGTAGTCGTGCGCGCGCAGGTAGGAGATGCAGTCACCGATCCACTCGACGTGCTGTTCGAGTGCGGCGACGAAATTCGTTGCCGGCGCTGGGCTTCCGGGTGCCTGAACGATAAAGAGGTTGGGAAACCCGGCAACCGACAGCCCTAGATAGCACAACGGACCTTCGGTCGCCCAAAAGTTTCTCAATGACACCCCGTCGCGACCGCGGATGTCGATCCGGCTGAGGGCCCCGGTCATTGCGTCGAAGCCGGTGGCATAGACGATCACGTCGAGTTGGTAGAAGCCCTGTTCGGTGTCGATGCCGCTCGGTGTCAACTCACGGATCGGACCCTTGCGCAGGTCCACGAGCGTGACGTTGTCGCGGTTGAACGTTTCGTAGTATCCCTGGTCGATGATCGGCCGCTTACATCCGAACGGGTGGCCGGGTGTAAGCGCGGCCGCGGTCTCTGGGTCCCCGACTATCCGTCCCAAGGCCTCGCCGTAGAGCTTGGCCGCCATCTGGTTGGACTCGATGTCGAAGAACACGTCTCCCCAACTGAGCGCGCCCACGACGCCGTTCTCCTCGATGGCGCGGAGTTGGTCCTCCCGCGACGCCGTCTTCAACGGCGGGTTGGCCATCATCTGGAACATCACCGAAAAGGCCGACAGCCGCGCGGCCCCGATCGGATGTTCTCGTTGCGCGGCACGGATCTCGCCGTAGTTGGCCTTCATCCCGTCCAGCTCGCCCGGCTCGAAAGCACGGACCTTCCACGGCAGGGTGTATGCGGGCGAACGCTGAAACACGGTGAGCTGCTCGGCCTCCTTGGCCACCACAGGGATCAGCTGCACACCCGTCGACCCGGTGCCGATCACGCCGACGCGCTTGCCGGTGAGGTCGACGTCGTGCCTCGGCCACCGGCTGGTGAATAGCGAGAGACCGGCAAAGTCATCCATTCCGGCGATGTCGGGTTCCAGCGGCGCAGAGAGGATGCCGGCGGCGGCGACCACGAACGGCGCGGTGAATGACTCTCCCGACTCTGTGCGGACGTCCCATTCTGCGGCCGACTCGTCGAAGGTCATCGAGACGACGTTGGTGTTGAACCGGATGTCGCGGCGGAGGTCCAGCCGATCGGCGACGAAGTTGAGGTAGGCCTCGACCTCAGGTTGGGCGGGCATCGTCTCGGTCCACACCCACTCCTGTTGGATCTCGTCGGAGAAACTGTAGGAGTACTCGATGCTCTCGATGTCGCACCGCGCGCCCGGGTACCGGTTGAACAACCACGTCCCGCCTACCCTGTCGGCCCGCTCGATGACGCCGGTCCGGATCCCGAGTTCGCGCAGCCGGTGCAGCGCATAGAGGCCGGAGAATCCCGCGCCGATCACGATCGCGTCGAAGCGATCACCTGACATCGCGCCTCCTTGCGCTGCGACTCAACCCCCGAGCTGCCGAAAACTATACTGTAATATCTTCCGTTGACAGGCATGGCGGCATTGGAGGCCCACGTGGAAGTCCCCTTCACCTGGAAGGTCACCGGCTGGTTCATGGTCGGCTGGTCGGCCGAATTCCCGGCCGGCGAGGTGCGGCCGCTGCGGTACTTCGGTGACGACCTCGTCGCCTATCGCGACGAGTCCGGTGAACTCCATGTGCTGTCGGGCCACTGCCGCCACCTCGGTGCGCACATCGGACATGGCGGCAAGGTCGTCGGCGACTGTGTCGAATGCCCGTTCCACGGCTGGCGCTGGGGCCCGGACGGCACCAACCGCTACATCCCCTATCAGCCCGACCGTCCCAACAAAGCGCTGCGGTTGCGCGCGTACCCGGTGCGCGAGCAGTACGGTTGCGTGTTCGCCTGGCACCAGCCCGATGGCGATGCACCGCAGTGGGAGATGCCCGACCTGTTCGGAAAATTCCCGCAGTTCCCTACCGACCCGGATGCGTATTACCGTCCGTACCCGGAGTTTTCGCGACGCACCGAGCATGAGCCGGTGCATCCGCAGATCGTCGCAGAGAACGGGCCGGACAGCGCGCACTTCCACTACGTCCATGGCGCGACGGTGACGCCGGTCTGCCTGAGCTGGGAAGCCGTTGACGAGGAGTGGCGCTTCCTCACGGGTTGGCCGGATGCCCGCAGCGACGACCCCGACAAGATGGCGCTGTACATCCACAGTCATTTCTCCGGACTCGGTTTCGCGATCAGTGCCTTCGAGGGGTCGTCGAACCACCGGCTGATCTTCGCCTGCACACCGGTGGAGGACGGCTACTCCGACATGTTCTATTCGATCTGGTGGCCGCGGCTTCCCGGCGACACCTCCGATGTGCCGCCAGACTCGGTGCGCGAGAAGGTGGAGCGGCAGTTTCTCGGCACGGTATGGGACGACCTGAACATCTGGCGCTACCAGCAGTACGTCGAGCACCCTGCGCTGTCCAAAGTGGACGCGAAACCCTATATGGCCATGCGTAAGTGGGCGACGCAATTTTATGAGGTGCCGGCATCGGTATGAGCGTCGACCTCGCGGAGATCGCCGCACCCGGACACACCGCGATCGTCACCCAGGAGCTTCAGGGCGCCGTCGCCGGACCGAACGCCGGCCTGGCCGCACTCGCCGGCGAGGCGCGCCGCGAAGCGCTGCCCAACATCGAACGCCTACTGCCCGTCGCCCGCGCCGCGGGAGTGCGGGTCGTGCACTGCCTGGTTCAGCGGCGACCCGACGGGCTCGGCTCGAACCACAACGCCAAGATCTTCGCGATGGGCAAGACGGAGGTCGACATCAGTCCTGGCAGCCCGGGCGCGACGCTGCTGCCCGAATTCGGCCCTGCCCCAGACGATGTCGTGCTCTCCAGATGGCACGGCGTGGGACCGATGGGCGGCACGGACCTGGACGCGGTCCTGCGCAATCTCGGGGTCACGACCATCGTCGCCGTCGGCGTCTCGGTGAACATCGCGATCACCAATCTCGTCATGGACGCCGTGAACGCGGCTTACCGCGTCGTTGTCCCGCGCGATGCGGTCGCGGGCATCCCGGCCGACTACGCCACCGCGATCATCGACAACACGATCTCGCTGTTGGCTACGGTCACCACCACCGAGGACCTGCTGGCGGCGTGGACGTGACCGATACCGACCACGAAACCCGTGGCTTTCCGCCGATCGAAGCCGTCGACGCACCGCCGGAGATGGCCAGGTTCATGACAGCGATGCGCAGACTGCAGGACATCGTCGTGTCCACCGCTCCCGACGGGGAACTGTGGACCGATGGGGCGAGGCGGATCGAGGGCCTCTGCGAGCAGCTGGAGGTCCACAGGGCGCCGCAGGGCGTCGCTCCCGCGGGCCGCGCTCCTCATCTGCCCGGCCTGGGCCACCCCTTGGTGCCGCCGTGGACCCTCGACGAGTACGGACCCGACGGGGTCACGATGCGCGGGCACTTCAGCCGCTTCCACGTCGGCGGAAACAATGCCGTCCACGGCGGAGTGATACCGCTGTTCTTCGACTGGCACTTCGGGATGATCGTGTCCGCCGCGGACCGTCCGATCAGCCGGACCGCCTACCTTCACGTCGACTACAAGAAGGTGACCCCGATCGACGTACCGCTGGTGTCGCGGGGCCGGATCGACAGACTCGACGGTAGGAAGGCCTTCCTCTCCGCGACCATGACCGACTCGCACGGCGACGTACTATCCGAGGCGAGCGGCCTGATGGTCAAGCTGCTGCCGCACCAGCCCTGAGAGGTTCGATGACAGCCCCCTCAACGCAATTCACCGTCCCCGCCGCCGCAGACGCCGTCGCCGCCGTGATCGGCGACCGGGAGTTCATCATCCAGGGCAACCGCCGCTATACGTACACGCAGGTCGTCGAGCGGTCCAACCGTCTCGCGGCCTATCTGCACACCCGCGGGCTGGGCTGCAAGAAGGAGCGCTCCGAGCTCGCCGGTCATGAGGTCGGCCAGGACCTGCTGGGCATTTATGCCCACAACGGGCCCGAGTACGTCGAGGCGATGCTGGGCGCGTGGCGGGCGCGCGTCGCCCCATTCAACGTCAACTATCGGTATGTGAAGAACGAGCTGCACTACCTGCTCGCGGATTCGGGTGCCACGGCGTTGCTCTACCACGCGACGTTCGCGCCCCGGGTCGCCGACGTCCTCCCCAACCTGCCGAATCTGCGGGTGCTGATCCAGATCGCCGACGACTCGGGCAACGACCTGGTGCACGGGGCCGTCGACTACGAATCGATCGTCGCGTCCGGCTCGACCACGCCGCCGCCGGTCGAACCCTCCCCCGATGACCTGTATGTGCTCTACACGGGCGGGACCACCGGTATGCCCAAGGGCGTGCTGTGGCGCGCGCACGACATCTTCATGACGTCGTTCGGCGGGCGCAGCCTCTACACCGGCGAGGTCATCGGTTCGCTCGACGAGATCGCCAAGGGCGCCGCCGAAAGCCCCGGCACCAGGCTGATGATCCTGCCTCCACTGATGCACGGTGCCGCGCAGTGGGCGACGTTCACCGCCATGAACACCGGCCAGTCCGTGGTGTTCTCGTCGGTCACCAGCCGCATGGACCCCGATGACGTCGTCGCCACCATCGAACGGGAGAAGGTGCTGGCGGTGACGGTGGTCGGAGACGCAATGGCCAGACCGCTCGCCGACTCGATTGAGCGCTCCGGCGCTGACCTGTCGTCGTTGGCCGTGGTCGCCAACGGCGGCGCGCTGCTGACACCGACGGCGAAGCAGCGGCTCATCGACGTCAAACCAGGCCTGATCGTCGTCGACGGCGTCGGATCCTCCGAGACCGGCGCGCAGATGAGTCACATGTCCGCGCCCGGTGCGGTGTCGACCGGGAGATTCAATGCGGGCCCGGACACCAGCGTCGCCTCCGAGGATCTCAGCACGATCCTCGAAACGGGCCACGACAGCATGGGGTGGCTCGCGCAGCGCGGCTACGTGCCGCTGGGCTACAAGGGAGACGCCACCAAGACGGCGGCGACGTTCCCGGTGATCGACGGGGTGCGCTACTCGGTGCCGGGCGACCGCGCGCGTCATCTCGCCGACGGCACCATCGAGCTGCTCGGCCGCGACTCGGTGACCATCAACTCCGGCGGGGAGAAGATCTTCGCCGAGGAGGTCGAGACCGCCATCGCGTCGCACCCGGCGGTGGCCGACGTGGTGGTGTCCGGACGGCCCAGCGAGCGGTGGGGCCAGGAGGTCGTCGCGATCGTCGCTCTCGTCGAGGGCGCCGGCACCGACGCGCAGGAGCTCATCGACCACGCTGCAGGCGTCATCGCCCGCTACAAGCTGCCCAAGGCCGTGGTCTTCCGGCCCGTCATCGAACGCAGCCCGGCGGGCAAGGCCGATTACCGATGGGCCCGCGAGCAGGCGCTCAGCGAAGGCGCTTGAACTGTCCCGCATCCGCGCATATGGCTATACTGTAATCTTTACAGTACATATTGCAGTCCGTTCGAAGATGCTGGAGATCAGACGTGGATATCCCAGTGCTGGACGTCACGGCCGACGAATCGGCCGACCTTCTTCGCGACCCGTACCCCATCTTCGAGCGCAGGCGACGCGAAACGGGCGGCGTCTTCCGCGGCAGCGTCATGGACTGGACGAAGGCGCCTGACGAACTGCGGCCCGACAACCTCTACGCCGCGGTGTCCTTCGACGCGGTGAATCGCGTCTTCCGCGACAGCAAGGTCTTCAACTCGCAGATCTACGACACCACGATTGGTCTTTTCATGGGCCCGACCATCCTCGCGATGGAGGGCAAGAAGCATTGGGAACACCGCAATCTCGTCTCCGCCGCATTCAAGTCGAAGTCATTGCTGCGGTGGGAACCCGAGATCGTCGGCCCGGTGGTCAACGGGCTGATCGACGAGTTCGTCGGCGCCGGTGAGGCCGACCTGGTCCGCGATTTCACGCTGGAGTTCCCCACCAGGGTGATCTCGAAGCTGCTGGGACTTCCGGACGAGGACCTGCCCTGGTTCCGTAAGCGCGCCGTGGAATTGATCAGCTACCACGTCAAGTACAAGCGTGCCTTCGAGGCGTCCGCGGCGCTCAAGGACTACTTCCTCGACCAGATCGAGAAGCGCAAATCCAAGCCGACCGAAGACGTGATCGGGGATCTGGTCGCCGCCGAGATCGACGGTGAGAAGCTCAGCGACGAAGCGATCTACTCGTTCCTGAGGCTCCTGCTGCCCGCGGGGCTCGAGACGACCTACCGATCGTCGGGCAACCTGCTGTTCCTGTTGCTGACCCATCCAGAACAGTTCCGTGCCGTGCAGGCCGACCGCGAGCTCATCGCTCCCGCCATCGAGGAGGGTTTGCGGTTCGAGACGCCATTGACCACCGTGCAGCGATACGCTGCAGAGGAAACCGAGCTCGAAGGCGTGACCGTTCCCCAGGGGGCGGTGATCGATGTCTGTATCGGCTCGGCGAACCGAGACGAGCACCGGTGGGAACGCTCCGAAGAGTTCGACATCTTCCGGAAACGCACGCCCCACATCTCTTTCGCCGCCGGTGAGCACACGTGCATGGGACTACACCTGGCCCGTATGGAGACCCGAGTTGCGCTCGAATGCCTGCTCGACCGGTTGAGCGACATCGAACTCGTCACCGACGACAACCCTCACATCTTCGGGCAGCCCTTCCGCTCACCGACAGCGATGCCAGTGACGTTCGCCGCCGCAGGGTGATGTGGCACGACCTGCCTATGCTCGACTCGTCCAGACGGACCGACCAGGAGGGCGGATCGTGATCAAGGTGATGGAAGGCGTGCGGGTCCTCGAGGTTGCGCAGTTCACCTTCGTTCCCGCGGCGGGGGCCATCCTTGCCGACTGGGGTGCCGACGTCATCAAGGTCGAGCACCCGGTGCGTGGCGACACCCAGCGCGGCTTCATCAACATGGGCGGCTTCGAGCTGAACCCGCAGCGGCATCCGCTGATCGAGCACCCCAACCGCGGGAAGCGCAGTGTCGGCATCGACGTCTCCACCGCTGGCGGCCAGGAAGTTCTGTACGAGATCGCCAAGACCTCCGACGTATTCCTGACCAACTACATGCCCGCGCAGCGCCAGAAGAACAAGTTCGACATCGAGCATATCCGCGCGGTCAACCCCGATATCATCTACGCCCGCGGAAGTGCCTACGGAGACAAGGGACCCGAGCGCGACACCGGTGGCTTCGACGGCACCGCCTTCTGGACACGCAGCGGGGTGGGCCACGCGCTGACCCCCGAGGAGCTGGGCGGCGCGCTGTCCCAAGGTATCCCGGCGTTCGGAGACTCCATCGGAGGGATGAACATCGCGGGCGGGATCTCGGCGGCGTTGTTCCACCGCGAACGCACCGGCGAGGCGTTGGAACTCGACGTCTCGTTGTTGAGTACAGCGTGGTGGGCGGCGGGTGCGAGCGTGACGCAGGGCATGGAGACCGGCGAGACGATGCGTTCAGTCATGCCGGATTCCATTGGCCCGACAGTGAATCCGTTCCTCGGCAACTATTTGACATCCGACGGCGGCACCATCAACCTCTGCATCGTGAGCCCGACCGGCTACATACGCGACGCCTTCGAGCATCTAGGGCTGCCGGAGCTGGCAGATGACCCGCGGTTCTCCGACGTGATGCCGCTGATCGAAAACTCAGCGGCGGCCGCCGAACTCATCGCCGAGGCTGTCCGGAGCAAGCCGTTCGAGTACTGGCGTCAGCACCTGAAGACGATGAAAGGTCAATGGGCGCCGTTCCAGAGCCTGGTCGAGCTGGGCACCGACGAACAAGCACTCGCAAACGACATGATCGTCGAGGTGGAGGCGGCCGACGGCGGGGCGCCGTTCAAGGTCGTTCGCGGGCCGATTCAGTTCAACCACGAACCGCTGGAGACCACCCGTGCACCGCAGGCATCCGAGCACACCGAGATCGTCCTGATGGAGCTCGGCATCGACTGGGACCGCATCGCAGAACTCAAGGACTCAGGCGCCATTGCCTAGCCGCCGGCCCAGGCCCACCCTGAATCTCGACACCCCCGCCGAGCGCCTCGCCGCCCTACTCGACCAAGCCGCCTAACCCGATGTTGCACCAACCACTTGACATCGCCACCGGCCCGTCCGGCCGCAGACACGCTCCCCCGCAAGCGGGAGGTCCCCAGCCCGCCGATCAGGCGCGTTCGACCTCGACGGGTACGCCCGTCAACCACGACATACCCGCCAACGCCTCGACGTCCTTCGGGTCGCTGGACGTGAGCTGGTTCACGTTCGTGCCGCCCGCGCTGTTGGCCAACCGCCAACCGCCGGTGCCCTTGTGCCCCCAGCCATGCGGTACAGCGATCGTCCCGGGCACGATATCGGCTGTCAATTGCACGGGAAGCGCGATCTGGCCGTATGGAGAGCGGACCGAAACCTCGTCTCCGTCGGCGATCTGCCTGCAGGCCGCGTCGTCGAGGTGCATGACCGCGCGATGAATTCGCTTGCCGCGCATCAGTAGCGGCGAGTTGTGCATCCACGAGTTCTCCGAGCGCGGCTCGCGCATTCCGATCAACCGCATGGGAAAGTCCTCGGGGCGACTGCGCCGCGACAGCGCGCTGATCTCTGTCGCGATGTCGTCGTGTTCCAGCTTCACACGGCCCCCGCGGTACACCACCACTTCACCCAGCACGCCGGTCCTGATGTGCGGCGCCACGAGCACGCCGTGCGGACGCTGCTGAGCAAGCCTGCGGAATGTCAGTCCGCCCCGACGAAGACCGAACCGGTCCCCTCCCTCGGACATCCGGATCATCGCGTCGACGACCGGGCGCGGCGTGAAGCGCCTGCCGAATAGCCCCGCGACCGTCCGGGCAATCCCCATCGCCGCGAAAATCGGTGTGCGGGCGGCCATTCGCCTCGTCAACTCGTCGACGATCGCCCACTCGGTACGCGCCTGACCGACCGGCGTCACGACCGCCTCCGTGGCCTGGCGGAACGGGGTGGCCTGGAAGGTCTGGAACGTCACTGCGAAGTCGTCGCGCTCATACATCGTGGTGACAGGCAGCACGTAGTCGCAATGAGCGGTCGTCTCGTTGACATACAGGTCTAGGCCGACCATCAGGTCCAGACCCGCGACGGCTGCCTCCAACTCGTCACCGTTGGGTACCGACAGCACCGGATTGCCGGCACTGGTGAAGAGCGCCTTGATCTGCCGGTCCCCCGGGGTCATGATCTCCTTGGCCATCAAGGCTGCCGGCTCGGCGGCGGCCACCGGACGGAAGCCGCCGATGCGTGACCGCTTCCGCCGATAGGCCCTCCGGGCGCCCGCGCCCATCACCTTGAATACTGCTCGCTGGCCGGGCATGCCCAGCGTGCTGAACACGCTGCCGCCGGGCGTATCAAGCTTGCCCGCGACGAGATTCACCGCGTCGATCAGGTATGCGGTCAGCGTGCCGTTCTGTCCGACGCACGTTCCGAAACGTCCGTAGACCGCGGCACGCGGCGTCTCGGCGAGGTCACGCGCCAACGCGCGGACGGTCGCTGGCTGGATTCCGGTCAACGGGGCGGTGACTTCCGGGGTGAAGGGCATGCTCTGCCGCTCAAGCCAATCCAGGCCGTCGGCCTGTGATTCCAAGCGCCGACGATCAATGAGTCCGTCTTGAAACATGACCTGCAGCAGCGACAGCAGGAAATAGGCATCGCCGTCGGGAACGATGCCCAGCCATTCGAACTGGGCCGCGGTCTCGGTCTTGCGTGGATCGACGACGATCACCCGCCCGCCGCGCTTGACGATGTCATGCATGCGGTCCTTGATGCGCGGTGCGGTCAAGAAGCTGCCGTGAGAGACGACGGGATTCGCGCCCATCATCACCAGCAGGTCGGTGCGCGTCAGATCCGGTATCGGCACCGCCATCGGGCCGCCGTAGAGCAACTGGCTTGCGGCCAGCCTGTTGCTGGTGTCCTGCGACGACGCGGTGAAGTAGTGGGAGTGCCGTCCGACGCCCTTGATGAAGCCCATAGCCGCGAACAGGTGCGAGTAGCTGAACGCGGCGGGATTACCCATGTACCAGCCGATCGCGCCGGAGCCGTCGCGGCGGAGAATGGCGGTCAGCCGTGCCGCGATGTCGGTCATCGCCTCGTCCCAGGTGACCTGTTCGAACCCGTCAGGCCCGCGCCGCAGCGGGACGGTGACCCGGTCGGCGTCGTTGACCACCTCGGTGAACGCGATGCCCTTCTGGCACGCGAAGCCCGACGACAGCGGATGGTCCTTGTCGGGGCGGAGCGAGATCAGACGGCCGTCGTCGACCGTCGCGATCATGCCGCACAGCGGCTCGCAGATCCGGCAGAACGTCGCCCTCTGCTCTATGCCCGAAGTCACGTCGACTACGATACTGTAAGAGTTACAGTTGCTCGGCGTTTTGTCCCACTACAGAGGGCTCGAGATGAATGACGTCGCCATCATCGGTGTTGGCCTGCACCCGTTCGGCCGGTTCGAAGGCAAGTCGGCGATGGAAATGGGCGTCGACGCCATCTTCGCCGCGGTCGCCGACGCCGGCGTCGAGTGGAAGGACGTCCAGTCCGCCACCGGCGGCAGCTGGACGGTGGCCAACCCGGACGCGATCGTCGGCATGGTGGGGCTGTCGGGCATCCCGTTCACCAACGTCTTCAACGCCTGCGCCACCGCCGCCAGCGCCGCCAAGGCCTGCGCGGACGGCATTCGGCTCGGCGACTACGACATCGGCATCGCCATCGGCCTGGACAAGCACCCCCGCGGCGCGTTCACTGAGGATCCCGCGCTGGTGGGGATGCCGAGCTGGTATGCCGAAAACGGTCAGTACCTCACCACCCAGTTCTTCGGCATGAAAGCCAATCGCTACTTGCACGACCACGGCATTTCGCAGGAAACCCTCGCCAAGGTCGCCGCCAAGAACTTTCGCAACGGTGCACTCAACCCGAATGCATTCCGGCGCAAGCCGATCCCCGAGGATCAGATCCTCAACTCGACGATGCTGAACTATCCCCTGACGCAGTACATGTTCTGTGCGCCCGACGAGGGAGCCGCGGCCGTCGTCATGTGCCGCGCCGACATCGCGCACCGCTACACGTCGAAGACGGTGTACCTGCGTGCCGTCGAGATGCGCACCCGCAAATACGGCGCCTACGAGGTGAACACGACCTTCGCGCCGGTCGAGGAGGGTGTGGCGCCCACCGTCTACGCGGCGCGCGCCGCCTTCGAAAAGGCCGGGGTGGCGCCGAGCGATGTCGACGTCATCCAGTTGCAGGACACCGACGCTGGCGCCGAGGTCATCCACATGGCGGAGTGCGGGTTCTGTGAGCACGGCGAGCAGGAGAAACTGTTGGCCGACGGCGCCACCGAGATCCACGGCTCGATGCCGATCAACACCGACGGTGGTCTGATCGCCAACGGCGAGCCGATCGGCGCGTCCGGTCTGCGCCAAATCCACGAGCTGGTGCGCCAATTGCGCGGTGAGGCGGGCGATCGTCAGGTCGCCGGGGAGCCCCGGGTCGGTTTCGCCCAGCTATATGGCGCGCCCGGCACCGCCGCTGCGACGATTCTCACGACCTGATACGTCGACATAGAATTGCGCTGCCCGGCATATCGAATCGGCAGCCGGACGAGGCTTCCAGCCGAGCTCCCGCGTCGCCTTGCCGTGATCGGCCGGCGACATGATGTGCAGAAGCCGTATCCCGGTGACGTTCATCGGCACGTCGCGCCGCAGCAGTCGGCCCGCCATACCGAGCGTCCGGCCGATGGCGTAGAGCGCCGCGAGCGGTACACCGAATCGCGGCGATTTCGCGCCGACCGCGCCCGCCGCCGTCTCGAGCATTTCCCGCATGGGCATGAAGCTTTCGGAGATGATGTAGCGTTCGCCGATCCGCCCGCACTCGCCGGCGAGCAGGAATGCCTCCGCGACGTCCTCGATGCCGACGACCTCGGTGGACACTCCCTTGACGTACGCCGGCATCTTTCCGAGCGCAGCCATCTTCACCATCAGGCCCTGGTGGGGCTGCCAGTCGAGTGGCCCATACGGGTTGGACACGCACATCACGACGGCGGGCAGTCCCCGGTCGCGGGCATACCGAAGCACCATGTCCTCGGCCTGCCTGCGCGACTCGATATACGCGCCGCCCTTGCCCGGCCAGTTGAACGGCATGTCCTCGGTGACGGATTCGCTTCCCTCCGCGATGGCGATCGTGCCGATGGTGCTGCAGAAGACGAACCGGAACAGGTTCGCCTCCGCGGCGATGTCCAGCACGCGTCGCAGGCTCTCGACGTTGGTTTCGAACAACGGCGACGGGTTGCGCAGGTAAAAGCGGGTGTCGACCACACAGTAGAACACCACATCGCGGTCGGACATCGCTGCGCGCAGGGCCTTTTCGTCACGCAGGTCGCCGTAGCAGCGTTCGACGTCGAGGTCGTGGATCGCGACCGTCGAGCTGGACTTGCGGAGATAAACACGGACATCGTCGCCACGCTCGACGAGCTTGCGGGTGACATGGGAGCCGACGAACCCGCTCGCGCCCATCACAAGAACCTTGCGTCGATCGCCCGGTGTCGTCATGCTCCTGCTTTCTTCTTCTCGCGAGCGTGCGCAAAGTCAGAAAAATGTCGGCGTGTCGGCCGCAGACACGCACAGTCGCGCTAGGAGGCTTTCTTGGCAGCCGGTGGCGAGTAATTCGGCTTACCCAGCCCGAGGACGTATTGGGCGATCATGTTGCGGAACACCTCGAGTGTCCCGCCGTAGATCCCGACCAGCGGCGCGAACCGGTAGACGTATTCGGCGGCGCCGTCGTCGGCGGCGCCGTCGGTCCCAACGGGCAGCGACGCCGCGGTGCCGAGGATGTCCATCAGGTCGGGCGAGATGTCGCGCATCGTCTGCGCCAGCGCCACTCGCCCGAAGATGCTCGTAGCCGACAGGGACGCTTCCATCCGGGCGACGCTGCGCCCCAGGCGATATGCCACCGATCCGTCGTCGATCAGCCTGCGTCCGTTGGGATCGGCCTCGGCGACCTTGGCTGCCGCCTTGTCGACCGCGGCAGACATGAAACCGGCCTGGTGCATCATGATCGACACGTCCTGGAGGCCGTCCGCCGCGGCTTCCACCGCACCGTGCTCGACGTTGAGCGGTTCACGCACGACGGTCCAGCCGGCGTTCACGTCTCCGAGTCGGTACTTGTCGTCGACGCGGACGTCGCTGTAGTAGACGATGTTGGTGCGGTCGCCGTCGACGGTGCGCACGCCCTGAATCTCGACGCCCGGCGAGTCGAGCGGGACCAGAAACATGGTGAGGCTCTTGTGCTTCGGCGCATTCGAGTCGGTGTTGGTGATGAGGTAGACGTACTGGCAGTTGTGTGCGCCGGTGGTGAACATCTTCGAGCCGTTGATCACCCAGGAGTCACCGTCTCGCACCGCGCGGGTCTTACACGTGGCGACATCCGAACCCCCTTCGGGCTCGGTGTAGCCCAAGCACAGCCGCACATGGCCGCTGAGAACACGGGGCATCACCTCGGCCTTGAGCTCCGGTGAACCGAACTTCTCCACCGATCGCGCGATCATTGCGGTCGTGCCAAAGGTCACCCACGGCACATGGGCCCTGCGCTTCTCCAGCTCCCAGATGCGCCGGCGCACCCGGCTGAACCCGCCCTCGCATTCCGGCTTCCATTCGCGGGCAAGATATCCGGCTTCCCCGAGCGCGAGGTGCACACCCTCGTCGAAGTTGTCGCCGGTCTCGCGGTCGCGCCGAAGGACATCCTCGGTGACGAGTTCGCGCAGAAGTGAACGTGCCTCCTGCAGGAATGCCTGATCGTCGTCTGACAGCTCGACCCGTGAGAAATCCATTACTCGGTTCCCCCGCTTTCGCGTGCCGAGACGATCTCGGCGATGTACTTCGCGCTTGCACCCGGATCGCCGCCGGCCAGCGCCCATCCGCGGGCACGGACCAGATAGGCGCTCGCGGCCGCCTCCGCCGACACCCCAAGGCCGCCCTGGACCTGTACGGCCACGGTGGCGGCCTTCGATGCCTCCTCGGCCATGAACACGAACGCCGAAGGGGCCAGCTCCTGGCGCTCATCGGGCTCGTTGTCGAGGAACCACGCGGCACGCCGCGCCAAGTTGCGGCCGCCCTGCACGGTGATCGCAATGTTGGCCAATGGATGCGAGATGCCTTGCAACGTGGAGATCGGTACCCCGAGCGTGTAGCGGTTCTTGGCGAACTCCGCCGCTATCGTCATCGTCTCCTCGACGAGGCCCACCAAAGCCGCCGCGGTCAACACCCGCCATTCATCGAGCGCCCGTTGGTATTCCGCCATCGCGCTCGCTCCTGCCGCGATCACGGTCCGGCTGTCGGCGGCGACAGGGTCGACCCATGCCATCGGCAGCTTGCCGATGTTGTCGACCTTGACAGGACGCGTGCTGAACGTGAGCCGAACTATTTCGTCACCGTCACGCACGACGATCTTGTCGGCGATCGAGCCGGCGGGGATCAGCCGAACCCCGGACACGCTGTCATGTTGCGGGTCGAGCGCGGCGAGTTGCCTACCGGTGACGAGTTCGGAGTCCAACGCTTTCAGCCGCTCGAGCAACCGCACCGCGCAGACGTGGTCGATCCAGGGCACCGGCGCCAGCGAGCGGCCGATCTCCTCGGCCACCAGCGTCAGGTCGACCAGCGTTGCCCCGTCCCCGCCGGAGGATTCGGGGAGTGCCATCGTCGTCGCGCCCATCGCGCACAGCCGCTCCCATAGGCTCTTGTCGAACCCGGATTCCTCGGCGGCGCGCACGGTTTCGATCGGACAGTGGGTCTTGAAGAACTGCTTGTACGCCTCCTGGATCGCCAGGTGGTCCTCGGACAGGCTGTAGTCCAGCCTGCGCAGCTCATAACGGTCCATCGTCAGTGATCCTGTTCTCCGAAAAAGAAATCTTGGGCGTTGTTGTACAGGTAGTTCTCCAGCACGTCGGCCGGTAGGTCGAGGGCCTGCGCTTCGGGAACGACGCGTCGCATTTTCAGCACCGGCCAGTCGGACGCGTAGATGACCTTGTCCTTGCCGCGGGTCCGCATGTAGTGCAGCAGGTTCTCCGGCAGCCGCTTCGGCGACCAGGCCGACGTCATCAATCGCAGGTTCTGGTACTTGATCATCAACCGGATCGCGATGTCCCACCACGGGTCTGCACCATGGATCATGCACAAATTCAGCTCGGGAAAGCGCACGCATACCCGGTCGAGGTGGATCGGGTTTTGCACCTCACCGGGAATCGGCGGCCCGGGAAGACCCGTGTTGATGCACAGCGGCAACTGCATTTCGGCGCACTTCGTGTAGAGCGGGTAGTAGACGGCGTCGCTGGGTGGATACTGCCCGTCGCCCCAGAAGCTGGGCCCCACAACGGTATATGCCACCGGTAAGTCGCTGACGACGGCGGAAAGTTCCCGCAGCGACGGCATCGGCTTCAGCAGGTTGACCCCACCCATCGCCAGCGCGAACCGGTCGGGCCGTGATTCGACGAATTTACGCGCGGTGACCGACGGCTTGGCGAGGTTGTCCATCAGAATCGCCTTGTGCACACCCTGCTCGTCCATTTCGTCGAGCAGTTCGGACAGGTCGACGGGCGCGAACATCGACTCCGGGCCCTTGAAGTAGTCGTCACGCACCTTCAGCATCCAGGTGGGCTGCTTCTCGGTCTCGCCGAAGTGCACGTTAACGAGGCAGTCGATCGCTTTATGAGTCATGTCATCGCCCGTTGCACTGCTTGACTTTTCGCCCAGCGATAGTCGGCCTTGCCGTTGCCCAGGCGGTGGACCTGCTCGACGAAGATGAATTCCTTGGGCGCCTTGTATCGTGCCAACTGAGACGTGCAGAGTGTGCGCAGCGGTTCGTCGCTGACGTCGGCGCCGTCGCGCAGCTCTATCAATGCGACAAGCTCTTCACCCCAGCGGTCGCTCGGCCGTCCCACCACCAAAGCGTCGGCGATCTGCGGATGTGCGCGCAGCACTTCCTCGACCTCCTCGACGAAGACCTTCTCGCCACCGGTGTTGACCACCAGCGAGTCGCGACCGAACAGTCGCAGCGTGCCGTCCTCCTCGAGGGAGGCCCGGTCACCTGATATCACCACGCGCTGACCCTCGACCTCCGGGAACGTCTTCTGAGTCGCCCCGGGATCGTTGAAGTATCCGAGCGGGATGCGCCCCGACCGTGCGACCCAGCCGATCTCCTTCTCGCCCGGCTGCAGGAACCGGCTGTAGTCCTCGGCGAGCACCAATCCCCCCTCCCGAAACACGAACGTGTCGGTGTGCGTCCCGTGGCGGCTGTGCCCGAAGGCCATGTTTCCGGTCTCCGATGAGCCGTACCCGTTGATGAGGGTGATCTGCGGCAGAGATTCCAGCAGTGCCCGTTGATATTTCGGGTTGGTCGCCGCGCCGCCGGTGCCGATGGCGAAGAGCGACGACAGATCGTAGGTGCCCCGTTGCAGTTCGTCGGCCAACGGTGCCGCGTAGGCGTCCCCAACCATCGTCATCATGCCGACCTTCTCACGTTCTGCAGTTTCCCAGACCAGACGCGGATCCAGCTTCTTTCCGTTGTCGTAGAGGATCGCGGGCAGTCCGTTCATGATCGCGGCGAATGTGGTCCACATTCCGGCCGCATGCATCAGGGGTGACACCGCGAACCACGGCTGGCCGCCCTGGCGGACCTTCTCTTGGATCTCTGACGCGGATTCGTGGTCGGCGCCGTTCATCGACACCACGTACATGTCGGACTGGCGCCACAACACACCCTTGGGCCGTCCTGTGGTGCCGCCCGTGCAGATCATCAGCAGATCGTCCGGCGATGGTGTCGAGCCGCAATCGGTGTCCCCTTGCGCCAGCGCGTCGTTCAGGGTCACCGCGCCGGCGAGCAGCTGCTCCGCGCTGCCGTCGTCGACCGATATCAACAGGTCTGCACTCGATCGTGGAATCACGTCGGCGAACTTCGCTCCGAGCGACCGGTGGTAGATGATCCCCCGCGGCTCCAAGTATTCGAGCAGCTCGCCGATCTCACGGGGCGTGTAGTGATAGTTGACGTTGACCGGGACGGTCCTGGCCTTGAGGCAGCCGATCACCATGTCGGGATACAGGTCGTTGTGCATGATCAGCGCGACACGGTCCTGGCCGCACTCCCAGCGCTCGAGCTCGTCGCGCTCCCGGTGTGCGCCTAGCCCGTTGCCTGCAAGGAAATTCGCGAGCCACCGCGTGCGGTCCGCCGACTCACCGAATGTGCTGCGCCTGCTCCCGCACACGGTCATCGTGCGGTCCGGGATGACGTCGGCGATGGCGTCCAGCACCGCTCCGATGGTCCACTCGCTCATGGGTGTTACGGCCTAGGCCGCCGACCCGACCTTGACACCGAGCAGGTCCAAGGCGTTGTCGCGCATGATCTTCCGGACGTCGGCATCGCTGAATGACGTCAGCTCTTCGGTGAACGCCACCGGGGACTCCAGGCCCTCCCCGTGCGGCCAGTCCGAACCGAAGAGGATCTTGTCGATCCCGATCACGTCCGCCAGCTCGGCAAGGTCATCTTCGTAATACGGGGCGATCCACACGTTGTTCCTCAGCTGCTCCACCGGATCCTCGGTGAAGTGCCGGGGCGCCGTGTTGGCCGCTTTCTTGAGCCTCTTGACGAGCCGGTGCACGAAGTAGGAGCCGTTCTCGATGCTGACCGCCTTCAGCTTCGGGTGCCGGGTGAACACCTGGTGGACGATCATCGAGGCCATCGTGTCGTGGATGGCGCGGTCGTCGAGCAGCACCTGATCCAGCGGATCCTTGGCGCCGAACCCCTCGAAGGTCGACTTACCGCCCCACAGCGCGGCGATGGCCAGATAGCCGCTGTCGGACAGGTGGAAGCCCACCGGTACGCCCGCCTCGGCCAACCGGGCCCACACCGGGTCGTGGACGGGATCGCCCAGCGAACGCGGCTTGACCACACCAGGCACCGGCGCAGGCCGCACCAGAATCAGCTTGGCACCGCGTCCCAAGACGAATTCGACCTCCTCGACGGCCTTTTCGGGGTCGGCGAGCGAGACGATCGGCGCAGCGACGATACGCCCGTCGGGCCGGTCGAATCCCCAGTCCTCGTCGAGCCATTGGTTGAACGCGTGCACCGAGGCCATCGTCGCGTCGATGTCGTGCTTGAGCGCTTCCTCGACGCCGCAGGCGAACGTCGGCAGCATGAACACCGTCTCGATGCCCTGCGTATCCATCACCGTGACCCGGGCGTCGCGGTTCTGATACTCGGGATGGTTCTCCATGCGGTCGACCTTCATCAGCGACGCCGGGTCGACACCCTCGGGAATCTCACCGCGGAACAGCAGATCAAGGCAGCCCGGCTCGATGATCGGGTCGAAGGTGGGGTTGGGGATGAAGTGATTGACCTTTTCGCCGATCACCGCCCAGGTGCGCTTGCCGTCCTTGACCATCTGCACGCCGCGGCGCTTGAACTCCTTGGGCAGATACCGCGTGAACGAGTCCAGCGGCTCGTAGTAGTGGTTGTCGACGTCGATCGGCTTGTAGTCCAGCGTCATGCTCTGGTGTCCTTTCCGGTGCAGGCTCGTCAGTCGCTCAGCGGCGGGAAGCTGGGGGGCCGCTTCTCGAAGAAGCTGGTAATGCCCTCGATGAAATCGGACCGCGCCATGGACTCGTGCATCAGCTTCTCAGCGTGGTCGCTCGCCTCGAAAACATCGCGCATGGTGTCTGCGTACACCTGTTGCTTGATCACCGCCAGAGAACTCGGCGCGCAGTTCGCGGCGATATCCTGGGCATAGGCGATTGCGCGGGGCAACAGTTCCTCGGGTGCCACGACCTCGTTGACGAGTCCGAGCGCGGCGGCCTCCTCGGCGAAGAAGACCCGACCGGAGAGCAGCAGGTCCATCGCGGTGCCCCAACCCACGACGCGCGGGAGTATCCAGCTGATCCCGTACTCCGCGATCAGGCCGCGACGCGCGAACGATGTGGTGAACTTCGCCCCCTCGGCGGCGAACCGGACGTCGCACATCAGCGCTTGAGTCAGCCCGATGCCGGCGCAGGCGCCGTTGATCGCGGCGATGACCGGCTTGCGCAGCGTCGCCACGAAATGCGGATGGCGCTCGCCGACCAACTTGGCGATGTCGGTCTCGCCGTCGGTGGCGGCGTTCTTGATCGACGACAGGTTGCCCATGTCGGCGCCGACGCAGAACGCCCGCCCGCTTCCGGTGACGACGATGGCGCGCACGTTCGGGTCGGCCTCGGCCTGGTCGAGTAGCGCGTAGAACTTGGCCGCAAGGCCGCCGCCCCAGCCGTTCATCCGCTCGGGCCGGTTGAGGGTCAGCACGGCAACGCCGCTGTCGAGCAACTCGTAGAGGACCGGGTCGTCGGCACTCACCGTGCGGACCTCCTCAGGTACGACTCCGCGCTAGTTGAATGCACTTACTGTACACCTATCGGTAGAGCCTTCCGCAATCCGTGCCGCACTCATGCGGAGATCAGTCCATACCGGCGATACGCAGCATCGATCTGCGCTTTGCCCTCGGCTGGAAACTCGGCTTGCGGCGGGCGCGAGTGCGGGTAATCCCCGATGGGTAGACCGAGCACCGACGCCGCGTACTTGAACGCCCCGCCCCAGTGCGTGAAGTAGTCCGGCCGACCGGGATAGCAGGTGAACCACGACCCCATATCGATACCGAACTGGTCCAGCCCAGACTTCTCGGCGTAGTCCATCGCCTCGACGAGCTTGTCGTTCCAGACCAGCTCCCAGTACTCGGAGATTTTCGGCTGATCTGGGGTTTCGTACAGATAACCCGCCGTGCCGAGTTGTGCTGGACCGACGATCCCTGCACGCAGCCAGCCCGCGCGATAGACGGTCAGGTCACACTCCCAGATCGTCAGATTCGGCGCGAGTTCGTGCAGCACCCGGCTGCTCGAGGGCCGGAATGCGCCCTCTTTCGTCGCACAGACTGCCGGAATCTCGGAATAGATGCGCGCCCCCTCCGCGGGAGTCAGCACATAGCCCGACGACGGCGAATTGAACATGCCCAGTGCGATATCCGTGCGATCGGCGATGTAGCGGAAGAAGTTCAGCACCCCCTCCCCGCCGTGCGCTTCCATCATCGGCGTCTGGATGTAGACGATGTCGGCACCGGCCTGCTGTGCGTGCTGCGTCAGTTCGAGGCAGTCCTTGGCAGACATCGCCGCGGTGCAGGCCTGAACGACGGCGTCGGGATTAGCCCTGCGACCTTCCTCAATTGCCAACTCCAGCAACTGTTTCCGCTCGGTGATCGTCAGCGACCAGAACTCCGCGATGCCGCTGGTGGTCCATAGCATCGGGTGTTTCAATTCGCCGACGCAGTAGCGCACCAACCGCCGGTATGCGTCCCAGTCGATGTCGTCGCCGTCCTTGCCGCAGAACGGGGTATAGAGGCTGTTACCGATTCCGCGCAAGATGGAACGGGCCCACTCACGCGCGTCACGTGCCGTTGCCATGCCGCCTCCTCAGGTGAAGTCACTACCGCCGTCGACGTTGATGTTGGCGCCGGTCATGTACGAATTGCGCCGGGAGGCAAGGAATGCGACGACGGGGCCGATCTCTTGCGGCAGACCGGCGCGGGGCAGATGCGCGGGGTGCCCGAAGTGCTTGTCGATCGCCGACATCACCGCATAGGGATCGCCTCCGTCGACGCCGACCGATTCGGCCCAACCGGCGAGTGATTCAGACACGATGCTTCCCGGCGAGACCACGTTCACCATGATCTCGTCCTCGGCGAGCGACAGAGACAGGTTCTTGGAGATGCTCGTGACCATCGCCTTGGCTGCGGTGTAGGCAGGCAGGACGACGCTCTGCCGCTGCGTCGAGTGTGCGGAGAAATTCACGACCCGTGCCCACTTCGCCTTCCGGAGCATGGGAAGCGCGGCGCGGACGCAGTGCACCATGCCCATCACGCCCTCCTCGACAGCTTGCCGCCACTGGTCGTCGGTGAGGTCTTCGAAGGTGCCGATGGCGCTTGGTCCGACCGCGTTGACAAGTGCGTTGAGTTGGCCGTCCCACCGCTCGCTCAACTCGTTGAACACCCGTTGCACCTGATCGGCGTCGGTGACATCGGCCACCAGTCCGAAGGCATCTGGGCTCCCGCAGGCGGATAGATCCTCCGCCGCCCCGTCGAGAACCGCCTGCGTTCGGCCGACGATCGCCACCCGGGCTCCGTCCTCGGCCAGGCATCGAGCCGCGGCCAGCCCCATACCGCGGCCGCCACCGACGACCACCGCGGTGGCATTCGCGAAACCGAGATCCATGGTGGTGCCGCTTTCCCTCCGAGTCCGGTAACCTCCGCCTCCACGCCAAACGTGCTAGAAAAGCTTACTATAGGACTTACAGTAGACGAGCGGAACGTCGGTACTCACGACACGCATGTGGGAGGTGCCCTTAGTGGCAAAGCAAGCAGCCGCGGAGAAGCGTCAGCGACGCGAACGTGGGTCCATCAATCCCGACGACATCATCAAGGGCGCATTTGAACTCGCCGAGGATGTCGGCATCGACAACCTCAGCATGCCCCTGTTGGGCAAGCACCTCGGCGTCGGGGTGACGAGCATCTACTGGTACTTCCGCAAAAAAGACGACCTGCTCAACGCGATGACGGACCGTGCGCTGCGGCAGTACGTTTTCGCCACGCCGTACGTGGAGGCCAGGGACTGGCGCGAGACGCTGCGCAATCATGCGCGCACAATGCGAAAGACGTTCATGGGCAACCCGATTCTGTGCGACCTCATCCTGATCCGGTCGGCGCTGAGCCCACGGGCCGCGCGCGCAGGCGTCAGCGAAATGGAGAAGGCGATCTCCAGCCTGGTGGAGGCGGGGCTGTCACCGGAGGATGCGTTCGACACCTATTCCGCGGTGTCGGTGCACGTCCGCGGGTCGGTGGTGCTTCAGCGGCTGCACGAAAAAAATCGGGCGGCGGCGGAGGACGGCCGGAGTGACTTCGAAGAGGGCATGTTCATCGATCCCCAGGCCGCCCCGTTGCTCGCACGAGTGACCGAAAAGGGTCATCGCATAGCCGCGGCAGACGACAAGAATTTCGACTACGCCCTCGAGTGCATCCTCGACCACGCCGAGCGACTGATCGAATCGGGCATGAAACCGGCTAAGTCGGCCCGCAGAAGCAAGCGCTAGACCTCGATGACGACAGCGCCGCCCTGGCCACCGCCTGCGCACATGGCTGCCACACCGATTCCGCCGCCACGCCGTTGCAGCTCGTAGACCAGCGTGGTCACCATCCGCGCACCCGACGCGGCGATGGGATGGCCCAGGCTGCAACCACTTCCGGAAAAGTTCACCTTCTCCTCGTCGAGGCCGTATTCGCGGCATGCCGCGATGGGCACGGACGCAAACGCCTCGTTGATCTCCCACAGCGCGACGTCCGACGGCTTCAGTCCGGCGCGCTGCAGCACTTTGCCGATCACCTTCACGGCGCCCAGCCCGCAGTCGCGAGGTGCGACACCGGCTGCGGCCCACGCCTTCACGGTGGCCATCTTGGTCAGGTTCTCGGCGTCGGCGTAGGCACTGTCGACGAGGGCCACCGCCGCCGCGGCGTCGTTGGTTCCGCTGCTGTTGCCCGCGGTGATCGAGAAGCCTTCGATCTCCGGATGAAGCACCTTGAGCCCGGCCAGCTTCTCGACAGTGGTGTCGCGACGCGGATGCTCATCGACGCTGAAGTCGACGACCGATCCGTCGAACTGCTGGATCTTCATCGGGATGATCTCGTCGAGGAACTTGCCCTCGTCGATCGCGGCGATGGCGCGCTGGTGTGACCGGGCCGCCCACAAGTCCATTTCCTCGCGGGTGATGCCGACAGTCTGTGCGGTGTTCCACCCGACGGTGATCGACATGTCCTTGGCAGGCGCGTCCGGCGTCTCGACGTGCGTCGGCGGCATCCACCGCTCCTCGAATTTCAGCTCGGGACCGGGTATCCGCCAGTTCGTCAGCGGCGTCATCGACAGCGACTGCACCCCGCCGGCGATCAACGCCCGCTCCATACCCGATCCGATCTGCGCGGCCGCATTCCCGATCGCGGTCAGGCTGCCCGCGCAGTGCCGGTTCACCGATTGACCGGGAACATCTTCCATTCCCGTTGCGGTGGCGGCATAGCGCGCGAGATCGCCACCGCCGTAGTGCGATTCGGCGAAGATGATGTCGTCGAAGGCGGCCGGATCGACTCCGGACCGGCGCACGACCTCGGGAAGCACGGTCGTGATTAAGGTCTCCGGCGGAGTGTTGACCAGAGTTCCCTTGAAGGAGCGGCCGATGGCTGTCCTGACGGCACCGACGATGACGGGTGTTGACATGTTCTCCGACCTCAGCTTTTGGCGTTATCTACGTTACAAAAATAGCAGATACTGTATTGCTATCCATACGTGACGGCAGTCACTCCGGCTCGGGCACGTGGAAATGCTCGTCACGCAGGCGGAACGCCTCCTTTGTTCCATGCTGCGCCCGCGTCTTGACGAAGTTGAACTCCTCCGGCGCGAACTGCAGGTTCGTCCCGTAGGCGTGGAACAGATAGCTCGCCACTTCCTCGCCCTGGTACGCCTGGCTCTGCTCGACGAGGCGGAATGCCTCCTTGGCGATGACGACACCGTCGGCAGGCATCTTGGCCGCCTTCTCCGCCCAGTACCGCGCCCGCGCCTCGACCATCGATGGCTCACACGTGTCCGTGAAGACGCCGAGATGCTCGATCGCGCCCGCCTCGATGATGTCGCCGGTCAAGAGCAGCCGACGTGCCAGCACGGGCCCGAGGCGGTGGAAGAACATGTGCAGGCTGCCGAGCGCAGGCCCGAGGAAGCGGGTGGCAGGCATGCCGATCTTGGTGTCGCGCGCAATGACGGAAATGTCGGTCATCAATGCAATCTCGAAGCCGCCGCCGAGCGCGTAGCCGCTGATCTCGCCGACGGTGACCTTCGGGAACCCCATCAGGTTGTGATAGAAGCCGAACGACTTGCGATCGACGGTCAGGCGCCGACGTTGACTGGGCCGGCTCCTCTTGCCCTCTCCGCCTTCGGGACTTGTCCGCTCTTCGCGCGGGCGCTCATCGCCATACCAGCCGTAGGCGTTGTTCATATCCGCCCCTGCGCTGAACACTCCGTCGGCTCCGCGCAGCAGCACCACGGTGATGTCGTCGTCCTCGGCGACGCGATCCAGGCAGTGGGCGACGGCATCGCGCATCGCGGCGTCGTAGGAGTTGCGCTGCCTGGAATTGTTCAGTGTGATGGTCGCGATCCGCTTGTCACGGTCCACATCGAAAAGGACGCGCTCGTCGGTCGAAGCAGACATTGTCCTCAGCTCCTCGAAATCAGTTTCGCCTCAATGGTTTTGTCCACACCCGCAGCGAGTGTGTTCCGCCGGGCCGCGGCAAGGTGATCCTGCGCCAGCCGTACCGCACGTGGGCCGTTGCCGTCGCGGATGGCATCCAGCAGCCGCTGGTGGTCGCGCAATGCGGCGCGCATGGTCTTGTGGTTGACGTCGTCGTCGCTCCACACCGAGGACTCATGCGCCGACCAGATCAGCTCGAGCGATCCGATCAACAGGATCATCGATTCATTGCCGCACCGGGAGACCAGCGCCTCGTGAAACCGGCGCGCGTTCGGCACATACCGTGACAGATCGTCGAATTGCTCGGTCTGAAGATCGATTGCGGCCTGGAGGTGCGGCACGACGTCGGTCATTCGGTCCTCGCGGGTCGCGCACATCCCGGCGCAGATCGGTTCCAGATGCAGCAGCGCCTCGCTCACGTCGGACGGTGTGGCGGCCCGGGTCTGCAGCACCATGCTGATCATGTGTGCGGTCCGCTCGGCCGATGGCGGATGGACCACTGCCCCACCGACGTTCCCGCGGCGCACCGAGATGAGCCCGTCGGTCTCCAGGATGTGGATCGCTTCGCGCAAGGCAGGCGGACTCACCCCGAACTCGGAGAACAGGCTCTCCTGCGACGGAAGCACGTCGCCTTCCTTGATCCGCCCGGACAGGATGTCTTCCCGCAGCCGGGCGGCGACGATCTCGGCGACACGCGGTTGACGAATGCGCTGTGCGCGGGTCATCGGTTCTTGTCCCGTCGCTTGCCGAACTGGAAGCCGGTCAGCTTGTCGGGTGAGGAGGCCACCGTGTTGAACTCGCCGGTGCACAGCACCTCGTCGTCGCGAAGCAGCCGTGCCGTCGACGTGACCTTCCCGTCGGATTGCGTTCGCGCGATGTCGAACTGAAGGTCGGTGAGAATCGGAGTAGGCCGGCGGAAGGTCACGGTCAGCGACCTGGTCTTGCCGGTGAGTCGCGCAGCGCAGCTCTGATGCTGAGTGATCGAGTCGAAGAAAACGGCGAGGAAGCCGCCGTGGACCAGTCCCGGCGGGCCTTCGTAGACCACAGGGAAGGTGACGCGGCCGGACGCCGTTTCGGCATCCAGGTGCTCGAAGGTGTATTCGGGAAAGCACGGGTTGAACGCACCGATGTCGAAGGCATGGTCCAGGTACACGCGTTGCGTCTCGCCGCCCGAGGTCCCGATGCGTGGAGTGGGGTCGGGCGCGGCGGCGCCGGCCAGCTCCTTCTCCCACGCGCCCATCTGTTCGAGCATCGCGTCAACCGTGGGATGGTCATGCTCCAGCGAGAGTAGAAGCGCGGTCAGGCGTCGCATTGCGCTTGCGGCAGCGACGGTTTGGGGCAGCGGCCGCTCACCGTAGGAGACGGATTCACCTTCCCCTGCAACCGCCATGCCCGCCCCTTCGTCAACGACGTGTTCCGCTCGTCTGCTTTCCTTGCTAACTTGTACAGGATAGCAGTACTGTATGGCTATCCGTATAGCTACCGACGGACGGATTCAAAGGTGACTCAGGCGGCCGACGAGGGTGCGGTCACGACATCGCGCGACGGCGATGTCCTACGCGTCCTGCTCGATCGCCCGTCGAGGCGCAACTCGCTGAGCCACCGGATGACCGACGCGTTCGTCGATGCGCTGACAGAAGCGGCGACAGACCAAACCCTGCGGGCCGTTCACATCCGCGGCGCGGGTGACGACTTCTGTGCCGGCGCCGACTGGGTGGCCACCAACAGCGGTGACCGTCCACGCACCGGCGACCTGGTGCGCCGCATCCCCCACACGGCCAACCGCATCGTCGAACTCGTGCACGGCATCCACCTGCCCGTGGTGTGCACCGTCTCGGGGTGGGCGGTCGGTCTCGGCTGCAATCTGGCCCTGGCGGCCGATTTCACGGTGGCCGCAGACGACGCCGTGTTCTGGGAGCCGTTCGTCTCGCGGGGCTTCAGCCCCGACTCCGGCTCCACGTGGCTGGTCCCCCGACTGGCCGGCATGGCTCGAGCCAAGGAGATGCTTCTGCTCGGCGAGAAGGTCGCGGCCACCGACGCGGCGGAGTGGGGATTGATCCACCGGTGCGTGGACAAAGCCGACCTCAACGACACCACCGAGAAACTGTTGTCGCGGCTGGCCTCGGGGCCGACCGTGGCGATCGGATTGGCCAAGCAGGCCATTCACCATGCCCAGCACGCCACCCTTGCCCAGGCGATGACCCAGGAGCTCTACAACGTGGAGCTGTCCTGTCGAACAACCGATTTCAAGGAGGGGCTGGCGGCGTTTCGGGATAAGCGTCCGCCGGAGTTCAGTGGCCGATGACCAACAAAGGAATCATTCATGTCTGCTAAGTCCTTCGACGACATCATCTACGAGGTCGACGGGCACAGGGCCACCATCACGCTCAACCGGCCCACCGCACTGAATGCGCTCAGTCCGCACATGATCACGGAACTACGGGCCGCATACGACGAAGCCGAAAACGACGACGACGTTTGGCTTCTCATCGTCACGGGTACCGGTCGGGCGTTCTGCTCCGGGGCGGACGCGAAACAGATTCCCGAAGACGGCAAGGTCATCAACGAGCGGCCATACCTATCGACCTACGACCAGTGGGAGGCACCACAGGAGGGCACACCGCCGTTCCGCCGGATGGCGAAGCCGGTGCTGGCCGCGATCAACGGCATCTGTTGTGGCGCCGGCCTCGACTGGGTCACCACCGGCGACATCGTCATCGCGTCCGACAAGGCCACTTTCTTCGATCCCCACGTCAGCATCGGGCTGGTGGCCGGACGCGAGATGGTGCGCCTCGCCCGCGTGCTGCCCCGCAACGTCGCGCTGCGCATGGCGTTGACGGGAAAGCACGAGCGGATGGACGCACAACGCGCATACGACCTCGGCATGATCAGCGAAGTCGTGGAGCACGAACACCTCCTCGAGCGTGCGCACGAAATCGCCGACATCGTGAACTCGAATGCCCCGCTTGCCGTTCGCGGTACCCGACTCGCTATTCACAAGACGCTGGACCTGCCGTTGCACGACGCCGAAATCCTCGCCGAAGCCTTCCGCGAGCGCAATCTGCACACCGAGGACTCACTCGAAGGGCCCAAGGCCTTCGTCGAGAAGCGTGCGCCGAACTGGCGGTGCCGATGAGCGAAACGTTCGAGACCATCGTGCTCGACATCGACGGCGACGACCACGTCGCCACCATCACGCTGAACCGGCCCGATGCGCTCAACGCGTTCAACCGGACGATGTGCGAGGAGATGGCCCGCGCCTGGCGCATCGTCAAGCTCGACGACTCGGTCAACGCGGTTGTGCTGCGCGCCGCGGGCACGCGGGCGTTCAGCGCGGGTCTCGACGTCAAGACGCCCTACGGACAACCCGACAACGTGTGGAACCACGAGGATCCGGGCGAGGCACTGAGCCCCAAGTGGCAGAAGATGTGGAAACCGGTCGTGTGCGCCGTTCACGGCATCTGCACCGCGGGTGCGTTCTACTTCGTCAACGAGTCTGACGTCGTGATCTGCTCGGAGGACGCGACGTTCTTCGATTCGCACGTATCCGCTGGTTTGGTCTGTGCGCTCGAGCCGATCGGGCTGATGCGGCGCATCGGCCTCGCCGAGACATTGCGAATCGCCTTGATGGGCAACGACGAGCGCGTCGGCGCGGACACCGCGCTTCGAATCGGACTGGTGTCGGAGGTGGTTGACCGCAACCGGCTCTGGGCGCGTGCCAGCGAGATCGCGGCCTCGATCGCCGCGAAGCCACCGTCGGCAACGCAGGGCACCGTCAAGGCGATCTGGGAGTCACTGGACAAGCCCTACCGCGCGGCTCTCGAACAGGGACTGATCTACACCCGGCTGGGGAACCCGATCGGCAAGGCCGAACTCGCGAGCCGGGGGACTCCGACCACATCAGAGCCACGGATCCGGTGATGGCCGATCATCCGTTGCGCCAACGGATCGCGGACGTGCTCGACCTCGCCCCCGACGAATCCGCGATCGAGTATGACGGGCAGTGGTTCTCGTTCCGTCAGGTCAACACGATCGCCCGTCGCATCGCGACGCTGGTCGACGACCGCGGTCAGGCCGGGATCCTGCTGCGCAACCGACCCGCGCATGTCGCGGCGTTCCTCGGGGTGCTGCTGGCAGGCGGATCCGTCGTCGTGATCAACCCGTCGCGCGGGGACGACCGCACCAAGGACGATATCGCCGCACTGGAACTACCGGTGATCATCGGCGCCGCCGACGACCTGAAGAACCTCGTCGGGCAGGCGACCGGATCGACGGTGATCGCGATATCAGAGTCCGACGCCGAGCCGCGCGTGGTGTCGACCGGCGAGCGCGGCGATGCCGGCAGACCCGGTGTCGCAGTGAGGATGTTGACCAGTGGCACCACCGGCCCGGCGAAGCGAATCGACCTGACCTACGACATGCTCGCGCACAGCGTCATGGGTCCCGAACCGCAGCGGTCCCCGACGCCGACGGACGTCCGCAGCGGCATCGCGATCGTCAACGCACCGCTGGTACACATCGGCGGCGTGTTCCGGGTGTTGCAATGTGTTGCGGAGGCCAGGCCGTTCGTCCTGCTGGAGCGGTTCGAGTTGCAACCGTGGGCCGACGCCGTACGCAGGCATCGCCCCCGGACGGTGTCGCTGGTACCCGCCGCACTGAGAATGGTGCTGCACTCCGACCTCCGCCGCGAGGACCTCGAGCAGCATTCGCGCCGTCACGTCGGGCACCGCGCCACTTTCCGCGGAGGACGCCGACGCCTTCCAGCAGAAGTTCGGCATTCCCGTCCTGACCTCCTACGCCGCAACCGAATTCGGTGGCGGCGTGGCCGGCTGGACGCTGGCCGATCACCAGAAGTACTGGCGAGCCAAACGGGGCAGCGTGGGGCGCGCCAATCCCGGCGCCCAGCTGCGGGTGGTGGACGACGACGGCACCCCGCTCGGTCCCGATCAGCCGGGCCTGCTCGAGGTCAAGCCGGGTCAGCTGGGACCGTCGGCGGACTGGATGCGCACGACCGACATGGCCCGCATCGACGAAGACCGCTTCCTGTGGATCCTGGGACGCGCCGACCAGGCGATCATCCGGGGCGGCTTCAAGGTGATGCCCGACGATGTGCGCTCCGCGCTGGAAAGCCATCCCGCCGTTCTGGGTGCCGCCGTGGTGGGCCGGCCCGACGAGCGCCTCGGAGAAACGCCCGTTGCGGTGGTGGAGTTGCGCGAAGCCGGATCCGCCGACGCAGACGAGCTGCTCGAATTCCTACGAACCCGGTTGGCGCGCTACGAGATTCCCACCGAGATCGCGATCGTTGATTCAATTCCTCGTACCCCGTCCGGCAAGCCAGATCTGAGCGTCATCCGTGGCGGCTGAGTCGCACACCGTCGGCGAGTTTCTGCGGCGGCACGCAGACGACAGGGGCGCACACCCGCTTCTGGTCTGTGACGCCGACCGGCTCAGCTACGCGGATGCCGACCACCGCTCGGCGCGACTGGCCCGCGGCCTGGTCACCCTGGGTGCGGGCAAGGGCACCCACGTCGGCGTGCTCTACCCGAACGGTGCGGAGTTCGTGGTCGCGATGCTGGCCGCGGCCCGGATCGGCGCCGTCGTGATCCCGTTCACGACGTTCGCCACTTCGACAGAGTTGCGCCAACAACTCGCCCACAGTGACGTGGCGATCCTTCTCGCCACGGCGTCCCACCGCGGCAACGACCTTCGCGCGCGACTCGCCGACATCGACAACACCGCCCTTTCTCTCCTTCACCATGTGCTGATCGACACCGAACCCGAAGGCACGGTTGACGAGGCGCTCCTCGCGGCGATGGAGAACGACGTCGACGGATCGGATCCGCTGGCGATCATCTACACCTCGGGTTCGACCGGCGTGCCCAAGGGGGTGGTGCACACCCACGCCGCCCTGCTCGGACATCAGGAGAATCTCAACGCTGTCCGCGGGCTGACGGCGGACGACAGATTGTTCTGCAACTCGCCGTTCTTCTGGGTCGGCGGATTCGCGTTCGGGCTGCTGGCCACGCTGGTCGCCGGATCGACGCTGGTGTGTTCCAACGCCACCGACGCAGGCGAGACGCTCGATCTGCTCGAGGCCGAGCGGCCCACCGTGACAAACGGTTTCGTCGCAGGGATTGCCCATCTTGCGTG
The DNA here is from genome assembly GCA_963804905.1 of uncultured Actinomycetota bacterium. Classification (GTDB taxonomy): domain Bacteria; phylum Actinomycetota; class Actinomycetes; order Mycobacteriales; family Mycobacteriaceae; genus Mycobacterium. The sequence continues at coordinate 57,983 of CAWDSB010000019.1, read as the reverse complement.
CCATCCGAGTATCGGCGTACGCGACCTCTCTTCGATGCGGCGCGGCAACCTGTACCCGATCATGGCGCCCGATGTGCGACCCGCCGATCCCGAACTACGGCACAACATGCTCGGCTTGACCGAAGCGGGCGGTGTCGTGCTGCTCAGCGGCGACGAAACCGATCAGCCCGAACACCGACGCGGGTCGTTCGGCAAGCCGGCACCGGGCTTCGAGACCGCAGTCGACGAGCAGGGCGAGCTGTGCATCCGCGGGGCCTACCTCATGCAGCGCTACTACAAACGCAGCCGCGAAGAATGCTTCGACGCCGATGGCTGGTTCCACACGGGCGATCTCGTGCGCACCGATGCCGACGGGTTCTTCTACTTCATCGGCAGGCGAGGTTCGATGATCAAGACCGCGGGGGCCAACGTATCTCCCGCCGAGGTGGAAAAAGCGATCGTGCGGGTCAGCGGTGGCGCGACGGCGTACGTGTTCGGCATACCCGACTCCGAACGCGGACAGGCGGTGGTCGCCGTCATCGCCACCGAGGACCCGTTCGACGAGTCGGCGCTTCGTCGCGAGCTCAAGCGGGACCTCTCGGCGTACAAGGTTCCCAAACGGATCATCGCGGTGGCGCCCTCCCAGATACCGCTGCTCTCCAGCGGCAAGGTGGACATGAATCGGCTCGCGGCGGTGTTCGATGCCTGAGCACCCGTCCACCATCGACCAACTGGTCCGGCTGCGCGCCGCCCAGCACGGACCCAAGCCGATGGTGATCGACCCGGACACACGCATCAGCTATGCCGAACTCGACACGACCACCAGCGAACTCGCCACCGCGTTCATCGACGCGGGTGTCGGCAAAGGCACCCGAGTGGGGCTCATCATGCCCAACAGCGTGCGTTGGGTGCAGATCGCCGTCGCGCTCACCCGCATAGGCGCCGTGCTCGTCCCACTGAGCACGCTGCTGCAGGCGCCCGAACTCGTCGCGCAGCTGCGCGTCGCCTCGGTGCAGTTCTTGGTCACCGTGACGAAGTTTCGAGGGCACCGCTATCTCGACGACGTCCGAGGCGAACGCGCGCAGCTCCCCGCGCTGCGCGAGATGTGGACGCCCGAGGAGCTGCGATCGGTCGTCGACTACGCAGGAGTCGAAGCGACGGCCGCGACCGTCACCGCCGCCGACACCCTGGTCGTGATGTTCACGTCCGGCAGCAGCGGGCCGCCCAAGGGCGTCATCCACTCACACGGCAATGCGCTGGGCGCCGTGCAGTCCGGGCTCGCGGCCCGGTGCATCGACGCCGACACCCGGCTGTACCTGCCGATGCCGTTCTTCTGGGTGGGCGGGTTCGGCAGCGGAATACTCTCGGCGCTGATGGCCGCTGCCACGCTGATCACCGAGGAGATGCCGCAGCCTCAGACCACGCTTCGCCTGCTCGAACGCGAACGGGTGACGCTGTTTCGCGGCTGGCCCGACCAGGCCGAAGCTCTTGCCCGCCAGTCGAACTCCGTCGGCACCGATCTGTCCGCGCTGCGGCAGGGTAGCCTGGAGGCGCTCCTGCCGCCGGACCAACGCGCCGAGCCGGGTGCGCGGGCCAGATTATTCGGGATGACGGAAGCATTCGGGCCGTACTGCGGCTATTTCGCCGACACCGACATGCCGCGATCGGCGTGGGGTAGCTGCGGCAAGCCCTTCGACGGCACCGAGGTCCGCATCGTCGACCCGGATGACGGCACACCCGTGCCTGCGGGCACTGTCGGGATGATTCAAATTCGCGGCCCGAACACGCTGCGCGGTATCTGCCGCCGCAGCCGGGAAGAGGTGTTCACCGCCGACGGCTTCTACCCCACCGGCGATCTCGGTCATCTCAACGACGACGGCTTCATGTTCTACCACGGCAGGTCCGACGACATGTTCAAGGTCAGCGGCGCCACCGTCTACCCCAGCGAGGTCGAGCAGGCTCTCCGCAGTATCGACGGCGTCGACAATGCCTTCGTCACCGACGTATCCGGCGCAGTGGGTGCCGTCGTGGTGGGCGATACGTCGGTCGATCACCTCCAGACGGCCGCTCGAAAGCTGCTGAGCTCGTTCAAGATTCCGACGGTATGGCTGCTTGTCGATTCCGATGACGCCATCCCCCGCGGCGGAACGGGCAAGGTCGACGTGTGGGAGCTGAGAAAGATGCTGACCACTCGACTGGAGGCTCGATGATGAAAACCAAGGGTGCGCTGACCTGGGAGTTCAATCAGCCATGGTCGGTCGAGGAGATCGAGATCGGCGGCGCCGGAATGTCGGCGCTAGGGCGCGGTCAGCTCCGGCGCGTGTCACGTGTTCGTCATCGAACCAGCCGAATGGAAGCACGACCTGGCCCTCAAACTCGGTGCCACTCATGCATATTCAGATATCGACGCCGCACTGGCTGGGATTAAGGAGCTCACCGCAGCCGCATGGCGCACAAGGTCATCGTCACCGTGGGCAGAGTCAACGGTGCGGACATCGAGAGCTACCTGTCGGTGACCGCCAAAGGCGGAACGTGCGTGGTGACTGCGCAGGGCGGCGTGTTCGACACCGATGTGACGCTCAACATAGCGGGGCTGACCCTCTTGCAGAAAAACTTCCAGGGCAGCATCTTCGGCCACGGCAACCGCAGCACGACATCCCGATGCTGATCTCGATGTATCAAGCCGGCAAGCTCAACCTCGACGACACGGTGACCCGCGAGTACACCCTCGAGCAGATCAACGACGGGTACCGCGACATGCTCGAGGGCCGCAACATCCGCGGCATCATCCGCTACACCAATGCCGGCCGCCTGAGCCGCCGCTCAGGCGGCCGGGTCGAAACGCACGCGAAACGCTGACGGCCAATACTTGCCGGTGAGCAGGAACTCGTCGCCGCCAAGGTGCGCAATACCGCTTAGCACCTGAGCGTTCGTCCGCGGGATCCCGAGCAACCCGGACGCGTCCACCACCGTGTTGACCACGCCGGTGGCCGGATCGACGCGGACGATCTCATCGGTCGGCCAGACATTGGCCCACACTTGGCCGTCTACGCAATCGAGCTCGTTCAGTCCGGCCAATGGCGCGCCGTCGCGGGTGACGGTGATCGAGTCGGTCTCGGTGAAGTCGGCGGTGGCGTGGAAGTGCAAGCGGTCGCTGCCATCGCTGCGTATCAGCCGGCTCCCGTCCCAGCACACGCCCCATCCCTCACCGGTGGTGGTCACCTCCCGCAGCGGGGTCATTGTGCCTTTGTCCCACTCGATGGCGACATTGTCTCGGTACGTCAACTGCCAGATCCGGTCGTTGACGACGGTGATGCCCTCGCCGAAGTAGGTTTGGGGCAGCGAAACCGCCCGGCGTACCGCGCCGTTCGCCGGGTCCAGCTCGCGCAGTTGGGATTGCCCCGCCAAACCAGTGGACTCCCAGAGGCCACCCTCATCTAGTTCCAAACCCTCCGTGTAGGCAGTGGAGTCGTGCGGAAGCTCTGCCAGCACTGTGGCGTGCAATTCAGCCACTGCCGCAGACGCGTGTGCATCGCCCAGCCAGCCCGTAAGGATGACCAACACGGCGGCGGCCGCAAACCATCTGGTACTCACTGAGAGGCAACTCCTAGTCGCATGGGTTAGGTGACCACGCCGCGTTGCTTGAGGTGGTTGATCAGCGGCGTAGCCCCCGCCGAAAGGTGCTCGGACATGGCGGCACGAGCCTGATCGGCGTCGCGTTTGGCAAGCGCGGCGACCACCCGCCGATGATCCTTCGTCGACCGCTTGGGCCAGCCCGCGACGACGGGAAACACCGATTCCGGTGCGTACCGAGTGATCTGGGACATCAGCTGGGCCAGTTTCGGCGAATCGGCGGCGACGTTGATGGCGCGGTGGAAATCGTGATTGAGGCGAACCGCCCGTTCGTGGTCATCGCTGGAGTAAGCGGCCTCGAGCTGAGATTGAATCGACTCCAGCTCACGCACCTGGTCGTCGGTGATGTTCGTCGCGGCCCGAGCGGCGAGTTCGCCGCCGATGTGCGCCTGCACGTCAGAAACATCGGTGATGTCCCTGCCCGTCACCGGCAACACCACGAACCCGCGGTGCAGCTTCTGGTCGAGCAGACCCTCGGCGCGCAGCTGGAAAAGTGCCTCACGCACCGGTGTGACACTGGTCCCCAGCTCGGCGGCCAGTTGATCGAGTCGCACGTACGCGCCCGCGGCGTAGGTCCCGTCGAAGATCCGGTTGCGGACATATCGCGCCACAGCCTCGGAAAGCTGTGGCCGAGTAATGAATTCCGGAACAGTCACGGTTAGATCCGGTAGTCGGCGAGCAGTCGCTTGCTGATGATGTTCTTCTGGATCTCGCTGGTGCCCTCGCCGATCAAAAGGAACGGCGCGTCGCGCATCAGTCGTTCGATCTCGTATTCCTTGGAATAACCGTAGCCGCCGTGGATGCGGAAGCTCTGTTGAGTGACCTCCGAGCAGAACTCACTCGCCAGGTACTTGGCCATTCCTGCCGCGACGTCGTTGCGTTCGCCCGAGTCCTTGAGCCGGGCGGCATTGACCATCATCAGGTGGGCCGCCTCGACTTTCGTTGCCATCTCGGCCAATTGGAAGGCGATCGCCTGATGCTCCGCGATCGGCTTGCCGAAGGTCTGGCGCTGCTGGGCATACCGGACAGCCAGCTCGAACGCGCGGACACCGACGCCACACGCTCTCGCCGAGACATTGACCCGGCCGACCTCGATGCCGTCCATCATCTGGAAGAAGCCTTGCCCGGGCGTCTCGCCGAGGATGTCGCCGGCACCGGCCACGTAGCCGTCGAAGACGAGCTCGGTCGTGTCGATACCCTTGTATCCGAGCTTGTCGATCTTGCCGGGAATCACCAGACCCGGCCCGACTTCCCCAAAGCCGGTTGGCTTCTCGACGAGGAAGGTGGTCAAGTTGCGATGCGGTTTGTCGGCTCCTTCGTCTGTTCGCACTAACACCGCCACCAACGTCGAGCTCCCGCCGTTGGTCAGCCACATCTTCTGACCGTCGATGGTGTAGGTGTCGTCGTCGTTGCGCTTGGCCCGAGTCCGAATCGCCGCAACGTCGGAACCCAGTTCCGGCTCGGACATCGAGAACGCGCCACGCGTCTCACCTGTGGCCATCCGCGGCAGAAAGCGCTGCTTCTGCGCCTCCGTGCCGTGCTGGCGCAGCATGTAAGCCACGATGAAGTGGGTGTTGAGCACACCGGACACGCTCATCCAGCCGCGTGCGAGCTCCTCCACGCACAGGGCGTACGTCAGCAGGGACTCGCCGAGACCCCCGTACTCCTCGGGGATCATCAGTCCGAACAGGCCCATCTCACGCATCTGGTCGACGATGTCCTGCGGGTAGGTGTCGGTGTGCTCGAGTTCCTGCGCGTTCGGAATGACCTCTTTCTCGACGAATTGCCTTACATTGGCCAGGATTTCGGTCTGGAACTCGGTCAGGCCCAGTGTCTGAGCGATTCTTGTCATGCGCCCACCCTTTCGAATACCGCGGCAAGGCCCTGCCCGCCGCCGATGCACATTGTTTCCAGCCCGTAGCGGCCCTCGCGCCGGTTCAGTTCGCGCGCCAACGTGGCGAGCATCCGCCCGCCGGTGGCGCCGACCGGGTGACCAAGCGATATCCCCGACCCGTGCACGTTCGTCCGGTCGCGGTCGGCCTCGCCGAATCTCCATTCGCGCATCACGGCCAGTGCCTGCGCGGCGAACGCCTCGTTGAGTTCGATCAGGTCGATGTCCTTCAACTGCAGGCCGGCTTTGCCGAGCGCAACCTCGGTAGCGGGGACCGGGCCGATGCCCATGATGTTGGGCGCGACGCCCGCCACGCCCCACGACACGAGGCGGACCAGCGGGCGCAGGTCGAGCTCGTCGGCCTTCTCAGGTGTCGTCACGATGCACATCGAGGCGGCATCATTCTGCCCGCTGGAATTGCCTGCGGTCACCGTCGCGTCCGGATCATCTTTCAGCAGGACGGGTTTCAGCTTGCTCAGCGATTCCACCGAGGTGTCGGCGCGGGGGTGTTCATCGGTGTCGATCAGCTCCTCGCCCTGCCGGGTGCGCACGGGGACCGGGATGATCTCCTCGGCGAGGATGCCGTCCTTCTGTGCGGCGACGGCGCGCTGGTGCGACGACACCGCCAGTTCGTCCTGCTCCTGTCGCGAGATGGCGTACTCGCGGCGCAGGTTCTCGGCGGTCTCCAGCATTCCGCCCGGCACCGGATAGTCCCGTCCACCCGCGGTGGTGCGGCCACGGGCAAGTCCGTCGTGCACCTTCACACCGGTACGGGCTCCGCCCCACCGCATGTCGGTCGAATAGAAGGCGACGTTGCTCATGCTTTCCGCACCGCCCGCCACGACAACATCGTTGTCGCCGTTGGCAACCTGTAGGCAGGCCTGGATGACGGCCTGCAGGCCCGAGCCGCAGCGGCGATCGATCTGCATACCGGGAACCGTCACCGGCAGGCCGGCGTCCAGCGCGACCACGCGACCGATGGCAGGCGCCTCGCTGTTGGGATAGCAGTGTCCGAGGATCACGTCGTCCACCGCCTCTGGCGCGATTCCGGTCCGCTCGATCAAACCCTTCAGCGCGGTGACCGCGAGTTCGACGGCCGAAAGTGACTTGAACATGCCGCCGTAGCGGCCGATCGGCGTGCGCACCGGTTCACAGATCACGGCGTGGCGGGTAGTCATACGTGCCTCCCGCCCGTGACCTCGAGGACGGTTCCGGTCATGTACGACGACAGATCGCTGGCCAGGAACAACGCGACCTTGGCGACCTCGTCCGGCTCACCGGCCCGGCCCATCGGCACCTCCGCCAGCTTCTGGTCCCAAATGTGTTGCGGCATAGCCTCGGTCATCGCAGATCTGATCAACCCCGGCTGAATCGCGTTCACCCGCACGCCGAGGTGAGCGAGTTCCTTGGCGGCGGCCTTCGTCATACCGACGATGCCGGCCTTGGCCGCCGAGTAGTTCGTCTGCCCGATCAGGCCGACCTTCCCCGAAATCGACGACATGTTCACGATTGTTCCCCGCTTGTTCTCCCGCATGATCGCCGCGGCCGCCTTGGTTCCGTTCCAGGTGCCCTTCAGATGGACGGCGATGACCTCGTCGAACTGCTGCTCGGTCATCTTGCGCATCGTTGCGTCGCGGGTGATGCCGGCGTTGTTGACCATGATGTCGAGACCGCCGAACTGCTCGACCGCGGCGGCGATCAACGCGTCGACCTCGTCGGCCTTCGTCACATCGCATCTCACCGCCAACGCAGCGTCGGGCCCGAGCTGCTTGGCGGCGGCCTCGGTGGCGGCGAGGTCGAGATCGCCCAGCACCACCCGGGCGCCCTCGTCGATGAAGCGTTCGGCGATGGCATACCCCAAACCCTGCGCACCGCCGGTGACGACCGCTGTCTGACCTGTCAGCAATGACACCTGATCACCCATCCTCCGCTGTTCCCGGCCACGAGGGGCCCCGTCCGACGCACATCATATTTCATATATGATTTTCCCAGCCGCGCGGCACCCACTCGTCAAACAGGAGCAAGGCTCGATGACCATCGCTGAAGTCAGCGACGAGGACTTCCAGGAGATCCTGGCCCAGACTCGTCATTTCGTTCGCAGCGCCGTCGTGCCGCGCGAGCAGGAAATCCTCGCCGACGACCGCGTGCCCGACGACCTCCGCGAGCAGGCCGAGAAGATGGGGCTGTTCGGCTACGCGATCCCACAGGAGTGGGGAGGGCTCGGCCTGAACCTGGCCCAGGACGTCGAGCTGGCGATGGAGCTGGGCTACACCTCGCTCGCGCTGCGGTCGATGTTCGGTACCAACAACGGCATCGCAGGACAGGTCCTCGTCGGGTTCGGCACCGACGAGCAAAAGGCCCGGTGGCTCGAGCGCATGGCCACCGGCGAAGTCGTAGCCTCGTTTGCGCTGACCGAGCCCGGCGCGGGATCCAACCCATCGGGCTTGCGCACCAAGGCCGTCCGCGACGGTGACGATTGGATCATCAACGGAGACAAGCGGTTCATCACCAACGCGCCGATCGCCGATCTGTTCATCGTCTTCGCACGCAGCCGGCCCGCGGACGACGACGGGTCCGGCATCGCGGTCTTCTTGGTGCCCGCAGACACCGCGGGTGTTCACGTCGGCGCCAAGGACGCCAAGATGGGCCAGGAGGGTGCGTGGACGGCCGACGTCAGCTTCACCGACGTGCGGGTGCCGGCCGGCGCACTGATCGGCGGCAGCGAGGACATCGGTTACCGGGCGGCGATGACCTCGCTGGCCCGCGGCCGAGTCCACATCGCGGCCCTGGCCGTCGGGATCGCTCAACGCGCACTGGACGAATCCGTCGCGTATGCCGCCACCGCGACCCAGGGCGGCACACCGATCGGAAATTTCCAACTGGTGCAGGCGATGCTCGCCGACCAGCAGACCGGGGTGCTGGCCGGTCGCGCGTTGGTCCGCGACACCGCGCGGCTGTGGATCACCGGCGAGGACCGCAGGATCGCTCCGTCGGCGGCCAAGCTGTTCTGCACCGAAATGGCAGGCAAGGTGGCCGATCTCGCGGTCCAGGTGCACGGCGGTAGCGGCTATATGCGCGAGGTTCCTGTGGAGCGGATCTATCGCGACGTTCGGCTGCTGCGGCTGTACGAGGGCACCAGCGAGATCCAGCGGCTGATCATCGGCGGCAATCTGGTGAAGGCAGCAAAGGCATCATGAACAAACGCCTCACTGGAAAGGTGGCAGTCATCACCGGTGCAGCCCGGGGTCAGGGCCGCGCGCACGCCGTCCGGCTGGCGTCCGAGGGTGCCGACATCATCGCGATCGATCTCGCCGGCGAGCTGCCCGCCTGCGCCCCCTATCCGTCGGCGACACCGGAGGAGCTGAAGGAAACGGCCCGTCTGGTCGAGGCCACCGGACGCCAGGTCCTCGCGTCCGCCGTCGACACGCGAGATCTCGACGGTATGCGCGAGGCCGTCGACGACGGCGTCGCCACACTGGGACGGCTCGACATCATCGTCGCCAATGCCGGGATCTCGGCCCCCGCCGCATGGAACGAGATCACACCGGAGGCATTCCGGGATGTGATGGACGTCAACGTCACGGGCACCTGGAACACCGTGATGGCGGGTGCGCAGAAGATCATCGACGGGGGCCGCGGCGGGTCGATCATCCTGATCGGCTCCGCCGCTGGAATCAAGTTGCAGCCCTTCATGATTCACTACACCGCGAGTAAGCACGCCGTCACCGGGATGGCGCGGGCGTTCGCCGCCGAGCTCGGCAAGCATTCGATCCGAGTCAACAGCGTGCATCCAGGACCCGTCGTCACCCCTATGGGCTCCGCCGAAATGGTCGAGGCTATAGGCAAGGCGGCCGACGCCGACGGCAATCAGACACTGATGAATATGCTGACGCCGTTTCTTCCGAGCTGGGTGGCCCAACCCGAGGACATCGCCGACGCGGTGTGCTGGCTGGCCAGCGATGAGTCGAAACTCGTTACCGCACAGGCGATATCGGTCGATCAAGGCTCGACTCAGTATTGAGCAGCCGGTCCGCTAGAAGATGACGGTCTGGTTGCCGTAACGGATGATTCGATCCTGACAGTGCCAAAGCACTGCTCGCGATAGCACCACCCGCTCGACGTCAGCGCCGAGTCGCATCAGGTCCTCGACGGAGTGCCGGTGGTCCACTCTCACCACGTCCTGCTCGATGATCGGTCCGTCGTCGAGTTCTTCTGTGACGTAGTGCGCGGTCGCGCCCACCAACTTCACGCCGCGCTCCTTGGCCCGCCGGTACGGCGCCGCGCCGATGAACGCAGGCAGAAACGAATGGTGGATGTTGATCAACGGACAGCCCACGTTGGACAGGAACTGCTGGCTGAGGATCTGCATGTAGCGCGCCAACACCACCAGATCGACGTTGCCGCGAAGCAGATCGAGCTGACGCTGTTCGGCTTCGGCCCGGATGTCTTTCGATGAGGGGACGTGGAGGAACGGCACGCCGAAGGGCCGAACCTGATCTGCCAGTTCGGAATGATTCGAGATCACCATGGACACCGACATGTCCAGTTCACCGCGACGGTTGCGCCACAGCAGGTCCAACAGGCAGTGGTCCTCTTTTGACGCCAGGATCGCGACGCGTTTGGGCTTGGCCGCTTCGGTCAGCCGAAAGTCCATCTCGAAACGGCTGGCGACCTGCTCGGCGAAACCGCTTTCGAGAGCATCACGCGCCGCTGTCAGCCCCGGCAGGTGAAATATCGTCCGCTGCATGAAGGTGCCGCCGGACTGTTCGGTGGCGTGCTGATCCAGCGACACGATGTTGGCACCGGCCGCCGCCAGGAAACTGCTCACTGCCGCGACAAGACCCGGGCGGTCAGCACATCGCAGCAACAGCCGACCGACGTCTTTGGTCGGCAGGGTTCCGCGGCCCTGTTCCGGATACTCGCCCGTTTCGGCGTCGACATCCGTGCGCGTGGACATCCCCTCAACCCTCCCTGGTTGCGTCCATCAGATCTGGACCTCATCAGGGTCTCATTCCTGCGATCGACGAGCAGGCGACTGGAGTTGGAAAACCGATCTGGATCGCGGCACTATCGGTCTTGCGCGCTCGCTGTCTCGCTGACGAGGCAACCAGTTACGGCTCGTCCAAGATTTACGGCAACGTAAATATTAGATCTCAGTTTTCCAAGCTAGTTCGCCAAAAAACTCATTTATATCGAATTCAACTGCGGTAATTGACGTGGGCGATGATTGCCCAGCAATTGTGCTGAGCGATAGCCCGCAAACAAAGTAGCTCGCCGAGGGAATCTTTGCAGTACAAGATCTACTCGCTAGCTGGAATAACAGTCTCCTGAAGCGCAATACTCGAAGCCTGGGCATTCATATAGACCGCATGTGAATGCTTCCCGGTACGCGCGACAACTCGACGACTTTGTTCGCCGCTGCCCGAACGATGGGACAAAAATGACGGTTCCTCAGATGAGCGCCCAACGTCAGGCATTTGATTTTCCGCTCAACGAGGGAATCAGTTGGTTTGATTCCGCCACCAACTGCACGGTCGTCGTGTCGACGCCGTCCGCCGAGCCGGCCCTGTGGGCCGACTTCGTCGATGGTGCGGTGCGCAGCTATCACAGGAACGGGGTCGAACGAGCGCTGGACATGGACTCGCTGCTCGACGAGGCCAACACCCAGCTGTTTCACGTCGCGGTGAACGACGCTGGAAAAGTCGTCGGCGGTATACGTGCCAAGGGGCCGCTGGAGGCGGCAGAGGAATCGCATGCCATCGTCGAATGGGCCGACCGGCCTGGCCTGCGCACGGTGCGCAAGATGCTGACCGACCGGCTGCCGTTCGGCGTCGTGGAGATGAAAACCGCCTGGATGTCCGACGACCCGAGCCGGAGCCGATCACTCAGCGACACACTGGCCCGCACACCGTTCCCCACCATGGTGCTGCTGGACGCCCAGTTCGTCGTGGCGACCGCCGGAGCACACGTCCTCAACCGCTGGCGCAACTCCGGCGGCTTGGTAGCCACGAAGATTCCGGCTACGCCATATCCCGACGACCGATACCGTACGAAGATGATTTGGTGGGATCGCAGCACCTTCACCAACCATGCCAACCCCGAGCAGGTTTCAAAGATCTTCAACGAGATGGCCATCCTCGCACGTCAGCTTGACCACGTCGGTGCTCGAGCACTCGGAAGCGGCCTGTGACCCCAGCCGGCGCGGATCAATGCAGCGCAACGGTCCTGATTGAGGCTGAGCCAGACGACCGTCGAGTGTTATCGGAGTTGAGTGCAGACCCCACGATCGAGTTCATCGACAGGTGGAACGAACAGCGCGACGAGCTGAGCCGGCTTCGTCCGCCTCCTGACCCAGACGTCATCGCGGAGCCCAAGCACTGGGCCTACTACCCGTGGCGACGAGTTGTTGCCGGCGTCCTGGGTCCGCGGGGCTATCGCGCTGTGCGGCTCGACCGGAATCGGAACCTCATCACCGCCCAGGAGCAGGACCGACTCGGCCTGCTCCGGATCGGCATCGTCGGACTCAGCGTTGGCCATGCCATCGCCCACATCCTGGCTCAGGAGGGACTGTGCGGTCAGCTGCGGCTCGCGGACTTCGATGACCTGGAGTTATCCAATCTCAATCGCGTGCCTGCCACGCTGTTCGACCTGGGGTCGAACAAGGCCAAACTGGCGGCCAGACGGATAGCCGAGCTCGACCCTTACCTGCCCGTGGAGGTGTTCGACCGCGGCATCACAACGGAGTCGGTCGACCGGTTCCTCGACGGCGTCGACATCCTGGTTGAGGAGTGCGACTCGCTGGACACCAAGGTTCTCATCCGTCAGGCTGCGCGCGCGCGACGCATCCCCGTCCTGATGGCCACCGGCGATCGCGGCACCCTGGACGTCGAACGATTCGATGTGGAGCCACACCGGCAGATACTGCATGGCCTGCTGGGCGACGTGGAATTCGCAGAGCTCTCAGGGTTGCCGAGCGAGGACAAGGTTCCCTACGCCCTCCGCATGATGGAAGGCGCACGACTGTCGCCACGGATGGCCGCATCCCTGGTCGAGGTCGGAAACACTTTGGGCACCTGGCCGCAGATGGTCGCCGACGTCGCCCAGAACGCATCGCTGGTGGCCGAGGCCGTTCGAAGAATCGGTCTCGGCGAGGACCTGGCGTCCGGCAGAGTCCGCATCGACATTGCGCGCGGCCTCAACGAGATCGACGACCCCGCGGCGTCGGTGCCGACTAGCGAACACGCGCAAGACACGACGACCGACCCCTCGCCTGCAGACGCCGTCGAGCGGGTGGTCGCCGCCGCGGTTCGCGCCCCATCTGGTGGAAATGTGCAGCCCTGGCATGTGTCGACCCACGACGGTGCGATCACCATTGCGCTCGCACCAGAACACACCTCGACGATGGACGTCTGCTATCGCGCGAGCGCCGTGGCGGTCGGGGCGGCCGCATTCAACGCCCGGGTGGCCGCGGCCGCGAGCGAAATCCTCGGTCCGGTGACCTTCGAGGCCGGTGACGATGCGTGTCCGTTGCGAGCTGTCCTACGACTTTCGGATGAATCCGATCCCCAGCTGGCCGGGCTGTACGAACCGATGCTGGCGAGGGAAACGAACCGTCATCACGGCAAGCCGGTTTCGCTGTCCGACGACGTCGTCGAATCCCTGCAGGCCGTCGTCCAGCGCGAGGGCGCGCGACTGCAGCTGCTCACCACGCGTCATGACGTCGACAGAGCGGCAGCGATTCTCGCCGAGAGCGATCGCATCCGGTACCTGACTCCCCGGCTGCATGCCGAGATGATCTCCGAGGTTCGGTGGCCCGGCGACCAAGCACAGGACTCCGGCATCGATGTCCAGAGCCTGGAACTGGATCCTGCCGACCTGGTGAAGCTCGACGTGCTCCGGCGCCCCGACGTGATGGCCCACCTCGCAGAATGGGATGCGGGCGCGGGCTTGGGGGCCGACACCCGCGAGCGCATCCTGGCGAGCTCTTGTGTTGCCGTGGTGTCGATACGCGGACAAGCGCTGACCGACTACGCGCGGGCAGGGTCGGCGGTGGAAGCGGTCTGGATCGTTGCCCAGCAGTGCGGGCTGGCCGTCCAGCCCATCTCCCCGGTGTTCCTCTACGCCCATGACCACGGGGATCTGGAGAAGCTCTCGCCCGCGTATGCCACCGCGCTGCAGGAGTTGCGGGATCAGTTCCGCGAACTCATAGCTACCGCACCCGACGAGTCACAGGCACTGGTACTCAGATTTGCCGATGCGCCCGCCACGTCGGTACGGAGTCGGCGTAGGGCCGCTGCTACCAGTACTCTCTTGGCATAACAGCAGACCCCGGAGCAAACGTGGCTCGTACCCTTGACGAAGTCGTCACCGCCGTCGCGACCGAACTGATGGCGGTGGACGCGGCTACCTCGGCCGCGGTGAGTCAGCGTGTCCTGGCTGACCTCGTCGGACACTTCGAGGTCGATGTCAGCTTCCTACGCCACAACGACCACAAGATCCACGCGACGAGGCTGATCGCGGAGTGGCCGGTCCGCCCGGATATCCCCGACCCGGATCCGCTTGCCCTGGTGTACTTCGCCGACGCAGACCCCGTCTTCGCCGCTGCAGAGAACGCAAAAGAAATCCTCGTCTTCCGACCCGAGCCGACCACCGACGACTACCAGCGCACGATCGAGGAAGGCCGCAACATCCCCGCGACGTCGCTGGCGGTTGTGCCGATGCTGTCTGGGGACGTCACGACCGGTTGTCTTGGCTTCATCAAATTCGGCGACAGGGAGTGGACACCCAAAGAGCTCAACGCGCTCAAGGCGATCGCGTCGTTGTTCGCGCAGCTGCAAGCACGCATCGTGGCGGAGGATCAGCTTCGATTTCTCGCCGAGCACGACGACCTGACGGGGCTCAACAACCGTCGCGCCCTGCTGGCGCACCTCGACCGGCGCCTGGCGGCCGGACAACCCGGACCCGTGTCGGCGCTGTTCCTCGACCTGGATCGGCTGAAAGCGATCAACGACTATCTGGGTCACACGGCCGGCGACTGGTTCATCCGGGTGTTCTCGAGACGACTCCGAGAAGGAGCAGAAGGGCCCAACCTGATCGCGCGCCTCGGCGGGGACGAGTTCGTCGTCGTCCCGGTGGGCCCGATGACCGCCGACGAAGCCGAAGCCTTGGCCACCCGGCTGCAAGCGATGCTGCGCGAGCGGGTCTCCATCGACGGCGAAATGCTCACCCGCACGGTCAGCATCGGCGTCGCGCTGGGTGTGCCCGGCCGTGACACCACGTCCGACCTGCTCCGCCGGGCCGACCAGGCTCTTCATGCGGCCAAGAGCTCGGGCGGAAACAAGATCGCGGTGTTCTCCGACGACATGTCGCTGAAGGGCGAGTTCCGCAACGACATCGAGCTGCACCTTGCGAACGCGATCGAAAACGGCGCCCTTGTCCTGCACTATCTCCCCGAAGTCGACATGCGCACCGGCGAGATCCTCGCGTTCGAAGCGCTGGTGCGCTGGCAGCACCCCACACGGGGCCTGCTCTCCCCCAACGCCTTCATCGGGGTCGCCGAGTCCATCAACTTCGCTGGTGAATTGGGCCGCTGGGTGATGCGAGCCGGCTGCGCCGAGTTCCGCAAGTGGCGCTCGAAGGGGATCGGGGAAGACGCCGTACTCCGGCTCAACGTCTCACCGGTGCAGTTGGTCACCGAGGGCTTCGTCGAGACGGTCGCAGGCATCATCGACGAGTTCGGGCTCGACGGCGGCTCTGTGTGTCTCGAGATCACGGAGAACGTCGTCGTCCAGGACATCGAAACCACGCGGATCACGCTCGCCGGATTGAAAGAGGTCGGTGTCCAGATCGCCATCGACGACTTCGGCACCGGCTACAGCGTCCTGTCGCACCTGAAGTCCCTTCCCGTCGACACGCTCAAGATCGACAAGAGCTTCGTGCGTGAGCTCGGGACGAACCCGGGCGATCTCGCCATCGTGCGTGCCGTCATAGCGCTGGCCGAGTCGTTCGGTCTGGAGTTGGTCGCCGAGGGAGTCGAGACGGAGGAAGCCGCGCTCACCCTGCTGCGCCATGGGTGTTTCCGGGCGCAGGGCTTCCTGCTGTCGCGCCCGGTCGCCGGCGACGCGATGGAGTCGCTACTGGCCCAGCGGCGGATACCAGTGCAGTTCTCCGTAGCGCAAGTGCGCTGATTGGGTCCGCGCGGGGTCTCTCCGCGGGGCATCGGTAACACCCATTGCAACGAGTGTGTGCCCTTCATCGGCATGACACCGCGACCGCCCCTCCCGAATAACTCACGGCATGTGCGAATTGCGCTCACCAATCTGGTGGTGCGGCCCCTCTGCCGAAACCCCAGGTCGCCTGACCCAGACGCGGCTTCTGCTCCGGCGTTCTCCTGCGTGCCGATGAAAGTGGACCTCGAGCAGCGGTTCGGGGTCGGCGCCTTCGTACAAGGTCAGACACGGCGCCATGAACTCCACAGGCCACGCAGTGCGGGCCGGGACTCGGATAGATGGCCGGTGCACCGGTCATCTCACGGGCTTCGGCCGCCAGCAGTCGTCCGACGGCGGCGATTTCGTCGCGGCTGCGGCGAACACGGGTGCGACGTAAGATCCCCGCGGTGCGCTGCTCGATGCGACCGCCATCGCCCGGCCGGGATTCACGGGCCGCAACACGCACGTGCTGCGGAATCGAGCGGCCGCCTCCGCTCGGTTCGTGTTGCGCCACCGATATGGAGCTACCCGTCGCAGTCGGTTCGCCGACGGGAAAGTCGCGCGGGCCCTCGAGTCGAATCTCATTGTGGATGGTGCCCGCGATCTCCATGCCGATGTAGTCCTGCTCCCACGCCCAGCAGGCCGCGGTCGCCTCCTCGTCGAGCAGCAATTCCTCAACCGACCGCCAATCATCGACGATCCGGTGGCGCACCACCCAGTACTCGTCGGCGGCGTCTACCGCCAGCAGGTCGACGCGGCAGGTGTAGGTCACCCCGGAACCATCCGCGGTCAACAGCCCCCGCTCTGGATCGGCCGGGTCGCGCACGAGCGCCGCCACCTCCTGTTCGATCTTGACCGGGGCGAAGTCGTCGACGGTCATCGCCCAGGCGTCGTAGCTGTCGATCAACGCCGTACCGCTGGCGAGTTCATCCAGTGCGTCCGCATCGTCCAACGCGCGCCGCAGCGCCTTGTGCACAAGCGACTGCTTCAGATCGTGTTGCCAGTCCCACGTTCCCGGGTAGTAGTAGACGGCGAGCGCATCCTTGAGTGCTGTTGGTAGAGGCGATGATTCAGATGACTCAGCGGGTTTCAAATCGCGCCGCTGCGGCGACGCGAAATCCCACTGCCGGCGGCAGCGCTTGAACCTGGCTCGGTCCTCGGGGCTGATCCGATAGTCCATGGTGTCCGCCCGTCAGTGGGAGTGCGGCCACGGTTCGTCGATGGGCCAGCGACACCGGTCCGTTCTGTCGGCCATCGACTCCAGCTCGGCGATCATGTCGTCGAAGAACGCCCGTAACCGCTCGCGATCGCCCACGGGCCAGGTGGCCGAAAACGACATCCAGACGTCGGGACTCGCATCGGCCGACGGAGCTGCGCCGACGGCGGCGTCGCCGACTGGCACCAGACGCCAGTCGTATTCGTCCCCGCGGCGCTGCAGGTACACGATGTCATCGCGACCGGGGCCTGCCGCCTCGATCGAGGTGAACAGTTCTTCCCGATTCATCCCGCCCTCGCCTGTTTCAGCATAATCCTGGGCGCCAGAGGTAGAGACCCACGATTACCGCCAGTTGAGTAACTAGGTTTACTATGTGCCTACCGAGCAGAGGGGAACCCATGGACCTGCAGTGGTCGGCGGCTGATACCGCTTTTCGCGACGAGGTGCGCAGCTTCCTCGACGAGAAGCTCACACCGGAGCTGCGCACGGCGGGCCGCCTCATGACGAGCGTCTATGCCGATCACGACGCGAGCATGGAGTGGCAGCGGATCCTGCACGAGCGTGGCTGGGCCGCGCCCGCGTGGCCGGTCGAACACGGCGGCTGCGACTGGAGTCTGACCCAGCACTACATCTTCAGCCGCGAGTCCACGCTGGCCGGCGCCCCGTCCTTGTCCCCCATGGGAATTCGGATGGTGGCGCACGCCATCATCGCGTTTGGCACCGACGCGCAGAAGGACTACTTCCTGCCTCGCATCCTCACCGGTGAAGTCTTCTTCTGTCAGGGTTACTCCGAACCCGAAGCCGGGTCGGATTTGGCCTCGCTGTCGATGTCGGCGGTCGATGACGGCGACCATCTGGTGTGTACCGGCAGCAAGATCTGGACCACGCATGCGCGCGAGGCGAACTGGATGTTCGGGTTGGTGCGCACATCGCGTGGCCAGAAGAAGCAGCAGGGCATCACGTTCGTGTTGATCGACATGACGTCGCCGGGAATCGAGATCCGCCCGTTGGTGATGACGTCGGGCGAGGAGGTGCAGAACCAGGTTTTCTTCGACGAGGTGCGCGTGCCGAAAGCCAACGTCCTCGGTGACATCGATGACGGCTGGACCGTCGCCAAGTACCTGCTGGAATTCGAGCGCGGCGGTGGCGCGTCCTCACCTGCGCTACAGGTGATGGCCGAGGAGATCGCCACGGTGGCGGCGGAGATGCCCGGTCCCGGCGGCGGCGTACTGATCGACGATCCGGCGTTCGCGCGAAAGCTGGCCGATGCCCAGATACGCACTGAGGTACTGGAGATCCTCGAGTACCGGGTGCTGGCGGCGGTGTCGGAAGGCAAGAACCCGGGTGCGGCGTCCTCGATGCTCAAGGTCATCGCAACCGAGCTCAGCCAGACGCTGACCGAGATGGCGATGGAGGCGGCAGGCCCGCGCGGCCGCGCATATCAACCGCACGCCACTCGTCCGGGTGGCCCGGTAACGGACTTCGAGCCGCCGCCCAACGGGTACGTCAGCGGCGAGCCGTGGCAGGCGGTCGCGCCGTTGCGCTACTTCAATGACCGGGCCGGCTCGATTTATGCCGGCAGCAACGAGATTCAGCGCAACATCCTCGCCAAGGCAGTATTGGGACTCTGATGGACTTCAAACTGAGCAAGGAACAAGAACTGCTCCGCGACGGGCTGACGAAGTTCCTGTCCACCCGTTACGACCTCGAGAAGAGCCGGTCCGCGGTCAAGACCGGGGCAGGCTGGCAGCCAGAGATCTGGCGGGCGTTCGCAGAGGAGCTTGGCATCCTTGGCGCCACCCTCCCCGAGAATGTGGGCGGAATCGGCGGCGGCCCAGTCGAACTCATGGTCATCACCGAGGCCCTCGGCCACGCCCTGGTGGTTGAGCCCTATGTCGACGCGGTGGTGGTTGCGGGCGGACTTTTGCGCCGCGCGGGTGGTGACGAGGCCACGTCGCTGCTGGAGAAAATCGTGGCGGGCACTGCGATCGTCGCGCTGGCCGCCACGGAAGCGGAGTCCGGGGATCGCTGGCAGGACGTCGCGACCACCGCCGAACTCGAAGGAAATGCCTGGATCCTGCAGGGCCGCAAGGCCGTTGCGATGAGCGCGCCATTGGCCACACATCTGCTGGTGACAGCGCGCACCACGGACGGTGTTTCAATATTTCTTGTCGATGCCGAGGCGGCAGGTACGGGCCTTTCGCTCACAGGCTACCGAACCATCGACGACCGCCGTGCCGCGGATCTGGTGATAGATGGCCTGCGGCTGCCCGCCGCCGCCTTGATCGGGGAAGCGGGCAAGGCATTCCCGTCGCTGGAGCAGGCCCGCGACGAGGGTGCCGCCGCGGTCTGTTCGGAAGCGGTGGGGTGCATGCGCAAAGTGTTGGCGGACACCGTCGAATACTGCAAGCAGCGCCAGCAGTTCGGGGTATCCATCGGTAGCTTCCAGGTGCTGCAGCATCGCATGGTCGACATGTACATGGAGCTGGAACAAGCCGTCGCCGCCGTCTTCCTTGCGGTGCTCCACCTCGAGGATGAGGCCGAGGTCCGCGCGCGGTCGGTGTCGGCTGCGAAGGCGACCGTCGGCAGAGCGGCCCGTTTCGTCGGCCAGCAGGCCGTGCAACTGCACGGCGGCATGGGCACGACCGAAGAGCTGGCGATCGGGCATTACTTCAAGCGGCTCACGGCGATGCAGTACGAATTCGGCTCGACCGATCACCACATCGGGCGGTATGCACAGCTGTCGCGGCGCAAGTAAGAGAGTCCAGCGCACTGGCATCGCACCGCCTTCGGTGATCTTCCAGTAGCTGTTCGTAGGACAGTGGCATCACCGAGTCCGGTGTACCTGCCGTCACACTCGAACACCACGCTCTTGGCGATCGCACCGACATCGCAACCCAGCTGCTCGGCGGCGGCCGGCCATTGTCGCCGCCACCTCATCGACCGTCGGGGCCGACTCGTAATGTGGTCGATGTGAGCCCGCGCGGATGGCTGTTGTTCATCGCGATGAGCATCATCTGGGGCATCCCGTATCTGATGATCAAGGTTGCCGTCGAGGGTGTCTCGGTTCCCGTCTTGGTGTTCGCCCGCACCGCGGTCGGTGCGGCGGTTCTTCTGCCGCTCGCGCTGTCGAGTGGCATCCCGACGATCGTCCACAGGTATTGGAAACCGCTCCTGGGCTTCGCGTTCTTCGAGATCATCGCCGCGTGGTTTCTGCTGTCGGACGCCGAGCGCCACCTGACGAGTTCGATGACCGGTCTGCTCATCGCGGCCTCGCCGATCATCGCGGCGATACTGGACCGCTTCACCGGCGGCGAGCGGCGGCTGGGGTTCAGGCGGATCATCGGCCTCGCAGTCGGGCTGTCCGGGGTAGCGGTTCTCGCCGGTCCGCACCTCGCGGGCGGGAGCGCGTGGCCGATCATCGAGGTGCTGCTGGTGGCCACGTGCTACGCCATCGCACCGCTCATCGCTGCCCGCCACCTCGGCGACGTGCCCGCACTGCCGATGACGGCGACGTGTCTGGGTTTCGCCGCCCTGGTCTACGCCGCACCTGCCGCGGCGACCTGGCCGACCGAGTTGCCGTCAACCCGGGTATTGCTCGCCCTTGCCGGGCTGGCGGTGATCTGCACGGCCCTGGCCTTCATCGTGTTCTTCGCCCTCATCCGCGAAGTCGGCGCTCCGCGCGCCCTGGTGTTCACCTACGTCAACCCCGCGGTCGCGCTCCTGGCCGGCGTGATCGTGTTGAATGAACCGGTCACCGCGTGGCACATCGCAGGCCTCGCGCTCGTCCTCACCGGTTCGGTATTTGCCACCCGCCGATCCGACGAACCAGCACCGCTCGCGCCGCCCGAGGAGCGTGTCGCCAGATAGCTACACCCGGGCAATGCCGATGGAACGCTCCAGAGCGGTTAGCTTAGATGTGTGGAGAGGATCGCCCGGCTTGCGGCACTAGCACATGACTGACGCCGCGAGCCGCCAGAACGTCGGCTCAGACGACGGCACCGGCGGCGGACAGCCAATCGAAATGGAAGGTGTACGTCCATTCGATGTACTGAAGCCCGTCGACGCGGAAACCCGTCGCGCCATGTTGCGTCACATGCTGGTGGCCAGGGGCATCGACGACGAGGCGCGGCGACTGGAAAACCAGGGCGCACTCGACTTATGGCTGTCGTGCCGGGGTCAGGAAGCGGCGCAAGTCGGCTCGGCGATGGCGGTGGGCGACGAAGCGGTGATCTTTCCAAGCTATCGAGAGCACGCGGTCGCCGTAGTGCGTGGCATCGACGCCGTCTCGTTGGTAGCACAGTGGTCTGGACGCACGTACTGCGGCTGGAATCCGCGTCGCCACAGGTTCTTTCCGTACACCCTGGTGCTGGCGGCACAGGCCTTGCACGGCGTGGGATACGCCATCGGCCAGCGGCTGAAGAACGAGGTCGCGACCGTGGCTGTCTATGTCGGCGACGGTGCGACCAGTGAAGGTGACATGTCGGAGGCGATGAACCTTGCCGCGGTCGAGTCGGCCCAGGTGTTGTTCATCTGCCAGAACAACGGATGGGCAATCTCCAAACCGAGCCACGAACAGATGCTGACCTCGATCGCGGATCGCGCCAACGGATTCGGTATTCGATCGTGGTCCATTTCTGCTGATGATCCCGACGACACCTACCTCAGTTGCCTGGCAGCCAAGCGGCACGTCGAGGCATCCCGATCGCCAGGCCTCATCGAGCTGCGGACCACCCGTATCGGAGGACACACGACGTCGGATTCCCATACCAGCTATCGTGAGCCCGAAGAGCTCGCTGCGGCGGTAGCGAACGATCCCGTTATGCGATACCGCCAAACGCTTTATGCTGCTGGCGTTGTCGACGCAGAATGGCTGGACTCTGTCGAAGCCGCCGTCGACGAGACTCGTCGTGAACTGCTGGAAGCGTTTGCCTCGTGACCAGCCCAGCACCGAGTTGCCTGGCCGAGTCACTCAACGAAGCCCTGGGTCAACTGATGGAAGACGACGAGTCGGTCGTGCTCATCGGTCAGGACATCGGCCGTCTCGGTGGCGTGTTCCGAGTGACCAAGGGCCTACAGAAACGCTTTGGGCCAAGTCGCGTCCGCGATGCGATCCTGGCAGAGTCCTCCATCGTGGGGCAGGCGATCGGAATGTCGCTGAGTGGACTCACACCGGTCTGCGAGATTCAGTTCGAGGGTTTCATCTATCCCGCGATGAACCAGATCGTCACCCAGGCCGCGAGGATGACAACCCGCTGGAACGACGACCTAACGCTCAATCTCGTGATTCGAGTGCCGGTGGGTGGTGGCATGCGGGCCGTTGAGCACCACAGCGAATCGAACGAAGCGTATTTCGCACACACACCGGGGTTGCATGTCGCTTTTCCGTCCAGCCCGAGCGACGCAGCTGCCATGCTGCAGTACTCGTGCCTCCTAGGCTCGCCAGTCATCTTCTTCGAGCCAAAACGTCTGTACTGGAAGAGAAAGCGACAACCTCGTAAGCTTGCCGAGCCGGTATCAGCTCTGAGTGCACGCGTCGTGCGGTTAGGCTCCGACATCACAGTCGTCGGATTCGGTGCGTTGCTGGAGGAAGTCCTCGCCGCCGCGGACCTGGTCGCTTCGACAGTTGATGTCGAGGTCGTGGATCTGCGCTGGATCGCACCGATGGACACCGACACAGTGCTGGCGTCGGTGGCCCGAACCGGTCGTCTGCTGGTAGTGCACGAAGCGGTCGGGTTTGGCGGAGTGGGGGCAGAAGTCGTGGCAACGGTGGCCGAACACGGCAGTCATCACTTGAGATCACCGATGCGGCGATTGGCGCCGCCCCGGCGCATCTATCCCCCAGGCGACTATGAGAGTCGGCACCTGATCGGTGTATCTGACATTGCGAGCGCGGTCGAGGAGATGTGCAGTTGAGCCATTGCATCGACATCCTCGTGCCGGAATTCGGCCACGGGTTGACCGAAGCTCTTGTCGTCGAATGGCTAGTGTCGGTCGGAGACGTCGTCGAACGCGGCGATGTGGTCGCAGTGCTGGAGACCGACAAGAGCGGTGTCGATCTGCTGGCCGAAAAGCCCGGCACCGTGGTGGAGATTGTCGTCGACGCGCGTTCGATCACCACTTCAGGTGCAGTTTTGTACAAGCTCGACGAGCGACGATGAAAGGCTGAACGCGATGCCGCCCATGGACGATCGAATGAACTCGGTGATGCTGTCGGTCATCCGGCGACGACTTCCCTCCGCGGATGTCGCCGATTTCGACAAGCCGGTCTACGACCTGGACATGGACTCCCTCGACGTCGTGGACCTCAGCCAGGCGCTCGAGAAGGAATTCGGCGTCACAGCCGACCTGGATCGCGTCGCCGGCTGTTTGACGCCGTGGGACATCGGTTCCTACTTCCGAGAACTGATCGGTCAGCCATGACCGCGGGCATTGTCGATATCGCCATAGCGACCCCCGGAGAACACGTCACCAACGACTACTTCGATTCGATCGGCCTGACCGATGAATGGATTCGGCGACGTACGGGAGTCGCTGCGCGTTGGTGGATGGACCCCGCCGATCCGCTCGAGGATGTCGCTTCGCAGGTCTGCGCACCACTGGTCGCGCGCCACCGTGACCGCGTGAACATTACTGCATTGATTGTCGTCAGCTGCTCGACGGGCGGGAAGGTTCCCGGCATCGCACAGCGGGTCGCGAAACAAGCGGGGCTGCCGACCGACGTCCTGGCATTCGACTTGAACGCGGCCTGCAGCGGCTTCGTCTACGGCTTGATCTCGGGACTGCCGCTCTGCCAATCAGGGAGCGCCGTGATCGTCTGCGCCGTAGAGGCGATGTCGCGCCTGATCGACAAGAGCGACCGCAACTCCGGCTGCCTGTTCGGTGACGGTACGGGCGCAGTGTTGGTCGAGGGGCGCCCGACATTTCGCGAGCATCGGTGGCACGCCGGCTGTGACGGAGACCGGGTCGACCTCATGCGGGGGGAAATCGGCGGCGGCATACAGCTCGACGGGATGCAGGTCTACGACCGAGCGGTGCGGACGATGTCAGACACAGTGAATCGACTGCACGACAACGGCATCAAACCAACTGTCGTCATCGGTCACCAAGCGAACTCGCGAATCCTGCAGAGGGTTCGCGAACAGGTCGACACGGGCGACGCGGTGTTCATCGACTCGGTTGAACAATTCGGCAACACGTCGGCGGCCTCGATCCCGCTGGCGCTTGGTACCTGCGTAGCTGAGCAGTCCGTTCCGGCGACAGGGAGGATGACGCTGGTGGCGTACGGAGCCGGCGAGGCATGGGGCGGAGTATCGGTCGACTACGACCTGACCGAGGCCATGACGCGTCACACGTCGTGAGCGGAGTGCCGAGACAGCCCGATCCGAGATCGCAGGTCTTCCTGGTTACCGGGGCCTCTCGCGGCGTCGGGGCTGAAGTCGCTGCGCAGCTCGCCTGTCCTGGACGCCACGTCATCGTGCACTACCGAGAGAAGGCCAAGCGAGCAGATGACGTAGTCAAGGCGGTTCGCGGGGCGGGCGGAGACGCTACCGTCGCACAAGCGGATTTGACGAATGAGCCGATGGTAGTGGCAATGGTCGACGACATCGAGCGCCGTTTCGGCCGCCTGGATGTGCTCGTGCTCAACGCATCCGGCGGTTTGGAGCGCGGCGCTGACCCCGGGTACGCGACGCGGCTCAACTGCGAAGCGCAGGTGCGTCTGGCACGGCTGGCGCTTCCGCTGATGTCTGCTGGAGGGCGCATCGTCTTTGTCACAAGCCACCTGGCGCACTTTTACGGCCGCAAACCGGTGCCGGCCGGCTATATCCCTGTCGCCGCGAGCAAGCAGGCCGGTGAGGAAGCGTTACGTGAAATGCTCGAAACCTTTGAGGCGAAGGGAGTTACATTAGTGGTGGCATCCGGCGACATGATCGATGGAAGCGTCATGGTGCGATTGTTCGAGCGGCGCGATCCAGAAGCGGTGGCGGCGCGCCGCCGCGCAGGTGGCCAACTGCCCACCGCCGAAGAGTTCGCGAGGGCTATCGTTCGCGCCACCGAAGAGCTCAGACACAGCGGTGAGACGATCTACGTGGGCGGCCAGGACTACCTGGTATAGCCCGCCAACCCCAGCATGCCGTCTCCCTGATCATCCACGCGGGTACCGAAGCGCTCGCTGGCGTCTTCGATCGTCGTGCGCAGCCATTCGCCGTCCTCATGCCCGGCACGCTCGAGGCGCATCCGGCGAACACGCATTGGCACCATTCGCAGCCCGGTCAACGCCCCAGCGGAATCGAGAGAGGCGAAGTACAGCAGCCGTAGCTCGTCGCGGAAAGCCCGATAGGGCTGGATGCCTTCGTAGTCGTTGACGAGATCGCCGCAGCCGTACAGGATCAGCCTTCCCCGGTACACCTCGATCGGCCGGGGGTGGTGCGACGAGTGCCCGTACACCACATCGACACCGGTCTCGATCAACCGGTGCGCGAACCGCACCTGGTCGTCCTCGACGTCGTAACCCCAGTTGGACCCCCAATGCAGGGACACGACGGTGACGTCGCCTGCCAGTTTCGACGCCATCACGCGATTAGCGAGCTGGACTGCGCTGTGATCGGAGAAATCGCCGACGTAGACGACGCCCGGTCGGTCCTCGCTGGCAGCCCAATGGGGTAGAACACCACTAGATTTCAGACCTGCGGCGACAGTAAGCACACGACCAGCGGCGACATCCGACACCGCGACGCGGTGCGCTTCGTGCGCATCAAGGCCGGCGCCCACATATTGGATCCCGAACCCGTTTAGCGTGCGCAGAGTCTCGGCGAGCCCGCTGGGACCGAAGTCGAGCACGTGGTTGTTGGCCAGCACGCAGACGTCGGGTCGGACGGCCGTCAGACATCCGGCGTTTGTCGGGTTCATCCGGTAGTGCACCGCCTTGCCCGGTGCGAAATCGGCCGCGGCGGTGACGGCGGTCTCCAGATTGATCAGTCGCACGTCGGGCGCCAGATCGTCGAGCACCGACAACGCGTCACCCCACGGCCATGCGAACGGGACGGGCCGAATTATCTCGCCGTTGATTCGCTCGGCAAGCGTCACATAGGTTCTCGCGTCGGTCACCACGCTTTCCCGCAGTGCGGGATCACCGGGGTGCGGGAGTATCTGATCGATGCCGCGACCGGTCATGACGTCGCCGCATAGAAAGATCGTCGTCATGGCTCAATCTTCACCACAGCACGACCATTCCACGGACGTCATCATTTGATGACAGTTCGAGCAATCACCCGGGTTCCGATCCTCCAGCTGGACCCTGGACCCGCCAGATCTGCACCAGGGTCGTTGATTCTCAGCGATCACGACCCTGGCGCAGAACTCCGAGCGCGGTGTGGCGCTGTCAGGAGGAAAACGCGTGCCGCTCTTGTCTGTGGATCCGCGGGGCATGACGATATGGCAATGCCGCCTGCCAAGCGTGTCCTCGTTCTCGGGTCTGGGTTCGCCGGGCTGTGGGCCGCACTGGGCGCCGCCCGGCGGCTGGACGAGCTCGGCGCTGCGCCGGGAGCAGTCGACATCACCGTCATCAGTTCGCGGCCATTTCACGATATTAGGGTCCGTAACTACGAGGCCGACCTCAGCGCGTGCCGAATTCCGTTGCAGAAACTGCTCGATCCAGTCGGTGTCGGCCATGTCATTGCGGACGTGACAGAAATCGACGCTTCGGCTGCGACGGTGAGCACAGCCGACGACACGACCCTGGGTTATGACCGCCTGGTGCTGGCGGTGGGCAGCAGGGTGGTCAAGCCGGATCTTCCCGGACTCGCCGAGTTCGGTTACGACGTCGACACCTACGACGGCGCGATGAAGCTGCAGGCGCACATCCGCGGCCTTGCCGATCGTGCGCCAGACCCCGCAACCGCGACGGCGGTCGTCGTCGGCGCCGGCCTCACCGGCATCGAGACCGCCAGTGAGCTCCCGAAGATGCTGTCGGACGCGCTCGGGGACGGCGTCACACCGCGGGTCATCCTCGTCGACCACAACCCGCAGGTCGGTTCGGACATGGGTGAGTCGGCCCGTCCGGTCATCGAAAAGGCATTGGCCGAGAACAAGGTCGACATCATGACCGGTATGGGTGTCGCCGCGATTGACGAGCGAAGCGTGACGCTGTCGTCGGGCGAGGTTGTGCCTGCAGCAACAGTCGTGTGGTGCGCGGGAATGCGGGCCAATCCGTTGACCGCGCAGTTCGGCGTGCCGTGCGACCGGCTGGGTCGGCTGCCCGTCGACGACTATCTCGAAGTTGAGGGCGTCGCCGGAGTATTCGCCGCGGGCGATGTGGCGGCGGCGAAGATGGACGACGAACACCTGTCGGTGATGTCGTGTCAGCACGGCCGTCCGATGGGCCGCTATGCGGGCTACAACGTGATCAGCGACTTGCTCGGCGCCACGATGCTGTCCCTTCGAATCCCTTGGTATGTCACCGTTCTCGATCTCGGTCCGGGCGGCGCGGTGTACACGGAGGGCTGGGACCGCCAGGTCGTCAGCCGCGGCGCAACGGCCAAGGCGACCAAGCGGGTGATCAACGGCGAACGCATCTATCCCCCGCTCACCGGCGACCGAGCCGCGCTGCTGGCCGCCGCCGCCCCCAACTTGCAAGCCCCGCCGGCATACGGGCATTGATCACGCCCCTCGGAAACGATTGGCGCTCGGTTGTGCTCAAGCTGCATTAGCTGTCAGCGGGCCGTCTGCTCACGGCCGATCGAGTGTGAGCAGACGGCTCGCCGGTGCGCTCAGAAGTGATGTGTTGCCTGAGTGCTGGTGCCGTTGTCGCAGGTGATGGTCACGGGGTAATCCTTGTTTAACGGAACCGCCGGAACGACCTTGAGGTCGTAGGTGGAGTTGGCCTGCAGCGCGAAGCTGCGGTTGACGCGATCCGACGCGTACGTGCATTGCGACGTCACCGCGCTACGGTCCGTGATGTGGGCCACCCAACCGCCCGGGACCAGATCCCACGAGACCGTCGGACCTTGCTTGGGGGCTGTGGGGGGCTGGCTTGGTGGCTGCTGCTGCAGTGGGTCGGTACAGCCCGACACGACGATGTGCCCGTTTTGCAATTGGCTCAAGGCGGCGCTTTCAGCGTTGGCAAGAACTGGGTCGTTCGCGCCTGCAAACTGGCCATAGTCGGTGGCCGCCGCTGCAGCGCAGCCATTCTTGGCACTGGCCTGTCTGACGCACTGGTGCCCACCTCTGTTCACACAGTCGGTTTGTGCATTGACCCCGGCCTGATTCTCGTCCGTTCCGATCGCCATGCCTCCGACGGACACGACGGGCGGATTGTCGTTAGCGAGCCCGACCGCGACGACGACGTACTGGTCGGCGGCGTTGGCCGTCGGCGTTGCGCCGAGCAGGCCGGCGACGGTCGAGCCAGCGGCGATGAGTATGGCGGCCGCCGCAATGCGAGATCGTCGTCCCAGAATGTTGATAGCCATGATGTTGTCCTTTTCCATCGACGCAGCCCGGGTGGACCGCACTCACCTGTAGAGCGACCACCCGGAGTGGGACATCTATTCATTTGTGGCGGAAACTTCGTGGGGCTGGTGTGGCCGCTGTGAGTGTCGTGAGTATCCGCCGAATCGCCACGCCGTACAGCAAAATGGACAAATAAGCCGCCGGACGCTGTGATCTCCTCGTCGGTGGTGACGCTCTGACCTCGTCATCGATGCGAGCAAACTTGTGCGTGCGTAGGCACTTTGCAGCCGATGTGAAACCCGAACGGGTCCATCCCGCGTATCGGCGTGAGCTTGCTGAGGGAGACCCCGTCTGCTTCCCCGACGGCCGCGACCGCGCCGCCCACAGCGCCTATAAAGACAACGGAATGGCCGACCAGGCCGTCGATTTCGCGCTCCAACGGCTGACTACACGCCTCTGAAGGACAAGCGCACTTCTTGGCAGCGGTCTACTCAGAGGCCGCCGCATTCCGCTGTGCTGCTGAAGATCGTGGCCCACGGTGGGCAGTACGGCGGCGGTGTCCAGTCTGACGACGGAGGGGGCGCTTGCAGCGGGTACTTGTTTGGCGGCTTTCCCGGGCCGGGATCTCCCCCAACGGCATTCCCGTCAGGGCCGAAGTACCAGTCCTGGCAGACGCTCAAGCCGCCGGGCAGTTGCGCAAGCTGTTGCATCAATTCCGGGCGGAGGGGAGGTTGGCCCGGGCACCATTGATCGCCCCCCACGGGGATGGCCTGGGCAGCGCCGGTGCCAAGGCCCAAAGCGGCCGAACCGAAACCGCCCGACATCAACATCGTTATTGCAACCGCGCAATCCGGTTCATCTTCGGGTTCCTTTCGCGGCGGCCGCCTCGTTGGCATTCACCTGTGCGGTTCACTACAGACCGTGGGCGTGGCTACCGATCGGCAATAACTATGCGGCCAGCCGGAAAAGTTGTATCGAGTACTGACTACTCGTTTCGCAGCTGTGCGACAGCTGCCATGTGCCTGGGGACAAGCCATCTGACCGCGCTCATATACCTGTGAATCGAGCACGCCGCCTGCGGCGTTACCGACTATTCACCCGTGCGGTGCCGATTCACAGCTTCATTCAGGGTTTTGCATAGCCGAATTGAATCGCCTCCTCGCGATTACTCGGTGAATCGGGCCTCATTCCAAGCTCACGCACAGGTTGCGTGCCGTGACGAGAAACCGAAAGTATTGCCGCAGTTCGTCGTGTCGCGGACACGCCGGTTCCTGCGGTGCAACACTCGGCGACATGAGCACTCTCGGCCGAGACGGCCCAGTTGCCGTGCGGGCCATCATCGCGACAGTGTTCGGCGCTGCCATTGCCCTCTGCACCGGTCTATCAGAGCGGTGGACATACGCGCCCGCGTGTGGCTGGATCGCCGCCTCGGCTGTGTTCCTATCGTGGACATGGGCTGTAATCGCACGGATGAACCCGTCACGCACGGCATCCCACGCCAAGCGGGAAGATCCCACGCGGGTAGCCACCGACATCGGCGTCCTCAGCGCTAGCGTCGCCAGCCTCCTGGGCGTCGGGTACCTCTTCGCTGCGAGCTCAGCACAAGGTGCACAAGCCGTAATCGCCAACGTAGTTGGGGTACTCAGCGTCGCCGCCTCGTGGTTCGTCGTCCACACCATCTTCACGGTGCGGTATGCGTTGCTTTATTACGCAGATCCCGAAGGCGGCATTGATTTCAATCAGCCGGAGGCGCCGGCGTACGCCGATTTCGCATATCTAGCGTTCACGATCGGCATGACCTATCAGGTGTCCGACACCGATCTCAAGGCCCGTGCGATTCGCCGCACAGTGTTGCGCCAGGCACTCCTGTCCTATCTTTTCGGAGCCGTCATCCTCGCTGTGGCAGTCAATCTGATCGCTGGGCTGGCTCGCTGATACCTGAACACAACGAGTTCGATACGCGCCAACGAATATAGAAGTTCTGACCAGAGTCGTCGTCGGTTGCCGACGAAATGGCTCCATGCTCACAACGTCATTGCCAGGTAGCGATGCCACCCGCACTAGCCCTCTACGCTCATGATCGCAACATGTACCTCGGTGTGTACCATGTCGTTTCCGACGACTTTCAAATGACTGTCGACCACGGTCTTGATGGTCGCCGCCAATAAAATGGGGTGGAACGCGCTGCGCAACAAGGACTTAGGCTGGGAAGGCTAAGACGATCAGATGAGCGACGTCAACAGCAGCCGCGAACCCATGCCCACCGTACGGGCCAGCGTCGCGACATACGCATCGAATAAATGACCCGCCCGTCGCAGCTTCCATAGTGTCTGGACGTTCAGCCAGGCGAAGTCGCGTGCCTTCTCGATGTCCCACGAGCTGACCAGGTGCGCGACCGGCTCGAGGCGAGCGTCGATGGACTTCTCCATCTCGGTCAAAAACGACCGCCGGATCTTGGCCTCCACGCCGGCGAGCAAATCGTTGACTTTGTCGTAGTCGTCGCGGACACCCGGGCTGTCCGGCGTGAGCTGGCGCGCCGCACAGGTGGCGACCACCGCCAGCGGCAGGTCGTTCTCGATGTGTGAATTCATGCCGGCGAGCGCGAACTGAATCGGCAATATGTCGCGACGAGCCCGCTCGGCGAACATAGCTGCCCAGGCCTTCGGCTTATCGTCGGCAGCGTCGTAGGCAGCGAACCAGAAGCCGGCGAACCGTACATCGAGGTCGGCAATGAACGCGTCGTCGTAAAACACGCGGCCCGTTGCCAACCGGTCCCTCACGGCCTCGGTCACGCGCAGATAGACACCATTGAATACACCCGCGCCATCACCGGACGGCACAGCTGAGGCAATGGTTCGCATGCGGGAGAGCACGTCGGCAACCGTGGTTGGGTTCACATGCCCATCACAGCAGACAGATGCGCCCAGCGGGCACAACCGCGTCCACCAGTTGTCCGGAATTGGCGCCGTCGCGCGTCCCGCACCGACTCCTCGCATCCTCACCGTCCACGGATTATGTGCTTCAACGGGCTTCGCGTGTCAGAAGCGATGCACACCGTGCGTCGCAGCACGGCCGAATAGATACGCAGCGAGTTTCGGACGCGGAATTCGAGTACCGCACTACTCACGTCATACCGGTCACCCCGTCTGATACTGGACCGCGTACCAGACGAATCGAGCTGAGGTGCATCATGACGAAGATTATCGAAGACTCCAACCACGATGGGATCCCCGACTTCATCGAGGACACCGTCAGCGACGCCATCGACACAGTCGGAGAAGCCATCGGTGGCCACCACTCGGTGACAGGTACCAAGGTGGTACCACCGGCTACCAGCCGGGTCTACATCAACTCCGCGCGGCAGAATCAACCCTTCGACGGGTGGACCGAGGTCCAAGGCGGCGGCA
Organism: uncultured Actinomycetota bacterium; assembly: GCA_963804905.1. GTDB lineage: Bacteria > Actinomycetota > Actinomycetes > Mycobacteriales > Mycobacteriaceae > Mycobacterium. The sequence continues at coordinate 26,201 of CAWDSB010000019.1, read as the reverse complement.
CCACCGACACGGCATTGGCGGCCGCAGCGTTTAGCGACCGGCTCTACATCGTCAGCCGCGGCCAGGACAACCGCGTCTACATCAACTCCGCGAAACAGAACCAGCCGTTCGACGGGTGGACCGAGGTCCAAGGCGGCGGCACCACCGACACGGCATTGGCGGCCGCAGCGTTTAGCGACCGGCTCTACATCGTCAGCCGCGGCCAGGACAACCGCGTCTACATCAACTCCGCGAAACAGAACCAGCCGTTCGACGGGTGGACGGAAGTCCAAGGCGGCGGCACCACCGACACGGCATTGGCGGCCGCAGCGTTTAACGACCGGCTCTACATCGTCAGCCGCGGCCAGGACAACCGCGTCTACATCAACTCCGCGAAACAGAACCAGCCGTTCGACGGGTGGACGGAAGTCCAAGGCGGCGGCACCACCGGTACGGCGTTGGCGGCCGCAGCGTTTGGCGACCGTCTGTCCATCGTCGGTCGTGGGTTGGATCGGCGGGTCTGGATCAACTCGGCGGGGCGTAATGAGCCGTTCGGCGGATGGACCGAGGTTCAGGGCGGGGGACGACAGATGCGGCGTTGGCGGCCGCAGCGTTTGGCGACCGGCTCTTCGTCGTCAGCCGCGGCCTCGACAACCGCGTCTACATCAACTCCGCGAAACAGAACCAGCCGTTCGACGGGTGGACGGAAGTCCAAGGCGGCGGCACCACCGACACCGCGCCGGCGGCCGCAGCGTTCGGCGACCGGCTCTACGTCGTGGCCAAAGGTATGGGCTGAAAGCCACGCCACCGCGTCGCCATCGCCCCAGCGTATCGGAACGGTGCCAGCGAAACCTGGGTGCCGGTTCGTTGAAGTCCCCACCGCCACATAGGCGGTCGCAAAGGGGATTTCGACGACGGCCTAATGCCCGATGCCTCTGGCGGCAGCCTCGATCGACGGGCCATCGGCAATGGGCCAAGCCGTCGTGGCGCATACAGTTCGCTCGCGTGTTGCGGCGCGGTAGCTTAGTACCAATGGCGGTCCTTGATCTGCGCAGTTTGGCGGTGCCCGTTGTTCAGGCCGGCATGGGTTTTGTCGCGGGACATGAACTTGCGGCAGCAGTTTCAGAGGCGGGTGGTCTCGGGACGATCGCTGGTGCGCGAGCGAGGATCGCAGCCGAGATAGCCGCCGCTCGCCAGCTCACCGGAGGGCCGATCGCCGTCAATTTGCTGCTGCCGTTCCTTCGAACCGGTGACGTGGAGGCGGCTGCCACCGCGGATGTAATCGTCACCTTCTGGGGGACGCCTCGCCGGCTGGCCGCCACCACCTGGATTCACCAGTGCGGGTCGGTCGAGGAGGCGAAGGCCGCAGCGCAAGCGGGCGCGGATGCCGTGATTGCCCAAGGGGTCGAGGCCGGCGGCCACGTCCGCGGAACGACCCCGGCTCTCGAGCTGCTCGAGCAGGTGCGCGCTGCTGTGAAGATCCCTGTTCTCGTCGCCGGTGGAATCGTCGACGCCGAGGGCGTGCAGGCCGCGCTCGATGCCGGCGCAGTCGCGGCCGTCGTCGGCACTCGCTTTCTGGTCAGCGAAGAGAGCCGCGCCCACGCCGAATACAAACGGCGCTGCGTCAACGCCGATGAAACCGTGCTCACGGAGCTGTTCGGATTGGGCTGGCCTGATGCCCCACACCGGGTGATTCACAACGCTGCAACCCGCCGCTGGTTAGGCCATGAAGACCGAAGTCCTGTTTGGATTCGCAGGACTAACCGAGCCATTACACGCCTCGCTACGGTGATGCCGCTCGCAGCCCAGAATCGTGCGCTCAAGGCGCAACCGCCACGGCTACCATTCCTCGTGGCCCAACCGCCGACCGCAGACGGACCCGAGAACCTAGTTGACTGGCGCCCTCTTTATGCGGGTGCGAACGTCGGTCGCATCGCGGACATCCCTACCGCTGCGAAGCTCGTCAATATGCTCACCCCGTAGCCAATCTTTTTGTGCTGACGGCATTTCGCTGCCCCGATTCTGCTACAGCATCCGGTTACGATGAGCGCACTGTCAGATGCGATTGCTCAGTCCCAGACCCGGGGTGCCTGTGAAACTGCCGAAGACACTCGCGACCGTCGCGGGGCAAGTTGGGTTGGCGCTCCTGAGCCTGCTGGTCACCGTGCCCGCGGCGGCGGACCCGGCGACTTCCCCCGCCGGCCAGCCCGGGCAGTGGATCGTCGTCGGCGTGCCTGCCGCAGACGCGACAACAGGAACCCTTACAGCCTTCCAGCGGGTCAGTCAGGAATGGAAGGCGGTCCTGGGACCGATGCCCGCCAAGGTTGGCGAGCTCGGCGTCGGTGCCCCCGCTGACGGTGTCCACCGCACTCCCGTGGGAACGTTCACGTTCGACCAAGCCTTCGGTCGCCAGCCCAATCCCGGCACCAAAATGCCCTACTTCGAAGCCACCGACCAAGACTGGTGGGACGAGGACGCCGGATCACCCACCTACAACACCCACGTGCGTGGATCCGGCAGTCCCTCATCAATCGCGGAAAACCTGTACGACTCCGGCCCGGTCTACGACTACGCCGTCAACATCGCCGTAAACCCCCAACGGATCCCGGGACGGGTGGCCGGGATCTTTCTCCACGTGACCAACGGCAATCCCACCTGGGGATGTGTCGCCATCGGCCGCGACGAAATGCGCTCCGTGCTGAACTGGCTCGACCCTTCTGCGTCCCCGCAGATCACCATCGGTGTCGGAACCCCGTCGCTGGCCCCATCCCGGTCGTGACCTGGCAACACTGCTCTTGCGTGTTCCCCCGTGGATCGGCGGGTCGAGATCCACGTCATCAGTTTGGCCTCGCGAGTCGCGGAGCCAATCGCTCGCCGCGGTGCCTATCCTCTGCGCATGGTTGACCCCGAGGATCGCGGCGCCGTCTTCGCCGGAGTCCGGATCGGCCGACCCGCGACTGGCGCACTCCTCGACGCCGGTTACCGCACCATCGCAGCCTGCCCGCGGATCTCGACGGCCTCCGCGCCCTTCACGGAGTCGGACCGAAGGCCGTGCGGCTGCTCCGGCAGGCACGGGCCGGACTGAGCTCATGAACGAGGACGTCGTGGTCATTCACACCGACGGTGGGTGCAGACCCAACCCCGGGCCCGGCGGCTGGGGGGCGGTGCTGCGCCAACGTCAGCACGTGCGCGAGATGTGCGGGGGCGAGTCCGGCCAGACGAGCAACAACCGGATGGAACTGACGGCGCCGATCATGGCGCTGGAGGCGCTCACCCGACCGGTGGTGGTGCACCTCTACACCGACAGCACATATGTCCGGAACGGCATCACCAAGTGGGTTCTCGGTTGGGAGCGCCACGGGTGGATCACCGCGGCGAAGCAGCCGGTGAAGAACGTCGACCTCTGGCAGCGGCTCCAAGCGGCCTGCGCGCTTCACCGTGTCGAGTGGTTCTGGGTGAAAGGGCACGCGGGTGTCGCCGACAACGAACTGGCCGACGAACTGGCAACCCGTGGTATGCAAGAAGCGATCGCCCTGGCCGCAGTCGCGATTGGCACTTAAATCTCTGAGGCACTAATTTTCCTGGGGTGATGTCCTCAGCTGTAGGCGCAGTCGCGCGGTGGATCGCTCCCTTCCTGACGGTTGCGGCCGTTGCCGTCATCGTGCTTTCTGCCGAACCAATGCAGGCACCGGCGCTGCGCCTGGCCAGCGACGCGAACCCGTTGGCCGGTATGTCCCTCTACGTCAATCCCGATTCGGCGGCCATGAGGGCCTCGCAGGGCGCCGATCCGCCCAGCCCCGAATTGACCGCCATCGCCAACACGCCGCAGGCGTACTGGATGGACCAGGCATCTACTCCCGCCGTGGACGCGAAGTACATCGCCGCGGCACAGGCTGCCGGCACCATGCCGGTTCTGGCGCTTTACGGAATCCCGCATCGCGACTGCGGGAGCTTCGCCGCGGGAGGGTTCGGGTCGGCCGCAGCGTACAAAGGGTGGATCGACGGCGTCGCATCCGCCATTGGCTCTGGGCCGGCGGCGGTCATCCTCGAACCCGACGCACTCGCCATGGCCGACTGTCTATCTGCTGACCAGCGCCAAGAACGCTTTGAGTTGATGCGCTACGCCGTCGACACGCTGACCGCTAATCCCGCCGCGGCGGTATACATCGACGGTGGTCACTCGCGCTGGGTGAGCGCCGAGGACATGGCCGGCAGGCTCAACGAGGTCGGCGTGGCGAAGGCGCGAGGTTTCAGCCTCAACACCGCGAACTTCTTCACCACCGACGAGGAAATCGGTTACGGCGACGCGATTTCGGCGCTGACGAACGGATCGCATTACGTCATCGACACGTCCCGCAACGGCGCCGGACCAATCGACGACCCGCTCTACTGGTGTAACCCCGACGGCCGAGCGCTGGGCGCTCCGCCCACCACGGATACTGCGAGCGCGAACGCCGACGCCTACCTGTGGGTCAAACGTCCCGGTGAATCCGACGGGTCATGCGGCCGCGGGGAGCCCGGCGCGGGGCGCTTCATGAACCAGTACGCCATCAACTTGGCCCGCAAAGCGGGCCAGTAGGGACGTACATACGCCGCGGCTTGGTCGGATGCCAGAACTCGGTCGCGGATGTGGCCAGCGGTCCACGGGTCACATGTAGCTGAAGACCAGGCCTGACCGGAGACTGAATCCACTCAAAACGCGGAGCTAAGTCGACTTCTCCCTTGTGGCGCTAACGGGGCTAGAAACCCTGACGCCCACACTGCCAGAGTGAAACCGGAAGTGCTGGCCCGTATTCGAGCGTCTACCGCATGCCGAATCGTCCACGGCGACGGGCCGTTTCCGTGCTCATCTGTCTACAGCGTGTTTGCGCGTGATCGAGAATCGTAGGACACCGTTTGGACACCAAAGGAACATTCCTTCGCAATGCGCCGGATTCCGCACCTACGCTCACCGCCTCCGCACGGCGAAGAAGGTACCGCTGAAACGGTCCCGAACCGGGTGGAGCGTGGTCGCGGTCACGGATTGTCCAACGGATTCGCGTACCCACAGCGGTTTAGGAAGTCGACTGCGGGTTGCTTGATGCCCTGGATGTCGGCCCGAACCTGCGGGTTGGCATCCAAATAAGCCTGTACCTGAGGACGCATTTCGTCCCTGGATTTGCCTGCGAGGGTCGCGAAGAAGTCGTTCACGGGGGGATGGGTGAACAGGTAGGTCGACGTGTTCGCGGCAACGCCCGCCCTGACGCCCGCCCAATCCGCGGGCGAGCAATTCGGCGGCGCAGGTGGCGGCGGCGTTGGCGGCTCGGCACTTGCAACCGCGGCGCTCCCGACAAACATTGCACCAGCCAATGCGACAGCACCGACGGCTCCCACTACTGCCCGGCGCCCAAGACCTCGTGACGGCAACATCATTGCTGCTTCTCCTTCATCGGATGCATGGCGGATTCATCGGGCTGTTTGGTCGAGTTTGGGGGACCCACGACGACCGATTCTGGCCGTCCAGGAGACGGAGACGCACTGCGATGGATACGGCCGTTGGGATCGCTGTCGGCAGGGTGACGACGATCCACGGCGTAGCCACCGTCAACGCCAATCCCGGCATCACGTAGCACTGAAGTCATCGTAGGGTTACTCCCGCGATCTAGGTGGTAGGGCTCCCTGCACCCTATGAGGAAATACGATAAGTCCACTGGCCAGGGCGCGTAAGCATATTCGCCATTGAAGGGTCGGTCCGTACCTCTCACAGGTCACCACGCAGAAATCTCGAATGCCTGGAATGCTGGTCAGACCATTCAGAAGCACTCGAAGCAGTTACGACCAACTCGGCTTCGGCGGAACCCAATGCACACCGTCGCTAACATCGTCGCCACCATCTGCGCCATTCGAGCCCCCGGAGAGCGCGCGAATCTTAGAATCTCCACGCAGAGGCCCCCGAGAGAGATGTCCGATGAAGCCGTGGCTACAACGCAGCGCCGTGTCTGCCGTCGTGTTGGCAGTTCTTCCGCTGATTGAGCTTGCCTCACCAGCGGACAGCCGCGCCCAACCGCCACCACCGGCTTGCCCGCCGGGCATGTACTGGAACTTCGCTACGAACATATGCGAATTTCCACTACCTCCGCCCGTGTACATCGATCCGTGGTTGCCGGTTTGGGTTCCGGATATCGTCGATGCCGATATCGACCTCGATGTCGATATCCCAATTCCTGGCCCTCCGGGTATCGGGGGTCCAGGGGGTCCAGGGGGTATCGGGGGTCCAGGGGGTATCGGGGGTCCAGGGGGACCGAATATCGGGGGTCCTGGACCAGCACCCCGACCTCGCGGTGGCGGCGGCCGTGGCGGTGGGCGTGGCGGTGGGCGACGCTAGGTCACAGCACTGAGCAGGCCCTATCTGGGAAACGGCCCATCCAACAGTTCCACACGGATGAGATACCACCGCGATCACGGCTCGACCCGCGGCGGGTTGCCGCCTAATTGTCGGTTCCCATTATTTAGCACTGCCTGGTGCGGAGTCCGAAAGCGCCGACGGGCGCCGCACAACCTGGCGGAGAGCGGCAAGCTCAACGAAATGCTCGCAAACGACGAAACCCGCTCTGTTGTAAGTCAGAACGAATTTCTCGAAGTGGAGCTGAGGGGACTCGAAGTCTTGGGTCCCTGACCTGCCAAAATGCAGTCTGAGCTGCATAGACGGTTTCAGCGCTTCATGTGAAACCACGCGAAACGACGCGGAACGACGTGCCGGAACAGCGAAACGTGTTGACCGCGTCCACGCCTCCCCCGATGACAAGACGTCGTGGTCATCCACACCGACGGTGGGTGCAGACCCAACCCCGGGCCCGCGGCTGGGGCCGTCGTGCTCGTTTAGGCGGGCCGCCGTCCGCCTCGATGACGAGGCTCTAATATCCACCAACAAGCAATCATCGGCTTGGTCGGTTCTGATATGACTGTGTGTTGAATGCAATGCCGCAGGTAGGAGTCCCGCCCGTCGTGCCCAAATGGTGCGTTGAGCGAATGATGGCCTGGTGAGCGCCCCGACGATCGACCCCGTCGTCCGCGCCGAGCAGCCGCGGAGACACAGCGTGGCCAGGTGGATCCGCCGGTTGTCGGTCCCGATCATCCTTGGCTGGATAGCGCTCATCGTGGCGCTGAACGTGGGAGTGCCGCAGCTCGAAGTCGTCGGCAAGATGCAGGCGGTCTCGATGTCTCCCAAGGAAGCGCCATCGGTCGCCGCGATGATGCGCATCGGCAAGGACTTCGAGGAGTTCGATTCCGACAGCTCGGCCATGATCGTCCTGGAGGGCGACGCGCCCCTCGGCGAGGACGCCCACCGGTTCTACGACGACATGATTGCCAAGCTCCGGGCCGACACCAAGCACGTCCAACACATTCAGGACTTCTGGGGCGACCCGCTAACAAGAGTCGGGGCGCAGAGCGAAGACGGCAAAGCCGCGTACGTGCAGGTCTATCTCGCCGGCAACATGGGTGAAGCACTCGGCAATGAGTCGGTCACCGCGGCTCAGAAGATCGTTGACGATTTGACTCCCCCGCCGGGGGTCAAGGTCTACGTCACCGGAGGGCCTGCGCTACAGGCCGACCAGGAGAACGCCGGCAACGCGAGCATCAGAATCATCGAATTCGTGACGGTCGGCGTCATCGTCTTCATGCTGCTGTTCTTCTACCGGTCGATCGTCACCGTCCTGCTCGTATTGACGATAATGGTGTTGAGCCTGTCGGTGACCCGTGGTGTGGTGGCCTTCCTCGGCTACCACAACCTCATCGGGCTGTCGACGTTCGCGACTCAGCTCTTAGTGACCCTCGCGATCGCCGCAACAACCGACTATGCGATCTTCCTGATCGGGCGCTACCAGGAGGCCCGCTCGATCGGGGAAGATCGGGAGTCCGCGTACTACACGATGTTTCACGGCACAGCCCACGTCGTTCTCGGCTCAGGGATGACGATCGCAGGCGCTACGTTCTGCCTTTCGTTCACCCGATTGCCCTACTTCCAAACGCTGGGTATCCCGCTCGCGGTCGGAATGGTCGTCGCGGTTTTCGTCGCGCTGACTCTCGGGCCCGCAATAATCACCGTCGCGAGCCGCTTCGGACTGTTAGAGCCCAAGCGCGCCATGCGAATTCGATTTTGGCGGCGCCTTGGTGCAGCCGTCGTCCGGTGGCCGGGCTGGATCCTGACCCTGACCATCCTTCTCTCCTTGGTCGGCCTACTGACCCTGCCGGGCTACCGGCCCAGCTACAACGACCGCAAGTACCTACCCGCCGACCTGCCTGCGCAAGAGGGATTCGCAGCGGCCGAACGACATTTCCCCGTCTCCCGAATGAACCCCGAAATGCTGCTCGTCGAAACAGATAAGGACCTTCGCAATTCGGCGGACTTCCTCGTGATAGAGAAGATCACCAAAGCCGTGACGAGGGTCCCCGGCATCGGGAGGGTGCAATCGATCACGCGTCCCGAGGGTAAACCCTTGAAATTCAGCACAATTCCGGCACAAATGAGCATGGGCGGCATCTCCCAGGAGATGAACCGCTCGTACGCGCAGAAAACCATGGACAACATGTTGGTGCAGGCCAACGAGATGCAGACGACCATCGACACGATGACGAAGATGAGCGCGTTGATGGGGCAGATGACCGACGTCACGCATTCCATGGTGGAGAGGATCCGGGACACGACGATCGACACCACCGAATTGCGGGATAACATCGCCGATTTCGACGACTTCTTCCGCCCGATTCGCAACTACCTCTACTGGGAGCCGCACTGCTATGACATCCCGGTGTGCCATACGTTGCGGGCGATCTTCGACACGCTCGACGGCACCGACACCTTGACCGATGACATCCAGTCTCTGCTTCCGGACTTGGAAAAACTCGACTCACTACTGCCGCAGCTCCAGGCGATGCTGCCGCCGCAGATCGAGACGATGAAGAAGATGCAGAAGATGATGCTGGAGATGCACTCCACTCAGTCGAGCCAGCAGGACCAGCAGCACGCGATGACCGAGAATCAATCCGCCATGGGTGATGCGTTCAACGACTCCCACAACGACGACACCTTCTACCTGCCGCCGGAGATCTTCGACAACAAAGACTTCAAGCGCGGCATGGAAAACTTCATCTCCCCCGACGGCCACGCGGTCCGATTCATCATCTCCCACGAAAACGATCCGCTCAGCGCCGATGGCATCGAGCGCATCGACGCCATCAAGAGCGCTGCATTCGACGCCATCAAGGGCACGCCGTTGGAGGGATCGAGGGTCTACCTCGGCGGCACCGCGTCCACCTTCAAGGACATGCGGGATGGCAACGCGTACGACCTGCTGATCGCCGGCATCGCCGCGCTGACGCTGATCTTCGTCGTCATGCTGCTCATCACGCGCAGCGTTGTCGCAGCAGGCGTCATCGTCGGCACCGTGGTGCTATCGCTCGGCGCGTCCTTCGGGCTGTCGGTTCTGTTCTGGCAGCACCTGATGGGCTTGGACCTGGAGTTCATGGTGATGGCGATGGCCGTCATCATCCTGTTGGCAGTCGGCGCGGACTACAACCTGCTGTTGGTGGCGCGGATGAAGGAGGAGATACCGGCCGGGATCAACACCGGAATCATCCGCGCCATGGGCGGCAGCGGATCCGTCGTGACCGCGGCGGGCCTGGTGTTCGCGTTCACCATGATGTCGATGTCGGTCAGCGCCATGGTCGTGGTCGCCCAGATGGGCACGACCATCGGGATGGGTCTGTTGTTCGACACATTGGTGATCCGGGCATTTATGACGCCCTCCATTGCGGCGCTCCTCGGCCGATGGTTCTGGTGGCCGCGGGTCGCTGCGTGCTCGTCCTGCACCGGCAAGACGCTAAACGTTCTGCAGCGGAACAGGATTCCAACCTGCGACCTCCGGCTCAACTGACAGCGCCGTTGATCACCGGTTTGTCGATCACGCCCTCCTCGACGCCCCAATTCGTGGCGATCTGCTTATATGCGCCGGTCTGTATCAAATGCTCGGGCGCCTTTAGCAACGGCTGCGCTAGCGGCGAACCCTTGGCCACCGGCCAGCCATACGGCAGCGAGTCGAACACCTCACCCGCTCGCTGAGCTTGCCGTTGCTCTGTTTGATGGCGTAGGCCGTCACCGGAGTGTCCGCCGACATCGCATCCGCTTGGCCGAGCACTACAGCGTTGGTCACGGCGTCCTGGCCGTCGAACTTCGAGAATGTCGATCGCCGGCTTGCCGACATCGGTGCACTTGTCACTTCTCGCTGGCAGCTCGTCGGTTTCCTGAGTGCCGGCGGCCTGCACGGCGAGCTTCGTTGCCGCATGCATTCTCCGCGTCGATTTCCTGCCCAGTTGCCGTCGGCGGCAAAGCGGCATTCATGGTGAGCCGAGACTTGTAGGATTCCATATGCCGTTGGCTGATGGCCAGATGTACGCGGGTTACACCATCTTGCGTGAGCTCGGCGCCGGGGGGATGGGCATAGTCTACCTGGCCCAGCACCCGAGGTTGCCGCGCCATGATGCGCTGAAGGTGCTTCCGGCGGCCCTTACCGCCAACGACGAGTATCGGCAGCGATTCAACCGTGAGGCGGATATTGCCGCGACGCTGTGGCACCCGCACATCGTCGAAGTCCACGACCGCGGAGAGTTGGAGGGCCGACTGTGGATCTCGATGGACTACATAGATGGCACCGACGTCGGCTCCATGCTGCGGGAGCGCTACCCCAACGGCATGCCACCGGACGAGGTGGTGCGGATCATCGGAGCGGTCGCCGAGGCGTTGGACTACGCGCACCAGCAGCAGTTACTGCATCGCGACGTCAAGCCCTCAAACATCTTGCTGTCGCATCCTGAAGAATCGGGTGAGCGAATCTTCTTGGCCGACTTCGGGATTGCCCGCTGGATCGATGACGCCAGCGGGCTCACAGACACGAACATGGCGGTCGGGACGGTCGCGTACGCCGCGCCTGAACAATTGATGGGCGAGCAGGTGGACGGGCGCGTGGACCAATACGCATTAGCCGCCACGGCTTTTCATCTACTCACCGGCGCGCCGCTGTTTCAGCACTCCAACCCGGCCGTCGTGATCGGCCAACACCTCAACACTCCACCCCCGGCGATTGGTACCCGGCGGCCCGCCCTGACCGATCTGGGCCCGGTGTTTTCGAAGGCCCTGGCAAAGGCGCCCGACGATCGCTATGACACCTGCGTGGAATTCGCCGACGCGCTTGCGAAGCAGCTGGGAATCGTGGCTGCTGAGACCGGCGCGACAGAGGCCACCGCGGTGGCACTTCCCGCGTCAGGACCAAGGCATCGTGCACGGCAACAGCGAGCAGTCAACCAACCGCCGAAGACAGATTTGAAAATCGTTGTCGCGATCCTTGCGACGCTACTGGTGGTCGTCACGATCATCGCGCTGGTCTTGTTCGTCCTGCACGTAATGTGACCGCATCTTCATTGCAAGTGTCAAAGTGGTTGGACCACAGTACGTTTACGCTCACTCTCGATACCAATGGCGATTGTTTCCCGAGGTTGACCGACGACGGACCCTCCTCCGCCGACTAGCCCTGCGATGCTCGCCATCCTTGAGACACTTCAAGCACAGACGAAGGTGATGGCGGCGGCAACAAGTCCAGCCCCACGCCAAGATCGACGTTGGACTCGACCTCAGCAGCGCCGCGAGATCAGTATGGCGAAGCGGTCCCTGAGTCGAGAGCAAAGACCTGCGTGATGGCTGACATACCCTTTAAGGCGCGGGATCCCCAATCTGGCCCCGTTCATCCATCCACTTCGCCGGACGAAGGAGCCGCCGACGGTCAACACAGGCAAGACTCCACCGACCGGCCCGCTCACGCCTCGCGAGCGCCGTGCCGTATGGGTAGTGGGCGCGGTTTCCGTAGTCGCGGTTGCACTCGGCGCAACGGTATGGACGGTGACCCGCCAGTCGTCGCGCTCTGTTCGACCTGACGAGATTTGCGTGACTGTCACGATGGCAAGTTCGATGGGCGGCGGGGTCGAGCACGCGTGTGGCGCGGCGGCGCGCGATTGGTGTCGCGCCGCCTACGTCCAGCACGACGCCCACGCCGAAGCTGTCCAGGCTCGTGCCGAGTCGCAGGGATTCTGCCCCAGACGACAACGCGGTCACCTTAGTCCGATCGGTCCAGCGAAGCAGCGGATTGCGACCGAAGGCGCACGTAATCCACCGACTTCGGTAACGAAGCGAAAAGGCGTGCATGATGACTCCTGCGGCCGTGAAAGGCACGTGTGTCGACCGCTTAATTGTCGTCCGTCTCACCTCTCAATCGTCAATAGTTCAGTTGATGCGACCTCATTTGGCGGGTACTCGCTTCGACCGTTGTCCGTCCACGAAAAGCCTGAGCGACAACATGGTTCACCGGCGGCACGACAGCAGGAACCGATCGTCCAAGGGCGGAACAGAGAATCTCCTGTGTAATTGCGGTACGGAATCTGCGAATCGTCATTGAATCGCCTGAAATGATGCCGTGCGCCATTTCGAACTGAAATCCAAATTTAACAATTGAAAATCCAATAGAAACGCCCACGGCGTAAGAATTTGGCCACTCGCGTGGGTCGATATCCGAGCAACCGAAGGGCGGACCTGGATGAACCCGTACCCCGATTGGCTCAACCCCGGAGACAATGCCTGGCAGTTGGTGGCCGCAACTCTGGTCGGCCTGATGAGCATCCCGGGCATCGCGGTGTTGTACGGGGGCATCGTCCAAAAGAAGTGGGCCGTCAACACCATGTTGATGGCCTTCACCGGGTTTTCGTTGGTGTTGGTGGTGTGGGTGCTGTGGGGCTTCAAGATGGGCTTCGGGGATCCGATACAAGCTCGGCCCGGGCATCCTGGGTTCCTTCGTAGGCCACCCCGCGCCCGCAGCATCCTGGCGCACCGCCAACCAGGGTCAGGCGGTCATCCCACTACTCGACGGTGCAATGCCCAAATTTCGGTTCTCCGAGAGCACGCTGGCGTACTTCCAATTCGTGTTCGCCGCGATCACTCCCCGCTGTTGTTCCTGGGCAGCGTCGTGGGCCGGATGAACTTCAAGGTGTGGCTGATCTTCGTGCCACTGTGGTCGACGTTCGCCTACTCGATCAACGCCTTCCTGGTATGGAGTGGGGGCTTCTGGGGTCAGGCCCACGCCGGGGCCAGCAGTTTGTTCAGCACCGGGGCGCTGGACTACTCCGGCGGATACGTGATCCACCTGGCCGCCGGCGTCAGCGGGTTCGTCGCCGCCGCGGTCATCGGGCCGCGACTTAACCGCGACCGCGAACGCGCGGTGCCGAACAACCTGCCCCATTGCCGCTGTCGGAGCGGGCAGCCTGTGGCTGGGCTGGAACGGCTTCAACGGGCGGTGACCCCTACTTCGCCGGTACCAACGCGTCGTTGGCCGTGCTCAACACCAACCTCGCGACCGCAGTGGCACTGCTGACCTGGGTGATTTGGGACATCTTCGCCAGCCGCGAGCGCAAGCCCACCTTCCTAGGCGCGATCAACGGGATGATCGCGGGCCTCGTCGGCATCACTCCCGCCGCCGGCTTCGTCAACAGCTTCGGCGCCATGATCATCGGCGTAGTGGCCTCATCGCTGGTATGGATGTCGTGGAACTGGTTGGGCCGCACCAAGCCGTTCACCAAGGTCGACGACACCCTCGGCGTCATCCACACCCACGGCGTGGCGGGCCTCGTCGGAGGCCTCCTGGTCGGCGTGCTCGCTGACCCGAACGTCATCATCTACCTCGGCAACGGCACGGACGTCAACAACGTCACCGCCTCAGGTTGGCTGTGGGGTCATCACCCCGCACAAATCCTGGTCCAACTCTGCGCTGCACTCACCATCATCGCCTGGGATGCTTTTGTCACGTTCGCCATCCTGAAGATCCTCGGCCTGTTCATGAAACTGCGCGCCCCCGATGAAGTCTTGGAACAGGGCGACATCGGCGTCCACCTCGAGGAGGCCTACCCGGACGAAGCGCTAGTTACCGGCCGGCTAGATGGCGTGAAGGCCTGATGACATGAAGCTAATAACCGCAATCGTGAAGCCGTTTAGCTCACAGACATCCGCGCCGCCGTAGATGAGGCCGGCGTGCACGGCATGACCTTCTCCGAGGTCCAGGGCTACGGACGTCAGAAGGGACACACCGAGGTATACCGAGGCGCCGAGTACCAGGTCGACTTCGTTCCGAAGGCGCGCGTCGATGTCGTGGTGGACGACGATCACGTCGACGTCGTGGTCGCGGCCATCGTTGGCGCCGCGCGCACCGGCAAGATCGGCGACGGGAAAGTCTGGGTGACGCCACTCGAGTCGTTGGTCCGAGTGCGAACCGGAGAACGCGACGCCGAGGCCCTTTGAAGGTGGCGCAGTGCGTGCTGGCAGCCGTAAGCCTGAGGATCTATAGTCTGGTCATATTCGAATTCGGTTGTCTTGCAAGGACTATCGCACCGATCTGACCTTTGGAGAACACCCGGCCTTCATAGCGGACAACGAGGAGCGCAGCGTCGGCCGCGACCCCCACTTTCGAAGCGACTTGCGATATCGACAACCCCATCGCTAATCACTGCCAACACGGCCTGATACCGCTGCTCGGCCACGCTCAACTCGCTCATCGAAGGAGTGTCAAGGATCAGCCGAAACAACTGTCAAGCATCACCCGACGTAATACAACTCCGAAGTGGGGCGGGCGGGGCTCGAACCCGACCAACGGATTAGCGAATGATGGTTCCGGTTGAGTAGCCAAGAATCCGGTTTATGCTGTGCGGCAGCATTATTCGCTGTTGGTGTCGCTTGCCACGCTGATGGGACCGGGCTTGCCAGGTCCCGGGCCGTGTGGTGGTGGTCCCTGCCTATGGGGCTGTTCGTCAACTCCGGGTGGGGGCTGGTTCGCACGATGAGGGTCATTCGTCGTCGATGCGAACACCAGGACGGTGCGACAGGCCAACGGCAGCGAGGGCGCACGCTGACTATCGGGACGTTCGGGTTCGTCATTGGCTCGCTGGGGTCGACGCGGTCATTGGTGACCAAAGGATCCGGCCGCCGCACTGCAGGTCGCGGGCACCCGAATGCGGGACGACGGCTTATATCAGCTCGGCGACGCCGAGCAGCTCTCTGGCTCTAGTTTCGCCTTGTGCCTTGCCATATTCGGCGAATTGGCGGATGAACAGGTCGGTGGCGACTGGGCCCGCCGGCTTCGGCGCACCCGTGATGGCGATCTGGGGTGATAAGGACCCGCATCATTCCCGTCGACCATGCCTACGCCGCGCACGCCGCCCGCCTCGATGTTCGACGGCCGAGGAAAACGGCCCTACAACCTGTCTTACTGCGCGCGCGACCGATCGGTTTTGGACCGCGTGTAGCAGATATGTGGGGTGTCGTTAAGGATCGTTTCACGATCGCAGCCGAGAACCGCACCGGCTACGCAGGCGCCAGCGGCATCGGCCGCGTCAGGCGCCGTACTCGATGTGGTGGCGCAGTTGCTGGAGCCCGGCTGCGATACGCCGGCCCAGAATGCCTTGCGCGAGACGGCCGGTGATCCATCCGGCCAGGAAGCCGGCGAACTGGATGGTGACCGCCATGGTCACCGTGGTGCCGTCCTCGGCCGGAGACACCTCGATGTGCGCGTGGTGGCGGGTGCCCCGCAGCCAACGCCAGACCAGGGTGTACTCGGACGGCGGCTCGACCCGTATCCAGCTGCCCACGTGGATCGTTCCGACGTCGATATGGAGGTCCCATTCCTGCGAGCCGTCGGGGTTTCGGGTGATGAGATCGAACCTGCCGAAGGCGTCCATGATCGGGAAGACCACGTCGGGGTCGATCGCCACCTTCGCGACCTCATCAACGGGTCTACGGACCAATGCGGACCTGGTGACCGTACCCATCAGCCCACCACCGGGATCACGGTCTTGGCAGCGAGGCTCGACAGCGCCACCTGCATCACTGACGTCACATATCCGTAGGCCTGGTCCCAGTCCGGGTCTTCGCCGAATAACTCCCAGAGGTCGATCGGCGGAAGTACCTGCATCCGGATCTTGGCCGGGATAGGTATGTGCGGAAGGTCGATCAGCATCAGGCCCCACGGGATGCTCAAACTGAGCGGCACCGTTTTCAGCCGCAGCAGCTTGTCGACGCGGAGCAGCTTCGCCATCTTTCGGCCGTCGTTGAGGACGAAGAATGTCTCCTGGCCTCCGACAGCGACGACTGGCACGATCTTGACCCGGCGCCCGTGGGCCAGCTTGAGGAAGCCCTTCCGACCGTCGAACACGATCTTGTTGCGGTCCCGCCAGGGCCGCAGCACCTCAACGTCGCCCCCCGGGTAGACGAGCACGTTGGCGCCCTCCGCCAGGAGTTCCGCAGCGGCCGACTGGCCAGCCTGCACCATGCCGTACTTCCGGGCGATGTCGCCGATGACCGGGATGCGTACGACGGCCTGGTGGGCAAGTGCGACTAGCGGACGACCCTCCACCGTCATGAACGTGTTGTAGGCCAGGGTGAACACGAACGTGTCGGGGGTGTTGGCTCCGCCACTGTGGTTGCCGACGAATAGCACCGGCTCGTCCGGGACGTTCTCAAACCCGTGCACCTCGGCCCGGAAGTAGAGCTGGACGGCCAGCCAGAGGTTAGGCAGCGTATCGCGGATGAACTCGGGATCACGACCCTCGAGTCCCTCCGGCGTACTCGCCAGCACCCGGCTCAGCACTTTGAAGGGTTTCGTCAAGGCGGTTCCTCCACCTCCATGTCGGCACCATTCTGTCGCCCTAATTCTGATGCAGATCGCACGGCGGCGCTCTGGCTTCGGGAGATGCGTTGCGACCCGATGCATCCCGACTTTCGCGATGTCGGTGCCCGCTAGCCGTATAGCTCGGCGAACCGTATGAGCGATTGCTGGACGTCAGCTTTCACCGCCCGGGCCGCGCCGGAGCCCAGCGGGCCGAAGAACGGCCGCCCGCTCAAGTTCAGGCGCATACCGAGTACCGACCCGTCGGCCTTGGGGCGGACCGTGAAATGCAGCGCGTATTTCGTGCCGCCCTTGCCGACGCCCGACAGCGCCAGCTGACGCGGCGGGTCCCACGTGACCACCGTCCACTTCACTCGATTGCGCATGCCCTTGACGCGTACGATCCCCTCGACCGTCGTCCCGACGGTCAGTTCGTCCGGCACGTCGCCGCGCCATGCCTCGTGCAACACGAGCCAGTCGCCGAGCTCGGACACGTCCGACACGTGTTCCCAGGCGTGCTGCGGGCTGAGGGGCACATCGGCGCTCAGATCGACACTGGCCATGTCTAGATCCTCTCGTCGTCCTGTGAGCGCCCACCGGGACGCGCTGTTCGGCCGAGCGAATCGATTCTAAGTCCGGGCGGCAGCAGCTACCGCCTCGGCAATACGCATACGACCAAATCGACCAGGCCCGAACAGAGTTGAACGCCGTCTCGAAATAGACGAAATTTGACGGTTCCAAACTTCGTGTTGGAGATGGCGCGGCGAAATGACGGACATGTACGACGCTCGGCGGATGCCGCAGGCTGCGGGATCTAGTGCCACAGAGGCCACATCAGCCGACAAAACGGTCCGGTCAGGCGCGCCCGGGCGTAGCGTTTGATGTGCCTCCTACGACGGAAGGAGTCGCCATGAGCGACGAACAGGGTGGAATTCAGCAAAAGGCCAGCGAAATCGCGGACATGTCGGCAGCGAAGTCGGGCGAAATCGTGGAAGGTGCCCAGCAGATACTCGGCGGCGATGTCAGGGAGGGCTTGGCCAAAATTCTCAAGGCGGCAGGCGCTATCGCCACCGGTGCAACCGAAAAGGGCATCGAGATTGCGGCTGACGCCGTTGACAAGGTGAAGAAGCCGACTGAGACCGAGCCGACTGAGACCGAGTAGAACGCCGGCCTTCCCGATAAGCAACGACAGGTCGCCTGCTCCCTCCCCTGGCTCTTACAAATAACCGGTGCGACACCGCTGTTGACCATTTGGGATCCAAGCAATACGTATAGCAGGTAGGTACCTAGGCGCGAGGAGTATCTGAACGGGTGGGATGAACGGCTGTTGCCGTTGCCCTATCTCGTGACCCTTGTACCGACGCGAATCGTGCGTGGGTGCACCTCCCGGTTTCAGCGGTACAACTAGGCGCGCATGATTGTCGCCAAGTGGCGGTGGTCCATCCAGCGCTGCTCGACGGGACGGCGAACATCCTTTTCGACGAGCGCTGGATAAGACGTCAAATCGGTGAATTGCACACGCCCTGATTGGAATCCGACCATTGCGCTGGCACGGCTGCCGGATTCGAGTTGCTCCGAAAGGAACTCAATGCAGCGGGCGGTCGAGACTCGTAGCATGTATCCGGTCGAATGGCGATGGATCGCCGCCTTCCTGGAGGTGGCCGAAGATCGCTTGTCGAGCGTCGAAGAGATCCCGACCTTCCTTCTGAAACAGCGACGTGATGAACCCGGTTGTGTAGACGGGGTCGGCGCCTTCGCTGCGGACGACAAGGCCCAGGCGTTTCCCAGAACGGAAGCCCTCTGCGAAGGCAGCGATGTCCGCCATGAGGTCATCGAGCTTGATGCCGTCCTCCGGCAAGTAGATGCGTTCGGCTCCGGTGGCCAACCCGCTGAGCAACGCCAGGTAACCGCAGTTGCGACCCATGACCTCGACAACGAACACTCGGCGGGAGGCGACCGCGGACTGGCGGATCTTATCGATGCCGGCCACAATGCTGTTCAGCGCTGTGTCACTGCCGATGCTCAATTCGGTGCCCGGGACGTCGTTGTTGATTGTCATCGGCATGCAGGCGATCGGAATGTCGAGGGCGGTGTGCTGCTGCCGGTGGCGGTGCAGTTCGTGCGCGGCCTGGTAGCCGTCCCAGCCGCCGGCCATCAGCAGACCGTCGATCCGGTGAGCGGCAACCTGTTCGGCAATCTGCGCGATGGCAGCGCCGCTGGGCACATACCTGTTGGTGCCGATCTCGGCGCCTCCTTCGGATACCCACCCGCTGACGTCCATCCAGTGCATTTCCTGGACCTCGCCCCTGCGAAGTCCGCGGAATCCGTTCTTGACCGCGAGCACGGTGTAGCCGCGGTCGAGGCCGAGTCGCACCGCGGCGCGGACCGCAGTGTTCATCCCCGGTGACAGTCCGCCGCCGTGTACCACGGCGATCCGAAATCGTCGTCGAGCCGCCGGTGTGGGCCGCGCCGCCGCCTGCTGAATGGTCTGCAGAATCTTGTACGACTGCCGGAAGCTACCGCCGCGCAGCAGCATTGCGCCGTCGAAGTCGCTCGCCTTGATGCGCTCGGCAACTGCCTGGGTCCGTGCCACACACTCCATCAGTGGCGAGGTGACCACACGGTGCCCTCGCAACCCGATCAGCTGTGGGGATGCATGCGGGCTATCGGTGAGCAGTTGTTCGACGGCAGCATGGCCGAGCAGGGTGGCCAAGAATCTGTCGAAGGCGCTCGGCGCCCCGCCGCGTTGCACGTGGCCGAGGATCGTGATCCTCGCGTCCTCGCCGAGTTCATCCTCGAGCAGTGTTCTGATCTGGTCGACGGTGATCGGGGTGCCCTCCAGATCGTGCGCACCCTCGGCGACGACGACCACGCTTTGCCGACGGCCGATTTCCCGGCCCGCTTTGATGTCCCGGCACATTTGCTGAGCCCAGTCCTTCGCAGGTAGCTGCTCGGGGATCATCATCCAGTTGGCCGCGGTGGCGAGCGAAGACATCAGCGCGAGGTAGCCGCAATGGCGTCCCATGACTTCGACGACGAAGGTGCGTCGGTGGCTGGACGCGGTGCTGTGCAGGGAATCCAGGGCTTCGACGATCCGGTGCAACGCCGTATCCGCGCCGATCGTCATGTCGGTACCCGACATGTCGTTGTCGATGGATCCGACGAGACCCACCAGACGCAGGAACGGGTGCTCATCGGCGAGTTCCTGTGCGATCTGTCCGGAGTCAACCAGTTCGGCGAGCAACTCCGGCCACTCCTCGCGGAACACGTTGGCGCCGGTGAGGCTGCCGTCGCCGCCGATCACGACGAGCGCGTCGATGCCGCGCTCCACGATGTTGCGGGCTGCTGCACGGCGCCCGTCGCGCGTCCTGAATCGTTTGGACCTGGCGGTGCCGATCGCTGTCCCGCCCTTGTGCAGGATGCCATCGGCGTCAGCGCGTTCCATTCGCCGGATGAGGTCACCGCCTTCGACTAGGCCGTGGTATCCCTCGTGAATCGCATACACGTCGATACCGCGGTGTACGGCCGTGCGGATGACCGCACGCACGGCAGGGTTCATCCCTGCAGCATCACCACCGCTGGTGAAAACTCCGATGCTGGATGGTGCAGACTGATTTGAAGACATGTCGGCGAGCCGGCCTTTCGTCTCGCTCGTCAGAATCCACCGCGTCAGCAAGCCCGGCCGATCGACGGCAATTCACTAACCCAGGGACGATAGCCACTGGGACGGGGAAGCGGGCACGTTTGTGAGGGCTGCTTCTCTGGCGCTGGCTTGTGGGGTTGGAGCCGCGTCGATCGCGCGCGAACCGCCCTCCGGGGAGGGGACATCCCGGCCGCCGACATCGCAAAAATGTTGGAGGCTCCCGCGCCACCGTGTACCGCTACCTCTCCGATGGTGTGCCGCTCTCTGCGTGATTCGGGGTGTGCGCAAGGGCATCACTCCGGCTGCGGCGCTGGTTGTGGAAGCCAGGATCCTGATGAGCATCGCTGCGTGTGTGCGCCAGCTGGTGCAGATGGGGTCAGTGGTGTCGCGGGTGTTTTTGAGTCATGCCACGAAATCAATTTCTAGTCCACGGCCCGCGGGAAACGCGGAAAATGGTTGCGGGCTCGAACAGAAGGAGCACGACGATGAAGCTGGTGTCGCCAACGGACCAGATATTCCTTCTGGGCGAATCTCGAGAACATCCAGTGGACGTCGGAGCCCTGCAGCTCTTCATGCCTCCGAAGATGCGGGACCGGAGTTCGCGCGCGAGGCCTACGACGCGATGCTGGAATGCCCGAGGTGCAGCCCATCTCGAGCACCCGCGTACTTCGCCGGAGTCAGAAACATCGCCTGGAGTGTCGACAAGGAAGTCGAACTGGACTACCACGTGCGCCGGTCGGCACTGCCCGACCCGGGCGGGTTCGCGAGCTACTCGAGTTGACTTCGCGCCTGCCCGGCAGCCTGCTCGACCGCCATCGCCCGCTATGGGAGGCGCACCTGATCGAAGGGCTCGAGGACGGGCGCTACGCGGTCTACATCAAGTTCCATCACTCGTTGCTCGACGGGGTGTCGGCGCTGCGGCTGTTGCAGCGTGCGTTCACCCCGGACCCGAATGACCGCGAAGTCGGGCTCCCTGGAACCTCGAGCCGCCGAAGTCGACCAACTCAGAGCCCGGACCGTCCATGCTGCGACTGGTCAGGGATACGGTCGGAACCCTTGCGGGACTGGCACCGTCGACACTATCGCTCGCTCGTGCGGGCTGCTCAAGCAGCAGCTCACCCTGCCATTCCGGGCGCCGCGGACGATGCTCAATGGCCGTATCGGCGGAGCGCGACGGGTCGCGGGCCAATCCTGGTCGCTCGAGCGCATCAGAAGGGTCAAGTCGGCCGCGGGCGTGACCGTCAACGATATCGTGCTCGCGATGAGCGGCGGTGCCCTGCGCGCCTACCTGCAGGAGCAGAACGCGCTGCCGGAGGCGCCGCTGGTGGCGATGGTTCCGGTCAGTCTGCGCACCGAAAGAGACGCACAGCGGCGGCAATATCGTGGGCACGTTCCTGTGCAATTTGGCGACCGACACCGACGATCCGATGCGTCGGCTGCAGGCAGTCAGCACGTCAATGAATGGCAACAAGAACGTGTTCGCCGAGTTGCCGCGGGTGCAGCAGCTCGCGCTGTCCGCGCCGCTGTCCGGGGGCATCGTCACCGCGCTGGTTCCCGGCTACCTGCAGGCCGGACCGCCGCCGTTCAACCTCGTCATCTCCAACGTGCCGGGGAAGCGCGAGCCGATGTACTGGCAGGGCGCACGGATGGACGGCAACTACCCGTTGTCAATCCCGCTCGACGGCCAGGCGCTCAACATCACGCTGACCAACAACGCGGACAACCTCGACTTCGGCCTTGTCGGCTGCCGTCGCAGCGTTCCGCACCTGCAGCGGCTGCTCGGTCACCTCGAGGCGGCTCTGCAGGACTTGGAACGCGCGGTCGGCGTGTGAGGTGTATGTGAGTTCGTGCCGATGGCCGCCAGCGCCGGACAGGGCCTCGATGATGTCGGGGCCCGAAAACTGCGACGACCGGAGTTCAGGATGACCCAAACGCTGCCCCTGACGTGGGGAGACCAAGCAATTCTGCATCTCGAGTCGGCCTCAGATCCATGGAACATCCAGATGGAGGTCGGGCACACGCAGCGAATCGATCCTGCGAAACTGGAGGCTGCGGTCCACGCCGCGTGCATGGCTCACCCCATTGCGCGCTCGCGCCTGGTGGTCGCGGAGGCCCGCGACACGTTCGATTACTGGGAAATTGCCGACGACTTGATCCACATGCCGATTCCGGTCATCGACTGCCCCGATGACGCAACTTTGGCCCGACTGCGCACCGACTTCTATTCACCATCGTTCCCGGCGCACGAAGCGCCACAGTTTCGTGTCCAGGTCGCACGCAGGCCGCACGGAGATCTCGTCCAGATCAACGCAGCGCATCCCGCAGTAGACGGCATCGGCATGCTGCGGCTGCTCCGGTCGATCACCGACGCATACCGGGGGAAGCCCGAACCCCCGTCACCGGTACCCCTCGAAGAGGCCCGGGACTTGAAGAGGCAGCTACGCCCGAAGAGTTTTCGTGAATTGGCGGGGCGTGCCCTGGAAGGTGGACGCAAGCTGAAAGACGCCGCAATACCGCCAGCACGAGTAGCGCCGGACGCCACGGACAGCCGGACGGGATCTGGTTTCGCTCACCGCACCATCGAGGCCGAGCAGTTCGCTGAACTGAACGCGCGGAGGCCGGAGGGCGCGACGGTCAACGACATGCTGATCGGCGGGGTGGGGATCGCGATCGAGGAATGGAACCGACAACACCACGATGACGCGAACAAAGTCATGGCGTTCATGCCCGTCAACCTCAGGCCCGCCGAATGGTCGACCGACGTCGTCAGCAACATGTTCTCCTACGTCAGCGTGTCGACGATGCGCCGAGATCGACCCGATCTTGCGTCTGCAGCCAAAGCCGTTGCGAAGCAAACGGCGCCGATCCGACGCGCCGCTCGTGCGGGCGGCACGCAAGACCTGCTGCGGTTGATCTCCCCGCTCCCGCTCGGCGTCAAGAGGCGTATGCCCGGCCTGCTCAGGCTCACTGGAAACAGATTCGTTGATACTGCCGTGGTATCCAATCTGGGCAGGCCCAAGGAGGTGGCGTCGTTCTTTGGCGACCACCCCCGCGAGTTTTATTTCACGCCACCGTATTGGAGCGCTGCGGCGGTGTCGGTTGGAGTGATAACCGTGGGCAGCACTATGTACCTCGGCCTGCGACATCGCCTCAGCACACTAGACGAATCAGCCGGAAACCGGTTGGCGGACCTGCTCGTTGCCACGCTCACCGAGCGCTAGCCGCGCGGGTCCGACTTTCGAGCGGGCATGCCCGTGGGTCTACGCGCCTGTTGTCATCAAAGAAAACCAGAGCGATTAGCGGGGACGCTCGCCGCATAACGGGCCCGGACCGGGCTCCTGGTCGCAAATCCCCCCGACAGTGGTTCTCGCCGCGGTTACGTATACCACGTCGAGGCCCTAAAATCGGTCTGTTTATCGCGGCCGGGCCTTGAGGTCTGCGGTCAATCCATTTTGCCAGCGGGTAGAGCAACCCGTTGCCGGCGATGACTATCGCCGCTTCCCCGCGACCCCGCCTCCCGCCACATCCACACGCTGCACAGCGCGCCCGCGCCGCCGTGGCCCAAGCGTCGCGGCGGTGTTGAGCCCGGTCACCGTCATACCTGTCTGCATGATCACGCCGGCACCCAAAAAGCCTATGCCCGTGACAATCTGGGCGGCTACCCGGTTGTGGGCACCCTCAGTGGGAAGGCGTAGGCACCCATAATCGTGAACAACGCCGAGCCCATACTGACGAGCGCCAGAGTGTGCAGCCCAGCCATCCGCGACCGCCACTGGCGTTCTAGGCCGATTGCGACGCCGAGCACCGTCGCCAACTCGACGCGGACAAGTAGCTCCAGCCCAGGTTGATCCATCTTCTTGCCAAGCATCTTCACACCCCGGCGCGCGCGCACGTGTGCTTACCGCCTTCTTCGGATACATCGGCACCCTGGACCGTGCCTCCGGCGAAGCTTACGAGTCCATTTGCGTCCGCGAAAAGGACCTCTTGGGCGGAAGTTAATGCCATGCAAAGGCGTGCGATTCCGGCGTCTCACACGCCCACGGCTTGTTCCAAGTCCTTCAACGCCACCTCCAGATCACCGAGCAGCCGCTGTAGGTGGGGCACCGATCGCCGGCAACCCACGATCCCAAAGTCGAGATTGTCAGCGCAGCTCGCCACGGTGATGTTGAGTGCCTGCCCATCCATGGCAACCGAAAGCGGATAGTTGCCGTCGAGGCGCGCCCGTTGCAGTGCACCACCGGCTCTCGGGGGCCGGGGATGTTGGAGATGCAAATGTTGAACGGCGGCGGCGCCGCGCAAAACCTGGAAGGCCGCCGAGAAACATCATCGTAAATGTGACCATGCCCACCGCCATCGCTTGCGCCCTTGGCAGCTGCGACAACACCTTCTTGTTTTCCTGCATCGACTGGTGAATGACTTCCAACCGTGCTGCCGGGTCATCGAGGTGGGTCGCCAGATCGCACAGCACGGTTGACACCACGTTTCCGCCGCCATCGTGCTCGGTGCGCACATTGACCGGAACCATGGCGATCAGCGGCGAAGCGGGCAGCGCCTTGCGATCGCTGAGATAAGAGCGCAAGGCACCGGCGCACATCGCGAGAACAACGTCGTTGACAGTCGCCCCGGCCGCGTTTTTGACCGCCGCTATGCGTTCCAGCGACCAGGATTGCGCCGCGCACCGGCGCGCCCCACCGGTCGGAACGTTCAGCATGGTGCGCGGTGCCCGAAACGGCTGAGTAAGTTCGCGCGCTCCAGCGCAACACGCGGCAGTGCCAGCGTCGATGGAACCTTCCGCACCACCGATTGCATTGTCTCCCTGAGCCTTTGCATCCCGCCCGGCGGTACTCGTACGGGCCCGCGGGGGCTGGGTGGCAGCGCCCACGGTACCCGGATCTCGCTGTCGCCCGGATCGGTACTCAGTGACCGCTGCATCAGCTTGAGCGCGGACACGCCGTCAACCAACGCGTGATGGACCTTCGTGTAGACGGCAAAGCGTCCGTCGGCCGGACTCTCGATCACATGCGATTCCCACAGCGGCCGGTGGCGGTCCAGGAGGCCGCTGTGCAGCCGGGAGGTCAGTTCCAGCAACTCTCGGACCCGTCCCGGTGCGGGCAGGGCAGAGCGCCGGACGTGGTAGTCGAGATCGATATCGTCGTCGAGCGTCCACGCGACGTTGATGAACCCACCGAATGCCGTCGCCGGGTGCTTGCGGAAAGTCGGCTGGACTTCCCGGCAGGCCAGCATCGCCTCATAGGTATCCCGAACGAACTCCGGCCCAGCGCCCTGCGGCGGTGTGAACACCTGCAAACCGCCTACGTGCAACGGATGCTCGCGCGATTCCCCGATCAAAAACAGCGAATCCATGGGCGACATGACTTTCATTTATCTCTCCCCAACTTTCTGTTGTGCACCAGGTAGCATGCCTTGGCGCCGAGGTGGCGAGTCGCCATAATCGCTGTGTTCAATGTCCTCTGCGCCCGCCGCGAAGTACAGGCCTGGTTGACGTGGGATGTGACGGTGCTGTCGGTGTCGCCGGTCGCCGAAAAGGTCCGGGTCCAACAACGCGGCGTGGGGTGAGATCGTCGTCGCTGTGGACGATTCTGGTCCTTCGGACGCTGCCCAGCCATTGACCGACGTGGGACACTTGCCTCATCGGCTGGCCGTGCACCACCGCTTTCGGAGGCCGCGCAAGGCTGCGGCCGGCCCGACCGACGACAGGGGTTTGCGATGGCATCCACCGAGATCCAGCAGACCACTGCCCCGGCGGCACGGCTGGTAGGGCCGATGCGTGGCGCGGGTTCAAGGGGCTGATCTGGCGGGACAGCGTCTCGGTCCGGGACTTCATCAAG
>CAWDSB010000018.1:0-132851 GCA_963804905.1 uncultured Actinomycetota bacterium | reverse complement strand
GACCGACGCCGCCCGCGACTGGCTGCTCGGCTCGCCAAAGGACGACTGGGTGTCGATGGCGGTGTTGTCCGACGGCAGCTACGGCGTGCCCGAGGGCATCATCTCCTCGTTCCCGGTGACGACGAAGGACGGCAACTGGACGATCGTGGGTGGGCTGGAGCTCGACGACTTCTCCCGCTCCCGGATCGACAAGACCACTGCTGAGCTGGTCGATGAGCGCAAGGCGGTCACCGACCTCGGCCTGATCTGAGGCCGCCGAAGCCATCCCGGCACGTCGCCAGTCGCTGCCGGTCGCCGGCGAACCCTCCCAGCAGAGCCGAGTAGCCATGTGGATCACTGTCCTGCTGATGGCCATCGCAGTGAGCCTGGAACCGTTCCGGATCGGCATGACGGTCCTGATGATCAACCGGCCGCGACCACTCCTACAACTACTCGCCTTTCTCACCGGCGGATTCGCGATGGGCATCGCGGTCGGCGTGGTCGTGCTGTTCATCCTGCGGCCGGCCCTGGGGTCCGCCCATTTCACCCTGCCCAGAGTGCAGATCGTCGTCGGTGTGGTGTTGCTGGTCAACGCCGCGCTGGTGGCCTCGGGCGTTGGAGGTAAGCGCGGCGACGGATCTGCGGGCATTGCCGAAGGGAGATTCGGGTGGCTCGCGACGCGCACCCGGCAACTGCTCAACGGCCGGTCACTGTGGACGGCGGGTGTCGCGGGTCTCGGCATCGCGCTGCCGTCCGTCGACTATCTCGCCGTACTGGCGCTCATTGTCGCCTCCGGCGCCGCGGCCGCGGTCCAGCTCGGCGCCCTACTGATGTTCAACTTGGTGGCGTTCGGGTTCGTGGAGATCCCGCTGATCTCGTATCTGGTGGCCCCGGACCGCACCCGCGCAACGCTGTCGGCGCTGAACGACTGGCTGCGGACGCGGCGCCGACGGGCGCTCACCGTCCTGTTGGCGGCAATCGGTTGCGTGCTGCTCGGCGCGGGGCTTGCCGGACTCTAACCGCCCGGGTGGTTCAACACGTACTGGGCACCGGCGAGGAGCTGCGAAATGGGATCGGTGCCGCCGCCGAAGGCGGCCTGCGTCGCCGGTGCGGTGACCGCCGCCGGGTCATAGCCGTGCACCGGATCCACCGTGATCGGAGCGGTCAGCGGATCGTCGTTTCGTGAATATCCCGCATCCACCATCGGCTGCAGCACCCCGTCAAGCTGATTCAGCGTGCCTTCGTCCACCCCGAGATATTTGAAGGGCACAACCAGGGGAAGGTGCTGCTCGGGAATCATGATACGTCGTCGTCTTCGCGCCCTTGGAGTTGACGGTCGTTCTGATGTTCTTCGGCGGCACCATACTCGGGTTGGTGAACGCCACCGCGGTGTGACCGGTCGCCAGACCCACGACCGCGTTGGCGAGGGCCATCCAGTTGTCCGGCCTGTCCGGCCAGTCGGCGATGCTGTCGTACGCGGATACGAATTGGTAGGTGTCGTACTGGCTCTCCACCGGAGGCGGTATGCGGTAGTCGAGTGAGGGAACGACGCTGCCGACGGGAAACATCTGGGTCAGGAAACTCTCACCGAAGGGGTGGCGGGCCACCGGGTCGCCGTACGTTGCGAAGCTCAGTTGATCCGGAGGCGGCGCCGTCGGATCGTTGGCGAGCTTCGCCTTGACGGCGTCGAGCACCATCGCGCCCTCGGACAGACCGATCGTGGTGCCGGGCCCACCATTGCGAATCGCCGTCTCGAGGTTGACCTCACCCTCGTCGACCGACTCGCCGATGCTGGGGCCGTCGATACCCAGGCCTGGGAAGACGTTGTCATCCAGCCGGCCGATGCCTGGAAACAATCGTTCCAGGGTGTGTCCCTGAACCTGACCCGCGGGATAGTCGACGATTTGCCGATCCAGTCCGGGGAACCAGTCGGCGCCCGTGCGCTTGATGTACTCGTCATAGGGAATGCCCAGAACGTGCGCACCTCCCAGTGCGTACCCTCGCCCCGGCGTCCCCAGCGGTGGTGGCCCGTTGTACGGTGCGCCGTGGTCTGGCGTCCAGCCGGCGGTGTCATCGGCGGCCGCGATCCCGGACCCGAAAAACCCTGTGGCGCCGACGGTTACCACCGCAGTGACAGCTGCGAGCAGTCTCCGCATTTCCCACTCCCGCCTCACGTCTGGATCGAACCCGACCTTACTCCGCCTACCCGGACGACGTCTGTGACAGCGGCCGCTGCGGCTTAGGCGTCCAACCGAATGAATTCGTCCTGCCGGTACTGCTCGACGCACGCGGCGCGCCGAACCTTGCCGCTCGTTGTGGTGGGAATCGACCCGGGCGGCACCAGAACGAGATCGCCGACATTCAACCCGTGCGCATTGGATATCGCGGAGGTGATGTCGCTCTTGACCCCGCTGAGCCAGTGCATCGCCTCTACCGTGGAATTTCCTCGCTTCTTGACCTCGATGACGGTGACCAGCTTCTCGGTGCTGTTCACCGGAACCGAAATCGCCGCGACCCGACCACCTGTGATCCCTTGGACCGTCGCCTCGATGTCCTCGGGGTAATGATTACGACCACGAATGATGAGCAGGTCCTTGATGCGGCCGACAATGAACAGCTCACCATCGGAGACGAAGCCCAGATCGCCGGTTCTCAGCCAGGGTCCGTCAGCCGTGCCCGGCGAAGCGTCGACGAGCGTTGCGCCAAAGCACCGCTGCTCCTCCGGTGGCCTGCTCCAGTAGCCGGCCGCGACGTTGTCGCCGTGGACCCAGATCTCGCCGACCACGTCCTGCGAGCATTGCCGGTTTGTGTCGACGTCGACGATTCGCACCACGGGTGACTGCGGCAGTTTGTATCTCACCAGCGCTGTGCCGGCTGCGGCCGCACACCGTTGAGCGCGGCCCGCGGACAATTCGTCGACATCGAAATGGGCAGCCTCCGACGAATCACTCCAGGTGCCGGATGCCACGAAGACGGTTGCCTCCGCCAGGCCGTATGAAGGCCGCAGCATGTGGTCCCGAAAATTGAAGTGAGCAAACCGATCTGCGAAGCGTTCCAAGGTGGCCGGTTCGACACGTTCGGCGCCGTTGATGATGCCCAGCACCCCGCCAAGGTCGAGCCCGGCGAGGTCACTGTCGGTGGTTTTGCGGGCGGCCAGATCAAAGGCGAAGTTGGGCGCCGCCGAAAACGCATGAGAATTCTCAGCCAGCGCTCGCATCCATCTGGCCGGCCTTTCCAAGAACGCAACCGGGCTCGTCAGCTCGGCGGGATAGCCGCTCAGGATGGGTGCGCAGACGCCCA
Source organism: uncultured Actinomycetota bacterium (assembly GCA_963804905.1). Taxonomy (GTDB): domain Bacteria; phylum Actinomycetota; class Actinomycetes; order Mycobacteriales; family Mycobacteriaceae; genus Mycobacterium. The sequence goes on along the minus strand of CAWDSB010000018.1, from coordinate 129,572 downwards.
GCACCAGACCCATGTCGTGGTAGAAGGGCAACCACGACACGATCGTGGCATCGCTTGTGGATTTGACCTGTCCGCGAAAAAGCTGCGCATCAGCTGCTCGAAATTCGCCTGGAGGTTGCGGTGCGAGATCATGACCCCGGTTGGTAGCCGGGTCGAACCCGAGCTGTACTGCAAATACGCCGTGCTGGGGAAATCAGCTGTCGAAAAGCCGGGTTCGCCATCGGGACGTCCAGGTTCATCGAATCGATTTCGATGATCTTCGGAACCGCGTCCAAGCGTGCTCGATAGAGATAGTCGGCGATGTCGTCCGCAACCGCAGACGTCGTGAGAACAACCGAGGGCGACGTGTCGTCGAAGACGGCACTCACGCGATCATGAGTCGAGCCGCGGTGCGGCAACGGGAGCGGAACCGCGATCAGCCCAGCCTGCATGGATCCCAGGAATGCGGCGACGTAGTCAAGGCTCTGCGGAGCCAGGATCACTGCCCTGTCTCCGACCGACGCATGACGGCTGAGCTCGCGTGCCGCATTCAATGTTCGGCGGGATAGTTGCGACCACGTCAGACTCTCGGAAACACCCGTCGGGTCGTGGACGTAGTCGGTGAATGTGAATGCTACGTCGCCGGGGCGCAGGCTGGCCCGTCCGTGCAGCATCGAGAGAACAGATGACTGGGGCGTAGGCGTCACATTCCGTCCGTATTGACTCGTCGAATCCGTCGGCTCGAAGTCGTTGTCAGGTTCCGCCGTGGGAGAGCCGGACATGGCACCGTTGAACATCTGCGAACCGACCGCTCGGCTTCGTTTCGTAGTTTCACATACATCACGGGCGCGCGCTCAGTCGTGAGGGCCACCAGTTCGCGCGACCCACCAAAGTCGCCATGGCGGGCACCGTGATGGTGCGCACCACAAAGGTATCCAGCAGGATTCCCACACCGATTACGAAGCCGCCCTGGACCACGGTGGTGATGCTGGAGAACAAGAGACCGCCGACCGAGGCGGCGAAGATCAGTCCCGCCGCCGTGATCACCCCGCCCGTCGAACCCAGGGTGCGAATGATGCCGTAACGCATGCTGTGCAGGGACTCGTCCCGCATTCGCGACACTAAAAGCATGTTGTAGTCGGCGCCCACTGCGACCAGCACCACGAAGGCCAACGGGGGCACGCTCCAATGCAATTGCTGACCGAGTAGGTATTGGAACGTCAGAACGCCGATACCGAGTGCCGCAAAGTACGAGATGACCACGGAGCCAACAAGATAGAGCGGCGCGACAATCGCACGCAACAGCGCCATCAGGATCAGTAGGACGACGACGAGGGTCACGACGATGATGAAACGGATGTCGTGCTGGTAGTAGTCGCGCGTATCCCGCAGCGCGGCGGGAAATCCGCCCATCGATATCGTGGCGTCCGCCAGTTGGGTGTTCGGTTGGGCGCTCCGAGCGGTGTCACTGATCTCTTTCACCTGATCCATCGCTTCGACGCTGAACGGATTGAGTGTGGTCTGCACCAGGTACCGGGCCGAGTGGCCATCCGGCGAGATGAATACCTTCGCGGCCGCCTTGAACTCGTCGAGTTGGAGAATTTGCGCCGGAAGATTGAACCCTGCCATCGACGGATCTGCCGCGTTTTTTCGCATCGCCAACAGAAACGCGGCGGCCTCATCGAGTCCGTCACCCATCAACTTGACCTGGCCGACGAGTTGGTCCACTCCGCCGGCCACCTGCTGGCTCCCGTCTGCCAAGCGGTTGGCGCCCTGCTTGACCTGGGTCAGGCCCGCCTGCAGGCCCCCAGGTTTATCGAGACCCATGGAGCGCACCGCCGAGCTGAAGTTCGAGAGCGCACCATTGAGTTGTTTCACCGTTGCGTTGAGGGTCTGTCTGTCTCCGAACCCCTGCAGTTGTCCGGCCAGATCGTTGATCTGGGCGAGGCTACCGTCCTCACGCGCGGTCATCAGCCGCTGAAACTGGACGCGGGTCTCGCTGCACGACGGATTGGCATCGCAGATCGCGTTGCCGTCCAGCGCCGCCAGCACCGGACCCACCCAGGCGAACATGTCCTTGACGGCCGAGAAGTTCACGCCCATTGCATTGCCGAGCGCATTGATGCTCTGTACGAGCTTGGCAGCGGTTTCGACGTCCCTGACCAGCCTGTCTCCACCAAATTGGCTTTGCATCGACGAGAAGGCGTCGATCAGACGCTGCATGCTGGGAGCGATTCGGTTGATTTGGGCGCGCACATCACGGAGGTTGGCGGCCAGCGTGCCGGCCCCTTTCTCCAGCCGGTTGAGATCCTTGGTGTTATCGCTGATCACAGCCGAGCCGGCGGCCATCCGATCACCGACAATGCCCGCCTGATAGGTGGCTCTGAACTCCTGCGGCACAACTCCGGTGGGTCGGGTGAGACCGCTGACAAGACCGATGTTCGGCAGTTGACTGACCCGCTGTGCCATCTGCTCCAGGTCGGCGAGGGCCTGCGGTGTGCGCAGGTCGCGCGGTGACTGAACGAGGATGTATTCGGGCACGGCCTGACTGATGGGGAAATGGCGTTCCAGCGCGGCATACCCGATCGAACTCTCTGCCGATGGCCCAACGGCTTTGCGATCGTCGTAGTTGTAGCGCACCAGCCCCGCACACCCGGCGAGAATGGCCAAGACCAGCAGGCTGGCGACCAGGTGGGCCTTCGGCCGCCGGACGATGCGTATCCCCGACCGTCGCCAGAACCGAGCGGTGAGTTCGCGCCGCGGCTTGACCCAGCCGCGTGGCCCGGCCAGGACCAGAATGGCAGGCAACAACGTGACTGCGGCAAGGAAGGCCACCCCGACACCGATCGCGCACGCGACGCCGATCGTCGAGAAGACCCCCATCTTGGCGAAGCTGATTCCGAGAAAAGTGATTCCCACCGTGGCGGCGGATGCGGTGATCACCTTGCCGATCGACATCAACGCCCGCCGCACCGCGTCATCGAAATCTGCCCCTTGTCGCAGATAGTCGTGATAGCGGCTGATGAGAAAGACCGCATAATCCGTTCCCGCGCCCGCGATCATCGCGCTCAGAAGAATGACGGACTGATTTGAAACACCCAGTCCGAAGAGTTCGGAGACCCCGGCCACCAGAGCTTGTGCGGTCACCAAGGACGTCCCGATCGCTGCCAGCGGCAGAAGCATGGTGACCGGGTTGCGGTACACCACCAACAGAACGAGTAGCACCAGGACGCCGATCGCAATCTCGATCGGCAGGCGATCCTGTTCGCCGGCGACGGTGAGGTCGGCGACGGTGGCCGCGGGTCCGGTGACGTGCACAGTAAGCGGGGCACCGGCGGCTTTGTGTTTGACGAGGTCGGCGACTCGGTTATAGGCCTCGTAGGCGCGCGGTGTGCCCATCTCGCCCGCAAGGCCGACCGGCAGCACCCAGGTCGTCTTGTCCTTGCTCGTCAGGAACGGGCGCAATTGCGGTGTGGTGAAGAAGTCCTGAATCATCACCACGTCTGTCACGTCGTCGCGCAGCGCGTCGACCACCTTGCGGTAGGTGGCTTCGTCGGAGGGCTTGAGCCCCTTTTCGTTGATAAAGGCAACTACGAGAAGGTTGTCCGAACCCGATTCGTCAAACGCTTCGGTCATCTGCCGGGCGGCGACGCTCGACGGGGCGTCGCTGGGCAGGATGGCGAGCGGTTGCCTCTGGGCCATCTCGTTCAGGCTCGGGAACGTCAGCGGAAGTGCGACCGCAATCGCGATCCAAACCCCTATCACCGCCCAGGGCCACCGCACTACAACATCGGCTAGCCGTCGCATATCGTCCTCACCCTCGCCCGGATTTGCTCCACGCTATGCGACGCGTCCCCAGTGTCCGCTGTCAGCGACGAGTACGGACACGGATTTCATCGCCTTCATGTAGCTGGCAACTGATTTCTTGGCGACCGGATTATCGGGATGCATGATCCCCATCGCCGTGCCCTCGCCATATCGGAATATGTAGATAGTCAGCTGATACGAATATCGGCCGTCTGGGTAGATTCCGATATTGTTCGCAAGGCCCAGGTCGGCGGCAGCGAGAATAGCGTTGAGCGGAGCGGCGCCACCGTGCAGGAAGTTCGACACCGGGAAGTTCGGCTGTGGCCAGTTCAACCACGGCGCCAACTCCAATACGCGGTAATACGGCACTCTCGCCATGTCCAGGCCCGAATCGAAAGATGCCTGCGCTGCCCATGCGGCATCGCTGAAAGAGGTCGCCGCTATCGGGACGGTGATCGGGATCAAGCCGGTAAACCAACCCTGCGTCATGAAATTGTCGCTGGCTGTGCGGGAATCCCTCGGCGTGAGCCCGTAGTACGTGAGAGCACCGGTGAACTCGTGCTCCACCAGGCCGAGACAGGCGAACACGCCGCCGACGAAGCGCGCGCCGGCCGCCGTGCAGGCCGATTCGAAGCGTTCCGTCTGTGCCGCGTCCATCAGCATTTCAGAGCTAATCTCACTGCGTGTCGACTCGTTCGGGTTACCCAGCGGAAGCGGGAATTCGGTAAAGCCATCGCTATTGTTCTCGGCGAAGTCAATCCACGCGCGTACGCCCGGCGAATCCACGGTCAACGCTGACGTGTACTCACGCTCGCGGACACAGAAATCGTCGAAGCTGCCGGCATCGGGCAGCGTGAGTGCCTGACCGTCTCCGCTCAACGCCGAATACATTCCGTTTGCTTCCAACATTGTTGTGCCGATCAACGTCGCGTCCCCGTGGACATGATCCATGGCGGCAAAGAAAGTGAAGTGGCTCTCGTTCTGGATTATTCCGAAAGTGAAGCAGCCCCACTCCAACGGATTCGGTATGCCCACGACATGAGCGTGTATCTCGTCGATCGTCATGTTGCCGTGATCGATCGGCACGAATTCAATGTCAGCCGGATCGTTGATGGCATGCCGTATGAAATCTCCATCACCGGTCTGTTCGAACCAACTGCGGAACGTGTCGTGCCGACGTAGGTATGCGTTGAGGGCGTGATCCATGGCAGAAATATCGCACTGGCCGGCCACGTCACAACTAGCGATGATTTGCCGGGAAAAGTTCAGTCCCGCGGCTGTCCGTTCGCAGTAGTTACGAAGATGTTGGCGCTGCATGTAGCTGACCGGCACCGAACTGACCGGCGCTCGTCGCGCCTTTTCCTGAGCCGCGGCCGTCGGATGCCACGAGGTGACCGAGCCCGGCTTCAACGACCATTCGTCAAGTGCGCCAACAGTTATCTTCCCGATGCGCAAAACGTCGTCCTCCCGGCTTGGCCGGCTGCCGGTCCGGCGAACAGTCGCCTGCCGCAGCACCGGTTCAACGTTGCCGAATGCAGTGAGACGGCTCGACAGGTCGATGCTGTGCCCGTCGGCGGCGGAGTAATCGACCGGCTTGCTGCTCTCGCAGAACTGTCGCATTCTGACCGCCGAGCGAGGAGGACAAACCGGCATGGTGTCCGCCGATGAGTCCGATCGACCCAGGCCCCGCGTTTCGCAATCGTCGGCTATGCGGCGCGTTTTCCGGGTGCCCCGGATGCCGATGAGTTCTGGGACGTGCTGCGCGAGGGCCGCGACGCGGTATCGGAGGTGCCCAAGGACCGCTGGGATGTCGACGAATTCTTCGACCCGGAACCCGGTGTGCCCGGCAAGATCGTGACCCGTCGTGCGGGTTTCGTCGATGACGTGACGGGGTTCGACGCGCCGTTCTTCGGTATGTCGACGCGCGAGGTCAGGTTGATGGACCCGCAGCATCGGCTCCTGCTGGAGACGGCGTGGCGCGCGGTGGAGCATTCGGGCACCGCGCCAACGGCTTTGGCTAACACCAACACCGGTGTGTTCGTGGGTTTGGCCACCCACGACTACCTGGGAATGGCATCCGACGAACTGACTTACCCCGAGATCGAGGCCTATATGGCCATCGGGACGTCGAATGCCGCGGCAGCGGGACGGATCAGCTATCGGTTGGGGCTGCAGGGTCCCGCGGTCGCCGTCGACACGGCGTGCAGCTCGTCGCTGGTGGCAATCCATCAGGCGTGCCAAGCGCTGCGCTTGGGAGAATGCGACCTTGCGCTGGCCGGCGGCGCGAACGTCCTGCTCACACCGGCGACCATGATCACGTTCTCCAGTGCGCACATGCTCGCGCCCGACGGCCGGTGCAAGACATTCGACGCGGCCGCGGACGGCTATGTGCGCGGCGAGGGCTGCGGCGTCATCGTCATCAAGCGGCTCGAGGACGCGATCCGCGACGGTGACCGGATTCGGGCCGTGATCCGCGGCAGTGCGATCAACCAGGACGGCGCATCGGGTGGATTGACGGTGCCGAACGGCGTTGCCCAGCAACGGGTTATCGCCGATGCGCTGAAGCGCGCCGACCTCGAACCCAGCGACGTCGGATACCTGGAAGCACACGGCACCGGGACATCGCTGGGCGACCCGATCGAGGCCCAGGCCGCAGGTGCGGCGCTCGGCGCCGGACGCGAACCCGGCCAGCCGCTGTTGATGGGCTCGGTGAAGACGAACATCGGACACCTGGAAGCAGCCGCGGGTATCGCGGGTGTCATCAAGGTCATCCTGTCGCTCGAGAACGAGTTACTGCCGCAGCACCTGCACTTTCAGAACCCGTCGCCGCACATTCCCTGGGACCGGCTCGCGGTGGAGGTCGTCAAGGAGGCGACCGCCTGGGAACGCAACGGTCGGCCGCGCATCGCGGGAATCAGCTCATTCGGGTTCGCCGGGACCAACGCTCACGTCATCCTCGAGGAAGCGCCCGAGGAAGCGGCACAGCCCGCTGCGGCACCGAGTCCGGTCGAGCAGCCCGGGGAACAGCGGTGGGATGTCGCCGCCGGGGCGGCTCCGCGGTTCAGCATTCTTCCGCTCTCGGCGCGGACGCCCGCCGCGTTGGTGCAGGTCGCCGATCAATACCGCAGCTGGTTGAGCGCGCACCCGGAGGCCACCTTGGCGGACGTGTGCTTCACCGCCGGGGCGGGGCGAGCACACCTGGAGCACCGGGCCGCGTTGGTGGTCAATTCGAGAGAATCTGCCGTCGAGCTACTCGGCGCGCTCGCGGACGACCGCCCGGCGCCCGGTCTGGTTCGCGGAGAATCCCATGACACACCGAAGACGGCGTGGCTGTTCACCGGTCAAGGCAGCCAGTACCCCGGCATGGCCCGGGAGTTGTTCGACACCGAGCCGGTGTTCGCCGAGACGCTGAATCGTTGCGCGGCAGTGGTCGCCGACGTTCTCGAAAAGCCTTTGCTGGACGTAATTTTCGATACGGACAGCCCGGACAGCGAAGAGACGCTGCGGCAGACCTCCTACGCGCAGCCCGCCTTGTTCGCGGTGGAGATGGGCTTGGCTCGCCTCTGGCAGTCGTGGGGCTTCGAACCCGACGTGGTGCTGGGCCACAGCGTCGGCCAGTATTCGGCGGCCTGCGTCGCGGGCGTGTTCAGTCTCGAGGACGGCGCGCTGCTGATGGCCGAACGCGGTCGCCTCTTCGGCAGTCTGCCTGCGGGTGGCCGGATGGTCGCGGTGTTCGCCGCCGCCGAGCGTGTCGAGAGCCTGACCGACGAGTTCCCGAGTCTGTCGGTCGCCGCCTACAACGGTGCCAACACCGTGTTGTCGGGACCCGCACAGGATCTGGAGCAGGCGGTGGCCGCGCTGACTGCCGACGGTGTCCGGTGTGACTGGCTGGACACCAGCCACGCGTTCCACTCGGCGCTGCTGGACCCGATCCTCGACGAATTCGAGTCGTATGCGCAGCGATTCAATTTCGGTACGCCACAACGGATTCTGATTGACAACCGCACCGGCGCCGCGCTCGGCAGGAGCGTGAAACTCGATGGCGCCTATTGGCGCCGTCACGCGCGCCAACCGGTGGAATTCGCCAAGAGCGTGCGCACCCTTGCCGATCTGAATTGCAAGGTGTTGCTCGAGATCGGCCCGCAACCGGTGCTCACCGCCGCAGCCCTGCGGGCATGGCCTGACCCGGCCACCGCACCGCGGGCGATCGCGTCGCTGCGCCGAAACACCGCCGACCACCGACAGATCACCGAAGCCGTTGCCGACGCGTACGTCTTGGGCCACCTGCCCGACTTCGGCGCTTTCCGGCAGGCGCACGCGCGAAAGCTCGACCTGCCCACCTATCCGTTCGAGCATCGCCAGTACTGGTATCGCGACAATCGGGAGGTCCCGAACCAACAACAGCACCTTGCCGGCCGCGTACCGAAGCCGTCCGTCTTCTCGAGGACGGCCGGATCGAAGAACTCGCGGCCCTGCTCGACGGTGCGAGCGGCGACCATCAGACCCTGAATGTGCTGACCAAGCTTGCGGCACAACACAACCAACAACGTACAACCCAGTCCATCGCGGACGACCGCTACGAGATCCGCTGGGAGAAATCTACCGCTCCAGTCTCCGGCGCGGAGGCCGGCGAGGGATCCACCTGGCTCCTCGTCGGCGATGACCCCGATGCGATCCAGCCGTTGGTCGACGTGCTGACCGCACGTGGCCACCGGCACCGGATCCTCGGGTTGCCGGTGTCCGACGCGGACGAGGAACGAGCTCGCAGACGCGTTGCGCGCTGCGGCAGCAGACGATCCGACGCTGCGTATCGTGCATGTCGCGGCCCTCGACTCCGAGACCGCACCATCGATGCGGTCACTGTTGCGGATGCAACACCGAATCCTGGGCGGAACACGGCGGCTCTTCCGCGCCGCGATTGCCGCTGAACTGCGCAGACCCATCTGGGTGGTGACCCGTGGCGCACAACGAGTCACCGACGCGGACACCGTGTCGCCGGATCAGAGTTGCCTGTGGGGATTCGGTCGCGCCGCGTCGCTGGAGCTTCCGCAAGTGTGGGGCGGACTGGCGGATCTGGCTGACGGCACTGCCGACGAATGGTCTCGGTTCATCAACCGGATCACGACGCCGCGCGACTCGGCCATCAGGGAAGACCAAATCGCGCTGCGCGATCAAGCGGTCTATGTTCCCCGGCTGGTTCGGCGGGCTGGGCAGCCGAGCGCTACACCGCTGGAACTGCGCGATGACGCAACGTATTTGGTGACCGGCGGCCTGGGGTCGATCGGGCTGGAAATCGCCGGATACCTGGCCGCGCACGGCGCCAAGCATCTGGTGCTGACCAGCCGACGCGCGCCCAGCGATGCCGCGCAACAGCGCATCGATGCGCTCGGCGAACAGCACGGCTGCGAATTCCGGGTCGTCGCTGCCGATGTCGCCGATGCGCACGACGTCGCACGCCTGTTGGCCACCGTGCAGGCCGAGCTACCGCCGTTGGCCGGCATCGTCCATGCTGCGGGCGAGATCGGTACCACCCCGCTGAGCAACCTGGACGACGCCGAAGTAGATCGCGTCTTCGCCGGGAAGGTCTGGGGTGCTTGGCATTTGAGCGAGGCAGCCGCTGACCTGCAGCTGGATTTCTTCATCAGCACCTCCTCGATCGCCTCGGTATGGGGCGGATTCGGTCAGACCGCCTACGGCGCGGCCAACGCATTCCTCGACGGGCTGGCCTGGCGCCTGCGCGAGCAGGGCATCTCTGGGATCAGCGTCAACTTCGGTCCCTGGTCGGCGGGCATGGCCGACGCGGAGTCTCGTGCGCGACTGGATCAGCGCGGCGTCCGGACGTTGTCACCTGCCGATGCACTGGCGGGTCTGGCCGATGTCGTGGCGGCTTCTTCGGCGCAGGGGGCAGTGCAGGGCGTTGTGGCCCGGATCGACTGGGCCCGTTTCCTGCCGCTCTACCAGCAGGCGGGGAGGCGAGCATTCCTGGCGGAGTTGGAGCGCGAGGTGCCCGATACGGCGCCGGCGCTGACGCCGTCCGGGAAGACCCAGCTGGTCGAGCGGCTCACCAATGCTCCGGTGCAGCAGCGCAAGAAGCTTCTGACGGATTACCTGCGCGACGCGGTAGCAGAGGTGACGCGCGTCGATGCCGCGGAGATCCGCGAGGACGCGGGGTTCTTCGACCTCGGCATGGATTCGCTGATGGCCGTCGAATTGCGGCGCCGCATCGAACAAGGAGTGGGCAAGGAGATACCGGTCACCCTGGTGATGGATCACCCCCGGCTGTCCGACGCGGCCGACTACCTGCTCGGCGAGGTGCTCGGGCTCAGCGAGCAGGCATCCGCCAAATCAGGGCCTCAGCCGGCGTCAGTGGTGACGACGCGCACGGACGAACCGATCGCGATCGTCGCGGTGTCGTGCCGTTTCCCCGGCGCGCCCGACCCGGAAGCTTTCTGGGAGGTGCTGTCCGGCGGTGTCGATGCGATCCGGGAAGTCCCGGAGGACCGATTCGACATCGACGAGTTCTACGACCCGGATCCAGAGACTCCGGGCAAGACCTACACGCGCTTCGGCGGATTCCTCGACGGAATCGACGGATTCGATCCCGAATTCTTCGGCATCTCCCCGCGCGAGGCGGTCTGGATCGAGCCGCAGCAGCGGCTGATGCTCGAAACGGCATGGGAGGGTCTCGAACGGGCCGGGTACTCGCCGGCGGCGCTGCGCGGCAGCCGAACCGGCATCTTCGTGGGGGTGGCCGCCAACGAGTATGCGCATCTGCTGTCCTCCGAGTCGATCGACAAGATCGAGCCCTACTTCATCACCGGCAACGCGCTCAACGCCATTTCCGGTCGGGTTGCCTTCGCGCTGGGACTCGAAGGACCGGCGGTGGCGGTCGATACCGCATGCAGCTCGGCGTTGGTGGCCGTCCATCAGGCCTGCCAGGCTTTGCACTCCGGTGACTGCGACTTGGCGTTGGCCGGCGGTGTGAACGTCTTGCTGAGTCCGGTGACGGTCATCGCCGCCTCACGCGCCAGGATGCTTTCGCCAGTCGGGCGATGCAAGACGTTCGACGCTTCCGCCGACGGCTACGTGCGCAGTGAAGGCTGCGGAATCCTCGTGCTCAAGAGGCTGAGCGACGCGGTGCGCGACGGCGATCGGGTCTGCGCGGTCATTCCCAGCAGCGCGGTCAACCAGGACGGCGCATCCAGTGGTTTGACGGTGCCCAATGGTGGTGCACAGCAACGGCTTATCGGGGCGGCGCTGGCTCGCGCCGGTCTGGCAGGCGGGGATGTCGACTACCTCGAGGCGCACGGGACGGGCACCCCGCTGGGTGATCCGATCGAGGTGCAGGCGGCCGCAGCCGCCTACGGTGCCTCGCGTGACGCGGACCGACCGTTGCTGATGGGATCGGTGAAGACCAACATCGGTCACCTCGAGTCGGCATCAGGGGCAGCAGGTCTGATCAAAGTCGTGTTGTCGCTGCAGCACGAAGTGCTGCCGCAGAGCCTGCACTTCGAGAAGCCGTCGCCGCACATCCCGTGGGACTCGCTGCCGGTGCGGGTCGTGGACAAGGCGATTCCGTGGCAGGCCAACGGCAGGCCGCGGCGCGCCGGCGTGAGTTCCTTCGGGTTCACCGGCACGAACGCGCACGTGCTGATCGAGGAGGCGCCACCACAACCGGCGACCGCCGACGAAGACTCGGCAGGCGATGTCGCGGTGACCCCGGAGTCGGACACTCACGAGCAGCCTGTCAATGTGCTGGCGCTGTCCGCGCGGTCACCGGAAGCACTGGTGGCGTTGGCGCAGCGTTATGAGGCCTGGTTGAACGCCCACCCGGATGTCGACCTCGCCGACGTATGCCTCACCGCCGGGACGGGCCGTTCGCATTTCGAACATCGCGCCGCGCTGGTCGTGGATTCGGTCGAGGGCGCGCGCGAGGGCCTGGCCGAATTGGCCGAAAACCGCGTGCGACCCGGTGTCGTGCGTGGCGAGCACACGACACCGCCCGACGACGGCGTGGTTGTTCACCGGGCAGGGCAGCCAGTATCCGGGGATGGCGCGTGAGTTGTTCGACGCTGAGCCGGTTTTCGCCGAAACCGTGACACGTTGCGCGGACGCGGTCAATGACATCCTGCCGCGCCCGTTGCTGGAGGTGCTGTTCGCGAACGACGCGAGGCCGGAGAAGCGTTGCGGCACACGTCGTTTGCGCAGCCGGCGCTTTTCGCCGTCGAGATGGGCCTGGCCCGGCTGTGGCAGTCGTGGGGCATCGAGCCCGACGTGGTGCTGGGGCACAGCGTGGGCCAGTACGCAGCGGCATGTGTGGCCGGAGTTTTCAGCCTCGAGGACGGCGCACGGCTGATGGCCGAGCGCGGCCGGCTGTTCGGCAGCCTGCCCGAAGGTGGGCGAATGGTGGCGGTGTTCACCGACGCCAAGCACGTCGAGGAGATCGCCGGCGAATTCCCGCGAGTGTCGGTCGGCGCCTACAACGGGCCCAACACCGTGCTCTCGGGTCCGGGTGAGGATCTGGAACAGATAGTCGCCAGATTCGGTGACGAGGGGATCCGCTGCACCTGGCTGGAGACCAGCCACGCCTTCCACTCGGAATTGCTGGATCCGGTGCTCGATGAATTCGAGTCGTACGCAGCGCAGTTGCAGTTCGCTGTCCCGACGTTGCCGCTGGTCTGCAACCGCACCGGCGCCGTGCTCACGGCCCAAACCCCGCTCGACGCTCAGTACTGGCGGCGGCATTCCCGCCAGCCGGTGCAATTCGCCGAAAGTGTGCGCACCGTGGCGGCGCTGGGATGCTCGGTGTTGATGGAGATCGGTCCGCAACCGGTGCTGACCGGGGCTGCGGTGCAGGTCTGGCCGGAGCACTTGGCCGCGCCGCGGGCGATCGTCTCGCTGCGCAAGGGCGTTGGTGACCGGCGCCAGATCGCCGACGCGCTGGCCGCGGCCTACGTCGGCGGCCACCGACCCAATTTCGCTGCGCTGCATCGTCAGCCCCGTCGCAGACTCGAACTGCCCACCTATCCGTTCCAGCGCCGTCGCTTCTGGCCCAAGACGTCCGGCATCGCCGTCGACGGTCCTGCGGTATCCGGAATCCTGGGCAGTGCAAAGGATCTCGCCTCCGGCGACTCCGTCTACACCAGCAGGTTGTCCGTCAAGTCGCAGCCATGGCTGTCCGATCACGTCATCTACGGCACCGTTGTCGTTCCCGGGGCGACGTATGCGGCGATGGCGCTGGCCGCCGTCGGTCCGCCGGCCCGGGTGAAGGATGTCTTCTTCTATGAGCCGATCATCCTGCCCGAGAAGAGTTCTCGCGAGGTGCAGCTGACGTTGCATCCGCTCGAGGACGGCGGTGACGTGAGCTTCAAGGTGCACAGTCGCCCATACGGTGTTCGCGACGCCGAATGGTCGCTGAACGCCGACGGCACCGTCGTCACCGGCGTCGATGACGAGCCGGCACCCGAGCAGTCGGATCCCGTCGACGCGGCAATCGAGCGGTTGAACCGCATGCGTCCGCAGGAGCTGTTCGAGACCTTCGCCGACATGGAGCTGGCATGGGGGCCCACCTGGTCCGGTTCCCTGAAGTCGCTGTGGCTCGGCGAGGGTGAGGCGATCGGCGACATCATCGTCGGCGAAGAACTCGCCGAACAGCTCGGAACCGAGCCGATGCATCCGGTGCTGATGGACCTGTGCACCGGAGTCGCCTTCCCGGCGTTCCCGGCACTTCTCGCGGCCGAACAGGGCGTGAACGATCTGTTCCTGCCGTTGCGGTACGGGCAGGTGATGCTGCGGGAGAAGATGCCTCGGCGGTTCTATTGCCGCGCGAGGTGGCACACCAGCGGCCTCGACAGCGAAACCCAGGTCTTCGATCTCGATTTCGTCGATCGGGATGGCCGCCACCTGGGCGGAATTCGCGAGTTCACGGTCAAACGCGCGCCGCGCGAGGCGTTGTTGCGCGGGCTCGGCGGCGATGCCACCCGGCTGCTGTACACCCTTGGCTGGCACGAGGTGCCGCCGCCGGCGTCGAGCGACGGCGCCGGAAACGCGAACGGCACCTGGCTGATTGCCGGATTCGACGAACTGGCCGCCAACGTGCCGGGCTGCATCCCGTTCGACCGGACCACGATCCGGAGCTCTTGGGACAGCTGTTGGCACAGGCTCACGAGCGCGGTCTGCCGTTCTCCGGCGTCGTCTGGCGCAGCACCGGGCCGAGCGCGAGAAGAGTCGAGCGCCGACGTCGCCGCGCGGCTCGAGACCGAGATCGCCAACCTGCTCAGCGCCGTGCACACCGTGCAAGGCGGCGAGGTGAAACTGCCCGGCGGACTGTGGATCATCACCGAACGGGCCGTGGCCACCGAATCCGGCGAGCCGGTCGACCCGGTGCAGGCGGCGCTGTGGGGATTCGGGCGCACCACGATCAACGAGGAACCGGCGCTGCGCTGCAAACTGGTCGATTGCGACGGATCACAGGAGGCTGTGCAGCGCACTGGCCAACCTGCTCGCCACACCGATCGACGAGCCGGAACTCGCGCTGCGGCAAGGAAAGCTGCTGGCCTCACGGTTATTGCCGTGGGCGCGCAGCGGTCATCTCACGGTGCCGCGCTCAACCGACTACGTCCTGGCGCCCACCGAACGCGGCGCGATCGACAACCTGCGTCTGACCGAGACGGACGTGCCGCCGCCGGACGAGGGCTACGTGCAGGTCCGGGTGGAGGCCGCGGGCCTCAACTTCCGGGATGTGCTCAACGTGCTCGGCCTCTACCCGGGTGATCCGGGCCCGATCGGCGGGGACTTCGCCGGCATCGTCACACAGTTGGGTAGCGGCGTCACCGGACTCGAGGTCGGCCAGCGCGTCTACGGCTTCATGCAGGGCGCATTCTCCAGCCGGTTCAATGTGCCGGTCCAGTTGCTGGCGCCGGTGCCCGACGGGGTGAGCGCGGTGGCGGCGGCCACCATTCCCGCTGCGGCGCTCACGGCCCGACTCGCGTTCGACTGGGCGCAGTTGCAGCCCGGTGACCGCGTGCTCATTCACGCCGCCAGCGGCGGCGTCGGACTGGCCGCGATCCAGATGGCACAGCAGCACGGCGCCATCGTCTTCGCGACCGCCAGCACCTACAAACGCGCGACGCTGCGCAAAATGGGTGTGAAATACGTCTACGACTCGCGCACTACGGATTTCGCCGACCAAATCCTTGCCGACACCGACGGTGCCGGCGTCGACGTGGTGCTCAACAGCCTGACCAACGAGGGATTCCTCGAAGCGACCGTGCGGGCCACCGCCCAGAATGGCCGTTTCGCCGAGATCGCCAAGCGCGACATCTGGACACCGGAGCAGATGGCGGCGGCCCGTCCCGATATCGCCTACGAGATCGTCGCGCTGGATGTCACCACCCTGCAGAATCCCGAGCACATCAAGCGTCTGCTGACCGAGGTGTCGGACGGGATGGCCACGGGCGAGTGGACACCACTGCCCGCCGAGATCTACCCGCTCACCGAGGCGAGGGCCGCGTTCCGCCGCATGCAGCAAGCGCGGCACATCGGCAAGATCGTGCTGCAGATACCGAACCCGCTGCAGCCGCGCGGCGATCGGAGCTATCTGATCACCGGCGGACTCGGTGCGATCGGTCTGCACACGGCGTCGTATCTGGCCCAACTCGGTGCCGGTGACATCGTGTTGACCAGCCGGCGCGCGCCCGATGCGGACGCGCAACGGGTAATCGACGACATCACCGAGCGCTACCGGTGCCGCATCCACACCTTCGCGGCCGATGTCGGCGACGAGTCCGAGGTCGCGAAGCTGCTGGAGCGAATCCGCGCGGAGTTGCCGCCGCTCGCCGGAGTGGCGCATTTGGCCGGCGTGCTCGACGATGCGCTGCTGTCGCAGCAGAGCCTGGAGCGATTCCGAACGACGTTGGCGCCCAAGGCGTTCGGTGCCTGCCACTTGGACCGGTTGACGAAGGACGACGATCTCGACTTCTTCATCGTGTCCTCCTCGGTGTCCAGCTTGTTCGGTTCACCCGGCCAGGCCAACTACGCGACCGCCAATGCGCTGCTCGACGGCCTGGTCGCGCAACGAAAGGCGCATGGCCTGCCGGCGACCGGCGTCAACTTTGGTCCCTGGGCCCAGGGTGGCATGGCCTCTTCGGAGGCCGCGCGCGCCAATCTCGGTGCGCAAGGCCTGGTGCCACTGGAGCCCTCGGCCGCGCTGGGCGCACTCGCCGAGGTCGTCGCCAACGGAACCGGGCAGGCAACCGTCATCAAAGCCAACTGGCAGCGTGCCGCGAAGTTGCTGGGCGCATCTCGCCCGCCGATTCTCGACCTCGTGTTGCCGAGTGCTGTCGGGGAGGTGACCGGTGACAGTGAGTTGCTTCGGCAGCTGCAGGAGATACCGGTGGCGCAGCGCGCCGGTTTCGTGACCGAATTCCTTCAGCGCGAGGTGCAGAACTTCCTGCGGCTCGCGCAACCGCCCGCCGCGTCCAGTCGGTTCCTGGACCTGGGTACGGATTCGCTGATGGCGATCGAACTCCGCAACCGGTTGCACAGTCAGTTCGGCGGCGCGTTCACGATCAACGCGACCGCGGTATTCGACTATCCGACCATCGGGGGGCTCGCCGAGTATCTCGTGAGTCAGCTGCCCGAGCTTGACGCACAGCCGGGTGACGTGGAATCCGTCGGTGCGTCCGGCCCTTCATAATGATTGAACGCAACAACATGTTCGGTTCCTGCTGAGTCCATCAATGACCAACCGCGGGGCGGACTCTCGCGCCACCTCGACGTCTCGGGTGTTGGCGTGGGCTCTGTGGGATTGCGGCGCTACTGGCGTGAATGCCGTCGTCATTACGTTCGTCTTCTCCGTCTACCTGACCGAGCAGGTCGGTTCGGGTTTGCCCGGCCCCACGACACCCGCGAGCTGGCTGGGCAGGGTGCTGGCGATTGCGGGGCTGTGCGTCGCGGTGCTGGCGCCGGCCACCGGGATCTGGGTCGACGCTACGCACCGTCGCCGAACTGCACTCGCCGTGCTCACCGCATTGGTCGTCGCGATGACATCGGCGATGAGCCTGATCCGGGCCGACTACCACTATCTGTGGCCGGGTTTGATCCTGCTGGCGTGCACCGCAGCGTGCAGCGATCTGGCGACGGTGCCGTACAACGCCATGTTGAGGCAGCTTTCGACGGGGGAGAACTCGGGCCGGATCTCCGGGCTTGGTTCGGCCTCAGGATATTTCGGCAGTGTGCTATTGCTGTTGATCCTCTATTTCGGATTCATCGAGGGCGATGGCGACACCCGCGGCCTCCTGGGCCTCGCGGTGGCCGACGGCCAGCACGTGCGGGCGGCGATGTTGCTCGCCGCGGCGTGGTTCGCTCTGTTCGCGCTACCCCTATTGCTTTCCCTGCGTACCCCCGCCCCCGTCGACCGTCGCCCGATCGGCGGGTTGGTCGGCGCATATCGCGCGCTCTGGGACGAGGTGAAGGGAGAGTGGCGGCGCGACCACAACGTCGTTTACTACTTATTGGCCAGCGCAGTGTTCAGAGATGGGCTGACCGGCATCTTCGCGTTCGGCGCGGTGCTCGGTGTCACGGTGTACGGAGTGTCGCAGGCCGACGTGCTGGTGTTCGGCGTATGTGCGAGCAGCGTCGCCGCAATCGGCGCGGTGGCGGGCGGCCGGCTGGACGATCGAGTCGGCTCCAAACCCGTCATCGTCAGTTCGCTCAGCGCCATGATCGTCACTGGACTGGTATTGCTGACTCTCTCCGGGGCGCTGGCGTTCTGGGTCTGCGGGCTGCTTCTGTGCCTGTTCGTCGGCCCAACTCTGGCGTCCGCGCGTGCTTTGATGCTGCGAATGTCGGCGGAGGGAAAGGAAGGCACGGCCTTCGGCCTCTACACCACCGCGGGGCGCGCGGCGTCCTTCCTGGCGCCGTGGATGTTCTTCATGTTTGTCGATCTGTTCGACACCGATCGGGCCGGACTGGGCGGGCTATGCGTGGTGCTGGCTATGGGCCTCGTGGCGATGGCTGTCGTGCGGGTACCTCGGTAGACCATGCACGGTCACCGAGCTCAGTTTGATCTGAAAAAAGTCGATTAGGTTACCAAAAAGTAGGCCAGTAACCTGAGCGCCGTGTCGGAGAAGCCAGATAACCCGCAGGTCGTCGTCACCGACGAGGAGATCTTCGAGGCGCACGTAGCCGGCAAGCTCTCCGTCGCACTCAAGGCCCCGCTGGACACTCAGCGCGCCCTGTCGATCGCCTACACGCCCGGCGTAGCGCAGGTCAGTCGGGCGATCGCCGCCGATCACACGCTGGCCGCCCGTTACACGTGGGCGAACCGGTTGGTGGCCGTCGTCAGCGACGGCAGTGCGGTGCTCGGCCTCGGCGACATCGGCGCGGCGGCCTCGCTGCCGGTGATGGAGGGCAAGTGCGGCCTGTTCAAGGCCTTCGCAGGCCTGGACTCGATCCCGATCGTGTTGGACACCAAGGATCCCGACGAGATCGTCGAAACCCTGGTGCGGTTGCGGCCGACATTCGGCGCCGTGAACCTCGAGGACGTCTCGGCGCCGCGCTGCTTCGAAATCGAACGGCGCCTCATCGATGCTCTCGACTGCCCGGTGATGCACGACGACCAGCACGGCACCGCGATCGTCGTGCTCGCGGCGATGCTGGGCGCGACCAATGTGCTCGACCGCGACATCGCATCGCTTCGCGTGGTGATCTCGGGCGTCGGCGCGGCAGGCATGGCGTGCGCGAACATCCTTCTGGCCGCAGGTGTTTCGGACATGACCGTGCTGGACTCCCGCGGTATTCTGCATCAGCACCGTGACGACCTGACCTCGGTCAAGCTCGATCTGGCGCAGCGCACCAACCCCGATGGCCTTTCCGGCGGAATGGTCGAAGCGCTGAAGGGCGCCGACATGTTCCTCGGCCTCTCCGGCGGGATCGTGCCAGAAGAGCTGATCGCGACGATGGCCCCCGACGGCATCGTGTTCGCGCTGTCCAACCCCGACCCCGAGATCCATCCGGAGATCGCCGCCAAGCATGCCGCCGTGGTGGCGACCGGCCGCAGCGACTTCCCGAACCAGATCAACAATGTGCTGGCGTTCCCGGGCGTGTTCCGCGGTGCGCTGGACGCCGGTGCCCGCCGGATCACCGAGAAGATGAAGGTGGCCGCCGCCGAGGCGATTTTCGGGGTGCTGGGCGACGACCTCGCACCCCACCGGATCGTTCCGAGCCCGCTGGATCCGCGCGTCGAGCCTGCCGTGGCCGGGGCGGTCGCGGCGGCCGCGGACGTCTGATCGCGCCGTGGACGGTCGTCGACTCGCCGTCGCGGCGGCGGCTCTGCTGATCGCCGGGTGCGGTGGCACGGGCGGTGGCCAACCGATCGCCGTCGGGGCGCGCGATGACGCGGAATCGACGCTGCTGGCCAATCTGTATGCGTCGGCCCTACGGAGCTACGGCACGGCCGCGCATGTCGAGCGGGTACCCGACCCGTTGGCCGGGCTGGACTCGGGTGCGATCGCTGTGGTGCCGGGCTTCACCGGTCGACTGCTGGACACCTTTGCGCCCGGCGCGAAAGCGCGCGCGCCCGCGCAGGTCTACCGCGACATGGTGGCGGCGCTGCCCGAAGGCGTCACCGCGGGCGACTACGCCGAATCGGCGGAGGACAAGCCGGCGCTCGCCGTCACCGAGGCGACCGTCGACGCCTGGGGCGGACGGGATGTCACGGCCGCGGTTCGCCATTGCACCCAGCTCCAGCTCGGGCAAGTTGACGGTGAACCCCGACCCGCCGCCGTCGGTACGTGCGCAGCGAAGGTACGTGAATATCCCGACGCCGCAACGTTGTTCGAGGCGTTGCGGGCGGGGCAGGTCAACGCGGCGTGGACGTCGACGGCCGACCCGGACATTCCCGCCGAAGTGGTGGTGCTGGCCGACCGCACCGCACTGATCCGCGCCGAGAACGCCGTGCCGCTGTATCGCCGCAACGAGTTGTCCGAAACACAGGTGCTCGCGCTCAACGAGGTGGCCGGCGTGCTGGACACCGCGGCCTTGGTGCGGATGCGGCGTCAGGTGGACGCGGGCGCGGATGCGGGCCA
Source organism: uncultured Actinomycetota bacterium (assembly GCA_963804905.1). Classification (GTDB taxonomy): domain Bacteria; phylum Actinomycetota; class Actinomycetes; order Mycobacteriales; family Mycobacteriaceae; genus Mycobacterium. The sequence continues at coordinate 109,698 of CAWDSB010000018.1, read as the reverse complement.
GGTGGCCGACGCGTTTCTGACCGAACACCCGCTCGGAGCGACCAGCCGCTAGCTCGGCATAGTCCGCGCTGTCACCGCGGCGACCAGCCGTTGATAGCCCGACCCGGTCGCGCGGGCGAGGATGTCGAGCGCCCTTGCGTCGTTGCCGACCAGCACGCGGGGCTTGTTCTTCCGCACCCCCTCGAGGATGATCCGCGCGGCCTTCTGCGGGGACGTGGTCGCCAGCCGCTTGTCGAAGGTCTTGGCCACTTGGTCCTTGTCCAGACCCTCCGCGGCCGTTGCGTTGCGGGCGATCGCGGTCTTGATGCCGCCGGGGTGCACGCACGTGACCTTCACGGGGTGACCGGCGATGATCATCTCCTGCCGCAGTGCTTCGGTGAACCCGCGAACCGCGAACTTGGCCGCGTTGTAGGCACCCTGACCCGGCACCGAGAGCAGCCCGAAGACGCTCGAGATGTTCACGACGTGTCCGTCGCCCGACGCGATCAGGTACGGCAGAAAGACTTTGGTGCCGTTGACGACACCCCAGTAGTCCACGTCCATCACACGCTCGAGGTCCTTGAACTCGGTGGCCTCGATGTCGCCGATGAACGCGATGCCCGCGTTGTTGTAGATCTGGTTCACGGTGCCGAATTGTGCGTTGACCGCATCGGCGTACACCTGGAACGCCTCGCGTTCGGTGACGTCCAGCCGGTCGGACTTCACCGTCGCGCCGACGGCCGCCAGCCGCTCCTCGGTCGCCGCGAGGCCCTCGGTGTCGACGTCACTGATGGCCACCTTGGCGCCGGAGCGCCCGAGCTCGATTGCCAGCGCCTGACCGATTCCGGACCCGGCGCCCGTCACGACGGCGACTTTCCCGGCGAAGCCCTTCATGTCTGCACCCCCAAGGTGTCGGTTGACTCGGGACGAGGCTAGTCGGTACCGCGGGTAGCGCGTACAGCGGCCTGGTCCGGCTTGGTGGCGGGGACCACAAGGGAAGCGTTTCGTCACTAGAACCCCACCGATCGCCGTTTTGCAGAGGTCTTCTCGCACTTTCTCTGCAAAGCGTGTGTTGGTGTGACGGGCGAAGAGTCTGCGCTCAGCCGAACGCCTCGTCGAGGATCTCCTGCTGCTCGACCGCGTGCACCTTCGACGAGCCCGACGACGGCGCCGACATGGCACGCCGGGAGATCCGCGTGAGCCCCGTCAACTTCTCGGGCAGCATCTCAGGCAGCGTCAGCCCGAACGTCGGCCATGCGCCCTGGTTGGCAGGCTCCTCCTGCACCCAGAAGAACTGTTCGGCATTGGGATAATTGTCGAGCGTCTCGCTCAGCCGCCGCCTCGGCAGCGGCGCGAGCTGCTCGATCCGCACGATCGCCACGTCCTCGCGCTTGTCCTTGGCCTTGCGCGCCACCAGCTCGTAGTAAATCTTGCCGCTGGTCAACAGGATCCGCTTGACCTTGCCGCGGTCACCGTCGCCGTCGGTGTAGGTCGGCTCCTCCATGACCGACCGGAACTTCTGCTCGGTGAAGTCACGGATGTCGCTGACCGCGGCCTTGTTTCGCAGCATCGACTTCGGGGTGAATACGATCAACGGCCGGTGGATGCCATCCAGCGCGTGCCGCCGCAGCAAGTGGAAGTAGTTCGCCGGTGTCGACGGCACCGCGATCGTCATCGAGCCCTCGGCCCACAGCAGCAGGAACCGCTCGATGCGGCCCGACGTGTGGTCGGGACCCTGGCCCTCGTGGCCGTGCGGCAGCAGCAGCACGACATCGGACAGCTGACCCCACTTGGCTTCGCCGGAGGAGATGAACTCGTCGATGATCGACTGCGCGCCGTTGACGAAGTCGCCGAATTGCGCCTCCCACAACACCACTGCGTCCTGGTTACCGACCGAATAGCCGTATTCGAAGCCCACCGCGGCGTATTCGGACAGCGCCGAGTCGTAGACCATCAACTTGCCGCCGGTCGGCTGCCCGTCGGAGTTGGTGGCCAGCAGCTGCAGCGGCGTGAACTCCGCGCCGGTCTTGCGGTCGATGATCACCGAGTGCCGTTGGGTGAAGGTGCCGCGCCTGGTGTCCTGGCCGGACAGCCGGATCAGCTTGCCCTCGGCGATCAGCGAACCGAGCGCCAGCAGTTCGGCGAAGGCCCAGTCGACCTTGCCTTCGTAGGCCATCTCGCGGCGCTTCTCCAGCACCGGCTTGACCCTGGAGTGCACGGTGAAACCGTCGGGGGCGGCGAGGTGGGCGTCGCCGATACGGGCCAACAACGACTTGTCCACCGCGGTGTTCATGCCTGCGGGCAGCATCTGGTCGCTTTCCACCGACTCGCTCGGCTCGATCTCGTGCTTCTCGAGCTCGCGGACCTCGTTGAACACCTGCTCCAACTGACCCTGGTAGTCGCGCAGGGCGTCTTCGGCTTCCTTCATCGAGATGTCGCCGCGGCCGATCAACGCTTCGGTGTAGGTCTTTCGCACACCGCGCTTGGTGTCGATCGCATCGTACATCGCGGGCTGCGTCATCGACGGGTCGTCACCCTCGTTGTGTCCGCGGCGGCGGTAGCACAGCATGTCGATGACGACGTCCTTCTTGAACTTCTGCCGGAAGTCCATCGCCAGCCGGGCCACCCACACCGCCGCCTCGGGGTCATCGCCGTTGACGTGGAAGATCGGCGCTCCGATCATCTTCGCGACGTCGGTGCAGTACTCCGACGACTTGGCATCGGAAGGCGAAGTGGTGAAACCGATCTGGTTGTTGACGACGATGTGGATCGTGCCGCCGGTGCGGTACCCGCGCAGCAGCGCGAGGTTCAGCGTCTCGGCGACCACGCCCTGGCCGGCGAACGCGGCGTCGCCGTGCAGCATCATCGGCACCACCGTGAATCCGTCGGGTCCGTCGCCCTTGTCCAGCAGGTCCTGCTTGGCCCGGGCGATGCCCTCGAGCACGGGGTCGACCGCCTCCAGGTGTGACGGGTTGGCGACCAGCGACACCGCAATGTCGTTGTCGCCGAACATCTGTAGGTAGGTGCCGTGCGCGCCGAGGTGGTACTTGACGTCACCAGAACCGTGCGCCTGCGACGGGTTCAGGTTGCCCTCGAACTCGCTGAAGATCTGGGAGTACGGCTTGCCGACGATGTTGGCCAGCACGTTGAGCCTGCCGCGGTGCGGCATGCCGATGACGACCTCGTCGAGCCCGTGCTCGGCGGCCTGGTCGATCGCGGCGTCCATCATCGGAATTACCGTTTCGGCGCCCTCAAGCGAGAACCGTTTCTGCCCAACGTATTTGGTCTGCAGGAAGGTCTCGAATGCTTCGGCGGCGTTCAGCTTGGACAGGACATACTTCTGCTGCGCGACGGTCGGCTTCTCGTGCTTGACCTCGACACGCTCCTCGAGCCACTTCTGCTGCTCGGGCTCAAGGATGTGGGTGTACTCCACCCCAACATGCCTGCAGTACGAATCGCGTAGCAGCCCGAGGACGTCGCGCAGCTTCTTGTACTCGGCGCCGGAGAAGCCGTTGACCTTGAATATCCGGTCCAGGTCCCACAGCGTCAGGCCGTGCGTGTTCACGTCGAGGTCCGGGTGGCTGCGGAACCGGCTCTTGTCCAGCCTCAGCGGGTCGATGTCGGCCATCAGGTGCCCGCGGTTGCGGTAGGCCGCGATCAGCTCGATGACTCGGGCGTTCTTGTCGACGATCGAGTCCGGGTTGTCGGTGCGCCACCGTACCGGCTCGTATGGGATGCCCAGCTCGTGGAAGATCTCGTCGAAGAAGTCGTCGGAGAGCAGTAGCTCGTGCACGGTGCGCAGGAAGTCACCGGATTCAGCGCCCTGAATGATGCGGTGGTCATAGGTTGAGGTGAGGGTGACCAGCTTGCCGATGCCCAGCTCGGCGATGCGTTCCTCGCTCGCGCCCTGGAACTCGGCGGGGTATTCCATGGCGCCGACGCCGATGATCGCGCCCTGGCCGCGCATCAGCCGGGGCACCGAATGCACGGTGCCGATGGTGCCCGGGTTGGTCAGCGAGATCGTCACGCCGGAGAAGTCCTCGGCGGTCAGCTTGCCGTCGCGGGCGCGCCGCACGATGTCCTCGTAGGCGGCGATGAACTGGCCGAACCGCATGGTCTCGGCACCCTTGATGCCCGCCACCACCAGCTGACGGGCGCCGTCCTTGCCCTTCAGGTCGATCGCAAGACCGAGGTTGGTGTGAGCCGGGGTGATCGCGTTGGGCTTCCCGTCGACCTCGGCGTAATGGCGGTTCATGTTCGGGAACTTCTTGACCGCCTGCACGATCGCGTACCCGAGCAGGTGGGTGAACGAGATCTTGCCGCCGCGAGTGCGCTTGAGGTGGTTGTTGATGACGATGCGGTTGTCGATCATCAGCTTGGCGGGAACGGCGCGCACGCTCGTCGCGGTCGGCACGTCCAGCGACGCCGACATGTTCTTCACCACAGCGGCGGCCGCGCCGCGCAGAACTTGGGCCTCGTCGCCGTCGGCGGAGGGACTTGGTTTCGCGGCGGGCTTCGCTTCGGCGGACTTGGGCTGTGCCACGTCGGTCTTGGCTGGCGGTGGTTCCGTCTTGGCGGGCGGTGCTTCTTTCTTGGCAGGCGTTGACTCAGCCTTCGCCGGGGCGGGTTCGGTCTTGACCGGCGCCTGCTCCGCTTTGGCGGAAACGCCGTTGCCGTCGGTGCTCTTGGGTGAGGGGGCGGGTCCCGGTTCGGGTGGCGTCGTGGGGGCGGAGGACTGTCCGTCGCCTGCGGTGCTCGTCGTGCCTGCGGTCGTTTCGGGCGAGTAGTCGACCAGGAATTCATGCCAACTCGGATCGACCGAGGAGGGATCTTCGCGGAACTTGCGATACATCTCCTCGACCAACCACTCGTTCTGTCCGAATGGTGAAGTTGAACTGCTCACGGCAGCTACTCGCCTCGATTCCTTCGCCTGCGGCGAGAGTCCGAACGGACGCTCACCCTCTGTTATTCCTTTCAGCCTGCGGTTACCCCGCATATTCGCCGCCTCCTAAAGGCTAACGCGCGCCGACGGGCCAAGAGCGCTAATCGCTCGGGGCCTCGTCAGCCCTGCGGCGACGGCAGCACGTGCAATTTGTTCGGCCAGCGCGGTGGCGGCGGACCGAACGCCGTGCGGGCGTTGCCGATGATGCGCTTGCCCATCAGCCGGTTACCGACGCCGCCAACGACCGCGCCGATGCCTACCGGGAGCAGCTTGCCGAACATAATCGCCCCGCGCCTGAGCGTGTAGCGCTTGACGAAGTAACGCAGCAGCCGCGAATTCAGTTGCGACACCGCGGGCAGCGGCAGCGTCGCCGCTCCGTCGCTCAGCCACGCGCCCCTGGTCCGGCCGGGGCCGACGAGATCGGCGATCGCACGCTTACTGTCATCGCCGACCAGCACGCCCAGCACGAGTGCGCGCCTGCGCTCGCGATGTTCGGCAGGGATGCCGTACACCTCGGCCACGGCGAGCACGAACACCGCCGTCGCCTCGAGGAACACGACGGTCTCACCCGCCACCGCGGACAGGGCCGCGAGCGTGCCGATTCCGGGGACTGCGGCCGCGGAGCCGACGGCCGCTCCGCTGGCCATCACGGCGGCCAGGTACTGCTTCTCCAGCTTGGTGACGATCTCGGCCGGCGTCGCGTCCGGACTGGCCTCCCGCAGCCGCTCGACGTATGCGCGCACGGCCGGGCCCTGGACCCGCGCTCCCCGTTCGATGATCTGAGAGAGCACCCGCGCCGCTGCGCTCGGATTCTCGTCTGTGCCGTTTCTGGTAGCCGGCAGCTGGCTCTTGGTCTTGGACCGAGCGCTCATAGCGGCCTCCCTTGGATGCGGTATCGGCTGCCTTCAGGCTAACGGTTGGTCAACGAAACGACCGAGGCCCCGTAGTGGCCGCCCGTGATCGGGGTCACGGGGGGTGATCTGGGAAGAAAATATTGATTTAGCGTGCTAATCACTTCCATGGCAATATCGCCCGTTGTGGAGGTCAGCACACCAGGTCGCGCGCGAATGATCGTGGTGCTGGGTGTCCTGGTCGCGTTGGGCCCGCTGACCATCGACATGTATCTGCCTGCTCTGCCGAAGATCGCCGACGACCTTTCGGTGTCCTCGTCGGTCGTCCAGCTCACCCTGACCGGGACGCTGGCCGGGTTGGCACTGGGACAGCTGATCGTCGGCCCGCTGTCTGACTCGCTGGGCCGCAGGCGGCCGCTGATGGCAGGCATCGTGCTGCACATGCTGGCGTCCGTGGCGTGCGTGCTGGCGCCCAACCTCATCGTGCTGGGGGTGGCCCGCGGCCTACAGGGCGTGGGCGCAGCCGCGGCGATGGTGGTCGCGATCGCCGTCGTCGGCGATTTATTCGACGACACGGCGGCCGCAACGGTGATGTCGCGGCTGATGCTTGTGCTGGGTGTCGCGCCGGTGGTGGCTCCGTCGCTTGGCGCAGCGGTGCTGCTGCGCGCGTCATGGCATTGGGTGTTCGCCGCGCTGGTGGTGCTTGCGGGATCGCTGCTCCTGGTGGCCGCGCTCGCGCTGCCCGAGACGCTGCCGGTATCGCATCGCAGACCGCTGCAGGTGCGTGGCATCGCCGCCACTTATCTGCAGCTGCTTCGTGACGCCCGGTTCGTCATCCTCGTGCTGGTCGCTGCGTTGTCGATGTCCGGTCTGTTCGCCTACATCGCGGGCGCATCGTTCGTCCTGCAGGGCCGGTTCGGGCTCGACCAGCAGATCTTCGCGTTGGTGTTCGGCGCGGGCGCGGTCGCGTTGATCGGTGCGACCCAGTTCAACGTCGTGCTGTTGAAGCGATTCGCGCCGCAGTCGATCGTGGTCTGGGCGCTGGCGGCCGCGTTGCTGTCCGGGGCTGCCTTCGTGGGTCTTTCCGTCGCGCGTGTCGGCGGGTTGGCAGGGTTCGTGATGCCCGTGTGGGCGATTCTGGCGTCGATGGGCCTCGTCATTCCCAACGCGCCTGCTGTTGCCCTGTCCCGACACCACGAGGCCGCGGGCACTGCGGCGGCTCTACTGGGTGCCGCGCAGTTCGGTCTCGGTGCCGCAGTGGCCCCACTGGTCGGTGTGCTGGGAAACGACGAGCTCGCGTTGTCCATCGTCATGACGGTGGGCGTGCTGATCGCGCTGGTGGCGCTGCTTGCGGTCGGCGTCCCGGCCAGCCACGACGCCGACGAAGCGGTCCCCGGGGACGCGGTCGCCGAGCCGGCGTAGTTGTTCTGGCCGCGATCGGTCCGTACCGTCGTGGCGAATTACTCCACGCCGAATAGTCGACGATCGAATCCGGGACGTAGCGCTTCGTGGCATATCAATTGACCTCGCTGGGTATTTCCGTGTTGGCCGTGCTCCGAGAGCGGCCGATGCACGGCTACGAGATGTTCCAGACACTGAGGGCCCGCCACGAGGACCGCATCGTCAAGGTGCGGCACGGGTCGCTCTATCACGCGGTATACCGGCTGGCCGAAGAGGACTTGGTGCGTGCCACCGCGACCGGCCGCAACGGGAATCGGCCTGAACGCACGACGTTCGAGATCACGCCGCGGGGTGCGGATGCGCTGACCGAGCGGCTGCGCGAGCTGATCGCCAACCCGGTCGACGAGTTCCCGCGCTTCGTCGTCGCACTGGCCGAGATCCACCATCTCGACCGGGAGAGCGCCGAGGATGCCGTCAACGGCCGCATCGCCGCGCTCGAGGACGATCTCACCGATCTCAGGACGTTGATGCGCGTCAGCGCCGCGCCGGTCAGCCACCTTGCCGCGCTGGACTACATGGTTGCGTCCACCGAAGCGCAGGTCGTCTGGCTACGAGACTTCGTAAAATCCTTGCGGACAGGCCAGATGCGGTGGCGCCGCGGAGCAGAACCGGACACCATCTGGGGGAGTCGAAGCGAGGTGGGGATATGACCACGGCGCTGCGGGGTCGGCCGGCGGGGAGGGCCGGGCCGACCTGGAGACACCGCCCGCATCCGGGGGACCCGTGGCGTGCGCTCTGGGCCATGATGGTCGGCTTCTTCATGATCCTGGTCGACGCGACGATCGTGGCGGTGGCCAACCCGTCCATCATGGAGAAGCTGGGCGCCGACTACGACGCGGTGATCTGGGTGACCAGCGCCTATCTCCTCGGCTTCGCGGTGCCGTTGCTTCTGGCAGGGCGCCTCGGCGACCGATACGGCCCGAAGAACCTCTACCTGCTCGGCCTGGCGGTGTTCACGGCGGCATCACTGTGGTGCGGCCTCTCGGGCACCATCGGCATGCTCATCGCCGCCCGTGTGCTGCAGGGGATCGGCGCGGCGCTGCTCACCCCGCAGACGCTGTCCACGATCACCCGCATCTTCCCGGCCGAGCGGCGCGGGGTGGCGATGAGCGTATGGGGGGCCACCGCCGGGGTCGCCACTCTGGTCGGACCGCTGGCCGGCGGCGTGCTGGTCGACGGGCTGGGCTGGCAGTGGATCTTCATCGTCAACGTGCCGATCGGAATCATCGGCCTGGGGCTGGCTTTCTGGTTGGTCCCTGACCTCTCCACCGAGAAGCACGACTTCGATCTGATCGGCGTGCTGCTGTCCGGCGTCGGCATGTTCATGATCGTCTTCGCCCTGCAGGAGGGGCAATCACACGACTGGGCCCCGTGGGTCTGGGGCACACTGACCGGCGGTGTCGGCTTCATGGCCGCGTTCGTCTTCTGGCAGCAGGCCAACCGGAACGAGCCGCTCATCCCGCTGGACATCTTCCGCGACCGCGACTTCAGCCTGTCCACCCTCGGCGTCGCCACCATCGGCTTCGTCGTGACGGCGATGATCCTGCCGGTGATGTTCTACGCGCAGGCGGTGTGCGGCCTGTCCCCGACACGCTCGGCGCTGCTGACCGCGCCGATGGCGATCGCGACCGGGCTGCTCGCGCCCTGGGTCGGCAAGATCGTCGACCGGTCCCATCCGCGGCCCATCATCGGGTTCGGCTTCTCAACGCTGGCGATCTCGTTGACATGGCTGTCGGTCGAGATGACGCCCACCACGCCGATCTGGCGAATTGTGTTGCCGCTGACCGCTACCGGCGTGGGCATGGCGTTCATCTGGTCACCGCTGGCGGCCACCGCGACGCGTAATCTGCCGCCGCACCTCGCCGGTGCCGGTTCCGGTGTGTACAACGCCACCCGTCAGGTGGGGTCGGTGCTGGGCAGCGCAGGCATGGCGGCGTTCATGACGACGCGCATCAGCGCCGAGATGCCGATGGCCGCTGACGGGCCGGGTGGCGAAGGCTCGATCACGCAGTTGCCGAGTTTTCTGCACGAACCGTTCGCCGCCGCGATGTCGCAGTCGCTGCTGCTGCCCGCGTTCTTCGGCCTGTTCGGTGTCGTCGCCGCACTCTTCTTGCTGGGGTTCGCCCGACCAACTGTCGCTGCGGCGGCCGGTCCGGACGCCGGTGTGGTCGATGCCGACGAGTACTGGGACGACTACGACTATGTCGACGACGATGACTATGTCGAGTTCACCGTGCAGCATGCTGAGCCCGCTCCGGTCGCTGCCGCTCCGGTCGTCCAAGCCGTCGAGGACGAGGGGGACACGGAGCCCTTGGCCGCCCGCCACGAGCATCTGCTCGCCGCTCCCGCGGAAACCTGGCACGACGAGCCCGTCGAGTCCTGGCACAGTCTGCTGGACGACAAGCGATCAGAACCGGTGCAGCCCATAGATCCCGCACCGCCTGCGGCGCCGCCGGTCGAACCGGTGAAGCCGCCGGTCTATTCGCCGGAACAGGGCCGCAGCCTGTTCGACTTCCTCGCCGATGTGCCCCCGCCGAAACCGTCCGTTGAGCCGATCGGATTCGCCCACAACGGCTTTCACGTTGACGTCGAGCAACGGTTCCAGCCGCTGAGCCGCTTCGAGGAGCGCCGGGAGCCGCAGCCGCCGACCGAGTCGCACAAACCGGATGTCCTCAGTCCCGACTACCCGCTGGACTTCGGCAGCCACGCCCATCACGAGAGCCCGGACGAGACCAGCTATGACCATCCGTCCCGCCACGGGTTGACCGACGACGAACCCCGGCATCACCCATTCCGTTCCAACGGAAGGCATTCCCGCGCCGAGTCCGACGACGCGTCCAGTCGGGGGCGGCACTCCAGGCCGGGCGACTAGTCGAATAGCGCCGCGGCGAGATCACCCCACGGCTGGGTCGCCGGGCGCCAGCGACAGGAACGCCCCCAATTCGATCAGACGGTCCGGGGTCGACGGCAGGTATTCGGTGAGTGTTTCTGAGCGGACGATGATGCTGGTGTATTTGGCGCGGCTGACCGCGACGTTGAGCCGATTCCGGTTGAGCAGGAACGCGATTCCGCGCGGCACGTCGTCGATGGATGAGGCCGTCATCGAGACGAACAACACCGGTGCCTGCCTGCCCTGGAACTTGTCCACCGTGCCGACGTCGACGCCGTCGAATCCGGCGGCGTCGAGGTGCTCGCGCAGCAGCAGCACCTGCGCGTTGTACGGGGCGACGACCAGCACGTCGTCCTGGCGCAAGCGGCGGGGACCGTCTTCGTCTGACCACTTCGACCCAAGCAGGCTTCCGATCTCGGCGACGATCACGGCCGCCTCCTCGGGGCTACTGGTGGAGTTGCCGTCGTGGGGGACGGTCACCACCCGCACGCCGGGCGGATGGCCGTCCAGTCGGCGCGCAGCGGTGCGGACCTCCTCGGAGCGCAGCCGGCCCTCATACGACAACCGTGACACCGGCTCGCATACCGCGGGATGCATGCGGTATGAGCGATCCAGGAAGTAGCCGAGCGATTCGGGCAGCGTGCGGTGACCCTGCACCAGCCAACCGAGCGCCGACGCGTCGACCGGCTCTGGATGATGGCCTTGGCTGACCTGCGGCAGCTGCTGCGGGTCGCCGAGCAGCATCAGATTCTTGGCCGCTCGAGCCACCGCAATGGTGTTGGCCAGGCAGAACTGGCCTGCCTCCTCCACGACCAGTAGATCAAGGCTGGTTGCCTCGACCCGGGCGTCGTTGGCGAAATCCCATGCGGTTCCGCCGATTACGCATCCTGCATTGGTTGCGATGAAGTCGGCGTAGTCGTCCTTGTCGATCACCTGCCACGCGACGCCGGCGGGGGAGTCCTTCTTGGCGATCCGTGCCGGATCGACCTTCGCTTTGATTAGATCGCGAAAAAGGTTCTCCACCACCGCGTGTGACTGCGCCACGACACCGACTCGCCACTCGTTTTCGTTCACGAGCGCCGCGATGATCCTCGCCGCCGTGAAGGTCTTACCGGTGCCTGGCGGGCCGTGCACGGCCACATACGAATTGTCGAGATCGAGCAGGGCGGCCGTGATGTCGGAAGCAGTGTTGCCGGTATGCGGCAACGGCGCGCCGCTTCGTGTGCGGGGGCTTCGGCGCAGCAGGATGTCCACGATCGCGGTGTCGGGCAGCGCGGGTAACCCAGCGCCGACTTGTGCTGCTGCCGTGTCGATCGATTCGCGCAGCTTCTTCGTGCCGACGATCGATCGGGGTGTCAGCGCGAACGGCAGCTGCGTGAACGGCCCATCGGCCGGCTCGCGCTCGCAGATGACCACCTCGGTAGGCAGGTTGGCGTCGTCGAATTCGATGATTTCGGCGTTGCCCGCGGCGCGCCGGTCGGAGCTGTCGGCGAGCCCGGTCGGCGACGGCGGGTTGTACAGCGCGAAGACTTCGCTCTTGAGCCCTCCGGCCTGCAGTGCGCCGGTGAGCTTCACCCAGCGCTGGTTCTTCCTTGCGCGCGATGACGGTAGATGCCAGTCCTTGACGACCACGGCGTTCTCGGCCAGGAACACATCGCTGGTGTCACCCCACTCGTCGACCGGATTGTTCAGCCGGTCGAAGTGTGCCCACCAGAACGGCTTGTCCTCGCGGCGGTGATATCCGCGGGCGGCCGCCATCAGCGCGACGGCCGTCTGCTCCGGGGTGCGGCCGTCGACACCGTCGCCCGCGAACGCCGTCAAGGTGCGGGCGAGATCGTCGGTGTCCTCGACCGCGACGCCGTCCGCCACCGGTTGCGGGCCCAACGGCGGAACGCCGGACTCGATCGCGATCTTGATCAGCCAGTCACGCAGCCGGTGGGTCGAGCGGCAGTCGTAGCGGTTGTACTCCTCGATCTCCTTCAAGGCGATCTCGGCCTCGTCGCCTAGCCCGTCGGCGCGCAGGTCGCAGTATCGGGCGTAGGCGTTGATCGAGTCGGCGGCCGTCGTGACGTCGCCGGTCCGCAACTCCGAGCCCATGTAGAGCGGCTCGAGCGATTTCAGGCTGTAGTTGTCGGCCCCGACCCGAATACACCTGCGCACCAACGGGAAAAGGTCGACCAGCACACCGCTGCGCAGCAGGTCGTCCACCTCGTCCTCGCCGACGCCGTAGCGCCCGGCCAGCCGCAGCAGCGCCGTCTTCTCGTACGCGGCGTAGTGGTAGATGTGCATGTTCGGGTAGCGCTTGCGGCGCTTGCGGACCATCGCAAGGAAATCGACGAGTGCCCGGCGCTCGCTTTCCCGGTCGTGCGCCCAGAGCGGCCGGAACGTGCCGCCGACCTCGAGCACGCCCCACAGATACTCCAAACCCCAGTCGTCGCCGTCGGCGGTCCACAGCGGGTCGCCCTCGAAGTCGAAGAACAGGTCGCCCTTGTCGGGATCGGGCAGCAGGTTCAGCGGTTGGGTGTCGGTGACCTCGAACGGCGGCTTGCCGTCGACCTTGGGTGTGGTCTGCAGCCGCGCCTGGGCAGTGAGCGCGGCGACGGTCCTCGCGGGCAACTCGTCGACCGGACCGTCGTGGTGTGCCAGCCCGGTCATCGTGGTGATGCCGGCGTCGATCAACCGGGCGCGCTGACTGGCCCGCATGCCCGCAACCACCAGTAGGTCGTCGTGCTCGCGCACCGCGATGGTGCACTCCGGACAGCGGAAGCAGGCGCGGACTTGGTCGTCGTCCCACCGAACCGCCGTGCCGCCGGCCAGATGCCCGTCGAGCAGGCGCTCCAGTTCCGCGCGCCGCGGCCGATAGACCGGGACCAGCTCGTCGACGCGGTAGCCGACGGTGGCGGTGTCGCCGAGCACCAGCTCCACTTCGTCGGACACCGGCACCCCGGCTGCGGCCAGGGTCTCCGCGTAGGCCGCGAGCTGCAACAGCGCCTCGACCTTGACCGACCGGGCCAGCTTGGTGTCGCGCAGGCGGTAGCGCTGTCCGTCGAACACCAGGAAGTCGGCGAAACCGACGAACCGCCCGTCGAACATCGCCGCCTGGTAGATCACCGGCGCGCGGCGTTCGACCGCCCGCAGCGTGGCTTCGGCCGCCGCCGTCAAGCCCGCGACGGTGTAGTCGGGCCGACCGATGACCGCGACCGTGGACTGTGACTGCGACCGCAGCTCGTCGAGGTGGCGCTGCTCGTGCTCGCCGCCGAGTTTGGCGGTGCGGGCGAGCAATTCGTCTTCCGCCGCGATCGGCGGCCCCCAGCCGAGCCGGGCGTCGAACGAGCGCAGCAGCGCGTACTCGCAGCGGGCTGCGGCTGCGAGGTCGGAGGCGCTGTAGATCACTCGATCGTCGGCGACGAACACGTTGCCAACTCTAGGCGTGCCCCCCGACACACAATCTCGGCGAGAAGGTCAGCCGGGCGTGTTGCCGATCAGCTCGACGCCGTTGCCGTTCCAGCGGAACTTCACCACGCTGGTAATCCCGGGAACGTTGCCCGAGTACACCAGCGCGACGGTGTCGCCCGTGCTCACCGATTTATCGACGCCGTTGAACCCATAGGTGTCCGGTACCCCCGTCGGGATGAATTTGCCGAGGTGAAACAGCACGGCGCGGGTGTTGGGGTTGTCGGCGTTCGTGTTGGCCTTGACGATGACCGCCGACAGCTGCGCGCACTCGTTGTACGTCCCGGCCAGCGGCTCCGGGCTCCAGGCCTGTCCGCTGCGCGGGTCGCGGGGCAGCTCGGAGACCGCCTTGGCGATCTCGGGTGCCGCCAGGTTCACCGCGCACGGGTCGGGCGCGGGCGGGCTCGGCGCGGCGCTGGTGCGCGGCGGCGGTGGGGGCAGTGCGGTGGCGGGCGCGACGGTCGTCGTGCTCGGCCCCGGTGTCTTGGAAACCGTGGAATCGCCCGAGCCGCAACCGGTCAGCATGACCGTGGCCACAGCGATCAAGAGCCATTTCATCAAGTGCGCACCGTACCGCCATCTCCGTTGCGGAGCCGGCAGGTGGCGCGGCGGGTCGCAACGCCGCTGACCACTAGACTGACAACCCGATGACGTCCTCCGAGCCGGACGCGAGCGCCGATCTGACATTCGCCGACCTGCAGCTGCACCCGTCGGTGCTGCGGGCGGTTTCTGACGTCGGATACGAGACCCCGTCTGCGATCCAGGCCGCCACGATTCCGGCGATGATGGCCGGTTCCGATGTCGTCGGACTCGCGCAGACCGGCACCGGGAAGACCGCGGCGTTCGCCACCCCGATCCTGTCCAAGATCGATACCGCCGACAAGACCACTCAGGCCCTCGTCCTGGCGCCCACCCGCGAGCTGGCCTTGCAGGTCGCAGAAGCCTTCAGTCGTTACGGCGCTCACCTGGCGGTGAACGTGCTGCCGATCTACGGCGGCTCCTCCTACGGACCGCAACTCGCCGGGCTCAGGCGCGGCGCGCAGGTCGTCGTCGGCACACCGGGCCGCGTCATCGACCACCTCGAGAAGGGCAGCCTCGACCTCACCCACCTCGACTTCCTGGTGCTCGACGAGGCCGACGAGATGCTCAACATGGGTTTCGCCGAGGATGTCGAACGCATCCTGGCCGACACTCCCGAGTACAAGCAGGTGGCGTTGTTCTCGGCCACCATGCCGCCCGCCATCCGCAAGATCACCACGAAGTATCTGCACGACCCGGTCGAGGTGACGGTCAAGTCGAAAACGCAGACTGCAGAGAACATCTCGCAGCGCTACATCCTGGTGGCCGGCCCCCGCAAGATGGATGCCCTGACCCGGGTGCTGGAGGTCGAGCCGTTCGAGGCGATGATCGTCTTCGTCCGGACCAAGCAGGCCACCGAGGAGGTTGCCGAAAGACTCCGTGCGCGTGGGTTTGACGCCGCGGCCATCAACGGCGACATCCCGCAGGCCGTGCGCGAGCGCACCATCGCCGCGCTCAAGGACGGTCAGCTCGACATCCTGATCGCCACCGATGTGGCCGCCCGCGGCCTTGACGTCGAACGCATCTCGCACGTGCTCAACTACGACATCCCGCACGACCCCGAGTCGTACGTACACCGCATCGGACGCACCGGCCGTGCGGGACGGTCCGGGACGGCGCTGCTGTTCGTCACTCCGCGGGAACGTCATCTGCTCAACTCGATCGAGCGGGTTACCCGGCAGAAGCTCGTCGAATCGCAGTTGCCTTCGGTCGACGACGTCAACGCGCAACGAGTGGAGAAGTTCCGCGATTCGATCACCTCCGCGCTGGCCGCGCCGGGAATCGACTTGTTCCGCAGGCTGGTTGAGGGTTACGAGCGCGACCACGACGTTCCGATGGGCGACATCGCCGCAGCCCTGGCGTTGCAGAGCCGCGACGGCGAGGAGTTTCTGATGTCGGAGCCCCCGCCGGAGAAGCGCCGCGCGCGGGACGACCGCCCACCGCGCGAAGGTGGCCCGCGCAAGCCACGTGAGCGGCGTTCAGACCTTGCGACGTACCGCATCGCCGTGGGCAAGCGGCACAAGGTCGCGCCGGGCGCCATCGTCGGCGCGATCGCCAACGAGGGCGGGCTGCACCGCAGCGACTTCGGCCACATTTCGATCCGACCTGAATATTCACTCGTCGAGCTTCCGAAGAAGCTGTCGAAGCAGACGCTGAAGGCGCTGCAGCACACCCGGATCCAGGGTCAGTTGATCAATCTCGAGCCCGATCGCGGTCCGGGAAAGCCGCACCGTACACACTGATGACCGTATCCAGAAGTCTCAAGGGCGAGGAAGCCCAGGGTGGACTCGAATCGGTCTCGACGCCCGAGCGGGTGGCGTCGCTCACCGGGATCCGTGCTGTCGCAGCGCTTCTGGTGATGGCCACCCATGCCGCCTACGCCACGGGCAAGTACACCCACGGCTACGTCGGCCTGGTGTATTCGCGGATGGAGGTCGGCGTTGCGATCTTCTTCGTACTGTCCGGGTACCTACTCTTCCAACCCTGGGTGAGAGCGACGGCGACGGGGGCAGAGTGGCCGTCGGTGCGCCGGTATGGCTGGCACCGCGTGCGGCGGATCATGCCCGCATACGCGGTGACCGTCATCGCGGCCTATGCGGTCTACCACTTTCGCCACGCCGGGCCGAACCCGGGCCATACGTGGATCGGCTTCCTGCGCAACCTGAGCCTGACGCAGATCTACACCGACCAGTACATGTACTCCTATCTGCACCAGGGCCTGACTCAAATGTGGAGTCTCGCTGTGGAGGCCGCGTTCTACGTCCTGCTGCCGCTGCTGGCCTGGCTGCTGCTGGGGGTGCTGTGTCGCCGCCGGTGGCGTCCCCTGCTGTTGCTCGGCGGCCTCCTGCTGTTGGCCGCGGTGACGCCTGCGTGGTTGATCTTCGTCCATACCGTCGACGGGTTGCCCGACGGGGCGCGCCTGTGGCTGCCGACATACCTGCTGTGGTTCATCGGCGGCATGCTGCTCGCGGTCCTTGCAGCGATGGGTGTCCGCTGTTATGCATTCGCAGTGTTACCCGTCGCGGTGGTGAGCTACTTTATCGCCTCGACACCGATCGCGGGGGAACCGACCACGTCCCCCTACGCTTTGGCGCCGGCGATATGGAAGGCGGTTTTCTACGCCGTGATTGCGACGCTGGCCGTCGCGCCGCTGGCGCTGCGTGACCGGGGTTGGTACGCGCGAGTTCTGGCCAGCCGACCGATGGTGTTCCTCGGAGAGATCTCGTACGAGATCTTTCTGATCCACCTGGTGACGATGGAACTCGTGATGGTCGAGATCCTCCACTTTCACATCTACACCGGCTCGATGCCGATCCTGTTCGTGGTCACCTTCGTCGTCACGGTGCCTGCGGCATGGCTGCTGCACCGCTTCACCCGGGTGCGGTAGCGACCGCTCGTTCGCCGAAACTGCTGAGAGATCGACATGCCAGCCGAAATCACGCACTGTGCGCAGTCTCGCGTGAACCGCCTAACCCGTCGGTTGCGTCGGCACCACCATCGGGACGACGAAGTGCTCGATCATCGCCCGCTCGTCGGCCTCGTCATGCCCGGGGAAGACCAGCAGCGACGTCATGACCCGCACCAGCCAGCGCGCCTTGCGTTCGACCACCTCGGGGTCGTCGGGCGCCATCGAGATCAGGAAAGCTTCGGTGAGCGCCTTGATCACCTGCGACTGCTCGGCGATCTCGGCACCGATCGGCCGCTGCGCGGTGGCGAACCACGATGACAGCGCAGGGCTTTCGCGAACATTCCGCAACGACGAGACCATCCCTTCGATCAGCCGCTCCCGTGGCTCATCGACACCGGAGAGCTGTTCGGTCATCTGGTGGAAGAGCCGGTAGCTTTCACGGTGCACATACGCGGTGTACAGCGCCTCCCGATTCTCGAAATAGCGATACAGCGTCGCACGCGAACACCCTGCGGCCTTGGCGATTTCGTGCATTCCGACGGTCGCGGCGTTCTGCTGAGCGAACAGCGTGTCAGCGGCGTCCAGAATGCGGTCGGCCGCCACCTCGGTCCGACGGTCACCCAACCAGTCGTTGCCCGCCATCAGGACGTCACCCGGAATGGCACCGACAGGGGTCTACGAACGTAACTTCCACCGGCCCAGATGATCCCGGCCTCGTCGACCTCGAAGTTCGGGCAGCGGGCCAACAGCTCGGTGAGCGCGATGCGCGATTGCATTCGGGCCGCAGCCGCGCCAAGGCAGAAGTGTGCGCCGTGGCTGAACGTCATGATGTTGCGCGGCCGCCTGCGCAGCTCGAGCTCGCCCGCGTCGGCTCCGTATTCGCGCTCGTCGCGATTGGCCGACCCGTAGAGCAGCAGCACCTTGCGGCCGGTGGGGATCGTCGTATCGCCGATCCGCACATCGCGGGTGGTGGTACGGGCCAGGCCCTGCACCGGCGAGGTGAGCCGGAGCAACTCGTCGACGGCATCGGTCATCAGGTCGGGATTGTTGATCAGCAGCCGCCGCTGATCCGGCCGCTGGTGCAGCAGCTGCACCGTGCCGCCCAACATGCCCGTCGTCGTGTCGTTGCCGCCGGTGACCATCGTGAAGGTGAACGCCAGCACCGACAGCATCCCGGCCATGTCGCCGTCGGCGCCCACGCCCGCCGCGACGAGGTGTGACACCGTGTCGTCGCCCGGCTCATGGCGGCGGCGCTCGATCAGCTGGGTGAAGTAGCCCATCATCGACGCGACGGCCTCGCCTGCCGACTCGGCCGCCTCGGCGAAACCGCCGGTCTGAGCATTGGCGGCGACGATGGCCTCGGTCCAGCCGTCGAATTGCGTCCGGTCTTCCTCGGGGACGCCGAGATAGTGCGCGACGACCATCGACGGCAGCGGTTTGAACAGCTCGGCGACGATGTCGCCGCCGCCTGCGGCCCGCAGCCGCTCGATCCGCTCGACGACGAACTGCCGGACGGCGGGTTCGACCGCCTCCACCTGGCGTGGCGTGAAGCCGCGTGAGACGAGCTTGCGGAACTCGGTGTGCGACGGCGGGTCCTGCATCACAAACGGTGGGTTGTCTTGCAGGCCAATCATTTCCAGTTCGCCGTAGTTGACCGTCAAGCCCTGGGCCGACGAGAACGTCTCGTTGTCGCGGGCCGCGTTCCACACGTCGGCGTGCCGCGACAGGACCCAGTAGTCGTGATTAGGATTCTCTCCGGGCACGACGTGGTGCACCGGATCCTTGTCGCGCAGTGCCTGATACATCGGCCACGGGTTGGCCCAGGTGTTCGCCGTGGCGAGTTCGAACCGGGCCGGCGAACGGTGAGACAGAGCTGCGGTCATGTCTTATGAGTACGACACAGACCCCTATCGTGTCAACGGTTGAGCGGGATTGGTCAGAAAATGACTCTCAAATCGCGGCGCCGGGATTGAGGATGCCCTCGGGATCCAGCGCCTGCTTGATCCGACGGTTGAGCTCCATCGCCTCGGGCCCGATCTGGCTTTCCAACCAGGGCCTTTTCAGTCTTCCGACGCCATGTTCGCCGGTGATGGTGCCGCCGAGCCCGACGGCCAGATCCATGATCTCGCCGAACGCGCGCTCGGCCCGCTCCGCCATCGCGTCGTCCGACGGGTCGTACACGATGAGCGGATGGGTGTTGCCGTCGCCTGCGTGCGCGATCACCGAGATCATCACGTCGCGCTCGGTGGCGATGCGCGCGACGCCGCCGACGAGATCGCCGATCCTGGGCAGCGGCACGCCGACATCCTCGAGCAGCAGCGTGCCCTTGGCCTCCACGGCGGGAATCGCAAAGCGGCGGGCGGCAACGAAAGCCTCGCCCTCGTCGGGGTCGTCGGTGGAGAACACGTCGGTCGCGCCGTTCTCGCCGAACACGCCTGCGATCCTCTCGGCGTCCTCGGCCGCCGACCGGCCGCGCTCGTCGGAGCCGGCCAGCAGCAGCGCAGCCGCGTCGCGGTCCAGACCCATCCTCAGCTTGTCTTCTACGGCGTTGATCGCAACGGCGTCCATGAACTCCAGCATCGACGGCCGCATCTGGCAGGCCACGCCGAGCACCGCATCGGTGGCCGCCTCCACCGTCGCAAAGTTGGCCACCACGGTGCTGGACCGATGTTGCTTCGGCAGCAGCCGCAGCGTGATTTCGGTGACGATTCCCAGCGTGCCCTCGCTGCCGACGAATAGCTTCGTGAGGCTCAGTCCCGCAACGTCTTTCAGCCGCGGGCCGCCAAGCCGCACCGCCGTCCCGTCGGCCAGCACCACCTGCAGCCCCAGCACATAGTCGGTGGTGACGCCGTACTTGACGCAGCACAGCCCGCCCGCGTTGGTGGCGATGTTTCCGCCGATGCTGCAGATCTCGAACGACGACGGATCCGGTGGGTACCACAGGTCGTGTTGGGCGGCTGCCTTCTTCACCTCGGCGTTGAACAGCCCCGGCTGGCACACCGCCGTGCGCGTGACGGGGTCCACCGTGATCTCCCGCATCCTCTCGGTGGACAACACGATGCCGTCATCGATCGCGGTCGCCCCGCCGGACAGCCCGCTGCCCGCTCCGCGCGGCACGACGGGAACCCGATGCGCGCCGGCCCAGCGCATAACGGTCTGCACCTGCTCGGTAGTCAGTGGCCGCACAACGGCCAGCGGCTTGCCCGCGGACGGGTCGAGCGCGCGGTCTTGCCGGTAGCCCTCGGTGATGGCCGTGTCGGTGACGACCGTGCCGTCCGGCAGTTCGGCGATCAGGCTGTCGAGAGCGCTCACGATTCGATGCTACGAGCACTCATCGGGAACTCAGTGGCACCATCCAGGAAAGCACCGGCGAGGCCTGCAACGCGGACAACGCGCACAGCAGCACGAGGAACACCACGCTCCAGATCACCACCCGCCGGAAGATGTCGCCCTCCTTGCCGTTCATGCCGACGGCCGCGGCGGCGATGGCGAGGTTCTGCGGCGAGATCATCTTGCCGAGCACGCCACCCGAACTGTTGCCCGCCGCCATCAACACGTCGGACAGTCCGGCCTGGTTCGCGGCGGTGACCTGCAGGGCGCCGAAGAGTGAATTGGACGACGTGTCGGATCCGGTGACCGCGACGCCCAGCCAACCGAGGATCGGCGACAGCAGGGCGAACGCACCTCCGGCCGCGGCCATCCAGGTGCCAAGCGTGATTGTCTGTCCGGACAGGTTCATCACGAACGCCAGCGCGAGCACCGTCATCACCGTGATGATCGCCCAGCGCAGCTGATGCAGTGTCGCGCCGTATGCCTTCACCGCCCGCGGCACCGACACCTTCAGCACGATCATCGTGATGATGCCCGCGACAAGCATCTGCGTGCCGGGCGTGGTCAGCAGGTTCAGCGTGAAGTCGGTGAGCGACACCGGCTTTCCCTTCGGGCTGAGGATGTCCAGCCCCGGCCACCCGAACTTGACGGTGGCCTTGTCGAGGAGCTTCTTGACCGCTGTGATCTGACAGATGACGAACACCGCGATGATGATCGCGTAGGGGGCGTAGGCCTTGACGATGTCGGCTCGCGAGTCGGGATGCTCGACGCGCTCGGCGAATTCGGGCGTCAGCGAATCCGCCGCACCGCCCGCGACCACCGCGGGCTCGGAGTAGGGGCGGCTCGGCCGCCATACACGGACCAGCAGCACCACCGCGGCCGCCGACAGCAGCGAGGCGACGACGTCGGCCAGCGGCACCGAGACGAAGTTGGAGGTGGCGTACTGGGCGAGCGCGAAGACGAGCCCACACAGGACGGCCGCGGGCCACGTCTCCCGGATACCGCGCCACCCGTCGACGATCGCGATCAGAACGAGCGGAACGAACAACGCCAGGATCGGAGTCTGCCGACCGACCATCGCGCCGAGGGTGTCGCTTGGCAGTTCGGTCACCTTGCCCAGCGTGAGAATCGGCGTTGCCATCGCACCGAACGCCACCGGTGCGGTGTTGGCCGTCAGGGCCAGCGCCGCGGCCTTCAACGGCTTGAAGCCCAGCGCCATCAGCATCACCGACGTCACCGCCACCGGCGTGCCGAAGCCGGCCAGCGCCTCGAGCAGCGCGCCGAACGAGAACGCGATCAGGACGGCCTGAATGCGTTGGTCGTCACTGACACTGGCAAACGAGCGCCGCAGCACGTCGAAGTGCCCGGTTTCGACCGTCAGCTGATACACCCAGATCGCGTTGATGACGATCCAGAGAATCGGGAAGAACCCGAACGCCGCGCCTTCGGTGCCTGCAAGCAGCGCCTGCCCGATGGGCATTCCGTAGACCGCGACGGCGACGACGAGGGAGACCGCGAGGGATATCAGCGACGCCACCCATGCGGTCACGCGCAGCACACCGAGCAAGAGGAAAAGCAGTACAAGTGGTATCGCCGCGATCAGCGAACTCCAGGCGAGTGAATGGGCAACCGGATCGAGAACTTGCTGGTACACGAGTGACCTCGATGTTCGTTATGTGGTTTGCCTCACACGTGTACCCGCGAAGGCTGGCTCTCAAGACACCGTGCTACGGCGCATGTTCCGGGTCGGCGACGGGTTCGCGGTCCAGGTCGCGCAGGGCGGGAAGCCGCAGCGCGACCAGTCCGAGCAGCAGCATCGGCAGCGCCAGGGCCAGGAACGTCGCATGCAGTCCGGCGGCGTCGGCCAGCGGACCCGCAAGCACCAGCCCGAGCGGGCCCGCGGCGTAGGCAAGCGACCCCATCACCCCGACCACGCGACCGCGGAGGTGCTGCGGCGCCCGGGTCTGCATGACGTAGTTGTAGATCGGCGCCATCGGCCCGTACACGAAGCCGACGACCGCGCACAGCACCAGGATCAGCGGCAGCGGCGGCAGGAACGCGATGATCGTCATGGCCACGCCGAGCGTCAGCAGCGCGATCAGCATCGTGGTGCGCCGTTTCATCCGCGTCGACAACACCGCATACCCCAGCGCGCCGACCAGCCCGCCGACGCTGAGCGCCATCAGCACCCAACCGAGTTGGGCCGGTTCGTTGCGATCCGTGAAGTACTTCGGAAAGAGCACGCTTTCCATCGGCATGTAGAGCCCGGTCGCTGCGAGGTCGACGAACGCGAGCGTCCGCAGCACCTTGTTGTTCCAGACGAAGCGCAGGCCTTCGACCACGCCCGCCCAGACCCCGTCGGGCAGTGCATTGTGATCGGGCGTGCCTGCGCCCTCCAGGCGCAGCATCGCGATGGCCACGATCGACAGGCAGAAGGCCGACGCCGTCACCCACATCGTGTTCACCCCGCCCAGCGTGGCGATCAGCAGGCCGCCGATGCCCGGCCCGACGATGTAGGACAGGTTGAACACCGCTTCGTACACGCTGTTGGCATGGTCGAGCGTCCAGCCCGCTCGCGTCGCCGCCTCGGGCAGCATCGTCTCGCGTGCCGTCATGCCCGCCGGATCGAAGAAGGCTCCGAGCGCGGCGAGGCAGGCGAGTACGGCGACGTTGACGACATGCGCGCCGCACGTCAGCGCAAGCACCGGGACGGCCGCCACCGACAAAGCCGACAGCGCGTCCGAGATCATCGAAACGCGCTTGCGGCCGAGGTAGTCCACCGCGGCACCGGCGATCAACGTCGCGACCAGCAGGGGAACGGTTCCGGCCATGGCGACTATCGACGCGTCGAGCGCGGATCCGTTGCGTTGCAGCACCAGCCACGGGAACGCGACGATCGAAATGCCGTTGCCCGCACCGGCCATCAGCGCGGCGAACAGGATGACGAAGAGCGGTCCGCGCTTGCCGTTGATCATGGGATATCTCGGGCGAATCTAACAGCGCCGCGGCCCGGTCGGCGACCGATTTTGCGCCGCAGGCACAGTGGAGCGGTGAAGCTGGCTCATCCCCGCACCGGCGAGGTGTTCGACTCGCCGGTTCCCGTGGGCTCCGGTTGGCCGGGTGACCCGGCGACGCCGGACACCGCGGTCGCCGATTCGGCCGCGCAGGTCGCCGCAATGGCCGATGCCGCGGGGTCGGTCGACCAGGTCGAGGCCGAGGTGTCGGTGTGCCGCGCCTGCCCCCGGCTGGTCGAGTGGCGTGAGCGCGTCGCGGTCGAGAAGCGGAAGTCGTATGCCGCCGAGCCGTACTGGGGTAGGCCTATTCCGGGCTGGGGCGCAGCGCGGCCGCGGCTGATGATCCTCGGACTGGCGCCGGCTGCGCACGGCGGCAACCGCACGGGGCGGGTGTTTACCGGTGACCGCTCGGGTGATTTCTTGTTCGCGGCACTGCACCGGGCGGGACTTGCCAGCCAGTCGCTGTGCGTTGACGCCGCAGATGGGTTGGCGCTCAACGGGACTCGTGTCGTTGCCGCGGTGCGCTGCGCGCCGCCGGCGAATGCACCCACCCCGGCCGAGCGTGCGACGTGTGCGCCGTGGCTGGACGCCGAGTGGCGGCTTGCCGGTGCGGACGTGCGCGTCATCATCGTCCTGGGCGGCTTCGCGTGGCGCGCGGCGCTGGACATGGTGCGCGCGGCAGGCGGCTCGGTGGGACGTCCGGTGCCGAAGTTCGGGCACGGCGCGACGGCGGAGGTGCACACGCCGCACGGCGAGGTCACGCTCATCGGCTGCTACCACCCCAGCCAGCAGAACACGTTCACCGGCAAGCTGACGCCGTCGATGCTCGACGACGTCTTCGGCAAGGCCGCCGCACTGGCCGGCATTCAGTGATTTGTGTGCATTTTGGAGCGCTCAGCGCTCCTGATTTCACACAAATCGCGGGAAGGGAGGCGTGATGGCAGGCGTTGACGTCGATATGCGGCTTTCTGTTCTCGACCTCGTCCCGGTGCGCACCGACCAGTCGACGTCCGACGCGCTGGCCGCGTCGACGCAGCTCGCGCAGACCGCCGACCGGCTGGGCTATACGCGTTACTGGCTCGCCGAGCACCACAACATGCCGTCGGTGGCGGCGACCAGCCCGCCCGTGCTGATCGCCCACCTGGCCGCGAACACCTCGCAGATCCGCGTCGGCTCCGGCGGTGTGATGCTGCCGAACCATGCGCCGCTGGCGGTCGCCGAACAGTTCGCGCTGTTGGAGGCAGCACATCCAGGACGGATCGATCTCGGCATCGGTCGGGCGCCCGGCTCGGACCCGGTCACGTCGATCATGTTGCGGGGCGCAGCGGGCCGAGATGACCGCGACATCGAACAGTTCCCGCAGTATCTCGACGACGTGGTGGCGTTGATGAGCGCCCGGGGCGTGCGGGTGCAGCTGCCGCGAGACTTGATGAGGGACGACTACGTGCTGAAGGCGACCCCATCGGCGACGACGGAGCCGCGGCTGTGGCTGCTCGGCTCCTCGATGTACTCCGCGCACCTGGCCGCCGCGAAGGGCCTGCCATACGTGTTCGCCCACCACTTCTCCGGGCAGGGCACCGCGGAGGCGCTGGAGGTCTACCGGTCGGAGTTCAGGCCCAGCGACGTTGCCGCCGAGCCCGTGACCTTCTTGACCGTCAACGCAGCGGTGGCCGAAACACGCGACGAGGCAATGGCATTGCTATTGCCGAACCTCCAGATGATGGCCCGGCTGCGCACCGGCCAGCCGCTCGGGCCGGTTGATCTCGTCGAGGATGCCGAACGAAACGAGCTGACGCCGCAGGAGCAGGCTGTCGTGGACGCCGGGTTGCGTCGAGCCGTCGTCGGCGATCCGACTGAGGCCGCCGAGCAGGTGCGCGCGCTGGCCGAAGAGTTCGATGTCGACGAGGTGATGGTCCACCCCGTGGCGTCGGCGCGCCGCGGAACCGACCCGGCGACCGCGCCGACACGGGTCAAGACACTCGAACTGCTCGCCAAAGAGCTGTTCTAGCGGTCAAAACGCGTCGCTGCCCACACCAAATGCTGTATCTAGGCGTCCTCACAACAGGTACCCATCGATTACTCACCGCTTATGGTGATCCAGCAGCTCAGGCACCTCAGCATGGGCGCGGCCCCGGCTCATGTAGCGGTCCTGCGTCATCGTCACCTCGGGCACGCCGAGATCCTCGCGCACCCCGCGCCAAAGGCGGCTGAGGTCGCCAGGGTCCCGCAGCCTGCCCCGCATCGACGGGAAGATCATCGATTGCTCGCCGAGGAATGGCAGTTTTCGCCGCGCGGATCTCGGAGCCGTCGATGGCGGTGTACCGCTCGGTGGTGCTGATCGAGGCGTGACCCAACAACTCCTGGACAGCGCGAAAGATGCGGCTCCCGCGATAGGGCGGCATCAGAGGCTTGCCTCGCGGTAAGAAAACCCTTTCCTGTCAGGCGTGGAATCTAGCTTGTGGGCGATTACAGAAGCACCCCTTGGATCAGCATCATTTCCCTACAACCACCCGACCAGAGGAATCCACCATGAACGAATCAGCCGCCCGCAACCTGACCCGCTTCAAGTACGCAGCCACGCTCCTTGGCGCCATGGCCGTTTTTGCCTTGGCCCCGGCGACCGCTCACGCGCTCCCCGTCAACAACGGCGCTGGCGATGGCGGATGTCACTACACCGACAAGGACGGTTACGACATCCCGATCGACGACGGCCAGTCTGTTGTGGTCGACGGGAAGACTGTCTCCTGCAGCGGTGGAACGATCACCGTCAGCCTTGCGCCGAAGACCGGCGGCGCCGGCGCGCAGCAGCAACAGGGCAACCCCGTTTTGTCGCCGGTGACCGAAGCGCCCAAGCGCCCGCTGGTGAACCGAAACGTGTCGGTCTTTACCCAACAGCCCTGAACGCCTGAACCAATGAGTCGGTCCGCCACCAGCAAAAGGTGGCGGACCGAACTTTATGTCAGACGCAAAAACGGGCGCTCCGTAGCGTCAGTGAGCGCCGTCGAGCGGATCCGCTAGCTGGATAATTGGTCGAGCGCTTCGGGCGCATCGATCAGCGCCGCAGCCAATGCGCGGGCCCCGCACCGGTGTCATGGGCTCGGCGTCGCATCATTTCGCGTTCGCAATATTCGAGTTCGGCGAGTTGTCGGGGTGTGAGTCGGTCGGCGAGGTCGCGCCAGGTCGTGGCGCTGTCGTCCTGGACGGTGTTCCATGATTTGTCCCCTTTTTGAGTTTTGTTTCTGCCAATGGTCGTTGGGGTTGTGTGAGCCTCCACGAAAAATTGGCCGTGGTACGGGGGTGAACGCGGATCCCCTATCCGTCGTCTATTCATCGCAAACGACCGAGAATAGTTGAGAACTGACGATTCTTGGCAAGATCGGTAACTCCCCGAATGCTGTTGCGCTGCAATGGAAACGAGATACAACAGCAACTTGAGATTGCCCGACTGATACGGAGCTGTTCTGACGCCTAGCCTGCGTCCATCTCGAGCACCAGCTTGTGCCCGGGTGCCAACGTGGCCAGTCCGCGGTGGGCGTCGACGACATCGCCGAAGGGGACAGTCGTGACGGTCGGGCCGCGAAGACCGCCGTCGGCGACGCGGTTCAACTGGTCGTACAGGAACTTCCGGTACTTACCCGGCTGCAGCGCGACTACTAGGGGCACCGAGCACAGTCGTTCGCGTGGATGCGCGTACCGGCGGATGTTCGCGACGAGCCCGCCTAGTGCGGCGTCGGAGCGTCCGTGTCCGGAGCGCCCGCTCCACGCGGTGCGCACCACCGTCCCTTTGCGGTTGACCACGCTCCGCACCAATGGGCCGCCGGTGTGGTCGACGGCGGCGTCGGTGCCCTCGGGCACCAGCTTCCGAACATGTTGCGGCCAGGTCGGATCTCGATAGTCCACCACGTCGGCGCCCAGCGATTCGGCGAGGCCCCGTGTGCGGTCCGACGCGGTGCCGATCACCCGCATCCCGTCGGCGGTCACGGACTGGGTTATCAAAGCACCGACGGCGCCCGAAACTCCTTGCACGAAAATCGTTGCACCGCTGGGTGGATCGGCAAGGTCGACCGCCAAGGCCGCGGTCACCAGGTCCAGCGGCAGCGCGGCCGCGTGTGCCGAGTCGAGCCCGTCCGGCACCGCTACCAGGCGTGCCGACGGGACGTCGAGTTGGCTCGTATAACCACCCATCCGCGCCAGGCATCCGGTGACGCGTGTGCCTGGTAGCAGTCCCCGTCTCTCCGCTGCGGCATCCGTGGTTTCGAGCACGCCGACGAAGTCATAGCCGGGCACGAAGCCGGGCCGCGGCTGTAATAGGTAGTCGCCTGCGCGCGCCATCGCATCGGTGGAACCGACCGATGCATGGGTCACCCGCACCCGCACCTTGCGACGAGGGCGCTCCGGCGGGGTGAACCGTTCGAGCGTCAGTACCTCGGGGCCGCCGAAGCTGGTGACCCGCGCTCGAAGTGCTGTCGGTCCGGGCATCGATCAGGCTTTCGGCGTCAGCACGACGACCGGAAGAGGACGCCTGGTCCTCTTCTGGTACTGGTCGTAGGACTTGTTGTACTTCGTGACGATCTTCCACAGCCGGTCGCGGTCTGGGTCGCCGGGCAGCACCGGCCGTGCCGTCACCCCGAAACGCCTTGGGCCGACGTTAATTTCGATATCCGGCTGCGCCTTCAAGTTGTGATACCAGCCAGGCGCCCGCGGGGAGCCGCCGTTGGACGCCACCACCAGGTAGTCGTCACCGTCTCGCGCGTAGGTCAGCGATGTGGTGCGCGCCTTTCCGGTCTTGGCGCCGACGGTGTGCAACAGCAGGCTGGGAAGCAACATCAACCGGTGGCCTATCCAGCCGTTGGTCGCCTGATAGACGGTGTCGTGCAACCGCAGGACTGTGCCGAATGCCTTCTCGGCGGGGGAGGCCATGCCAGTCAGTCCTGTTGAGCGGTGTCGAGTTCGGCCAGCGCCTCCCGCAGGATCCGGCCGGTCTCTTCACGGTCGGGGTCGCGACGCAGCAGCATGCCCTTGGCGAACGACAGCTTGTCGCCGTCGCGGCGCGGCAGGACGTGCAGGTGGAGGTGGAACACGCTCTGAAACGCCGCCTTGCCGTCGTTGATGACGACGTTGTTGCCGTCGGCGTGCAGCCCGGATCGACGTGCCGCCCTCGCGATGCGCTGCCCGATGCGAACCAGGTCGGCGCAGGTCTCCGGCGGGGTGTCGGTCAGGTCGACGGTATGGCGCTTGGGGATGACGAGCGTGTGGCCGCGGGTGAACGGACGGATGTCGAGAATGGCCAGGTAATCGTCGTCCTCGTAGATGCGGATGCCAGGGGCCTCCCCGGCGACGACGGCGCAGAACACACAAGACATCCCGCCAGGCTAGCCGCCGACCTCGAGACCATGGTGGTCAGTGCCAAACCATCTCGGGTCGCAGAATCGAGCCACATTTTTGCTCTCGGCGAAAGTGTGGTAGTCCAGCTCACAGAACGAAATGGGGGAATTAGTCAAAAGTCTTGGACTGTATAGATGTTCCTCTCAGTCCAGTCTCAGTCGGCTAGTGCACAGTTTGGCTAACAACTTTGCTACCCGATATAGAGGGAAGAACAAACTCCATGAAGAGAAAACCGCGAGATTCGCGGCGTCAGTCCGGTCGTCCATCAAATCCGAACCAGCCTGTAGGCCAACACTATTCGAATCATGCGCCGCAGGGCCTGTATCACCAGCCCTACGACTGGCGCTACGCAACTCAGTCGCCTCAGCCGCCCTACGGTCCCTACGGCCATATGCATCAGGACGACTCGACGCCGACGACACCGATTCCTCAGGTGCGGAAACGTTCTCGAGATGTGCGGAAACGTTCTCGAGCCGGCGTCGTCATGATCGGGGCCGCGAGCGTCGCCGTGGTGTCCGGAGGTGTCGGTGCGGCGGTCATGGCGACCCATCAAGACCGGCCGGCGGCCCCGCAGGCCGCCGCACCGGCCGTGTCGGCCCCCGCCCAGCCCGTCGCAGCGCCACCGCAGGGCTCGGTTGAGCAGGTCGCCTCGAAGGTGGTGCCCAGCGTGGTGAAGCTACAGATCGACATGGGACAGGGCAGCGAAGAAGGATCCGGCATCGTGCTGAGCTCCGATGGACTGATCCTGACCAACAACCATGTCGTTGCCGCGGTAAGCGGCCCTGCTGACGGCCAGGACGCACCGAGTGCACTAGGTGGGCTGGACGATCAGGTCTTGCCCGGCGGCCGGGAATTGCCGGGTCAGGACGCGCAGGCCACGGCGACCTTTTCCGACGGCCGTACGGTGCCGTTCAAAGTCGTGGGTACCGATCCCGCCGATGACATCGCTGTTGTTCAGGCCCAAGGTGTTTCGGGGTTGACCCCGATCACACTGGGGTCCTCGAAGGACCTGAAGGTCGGCCAGAATGTTGTGGCGATCGGTTCGCCGCTCGGGCTGCAGGGCACCGTGACGACAGGCATCGTCAGCGCGCTGGACCGTCCGGTTGCCACTGGCGACGAGGGCACCGGCCAGCATTCGGTGATGAATGCGATCCAGACCGACGCTGCGATCAACCCGGGTAACTCCGGCGGTGCGTTGGTGAACATGAACGGCGAGCTGGTTGGTGTGAACTCGGCGATCGCGTCGATGGGCGGCGGCGGGCAGGATTCTCCCGGCGCGCAGAGTGGCTCGATCGGGCTGGGCTTCGCGATCCCTGCGGATCAGGCCAAGCGCATCGCCGATGAATTGGTTTCGACCGGTACAGCTACGCATGCCTCGCTGGGGGTCCAACTCGGCAACGATCGAACCGCGCACGGGGCGGCGGTCGCTGCCGTGGCCGCTGACGGTCCGGCGGCGGCTGCGGGATTGCCCAGCGGCGTGGTGATCACCAAGGTCGACGACCGCGCGATCGACGGCGCCGACGCCCTAGTCGCTGCGGTGCGCTCGAAGGCACCCGGAGACCATGTGACCCTGACGTACATGGACGCGTCCGGTTCCCCTGAGACCGTGCAGGTCACCCTCGGTCAGGCTCAGGCCTGACCGGGTGGGTCAGGCGTTCACCTTCGCCCACTCCGCCATGCGGCGGTCACGCTCTTCGGGGGAGACGTCCTCGACGCGGGTCATCACCGTCCAGCGCTGCCCGAATGGATCGAGCACTGACGCGAACCGGTCGCCCGTGACGAAGGTCTGGGCCGATTCGCGGATGGTGGCGCCTGCCTTCTCGGCGCGTGCGACGACGTCGTCGACGTCCTCGCAGTAAAGCGCTACCGAGTGCGTTGCGAACGCACTGGGGTCGACCGCGGCGATCTGGTAGGCCTCCTGCGGGTCGGACAGCTGCAGGCGGCCGTCGCCGAAGTCGAGCTCGGCATGGGCAACGGTGCCACCGGGGCCGTCCATCCGTCGACGAGCTTGGCGCCGAATACCGATACGTAGAAGTCGATCGCGGCCGAGGCGCCGTCGATGCACAGGAAGGGGGTCAGGCTGGTGTAGCCCTCCGGGATTGGATTGACACTCATGTCCGCCAGCTTGATTCACCGGGCCCGGTGAAGGATTGGAATTACGCGCCAGCCGGGGTGGCTCTCAGCCGTAGAGCTCCTCGAACCGCTCGATCGAGCGCTCGATGTCGCCCTTGACCAACCGAACGGCGGTCGCGCCGATGGGCCCGAACAACGGCCTGCCGCCGAGGTCGATCTTGACGGTGAAGTCGCATCCCGAATCAGTCGGTTTGACGACCATCTGCAGGCCGTATTTGGTGCCGCCGACGCCCTCGCCGGTCACCGCCAACAGCTTCGGGGCGTCCAGCTCTTTCACTGTCCAGGTGACCCGGTTGCGCATCCCCTTGACGCCCGCGACGCCGACCAGCGTCGTGCCGACTTCGAGTTCGTCGGGCAGCTCACCACGCCAGCCCTGGTGCATCTTGAGCCAATCACCCAGCGTCGCGAAGTCGGACACATGCATCCACGCGTCTTCCGGTGTCATCGACAGGCTGCGGGACAACTCGAGTTTGGCCATCTGCGAATCGTATTCGATGGCGATTCCTGCCAACCGTCGATCAATTTCTGCCACCGGAATTAACCGTCTGACCTCCGTGTTCATGAGTTCGAAGGGCGCGAAAAAGAGCCCCAAGCAAACGAAGAAGGCACCAAAATGAAGAAGTTCGGATTCGCTTCGATCGCCGCCTCCGGCCTCGCGGCCGCGATTCTCGGCTTCGCCGCTCCGGCCCAGGCCGACGTCACCCACAACAACTGGATTCACGACATCCAGCCGACCGTGAGCGTGCCGCACGTCGACATGAACGTTCACCAGAGCCGCTGACGAATACATCTAAAGAGGGCGCCTGAAACCGGGTGCCCTCTTTTTGTCGCCAAATTAAAGCTGGGCTAGCCCGGTGGCGTCCGTCGCGCCGATGCACCGCAGGTTCGCAGTCGTGTCAACCGACCAGGACCTGGTCGGTGAGATTGCCCATGACATACGGACAGACGCTAGGGCAGGCGACCCGGTGGGACATCGGTTTTCCCCACGAAATGAAGCTCCTTCGTAACCTGGAATGCGTGGGCGTTGAGCAAGACGAAATCCAGCCTCCACTGCGCGGCGTGGTCGGCCGGGCAAGTCGGTATCGTTGTTCGACCTCAACCGGTGGGCGCCGTCGATTGCCGCGGGCCGCTTCGTCGAGCACTTCTGGTCGGTCAGCTGGAACCTCCGCGATCAAGAATCGGTCGACAGCACGGTGATCACCTTCCCGTCGCTGCACATCACCCATGAATGGGGGAGTGACGGCCCGCGCCATGGGTTTTCGCTTCCGAACACGCTCGTGCACGGTGTGGTCGAACGGGTCTTTCGCACCACGATCAGCGAGCACGGCGCAGTCGTGGGCGCGCGGTTCCGGCCGGGCGGCTTCACGGCGCGGTTTCAGCGGGACGCCGCCGTGCTGACGGCGCGGATCGAGCCCATCGACGACGAATTATTCGTCGCATCAATACATCTCGAGGACGATGTCGAGTCGGCGGCAGTCGGACTCGACGACGCGATAGCCGCATACGCCGGCGAAGCCGACCCCACGTACACATCACTGGCCACACTCGTCGACCGGATGCGTGACGACGCTCGGCTGCACCGGGTCGAGCAGGTGATGCAGCTTTCGCCGTGGAGTGCGTGCACCACACAGCGAGTCTTCCGACGCTACGTCGGTGTGCCGGTCAAGTGGGTGTTGTGCCGGTACCGGCTACAGCAGGCAGCGTTGGAGATCGAGAGCCACCCGGGAGTCGACTTCGCCGACCTGGCAGTCCGCCTCGGCTGGTACGACCAGGCGCATTTCATCAACGACTTCCGGTCGATGCTGGGCAATACACCAGGCGAATACGCCAACGTCCACGGCGGCTAGCGGAGGCCGGTTACGCTGCCGCGAGTGGACCCCACCGACCTCGCCTTCGCCGGCGCCGCGGAACAGGCCAGGCTGCTCGCGGCGGCCAGGATATCTGCGCCCGCACTGCTTGAGCTGTATCTGGATCGGATCTCCCGGCTGGACCGCGACCTGCGCGCCTACCGCGTCGTGCTGACCGACGCCGCGCGGCGGGATGCGGCCGCGGCGCAGGCCCGGCTCGACGCGGGTGAGCGGCTGCCGCTGCTCGGCGTGCCGATCGCGATCAAGGACGACGTCGACGTCGCCGGCGAGGTGACGACATACGGCACCGCCGCCCACGGGCCCGCCAAGACCGACGACGCCGAGGTGGTGCGTCGGCTTCGCGCGGCAGGCGCGGTCATCGTCGGCAAGACCGCGGTTCCGGAGATGATGCTGTGGTCCTTCACGGAGACCGTTGCCTTCGGCGCGACACGCAATCCGTGGAACACCGACTATGCGCCTGGGGGAAGTAGCGGCGGAAGCGGCGCGGCGGTCGCCGCCGGCCTTGCGTCGATGGCTCTCGGTTCTGACGGCATGGGCTCGATCCGCATCCCGTCGACATGGTGCGGCCTGTTCGGGATCAAACCGCAGCGCGACCGAGTGCCTCTGGCACCGCACGACGGCGCGTGGAACGGGTTGAGTGTGAACGGGCCGATGGCAAGGACCGTCGAGGACGCCGCGCTGTTCCTCGACGTCACTACGACGATGCCCGCGCCAGACGGTGGCTTCGTCGCTGCCGCCGGCCGCCCACCAGGTCGGCTACGGATTGCTGTCAGCACAAAGCTGCCGCCCCTGCTGGTGGCACGCATCGGCCGCGCGCAGCGGGCGGCGGTCCGTGAAGCGGGTGAACTGCTGCGTGAGCTCGGACACGAAGTCGTCGAGCGAGATCCCGACTACCCGACCTCGGCGATCGTCGGGCAGGCACTGCCGCGCTACTTCCGGGGCGCCTACGATGACGTGCAGACATTGCCCCATCCGGAACGGCTGGAGCGCAGGACGCGCGAGTTCGCCCGCATTGGCGGCTTGTTCTCAGACCGGCGGATAGCCGCCATCCGTGCATCGGAAAGCCAAGTCGCCGAACGGATCCAGTCGATCTTCGACGACGTCGACGTGGTCGTCACCCCGGGCACAGCGACCGGACCCTCACGCATAGGTGAGTATCAACGGCGGGGCGCCATATCGACTCTTCTCATGGTGGCCGCGCGCGTTCCTTTCCAGGCGCTGTTCAACGTGACGGGACAGCCTGCGGCGATCGTCCCGTGGGGCCTCGACGGTGACGGCATACCGACGTCAATCCAGATGGTGGGCAGGCCATTCGACGAGGCGACCCTGCTGTCGCTCGGTGCGCAGATCGAGAAGGCACGCCCATGGGCGCAGCACCGCCCGCCGGGGCTTAGCCCATCGCCTCCCGCCAGGCGCCGAGCTTGTCGATGTACCGCATGGTTTGGGCCGGGCTCGTCGACGGGACCCGCCGGTAGCGCAGCGGCCGGTCAACGCCGGCAAGGCGGCCGTAGTTCTTTTCCGCCGCGGCGCCGTTGAAGAACACTCGCTCGATCGCGGGATGTGCATCTAAAAACGACTCGAAGTCATTGGCCACCATGCTGTTCAGCTCGATCGCCGAATCAAGGCTGCCAACTCGTCGGCAGAGCCGTAGCACGTCCCACACCGCGACGCCAGACGCGCACAGCGCACTGACGCGGACCTCGTAGGCTTCGGACGCGTCGAATCCGAAGATTTCGCCGGTGATGCGCCAGAATCCATTCCGCGGATTGGCGTAATACTGCTGCGTGGCAAGCGACATCACGCTGGGCATATTGCCGAGAATCAGCACGCGTGCGTTGTCATCCACGATCGGCGGCAAGCCCTGCAGCAGCGGTCCCGGCATGAGAACAGGTATACGTTGAGGCGGTGGCCGACGACTCCGATATGGACGCTATCGAGGCTTCAGGACTGCTCGACGGTCTCGAAGGGGTGGTACGGGCCGAACGTGCCGAGTTGATCGAATGGCTGCTCGGTGAGGGCTTCACCGTCGAACACATCCGGTCCGAGTTCGCGCCGATGTTGATGCCGGCCGGCCGCGTGGTCGGGGACGACGGCGTCTACATATCGGCGCGGCAGATCTGCGAGGACACCGGCATCGACGTGGAGCTGCTGGAGGCCTTCCAGCGGGCGCTCGGTCTCCCGCGTATCGACGATCCGGACGCGCCGGTGCATCTGCGGGCCGACGCCGAGGCCGCCGCGCGCGCACGGGTCTTCGTCAACGCGGGCTTCACGCGCGAACAGGTCATCGCCGTCGCGCGCGTGCTCGGCCAGGGTATGGCACAGACCGCCGAGGTGATGCGGCAAGTTGTTCTCGAAGCGGTGATCGAACCCGGCGCGACAGAACTCCAGATCGCCAAGGCCTATGGCGAACTGGTGCAACATGTTTCACCGTTGCTCGGACCGATGGCCGAGGACGTGCTGCGGCTGCAGCTGCGTCATGGCCTCGAGACGGAGGCGGTCAGCGTCGCCGAGCGCGCGGCCGGCAAGCTGCCCGGCGCTCGTGAGGTGACGGTGTGCTTCGCCGACCTTGTCGGCTTCACGCGGCTGGGTGAGGCGGTGCCGCCGGAGGAGTTGGAGAGCCTCGCCAACCGATTGTCCGGCCTTGCGCGCGACGTCGCGTCGGCGCCCGTGCACTTCATCAAGACGATCGGCGACGCGGTGATGTTCGTCAGCACCGACGCGGCGGCGTTGCTGCGGGCGGCGCTCGAGCTGCTGGCCGCCGCGGAGAAGGACGATCTACCCCAGCTGCGTGTCGGACTGGCCGCGGGCAGTGCCGTCCGCCGGGCGGGCGACTGGTACGGCAGCCCGGTGAACCTGGCGAGTCGAGTGACCGCGGCGGCCAGGCCCGGAGCGGTATTGGTCGCCGAGTCGGTGCGCGACGCGATCGGCGATGCCGACGACTTCACCTGGTCCTCCGCCGCTGCCCGGCACCTCAAGGGGATCAAGGGTGAGGTGAAGTTGTTTCGGGCCCGTGCTGCAGGCCAGGAATAGTACGTTGACAACATGGCGGCTGACGCCGACTTCGAGGCGTTGGGTCTGCTCAACGGTCTGGAAGGCGACGCGCGACAAGAGCGCATCGACCTGATCGCCTGGCTGCTCGACCGGGGTTTCGGCATTGACCACATTCGAGACTCCGTCGGAGCACCCCTGAACCTGCCCGCCAGCCGGGTGATCGGCGACCACGGCGAGTACGTCTCCGCGCGCGAGATATGTCAGTCGACGGGAATCGATCTGGAGTTCCTGCGACGGATCCATTGTGCGATCGGTCTCCCTCGGATCGTAGATCCCGACGCACCGAACCTGTCGCGCGCGGACGGTGAGGCCGCCGCCCAAGCCAGGATCATCCTCGACCTGGGTATCGATCCCGAGGATGTGGTCGCAGTCCTGCGCGTGATGAAGGAAAGCCTTGGTCATGCGGCTGCGGTGATGCGTGAAGCGGCGCTGAAGACGATTTTGAAGCCAGGGGCGACCGAGATCGAGGTCGCCGAGGCGATAGAGGCGTTGGCGCTGCGCGCGGCGCCGACGTTCGGGCCGATGATGGAGGCCCTGCTGCGACTCGAGCTACGGCGTACGTTCGAGACCGAAGCAGTAACCGCGGCCGAACGGGCCGCCGGAATACTTCCCGGTGCTCGCCGGATGACGGTGTGCTTTGCAGACCTCACGGGATTCACCAGACTGGGTGAGGCCATTCCGCCGGAAGACCTTGAGCGCGTTGCCAATCGACTCGCTGAGCTGGCTCACGATGTGTCACCCGCGCCGGTACGGTTCGTCAAATCGATCGGCGATGCGGTGATGCTGGTCTGCTCCGACCCGGTGCCGCTGGTCAACGCGGTGCTGGACCTCGTAAACGCAATCGCCGCAAATGAGCTGCCCCGCGTCAGAATTGGCGTCGCATCCGGCTGGGCCGTCAGCCGGGCTGGTGACTGGTTCGGCAGTCCCGTCAACGTGGCAAGCCGTGTCACCGCAGCGGCGCAGCCCGGGACGGTGCTTGTCGCCGAGTCGACAAGGGACGCCATCGGCAACGCGGGTGACTACGAGTGGTCGCCGATCGGTGCGCGACGTCTCAAGGGAGTCAGCGGCGACGTAAAGCTTTTCCGTGTGCGGCGTGCTGCGACGGCGTGAACCGGCGCAGCCGTAGGCTGTTGCTTACGACGAACACCGAGCTGAACGCCATTGCGGCACCGGCGATCACCGGATTGAGCAGACCCAGAGCCGCCAATGGTAGCGCCGCGACGTTGTAGGCGAACGCCCAGAAAAGGTTGCCCTTGATGGTGCGCAGTGTCGCCCGGGAAAGGCGGATGGCGTCGGGCGCCGCGCGCAGATCGCCGCGCACCAGGGTGAGGTCGGATGCCTCGATGGCAACGTCGGTGCCGGTGCCCATCGCCAGGCCGAGATCGGCCTGCGCGAGCGCCGCGGCGTCGTTGACCCCGTCGCCGACCATCGCCACTACCTTGCCTTCGCCCTGCAATCGCTTGATGTGGTCGACCTTTTCGGCGGGCAACACCTCGGCGATCACTTCGTCGATGTCGAGCTGCCGTGCGACCGCCTGCGCGGCGCGCAGGTTGTCGCCGGTCAGCAGGACGGGTGTGAGGCCGAGTTCGCGCAGTTCGGCGACGGCGGCATGCGACGTTTCCTTGATGGAGTCGCAGACGACGATGACGGCGCGGATTCGGCCGTCGACCGCCAGCCAGATCGCGGTCTTGCCGTCGGCCTCGGCATGTTCGGCCACCTCGCGAAGCCTGGCGGGTACCGCCATCGCCCACTCGTCACGTAGCCAGCTGCAGCGTCCGGCGACCACGCGGCGTTCCTCGACGACGCCGGTAACGCCTCTGCCTCCGTGGCTTTCGAAGTTCGTCACCGGCGGCAGCGGGCCCGCCTCCGCGGCACGGTTGGCGATGGCGCGTCCGATCGGGTGTTCCGACGAGTCTTCGAGAGCGCCTGCCAGCCAGAGCATTTCGGCGCCGGATGCGTCATCCATTGCGTGCACGGATGTGACCGCCATCTGGCCGGTGGTCACCGTGCCGGTCTTGTCGAGCACGATGGTGTCGATGCGCCGTGTCGACTCCAAAATCTGCGGGCCCTTGATCAGGATTCCCAACTGGGCGCCTCGCCCGGTCCCGACCAGCAGGGCGGTCGGAGTAGCCAGCCCGAGCGCGCACGGGCAGGCGATGATCAGTACGGCGACGGCCGCGGTGAATGCATCGGTCGCCGACGTGCCCACCAGTAACCATGCGGTCAGCGTCAGCAGCGCCAGTCCGATGACGATCGGCACGAAAATGGCCGAGACCCTATCGGCAAGGCGCTGCGCGTCGGCCTTGCCGGTCTGGGCTTCGGTGACGAGCCGGGCAATCTGGGCGAGTTGCGTGTCGGACCCGACGCGGGTTGCGCGGACCTGCAGCCGCCCACCGGTGTTGACGGTCGCGCCGCTGACGCTGTCGCCCGGACCCACCTCAATCGGCACGGGTTCGCCGGTGAGCATCGACGCATCCACCGCCGACATGCCGGATACCACGACACCGTCGGTGGGAATCTTCTCGCCGGGCCGAGCTACGAAGGTGTCACCGACCGCGAGTTCGTCTATGGGAATGCGGATCTCGCGGGAACCATCACGAAGGACGCAGACGTCATTCGCGCCCATGTCGAGCAGTGCGTGCAGCGCCGCGCCGGCTCGGCGCTTGGCGCGGGCCTCGAAATACCTTCCGGCGAGGATGAAGGTCGTGACGGCGGTGGCAACCTCGAGATAGAGGTGAGACCCGGCGTCGCCATAGAGAAGCGCCCACACCGACCACAGGTAGGCCGCGGTCACGCCGACCGAGATGAGTGTGTCCATCGTCGCGGCGCGGCGCCGCAGGTTGGCGAGCGCCGCGCGGTGAAATGGCCACGCACCCCACACCGCCACGGGGGAGGCAAGCGCGAGAGCCAACCATTGCCAGGAGTCGAATTGCAGCGCGGGAACCATCGAGAGCAGAACGACCGGCACGCTGAGAGCCGCCGAGATCGACAGTCGTCGTCGCCACGACGTGGCCTCGTTGGGCTCATCGGGTGTCGCTGACGCTTCGACGTCAGCGGGTAACGTCGCGGTGTATCCGGTGTCTTGGACCACGGCGACCAGGTCCTGGTGGGTGACGGTGTCGGGGTAGTCGACCGTGGCCTGCTCGGTGGCGAAGTTGACCGTGGCGACGACGCCGTCGACCCGGTTGAGCATCTTCTCGACTCGGGCCGCGCACGATGCACACGACATCCCGCCGACCGCGAACGTCAGCTCGCGCCGGTCGGTGCCATTGGCGACGGTCATGGTTGCCATGCTATACCCATAGGGGGTATAGGTAAAAGGTGTAGGAGCGGCGAGGAAAGGTACTGGCACGTCATGGAGAAACGAACGATCATGATCGGCGCAGGCGCGGTGACGGCACTTGTGATCTCGGCTGGCTGCGGCAACAGCGACTCCGGCACGCAGCACCCCGCCGAACACAGCTCGTCGGCTTCCGCGACGGCGGCGCCGAGCGAGCAGGACCACACCGACACGGACGTCTCCTTCGCCCAGCAGATGGTCCCGCATCACCAGCAGGCGATCGAGATGAGCGACGTCCTTCTCGCCAAGCAGAGGATCGATCCACGGGTCACCGACCTGGCCACCAAGATCAAGGAGGCGCAGCGCCCCGAGATCAAGCAGATGCAGGACTGGCTGAGCCAGTGGGGCAATCCGCCGATGCCGTCGATGGCTCCCGGTGAAGACCACAGCGGCCACGACATGGGTGGGACGTCCGGCGACACAATGGGAATGATGTCTGCAGAGCAGATGACTGCGTTGAAGAACGCCACCGGCGTCGAGGCCAGCAGGCTGTTCCTGACCGGCATGATCACCCACCACGAGGGCGCGATCGCGATGGCGCAGACCGAGATCGTGAACGGTCACTTTCCACCGGCCGTCGAATTGGCGCGCTCGATCGCTACCACCCAGCAGCAGGAGATCGACACAATGAAGGGCATCCTGGCGACGCTGTAGCGTCGTCGCCGTGCGCATTCTCGTGCAGCGGGTCTCGTCGGCGTCGGCGCAGGTCGAGGGCGAAACGGTCGGCGCCATCCGCCCGGATGGTCAAGGGCTGCTCGCCCTGGTCGGTGTCACCCACGACGACGACGTGACGAAGGCACAGCGGCTCGCTGAAAAGCTATGGCAGCTGCGCATTCTCAACGACGAGAAATCGGCGGCCGATGTCAACGCACCGATCCTGGTCGTCAGCCAATTCACCCTGTATGCCAACACCGCGAAGGGCAGGCGACCGACCTGGAACGCCGCCGCACCGGGCGCGGTTGCCGAACCACTGGTGACGGCTTTCGCAGATGCTCTGCGCAAGTTGGGCGCCTGCGTCGAGACCGGCGTGTTCGGCGCACACATGCAGGTCGAACTCGTCAACGACGGCCCGGTGACAGTGCAGCTGGAGCTGTGACTACTGGGTCGCGGTGACCTGCACGCCTTCCGACGGCTGCTCGATCACGAATCGCTGTCCGTAGAACGACACCTGCACGGCCCCTGCCCGCCCTGGACGGTTCACAGAGCACGCGCAGCAGCTCGAATTCTGATTTGGGTTCGTCGACACTGTGCCGTGGTGCACACAGCGCTGGCATGCTTGTGACATGGCAAAGGAAATCGACCGGGTGCGGGCGCAGAGCGCCGCCGCGGTCATCAAGCAGCACCCCAGCATGGTGCTATTCGCGGTCTCGCCTGCGATCGTGATGCTGGCCGCCGTGTGGTGGTTGTTCGGTGCCGGCTGGGCGGCGCTTTTGCTCGTCGGGATGTTGCTCGGTGGGGCAGCCGCGGTCCTGATGAAGCGCAACTAGCAGTCAACGGGACATCTGCTGTTCGCTTCGGGTGAAATGCGTCCCATCAGTCTTGTAACAATGTAATTATGTAATCATGAGGCAACATCACATACATGGCCGACGGTCGGGCCGCCCCGGCGGCTGGCAACAGGCCCAGCAACCAGACGCCACCGACGCCGCAGAGTGGTTCGCAGGCCGCCTGCCGGACTGGTTCGACGGCGACCCGACGGTCGTGGTCGACCGCGAAGAGATCACCGTCATCGGCCGGCTACCGGAGCCCGAGGGCGAGCAGAGTG
This sequence comes from uncultured Actinomycetota bacterium, assembly GCA_963804905.1. Taxonomy (GTDB): domain Bacteria; phylum Actinomycetota; class Actinomycetes; order Mycobacteriales; family Mycobacteriaceae; genus Mycobacterium. Next base: position 68,749 of record CAWDSB010000018.1, on the reverse strand, counting down.
AAGCCCGCGCGTCGGGCCGCGTCTCGCGCTTCCGCGAGGAAACCCGGCCGGAGCGCATGCGCATCGCCGACGAGGCGCAGGACAAGTATGGCCGCAAGGTGTCCTGGGGTGTCGATGTCGGCAGCCCGGAATCCCCGGAGCGAATCCTGTTCACCCACATCGCGGTTCCGGTGATGACGCGGCTGCGACAGCCGGAGCGCCAAGTCCTCGACACCCTCGTCGACGCCGGGGTCGCGCGGTCGCGCTCCGACGCGCTGGCGTGGTCGGTCAAGCTGGTCGGCGAGCACACAGAGGAGTGGCTGACCAAGCTGCGCGACGCGATGCGCAACGTTGACGATCTCAGGTCCGAGGGCCCGCAGGTCTAGGCAGTCAACCGACGCGTTCGACGCCCACGTACGACGAGCTCAACGCCGAGGTCTGAGACAGCGGGTCCACCTGGCCGCCGTCGACGAGCAGGTTGCGGTTCGCGCCGAATGACTCTGGTGCGCCGCCGCCGCGCGGATCGAAAATCCTTGAGCCCCAGCCGTGGTCGACGATGACCACACCGCGCCGGGGGCGCCCGTTGACCGCCGCCGAGAGTTCGATTTCGCCGACAGAAGAGAACACCCGCACGCGGTCGCCGTCACCGACACCCAGCTCCGCCGCGTCGTCCGGATTGATCACGACCTCGTTCTTCTTGCCGGAAGGGTGCAGACCGGGAAGCTCGTTGAGCCAGGAGTTCATCGAGTGCCGGTTGCGGCGGTTCGCCAGCTGGAACGGATAGCCGTCCGGCGCCGTCGGCTTCGGTTCGGCGAGCAGCTCACGCGCCCGTTCGACGAACTCCGGCGGCGCGGCGTGCACCTTCTTGTCATCCGTTCTCAGCGCGTCTTTGAAGTGACCGAACTCCCGCGGTCCCAATACCCAGCCATGCGGGTGCGCCATAATGTCGCGCCATTTGAGCCTGCGGCCGTTGAACTTTCGTCCCGTCGCCACCACAAGCCGGTCGATCCAATGCGGCCCGAACTCCAGGCGCGGCCTCCGGGTGAGGCGTGCGACACGCCGGGTGGCCTTGATGAAACCGTTGACACCCTTCGCGCCGAACAGCGGCTTTTTCATGGCAATCGCGAGGTCGACGAAAATGCGCCACTCCTGACGTGCGCCGGGCGGTGGCTCGATGGCTTTGGCCCCGTACTGCACATACGGCTCGTCGTGCATGTTGCTCGTGAATGCCAGCAGGTCTTCGCGTTCCAGCCAATGCACTGCGGGCAACAGCCAGTCCGCGTGCCGGTGGCTCTCGCGTTGCACGAAGTCAATGGCTACCAGCAGTTCCAGTTGTGCCAGGGCCTTGTCGAGCTTGCTTCCGTCGGGTCCGGACACCACCGGGTTGCCGCAGTTGATCACCATCGCGCGGATCTGGCCCGGCCCCTGAGTGGTTATCTCGTCGGGTAACTCACTGAGCGCGTGCGCGCCCGCGACCATCTCACGGCCGAGCACCCGACTCTTGTGCGGGTTCGTCTTCGTCATGGCGGCGAGGCGCAACGCATCGACATATCCGGGCTCGTACCGCCGGCCGCCGGGACGGTCCATCCGACCGGTGATCACGTTGAGCACGTGGCCGAGCCACTCGGCGACGGTCCCTGCGAGATGCAGCGAAACCCCGGTCCGGGTGACGACCATCGCGCCGCGTGCACCCGCGAAGTCACGTGCGGCCTGTTCGATCTGCACACGAGGAACATCGCAGCGAGATGAAAGATCGTCGAGATCGGCATCGGCAACGAGCGTGCGCAAATCCGATACACCCGTGGCGAGTTCGGCGCAGTCCTGGTCGTGCTCGAGACCCTCGTCGAGGATCACCTTCACCATGGCCAGCAACAGGGCCCAGTCCTGTCCCGGCCGCACCGCCAGGTGCACGTCGGCGTGTTCGGCGCTTTCGGTCCGCAACGGGTCGACGACGACGATCTTCGCGCCACGCTTCTGTCGATCGAGCGCACGCCGCCACCCGCCTGGCACCGTCTCTAGCCAATTCCAGGCGCTGACAGCGGGATTAGTGCCGACGAGCACGAAGTAATCGCAGTTGTCGATGTCGGACACCGGCGCCATCAACATCGAGCCGTACATCGCGGTAGCGACGACGTGCATCGCGTTCTGGTCGACCGAGCCGACGAAATACCGGCTTTGGGTGCCCACAGCGTCCAGCCAGCCGTTCATGAAGATGATGTTCGACGACGAGAAGCCCGACGGATTTCCGTAATAGATGCCAACGGCATCGGGGCCGCCGGCGTCGATCAGCGTGTTCATCCGAGCCGCGATGTCGGTGATGGCCTCGTCCCAGGTGGTCTCTTCATAGCTGTCGCCGACGCGACGCATGGGGTTCAGAATTCGACGCGGATGCTCGACGAGCTGGTTGGCGGTCCTGCCTTTGGCGCAGAAGTCCTGCCACGTGTGGGGGTTCTGCTTGTCTGCGGAGATCTTCGTGACGCGGTTGCCGTCGACCGTGACCTCGATGCCGCACGATGCGAGGCAGTACCGGCAGAACGTGTGCACCGTCTTGGTACTCATCTGGATATAGTGCCCGACGGTTTCCGGTGAGCCCGACGATTGGCATTGAGCGGACCGCTTGATTGACCGCTCTAGGCCTGCGCCATCGCCCAATATTCGCCCCGCCGCGCCAGCAGCTCCGCGTGGCTGCCCCGTTCGACGATCCTGCCCTCCTCCATCACCAGGATCTGGTCGGCGTCCCGGATGGTCGAAAGCCGGTGGGCGATGATGAAGCTGGTCCTGTCCCGACGGAGCTCGACCATGGCGTGCTGGATCAACAGCTCGGTCCGGGTGTCCACCGAACTGGTCGCTTCGTCGAGGATCAGCAGCTGCGGCCGGGTTAGGAACGCCCGGGCGATGGTGATCAGCTGTTTCTCTCCGGCGCTGATGTTGCCGCCGTCGTCGCTCACCCTTGTCTCATATCCATCGGGCAGCGTGTGCACGAAGCGGTCGACATAGGCCGCCCGTGCCGCCTCGACGACCTCGTCCTCGTCGGCGCCGGGCCTGCCGTAGGCGATGTTGTCGTAGATCGTGCCGCCGAAGAGCCAGGTGTCCTGCAGCACCATTCCGATCCGCGATCGCAGCGATTCCCGGCTGACCGTCGCGATGTCGACGCCGTCGACGAGGATCCGCCCCGAGTCCACGTCGTAGAACCGCATCAACAGGTTGACCAGCGTGGTCTTGCCCGCACCGGTCGGCCCGACGATCGCGATCGTCCTGCCGGGCTCGGCAACCAGCGACAGGTCCTCGATGACCGGGGTGCCGGGTCGGTAGGCGAAGTTGACGTTCTCGAACTCGACGCGGCCGCGCTGCCCGTCGGGCGACGGCAACGCCACCGGCCTTTCGGGCGCTTCCTCCTCGGCGTCGAGCAGATCGAAGACCCGCTCGGCGCTGGCGACCCCGGACTGCAGGGTGTTGTACATGCCGGCGACCTGGGTCAGCGGCTGATTGAACTGACGCACGTATTGAATGAATGCCTGGATGCTGCCCAGGGTGATCTGGCCGGTCGCCACCTGGATTCCACCGACGACCGCCACCGCGACATAACTGAGGTTGCCGATGAAGGTGGTGGCGGGTCCAACCAGACCGGAGAAGAACTGCGCGCCGCGGCTGACCTCATAGACGTCCTCGTTGAACTCGCGGAACTGATCCTCGGCATGCGCCCGGTGACCGAACGTCTTGACCAGGGTGAAGCCGCTGTAGGTCTCCTCGATGTGGGCGTTGAGCCGCCCGGTGTTGGCCCACTGCGCGACGAACAGTCGCTGCGAGCGGCGCGCGATCTCGCGGGTGACGAACAACGACAACGGCAACGTGACGACCGTGAGCAGCGTCAGCAGCGGCGAGATCGTCAGCATCATCACCAACACGGCGAGCACGGTCAGCAGCGAAGTGAGGAGCTGGCTGATCGTCATCGACAGCGAGGTCGCAATATTGTCGACGTCGTTGGTGACCCGACTGAGCATTTCCCCACGCTGGCGGGTGTCGAAGTAGGACAGCGGCAGCCGATGCAGCTTGTCCTCGACGTCTGACCGCAGCGCGACCATGGTCCGCTGAATCACCACGTTGAGCAGCCGGGCCTGTATCCAGACCAGTAGCGCGGCAACCAGATACAGCGCCAACGCAAGCAAGAGCGTCCGTCCGACGGCGCCGAAGTCCACACCGCGCCCCGGTACCACGTTCATACCCGACAACAAGTCGGCGAACGTGTTGTCGCCACGCGCGCGGGCGGCCGCGATGGCCTGCTCCTTGGTCAGCCCGGCGGGCAGCTCACGACCGATCACACCGTTGAACAGCAGATCGGTGGCATGGCCGAGGATTCGCGGACCGACGACGCCGATCGCAATGCCGCCGATGCCCAGCAGGATCACGGCTGCGGTCGGGCCGCGCTGCGGGGTCAGTCGTTTGACCAGTCGGATCGCTGAGCCCTTGAAGTCGCGGGAGCGCTCCGTCGGCGCCTGCACCATTCCTCGGATCGGACGTCCCAGCGGCCTTGTCATGGCCTGCCTCCGACTCCGGCGCCGATCGACTGCGAATCGGCGAACTCGGCGTAGGTGGGGCAGTCGGCCAGCAGCGACTCGTGCGTTCCGGTGCCCACCACCCTTCCGTCATCGACGACGATGATCTGATCGGCCCCGGCCACCGTCGAAATGCGTTGGGCCACAATGACGACGGTCGCTTCCGCGGACACCTCGCCCAATGCCGAACGGATACGCCCGTCGGTGTGCACGTCGAGTGCCGAGAATGCGTCGTCGAACAGGTAGATGGCGGGGCGCCGGATGACGGCGCGCGCGATCGCCAGTCGCTGGCGCTGTCCACCCGAGAAGTTGATGCCGCCCTGGGAGACCCGCATGCCGAGACCGTCGGCGTTGACGCGCACGAAGCCGTCCGCGGACGCCACTCGCAGGGCCTCCCACATCTCGTCGTCGGTCGCATCGGCCTTGCCGTAGCGCAGATTGTCGGCGACCGTCCCCGAGAACAGGTACCCGCGTTGCGGCACCAGTCCGATCGCCGACCACAGCTGCTCGGTGTCGTAGTCGCGTACGTCGATGTCGTCGACACGCACGGACCCCGAAGTCACGTCATACATTCGGCAGATCAGCGACACCAGCGTCGACTTGCCTGACCCGGTCGAGCCGACGATGGCGGTGGTGGTGCCCGGCGCTGCGGTCAGCGAAACATCCTGCAGTACAGGGCGGTCCGCGCCGGGGTAGCTGAATGTGGCGTTCCGCAGAGTGATCGCACCGTCGACGGTCGGCGGCCGGACGGGGTTAGCCGGGCTGGTGATCACCGGCTCGGTTGACAGCACCTCGGTGATGCGTTCGCCGCACGCCGATGCCCGCGGCACGATGATCAGGATGAACGTCGCCAGCAGGACCGCCATCAGGATCTGCATGAAGTAGGACAGGAAGGCGACGAGCGAACCCACCTGCATCTCTCCGCTGTCGATGCGCAATCCGCCGAACCAGATCAGCGCGACGCTGGAGATGTTGATCACCAGCGTGGTCACCGGCAGCATCAGCGCCTGCCAGCGGCCGGCGGTGAGCGCGGTCTCCGACAGCGCGCGGTTCGCTTCGGCGAACCGGTTGCGCTCGAACGGCTCCCGCGCGAATGCGCGGATGACCCGGATGCCGGACAGCTGTTCGCGCATCACTCGGTTGATGCCGTCGATGAAGCGCTGCATGCTGCGGAAGACCGGCAGCAGGTGCGACACGATCCAGTAGTTGGCGAGCGCCAGCACCGGAACGCTGACCAGGAGCAGCCACGCCAGGCCGGCGTCCTGGTGCACCGCCATGAAGATGCCACCGATCGACATGATCGGCGCGGTGATCAGCATGGTGCAGGTCAACTGCACCAGGAGCTGGATCTGCTGGACATCGTTGGTGGTACGGGTGAGCAGCGTCGGGGCCCCGAAGCGGGCCGTCTCGACGGCCGAGAAACCGGTCACGTGGTGAAAGATCACCGACCGCAGGTCGCGGCCGAAGCCCATCGCGGCACGCGACCCGAAGTACACCGCCCCCACCGCGCACAGCACCTGCAGTCCGGTGACGGCGAGCATCACGCCGCCGAGTTCGACGATGGTATTGGTGTCGCCCTTGGCCACGCCGTCGTCGATGATCGCCGCGTTGACCGTGGGCAGGTACAGGGAAGCCAGTGTGCTGATCACCTGAAGCACCGCGACGACAGTGAGCAGCCAGCGATATGGCCGCACATACTGCCGCAGCAGCGCCAGAAGCATCCAGTAACTTTCGCACACCGCCCTGTTCGGTTGCGGCCGGACCGGCACCCCCCGCTCAACACCGAAATGCCAGGTCAGCGTGTCTCTCAGGATCACCTTGGGTGGCTGCCGCTACAGTGTGCGCTGTGATCCCCAGCAACGCGAAGGTGCTGGCCGTGGTAGCGGCAGCCGTGATTCCGGTGTTGGCGGCATGCTCCGATTCCCAGCAGAATTCGCCCGGCGCGCCGTCCAGCCCGCCGGCCGCTCAGGGCGTCACTCACGGTCCGTTCTTCCCCCAGTGCGGGGGTATCACGGACGAGACGATGGCCGAGCAGACCCGCGTGCCGGGACTGGTCAACACGGCCCGCAACTCCGTCGGCTGCCAGTGGCTGGCCGGCGGCGGCATCCTCGGCCCGCATTTCTCGTTCACCTGGTACCGCGGCAGCCCGATCGGGCGCGAACGCAAAACCGAGGAGCTGTCGCGCGCCAGCGTCGAGGACATCAACATCGAGGGCCACAACGGTTTCATCGCGATGGGCGAGGACCCGACGCTGGGCAGCAATCTGTGTGAGATCGGCATCCAGTACGACGACGACTTCATCGAATGGTCGATCAGCTTTTCGGAAAAACCGTTCCCGGATCCGTGTGACGTGGCCAAGGAATTGACCCGGCAATCGATTGTCAACTCGAAATGACGGGCTCAATGCGCAGAATCGTCGCCGGAATCGTCGCCGTGCTGGCCGCGGTGACGATGCTCGTGGGTTGCTCGCGGACGGTCGAAGGAACGGCCGCAAAGGCCGGCTCGGGCGACGTGCCCCGTAACGACCAATCGGAGAAGCAGTACCCGAACCTGCTCAAGGAGTGCGAGGTCCTCACCGAGGACATCCTGGCCAAGACCGTCGGGGCCGATCCGCTGGACATCCAGAGCACTTTCGTCGGCGCGGTGTGCCGGTGGCAAGCCGCCAATCCGGCCGGATTGATCGACATCACCCGGTTCTGGTTCGAGCAGGGCAGCCTGGACAACGAACGTAAGACAGCCGACCAGCTTCAGTACAAGGTGGAGAGCCGTGCGATCGCCGGTGTGCCTTCGATCGTGATGCACCCCAACGATCCCAACGGCGCGTGCGGAGTGGCCAGCGACGCCGGCGGCGTCGTGGGGTGGTGGGTCAATCCGCAGCAGCCGGGGATCGACGCGTGCGGGATGGCGATCAAGCTGATGGAGCTGACGCTGGCCACCAGCTCTTAGCGGGGCACGTGGAATGTGACCAGCGCGGCGCTGCTGAGCGCCAGTTGGTCCCACGGTTCGGCGGTGCGCAGGACCGCGATCGCCGACGTCGGGAACTTCGTCGAAATGTGTTCGGCCGCAATCTTGTTGCTGCCATCCGGAGTCGCGAGGCCCAGGGCCACCTGTGACATCGCCGGCTCGTGGCCGATCACCAGCAGCGTCTCGACATCGGCATCGACAGCGTTGATTTCGTCGATAATCGCGCTCGGAGTGGCGTCGTAGAGCCGGTCGACGTAGCTCACCGGCGCCTCGATCCGGGTTCGCGCCAGGGTCTCGCGGGTCCGGGCGGCGGTGGAGCACAGCACCGCGTCGACAGCCGGGGTATGGGCGCGCAGCCAGTCGCCTGCCAGTGCCGCCTCCCGCATCCCCCGTGGGGCAAGGGGACGGTCGTGATCGGCCACCCCGGACGGATAGTCCGACTTCGCGTGCCGAAGCAGCAGCAGAGTGCGGTACCGGTCGGTCACCACATCACCGTAGGGCATGCCGATGCACGTCCCGGGACTTGTCGGCGTCCGGACCTACACTCGCCACACCTAGCAAAGAAGCGGCAGGGAAGGAGGGGTCGAGATGCGCTTCGTGCACACCGCCGATTGGCAGCTCGGGATGACCCGGTACTTCCTCAACGGCGAGGCGCAGCCTCGGTATTCGGCCGCCCGCCGCGACGCTGTGGCCGGTCTCGGATCGCTGGCCGCCGAGGCGGGCGCGGAGTTCGTGGTGGTGGCCGGCGACGTCTTCGAACACAACCAACTGGCGCCCCGGGTGGTTAGTCAGTCGCTTGAGGCGATGCGGGCCATCGGCATTCCGGTCTACCTGCTGCCGGGTAACCACGACCCTCTCGACGCGTCGTCGGTCTACACAAGCGCACTGTTCACCACCGAATGCCCGGACAACGTCACGGTTCTCGACCGACCCGGCGTGCACCAGGTGCGCCCGGGCTTGGAAATCGTGGCGGCACCATGGACGTCGAAGGCGCCGACCACCGACCTCGTCGCCGGTGTGATCGACGGCCTGCCCGCCGACGGCACCACCCGCATCGTGGTCGGCCACGGTGCCGTCGACATCTTCGTTCCCGACAAGGACAGGCCGTCGCTGATCGAGCTTGCGGCGCTGGAAACGGCCATCGCCCGCGGCGCGGTGCACTATGTCGCGTTGGGCGACAAGCACTCTCGCATGCAGGTGGGGACGTCCGGGCGGATCTGGTATTCCGGATCCCCTGAGGTCACCAATTACGACGACATCGAGCCCGACTCCGGTCATGTCCTGGTGGTCGACGTCGACGTGAACGACCGGAGCCGGCCGGTGAGTGTCGACGCGCGACGGGTGGGCCGGTGGCGGTTCGTGACACTGCACCACTCGGTGGACGACGGCCGCGATATCACCGACCTCGACATCAACCTCGACCTGATGCCCGACAAGGAGCGCACCGTCGTTCGGTTGGCGCTCACCGGATCACTGACCGTGACCGACAAGGCCGTCCTCGACGCCTGCCTGGACAAGTACGCGCGGCTCTTCGCGGCGCTCGGCCTGTGGGAGCGGCAGACCGAGATCGCGGTGATCCCGGCCGACGGCGAGTTCGACGACCTCGGCATCGGGGGTTTCGCCGCCGCCGCCGTCGAAGAACTGGTGGCCGCGGCACGCTCCGACGGCGAGGACGCCGACGACGCCAGGGCGGCACTGTCACTGCTGCTGCGTCTGGTCGACAGGGGCATAGCATGAGGCTGCACCGGCTGGTCCTGACCAATTACCGCGGCATCACCCATCGCGAGATCGAGTTTCCCGACCACGGTGTGGTGGTCGTCAGCGGGGCCAACGAGATCGGCAAGTCGTCGATGATCGAGGCGCTGGACCTGCTGATGGAGGCCAAGGACCGGTCGACGAAGAAGGAAGTCAAGCAGGTCAAACCGACCCACGCCGACGTTGGTGCGGAGATCATCGCCGAGATCAGCACGGGCCCTTACCGATTCGTCTATCGCAAGCGATTCCACAAACGTGCCGAGACACAGCTGACCGTGCTGGCCCCTCGCCGCGAACAGCTCACCGGAGACGAGGCACACGACCGGGTCCGCGCGATGGTGGACGAAACCGTCGACGTGCAGCTGTGGCAGGCACAGCGGGTGTTGCAGGCCGCGTCGACGGCGGCTGTCGACCTGTCGGGCTGCGATGCGCTGTCCCGTGCGCTCGACGTCGCCGCCGGTGAGGCGGTCCAGTTGTCGGGCGCCGAGCCGCTGCTGATCGACCGGATCGATGCCGAATACCTGCGGTACTTCACGCCGACCGGCCGCCCGACCGGCGAGTGGGCCACCGCGACGAAGCGGATGAGGGACGCCGACGACGAGGTGGCCCGGTGCGCGGCCGCGGTCGCCGAGGTCGACGACGCGGTCCGGACACACGCCACGCTCACCGCTGAGCTCGAGCGGCTCACCCTCGAGCGTGCGGAGGCGGCCAAGAAGCTGGCGACTGCGCGAACTGCCGCCGAAGAGGTCGCCGCGCTGACCCAACAGCTCAAGCAGGCGGAGGTGGTCGCCACGGCCGCCGATGCGACGCTCGAGGCCTCCGTCTCGGCGCTGACCGAGCGGCGCAGGCTGCGGGCCGAGGTCGAGGAGCGCACAGCGACGGTCGCCGAACTGGAAACCGCTGCGGCAGAAGCCCACGAGGACGAGCTGACCGCTCAGGAGGTGCAGGAGGCTGCAGAGGTGGCCGCCGAAGAGGCACGCGCAGCCGTACAGATGAGTCAGGACCGCGTCGACGCCGCGCGCCGCGCCGTCGCGCAGCTCTCCGACCGGGACGAGGCCGGCAGGCTGACAAGCCGGCTCGCCAAGATCGACGCCGCACAGGCCGAAGTGGAGCGGGTCGATCACGAGCTCGCATCGATAGCGCTCACGGACTCGTCGATGCGGGGTATCGAGGAGGCCGCCGCCGCCGTCGAGCGCGCCACGCGGGCAGGCCGAGTTGGCGTCGGCCCACATCGAAGTCGTCGCAGTCGCCGACATCGAGCTGCGCGTCGGCGGCGAACCGGTCACGCTGGAGGCAGGTGCCACCTGGTCGGCGAACGCCACCACACCGACCGAGATCGACGTGCCGGGCGTGCTGGCCGCGCGCGTCGTGCCGGGCGCACCCGCTTCGGACACTCAGGCGAAGCTCGATGCCGCACAACAGGTTCTGGCGACCGCGCTGGCCGCTGTCCGCGTCGACGACGTCGCCGAGGCGCGCGTCCTCGACCAACGCCGTCGGGAACTGGTGAGCACTCGCGATCGATTGACCGCGACCGCCAACGGCTTGATCGGCGACGACGACGTCGACGCACTCCGCGCCCGGCTCGCCGAGCTTCGCGACGAGGGGGTCGCAACACCGCACGACACGGCAGGACTCAGCGATCCGGCAAGCGCCCGCGGCGAACTCGACGCCGCGACCGCCGCTCACCGGCGTGCTGTCGCCGACTGCGAGACGCACCGAAAGGTGGCCGAGGCAGCGGCTAAACGACTGGGGGAGAAGGCAACCCGGGCCTGCATCGCGCGTGAGAAGCTCACCGCCTGCTACGCCGAGTTGACCGTCGGACGCGATCGGCTGGCGCAGCAGCGTTCGACCGCAACCGACGATGAACTTCTCGTCAAGGCCGAGGCCGATATGGAGAAGGCGCGCCGGGCCACCGGGCTCGTCGCGGACCTGGGCGGCGAACTGGCCCGCTGCGCACCGGATACCGTCGCCGCCGCGCTCGATGAGGCGCTGCGGCGCGTCGATGCGCTGAGCGATCGCCACGACGAGGTCGCCGACGCGCTGCGCTTGGTGACAGCGCAGCTGAAGGTGTACGGCACCGAGGGACGCAAGTGCCAGCTCGACGCCGCCGAAACCGAACGCGAACATGCCGAGGCGGAATACCTTCGGGTGCATCGGCGGGCGCGCGCCGCGCAACTGCTGCGCTCGGTGATGACCCGGCACCGTGACGCCACCCGGCTGCGCTACGTCGACCCGTTCCGTAATCAGGTGGAGCGGTTGGGCCGCATCGTGTTCGGCGACACCTTCGAGGTCGAGATCGACAGCGAGTTGCGGATCTGCAGCCGCACGCTGTCGGGCCGAACCGTTCCCTACGAGTCGCTCTCCGGCGGCGCGAAGGAGCAGCTGGGCATCGTGGCCAGGCTGGCAGGCGCCGCGCTGGTCGCGAAGGAGGACAGCGTCCCGGTCGTCATCGACGACGCCCTCGGCTTCACCGACCCCGACCGGTTGATCAGAATGGGCGCGGTGTTCGACGCCGTCGGCGGCGACGGCCAAGTCATCGTGTTGACGTGCAGCCCGCAGCGATACGACAGCGTCGGCGCCGCGCACCACATCGAACTGTCCGCCTAGGCTGCGACCGCCAATCCCGGGTCGGCGCTGAGCCGAAACGCGCCGCGCATGGCGTCGATTTCATCGGGGTCGCCGTCGAAGTGCACCCGCCGTAGCGCGGCCTTGCGCTCGGCGGCCGTCGAACCCATCCTCGCGGTGATCAGGTCCGACGCGGTCGCGGTCACCGTCACCGCGGGGTCGGTTCGTGCGGCGGAGAGATTTCGGTCGACTACTGCGAATTCGAAACGGCGACCGTCGATGTCGACGCGGTATGAGGCATCCAGGTCCGCGGCCCGGACCGGATCGAAGGCCAACAGGATCCCGGCGAGGAAGCCGTTCAACGCGGTGAATGCGCTGGCGTCCGGCTCGATCAGGTCAAGCCCGAACATGGCGATGGCCTGAACGACCGGCGGAACCTTGCGCCAGCCCGAGCTCGCTGAGCGTGTACACGGTGCGGGCGATCGGTGGCGGCAGTTCGGTGCGGTCCACGATGCCGGACTCTTCCAATTCGCGAAGCCGGTCGGCCAGCAGATTGGTCGCGATGCCCGGCAACTCGGCGCGCAGGTCGCTGTACCGGCGGGCGCCTCCGATCAGCTCACGCAGGATCAGCAGGGTCCATCGCTCGCCCAGGACATCGAGGCCCCGCGCTATCGGGCAGTTCTGGTTGTAGCTCTTGCCGGCCATGGGAATAATCCTACCAGTTAGACAAGTATCAAGTCTTATTACTTGAAAAACTTGTCTGAGAGGTTTACGGTTCAGCCTATGAGTACTTACCCACGCCTTCCCGTTTTCCGCGATCGCCGGATCGCCGCGCTGATCGTCATCTGCCTGAGCGTCTTCGTCATCAGCGTCGACGCCACCATCGTCAACGTCGCCCTGCCCACGCTGTCGCGCGAACTCGACGCCGACACGGCGCAGCTGCAGTGGATCGTCGACGCCTACACCCTGGTCATGGCCGGCCTGCTGCTATCGGCAGGCAGCCTGAGCGACCGCTACGGCAGGCGCGGCTGGCTGAGTTCCGGGCTTGCCGTCTTCGCCATCACCTCCGCCGTCGCCGCGCAGGTGAACACGGCGGACGGCCTGATCGCTGCGCGAGCCGCGATGGGTATCGGCGCGGCGGTGATCTTCCCGACCACACTGGCGCTGATCACGAACATCTTCACCGACGCCGTCTCGCGCGCGAAGGCCATCGGACTGTGGGCGGCGATGGTGGGTGTCGGGGTGGCCGCTGGGCCGATAACCGGTGGGTTGGCTGCTCGAACACTTCGCCTGGGGTGCGATCTTCTGGGTCAACGTCCCGGTCGCCGTCGCCGCCATCGTCGGCGGATGGTTGTTCGTACCGACCTCGCGGGACCCGGCCACCCCGCCGGTCGATGTGGGCGGGCTGATCCTGTCCTCGATCGGCGTCACCGCCCTGGTCTACAGCGTGATCGAAGCCCCCGACTGGGGATGGGGCAGCGCGCGCACGGTCATCGGCTTCGCCGTCGCCGCGATCGTTCTGGTCACGTTCGCGGTCTGGGAGCACCGTCGCACCCATCCGATGCTCGACGTGTCGGTGTTCGCGAACCGTCGGTTCTCCGGCGGCAGCCTCGCCGTCACCGCAGGCTTCCTCACCCTGTTCGGCTTCATCTTCGTCATCACCCAGTACTTCCAATTCATCAAGTCCTACAGCGCATTCGAGACCGGTGTCCGGCTGCTGCCAGTCGCCGTGTCCATCGCACTGGGCAGCGCCCTCGGTCCCCGCATCGTCGAACGCATCGGTACCACCGTGGTCGTCAGCGGAGGCCTGGCGATGTTCGCAGCCGGTCTGGCCTGGGCGTCCACCGCGGACGCAGCCACGCCGTACGCGGTGATCGCCATGCAGATGGTCTTGCTCGGTGGCGGCCTCGGCCTGACCACGGCGCCGGCCACGGAGGCCATCATGGGCTCGCTGTCGGCCGACAAGGCCGGCGTCGGCTCGGCCGTCAACGACACCACCCGCGAACTCGGCGGCACGCTGGGGGTTGCGATCGTCGGGAGTGTCTTCGCTTCCGTGTACTCGGGTCGGCTCGGCGCCGATTCGGTGATCGCGGCGCTGCCCGCCGAGGTGCGCGCCACGATGGAGCGGTCGATGGCGGCGGCCCAGAAGGTCATCGGACAGTTGCCGGCCGGGCGGGCCGCCGACGTTCGCGACGCCGTGAACACCGCGTTCCTGGACGGGCTTCAGGTCGGCGCCCTGGTGTGTGCGGCCATCGCACTGGGGGCGGCCATCGCGGTCGCCGTGCTGCTGCCCGCCCGGGCACCCGCCGTCGAGGCAGAGCGCACACAGGCCGAGTCCGAGGCGGTGTGCGCGTGAGCGAAGCTTGCGAGCGAATCATCGGCCTGGAATGCGGCGACCGAGCCTGCGAGGTCGGCGCATGAGCTACACCGACACCTGGACCGACGGGCACGGCACGGTCGGTTTCTTCACCCGGCCCGATGGTTCCCGGCTGCGGTACCTCACCGTGGGCCGCGGTCCCGCGCTGGTACTGATGCACACCATCCGCACACAGCTGGACTACTTTCACCGCGTCATCCCGCAACTGTCGGATTCGTTCACCGTCTACGCGCTCGACCTTCCCGGCATGGGGTGGTCGGATATCGTGCCCGGCGCCCGCTACGAGGAGCCGCAATTGCGTTCTGCAGTGGTTGATTTCGTCACGGGCCTCGACCTCAGCGATGTGACGCTGGCCGGGGAATCGCTCGGCGGCGCACTGTCCATCTCGGCCTCGATCGACCTGAAGGATCGAGTCTCCCGAGTTGTCGCGTTCAACCCCTACGACTACCCGAGCGGACTCGAGCGGGGCAATCTGTTCGCCCGGCTGATCATTTCGAGCGTTCGGGCGCCCGGCGTCGGGCCGCTCTTCGCCGCGCTGGAGAACGAGTCGATCATGAAGGGCGTCATGCGCGGCGGCGTCGTCGACAAGTCCGCGCTGCCCGACGACTTCATCGTCGAACTCCGAAAGAGTGGACGCCGCGAGGGCTACCCGAAGGTGGCCAGGGCGGTCTATCGCAGCCTCAAGGGATTTGTGAAGGCACGAGATCGCTATCGCGATGTGGCGGTGCCGGTGACCCTGGTCTACAGCGATCGGGACTGGTCGCGCCCGGCCGAGCGCGACCATGTCGCCGGCGCGCTGCGCGATGTCGAAAGCATCACCCTGCCCGGCACCGGCCACTTCTCCGCGCTGGAACGCCCCGACGAAGTCGCCGGGATCCTGCGCGGGGTGAAGTGACACCGTAACCCCGGAAGGACTCATAGACTGCGCCGATGGACGCCGACTACATCGTCGTGGGCACAGGCTCGGCCGGATCGGTGGTGGCCAATCGGCTGAGCGCCGATTCGGCCGTTTCGGTCGCGGTGCTCGAGGCAGGCCCCCGAGACAAGAACAAGTTCATTCACATCCCCGCCGCGTTCTCGAAGCTGTTCCGCAGCGAGGTCGACTGGGATTACCTGACCGAGCCGCAGAAGCAGCTCGACGGCCGCGAGATCTATTGGCCCCGAGGCAAGATGCTCGGTGGATCGTCGTCGATGAACGCGATGATGTGGGTGCGGGGATTCGCCGCCGATTACGACGAATGGGGCGCGCTCGCCGGTGAGGACTGGGACTTCGCGCACCTTGCGAAGTACTTCGCGAAGATCGAGGAAGGCCCGCTCGTCATCTCGCCTCAGCGCAGCCCACGCAGCTCGACCGCGGCCTGGCTGAAGGCCGTGCGGGAATGCGGCTACGACATCGAAACTCCGAATTGCCATGCGCCGGAGGGCTTCTGCGAGACCCTCGTCACGCAGCGCAGGGGCGCGCGGTGGAGCACCGCCGACGCCTATCTCAAGCCGGCCCTGCGCAGGCCGAACCTGACGCTGCTGACCGAGGCCACCGCGACCCGGGTGGTGTTCGACGGGCAGCGCGCCGTCGGCGTCGAGTTCATCCAGCTCGGCCAGCGCCGCGTGGTGCGGGCCCGTCGGGAGGTGGTGCTGTGCGGCGGCGCGATCAACAGCCCCCAACTGCTGATGCTGTCGGGCATCGGCGATCGCGAGCAGCTCGCGCCGCACGGCATCGACGTGCTGGCCGATGCGCCCGACGTCGGGCAGAACCTGATGGATCACCTCGTGGTGCCGCTCGGCTTCGACGTGCCCAACGACTCACTGCTCGCCGCCGAAAAGCCTTTGCAGCTCGTCAATTACCTGATACGCCGACGCGGCATGCTCACCTCCAACGTCGGCGAGGCCTACGGTTTCGTCCGCAGCAGCCCGGAGCTGGATCTGCCGGATCTCGAGTTGATCTTCGCGCCTGCCCCGTTCTTCGAGGAGGGCCTCGGCGACCCCTACGAGCGGCACGCTGTGGTGATGGGGCCGATATCTGGTGAAACCACGGAGCCGCGGCAGCATCACGCTGCGATCCGCCGACCCGATGGACAAGCCGATCATCGACCCGCAGTACCTCAGTGACGACGCCGGCGCGGACAGGGCGGCGTTGATGTCGGGACTGCGGATGAGCGCGCGAATCGCGAAATCACCCGCGCTGCGCGGTGTCGTCGGTGAGATCGCGCGACCGCTGGGAGCGACGAGCCTCGACGACGAGACGCTGGAGACGGCGCTCAACACCCTGTCGCACACCCTCTACCATCCCGTCGCCACCTGCCGGATGGGCAGCGACGACGCCAGCGTGGTGGACCCGCAGCTGCGAGTTCGTGGCGTCGACGGGCTGCGGGTGGCCGACGCATCCGTCATGCCCGCGATCATCCGCGGACACACCCACGCCCCCAGCGTGCTGATCGGCGAGAAGGCGGCCGACCTCATCCGCGGAAGCTAGGTGCCGCCCTCGGGCTGCGCTCGCGCCTCGCGGGTGGCACGCGCCAGCACCTGGGGGCCGGTCGTCAGGGCTTTGCGCCACGGTGCGACACCGTCGATCTCGACCTCGATGGTGAAGCTCAGCACCGTACGAATGAGCACGATCATCCCCAGGATGGCGGCGTCGGTCAGCGACGGCTTCGACGTGACGGTCTTGACGATGTCGGCCGCGACGAGCAACTCCAGACCGAGCAGGATGGCGCCGCCGATCGAATTGCGAAGCGTTTTGAACGCGCGCGCACCGTCGATTCGCTTCCACGTAACGGCGGCAAGGCCGATGGCATAGCCGGTCCCCAACACCATCGACGAAACGCCCAGCACCTCGAACGCCTGCGTCGCCCGCTCGAAAAACAGCTCCAAGTTCACCGCAAAACCACATCGTCTCCGTCGCCGACCTGTCCCGGCACTCTATTACCGCCGGGGGCAGAATGGTCGGCGATGACCATGAACGCCAAGCGTCGCCGTGCACATGACAGGCTGGCTGCGCTGCCAGGCGTGCGTCCGGTGCGGCGACCCGTGGCGCCGGACAGATACGACGAGTTCGACCTCTACTACGTGCGCACCGGGCGGAAGTCGATGCAGCCGCTGGTCATCATTCCCGGCGGACCCGGTGTGGCGTCGGTGGCGCTGTATCGCGGACTGCGCAGGCACGCGGCTGCCAAGGGCTTCGACGTGATCATGGTCGACCATCGCGGTGTCGGGATGTCCCGCCACGACAACCGCGGCGCCGACCTGCCGCCCGAAGCTCTCACCATCGACCAGGCCGTCAACGACATCGCCGGCGTCCTCGACGACGCGCAGGTCGACAAGGCCGTCATCTACGGCACCTCGTACGGCACGTATCTCGCCGCGGGATTCGGTGTGCGCCACCCGGATCGGGTTCACGCGATGGTGCTCGATTCACCGGTGCTGTCGGCCCACGACATCGACGCCGCGCGCACAGCCACCCGCCGGGTGCTCTGGAACGGCGAGGATCCCGATGCCGCGGAACTGGCACCCAAGGTGCGACGGCTGGTCGACGACGGCGTGCTCGCCCCGGAGGCTGGACAGCTCACCGCGGTGATGTACGGCTTGGCCGGACCCGTGGTGCTGGCGCGCCAGCTCGACCTGCTGCTGCGCGGCCGACGCGGACTGTGGACCGTGCTCGATCGAGCCTCGCGATCTCTGTTCGATCGCAAGGCACCGTACCGACACGAGCCGGACCTGGTCGGCCGGATCGGGTTCCGCGAACTGAACTATGGTGCGGTGCCCGACGGCAAGCCGCTCGATCCGGCCGTCACGTATCGCGAGTTCGTCGATGAGCCAATGGAATTCGAGGCCGAGCCCTATGACCTCACTGCGGAGATGCCGAAGTTCAGCTGGCCGACGGTCGTCATCTCCGGTGGCCGCGACCTCATCACCCCGCGGTCGGTCGCCGAGGAAATCGTCTCACTGATTCCCGATTCGGTGCTCGTCGAGTTGGCGACCGCGGGCCACAGCGCGATCGACGTCCGCGAGCGCGCCGCACTGGACATCGTGGCGGCGGTGTACGACGGCGACATCGGTCGTCTGCCTGCCTGTGCCAAGGAACTGGACGCGAAGCCGGGCGGTTTGGGTGTCCGGCTGCTGGTGGGGGCGATCGGCGTCGCCGCTGCAATCGAATCCGCGCTGCCGAGCGCGATCCCGCGTGTGGTGCAGCGGGTTACTTCATGAAACCGATCTTGGTGACGTCCAGATCACCGATGCCGGCCGGGCCGAAGTTCGCGAGGCTGCTGCGCACCGCGACGTTGCCTGCGGATTGGAACAACGGCAGGCTGAAACCGATTTCAAAGATCATCTTGTCGAGTTCATTGGCCAGTTCACGGGCTTTGGCCGGGTCGAGTTCGTTGAATGTCTCTTCGGCTTTCGTGTCGATCTCCGGACTGCTGATCTTGCCGAAGTTGCTGTCGGCGTTGGTCGTGTAGATCTGGTTCAGGCAGCACAGCGAGAAGGCATCGCCGACCCAGGAGAACTGGGCGATGTCGAAGTCGCCGGGGATGATGTAGTTGGTGAAGAAGCCGCCGCCGCCCTTCGTGTCGAGCTCGAGCTTCACACCGATCTGCGCAAGACTGTTCTGCGCGATCTGGCGCGACCTGTTTCGTCGTGTCCGCGTCATAGAGCACGTCGCGAATCACCAACTGGCGGCCGTCCTTCTCGCGGAACTGGCCGTTCATGCGCCACCCAAGTGCGTCGAGTTCCTGTCTCGCCTTCTCCGGGTCGTAGGCCACCGCGGCGCTGTTGTCCTGGTAGCCCTCCTGGCCGGCGACGAAGATGTGGTTGTTCAGCGGAGCCGGTTTGTCGACCAGGCCGCGCTGGGTGACGTTGGCGATGGCCTGTCTGTCGATGCCCCTGGCG
Source organism: uncultured Actinomycetota bacterium (assembly GCA_963804905.1). Taxonomy (GTDB): domain Bacteria; phylum Actinomycetota; class Actinomycetes; order Mycobacteriales; family Mycobacteriaceae; genus Mycobacterium. The sequence goes on along the minus strand of CAWDSB010000018.1, from coordinate 49,675 downwards.
ACCGCCAGCCGCAGATTCTTGTCCGCGAGAATCGATCCGGGCGCGCCGTTGAACGTGAAGTGATACCAGCTGGGACTGGGTGCGCGCCGGATCGAGATACCCGGGGTGTTGCGCACAGTGGTCAATTCGGGAAGCGAGGCAACTCCGGTGGCGTCGATGGTGTTGCTCTGCAATGCCGGGATGCGGGCGGCGTCGTCGAGCACCAGATAGGTGATGCTTTCAAGTACCGGCGGGGTGCCCCACCACTTCGGGTTGCGCGTCAACGTGATTCGCTGCGCGGTGCGGTCCAGCGACGTGATCGTGAACGGTCCGGCGGCGGGGCCGGGCCGGTCCAGCTGTCCCTTGTTGAACACCTCGGGGTCCGAGGTCATGGTCTTGGGCAGCAGCATGGTGTTTCCGGCGAACATCCCCCGCCAGTCTGAAAAGGGCTTGGCGAAGGTGATTACGGCCTGGCGGTCGTCGACGCCGCGGGTCACCTTTTCGACGCGGTCGGCGCCGTTGGTGCTGGCGATGCGGAAGTCCTTGTTCTTACCGCTTGTTGCGTTGATCTGAGACGCGATGTCTTCCCACGTGATGGGCGCGCCATCGCTCCAGACCGCCTTGGGGTTGATGGTGTAGGTGACGACCTGCGGGCTTTCACTGGTCAGTTCGACGTTGGTGAAGTAGTCGGTGTTGACCTTCGTCGATCCGTCCGACCCGACCCAGAACGCGCGTGGCATCGTCGCCCGCAGCATTGCGCCGGAATCGGCTTGGTTCCCGTCGATGTGCAACGAGTTGAAATTCGACGGGTACTCGGTCAGCGCCAACCGCAGGTTGCCACCTTGTCGCAGCGTCGCGGGGTCCTGCGGGTTGATGTCGTTGGTCTTACCGATCTCGGCGTTGCCTCCCGCGGAGGGAACTTCCTCGTTGGCCTTCGAGCAGCCGGTGATGGTGAGGCCGGCGACCAGGGCGACCGCAGCGAAGCGTCGGAGTATCATCCGATCGACTTTAGCTGTGGTCGGGCTCCGGTTGAGGGACCGCGGCAAGCAACTTGCGGGTGTATTCATGCTGCGGGTTGGTGAAGACCTGGTCGCCGTCGCCCTGTTCGACGATCTTGCCCTTGAACATCACCGCCACCCGGTGCGCCAAGTGCTTGACCACGGACAGGTCGTGGGAAACGAACAAGTAGGCCAGCCCGAACCGGTCCTGCAGGTCCAGCAGCAGGTTGATGATGCCTGCCTGGATCGACACGTCGAGCGCCGAAACCGGTTCGTCGAGCGCCAGGATCTTGGGCTGCAGCGCCAACGCACGGGCGATCCCGATGCGCTGCTTCTGGCCGCCGGAGAATTCGGCGGGATAGCGGCTGGCGTCGGCGCGACGCAAGCCGACGATCTCCAACAGCTCCGAAACGCGGTCGTCGATACGCGTCTTGTCGAAACCGTTGGCGGCCAACGGCTCTGCGAGCACTTCGAAGACGGGGAGTCGTGGGTCCAATGACGCCACCGGATCCTGGAACACCACCTGCAGGTCGCCGCGCAGTGCCCGCCGCGCCCGCGAGTCCAGCGACGCGACGTCCGCACCCAAGCACCTCGATGGAACCCGACTGCGGCGCGGTCAGGTCCAGGATTTGATGCAGGGTCGTCGATTTGCCCGACCCCGATTCGCCGACGATGCCGAGCGTGCGCCCCTGCTGGAGTTCAAGGCTGATGCCGTCGATCGCCCGCACCTCACCGATGGTGCGGCGCAGCACCACACCCTTGGTCAACTTGTAGGTCTTGACCAGGTCGCGGACCCGCACCACGACGGGCAGCATCGGTTGTCGTCTGGTCCGCGGCGGTCGGCGCGGTGGAGACACCGTAGATGTCCGCGGCACTGCGCCCGGCGACGTGCTCGGTTCGAATGCAGGCGGCGTGATGGTTCGGTCCGACCGGCTCCAACTCCGGCTCCGCGGTCCGGCAGTCATCGATGGCCAGCGGGCAGCGCGGCGCGAACGGGCATCCGGGCGGCAGCGCCGCCAGCGATGGCGGCGCACCGGGGATCGGCACCAGTCGTGCGCCCTGCGGGGCGTCGAGCCGGGGAACCGAGCCGAGAAGTCCGGCGGTGTAGGGCATCCGGCGGTCGCGGTAGAGGTCGCCGACCGCAGCCACCTCGACGGGACGTCCGGCGTACATCACCAGCGCACGGTCGGCGAACTCGGCGACCACCCCGAGGTCGTGGGTGATGATCAGCACGCCTGCACCGGTGACGTCACGTGCCGTCTTCAAGACTTCGAGGATCTGCGCCTGCACGGTGACGTCCAGCGCGGTCGTCGGTTCGTCGCAGATGAGTAGGTCGGGGTCGTTGGCGATGGCGATGGCGATGACGACACGCTGGCGCTCACCGCCGGACAGTTCGTGCGGAAACGCACGTGCACGCTGTCCGGGCTGGGCGATGCCGACGAGATCGAGTAGCTCGACGGCGCGGGCCCTGGCCGCGGTGCGTGTGGTGTCGCGGCTGTGCACCTCGATGGCCTCGGCGATTTGGTCGCCGACGGTGTAGACGGGGGTCAGGGCCGACATCGGATCCTGAAACACCGTGCCGATGGCCTTGCCGCGGACGCGGGACATCCGCTGGTCGGACAGCCCGAGCAACTCGTCACCGTGCAGCCGCACCGATCCGGCCACTTCGGCGTACTCCGGCAGCAGCCCGACGACGGCCATCGCACTGGCCGACTTGCCCGCACCGGATTCGCCGACCAGCGCGACGACTTCGCCCTTCTCGACGTGGTAGTTCATCCCGCGCACGGCCGCCACTCGCTCGGTTTCGGTCGGGAAGGTGACGGTGAGATCGCGGACCTCCAGGAGACTCACTTGCGCCTCCTTCGCAATGGGCGGGCGCTCGGGTCGAGTGCGTCACGCAGCCCGTCCCCGACGAGGTTGGCGCACAAGATGATCAGGACCAGAACGCCGGCCGGGAACAGGAACACCCACGGGAACGTCAGAGCCGATTGTGTGCCTGCGGCAATCAGTGTGCCCAGCGACACATCGGGCGGCTGGATGCCGAAACCCAGGAAGCTCAAACCGGTTTCGGCCAGGATCGCGGTGCCGACGTTGAGCGTGGTGTCGATGATCAGAAGCGACGCGACGTTCGGCAGGATGTGCCGAACGATGATTCGCCAGTTGCGTACGCCCATGTAGCGTGCCGCCACGACGAATTCGCGCTCCCGCAGGGTCATCGTCATCCCCCGCACGATGCGCGAACTGATCATCCACCCGAATACCGAGAACAACACGATCAACCAGAAGACGCGATCAGATGAGCCGAGGCGCGGCGTGACGATCGCGACGACGATGAAGCTGGGCACCACCAGTAAGAGGTCGACGATCCACATCAGCGTGCGATCGCGCCATCCTCCGAAGTACCCGGCGATCGAACCGACCGTGGCGGCGAAGACTGTCGAGATGACGGCCACGCACACACCGATCAGCATCGACTTCTGCATGCCGCGCAGCGTCAGGGCCAGCAGATCCTGCCCGAGCGCGTTGGTGCCGAACCAGTGGCTGGTGCTGGGCGGTTGCTGCAACGCGTAGTAGTCCAAATCCGTGTAATTGTGGGGCAGCAATGGCGGGCAGCGCGTAGCAGCCGATGAGAAACAGCACAAGCAATGTCAGCGCCGCTACGGCGGGCTTGTTGCGCAGGAACCGGCGCCACACCAGGGTTCGTCGCGAGGCGAACTTGTGGGCGTCGAGGCCCGACTTGGCCGCCGTTGCGCTTTCGGTGGTTATCGGTTCGGTCATCGGACGCGCACCCTCGGGTCGAGCGAGGCGTAGATGACGTCGGAGAGCAGTCCCGCAAGCAGGACGGCGATGCCGGTGAACACGGTCACGGCGACGATGATGTTGGTGTCCTGGGTGGCGATGCCCTGCACCACCCACTCACCCATGCCGTGCCAGCCGAAGATTTTCTCGGTGAACACCGCGCCGGTCACCAAACCGCTTACGCCATAGGCGAAGAGCGTGGCCATCGGGATCAGCGCGGTGCGCAACCCGTGCTTGAACAGCGCCTGGCGCCGGGTCAGGCCTTTGGCGCGCGCGGTGCGGATGAAGTCCTGGCCGAGCACGTCCAACATCGCATTGCGTTGATAGCGGCTGTAACCGGCGACGCCCACCAGCGCGAGGGTGAAGCTGGGCAGCACCAAGTGCTGCAGACGATCGACGAACTCGTTCCACCACCCGCCAACGGCGTTCGGCGAGGTCTCGCCGATGTACTCGAACAGTTGCACGCCGAGGATCGAATTCACCTGCAGCGCAGCAAGCATCAGCAAGGGTGCCGTGACGAACACCGGCGTGCTCAGCAACAGCAGCGACAGCACGGTGATGACGCGGTCGCTCAGGTGGTACTGGCGGATGGCCCCCCAGGCGCCGACGACGACGCCGATCACGGTGCCGAGCACCGAACCGATGACCAGAAGCCGCAGGCTGACCCCGACGCGCCGCCCCAGCTCCGCGGAGATGGGTTGACCCGTGATCGTCGTGCCGAAATCGCCGCGAACGGCACCCGACGCCCAGCGCACGTAACGGACCGCAAGCGGCCGATCCAGGTTCAGCTCCGCCCTTTTGGCTTCGATAACAGCCTGCGGCGGCCGGGGATTGCGCGACTCCAGGCTGTCCAACGGCTTGAACGAGATGGACGTCAGCGCGAACGTCAGGAACGACGCCAGAACCAACAACACGATGTAGTTGAGCAGCCGGCGCAACAAGAAGCGCGTCATCGGCGGGATCCGGCCGCAGGCATGCGCACAGGGTAGGAGATGTCTGCGAATGCGGCGGTGAACCGGCAGTTCGGGCGCGGCTAGCCAATTCGCACTATTAATTCAGCCTGGCTACAGAAATCGCGAGTTCACTCGGGTCTACCTGCATATTCACGATTCGCCGCGCCGCCGGGGCGAGTCGGCAAAACCAGGAGTGGAGGTTCACCGAAATGGATGCAATGAAGCGGAAGACCGCCAAACTGCTGGCTGCGGTGATCGGCGGCAGCTGCGGTGGTCACCATGGTCGCGTTGACCATGGCCATCCATCAGCAACCGGCCGAGTCGCACAACGTCGCGGTCAGCCGGATGACCATGGCCCAGACGACGACTGCGTCGGGCAAGGACGACACCGTCGAAGCGACTTCGATGGCCGTGCCGTCGATCAAGGGTCCGGCGCCGCTGCCCACAGAGGAGAAGGCCGCCGAGTAGCGGGCGACCCCATCGCCTGACGTTTCACCTGCAGACCCTTCCGGCTACCCAGTAGGCCGGAGGGGTCGTTGGCGATCCCTCTGAGCACTGTGACCGACACCGAAATCGAGTGGTCAGAGGTGAAAACGATGAATTCGAAGACGATCAAATTGGCGTCAGCTGCCATCGGCGCGAGCGCGGTCGTTGCGATGGGAACGCTGACCGCGGCGCTCAGCCACGACAGTGGTTCGGCGACTGTCGTCTCCGGCCCCGAGATGAGTCTGGGCGAGACAAGCACAATCGAGAAGGCGGCCAGCACACCCGAGACGTCGATCGCGTCGCCAACGGTCACGGCCGAGAAGCCGGACGGATTCGGCCCCTAGTACCTGAAGCGGTTCACTTGGCGGGCGGTGGCGCGTCGCCGATTCGGTTCAGCGTCACAGTCGCGCCGGTCCGGGTGGCCTCGACGGTGACGGTGTCGTTCGGTGCCACCGATTGATTTGCGGCAGCTGCTGCCGAAGGAAACACGTAGATCTGGGTGAAGCCGTCGTCGCTCCTTACGACGACAGACGTCGGCGTCACTTCGTCGACCGTTCCGGTCTGGGTCAGCTTCGTCGCGTAACCGCCGCTTCCGTCGGATACGACATACTCGCCGTGCAGCGCGCCGGAGGCCGTCGTCGGCGCAGGTGGCGGGCCGCCGGGTGGAGGGGCGCCCGGCGGAGGTGCGCCATGCAGCGGACCGGCCATGCCGCGAGGTCCGCCGCCCATTGTGTGCGAAGGCGCTTCCGTTGCGGCATAGATGGCAGCACCGCCGACTCCGCCGATCACCGCGGCCACTCCGACAGCCGCCAAGGTCTGACGTGCGCTCCAGCCGCGGGAGGGAGGCTGCGGTGCAGTTTCGGAGGTCATTGGACCACTGTGCAGGGACAACATGGGAGGCGGCTGTGGGTGCTATCGGTATCCCGTGGGTGATGGCCCTTTCACAGTCCGCGCACAGAAACGGCACAGCGCGCGCTAACGGCCCCCGCGAATAATGGTCGGCGTGAGCATTTCGAACGGGCCTATGTGAACGCGAACGAATCTCAGCGCGTGGTCATGCGCCGGGCCGACGGCAATCCGATCAACGTTCTTGTCGTGGACGACGAGCCCGTCCTCGCCGAACTGGTGTCGATGGCCCTGCGGTATGAGGGCTGGGAGATCGCGACCGCGGGCGACGGTGCGACGGCGATTGCGTTGGCCAAAGACAATCCGCCCGATGTGGTCGTGCTCGACGTGATGCTGCCCGACATGAGCGGCCTCGAGGTGCTGCGCAAGCTGCGCGAACGGACCCCGCATCTTCCGCTTCTGTTGTTGACGGCCAAAGACTCCGTCGAGGACCGGATCGCGGGGTTGACTGCCGGCGGGGACGACTACGTGACCAAGCCGTTCAGTCTCGAAGAAGTGGTGCTGCGGCTGCGTGCCCTGCTGCGCCGGACCGGCGTGACCAGTGAGACGGGCGGCGCCAAGATCGTAGTCGGCGACCTGGCACTCGACGAGGACAGCCACGAGGTCACCCGCGGTGGGGAGCCCGTCTCGCTGACCGCCACGGAGTTCGAGCTGCTGCGGTTCATGATGCGGAACTCGAAGCGCGTGCTGTCCAAGGCGCAGATCCTGGACCGCGTGTGGAGTTACGACTTCGGTGGGCGGTCCAACATCGTCGAGCTCTATGTGTCCTACCTCCGCAAGAAGATCGACAGTGGCCGGGAACCGATGATCCACACCTTGCGGGGGGCCGGGTATGTCCTCAAGCCCGCGCGTTGACCCACCGGGGTTGGTGACCCGGATCCGGTCCCCTCGGACATGGTCACTGCGGGCACGGCTGTTGGTCACCCAGGTGGCATTGCTGGCGGTTGTGTGTGCGGGTATCGGTATCGCGACAGAGTTTGCGCTGCAACGCTTTCTCATGCATCAGCTGGATCAGCAGTTGATCGAGGCGGGTCGTCGCTCGGCGGCGATGTTTGCATTCGGGCCGCCGCCTCCGCCCGGGTTCGGGCCGCCGAGACCGCCGCCGGACCCCCGGTTCGGGCCGCCTCCCGGTTATCCGCGGCGCTTCATTATTCGTGAGGACGACGGGCCCGGCCCCGCTTTTCTGAACGCTCCCGGGCAGTCGACCCGCACGGTCGGCGCCGTCATCGCTCAGGGTGTTCCGCTCGATTCGGGCGTCATCACCGCCGACGGTGCACGCGCCGAGATCAGTTCGGCGGCAACAGCGCAACTGGCGCAGATCGCTCCGAATCGGCATCCGACAACCGTCAATCTCGACGGTCTCGGCCGCTACCGGGTGGTGGGCAACCACTCCCGCGGACCGGAGGAGACGATCGTCATCGGCCTGCCGACGTCGGATGTCGACGACACCTTGGTGTGGGTACTGGTGATGTTCTGCGTGGTCGGCGTCATCGCGCTGATCGCAGCGACCACCGCGGGGATTCTCATCACGCGGCGCCAATTCCGCCCGCTGTCAAGGGTTTCCGCGGCCGCCAGGCAGGTGGCCGATCTCGAGCTCGACCGCGGCGAGGTTCGGCTGCCAAGCCACATCGTCAGGGTCGATCCGGCGAGTGCGCACACCGAAATCGGCCAGCTCGGTTCGGCGCTGAACCGGATGCTCGACCGGATCGCCGGGGCATTGTCAGCGCGGCACGCGAGCGAGACGCGTATTCGGCAGTTCGTGGCGGACGCCAGCCACGAACTGCGTACCCCGCTTGCGGCGATTCGCGGCTATACCGAACTGGCGCAACGCAAGCACGAAGCCTTGCCCGAAGATGTCGCGCATGCGATGAGCCGGGTGGAGTCCGAGACCGAGCGGATGACACAGCTCGTCGAGGACATGTTGTTGCTTGCGCGCCTCGACACCGGGCGACCGCTGGAGCATGAGCAGGTTGACCTGACCCGTCTTGTCGTCGACGCCGCCAGCGACGCCCACATCGCCGGCCCGGATCACGAGTGGTCGCTGGACCTGCCCGACGAGCCGGTCCTCGTGAGGGGTGATGAGGCCCGCCTGCTTCAGGTGCTCGCCAATCTGTTCGCCAACGCACGGACGCATACGCCACCCGGCACGACCGTGACCACCTCGTTGGCCGTCGGTGAGGACAACGCGGTGCTGACCGTGACCGACGACGGGCCGGGAATACCGGTGTGGCTACAACCCGAGATCTTTGAGCGGTTTGCGCGAGGGGATTCGTCGCGATCGCGTCGTGGTGGCAGCACCGGCCTCGGACTCGCGATCGTCGCCGCCGTGGTCAGGGCGCATTACGGCACCATCGACGTGCACAGCGTGCCGGGCAAGACCGAATTCGTGGTGAAGCTTCCCGCCAACTCACAGCCAAGCCACAGCGACGCCAAATCCGACACCTAGTCGCCTGGTTGAGGATTGCGTCAGTGACGACCCTCGCCATTCCCGCCGAGCAGGAACAGTCCCCGACACGCCGTGGAAAACGGGACGTTTCCGTCTGCTCGCGCATCGGATTTGGCGCACTGCTTGTGGTGACCGCAGCGCTGTATCTGTGGAATCTGTCGGCGAGCGGGTGGGCTAACAGCTTCTATTCGGCCGCGGCGCAGGCCGGCGCAAGCAATTGGACGGCCATGCTGTTCGGGTCGAGCGACGCGGCCAACGCGATCACCGTCGACAAGACGCCCGCGTCGCTGTGGGTCATGGACCTCTCGGTGCGCCTCTTCGGGCTGAACCCGTGGAGCGTGCTCGCGCCGCAGGCGCTGGAAGGGGTGGCCGCGGTCGCTCTGCTCTACGCGGCCGTACGTCGGGTCGGTGGGTCGGGCGCTGCGCTGCTCGCCGGTTCGATCATGGCCTTGACGCCGGTCGCCGCGTTGATGTTTCGCTTCAACAACCCCGATGCGCTGCTGGTGCTCGCCCTGGTCGCAGGGGCCCACTGCACCCAGCGTGCGTGCGAAAAAGACGGCAGCCGTTGGTGGTTGGTCGCGGCGGGTGCCGCCGTCGGCCTCGGCTTCCTCGCCAAGATGCTGCAGGCATTTCTGGTGCTGCCGGGATTCATTGCGGCCTACACGGTGGCAGGGAGCCGTGCACTGGAGCGGCGGCTGCTCGATGTGGCGTGTCTGGTCGCGGCGGTGGTCGCCTCAGCGGGGTGGTATCTGCTTCTCGTCGAGGTGTGGCCGTCGGACGCCAGGCCGTACATCGGTGGCTCGCAGCACGACAGCATCGTCGAATTGGCGTTGGGCTACAACGGGTTCGGTCGGCTGACCGGAAATGAGACCGGCGGGCTGGGCAACATGAACTTCGACGTCGGCTGGGGGCGGCTGTTCGGTCACATCATGGGCGCCGACATCGCCTGGCTGTTGCCGGCGGCCCTCATCTGTCTGGGCGCCATCGTCATTCTGACCAGGCGCGCACCCCGAACGGATCAGACGCGCGCGGCCGCATTCATCTGGGGTGGCTGGCTGCTGGTTACCACGGTGGTCTTCAGCTACATGAACGGCATCGTGCACCCGTATTACACGGTGGCACTGGCCCCTGCCATCGCCGCTGTGGTGGGCATCGGCGCAACGCTGTTGTGGCGGAGCCGGTCCGCGCTTCCTCCCGCTACCGCTCTGTCGGGCATCGTTCTGGTCAGCTCGATCCTGGCGTGCGTGCTGCTGGCCCGCACCGACGGCTGGCTGCCTTGGCTTCGGGTCGTTGTCGCGGCCGGGGGAGTGGCCGCTGCGGTGCTGCTGCTCGTGGTCGGTCGGCTGAACACAGCGGTTGCGCGTTCGGTGGCGGGGTTGGCCGTCGCGGCGTGCCTGGCAGCGCCTGCCGCGTACTCCATTGCGACGGCCGCCAGCCCGCACACCGGGGCGATACCGTCGGCAGGCCCAACAAACCACGGGTTCGCGCAAATGGGGCCTGTGGGCCTGCTGAGCGCACCAACTCCGAGTCCCGGCCTGGCCGCCGCGCTGGCCACCGACGCCGATCACTACACGTGGGCGGCCGCTGCGATGGGATCGAACAACGCGGCAGGCTACCAATTGGCCAGCGGCGCACCGATCATGGCGATCGGAGGTTTCAACGGGACGGATCCCTCGCCGACGCTGACGGAGTTCCAGCGGTACGTCACCGACGGGAAGATTCACTACTTCATCCGCGGCCGGTTGATGATCGGTCAGTGGGGCGGTGCCGGTGCCAGCGGCAGCCGCCAAGCAGCGGCCATCGCGCGGTGGGTGGAGAACCACTTCGCTCCGACGGCCGTCGACCGCACCATCATCTACGACCTGACCCAGACCCCGAAGAACTCATAGCTCAGACATAGCTTCGCCCCACGGCGTAGACAGGCGGCCGCTCAACCATGGATGTCATGACCGATATTGCCCTCGAGCCTGACGCCAGTCCTGGTCGTCGTGTCCGTTTCGAATCACGGCCGAATGCGGCCATCGCGGCTCGCGCGGCGGGGGTGCCTGTACTCGATGTGGTGATCCCGGTTTACAACGAGCAAGCCACGCTGGCGGATTCGGTGTACCGGCTGCACCGCCACCTGCGGGACCAGTTCCCGTTTCCCGCCTGCATCACCATCGCCGACAATGCGAGCGTCGATGACACGCCCCGGATCGCCGAAGACCTCGCCGCCGAGCTCGCCGATGTCCGAGTGGTGCGGCTCGAGCAGAAGGGCCGCGGCCGCGCGCTGCACGCGGTGTGGTCGACGTCCGACGCTCCGGTCCTTGCGTACATGGACGTCGATCTGTCGACTGACCTCGCCGCACTCGCCCCTCTCGTGGCGCCGCTGATCTCCGGCCACTCAGACGTTGCCATCGGTACCCGGCTGGGCCGCGGCGCCCGGGTGGTGCGTGGCCCCAAACGCGAGATCATCTCGCGCTGCTACAACCTGATTCTGAAATCCACCCTGGCTGCCGGGTTCTCCGATGCGCAGTGCGGCTTCAAGGCGGTCCGTGCCGACGTCGCGCATCGCTTGCTGCCGCACATCACCGACACCGGATGGTTCTTCGACACCGAGCTTTTGGTGCTGGCCGAGCGCACGGGTCTACGCATCCACGAAGTCCCCGTGGACTGGGTCGACGATCCCGACAGCCGGGTTGACATCGTGACGACCGCGACCGCTGATCTCATGGGCATCGCACGGCTGCTGCGCAGTTTTGCAAGAGGCTCCATACCGGTGCAAACGCTTGCAGCGCAGCTCGGTTCGTCCCATGAATCCGCGGCGCCCGGGTCACTGTTGCGCCAATCCGTGCGGTTCGCAAGCGTCGGGATCGCCTCCACTGTCGCCTACCTGCTTCTGTTCATGCTGACGCACGGCTGGCTCGGCGCGCAGGCCGCCAACCTGATCGCGCTGCTCGTCACGGCGATCGGAAACACCGCTGCCAACCGCCGCTTCACCTTTGGCATCGCCGACCGCGGTGGGGCGGCGCGCCATCACGTCGAAGGGTTGATCGTCTTCGGCATCGCCCTCGCCATCACCAGCGGGTCACTGGCCGCGCTGCATGCCTTTGTCGCCGAACCCGGAGGCTACGTCGACGCTACCGTCCTGGTCGCGGCCAACCTGTTCGCCACCGCCGTTCGATTTGTGCTGCTGCGCGGCTGGGTGTTCCATCCGCGCCGAAACCGGTGATTGACCCGAAACACGGAGGAATTCAACCGATGACGACGACAGTCGACCCGTACACGACGACACCGGTGTTACCCGACGAGGTGCCTGAGGGCAAGCCGCGCTGGGTTACCCCCGCGCTGTTGGGCTTGTTGGCAGCCACGGCGGTGCTCTACTTGTGGGGCCTCGGCTCCTCCGGGTGGGCCAACAGTTTCTACGGCGCGGCGGCACAGGCGGGCACGCAGGATTTGAGGGCGTGGCTGTTCGGATCCCTCGACCCGGGCAACGCCATCACTGTCGACAAACCGCCCGCGGCGATGTGGGTGATGGGGTTGTCCGGCAGGCTCTTCGGCTTCAGCCCGTTCACCATGTTGTTGCCGCAGGCACTGATGGGTGTCGGCGCGGTCGCCCTGTTGTACGCCGCTGTCCGGCGCTGCAGCGGACCCGCCGCGGGCCTGATCGCCGGTGCGGCACTGGCGCTGACACCGGTGGCTGCGCTGATGTTCCGGTACAACAACCCCGACGCGCTGCTGGTCCTTCTGCTTGTGGCAGCCGCGTACTGCGTGGTGCGGGCCACCGAGACCGCCAGTACCCGGTGGATGGCGTTGGCGGGGTGCGCCCTTGGATTCGCGTTCCTGACGAAGATGCTGCAGGCCTTCCTGGTGGCTCCTGGGCTGGCGCTGGCCTTCCTCGTCGCCGCGCCCGTCGGACTGTGGCCGCGCATCTGGAAGCTGATGGTCGGCGCCGCCGCTCTGATCGTCTCGTCGGGTTGGTACGTCGCTCTGGTCAGCCTGTGGCCCGCGCAGTCGCGGCCGTACATCGGTGGCTCACCGGAGAACAGTTTGCTGCAGCTGGCGTTGGGCTACAACGGAATTGAGCGGATCGCCGGCAGGGGCAACGGATGGTCCGAACAGGGATATGCTCGGCGCGGGCCTCGGTAGCGGCCTTGCCGGCGGCCCGGGCGGCCCGGGGGGCGCAGGCCATCGGTTCTTCGGTGGCGATCCTGGCATCGGCCGACTGTTCGGCATGTCGATGGGTACCGAGGCGTCGTGGCTGCTACCCGCGGCGTTGGTCGGCTTGGTCGTGGGACTGTGGCTCACCAGACGAGGTGCCCGCACCGACAGCGTCCGCGCAAGCCTGATGTTGTGGGGCGGTTGGCTGCTGGTGAGCGCAGCGGTGTTCAGCTTCATGGATGGCACGGTCCATCCGTATTACACCGTCGCCCTTGCACCTGCGATTGCTGCGCTGGTGGGAATCTCGGTGCGTGAGCTGTGGCGGGTGAGGGATCGGGTGGCGGCGCGTCTCGTGCTTGCGGTGATGTCGGCCGGCACTGGGGTCTGGGCGTTCGTTCTCCTGGACCGCACGCCGGACTGGATACCCGCGCTGCGGTGGGTCGTGCTGGCCGGATCGGTGGTTGCAGCAGCTCTGCTGGCCGTCGGCGCGCATCGACGAGGACGGGCGATGGAGGTATTGGCAGCGGGCGCAATCCTTTTGGCTGCGGGCGCACCTGCGGCCTACGCCATCGAAACCGTCGCGACCGCGCACAACGGACCGATAACGACGTCGGGTCCCGCCAAGGACCTCGGCTTCGGCGGCCGTGGCGAGCATGGGCCGGGTGGCCCGTTCGGCGAGCAAGCCGACAATGCGGCGCTGGCTGAGCTCGTGCAGGGTCTGGACAACCGGTGGGCCGCAGCGAGCGTCGGCTCGTTCACCGCCAGCAGTCTCGAACTGAAGACCGGTGCCTCGATCATGGCGATCGGCGGCTTCACCGGGGGTGACGACTACCCGACTCTCGACCAGTTCAAGAGTTATGTCGCCAACCACGACGTGCGGTACTTCATCGCGGGCGAACGCTTCGGTCCGCCCGGTCATGGGGACGGCAGTGCCAGCGACATCACGGCATGGGTGAAGGAGAACTTCACCCCGACCAAGGTCGGCGACGCCACCGTTTACGACCTCAGCGTGCCGATCCAATCGCGTTGATTTTGACTCGTGGCACGCCTCCGCCGTGTTGTTATCGTCGGGTCGTTTGCGGGCGAGCAAGGAGATCGGAATGTCGGTGACGGACGAGTACCTGAAGAACAACGAGGAGTACGCGAAGAACTTCTCCGGTCCGCTGCCGTTGCCGCCGAGCAAGCATGTGGCGGTGGTCGCGTGCATGGATGCCCGACTCGACGTCTACCGGATCCTCGGATTGAACGAGGGGGAGGCGCACGTCATCCGCAATGCCGGCGGTGTGGTCACCGATGACGAGATCCGCTCGCTGGCGATCAGCCAGCGGCTGCTCGGCACCAAGGAGATCATCCTTATTCACCACACCGATTGCGGAATGCTGACGTTCACCGACGACGACTTCAAGCGCTCCATTCAGGAAGAGACCGGGCTCAAGCCCGAGTGGGCGGCAGAGGCCTTCCCGGACTTGGAGGAGGACGTGCGTCAGTCGATTCGCCGCATCGAGGCGAGTCCCTTCGTCACCAAGCATGACTCGCTGCGAGGCTTTGTCTTCGACGTGGCCACCGGAAAGCTGAACGAGGTCAAGGCCTAACCCACGTTGTAGGTATCGGGTAGTCGCCGTCCCCGCGACCGTGCGTGTCTGCGGCCGACACGCCGCCAAAAAACCCCATTTTGCGCACGCTCGCGCTGGTCCGGGCGTTGACATCCCGGGCCGAAGCTGGTTTTATGTGCGTAATACTTGTAAATCTGGTCAATCCTACCAACTTAACGAGGAATCGATGACGACCGCGCAAGAGCCGAAGCAGGCTGCCGGGCGCTACGAGCTCAGCCATCTGAGGGCGCTCGAGGCCGAGGCGATCCACATCATCCGCGAGGTAGCCGCCGAGTTCGAGCGGCCGGTGCTGCTGTTCTCCGGCGGCAAGGACTCCATCGTCATGCTGCATCTGGCGCTCAAGGCGTTCCGGCCGGGACGATTGCCGTTCCCGGTCATGCACGTCGACACCGGGCACAACTTCGACGAGGTGCTCGAAACCCGCGACGAGCTTGTCGAAGAGGCCGGCGTTCGGCTGATCGTCGCGAAGGTACAAGACGACATCGATGCGGGCCGCGTGGTCGAGACGATCCCGTCGCGCAACCCTCTGCAGACCGTCACGCTGTTGCGGGCCATTCGCGAGAACAAGTTCGACGCCGCATTCGGCGGTGCCCGCCGCGACGAGGAGAAGGCGCGGGCCAAGGAGCGGGTCTTCAGCTTCCGCGACGAGTTCGGCCAGTGGGATCCGAAGGCGCAGCGCCCCGAGCTGTGGAACCTGTACAACGGCCGCCATCACAAGGGCGAGCACATCCGCGTGTTCCCGCTCTCCAACTGGACCGAGTTCGACATCTGGTCCTACATCGGCGCCGAGAAGATCAAGCTGCCGTCGATCTATTACGCGCACCGCCGCGAGGTCTTCGAGCGTGACGGCATGCTGCTGGCCGTGCACAAGTACCTGCAGCCGCGCAAGGACGAGGAGATCGTCGAGAAGACCGTGCGGTTCCGCACCGTCGGCGACGTCACCTGCACCGGCTGTGTCGAGTCGCTGGCCGGAACGGTGTCGGAGGTCATCGCCGAGACGGCGGTGTCGCGCCTCACTGAACGCGGCGCCACCCGCGCCGACGACCGGATCTCCGAGGCCGGCATGGAAGACCGCAAGCGTGAGGGGTACTTCTGATGAGCGCTTGCGCGAAGAACGGAGAATTCTGATGACCACGCTTCTGCGCCTGGCCACCGCGGGCTCCGTCGACGACGGCAAGTCCACGCTCATCGGCCGCCTGCTCTACGACTCCAAGGCCGTCATGGAAGACCAGCTGGCCTCGGTCGAGCGCACTTCCAAGGAACGTGGGCACGACTACACCGACCTGGCATTGGTGACCGACGGCCTGCGCGCCGAGCGGGAGCAGGGCATCACCATCGACGTCGCCTACCGCTACTTCGCCACGCCCAAGCGGAAATTCATCATCGCCGACACCCCGGGCCACATTCAGTACACCCGCAACATGGTGACCGGGACGTCGACCGCACAGCTGGCGATCGTCTTGGTCGACGCCCGCCACGGGCTGCTCGAACAGTCGCGCAGGCACGCGTTCCTGGCGTCGCTGCTGGGCATCCGGCACATCGTGCTCGCGGTCAACAAAATGGATCTCATCGACTGGGATCGCGAACAATTCGAGAAGATCCGCGACGACTTCCATGAATTCGCGGCCCGCCTCGACGTTCACGACGTGACCACGATTCCGCTGTCGGCTCTGCTCGGCGACAACGTGGTGACCAAATCGGAGAACACCCCGTGGTACGACGGACCGTCGCTGCTGTCACACCTCGAAGAGGTCTACATCGCAGGCGACCGCAACCTGACCGACGTGCGGTTCCCGGTCCAGTATGTGATCCGGCCGCAGACGCACGACCACGCCGACCACCGCAGCTACGCAGGCACCGTCGCCAGCGGTGTCATGCGTCCCGGCGACGAGGTGGTCGTCCTGCCCACCGGGAAGACAAGCCGCATCACCGCGATTGAAGGGACGAGCGGGCCTGTCCAGGAAGCATTCCCGCCGATGGCGGTGTCGATCAGCCTCGCAGACGACATCGACATCTCCCGTGGAGATCTGATCGCGCGGCCGAACAACCAGCCGAGGGTGGCTCAAGACTTCGACGCCACGGTGTGCTGGATGGCCGACGAAACCTCGCTCGAGCCGGGCCGCGACTACATCATCAAGCAGACGACGCGCACCACACGGGTCAGGGTGACTGCGCTCGACTACCGGCTCGACGTCAACACCCTGCACCGAGACAAGTCCGCCACCGCGCTCAAACTCAATGAGCTGGGCCGCATCTCGTTGCGTACGCAGGTGCCGCTGCTTCTCGACGAGTACAGCCGCAACGCGGCGACGGGCTCGTTCATCCTGATCGATCCGCACACCAACGGCACCGTCGCGGCCGGGATGATCCTGCCGTACATCACGGCGCGCACGTCGAGCCCGAACACGGTGCGCCACGAATCGTTGTGCACCGCCGACGACCGCCTGTCGAAGGGCCGGACTGTGTGGTTCACCGGCCTGTCGGGATCGGGTAAGTCGTCGGTGGCGATGCGCGTCGAGCAGAAACTGCTCGAAAGAGGTGTTCCGGCATACGTTCTCGACGGTGACAATCTGCGCCACGGTCTCAACGCCGACCTCGGCTTCTCGATGGCCGACCGGGCCGAGAACCTCCGCAGGCTCGCCCATGTCGCGACGCTTCTCGCCGACTCCGGCCAGGTTGTGCTGGTTCCCGCGATCAGTCCGCTGGAGGAGCACCGCGCGTTGGCACGACGGGTGGCCAACGAAGCGGGCCTGGACTTCTTCGAGGTGTTCTGCGATACGCCGCTCGAGGACTGCGAACGCCGTGACCCGAAGGGTTTGTACGCCAAGGCGCGGGCCGGTGAGATCACCCACTTCACCGGCATCGACAGCCCATACCAGCGGCCGAAGACAGCCGACCTGAGGCTCACCCCGGACCGCTCGACGGACGAGCTCGCCGACCTGGTCATCGAGCTTTTGGAAAGCCGTCAGTGACCGATCGCGGCGACGACGATATCGCAGCCCGGCTGGCCACGCAGGCAGGCGAACTGCTGCTCGGCGTGCGCGACGAACTCGCCGATGCCAGTGCAGCGGAGCGAAAGGATGCGGGGGACAAGCGTTCTCACGACTTCCTGATGGAAGCCCTGACCCGAGAGCGACCGGGCGACGCGGTGTTGTCCGAGGAAGGCGCCGACAATCCCGTCCGGTTGCGCGCCGAGCGGGTGTGGATCGTCGACCCGCTCGACGGCACCCGTGAATTCTCCGAACTCGGTCGCGACGACTGGGCCGTGCACGTCGCGCTGTGGCAGAACGGTGAACTCATCGCCGGCGCGGTCGCCCTTCCCGCACAAGGCGTTACGCTCGCCACGCCGGACGTCGCCAAACCTTCACCCGCTCCGGCAGCGCCCCGGATCGTGGTGTCGCGCACCCGGCCCCCGGCGATCGCGCTCGCCGTCCGCGACGCGCTGAGCGGCACGCTGGTCGAAATGGGATCGGCCGGCGCCAAGGTGGCGGCCGTCGTGCAAGGCCACGCCGACGTGTACGTGCACGCCGGCGGACAGTACGAATGGGATTCAGCAGCACCAGTCGCGGTCGCCCGCGCGGCGGGGTTGCACACCTCGCGTATCGACGGCTCGCCGCTGGTCTACAACCAGCCGGACCCTTTGCTGCCGGACTTGGTCGTCTGCCGGCCCGAACTCGCCGACGCGGTCCTCGCCGTCACCGGGTGAGCGCGCCTGCACCTTACCTGGGAGGTAGGTGTGAGATTGCTGCGAGTTGCATGGGAACATCGAGCCTTAGCTTGCGGACAGCTGTCGCAAAGCAAATTCTGAGCCTATGGAGCCGAACTCGTTCACCCGTCGCTTGATGGCTGCGGTCGGCGGTGGAGCCCTCATCGCAATGGGCGCACTCACAGCAGGATGCGGCCACAACGGTGAGCAGGCGCCTTCTACGACGTCCACCACAACCACAACCTCGACGACGACATCGAGCGCAGTACCACCGTCCCCGACAGAGAAGAACATCAATCCCACTGGGGGCAACCTGTTTACACCACCGGTCCTGGCGCCGCCCGCGCCCACCGAACCGCCTGGCGTCCACCGTCGCAATTGACACGAATGGGACATGAATTGTGTTTACCGGTCGAATCAGTCGTCTCCGGGTGGCTGTCGCCAGTGGTTCCGCACTGATCGCGATATGCACCTTGGCTTCCGCGTGTGGCACCAGTGGGCAGCAGGCACCGTCCACGACTTCCACGACGACAACCACGACGACGACAACGTCACCGAGCACACCGCCGCCATCCCCGACGGAGAAGGGCGTCAGCCCGACGGGAGGAAATCTGTTCTCGCCGGGAGTCACAGCCCCTGGCGCGCCGAATGTCCCACCGGGTCAGCATCCCGGCATCAACGGCGTTCCCTAGGGAGCGCTTGGGGGTGCCGATTCCACGCCGGAAACGACCGCCGACGCTGTGGTGAGTTGACGGTGCCCGCGCCGATCGCCACCGTGACGGCGGCCTGAGCGCCTACGCTCGGCGGCGTGTCCGAACCAACGACCCTGCGCGCCCTGGCGCCGGACGGCTCGGCGATCCGGATTAGCCGATGACGACACCATCGACCCGGATCAGCCGGCTCAGCGAGAAGCAGAGCACGTCACGCGACGAGCTCGACGCACTGTTGGACAGCACGCCGCTGGCCACGGTGGCGCTGGTCCGCGACGGGCATCCGGTGGTCTTCCCGACCGGCTTCGCAAGGGTCGGCGACGAACTCGTCATCCACGGGTCAACGGGATCGCCGTGGATGCGGGCATTGTCGACGGCCGCGTCGGCCGCTGTCGCGGTAACCACCGTGGATGGAATTGTGTTGGCGCGCAGCGGGTTCGAGTCCTCCTTCCGATACCGCAGCGCCGTGATCTTCGGCGTTTTCGAGCGAGTCCCGGACGCCGACAAAGTCGATTATCTCGAGCGGCTCACCGACTCGTTCATCCCTGGCCGCGCCGCAGAACTGCGGGCCAGCACGCGCAAGGAACTTGCGGCGACCCTGCCGCTACGGATGCCGATCGCTGAAGACAACTGGTCGTTGAAGATCAGCGGCGGCTGGCCCGAAGACCCGCAGGAGGACATCGCCGGAGACGCGTGGGCGGGTGTCGTGCCGATGTCGGTCAGCTACGGCGCGCCGTTGCCGTCCCCCGACCTCAGGCCGGGCATTCCGCTGCCCGCGTCGGTGCGGGCGATGACCGGCGCCCCGCCGTCAATCCAGTAGCGCGGTGCGCTGGTAGAGGTCGGTGCGGCGGTCGCCGTGCACGTCGTTGTGCTCGTTGATCCGCTTCACCCGCGATTCGGTGAGATCGATGTCGGCGACGATGAGGCCCGGCTCGCCGTACTCGCCGATCGCAAGCGGATAACCGTCTGCGTCGATGATCACGCTGCCACCGATCCAGTCCTGGCCGCGTTCCACGCCGACGCGGTCACACACCGCCATCGGCATCCGGTTCATCCCCGCACCCGCGAGCGCCTTCACCATCTCAATCGGCCGCTCGCCCTCCGGCCGGGGCAGCAGCGGCCAGTTCACCGGAGCGCACAGCAGGTCCGCACCGGAAAGCGCCACGGCGCGAACCCATTCCGGGAACTCGATGTCGTAGCAGATCATCACGCCGATGCGGCCGTGCTCGGTATCCACCACCAGCGGAAGGTCGTCGCCGCGGTCGAACACGGCGTTTTCGCTGTCCCACAGGTGCGCCTTGCGATAGACGCCGCGCAGGCCGGTCGGGTCGACGACGGCCACGCTGTTGTAGATCGCGTCGCCCGCGGCCTCGGGGAAGCCGGCAACGATTGTGAGCCCTAACGCATCAGCGAGGATCAGCCACAGGGCGATGGACGGCCCGTCCCGAGTTTCGGCCAGCGAGGACAGTTCGGCACGGTCGGCGAAGACGTACCCCGACGAGGCCAGTTCGGGTAGCACGACGATCTGCGCGCCGTCACGCGCGGCCGCCTCGATCGCGCTTCTGCCCGTTTCGCTGTTTCGTGCGATATCGCCGATCGAGAGTGGGATCTGGGCGCAGGCGACGCGGGTGGTCATGTCTCGATGGTGAAGCACGCCTGCCCGGTTCGCACCCACGTCGATGGCACAATTCACAGCATGCGGATGTCGGCCAAGGCGGAATACGCCGTCAGGGCCATGATCCAACTGGCCGCCGCCGACGAGGGTGTGCTGGTCAAGACCGACGACCTGGCCAAGGCGCAGGGCATCCCGCCGCAGTTTCTGGTCGACATTTTGTCCGCCCTGCGCACCGACAGGCTGGTCCGCAGCCGTCGCGGCCGCGAGGGCGGCTACGAGCTGGCCCGGCCGCCCGCCGAGATCAGCATCGCCGACGTGCTGCGCTGCATCGACGGCCCGCTCGCCAGTGTGCGCGACATCGGGCTCGGTGACCTGCCCTATTCAGGTCCGACCGCCGCGCTGACCGATGTCTGGCGAGCGCTGCGGGCCAGCATGCGTTCGGTGCTGGAGGAGACCAGCCTGGCCGACGTCGCAACCGGTTCGCTGCCGTCACACGTCGCCACGTTCGCCAACGACTACCGCGGCCAGGAGCAGGAAAGAGGCCACCGCACGGTCGGCTAGCGACGCCGACGCGACCGCCGACGACTGGCGATGCCGTCGAGCAGCATTCGCAGACCGCGATCGAAGTCCTCTTCCACCGATGTCCGGACGGCGACCTCCGACAACGCCTCCACGTGGGGGTAGTCGGAGCCGGCGACCGATGCGATGCGGGCAGCGACGAGCGGGCCCGCGAGGTCGGCCTGCGCCGCGCCGGTCACGAAGCCCAGCACGGCGTGAAACGCGGCGAGCCGGTCGCGGTCGCTCAGGCCGGCTTGGTTCAGCGCGGCGATCAGCGCGTCGGCGGCGGCGAATCCCGTCGCCGAGGACATGCGGCGGGTCAATACCAGCGGAATGGCCGCCGGATGGGCGCGCACGCCCTGCCACATAGCACGGGCGATGCCGTACGCGTCCTGCTGCCAGTCGTCGGTCGGGGCGGGCAGCGCGACCTCGGCGACGATCGCGGCCACTACGAGCTCCTCGAGGCCCTCTTTGTCGGCGACGTAGTTGTAGAGCGTCATCGGCCCGGTGTCCAACGCCGCGGCCAGCGACCGCATGCTCAACGCGCCGACGCCCGAGTCGTCGACGATGCGTAGCGCCGCGGCGGCGATTTCGTCGGTGGTGAAGCGTGCACGCATCCATGATCCCCTTGACAAGTACAGCGTACGTGAACGAGTGCTAGCTATACGTACACCGTACTTATAGGAGATATCCCATGCCGACGTCCATCCCGACGGATCGGGTCGACTTTCTTTCCGGGGCGACCCGGTGCGCGGCCTGGCTCACGCTGCCGCCAGGCGCAGGACCGCATCCGGCCGTCGTGCTGGTGCATGGTTTCGGCGCGACGCACGAGATGATGCTGCCGCAGTACGAGCAGCACTTCGCCGCGGCGGGCATCGCAACACTGGCGTTCGATTATCGCAATACCGGGGCCTCTGACGGCGAACCCCGCCAACACATTTCGATGCGACGACAGCGCGCCGACGTGGCGGCGGCGATGGACTTCCTGGCGATGCGACCGGAGATCGATGCCGGGCGCGTCGGGCTGTGGGGGACCAGCCTTGGCGGGATGAATGTGCTGCGGGTTGCCGCCGCGCGGAACGATGTGGCGGTGGCGGTGGTCCAGTGCCCGATGGTGCACGGGCCGGGTGCGGCGCGCCGCCTGGGTGTGGCGTCGGCGCTGCGGCTGACGTCCGTTCATCGTCGAGGATGCGCTGCGGGCGCTGCTGCTGCCGACGGCGGCGTTATGTGCCGATCGTCGGGCGGCCGGGCAGTACCGCTGTGGTGACCGTCGCAGGCGCCGAGGAGGGCTGGAACTCCACGCTTCCACCCGGAGGGCACTTCGAGAACCGGGTCGCCGCGGCCGACGCCATCGGGCTGGTGGTGACGTCATCGCTCCGGCACGTCCGCGACATCACCGCGCCCCTGCTGGTGTGCGTGTGCGATCGGGAAAATCTCATCGATCCGAAGTACGTCGAGCTGGCGGCCCGGCGGGCACCCCGCGGCGAAGCCCGCCACTACGACTCCGATCACTTCGAGATCTACCATCCGCCGCTGGTCGAGCGGCGCGCTCGCCGATCAAACCGCCTTCCTGCGAAAGCATCTCGATGTCCGTGCGTGACCTGCTTCGAGACAACGACGAGAGGTTCCGCGCCCTCGCCGACGGTTTCAGCGCCGACGACTGGTCGCGTCCCAGCCTGTGTGACCGCTGGACCAACCACGAGGTGCTCGCCCACCTCGTCGTCGGCCTCAGCGCATCGCTGCGATCGGTGTCCGGTGCGATGCTTCGCCACCGCGGCGCGTTCGACCGCGCGAACGCGGAAATGGCTCGAGTGCTGGCCGCAGGCCGCTCGCCGGCCGAACTGCTCGACGACTATCAGCGGCTGAGCAGCGAACCACGTGGGTTGGGCCGCTACTTTCCGTCGCGGCTGCTCCTCGGCGACCACGTCACACACGAACTCGACATGGTCTTCGCGCTGGGCCGCGAGCCGGCGATCGGTGCCGATGCCCTGGTCGCCGTGCTGAATACCCAAGTGGCCGTGCCGAATCCCTTCGTGCCTGCGTTCCGCAACGCCAGGGGCCTTCGGTTGCGGGCGACCGACGCCGAGTGGAGCCACGGCGAGCGTGGACCGGTAGTCGAAGGTCGCGCCGCCGAGCTCGTTTCGGTACTCGGCAACCGGCCGAAGACGCTGCCACGCCTAGGCGGCGACGGCGTCGCCGTGCTCGAGGCGCGGCTCAGCCTCCCGACCCGTACGGGCGGGTGAGGATCTCCAGATAGTGGCCCGCCGGGTCCTGGAAGTAGACGCCGCGGCCACCGTCGTTGTGGTTGATCTCGCCCGGTCGGCTGCCCCTGGGATCGGCCCAGTGGTCCATGCCGCGCTCGCGGATCTTGCCGTAGATGGCGTCGAACTCGTCCTCGGACACCAGGAATGCGTAGTGCTGCGGGCGGAGGTCCTGGCCGTCGGGCACCTCGGCGTAATCGAGGCTGACGTCGTTGGCAACGGTCACCGTCAGGAAATGGGCGAACGGTTGCGGCTCAGGAAGGTCGAAGAGCTCGGTGAGGAAATTCGCCGACTGCTTCTTGTCCCTCGCGGCGATGATGGTGTGATTGAACTTGATGCTCATGTATTGCCAGTCAACCAGTTTCGCCGGATTGGCGACATAAGTGCAGGATGTGGGCATGGCCGACGTCAAAGTTCTGACCGGACCGCGGGTCACCCTGCGTGCGCCCCGGCTCGACGACGCCGAGGAGCTGTTTGCCGCGGTCGCTTCCGACCCCGAAGTCACTCGCTACATGTCCTGGACGCCGCATCCGGACGTCAACGAGACGCGGCGGGTGATCACCGAGTTGTTCAACGTCGGCGATGAGCGGAACTGGCTCATCGAGCTGCGTGACAGCGCAGAAATTGTCGGCTCGTGCGGCTTCCGGCAGGTGCAGGCTCACAGCAGGGACTTCGGCTATTGCCTGGGCCGGCGGTGGTGGGGTCAAAGAATCATGGCGGAGGTGGTCCAGCTCCTGCTCGCCGAGATGGAAAGCGATCCCAGGATTTACCGGATCTCTGCGATATGCCACGTCGACAACATCCGGTCGGCCCGCGTGCTGCAACGGGCCGGCCTGTCGTTGGAGGGCAGGCTGGTCCGCCATACCGTCTTCCCGAACATCAGCACCGAGCCGCAGGATGTTCTGCAGTTCGCCAAGGCGGTTAGGTAACAACGCCTCGCACCGCCCACGCGCGGGCCGTTCGTAGCCATCGCTTTCGGCGAACAGCCGCCCTCAGGCAGTCCAGGTTCACGTGGTACGAAGGACCATTGACGCGATGGGAGGCGATGATGCCGAGCGGATTTGACGTGCGAGGGCTTTCGGTTCCGGTGATCGTCGCCCCGATGGCGGGCGGTCCGTCCACGCCCGAGCTCGCCGCCGCGGGTACCAACGCGGGCGGACTGGGTTTCGTCGCGGCAGGCTATCTGACCGCCGACGCATTGGCGGAACGCGTCATCGCCGCGCGCAAGTTGACCACCGGCCCGCTTGGAGTCAATCTGTTCACCCCGCAACTCAGCGCCGCGACCCCGGATGGGATCGCGAAGTACGCGGCGGCGCTGATGCCCGATGCGAAGCGCTACGGCGCCGAGCTGGGCGACCCGGCGTACAACGACGACGCCTGGTCGGCCAAGCTCGATGTGCTGCTTGACCTGCGGCCCGAGGTGGCGTCATTCACGTTCGGCCTGCCGAGCGCCGAGGAATGCAAGCGGCTCCGCGACGCGGGCATCACCACGGTCGGCACCGTGACGTCGGTATATGAAGCGGACGCCGCAGTGGATTGCGGCGTCGATGCCATCGCGGTTCAGGGGCCCGCGGCGGGCGGGCATCGCGGCACCTTCGACCCGGTCGCAGACCCGAACCCGCAACCGCTGTCCGAGTTGCTCGCCGCTGCCGTCGCCCGGGTCAGCGTCCCGATCATCGCGGCAGGCGGCCTCGTGACCGCCGACGACGTCAATCGCGTGATCGGGGAGGGTGCTGTCGCGGCGCAGCTCGGTACGGCGTTCCTGCTCGCCGACGAAGCGGGCAGCAGCCCTGTCCATCGAGCGGCGCTGCAGGATCCACAGTTCACCGAAACCGTTGTGACCAAGTCTTTTTCCGGGCGCTACGCCCGCGGCCTACGAAATCGCTTCATCGACGACCACGAGGCGCAGGCGCCATTCGGGTACCCGGAGGTTCACTACATGACGGGGCCGTTGCGCGCGGCGTCGGTGCGCGCAGGCGACCCGCACGGCACCAACGTGTGGGCCGGTACCGGTTTCAAGTCGATCAAGTCCGCACCGGTCGCCGACATCATGAAGCACCTGACGTAATCGCCTATTTGGGTGCGATGAGTTCCAGCGCGATGTTGTCCGGATCGCGGAACTCCAGGATGTACATCACCCCGATGTCCTTGATCGGCTCGTGGGCGATGTCGAGTGAATCGAGATGCGCTGCCGCGTCGTCTAATTCGGATTTGCTGCCAACCGGGAACGCGAGGTGGTCGAGTCCGGTGCGATCCTCGTCGAACCTGTCGTCGGCCACAGGGCGCAGTGCGACCCGCGAGTCGCCGACGTTGTAGATGACGCCGCCGAACAGGAATGCGAACCGTTCACGCGTGGCGTCGTCGGCGTCCTTGGGCATTTCGAGGTTGATGGGCCAGTCGAAGACGCTCTCGTAGAACTCCCGCGATCGGGCGATGTCGGTGACGGTGAGCCGGATGTGCGCGATGGAGGTGGTGTTGATCGCCATGGGTTCATGCTGCCAGCCGCGATGCCTGCGTCGACGGGCATGCCAGAATCGCCGTCGTGCGGATTGGGATGACGATGCCGGTGATGGAACCGGACCTGACTGCGGCGACGTTGAAGGCCTGGGCCAGGGCCATCGACGACGGGCCGTTCTCGTCGCTGTGCTGGGGGGAGCGGATCGCATTCGACAACCCCGAGGCCGTGACGCTGCTTGGGGCGCTGGCGGCATGGACCGATCGAGTCCGGCTGGTCACCACGGTGCTGGTCCCTCAGCTGCACGACCCGGTGATGCTCGCGAAGACACTTGCGACTGGAGACATGCTCAGCGGCGGCCGACTCACCGTCGGCCTCGGCGTCGGTGGGCGAAGCGAGGACTACCGTGCCGTCGGCGCCGACCCCGCAACCCAGACCATTCGCGGCATGACGGAGCGGGTGGAGGTGATGAAACGGGTGTGGGCAGGCGAGAACGTGACCGACTCCGTTGTCCCGGTCGGGCCTGCACCACTGCAACAGGGCGGACCGCAACTCCTCGTCGGCACGATGGGCCCGAAGACTGTGCGCAGCGCCGCCGCATGGGCCGACGGCCTCGCCGGGACCACGCTGGACCTCGACACCGCCAAGCAGAACGAGTTGTTCGACGTCGCACGCACAGCATGGCCGCAGGCGGGCAAGCCCAAACCCCTTTTGGCGACCTCGTTTTGGTTCGCTTTAGGAGGTATCGACGATGCGCGCGCACAGATGCATCGGCACCTACGTCGCTACATGAACTGGATTCCCGCCGAATACGTCGACGCCATGGCACCCGGCACTGGCTGGGCGGGCAGCGAGAAAGAACTGTTCGGCCTGTTCCGCAAGTTCGAAGACATCGGCACCGACGAGATCCACCTGATTCCGACCAGTTCGGACGTCGACCAGATCCGGCGTGTCGCCGACGTCGTCAAGGATTTCGGCTAGGCGGCGTGCAGCCGTCGTAGACCTTCTTGTAGTACGACGACAGCAACCGGCGTCCGATCAACCGCATCGTTGCCATCGCGATCAGCCCCTGGAGGTTCTTCGACGACTGGTCCCACACTGCGTGCACGGCGCTGCCACCGTCCGCCCGGGGTGTCGTTGTGATCGTCATGAAGCCTCCCGGTGTGAGCGCGTCGGCTTCCACCACCGTCAACGTCACCGACCCAGGAGTGGACCAGTCGTAATGCCAGCGCGCCCACAGCTTCGGGAAGTCCTGGCCTTCGCGGATCTCGGCCTCGGTCTCACCTAGCTGGTAGACCTCAAAGGCCTTCTCCGACGACGCGGGCCAGCGGCGTGGACGGGCCGGGGAGAAGTCGGTCATCAACTCGATTACCTGGTCGGGCGTCGCCGTCGTGACGAAGTCGAATTCGAACGTGGTGCGCACGGCCCGAACGTATCAGCGGCCGCACAGGAGTTCCCCGTCGGAATTCGAGGAAATCATCGTGTGTGTCAATTATGCTTAGCTGGTCGTTTTGCCACTCTCCATCAGGAAGCCCACTGAGCAGGAAGTTTGTGATGACCAATGTTTCTGTCGCGGTCGCGGGCAGCGCTGCGATGGTTTGCGCACCTGCCGCTTGGGCAGACGTTCTCGGTCCCGGCCGCTATCGCGGAAGCCGACGAGCATGAGTGGCGCGCGCGAGCCTGACTCAGGGCCGGACGGTGAGGCGGCTGTGAGCCCGGTCGAGCCGGCCGATTGGGTCAAACCAGTTGAGCTGATCGAACTCTTGCACCGGCGCACGGCGAAGCGCAAGGACATCCAGGCACCGACGTCGTCACCGTTTTACGACGCCGAGTTCGTCGCAAGCCGCCGAAAGAGGAAAAAGAAGCGGCGCGATTCCGGTGACTAAGACTCGTTGACCGCCCATTGCTCGTCAGACGACGGCTCGTTCTCGAGTTCTCGTCGGTCTCGTATTCCTCGTCGTCGAATTCTTCGTCTCGTCGCAATCGTCCTCGTCCTCGTCGACGTACGGAGTGTTCAATCCCGCAAGGTGATCCGGGTCGGCGGTGACGTGGTCCCATTTCGCGGGTGGGTGGTACTCGTCCCACTTCTCGTCGCCGAAGTGGATGGCGAGAACGCCGCCTTCCAAGAACTCGAATCCGTCGTCGTCGCCGTAATCCTGGGGCTGGCCCTGTCCGGTGAAACGCACCTTGAACGCCATGGCGGCCAGTCTCGCATGACACCGACGGCCCACCTGCGATGCGTCCGAAACCGTCCTCCACGCGGGCAGGCGTGGTAATGGTGGCCGACATGACGACAGTGGGAGAGACGGACGAAAAGCCGACCGGACGCACCCTGTTCGGTCACCCGATTGGTCTGGCCAACCTCTTCGGCGTCGAGCTGTGGGAGCGGTTCTCGTTCTACGGGATGCTCACCATCCTCGCTTACTACCTGTACTACTCGCTGACCGACGGCGGGCTCGAGCTGCCGAAGGCGACCGCGACGGGCATCGTCGGCGCCTACGGCGGGCTCGTCTACCTCTCGACAGTGCTGGGTGGCTGGGTCGCCGATCGCCTACTCGGCATGGAACGCACCGTGCTCTACGGCGGCGTGGTGGTGATGTTCGGTCACATCGCGCTCGCGGTCATCCCGGACCTGGCGGGCGTCGCCACCGGCCTGGTGCTCGTCGCCCTCGGCTCCGGCGCGTTGAAGGCCAACGCGTCGTCCCTGCTCGGCACGCTCTACGAGAAGGACGACCCACGCTGCGACGGCGGTTTCACACTCTTCTATCTCGGGATCAACCTCGGTGCGTTCATCGGCCCGCTGATCACCGGTCTGCTGCAGACCCGGATCGGCTTCCACTGGGGCTTCGGGGCCGCGGCGGTCGGAATGGCGCTGGGGCTCGCGCAGTACGTCTTCTTCCGCAGGAACCTCGGCGACCACGGCCGCACCGTGCCGAACCCGTTGCCGCGCAGCAGTATCAAGTGGTGGATCCTCGTGGCTGTCGCGGTGGTGATCGTCGTGGTGATCGCGTTCGTCACAGGTCTGGTCAAGCTCGCCAACCTGTCGCAAGTCACAACGGGCGTCATCATCGTGGCCTCGATCGCCTACTTCGTTGTGATGCTCACCAGCTCGAAGGTCGACGTGCTCGAACGCACCCGGGTGCGGGCATTCATCCCGCTGTTCATCGCCAACGCGGTGTTCTGGTCGCTGTTCCAGCAGATCTTCACGGTGCTCGCGGTGTACTCGGACGAACGGATGAACTGGTCGATATTCGGGTGGACGGCGCCGTCGAGCTGGATCGGCTCGATCGAGCCGGTGTGGATCATCCTGCTGTCGCCGCTGTTCGCGCTCATGTGGACGCGCCTGGGCAACCGGGCGCCGACGACACCACGCAAGTTCGCGTACGGGGTGATCGGGATGGGAGTCGCGTTCCTGCTGTTCCTGCCGATGGCGGGCACGACGGGCAAGGCGGTGCCCGCACTGGTCGTCCTCTTCATTTTGGCGGTCTTCGCGATCTCGGAGTTGCTGCTGTCGCCGATCGGGTTGTCGGTCACGACGAAGCTAGCGCCGGAGGCCTTTCGTGCGCAGATGATGGCGTTGTACTTCTTCTCCGTCGGCCTCGGCACGTCGATGTCAGGGGTGCTCGCCAAGTACTACGACCCGGCAAAGGAATTCGCCTACTTCGGGATCATCGGCGCGGTCGCGATTGTCGTGGGTATCGTCGTTTTCGCCATTGCGCCCTGGGTCAGCCGCGAAATGGAGGGCGTGCACTGACGATCCCCTGACAACTATCGGCCCGGCTGCGCGGGATTGAACCCAGCGCGCGCTCAATCCGTGCGATCTATATCACCGTCGATATAGGGAGCACCATGCATGCACGTACCCGCTCGCACGCCGGCGTCGCCACCACGGGGATTGCCGCCGTGGGCATCGCCGCCATGGCCGCAACTCCGCTGGCTCCGGCCACACAGGCCCACTCGCAGCCGGCCGTGTCGTCACGACGTCCGGCTGACCGCCGCGGAGGTTCCGCCCGGCGGGCTCATCACCAGCTTCCTGGGCAACCAGGTGATCTACTGCTCGCTCGTCTGCCCGGGCCTTGTCCAGACCGGCGTGACGCCCGTCGTCACGACGCTGCAGGCGCCGGGAGTGTTCGTCACCGCATTGCAATCGGGCGACCTGTTGAAGGCGATCGGCGCCACCGCCGCTTCGGTGACCGGTCCGACGAACGCGGCCGCGGCGGCGGCCATCGTCGCCGACGGCACGTTAGTGGCGCCCCGGGCGCTGAATGCATTTGAGACCCTTGTGGTCGGCCTGCTCAACGTCGTCCCTGCCGCCACGGGTGGGCTGCCCGGAATCGCCACAGCCATCCAGGCCGCCCGCCAAGACACCTTCACCGCGCAAAACTTGCCCATCGTGGCCAATCCGACGCCGACCGTCATGCCGCAGGGTGTCGTGGAGGTCGCAGCGGTGGGGGCGCTCAATGTGGGCGGAGCGATCATCTTCAACGGCTTCAACGACATTCTGTTCGGTGCGTTCGCAACCCCTAATGCCGTCGCGCAGGAACTCGGCGGCGACCGGCGATCCGGTACGAGCGGCCGCCGCGGGTGTCACCGCCGCGGCCGGTGCAGTGACCGCCGCGGGCACCGTCGTCGCGGAGTCGGTCGTCACCGCGGTCAACAACGTCCGCGCGGCCGCCGGGCAATCTCATCCCGGGAACGCGATGACGCAGATCCAAAATTCCTCTATCGCAACAACATCGGTTCCGATCAAGGTGGCAGCTTCTCACCGGTTGGTCACGACGCCCAAACACGCCGCCACCGGGCCCGTTAGCCCACACCCGTTGCGCGACGTCACTGCGAAGGTTCGGCAGGCGGTGCGAAGCGTTGTCAACAAGGTTGCCGAGCGGCCAGGTAGCACGGTATCGAGCAAGCCCACCAAGTAACGGGCGCGCGACCGGGACGGGCAACTGCTCTTTTCAACAAAGCCTGCAGGCACTTTGCGGGCCCGCGGCTAGCTGCGCAGCGTGAACCCTGCGTCAAGCGGCCACGACGTGCCCGTGATGAACTTGCCCGCGTCGGAGACCAGCCAGGCCACCGCCGTTGCGATCTCCTCGGGCTGCAGCAGTGCAATGGGCAGCGCGTTCTGTTGGGCCACGAGCCACGGATCGTCGGCCGCGGCAAGCGCCATGGTCGTCTCGTTGAGGATCATGTCGGTGGCGACACCGCTCGGGTGAATGGTGTTGACCCGGATCGAATGTGGCGCGAGCTGACTTGCCCAGCCCTGCATGAGGGCGACGAGTCCGCGCTTGGACGCGGCGTAGGCCTGCAAACCGGGGCGTTCGGTGCCCGACGCCTTGATGCCCTGGGTAGAGCTCGTCAGCACGATGGATCCGCCGCGGCCCCCGGTTACGAGTGCCGGGATGGCGGCGTCGACGGTATTCCAGGCGCCGATGAGGTTCACCTCGACGATGTCGCGAAACGTCCGGCGGGCTTGTTCGGTCTCGGTCACCCGGATGATGCCCGCGTTGGCGATCACGATGTCGAGCCGGCCGTAACTCGCGAAGTCCATCGGCAATCACGTTGTCCACCGCTTCGGCGTCACGGACGTCGGCTTGGCGCGCAAGAATCCGGCGGCCCTTGCTCTCGACCAGCTTTACCGTCTCGGCCAGGTCCTCGGCGGTGGCGCCGGGATAACCGGTGACGTCGAAGGTCTCGCAGATGTCGAGGGCAATGATGTCCGCGCCTTCGCTCGCGAGCTTGACGGCGTGCGCCCGACCCATACCGCGTGCGGCGCCGGTGATGAACGCGACTTGACCATCGAGATT
The DNA here is from genome assembly GCA_963804905.1 of uncultured Actinomycetota bacterium. Taxonomy (GTDB): domain Bacteria; phylum Actinomycetota; class Actinomycetes; order Mycobacteriales; family Mycobacteriaceae; genus Mycobacterium. The sequence goes on along the minus strand of CAWDSB010000018.1, from coordinate 18,246 downwards.
GCCCATGTCATCCGCCGTCTTTCGGAAAGTTGACGTCCTTGGTGACGGCTTCCCACTCGTCGATCGAGGCGGAGAATGCAGCCAGCTTGTCGCGCACCGCTTTCAGCACATCGCGGCCGAGCAAAAGCCTCAGCGGGGGTTCGTCGAGCGTGGTCACCATCAGCACGGCCTCAGCGACCTTGCGAGGATCGCCCGGCAGGTGGTTGGCGAACTCCTTGATCATCGTCTTGCGAGCACCGACGTTCTCGTTGTAATCGTCTATCGGAGTGGAGGATTCCCACATGGATCGGGCGGCCCAGTCGGTACGGAATGCGCCTGGCTCGATGGCGGTGACCTTGATACCGAGCGGTCGTCACCTCTTGTGCCAGCGCTTCGGTCAGCGCCTCGAGCGCGAACTTCGTCGACGAGTAGTACGCGTTCGGCGGGTTGGCCACGAGCCCTGTCATCGACGAGATGTTGACGATGTGCCCCGACTTCCGGGCTCGCATCTGGGGGAGGACCGCCTTGATCGTGTCGACGACGCCGAAGTAGTTGGTGTCGAACAGTTTGCGAACCTTCTCGTCCTCACCTTCTTCGATAGCGGACAGGTAGCCATTGCCTGCGTTGTTGACCAGCACGTCGATTCCACCGAACGCGTCCTCGGCCGCCTGCACCGCCGAGACGATCTGGTCCTTGTCGGTGACGTCGAGTGCGACGATGACTGCGCGTTCGCCGAAGCCGTCGGCGAAGTCTGCCACCGTCTCGGTGCGGCGCGCCGTCACCACCACCGAGTGCCCTGCTTCCAATGCGGCAAGGGCGATTTCGCGACCGATGCCGGTCGAGCATCCGGTGACCAACCAGCGGCCCATGTCAGTTCGTCCCTTCGGGTAGGCGGCGCAGGTACGCGGCGCGACGATCGGCAAGTTGCGCCGCCCGCTCCGGCGGGGACACCCGGCGCAACGCAGGCACTTCCGTATCGAGATCGTCGAGTTTCACCACGCGTCCTCGCGCGCCGAGGTCCTCCGTGGGTCCGTCGCCGCCGAACTCGGCCATGCGCAGCGTCAGGATGCCTTCGTTGAGTCCGTCCGAGTCGATCCAGTTCGCGACGCCGGGATCGGTGGGAGCGATGACATAGGTGTAGGTGCCGTCCTCGTTGGGCACCGACTGGGCCTTGTTGAGGCTGCCGGTGCGGTCGACGATGTCGAGCGTGGTGCCCCAGATGTTGCTCAGCGGAACGGTGAAGTATTCGGCCCCTCCGTCGCTGACGTCGACAACGAACGCTTCGCCGGGGTTGAGGTCGAAACGGCCCATCACGTAAACCTGGTTCCGCATGGCGCCGACTTTGTCCGCCGACCACGCCAGGTTGAAGTTGTTGGGCGCCATCTTGTACACGCCGTGGCTGAGCTTGCCGGTGAAGTCGGCGAAATACGCCATCATCGCCGCGGTGGCGTCGGCTTGCTCGTCAAGCGTGCGCGGCGGTTGTGAAGAGTCTGCCGGTGCGCCCAAGCGCTCCACCGAAAGGTGATTCGGGTCGTCGCGGTCCCAGTTGAGCAGCACGTCGCGGATGTAGAACTCGTGTGCCTCCGGCGTGGTCTGCACGTGGTTCGGCCGGCCGTTTGCGGGGTCTGAGTCCACGGTGATGGCGAACGATCCGTCGGAGTCGACCTTCATGGTACTGCCGTTGAGCACCGCCACGGTGCCCATGTTGGCGTCCCATAGCGTGAAATAATTCTCCGTCATCCGGTTCTTGCCAACCTGACCGCGGATCTCATACCGTTCGTCGCCTGAGATCGGAATCACGCGGTACACACTGTCGGGATTGTCAATGCCCCAACGCGATCCGGGAATTGTGCGACCTGCGACAGGGTGTCCGATCCGGGTGATGCAGCTGACCTTCGGCCGCAGCTTGTCTTGGTTGGACGACCAGACGGCCGCCGAGAACATCACCTCGGCGAAGGCGTCGTCGAAGCGTTCTCGCATTGCGTCGGACGCCTTCGCTCGCCCGAGCCACGTCTCTGCGACGCCGCGGTACGCCGCCTTCACCGTCGGGTGACTGGTGAGTTCGAGCGCGGCGAGCTCCTGTTCGTGTTGCGACGCCGTCGCTACAGGGTCGCCTGTGAATTCGGACATCAGATCCTCCTCGAGGGGGTAGCACCGGAGCGGAATCGATCGTTGTAGGCCGCGAACCGCTCGTCGATCTGGCCGTCGCTCAGCCCGAAATCGTTGGCCGCGTAGGCCGGACGGGCTAGCTCGCGCGGGCGCTCCACCAACCAGCGGCGCATTGCCGATTCGGTTTCGGACGTGAGGGTCACACCGATCGCGTCGTACACGCGGGCAGCCTGACCGATCGGATCGGCTACCGCGTCGGCGAACTCGATGTCGGTACATCGCGCCGTCTCATCGCTCCATGCGGTTCTGGTATCCATCGCACGGTCATTGGTCCAGCCCATTCGTTGCAGCCACTCCGTGCCGACGCGATGCTTGTCGACCGTGTCTGAGTGCATCGCGTGCAATGTCGCGTTGAGGCTCGCGCCCGACGGGATCGTATGAATCGGGTCGCGATGCATGTGCACTATGTGCAGATCGGGGAACTGGGCGCGCAGGGTGTCCAGATATCCCAGGTGCGCAGGGGATTTCAACACCCACCGTTCCGCCGTCATTCCGCGTCGGCGCTTCTGCCACTGCAGGAACTGCAACATCCGGTGCAGATATGAGTAGGCGGGGGTGAAGTCCTGTCCGTCGATCCACGATCGGTATCTCGGTACGTGCGCACCCGACTCCGGCACGTGCGAGAGAAACGCGTCAGACAGGAAGACGATCTCCTCTTCGGGCTCGCGGGCGTACATGGGGTGGATGGAGAACAGTTCCGGGGCCAGTTCGCGTGACGTCGCCTCGCGCTTCTCGCTGACGGCGATCCGCGGATCCTCTCGAGTCGACCAGTCGTAGTCGAGTCGGGGCGCGACCTCCACCACCTCCCACCCGTACGCACAGTGAAATCGGTTGTCGGCGGCGAGAAGCCGTTGCAGCAGTGTGGTTCCGCTCCTCATCATGCCGACCACCACGATCGGCGCTGAGATCACCTCCTCGGTGATCTCGGGATACCGCCTTATCCACTCCTGGGCACGCAACCTCATTCGCAGGCTGTGCACGAGGCCCGAGCGCAGGATGTGAACGCCGATGTCGTTCAGGTCGGCTGAGGCGTAGCTGTCGGCCAGCACCTCCAGCGGCTCGCGAAACGGCAGCGGGCCCCAATCGTCAAGACCCTCCTTCTGCTGTGCGGTGCTCGCGAGATCGGCCGCGTCAAAGCGATGCGCCACCAGCGGTCAGAACTTGAGGTGGTGGCTGGTGTCGCCGAGCTGATCGACGAACATGATGCGGGTGTCGAACCACCACGTGCCGTCGATGCGCTGGAAGGTATCGCGGTAATGGCCGGTAACGATGACCTGCAGCGGCAGGTCCGGGGTCGCTTGGGTGACGCAGTAGTAGGCGCCGCCGTGCGCGGTTCCGGCGTCCTCGTCGACGTGTAGCCGCACGTTGGTGGTGAGGTGCTTCGTCTTGGGCGTGCCGTCATCGTAGAGGCGCGTCGCCATCTCATACATCTGCCGCACCTCGGCAACGCCGGTGAAAACGGTCTCTGGAGGCCCGTCCTCTACGCCACAGATCCGGCCATGGGCGAACAGCGCCGCCACTCCGTCCAGGTCGCCGGCATCGAGGCGTTCGGCATACGTGTACACCAGGTTCTCGATCTCGCGGGCGCCGTCGCTCATCGGCCGTAGACAATCAGCCGGAGTCGTCAATGTCAACGCTTGTCTTCACACGTCCTTGGCCCGTCGCAGGCACCCGCCCCGGGCCGGGGACTACGCGTCTGCCATCGCGCCTGTCTCGAGTTCCCGCAGAGCGGTGCGCAGACCGCGCCGCTTGCCTGTGGCGGGATCGACGCCGAAGCTCTCGCGTATCCCTTCCCGGATACGGAACTTCAGTTCAGAGTTGGTCTCGGGCGCATCGTCGGAGGTGGCCTTGAGAAGTTTGTCGGGCAGAGCGAGCTTCATGATGGTCCAGAATGATTGCCAGTATTGGCGGCCAAGGGATCCTGTGGTGTATGGCAGATCGTACTTATCGCAGAGGGCCTGTACGCGCTCGCTGATCTCGGCGTAGCGATTGCTCGGTAAGTCGGGGAACAGGTGATGCTCGATCTGATAGCACAGGTTGCCACTCATGAACGCCATGACTCGACCGGCGTGAAAGTTGGCCGATCCCAACATCTGCCGCAAATACCATTCGGCCTGCGACTCGTTGTCGAATTCGTCCTTCGTGAACTTCTCTGCGCCGTCGGGGAAGTGTCCGCAGAAGATCACCATGTAGGACCAGTAGTTGCGGATCAGGTTGGCGACCGCGTTGGCGGCCAACGTGTGCTTCCAGTTCTTTCCTGTCAGCGCCGGGAAAACGATGTAGTCCTTGCCTACCTGCTTGCCGACCTTCTTCCCGATGATCCGGAGGTCCTTCTTCACCTCGGCCATCGACTTCTCGCCCTTGCGGTACTTGGTGGTCTCCAGTCCGTGCGCGGCCACACCCCACTCGAACAGCGTTCCCAGTGTGAGGTTGATGACGGGGTTGAAGATCATCCACCGCTCCCAGCGTTGGTCCCGGGTGAGACGCATGATGCCGTAGCCGATGTCGTCGTCGAGTCCGACGACGTTCGTGTACTTGTGGTGAATGAAGTTGTGCGACTTCTTCCAGTGCACCGACGGTGACGTGGTGTCCCACTCCCACTCGGTGGAGTGGATCTCCGGGTCGTTCATCCAGTCCCACTGACCGTGCGTGATGTTGTGCCCGAGTTCCATGTTCTCGATGATCTTCGCGAGTCCCAGCATCGCCGTTCCGGCGAGCCACGCAACCTTGTTCCGGCTGACGAATAGGGCGGCCCGCCCGCCTACGGCCAGCGCCCTTTGCAGCTGGATGGACCGCCGTATGTAGCGGGCGTCGCGCTCGCCACGCGACTCCTCAACATCCGTTCGGATCGAATCGAGCTCGCGAGCCAGTTCCTCGACGTCCTCGGCGGTCAGGTGCGCGTATTGCTTGATGTCGGTAATAGCCACGTTTCTCCTAGATGTTCAGGGTGCAGTCGCCGGATGCTGTCGATATGCACGTGTTGATGCGGTCACCGGCCCCGTGCTCGTCGCCCGACCGGAAGTCGCGGATATAGCCGGACTCCAGCGGCAGCACGCAGGTCTGGCAGATGCCCATTCGGCATCCGAAGGGCATCTGGATACCGACTTTCTCGCCTGCTTCGAGCAGTGACGTCGCGCCGTCGATCTCGATCGTCTTGTCCGATATCGCGAACGTGACGGTGCCGCCCTCGCCACCTTTGTCCGTGCGCGCAATGGTGAACCGCTCCATGTGGAGGTCATCGCCGAGCCCTGCGGCGTCCCACACTTTCTCGACCGTGTCCAGCATTGGAGCGGGACCGCACGCCCAGGTTGGCCGGTCCGTCCAGTCCTCGACCAGTTGATCGAGATGTTCGAAGTCGACCTTTCCGTCCTCCTCGGTCAACTGCAGATGCAGTCGGTAGCCGGGCTGCTTGGTCTCCAACTCGCGGAGCTCGTCGTAAAAGATCACCGACTCGGCGGACGGAGCGGAATGGATATGCACGATGTCCGGTGTCTGTCCGCGCGCGGTGAGCGAGCGCAGCATCGCCATCAGCGGTGTGATGCCGCTGCCGGCGCTGACGAAGAGCAGCTTGTCGGGCGGCGGGTCCGGGAGGTTGAAGTCGCCCTTGGGGGCCGCTAAGCGAACAATCGTTCCGGGTTTCACACCGTTCACCAAGTGGCTGGACAGGAAGCCCTCAGGCGTTGCCTTGACCGTGATCGATATCTGCTTGCCCTGCCGCATCGGCACCGAGGTCAGCGAGTACGAGCGCCAGTGCCACCGGCCGTCGACGCGCAGTCCAATACCGACGTACTGGCCCGGTTGATAGTCGGCGGAAAAGCCCCAACCGGGTTTTATGGTGACCGTCGCAGAGTCCGAAGTCTCATTTTTCACCTCGATCACCTCGCCGCGAAGCTCACGGGCCGTCCACAGAGGATTGAGCAGTTTCAGATAGTCGTCGGGAAGCAACGGCGTCGTCGCTCGCGCCGCCAGACCGCGCAGGACGTTGATTTTGGGGGTCAGCGCAGTGTCGACGTTCTTCGCCGGTTTCATACTCCACCGCGCCACGTTGCGCAGGGACGGTGTCATCGGTAGCCACCCCGCTCGGGGACGCTGTTACGTGAGTTCGGTGCACACATGTTTACGGAGTACCCCATGTGTCACGGGCACACACCTCGTTGTGATTGCCGGTCCAGGGGGCTGCACAATGTCGAAAATGTCGCCTGCCGGCCTTGCGTCTAACCAACACAAACACGATCGCGTCGCGGACCGGTGCGCGGTTTGATGTTGGGCCTAGGGTGTGGCCATTGGGGCGGTCAGGCCACGTCAGCCCCTGGACAGCCCCACGGGACCGACCCGTCCGGCCACCCCGCGAGGCGCTCGTACAAGCTCGGGACTCTAATTTCCGCTACCGACCATGACCGACGGCCAGTGCTCAGCAAACCGTGACGGCGTCGACATTTTTCTCGTATCTGCGATATTGTTTAATGAGAAGCCGTAACTTGTTTGTATTCATGATTATGGATTTGGTTCCCCTGGTGCGGTTGACGGTACTGCTGGCGCTGGCAGTGGTTGCGTCGGTAACGGCGGCGGTACTGGTTGCGGTGCCGGTGTTTCCCCCGGTTGCGGTGCCATTTCCCCTACCGGTGGAATACCTTCGGTGGGAAGCGTAGGCGCACTCCAAAACCCAACCGGTTCCATATGATCTGTGCAGTAATTCGTGGAATTCATGGGCACCAAATATTCTTTCCACGCGCCGGGGGGATTCGGTGCCGGTGCATCGGTACCGTCAGGGCAGCGCCAATTGCACGATACGCCACCGACACCCTGGCCGACACCGGCAATGCCGAGAGTGCCCGCTGAACCGACACCGACACCGGTAGCGGCCAGTCCAAGGCTGGCGCCACCGCCCTCGCAATGCCAATGCGCTCCATTGATTTCAGTCGGGAAATCGCAAAAACCGCCACCGACACCACCGACATTCACATTTAAGATGCCGACGCCGGGATATGGGCATTGCGTGTCAGCTTTGGCCGGTGGTGACAAAACTACAGACGCACCAAAACCAAGTGTTACCATTGAAACGCAAACTGCTGCTTGTGTTTTCATCGCTGTCCTTTTTGAATGGCCATTTAACGACCTGCTTTGTTCGGTGTCAATCCAACCGCCACCCTAGCGCACCGCGTTTAACGTCTGTGGGGTCACTTCGACACATTGTTATGCGTTGGCCGGTTCGTCCTCGTCATCGAACACCGATTCGTCGGCAATGTCGTCCTCGTCGTCGGTGAGGTCAAACGTCGGCTTCCTCGGCCACCGGCGCTCGTCGTAGTCAACGGTCCCGCCTTCCACGATCCACAGCAATTCCGGTGTTCTTTGGCGTACCGCTGAATCCGTTCTTTGCTTTCTGCCTTATCCATTCGCTTCAGATGATATGCCGATTGTCACTGCCACTACGACCACAAACAGTGCATTTTATGCCAATCTTCGCCTTGCATATCGGGCAGGAAACTGTAAGTTGCTTTTCGGTTCTCCAGGGAACCTTCCCCGCTATCGTTTCTGGTTTGGCTTTGTAGAAAGCTAACTTGAGAGCGTCGTAGCGGTTTGGGCGGGAAACCGCTTGATGATCGCTTCCCGAAATGCCCAGGGCAATACGTTTTTCATCGTGCGTGGCGAGATTCTTTGCGCTCTGCCGCCGCATCCAAAGCGCTCATATGCCCTTGTAGGCCGTAATCTGTTCTTCGCCGGCGTGCTTTTGCAGGAATTCCGTCAACTCCGCTGGCGTTTTCGGCTCGGCGTGTTCGACCGCTTCAGAAAGCATCGCACGCAACACGTCTGGCAGCGGCGGCACTTCACCGATGTTTTGCCAATGGTAGAAACCGCCATTTGTGTCGGCGTCGGATGCGGTGTGGGGGCCAGAATGATCACACCGTCGGTGCATCGAATTGACCCCAGCGGATGAACGCGCCTGCGCTGCTAGAAAATTCGTGGACTTCGCAAAAAGAGACAGTGCGCTCGCGCACTCTCGCCTGGCGAGTTGCATGTATCACGCTGGGTGGTGTGAACCGCGCCGAAGTTACGTTGGTACATTTGCCGACCTGACTCTGACGGATCGGGATACCACCCAGGCGGTGTCCGTCCAGTCACGATTCCCCCACGATTTAGAAGTTGCAATGCGCGGCGAGGTTAGCGAATCACCCCGACGTGTGCAGCAGATTCACAGAGTCAGTCGTGCGATTAAGCGGGTGCGCCTTATCTTGTCCGGCTACGAGTAATTAATCGGCGTAAAACCGCCCGCTTCGGTATAGGTCGGCGGCAGCCAATCCGGCTCACCGGCCACCACCGTATCCGGCGTCACCGGGTATTTCACTTTCTCGAAGACCTGGTCAGGCCGGGGAGTAGCCACCGGAAGTGCTGCAGCTGTAGGTGCCGCAATAGGTGCTTACCGGCACCTGATGCGCAGGAATCCAGACCATCCGAAAGCGTGTCCAGCTGCCGTCGGCCATCTTCGGCCCGTCGCAGATGCTGCGCGTTTGGCTGCCGAGGAAACCCCACGGCGCATCTTGGCATCCTGGGTGAACATCGGCGTTTGCCGTCGGTCCCCAGGCAAGTGCAGTCACAGCTGTCACAGCAGCCACAACAGCAATCTTCATCCAGCCAGCCGGAGTGCCGCACTCGTAGCAAAACGCAGCCTCGCGCGCAGCAGTCCGACCAGACTGAACGAGAATGCACGAAGAATGCACGGACTCGGGTAACTTGAGTCAAAAACAGGGTATGAACTGCGCAAATACTGGTGCCCCCGGCAGGATTCGAAACTGCGGTCACGGCTTTAGCAAATCGCACCTGTACCAGGTAAAATGATTGTGGCACAGTCGATTACGGGTCCATCACCAATCACAACAAGCTACAACAAAACAACGTCTGCAACAGTCCCAAGGGGTAAGATGGGGGTAGATTACAGCAACGCCGCAGTTCAGACACTAAGCCCGCAGGATTTGAGACAGAGAAAATGCAAATAGATTCGTTTGCTTTCGTAAGACAAACCGGTTATGCCGGAGCGAAAAGATGAGCCGTCGCGACTGGGGCAAGATCAAGAAGCAGCCCACGAAAACGCCGAGCTATCAAGCTAGTTACGTCGGCCCTGACGGCAGACGGCATTACGCACCGCACACGTTCGCGTCAAAGACGTTCGCACAAGGGTGGTTAGCGCATGAACGTGATTACAAGGAACGCTGCACAATCAACGGGGAGCGCTGGAAAACACCGACCGAGCGCGCAATGCAGAAGCAAGCCGAAGTGCTGCGGCTCTCTACATACGGCAAGACGGTGATTGATCAACGCAAACTCGCTCAAAGCACGCGAATCGAATACAACGCAAAATGGTCGCAGTTGATTGAACCAAGCCGTTCGCCTCGTCGACAGCTCCTACGAGCAGCATCACGCCACTCTGGTGGCGGTCATCGACGAGCTCGCACCGGCTGACGCGGAGACCACCGCGACCGCCATCACCCAGATCGCGGCCGCACTCGACGAGCTGGCGGCCTCAGACCGCTCTTCACCGGCTGCCCCGCCCGCCTGCTCTGCGGCGAGCACCGCGAGCCCCGGTGCGAGCATCTCCCGGACCTGCAGCGTCGTTGCCGGTGGCGGGGTCGCGGTATCCGGCCAGTCGATTCCGTCTGCTCGAGCGCCCACGTCGCCCACTCGATGATGTGCTCGTAAGTGCCCGATAGTGAAGCGGTTCGCCATCGCGGCAGGTGCTGCCGCTCCGGGAAGGTGCCCGACGTCGCGGGCGATGGTCGCCGCGTGAACGAGCGAACATCTCTATGCGCGGCGAGGGCCTGCTGGCGCATCGTCTTCGAGGTTCCGGCGAAGATCGTCGAGATCGAGCCCTGGTCCGACAGCATCACGCGCACCATGCCCTCGAACTCCAGCAGGGGTGGGCGCGCATCCATGGCGAGCAGGCGGCCAGCTCCTCGCGACCCGCCTGCGTGATCGAATAGATGGTGCGGGTGCGCTTGCCGGCGGGTTCGATCCGAGTGCCGGGACCGGCCCTCTTCGGCGAGACGCTTGTGCGTGATGTAGCGCTGACGGTCTGCGCGCGGCCATAGGTGATCGATACCGCGCCCGACCTGCTCGGCAAGCTGATAAGCGGACCAGTCGCGCGACGTCAGAAGCCCGAGCGTGATGTACGCGGCGGTCGTCAGCTGGCGGTCGGTCATCCTCATCCTCCGCTCGACGTCCGTCTGCACGAGCCTATGCCGTCATCCGGCTCGGCGTGCGGTACTGTTCACGCATACTGTATCGCAGTAACTGCGGGGCGTCGCATGCGCCGACCGACAGATGGAATATGGGGATCCGAAGACGGTCGGTACTTGCGGGGCGCGTCGTGCTGTGGCGGCTACGAGGACGAGTCAGCGCGGTCCGGCGAGCAGACTCTCGAGCAGCGCGAGCGCGGCGTCCTGCGGACGAGCGGGTCGAGCAGCCACTGGGTCTGCAGACCGTCGGACGCGGCGATGACGAGTGCGGCGACCGGCGTCCGGATCGACATCCGGCCGGATCCGGCCCGTGGCCTGGTTGTGCCGCACGCGCTCGGCGAGGCCTTGCCGGAGCTCGGCGAACCGGAGGGTGGCGAACTCGCGGGCCGCCGGATGCCCCTCTTCGAGGGCCGCCGCGACGAGCGTCGAGTACAGCTGCACCAGTCCGGCGACCTCGCGGTTGCCACGCGCCGACCTGCCGTCATGATCTCGACCGGAGTCGTATCGGGGTCGACCGGCTGCTCGGCGTTCGCCTCGGCGAGCCGACTCCCGATAGACCTCGACGAGCAGCTCTTCGAGGGAGCCGAAGTAGTGCGTCAGCGCGGCGTGCGTGACGCCGACTTCTCGCGCGATCGCCCGAAGGCTCGTCCGGTCCGCGCCGCGCTCGGCGAAGACCTCGATCGCGCGGTCGAGGATCTCCTGGCGCGCGCGCACGCCTTTGGCATACGATCCCCGCGGCTCGGCACGGCGGGAGGGATTCGTCGGTCATGACCGTCATCCTAGAACGAAAAACCTCCACGCGGAGGTTTTTACTGCTACGTCTCTCGAGCGCGGCGGACGTCTGCGCCGCCGACGTCGCCGACGACACGAAGGAGCCTGACCGATGCCGGTCCTCACATCCATCCAGCTGTTCACCGTCCGAGAGGCACTCGAGGCCGACCTCGACGGCACGCTGGCGGCCGTCGCCGCCCGCGGATTCACCGCCGTCGAGCCGTACGACTTCGTGCGCCGCGCCGAGCCGCTCGCGGCGTCGCTGCGGCAGCACGGCTCTGCGGCGCCGACCGGCCACGCGTTCCTCGCCTCCGAGTCGTTCGTGAACCCGGACGGCAGCGGGACGACCGTCGCCGGTGCCCTCGCCGCAGGAGGTGCTTCGACGGCCGCCAAGGTGCTCGGCATGAGCACGGTCATCGATCCCTACACGGCTCCCGACCGCTGGACCAGCCATCGACCAGATCGCAGGACACCGCCCGACTGCTCAACGCCGCCGCCGAGATCGGCGCCGCCGCAGGGCATCCGGGTCGGCTACCACAACCACGACCACGAACTGAGCTCAGTTCGACGGCCGGCCGGCGCTCGAAGTGTTCGCCGACCTGCTCGACCCCTCGGTCGTTGCTGGAGGTCGACCTCTACTGGGCCGCCGCGAGCGGGGTCGATCCGGTCGCGTTGGTGCAGCGGCTGGGCGACCGGGTGCACGCGGTGCACGTCAAAGACGGCCCGATGCGCGCGGGCATCTCGACCCGCGAACTGCCGAAGGACCAGTGCCCGGCCGGCCAGGGTGACGTTCCGCTGACCGCGGCGCTCGCCGCCGGCAGTGCGATCGCGTACGCCGTCGTTGAGTTCGACCACTACCAGGGCGACATCTTCGCCGGCATCGCCGAGAGCTACGCCTTCCTCGACACGGCACTGGTCGGCAGCCCGATGAGCCGGACCGGGCCAGTCGGCATCGGCCTCATCGGCGCCGGCATGATTAGCGATCAGTACCTGACTAACCTGATTCGCTATCCCGACGTCAGAGTCGTCAGAGTTGGCGATCTAGACCCCGACCGAGCGGCCGCGCAGGCGCAGAAGTACGGCATCCCCCGCTCCGGCACCGTCGAGTCGGTGCTGGCCGACGACGAGGTCGAGATCGTCATCAACCTGACCATCCCGGCCGCCCACGTCGACGTCTCTACCGCTGCACTGCAAGCCGGCAAGCACGTCTGGAGTGAAAAGCCGATTGGGATCGAACGCGACTCCGCGGCCGGGCTGGTCGAGTTGGCCCAGCAGCAGGACCTGCTACTGGGCATCGCCCCGGACACCGTGCTCGGCCCGCTGTGGCAGACCGCCAAGCGGGCCATCCAGGCCGGCGTCATCGGCACCCCACTGTCGGCGGTCACCTCCTTCCAGTCGCAGGGCCCGGACTGGTTCCACCCCGGGCCGGAGTTTCTGTTCGCCAAGGGCGCCGGACCGCTGTTCGACATCGGGCCGTACTACCTCTCGGCGCTCGTGCAGCTGCTCGGCCCGGTCGATCAGGTGATCGCGGTCGGGACGAAGGCGCACGAGGTGCGCACCATCCGCACCGGTCCGCGGGCCGGCACCGAGTTTCCTGTCGAGGTACCCACTCACATCTCGGTGATCAGCACTTTGGCCGGCAACATCTCGGCCAGCTCCCTGATGAGCACCGACACCCCGCTGTACCGGCACGGCGTCTTCGAGATCAATGGCACCGAGGGCACCCTCGTCCTGGGCGACCCGAACTACTTCGGCGGCACCCCGATCAAGCTCTACCGGCCCGCTGCTGGAGATCGTCGACGGCAAGGTCGAGCAACAGCCGGAGATCGTCGCTGAGCAGGGGCCGGTGTCCGGCCGCGGTGTCGGCGCGCTCACCATGGCCCGCACCATTCGCGGGGCAGACCTGCACGTCGCGACCGGCGAGCTCGGCTACCACGTGCTCGACGTCATGGCCAGCATCGAGGAGTCCATCGAGCAGCGCGCGTTCGTGCGATCGCCAGCACGGTCGCCGATCGGGCACTGCCGGCCGACTTCGACCCGTTCGCCGCCACGCTCTGACGCAGGTGACGCGCCCTGTGCCCTGGGGCGCAGGGCGCGCCCGCGCGTCAGGGAGGTGTCCGTGGGTGAGTGGGCGCGCCCGCGCGTCAGACCCTGGTCAGCGCGGTGAGCGACTCCGGCGAGAGTGCGTGGTGGATGGCGAGCATGCTCGCCCCGAGCACCGCCGCATCCGGTCCCGTCTTGGACTGGGTGATCTGGAGGTGCTCGGTGGCGAGCGGCATCGATCGCATGTAGACGACTTCGCGCACGCCGGCGATGAGGTGCTCCCCGGCCTGGGCGAGCGCACCGCCGATGACGATGGCGGACGGGTTGATGAGGCTCACGCAGGTCGTGAGCACCTCGCCGATGTCGCGGCCGGCCTGCCGCACCGCCTGGATGGCGTCGATGTTGCCGCGCTTCACGAGCTCGACGACGTCCTGGCTGGAGGAGGCCGTCAGCCCGGTGGCCGACAGGGCTCGTCCGATCGCGGGACCGGAGGCGAGGGCCTCGAGGCAACCACGGTTGCCGCACGCGCACGGCACCTCGGCGCCGCGCGCGACGTAGACGTGCCCGATGTCGCCGGCGGTGCCCTGTGCGCCGCGCTGCAGGAGCCGCCCGAGATGACCCCGGAGCCGATGCCGGTCGCCACCTTGACGAAGATCAGGTGGTCGACGTCGGGCCACGCGTGCTCGCGCTCACCGAGAGCCATGATGTTCACGTCGTTGTCGACCAGCACGGGAGCGTCGAAGCTCGGCGAGAGGAACCCGGGCACATCGAAGCGGTCCCAGCCGGGCATGATCGGCGGGTTGATGGGCCGTCCCGTGGAGTGCTCGACGGGACCGGGCAGGCCGATGCCGATCGCGATCACATCGGACGGTCCCCGCCCCGTTCCGGCGAGCAGTCTCTCGGCTTCGGCGATCACCCAGGTGAGCACGCCTTCCGGCCCCTCGGCGACGTCGTGGCGATCGGTGGGCTGGGCGAGCACGCCGCCGGTGAGATCGCTCACGGCGATGCGGATGTGGGACGCGCCGACATCCACTCCCAGCACGACGCGGCCGCTCGCGGTGATCGCGAACTGCGACGACGGCCGTCCGCCGTCGACACACTGTCGGCGATCGGCGTGATCAGCCCCGTCCGCGGTCGACTTCAGCGACGCGGGCCGCGATGGTGGATCGAGCGAGTCCTGTCGACTTCGCGAGCTCCGCGCGCATCCAGAGGCACACCATCCCGCAGAATCTGGAACAGCTGACTCACACCGGAGACCCCCGGCGCCTGTTCGATGGTCATGTTCGCCACGATTCGATTATGCGTGCGGCCGGATGAGCCAAAGTCCGGAGGACTTTCGACGAAATGGCCCAGCCGGGCGTCCCGGAACGTGCAATAGTCCGAGCCGCCAGACGCGGCGTCCGTCATGTCGCTCGACCGGTCGGCTTGGCGAAACGCTCTGCAGCAGAACCGCGACCACGATGATGACGCCCTTCGCGACGGCCTGGACCGACGAGGAGAGATTGTTCTGGACGAAGACGTTCGTCAGCGTCGCGAAGATCAGCACGCCGAAGACGGTCCCCGTGATCGTGCCGCGACCGCCGACCAGAAGCGTGCCGCCGACGACGACCGCGGCGATCGCGTCGAGCTCGTAGAGCTGGCCGTTCGTCGAGCTGCCCGCCGTCGTGCGGCCGAGGATCATGACCGCGGCGATACCGGCGCAGAGGCCCGAGAGCGCGTAAAGCCACATCGTGTGGCGCCTGACGTTGATACCCGCCAGGCGAGCCGCCTCGCGGTTGCCGCCGATCGCGACGGTGCGGCGACCGAACGTGGTCCGGTTGAGCAGCACCCATCCCAGCGCGGCGACGATCGCGAAGAACCAGATGAGCATGTCGACGCCGAGGAAGTCGAAGTTCATGAAACTGATGAACCCGCGCTGTCCCCGACCTGAGCGTGCGGCGCTCGGCGAGGATCTCGGCTAGCCCGCGCGCCGCGACGAGCATCGCGAGCGTCGCCATGAATGCGACGACCTTGCCGTACGCGATCACGACGCCGTTGATCAGACCCGCGGCCATGCCGACGGCGACCGCGACGAGCGCCATGACGATCCAGTGGGTCTGATCGACGACGTCCTGGACAGCCGCGAGAGTCGCCACGACGGAGGCAAGACCCATGACGGAGCCGACCGACAGGTCGATCCCGCCGGCGATGATCACCAGTGTCATCCCGATGCTGATCACGCCGATGATGGAGGCCTGCCGGAGGATCTGACGAGGTTGCTGACGTGGTGAAGCTATCGCCGGCAGTGACCGCGCCCACGATCACGAGCAGCAGCAGCGCGACGACGAGGCCGAGGTTGCGGCCGACGGAGCCGGACATGAAGTGCTGGAAACCGGACTTCTCCTTGCGGGAGGGCGGCGAGGGTGCGGTGTAGAGAGTTCAGGCGGAAAACGCTGCCCCTGTGGGTTCGACTCGCTCACGCGGCGGTTCCTTTCATGACGAGGTCGAGCACACCGTGCTCGTCGATCTGGGCGGCGGGAAGGGTTCGGATGACGCGGCCGTCGGAGATGATGAGGACGGTGTCGGCGAGACCGAGCACTTCCTCGATCTCGCTCGAGACGATCACGACGGCGTTGCCTGCGGCGGCGAGGCGGCGGATGAGCGCGTAGATCTCCGCGCGGGCGCCGACATCGACGCCGCGGGTGGGTTCGTCCAGCAGCAGCACGCGCGTGCCGTGCACGAGCCAGCGGGCGAGCAGGATCTTCTGCTGGTTGCCGCCGGACAGCGTGCGCGCGGGGCGGTCGGGGTTCGCCGGTCGCAGCTCGAGCGCCTCGATCTGCTCGCTGGCCACCTTGCGCTCGGCGCGCTCGTCAAGGAACCCCGCCTTGGCGAACCGCGAGACCGAAGACAGGGTGACGTTCACGAAGATCGGCTCATCCAGCACCAGCCCTTGGCTCTTGCGCTCCTCGGGCGAGAGTCCGACGCCGGCTTCGACCGCGGAGACGACCGAGCCTCGACGAAGCTTCTTGCCGCCGACCTTGACCGTGCCGGCCGTCGCCTTCCGTGCACCGTAGACGGTCTCGATGATCTCCGAGCGACCGGATCCGACCAGTCCGGCCAGGCCAACGATCTCCCCCGCACGGACGGTGAAGGACACGTCCGAGAACACGCCCGACAGACCCAGTCCGTCGACGTCGAGCACCGCGGGGAATCGTCGGGAACCGGAACGGGCGGCGGGAACACGTTGGCGACTTCGCGGCCGGTCATCAGGCGGATCAGCTCGGCGGTCGGGGTGTCGGCGACAGGAAGGCCCTAGCCATCGACCGGCCGTCCTTGAGCACGGTGATGCGGTCGCCGATCTGGCGGATCTCCTCGAGGCGGTGCGTGATGTAGACGACGGCGATGCCGGCGGCGGTGAGCTCCTTCACGACGTGGAACAGGTTCTTCACCTCTTCGGAGTCGAGCACGGCCGACGGCTCGTCCATGATGATCAGCTTGATGTCGTGCGACAGGGCGCGGGCCATGCTCACGATCTGCTTGTTCGCCGCGCTCAGCTGGCCGACCTCGGTGTGGGCGACGAGCTTCGCGTGACCAAGCCGGCGCAGGAGCTCGCGTGTCTGCCGTGGCGGCCTCGGACCGCTCGTGAATCCGCCCCGCGCGAGCTCGTGGCCGAGGAAGATGTTCTCGGCGATGGTCAGACCGTCGACGACGTCCAGCTCCTGGTACATCGTGGCGATGCCGAGTTCGAGGCGGCCTCGGGCGTCGGGATCTCGACCTGCTCGCCCAGCCAGGAGATCTCCCCTCGTCGGGACGGTGGACGCCGGCGAGCGTCTTGATGAGCGTCGATTTGCCTGCGCCATTCTGGCCGAGCACGCAGTGCACCTCCCCGGGCGAACATCGAGGTCGACACCGCGCAGCGCCTGCACGCCCGCGAACGACTTCGTCAGGCCGCGGACGTCGAGTAATGCCGAATTCATGGTCACCTTTGATCACATGCGGAACATAACACGTCGAAGATCCGCTGGATCGAGTCCCATTTGCGACGCGTCGGTGGGGGACCGTGGTTTCGCGGATCGAATACCGAAAACGCCGGTTTCCGCACTGAATAACGATCGTCACACTTCTAGCTAACGGTCACGCAAAAGATGTCACACCGGAATAAGCACGTTCTGCTACGGTGATCCCGTCGAGCGGGGAACCGGGAGTGCGGAGCCACTCGCCCATCGTCGAATCCAGCCCCGGCCTCGACCCTGCATCACATTCAAGGAGGAATAACATGCGCTCCACACCGAACGCGCGCGACCGCACGATTCGGCGCCGGCCCGCCGTCATCGACCGCCATCGGACTGCTCGCCGGCTGCACCGGCCGGTGCACCCGACGAAGAAAACGTCGTCGACCAGGGCACGACCTCCGAAGAGAACGACGCCAGCGGCGACACCGTCGTCATCGGCTTCTCCGGCCCTGCCGCGGACCACGGGTGGCTCGGCGCCATCAACTCCGGCGCCATCGCCGCAGCCGACAGCTTCCCCGACGTCGACCTCCGCTCGCAGAGGGCACGAACGACGTCATCGCGCAGATCGCCGCCGTCGAGACCTTCGTCAATGACGGAGTCGACGCCATCGTGCTGTTTCCTCTCCGACGACGGCGCACCTGACCGAGGCCGCGACCGCGGCGATGAAGGCCGGCATCCCGGTCATCAACGTCGACCGCGAGTTCTCCAGCCCGTTCGCCGCGCGCGCGACCGTCCTCGGCGACAACTACGGCATGGGCGTCAGCGCCGGAACGTACATCTGCGAGCAGGTCGGCGACAACCCCGACGCCATCGTCGCGGAGATCCCCGGCATCGACTCGCTGCCGCTGACGCAGGACCGCTCCGCGGGCTTCGCCGACGCGCTCGACGACTGCGGCCTCGAAGTCTCGGCCCGTGTGGCGGCGGACTTCACCGTCCCGGCGGTGAGGCCGCGGCATCCAGCTCCTCTCCGCCAACCCGAAGATCGACGCCCTGTGGAACCACGACGACGACCAGGGCATCGGCGTCCTCGCGGCGATCGAGTCGCGGGTCGTGACGAGTTCTTC
>CAWDSB010000017.1:0-302555 GCA_963804905.1 uncultured Actinomycetota bacterium | reverse complement strand
CCATCACCAATTGCTGGCCGGGAGGCCGCGCCACTGAAGGCGATCGATATGACCGTGCGGCGCAACGCCTTTGGCCGCCAGGTCGACTCGTTCGAAGGCGATATCACGTTCGACGGTCTGGATCGGCCGGTGCACGCGGTGTTCATCCGGGCGCCGTGGGTGGAGCGGGTCGGGCCGGACGTGCGGGTGCTCGGCCGCGCCGCGGATCACATCGTCGCTGTCCGGCAGGGCCGGCTGCTTGCGACGTCCTTTCATCCCGAGATCACCGGCGATCGCCGCATTCACCAGCTCTTCGTCGACATCGTCACCGGCCGCGCCTGAGGTGTACCGAGACATCAGGTTGGTGTCAGGCGTGTCGGCTTGATGTGAGGAGAATCCCCGGGTGGGGTGTGGCTTGTCGAAGGCCCATCACCGTCCGTTGGTTCTCATGTCCGACCGTAATGCCCGCACCACCTTTCACGGCCGCATGCTGATCGTCGAGCGGTTTGCCGATGGCTGGGCGAAGGCCCATATCGCTGCCGCGATGGGGATCTCAGCAAGTGCGTGCGGACCTGGATTGCCCGCTATGAAGCCGAGGGTGAGATCGGCCCGCATGACCGTTCCTCACGACCACACACGATGCCCACCCGCACGCCGTCCGTTGTCGAGGACCAGATCGTGGCGTTGCGTCGGCTTCAGCGCTGCGGCCCGGATGTGATTGGCGCTGAGCTGGGCGACGCGGCCCGTACGGTGTCACGGGTGCTGCGCCGCCGGGGTGTGGCCGATCTACGCAATTGCGATCCGATGACCGGAGACCTCATCCGTGCCTCTAAGAGCACCGCAGTGCGCTACGAAAGGGATCGCCCAGGCGAGCTGGTGCACATGGATGTCAAGAAATTGGGCCGCATCCCTGATGGCGGCGGCTGGCGTGCCCACGGGCGGCACAACATTGCGCGACCTCCCAAGGCGGGCAGGGGATTTGATTACGTGCACTCACTGGTCGACGACCATTCCCGGCTGGCCTACTCCGAAATTTTGCCCGATGAGCAAGCTCAGACCTGCGCGGCGTTTCTACGTCGCGCAGCCACCTACTTCCATAACCACGGCATCACTCGCATCGAGCGGGTCATGACCGACAACGCCTGGGCGCCCGACAGGTGTTCATCAAGCCACATTGCCCGTGGCAGAACGGCAAGGTGGAACGCCTCAACCGCACCCTGCAGACCGAGTGGGCCTACAGACAAGTCTTCACCACCAACGACGACCGAACCGCAACCCTTGCACCCTGGATCGAGAACTACAACACTCAACGACGTCACAGCGCACTCGGAGGCCTGCCGCCGATCAGCCGACTGACACCAACCTCATGACTGGGTACACCTGATATGTAGGGGAATTTGTCAAGGGGGCAAGGCGAGGCGCCGCCGGGGAGCTACCCCAACGGCGCCTCTTTGCTTCCTCGGCGAACCTGTGTGGTGAGCGTGTCGGTGGCGACGCGCGGTCAGACTGATATACGCGGATTGGCTACCGCAGGACGGTGTTTCGGCTGGATCGCATCCGCTTGTCTAGGGTCGGGCGTCGACCCGAAGGTCTGCCCATAGTTGTGTCGCGGGTCGATCCTCGCGCTGCCACCACTGGACTCGAGGAGGAAGCAGATCAGGTGGCGATCAGTCCTGCAAGACCGCCAGGGACCAGCACCAGCCGGCCAGCTCGCGGGCGATCGCCACATTGGCCACCGTGGACCGCTTGCGCCGTTCCAGGAACCCCACCCACCTGCCGTGCAGGCGGCGGTTGCCCTCGTCCCCGCGGGCGCGGGCAGCCGGCGGGGCCTGGTCCCACCGCGACCGCATCACCGCACCCACCCGATACCGGGGCCGGTGATGCCAGGCCGCCTCGACCAGCAACCGGCGAACATGAGTGTTCCCGGTTTTGGTGATCGGGCCCTGCGCCCGCGAGGAACCCGACGAGTACTCCGACGGCACCAATCCAATAAACGAACCAATCGTGTTGCCGGTGAACCGATGCCAATCACCAATCTCCACCGCCAACGCCAATCCCGTCAACGTGCTCACACCCCGAAGACACGACACCCTCCGCACGACCGGGGTGAACTCACAGTCCTTGGCGATGTCCTCGATCGCCGCGTCCAGGCGCCCACGTCGAGCCTGCATCGTCAACACGTGGTCGTAATCGGCGTCGAACGCCATCCGCGTCGCCGGCACCGTCAACTGCGGTGCCGCCTCGGTGCGCAGCCACCGATCATGGGCTCCGGTCCACGCCTTGCCCCCGTAATACACGATGCCGTGGCGCAGCAGCAGCTTGGAGAGGCGATGGCGCGCTCTCATCAGATCACCGCGACAGTCCTCACGGGCCCGCACCAGATCACGAGTGGCTTCTTGACTCACGCTCGGGATCGACACCGACGTGACCTCGTCCAGGCGAAGCAGCCGCGACAGATGCACCGCATCCCGGGCGTCGGTCTTGACCCGGTCCCCGGATGGTCTCTGCAGCTTCGACGGCGCGACGACCTCGCATCGAATCCCGGCCGTGGTCAACGCGCGATACAACCCGAAACCGGTCGGCCCGGCTTCATAGGCCACCGCCACCGGACCCGGCAACTCTGATATCCACGATCGGATGTGCTCGTGGGACGGGGTCAACCGGGTCTGAAACACCTCACCGGTCACACCGTCGATTGCCGCTGCCGCCACCGAACGTGCGTGCACGTCCAGCCCAACACTCGTACGCTCTGTAAACACCGGGGCCTCCCACCACTGTCGGATAGACCGGGCAGGCGACTCCCTACTCGGTAACCCACGAACATGGGTGAGTGGGGCCCCGGCCCGCAACCCCCAACTCAACGCCGACGGTCACCCATACCGTCTAGGCGCGTTCCTCGGTGCCGTACCACTCGTCGTTTCCGGGATCGTCATCGAGGACCGTGAGCGCGGGGTTGCGGACGTAGGTGATCTGGTTGCCGCCCCCCTTGCGTGACTCGTACATCGCGTTGGTGGCGATCGACACGAGTTCCTCGAGCACCTCGTTCGGCGGAAGCTGCACGAGCGGCTGCAAGGCGGTTGTCACCACGCCGATGCTGGCTGAAAGGCGAGACGGTGCGCCGGAGACGGTGCCGCGCACCCGCTCGATGAGCGCTGACGCATCGTCGCTTTCGAACAAGTCGGCGATCACAAATTCGGAGTCGGCGATGTGTGCGAGCACCGCGTCGCGTCGGGCGGTTTCGCGCAGGCGTGCGGCGATCTCGACTCGAGCCCGGTTCGAGCCACTTTGGCCGGAAAACTCGCCCACCAGGGAGAAGCTGTCCAGGTTGACCACGGCGACGGCGAGATACCGGTCGTCACCGCGGCTGCGCGATGCCAGCAGTGTCGTCGTCTTCTCGTAGAAACCGTCGCGGTTAAACATCCCGGTGAGCGGCTCGAGGTTCTCATGCAGGATGTCGGCGTCGACGAGCCAGATCGCCGCCCGGCCGGTGAGTGAGACGAACGCGACGATGAATCCGACCAGCAGCACCGAAGAGATCGCGAAGGCGACATCGGTTGCGGCCAACCTGAATGCCAGAACGGCCAGCGTCACGCCCGTCGCCAACCAGGTGATGGCCACCCATCGGGTGGTGTGGAAAACGGCGGCGTATATCGCGACGAGAGTGAACGCCGTCGAGCCGAAGAGTCCGGTCAGGGCGTCGGACTGGATGAGGCACGAAATCGCAATGCAGACGGCGCCCAGACAGAGGCAAATTCGGGACTGGAGCGCCGTCGGCCAGCGTTGTCGCATCCACAGCGCCGACATTCCCCAACAGCACACCGCGACGACGACCGCCAAGAGCTGGTTGATGATGCCGTGAGGACCAGTCGGACTCCAGATCAGGATCAGAGAAATGGTGCTCATTCCGAATATGACCAGCGCAACCACACGGCAGGTGGTCTCCTGAATGCCACGGGCGGCGAGAAATGCCGTCAGCCAGTAGTAGTGATCAAGGCCGTGCCACCATCGTCGGGGCGTGTTCATAACCGACCCATTTGGCGCGTCCGGGGCATTTACGAAGAGTATCAATTCAGCAAACGTGCCACCGGGCACCTGTGCAATATTTTTCGCGTTGGTTGAGCTTTATCGAAAACGCTGACGGATTTCTTACCGCGAGATCAAACCGGAGTAGTCGGCGACGCCGGTCTGATCGTCGAGGGCGGTGGCGGCGCTGCCCGACGCGGCGGCGTATGGCATATACGTCCACGTAGACTCGTTGATCGGACTTCGCAGTAGTGAAAGAGGTAGTACCTGCATGAGCGGCCATTCCAAGTGGGCCACCACCAAGCACAAGAAGGCGATCGTCGATGCCCGCAGGGGTAAGAACTTCGCCAAACTGATCAAGAACATCGAGGTGGCAGCGCGAACCGGCGGCGGCGACCCGACCGGCAACCCGACGCTGTACGACGCCATTCAGAAGGCCAAGAAGAACTCGGTGCCCAACGACAACATCGAGCGTGCCCGCAAGCGCGGCGCGGGCGAGGAGGCCGGCGGCGCCGACTGGCAGATCATCACCTATGAGGGCTACGGGCCCAACGGCGTGGCGGTGCTCGTCGAGTGCCTGACCGACAACCGCAACCGCGCCGCTGGTGAGGTGCGGGTCGCGATGACCCGCAACGGCGGCAACATGGCCGATCCCGGCTCGGTGTCCTACCTGTTCTCCCGCAAAGGCGTCGTCACGCTGGAGAAGAACGGGCTGACCGAGGACGACGTGCTGACCGCGGTGCTCGAAGCCGGCGCCGAGGACGTCAACGATCTCGATGAAAGCTTCGAAGTCATCTGCGAGCCGGGCGATCTCGTCGCGGTGCGCTCTGCGCTGCAGGACGCGGGCATCGACTACGAGTCGGCGGAGGCAAGCTTTCAGCCATCGGTGACGGTGCCCGTGGACCTCGCGGCTGCCCGCAAGGTGCTCAAGCTGGTGGACGCGCTGGAAGACAGCGACGACGTGCAGGACGTCTACACCAACATCGACATCCCCGACGACGTCGCCGCCGAACTCGACAACGACGACTAGGCCGGGTGCAGCGTGACCGGGATGCCGGAGTAACGCGTCATGCCGGTCAGCGGGTCGATGTCGTCCTTGCTGGTGAGCAGGTTGACGTTCGCTCCGGCGTGACCGTGCGGCACCGACACCGCCCCGCGCCGGATGGACGCGTCAACCCTCGCAACACCGGTCAGCTCGCCGTGCTCACTGCGCACAAGAATTGCCGCATTGTCGGACAGCCCCGCCGCGGCCGCGTCGTCGGGATGGACGACGATTTCGGGAGACTCGCCGAGAAACTCCAGTTGTGAGTTCAGCCGGCTCATCTGACGGCGGGGCACCAGAACCAGCGGCGCGGGCTTCCGCACGGCGTCGAGCTGTTCGACCAGCAGCCGTGGCGCCAGCCGCCAGCCACCCACGCGTTCGATGTGGTTGTCGACCCACGGCGCGGGCAGCTCGAGGGGCGTCTCCGCCCAGCCGTTCTTGGTGAGCTCGTGGTAGCCGCCCCGCACACCGGAGCCGACCTCGGCAAGCATCACGTCGTCGGTTGCGCTGGTGTCGGCCAACTCATGTCCCAGCCGTCGCCCGATCTCAGCCAGCACCCACCACATCGAGCGGCGTTCGCCGACGGGCGAGACCACCGCGGGCGTGTGCTGGGCGGAGATGCGCGGGGAAAGGAAATCCCACAGCGTGATGTCGGGCCTCTCGAGCTGACCCTTGGTGGGCAGCACGTGCGTGGAGAGCGCCGTCGTCTCGTTCGGCAGGATCTCGGTGGTCACCAGCATGTCGAGTTTCTGCAGTGCGGGCACCAAAGAGCTCGCGTTCGGGAACGCGGTGACCAGGCTGCCGCCGAGGTTGAGGAACGCCCGGATGTTTCCCGCGTTGATCTCGTCGGGCAAAACGGCGCATGGCCATTCCCGCAGGAACGACTGGGTTTCGGGGCGACTGCGCGCCCCCGGCCCGAACGAACCGTCCTGTGGCGCCACCGGAAGTGTGAACGCCTCGAGCTGGTAGGCGAAACCGGGATGGAACCACACGCCGCCGGGGCGGTTCATCGAACCGGTGAGGATGAGCAGTGCGGCCGAAAGCCATTGCGTCACATTGGCAGTCGGCGACATGGTGATGCCGGTGCCGGTGTCGACCGCGATCCGACCCGCCCGCCGGATCGACGCCAGCAGCTGGGTCAGCTGTGCCTCGGGTACGTCGGCCACGCCTGCGCTGTGATGGAGGGTGAAGGGCTCGACGGCGGTGGCCAGTTTGTCGACGTCCTGGGTAGGCACGTCGGGATCCGCGCCGTCGCGCAGCACCTCACGCACCAGATAGGCCAGCACGGCGTAGTCGGTGCCCGGCCGCGGCGCGAGGTGGTGGTTCGCCAACCGCGCCGTTTCGGTATGGCGGGGATCGACGATCCATACCTCGGCGTGCTTCGCAAGGTCGCGGATGGCACCCCGCGGATTCGGCAATCCGACCGTGTGGCCGTGGGAGACAACGGGATTACTACCGATGAACATCGCGAACGTCGCATTGTCGAGGTCGGGCCGCCCGGTCATCGCCTGCGTCCCGCCCATCAGTTCGGCGATGAGAACCTTGGCGGTGCCGTCGATGGTGAGCGGGCTGAACTTCGCGGGCGTGCCGATGGCGGCATGCAGCCCCTGTGCGATGCGGTAGCCGGCCGCGTCCATACCCACGCCGGTGCCGAAGTTGATGCCGACGGACTCCGGGCCGTGCTGCTCGATGGTCACACGCAGCCGCTCGCCGAGATCGTCAAGGCAGGCCTCCCATGTGGTGGGCCGCAGCTCGCCGTCGACGCGGAGCAACGGGTGCTCAAGACGATCGGGTTGGTGGTGGATCTGCGGCAGTGCCCGCCCCTTCGGGCACGTATAGCCCTGCGAGAACGGATGATCGCGGTCGCCGTGCACCGCTACGACCTCGTCGCCGTCGACGTCGACGAGGATGCCGCAGACCGAGGTGCAGACCCGACAGAAGCTACGGACAGTCCGCATGCCCCGAAACGTACTCTCCAGGGGCTGCGCCGCGGCCGTTGGGCGTGGTGAAGTCGTCTTCATAGTGGTGGGGGCGTGTCTTTGCAGGGCCGCGTCGGTCAACCGCGCTAGGCTCCCGTCGAACAGATGTTCACAGAAGGGGTTGGCGTGCGCGTAATGGGAGTCGATCCCGGCCTGACGCGCTGCGGGATCTCCGTGATCGAGGGCGGACAGAGCCGGCAGGTGATCGCGCTCGACGTCGACGTGGTGCGCACACCGGCCGATGCGCCGCTACACAAGCGACTGCTGACCATCAGCGACGCGGTCGAACACTGGATGGACACACACCACCCGGACGTCGTCGCGATCGAGCGGGTCTTCTCCCAGCAGAACGTGTCGACGGTGATGGGCACAGCGCAGGCCGGCGGGGTGGTCGCGCTGGCGGCAGCGAAGCGCGGCATCGACGTCCACTTCCACACGCCCAGCGAGGTGAAGGCCGCAGTCACGGGTAACGGCGGCGCCGACAAGGCTCAGGTCACCGCGATGGTGACGAGAATCCTTGCGCTACAGACCAAACCCACACCCGCGGACGCCGCCGACGCACTGGCGCTTGCCATCTGTCACTGTTGGCGTGCGCCGATGATCGCACGGATGGCCGCCGCCGAGGCGCTGGCCGCCGAACAGCAGAAGAAGTATCGGGCACGACTCAAGGCGGCACGATGATCGCATCCATTCGCGGGGAAGTTCTCGACGTGGCGCTCGACCACGTCGTCATCGAAGCGTGCGGCGTCGGGTACCGCGTCAACGCGACGCCGTCGACGTTGTCCACGTTGCGCCGCGGGGCCGAGGCCCGGCTGGTCACCGCGATGATCGTGCGCGAGGACTCGATGACGCTTGTACGGCTTCCCCGACTCCGACGCCCGCGACCTGTTCTCGATCCTGCTTTCGGTGTCCGGTGTGGGGCCGAAGATCGCGCTGGCCACACTGGCGGTGCACGACGCGCCCGCGTTGCGCCAGGCGTTGGCCGACAGCGACGTGACCGCGCTGACTCGGGTGCCCGGCATCGGCAAGCGAAGCGCGGAGCGGATGGTACTGGAGCTGCGCGACAAGGTCGGGACGGTCGGGCCTGCAGTCGGCCTTCCGGCGATCAACGGCCACGCGGTGCGCGGCCCGGTGGTGGAAGCCCTTGTCGGACTTGGTTTTGCGATAAAGCAGGCCGAGGAAACCACCGATAAGGTGCTCGCCAACGACCCGGAGGCCAATACGTCGAGTGCGTTGCGCGCGGCGCTGTCGATGCTGGGTAACAAATGAGCCGATTCGACACCGACGTGGACGAGGATCCCGACGACCGCGACGTCTCTCCGGCGCTGACCGTCGGCGAGGGCGACATCGACGCCAGCCTGCGACCGCGCTCGCTGGGGGAGTTCATTGGTCAGGCGCGTGTGCGCGAACAGCTGCAGTTGGTCATCGAGGGCGCCAAGAACCGCGGCGGCACACCGGATCACATCCTGCTGTCCGGGCCGCCCGGGCTCGGCAAGACGTCGCTGGCGATGATCATCGCCGCCGAATTGGGGGCGTCGCTGCGGGTGACGTCCGGCCCGGCCCTCGAACGGGCCGGTGATCTGGCCGCCATGCTGTCCAACCTCGTCGAGCACGACGTGTTGTTCATCGACGAGATCCACCGCATCGCGCGGCCCGCCGAGGAGATGCTCTATTTGGCGATGGAGGATTTCCGCGTCGACGTCGTCGTCGGCAAAGGCCCCGGCGCCACGTCGATTCCAC
This sequence comes from uncultured Actinomycetota bacterium, assembly GCA_963804905.1. Lineage (GTDB taxonomy): Bacteria > Actinomycetota > Actinomycetes > Mycobacteriales > Mycobacteriaceae > Mycobacterium. Next base: position 293,792 of record CAWDSB010000017.1, on the reverse strand, counting down.
TCGAGGTCGCCCCCTTCACCCTTGTCGGCGCCACCACCCGGTCGGGTGCGCTAACCGGCCCGCTGCGTGACCGGTTCGGCTTCACCGCACACATGGACTTCTACGAGCCCGCCGAACTGGAACGGGTTCTGACACGCTCGGCCGGAATCCTGGGCATCGAGCTCGGTGCCGACGCGGGCGCCGAAATCGCCCGCCGCTCAAGGGGAACGCCGCGCATCGCCAACCGCCTTCTGCGCCGGGTCCGTGACTACGCCGAAGTCCGCGCCGACGGCGTCATCACCCGCGACATCGCCAAGTATGCGCTGGAGGTCTACGACGTCGACGAGCTCGGTCTCGACCGCCTGGACCGCGCGGTGCTGACGGCGCTCACCCGCAGCTTCGGAGGCGGACCGGTGGGTGTCTCGACGCTTGCCGTCGCGGTCGGCGAGGAAGCCACCACGGTTGAGGAGGTTTGCGAGCCGTTCCTGGTGCGCGCCGGGATGATCGCCCGCACGCCGCGCGGCCGCGTCGCCACGACGTCGGCATGGACGCATCTGGGGATGAGCCCGCCCAGCGGGATGTCCGGTTTGGGGCAGCAGGGCCTGTTCGGCTAGCAGGGGAGCGTACGAATGGGAAGCGGGACGATAAGGGTCGGTGGCTTGTTCGGTGTCGCGTCGGCGGCAACGGTCATCCCGGCATATCTGGCGGGATCGCCGGAACGACCGAAGAACCCGGCGGAGGCGCACGACTATTTCGACCGTGCCGCATCGTTTCTCACGGCCAACGGCACACTGCCGCTGCTGCACCTGTTGTTCGGGCTCGTGTTTCTCGGAGTGCTGGTGTCGGTCCTGCGGTCCGCGGCGGGTCCCACCGGCGCGGTCTACATCGCGCTTCTCGGCGGCGCAGTGTTCCTCGCGCTGACCGCTGCGGGGCTGGCCGCGGAAGTGGCCATTCCGGCGGCCATCGTCCGGTTCAACGACGTCACCGTCGGTGACTACTCGCAGCCGTTTCTTGGTCTGGCGGTCTGGCTGTACCACTACAGCCACATCGGTTCGGCCGCTTTGATTTTCGCAACTGCCTACATCGTGTGGCGGACCGGCGTGCTGCCGAAGTGGTCGGCCGCACTGGCGGTGCTTGGCGTCCCGCCCCTGTTGCACGCCTGGATCGGGCTGCCGGGCGCCTACAGCATGGTTGTCTGGATTGGGTTGACGGGCCTGTTGATGCTGGCGATCCCGCCGGTGGTGCAGGTGGAAAGCATAGGAGCGTAAATGATCGCCGCCGCACTGATTTTCGCCGGGCTCGCAGCGCTGCTGCACATCTATATCTGGGTGATGGAGTCTTTCCTGTGGACTTCACCACGCACCCGCGCCACGTTTGGCACCACCGAACAGGAGGCGCAAACCACCAAGCTGCTGGCCTTTAACCAGGGTTTCTACAACCTCTTTCTGGCGGTCATCACGATGATCGGCATCGTCATCGGCGGATTCGGCTACTACGACGCCGCATCCGCACTGTTATTCGCCGGCACCGGTTCGATGCTGGCCGCGGCGGTGGTGCTGCTCGCGTCGTCGCCCGACAAGGCCCGAGCGGCCGCGGTGCAGGGAACCTTCCCGTTGCTCGCCGTCGTTTTCTTGGTTTTGCACTTGACGATCTAGTGAGGCCGGGCGGGTGCGGCGATTTCGGTGCTCTCGGCCTGCCGCGTCTGATTTCCTCCAGCCCGTTTCGCCTCGTACATCGCGGCATCGGCAGCGTCGACCAAGTGCTCGATGACAGCCCGGGTCTCCGAGTCGCCGACATTGACCCGCCTGATACTGGCGACGCCGACGCTCGCGGTCGCGCCTGTCGGAATCGCGGCGACTTGGTGCCGCAACCGTTCAGCGATGGTCTGCGCTAAGCCGGGCGCAGTGGTCTCGGCGATCAGGAACTCCTCACCGCCGACACGTGCCACGACGGCGCGCCCGCGGGTTGTGCGACGGAGCTTGTCGGCGACCGCGACCAGGATCCTGTCGCCGGTCGTGTGGCCCCGAATGTCATTGACCTGCTTGAACCGGTCGGGATCGAGCATGATCACCGTGAGGTAGGGCTCCGCAGCGTCGACGGTTGCCCCGAGTAGTTCGCGTGCCGAGCGGTAGAAGCCGCGCCGGTGCGCAGTCCGGTGAGCGGTCGGTTTGTGACTTCAGCGCTTCGTCGCCGAGCAGGTGAACGAGCACGTGGACGGAGAACGGCACGCCGAGCACTCCGACGGCGATGATAAGCAGTTTGGCGACGCCCACGAGCACGCCTCCCGTCATCGCCCATCTCGACGGGCGCAGACCGCCGAGATCGCCGCCGCGGTGGACAGGACAAGCGCGAGGTAGCGGCTGGTGTGGAAGAAGGCGACGTAGCCGGCGAGTGCGGCGAAGGCGGTGCAGCCCGACAGCGACATCCCCGGACCGGCGTACACCAGGCATGTCGCTGCGATACAGGCGTTGGATGCCAGCACGAACAACACCGACTGGCGCCCGTCGGCCAGCGAGTGAGCCACATGACCGCCATCACCAGACAGCACGTCGCGACGAGGACGATGACGACCCGGCCCACGATGGTGTCGGGTCCGACAGGCGTCCACATGGTCAACATCGGGACCGCGCCCAAGGAGGCGACGACCGTGGCCATCATCCAACGGGTGAAGCCCCGCAACTTGCGGTGGCCCAGCTATCCGGACAACCAGCGGAAATGGTCAGGCTGCACCCACCACTTCCGGATCCAGGCCATGTTAAGCAGTCTAAGGGTGATTTGCTGCTACTGCTGCCAGCAATTATCGGCTCACGGGGACCGCCCGCATCCGGCACCCGCAGGCGACGTTGTGCTACCAACGGCCGGATAGCTGGTGCATGGTCGATGTCGAACATTTCGGGTCGAGGCACAAATCGGTTACGGAACCGCTGGTTGGGGGTACTCCGCCGCGGGTCGGGGTACTCCGTCGGGGACCGAGGAGGCTTCAAAATGGATGACACGCGTGAACATGTCCGCGGCGGCAGGATGCAGATGCCCCGCAGCCGCGGTGCGGCAAGTGGATTTCTGCTGATTTTGTTGGGCGTCTGGGGAGCGCTGATCCCGTTCGTCGGCCCGTATTTCGACTTCGCATTCACCCCCGACCAGGAATGGACCTGGACCACCGGCCGCGGCTGGCTCGAGGTGCTGCCCGGCGCGGCCACAGTGGTGGGCGGATTCCTGCTGCTGAGTTCGCGCAACCGGTTCACCGCCATGCTGGGCGGGTGGCTGACGGTGCTCGCCGGCGCCTGGTTCGTCGTGGGGCGTGCGGTGGCCGGCCCGTTGGGAATCGGTGATGCCGGCACGCCAGTGGCGGCGAACGAGACCAAGCGCGTCGTGCTGGACCTGACCTACTTCTACGGATTGGGTGCACTGATCATCTTCCTCGGCGCGATCGCGCTCGGACGCCTGTCGGTACGCAGCGTGCGGGACATCCGGTATGCGGAACGGACTGCGATGGCGACCACGGCCGAACCGATGGCGACCACAGAGCCCGCGCCGTCCGAGGACGTGACCGAGATTCAGCCGGCGGAAGAGACGCCGCGGCGACATCGTCCGGATGACCAGCCGCTGGAAGAGACGCCGGAGCGGCGACATCGTCCCGATGACCAGCCGGTGGAAGAGACGCAGGAGCGGCGACATCGCCCGTTGGCGGGCATGTTCGGCCGCCGCCACGCGCATCGGTAACGGCTTAGCTTCTGGCGTCTTTCGGGTCGAGCTCGTCGAGCAGCCGCTGCATCGTCGCGCACATCTGGTCGAAGTTCCTCTCGCCCACCAGTTCTGACCATCGTCTCTCGATGTCGGCGACTCGACGGCCCGCGTCTGCCATCAGGTTCCCGCCGCGTTCGGTCAAGTCGATCAGCTTCGCCCGGCCGTCGGCGGGATCGGGCCGACGAGTCAGATAGCCGAGCCCGACGAGATCGTTGACGAGTTCTGACGTGGCCGCCAGGCTCAGCTGAGCGCGCTCGGCCAGCTCGGTGAGCCGGATGCCGCCCATGCGGATGTTGCCGAAGATCTGGAAGTGCGGTTCGCGGACATCGCCGTAGCCGGCGTCGGCGCGAGGAGCGGCCAGGTCGTCGCGGAACTCCCGAAGCAGCCTGACCAGCAGCTGCCCGATGGCCAGCCGGTCTGGCGCGCGCGCTCTTGACTTCGCCACAGCGAATGAGAATACTACGGTTACCGAAGTTTCGGTTTCCGAAGTAAATGGGAGGGTTCCGATGGACACGCCGAGCCCCAATTTCGTCAGCACCGATCTGGGTCGCCTACACGTGCGACGCACCGGCACCGGGCCGCCGGTCGTGTTGTGGCACAGTCTCTTCGTCGACTCCCGGTCATGGGGACCGCTGATCGCCGAGTTGGCACATCACCGCACTGTGTATGCGATCGATGGGCCGTCCCACGGCAAGAGCGAGCCGGTGCCGCGCGATTTCACGTTCGACGAAGTGGTGGTCTCCGCAGAGCAGGCGCTGGACCGCGTGGGCCTGACGGAGCCGGTCGACTGGGTGGGCAACGCCTGGGGAGGCCACGTCGGCATCCGCCTTGCGACGGGATCGAGGTTGCGGACACTGACGACTGTCGGCACGCCGATTCAGGGTTTCACCGTGGGGGAGAAGCTCACCAAGGCTTGGCCACTGGTCAACATGTACCGTTTCGTCGGACCGACTGGGTTCGTCGTCAAGCTCCTGTTCGACTCGCTGGTCGGCAAGGATGCCATTGCCGCGCAACCCGATCACGCGGCGACGGTGATGGCGTCGTTCCGTGACGCGGATCGCGACGGCATGCTGCACGCGATGCGGTCGATGATGCTGCACCGCACCGGCATCGAGCACCTGCTCGGCGATGTCAAGGTGCCGACTCTGGTCATGTCGGTCCGCGACGACGTCACGGGCTGGCGCCCGGACGAGGCCCGTCGCACGTGTGCCGCCATCCCGGAATGCCGCGTCGAAGAGGTCGCCGGCACCGGCCACGTCTCGCCACTGTTGATCGACCGCGACCGGATCCAGCGGCTACTCAGCGATTTGTGGAGCGTCAACCGCGGTCAGCGCGGCTAAGACTCCACAAATCGCCGAAAACCTAGCCCGTGTAGGCCATTACGTGCTTGATACGGGTGTAGTCATCGAATCCGTACATCGACAGATCCTTGCCGTGACCCGATGACTTGAAGCCGCCGTGCGGCATCTCGGCGACCAAGGGGATATGCGTGTTGATCCAGACGCAGCCGAAGTCCAGCGCGGCTGACACCCGCAGTGCCCGTGACACGTCCTTGGTCCACACCGAGGACGCCAACCCGTACTCCGTGCCGTTGGCCCACGCGATCGCCTCGTCCTCGTCGGAGAAGGACTGCACGGTGATCACTGGACCGAAGATCTCCTGCTGGACGAGCTTGTCGTCCTGCATCAGGCCGCCGATGACGGTCGGTTCCACGTAGAAACCCTTGTCGCCCTGGCGTTGTCCGCCGGTGGCGACCTTGGCGTGGGACGGCACATCCTCGAAGAAGGACAGCACCCGCTTCATCTGGTTGACGTTGTTGACCGGTGGCACCCAAGCGTCCTCGTCATCCACGGGCTTTCCGAACGTCGTCGTCGCGCCCTTGGCCTGTTCGGCCAGCGCATCCGTCAGATCCGACGCCACACCGGCGCGGGCGAGCACGCGGGTCGCAGCGGTGCAGTCCTGACCCGCGTTGAAGTAGCCCGCGGTCGCGATTCCCTCTGCGGCCGTGGCGATGTCGCTGTCGTCGAACACGATTACCGGCGCCTTGCCACCGAGCTCGAGGTGTGTGCGCTTGAGGTTGCCGCCAGCGCTGACCGCCACCGCCCGGCCTGCCGCGACCGAACCGGTGATGGACACCATCTCGGGGGTGGGATGGGCGACGACGGCGGCGCCGGTGTCACGGTCTCCGCAGACAACGTTGAGCACACCCGGCGGGAAGTGCTTGGCCGCGATCTCTGCCAGCATTACCGTCGTCACCGGCGTCGTGTCGCTCGGCTTGATCACCACGGTGTTGCCCGCGGCGATCGCAGGACAGAACTTCCAGACCGCCATCATCATCGGGTAGTTCCACGGCGCCACCTGGCCGATGACACCGACCGGCTCGCGGCGGATCCACGAGGTGTGGTTTTCCATGTACTCGCCGGCCGACCTGCCTTCCAACATCCGTGCCGCACCGGCGAAGAACCGGATCTGGTCGACCATCGGCGGGATCTCTTCTGCCATGGTGACGTGGTTGGGCTTGCCGGTGTTGCGGCCCTCGGCCTCCACCAATGCCTGAGCGTTCTTCTCGACGTCGTCGGCGAAGTCGAGCATCGCCTTCTGCCGGTGCGACGGCGTGGAGCGCTTCCAGTCGGCGAACGCCTTGGACGCGGCGGCGTACGCGTTGTCGATGTCCTGCTCACCAGAGACCGGCGCGGTGGTGTACTCCTCGCCGGTGGTCGGGTCGACCAGCGGCATGGTCTTGCCGCTGACGGAGTCGACGAGCTCCCCGCCGATGAAGTTCTGAACGGTGGTCATGTGCAGCTCCTGTTCTTAAAGGTCGGCGAGTACAAGGGCGAGAACGTCGAGGCCTTCGACGAGAAGGTCATCGCTGATGGCCAGCGGCGGCAGGAAGCGCAGCACGTTGCCGTAGGTCCCGCAGGACAAGACGATCACGCCCGCGGTGTGGCACCCGACCGCCAACTTCATCGTGAGTTCGCCGTCGGGCTCGGTGGTCCCGGACTTCACGAGTTCCATGGCGATCATCGCGCCGCGACCGCGGACGTCGCCGATGCGGTCGTCTTCGGCCTGCAGCCGGTGGAGCCGGTCCTTCATCAGCTGCTCGATCTCACGAGCGCGCTGCACCAGACCGTCGGCCTCGATCGTCTCGATGGTGGCCAGTGCCGCCGCGCACGCGACAGGATTGCCGCCGTAGGTGCCCCCCAACCCGCTGACGTGCGGGGCATCCATGATCTCGGCGCGTCCGGTGACCGCCGAAAGTGGCAGCCCGTCGGCGATGCCCTTGGCGGTGACGACCAGGTCAGGCTCGATGCCCTCGTGCTCGCACGCGAACATCGCGCCGGTGCGCGCGAATCCGGTTTGCACCTCGTCGGCGATGAACACGACGTCGTTTTTCCTGCACCAGTCGACCAATGCGGGCAGGAAGCCGTCGGCGGGAACGATGAAGCCACCCTCGCCCTGGATCGGCTCGATGATGACCGCGGCCAAGTTGTCGGCGCCGACCTGCTTGTCGATGACGTTGATGGCGCGGCGGGCGGCGACTTCACCGTCGGTGGCCATCTCCTTGCCGAACTCGGCGTCGCGGAACGGATACGACAGCGGCGCCCGGTAGATCTCCGGTGCAAAGGGGCCGAAGCCGTGTTTGTAGGGCATCGACTTCGCGGTCAGCGCCATGGTCAGGTTCGTGCGGCCGTGATACGCGTGGTCGAACGACACCACCGCCTGCTTGCGGGTGTACATCCTGGCGATCTTGATCGCGTTCTCCACCGCCTCGGACCCCGAATTGAACAGCGCCGAACGCTTTTCGAAGCCGCCTGGCGTGAGCCGGTTGAGCTGCTCGGCGACGGCGATGTACTCCTCGTAGGGCGTGATCATGAAGCAGGTGTGGGTGAAGTCGGCGACCTGCTCGCGAACCGCCTCGACGACGCGCGGCGAGGAGTTGCCGATCGTGGTCACCGCGATGCCCGACCCGAGATCGATGAGCCGGTTGCCGTCGACGTCCTCGACGATGCCGCCGCCTGCCCGCGCCGTATAGACCGGCATGGTGTTGCCGATCCCGCGGGATACCGCGGCCAATTTTCGCTCGATCAGCTCCTGCGATCGGGGGCCGGGGATGCTGGTGGCGAGATAGCGGCTCTGTTCGAGGGTGCTCAACGTTCGCCTCCTCACGAGTACGCGATCGGTGAATGCCGCGTCGACGTCTGAGCCTAGTCTGCGTCCAGTCCGGGACGCACCGATCCGATTGGAAACTTCACCGCCTCTCGGCGGGATCATTCGTCCGATCGGATTACCGCAACGGATTTCGTCGCACGGTCACTCGCGGTCGTAGTGGCACACGGCTTCGAGCATGAGTCCGAACGGGTCGAGCCAAAACGTTGCGAAGTACGCGCTGCGGATATTGCGGGAAGTGCTGCGGCTCGCAGAGCACCCGACCCCCGAATCGGGAGATCAGGTCGGCGACGGCGAGGTGAACCTCGGTCACCGCAGTGCGGCTTCGGACCCTGAACGTCAGGTGCTGCAGCCCGGTGCGCTGCCGGGAGTATTCAGAATCCTCCGGCGCCGGATACAGGCGGTGGCAGTCTGCCGTCAACTGCCACAATGGCACACTGGTCAACTAGAAGGCCCCGAGATCCGGCACGGTCCGGGCGCCATCACCGCAAGACCGACACGAAAGACGGTTGCTGCCATGGATCTGGTCGCCTTACTACCTCTACTCGTCATTCTCGGCGCGTTCATGTACTTCGCCTCGCGACGGCAGAAGAAAGCCATGCAAGCGACCATCGACCTGCACAACTCACTGCAGGTCGGCGATCGTGTCCACACCACATCGGGCCTGCATGGCGAAATCAAGGCGATCACCGACGACGACGTCCAGCTGGAGATCGCGCCCGGCGTCGTCACGACCTGGATGAAGCTCGCCGTGCGGGACCGCATCCAGCCCGACGACGAGTTCGACGACGACACCGACGAGGCCGGCGAGCCCGACTCGAGCGCCACCGAGATCACGGAAAGTACCGACCAGAACCGCCTGACCTAACGACTGACAGCCGGGGACTCAGCACCGGCACGTACCCTTTGCGGTGCTGACGAACCGATCATCGAGGAGACCAAAGAAACGTGGCATCGCCTTCGACGCCGGTGCACCCTGCCCGCTACCTGGCACTCTTCCTCGCGCTGCTGGTCGGCGTGTACCTGCTGGTCTTTCTGACCGGCGACAAGCAGGCCAGGACGAAGCTGGGCATCGACCTTCAGGGTGGCACCCGGGTCACACTGACCGCGCGCACGCCCGACGGATCCAGGCCCACCACCGAGGCGCTGAACCAGGCCCAGCAGATCATCGCCTCCCGCGTCAACGGGCTCGGTGTGTCCGGTTCCGAGGTGGTGATCGACGGGGACAACCTGGTGATCACCGTGCCGGGGACGGACGGGAACGAAGCCCGCAACCTGGGCCAGACGGCACGGCTGTACATCCGCCCGGTCATCCAGGCGTTTCCCGTCCCGCAAGCCCCACAGCCAGGCCAGCAGGCCACCCCGCAGCAGGGCGGGCCGCCCGCCGGCCAGCCGGGGGCACCAGTAGGTCAGCCGCACCACCCCTCGAGCCCCCCAACGGGTTGCCCGCAGGACAGGGCCTCCCCGGCGAGCCGGGGGCACCCGCACAGGAGCAACCCGCCCCGCAGTCGCCTGCGCCGCAGCCCCGCCCGTACCCGCAGGAGCCGCCGCCGCCCCGCGCCCCCGCCGACTCCGGCGCCGGCGCCCGGCAAGCGCGATGCACAAAAAGACCTCGCGCAGCGCATCGCCGACCAGAAGGCGTGGCGGCAGAGCACCGAACAGCAGATTCAGTTCCTGGCCATGCAGGTCCAGGCATCTCAATGCAACGAGGACGACATTCTCGCCGGCAACGACGATCCGAACCTTCCTCTGGTGACCTGCTCGACCGACCATTCGCAGGTGTATCTGCTCGACAAGTCGATCATCAGCGGCGAGCAGATCAAGAACGCCAACTCGGGCCTGGACAACCAACGCGGCGAGTACGTCGTCACCCTCGAATTCAAGCCGGACGCCGCCAACACCTGGGCGGATTTCACCGCATCACACATCGGCACGCAGACCGCTTTCACGCTGGACTCCCAGGTCGTCAGCGCACCTCAGATCCAGGAAGCGATCCCCGGCGGCAACACCCAGATCACCGGGCAGTTCAACGCGGACAAGGCACGCGAGATTGCCAACGTGCTCAAGTACGGCTCCCTGCCGCTGTCGTTCGAGTCATCCGAGGCCGAAACCGTCTCCGCCACATTGGGTTTGACGTCACTGCGGGCGGGTCTGATCGCAGGTGCCATCGGGTTGGCACTGGTGCTGGTCTACTCGCTGCTGTACTACCGGGTGCTGGGGCTGCTGACGGCGTTGTCGCTGGTGGCTTCGGGCGCAATGGTTTTCGCGATACTGGTGCTGCTCGGCAGATACATCAACTACACGCTGGACCTGGCAGGCATTGCCGGTCTGATCATCGGTATCGGCACTACCGCCGACTCGTTCGTGGTGTTCTTCGAACGCATCAAAGACGAGATACGCGAGGGCCGTTCGTTCCGATCGGCGGTCCCGCGAGGTTGGGCACGGGCCCGTAAGACGATCATTTCCGGCAATGCCGTGACCTTCCTTGCCGCTGTGGTGCTCTACGTCCTTGCTGTCGGGCAGGTGAAGGGCTTCGCGTTCACTCTTGGACTCACGACGATCCTCGACATCGTGGTGGTGTTCCTGGTGACATGGCCGCTGGTTTACCTGGCGTCGAAGTCGCCGACGCTGGCCAAGCCGGCGTTCAACGGCCTCGGCGCTGTGCAGCAGATCGCGCGCGAGCGACGAGCCTCTGTGCATGCGACGGGACGGGGATAGCTGATGGCTAAGCACACATCCGACGTGACCGAGTCGAACGCCATTGAGGCGCCGGATCTCTCGGCTGCGGCCGACGCTCCGCGGCATGGCTTCTTCGTCAGGCTCTACACCGGCACAGGGGCTTTCGAAGTCATCGGGCGCCGCAAGCTCTGGTATTCGATCAGCGGGATGATCGTCGCGGTGTGCCTTGCGAGCATCGTGCTGCGCGGCTTCACGTTCGGCATCGACTTCGAGGGTGGCACGAAGGTGTCCATGCCCGTCTCCGGCGTCAACGGCACCATCACGACCCAGCAGGTAGAGGATGTCTTCAGCCGGGCGATGGGCAAGGACGCCGAATCCGTCGTGGTCGTCGGCAGCGGCGGTTCGGCGACCGTACAGATCCGGTCGGAGACGCTGACCAATCAAGAGACCGAACAACTGCGTACCGCGCTGTTCGATGCATTGCAGCCCAAGGGCGCCGACGGCAAGGCCAGCAAGCAGGTCATCAGCGATTCGGCGGTGTCGGAGACCTGGGGCGGCCAGATCACCAAGAAGGCGCTGTTGGCCCTTGTGGTGTTCGTGGTACTGGCGGCCGTCTATATCGCCATTCGCTACGAGCGATACATGGCCATTTCCGCAATGGCCACACTGGCTTTCGACCTCGTCGTCACCGCAGGGGTGTACTCGATTGTCGGGTTCGAGGTCACTCCGGCAACCGTGATCGGCCTGCTGACCATCTTGGGTTTCTCGTTGTACGACACCGTCATCGTGTTCGACAAGGTCGAGGAGAACACCCACGGCTTCCAGCACACCACCCGGCGAACCTTCGCCGAACAGGCCAACCTAGCCATCAATCAGACCTTCATGAGGTCGATCAACACCAGCCTCATCTCGGTGCTGCCGATCATCTCCTTGATGGTGGTCGCCGTGTGGCTACTGGGGGTGGGCACACTCAAGGACCTGGCCTTGGTGCAGTTGGTCGGAGTGATCGTCGGCACCTACTCGTCGATCTTCTTCGCCACCCCACTGCTTGTTTCGTTGCGAGAACGAACCGAGTTGGTCCGCACGCACACCCGTCGGGTCCTCCGGCGGCGCAAGTCCGTCGGCGAGCCACTCGACGCGCCCGCGGAGGCCATCGACGACGAGCCGGACTCGGAGCGGGAGGCGGTCGGCGCATCCGCTGCAACGGCTGCCAAGCCGGCGGTCGCGGACAAGCCGGCTCCGGGCGCGCGACCGATCCGACCCACCAGCAGCAAGACCGGACGGCCCGCGGGTAAGCGGAACACCCGGCGGCGGTAGGCCCGATGACGGCCCACGTGCGGGGGACCGCCGCCGCGGTGACAGTCGCGATCGCGTGTGCCATCAGCCTGTCGTCCTGCACGGGTAGCCCGGCAAGCGAGATCACCTACGCGGTCGACGGCACGTTGACCACCTACAACACCAACACGGTCGCCGGTGCGGCGTCGGGCGGTCCACAGGCGTTCGCCCGGGTGCTGACGGGATTCAACTATCACGGTCCCGACGGCCAGATCGTCGGCGACCACGACTTCGGCTCCATCGCCGTCGTCGGCCGCGCGCCGCTGGTGCTCGACTACGTCATCGACGACAAGGCGGTGTATTCCGACGGCAAGCCCATCACCTGCGACGACTTGGTGCTGGCCTGGGCGGCACAATCCGGCCGGTTTGCCGGTTTCGACGCCGCGAATCAGGCCGGCTACCGCGAAATCGCCGCGGTCGACTGCGCGCCGGGACAGAAGCGGGCGCGGGTGTCCTTCGCGGCCGACCGCGCATTCTTCGACTTCGGACAGTTGTTCGCAGCCACCTCGCTGATGCCGTCGCATGTCATCTCCGATGAGCTTGGCATCGACGTGACGTCGGCCATTCTCAACAACGACGGCCCCAACATCGACCGCATCGCGCAGGCGTGGAACAGCAGCTGGAACCTGACGCCCGACCTCGACCCGAAGCGGTTCCCGTCCTCGGGTCCCTACAAGCTGGATTCGGTCAGTAAGGGCGGCGAGGTCGTGCTCGTCGCGAACGACAAATGGTGGGGCGCAAAGCCCGTCACCAACAAGATCATCGTGCGGCCTCGCGGCGCCGATGTGCAGGACCGCCTCAACAACGGCTCCGTCGACGTCGTCGACGTCGCCACCGGCTCATCGGGCGTGCTCAACATGCCCGACGACTACACCCAGGCAGACACGCCCTCAGCGGGTATCGAGCAGCTGATCTTCTCCGCGCAGGGACCCATGGCCGCCCCGCCCGCGCGGCGCGCGCTCGCGCTGTGCACGCCACGCGATGTGATCGCCCGCAATGCGGAAGTGCCGATTGCCAACACGCGGCTCAACCCGGTAACCGAGGAGGCGGTCGGCAGTGGCGAGACGGTGGGGGCCGAACAGTTCATCGCCGCCAATCCCGACGCCGCCCGCGCAGCGCTGGGGAATCAGCCGTTGCCGGTCCGCATCGGCTATCAAAGGCCCAATGCGCGGCTCGCCGCGACCGTCGGCGCGATCGCCAAATCCTGTGCGCCCGCAGGCATTGCGGTACAAGACGTCGCCTCCGAAACCACCGGACCGTTGACTCTGCGCAACAACGAGATCGACGTCCTGCTGGCCAGCACCGGAGGCGCGACCGGCAGTGGGTCGACCGGCTCTTCGGCGATGGACGCCTACGACCTGCACACCGGCAATGGCAACAACCTGTCCGGCTATACGAACACGCGCATCGACGGCATCATCGACACGCTCGCGGTGACCGCCGATCCCAAGGAGCTGGCCGGGCTGCTCGGTGACGCCGGGCCCATCCTGTGGGCGGATGTGCCGACGCTGCCGCTGTACCGACAGCAGCGCACCCTGATCACATCGAAGAAGATGTACGCCGTGAGCAGCAATCCGACACGGTGGGGTGCGGGGTGGAACATGGACCGGTGGGTGCTGGAGAAGTGAGCGCCGACAAGAATGTCGCGGCATCGGTCATCGAGGCGCTCACCCGCGAGGTCGCGGACTTCCCTGAGCCGGGCATCCAGTTCAAGGACCTGACGCCGGTGCTGGCCGATGCGCACGGATTGGCCGTCGTGACCGACGCGCTCGCCGAGATCGCCACCGGTGCCGAACTGGTCGCCGGCGTCGACGCCAGGGGATTCCTGGTGGGGGCCGCCGTCGCCCTCAAGCTCGGGATCGGAGTGCTCGCCGTGCGCAAGGGTGGCAAGCTGCCACCGCCGGTGCACAGCGAGACCTACACCCTGGAATACGGGACGGCCACGCTCGAGGTCCCCGCAGACGGCATAGAACTGGCGGGTCGCAACGTCGTGATCATCGACGACGTGCTGGCCACCGGCGGCACTCTGGCGGCCACGAACCGGCTGCTCACCGCGGCGCGCGCGAACGTCACCGGCGCCGCCGTCGTGCTTGAATTGACCGCCCTCGGGGGCCGCGACCTGCTTGGACCGCTGCCCGTCAGCAGCTTGTACACCGTGTGAAGCGATATCCTCGAAGTCTGGCGCGAGGAGGTGACGATGACTGAGGACCCAGGCACGGGTCAGGCCGTGCAATCACCCCCGGTGCCCGATCCCGCTGAGGCCGCCCCGCAGGACATCGCGAAGACTTCCACGTCACGACGGGTGCGCGCCAGGCTTGCCCGCCGGATGACGTCTCAGCGCAGCGCCGTCAACCCGGTGCTCGAGCCCCTCGTCGCGGTACATCGCGAGTTCTTCCCGAAGGCCGACCTGGCGCTGCTGCAGCGGGCCTACGACGTTGCCGAGATGCGGCACGCCGACCAGATGCGCCGCTCGGGGGATCCGTACATCACCCACCCGCTCGCGGTGGCGAGCATCCTGGCCGAGCTAGGCATGGACACCACAACGTTGGTGGCCGCCCTGCTGCACGACACAGTCGAGGACACGGGATACACACTCGAGGCGCTGACGGCCGAGTTCGGCGACGAGGTGGGCCATCTCGTCGACGGGGTCACCAAGTTGGACCGGGTCGTGCTGGGCACGGCCGCGGAGGGCGAGACCATTCGCAAGATGATCATCGCGATGGCCCGCGACCCGCGGGTACTGGTGATCAAGGTCGCCGACCGGCTGCACAACATGCGCACGATGCGGTTCCTGCCGCCGGAGAAGCAGGCCCGCAAGGCGCGCGAGACGCTGGAAGTCATTGCGCCGCTGGCTCACCGGCTCGGAATGGCGACCGTCAAATGGGAACTGGAGGATTTGGCGTTCGCGATCCTGCACCCGAAGAAGTACGAGGAGATCGTCCGCCTGGTTGCCGATCGGGCACCGTCGCGCGACACGTATCTGGCCAAGGTGCGCTCCGAAATCAATGCCACGCTTGCCAAGTCGAAGATCGCCGCCCTCGTGGAGGGCAGGCCGAAACACTACTGGTCGATCTACCAGAAGATGATCGTCAAGGGCCGCGACTTCGACGACATACACGACCTCGTCGGCGTCCGAATCCTGTGCGACGAGATCCGTGACTGTTATGCCGCTGTGGGCGTGGTGCATTCGTTGTGGCAACCGATGGCCGGGCGATTCAAGGACTACATCGCCCAACCGCGCTACGGCGTATATCAGTCGCTGCACACCACCGTGGTCGGACCGGAGGGCAAACCGCTCGAGGTGCAGATCCGCACCAACGACATGCACGGCACCGCCGAGTACGGTATCGCCGCACACTGGCGCTACAAGGAAGCCAAGGGCCGCAACGGAGTACCGGCGGGGCACGCCGCGGCGGAGATCGACGAAATGGCCTGGATGCGTCAGCTGCTCGACTGGCAGCGGGAGGCCGCCGACCCCGGCGAGTTCCTGGAGTCCTTGCGTTACGACCTTGCGGTGCAGGAGATCTTCGTGTTCACGCCCAAGGGCGACGTCATCACCCTGCCGACCGGATCCACGCCGGTGGACTTCGCGTACGCCGTTCACACCGAGGTCGGCCACCGCTGCATCGGCGCCAGGGTGAACGGCCGGTTGGTTGCGCTGGAGCGCAAGCTGGAAAACGGCGAAGTCGTCGAGGTTTTCACGTCGAAGGCACTCAACGCCGGGCCGTCGCGGGACTGGCAGCAGTTCGTCGTGTCGCCGCGGGCCAAGGCGAAGATCCGGCAGTGGTTCGCCAAGGAGCGCCGCGAGGAGGCACTGGAATCCGGAAAGGACGCCATCGGCCGTGAGGTCCGCCGTGGCGGGCTTCCCTTGCAGCGCTTGATGAATGGCGAGTCGATGGCCGCGCTCGCCCGCGAACTGCGCTACGTCGACGTCTCGGCCCTCTACACCGCCGTCGGCGAGGGCCATGTGTCGGCGCGGCACGTGGTACAGCGGCTGGTGGCCCAGCTCGGGGGCGATGACGAGGCCGCGGACGAGCTGGCCGAGCGGTCCACCCCGGCCACCATGCCGGTGCGCCAGCGCAGCACCGACGACGTCGGCGTTTCGGTACCCGGCGCACCCGGCGTGCTGACCAAGCTGGCCAAGTGCTGCACCCCGGTACCGGGGGACAACATCATGGGCTTCGTCACCCGCGGCGGCGGAGTGAGCGTGCACCGCACCGACTGCACGAACGCGTCGTCGCTGCAAGAGCAGGCCGAGCGGATCATCGATGTGAAGTGGGCGCCGTCGCCGTCGTCGGTGTTCCTCGTCGCGATCCAAGTAGAGGCGCTGGACCGGCACCGGCTGTTGTCGGATGTGACGCGAGTGCTGGCCGACGAGAAGGTCAACATCCTGTCGGCCTCGGTGACGACGTCCAACGACCGCGTGGCGATCAGTCGGTTCACCTTCGAGATGGGTGACCCCAAGCATCTGGGCCACGTGCTCAACGTGGTGCGCAACGTGGAAGGCGTCTACGACGTCTACCGCGTCACCAGCGCCGCCTGAGCCGACTCAGTTCTCGCGCCGCGGCGCGCGGATCAGTCCAGCCGCATCGAATTGATCGTCACGCTCATCGCAGGCTTGCCGTCACCAGCCGCGCCGTCCACGCCCGCGGCGGCGATCTTGTCCAGCGTGGCGAGCCCGGTCGAGTCGATGGTGCCGAACGCCGTGTAGGTCGGCGGCAGCATGGAGTCGGCGTAGACAAGGAAGAACTGGCTGCCGTTGGTGCCCGACCCCGCATTCGCCATCGCCAGCGTGCCGCGGGGATACATCAGGGGCGTTTTCAGTGCCGGATCGGCGAGCCGGTACTGGTTGGTCGGATACTCGTTGCCGAACCGATAGCCCGGGCCGCCGGTCCCGGTTCCCGAGGGGTCGCCGCACTGCAACACCGCC
Source organism: uncultured Actinomycetota bacterium (assembly GCA_963804905.1). GTDB lineage: Bacteria > Actinomycetota > Actinomycetes > Mycobacteriales > Mycobacteriaceae > Mycobacterium. Next base: position 276,958 of record CAWDSB010000017.1, on the reverse strand, counting down.
AGCTGTGGCGTTGTGGTCAACCTGTGGCACGTCGTGCCGTCGAAGTAGCCCTGCTGGGCCAGGCTGGCGAAACTGTTGACGGTGCACGGCGCCTTGCCGTTGTCGAGCTGCAAACCGATATTGCCGCGGTTGGTGGACAAGCTCGCACTGACGCGTGCGGGATCGGTCGGAACCCTGCCCGACCGCGGCGGCTTGGCGGGCTTGCTGGCGGGCTCGGTGGTGGCCGGATAGGCGCAGTTGGCTCCGAGATTGGGCGGCGGATCGAACGCCGGAAGCCGGCTACCCGGGGTCGGCGGCGACGCGGTGTAGTCGGGGTATCGCTGGTTCATCTCGTTCAGCTGCTCGTTCATCGTGCGCGCGAAGACGATTGCGAACAGCATCACTCCGATCAGCACCAAGATGCTGGCGATTGTGATCAGGTAGCTGATCACCAGGCCCGCGACGGCCAGGCCGTGGCCGTCCTCGCCCGGTGCGCTTGATCTGTGACAGCGAGATGTGACCGAAGATGATGCCCAGCGGGGCGAACAGAAAGGCGCAGATCAGCGACGCGATCGCCATGCCGTTGGTCGGCCGTGGCCCCGGATAGCCGTACGGGTCATACCGCGGCGGGTACGGGCCGTACGGAGGCGGCGGTACGGGCGGCGTCACGCCGCGTCAGTCCAGGCCGATGGACTTGACTTGGACGTCGAGCTGCGGCTTGCCGTCCTGGCCGCCGCCGGCCACGCCACCCGCGGCGATTTTGTCCAGCGTCGCAAGGCCGGTGTCGTCGATCTTGCCGAACACCGTGTAGTTCGGCGGCAGTTTCGAGTCCCGATAGACGAGGAAGAACTGGCTGCCGTTGGTGCCCGGCCCGGCGTTGGCCATGGCCAGCGTTCCGCGCGGGTACACCACCGGATTCTGTGTTTGGGGGTCGTCGGGCTGGAACTGGTTGGTGGGGTATTCGTCGGCGAATTCGTAGCCCGGGCCGCCGCTGCCCTGACCGGTCGGGTCGCCGCACTGCAACACCGACAAATCGGGGCTGGTGGTCAGGCGGTGACACGGAGTGCCGTTGAAGTAGTTCTGCTGGGCCAGGCTGGCGAAGCTGTTGACGGTGCACGGGGACTTGGCGTTGTCGAGCTGCAAACCGATATTGCCCTGGTTTGTGGTCATGCTGGCACTGACCTGGGCAGGGTCGGTCGGTACTTTTCCGGTTCGCGGCGGCGAGTTGGGCTTGCTGGCCGGTTGCGCGGCCGGGTATTGGCAGTTGGCGCCCAGATCGGCCGGTGCTTTGAACGGCGGCAGCTGGCCGTTGCCCAGTTGCGCCGGTTCCGTCGGCTCCGCCGACGAGCTCGGCGCGGTACTGGTGGCCGCTGCGGACGTTTTGTCCTTGTCGCGGTTGACGAACATGACGACGCCCACCACGGCGGCGACCACGACGAGCGCGCCGACGATGGAGCCGATGATCATGTAGAGACGCCGCCTGCGTGCCTGCGCCGCCCGTCGCTCCAGTTGCCGCTCGAGTTTGCGCTTCGCTGTCGCCCGCCGCTGTTCGTTGGTCGGCACCGCCGTGGTCCTCCTCGTGTGCTCGTGGGATCCGGAACGAGTGTGCCAGCAGTAGCTGAGCGCGGGCCAAGAGGCCCTTGTGAGGGCCGGGATGGGAAACTGGGCGTCGTGTTGATCACCGGATTTCCGGCCGGCATGTTGGCCTGCAACTGCTATGTGCTGGCCCGACGTGCCGGGGCGGACGCCATCGTCGTCGACCCCGGGCAGCGGGCAATGAGCCAGCTCCGCCGGATTCTGGACGAAAACCGCCTGACGCCTGCGGCGGTGCTGCTGACGCATGGACACATCGACCACATCTGGTCGGCGCAGAAGGTGGCCGACGCCTACGGGTGCCCGGCCTACATCCATCCCGAGGATCGGTTCATGCTCTCCGACCCGATCAAGGGCTTCGGACCGCGGCTCGGCCAGATCGCTTTCGGCGCGCTGTTTCGCGAGCCCAAGCAGGTGTTCGAGCTGGACCGCGACGGCGACAAGATCGACATCGGCGACACGGTGGTGACCGTCGACCACACGCCGGGACACACCCGCGGTTCGGTGGTCTTCCGGGTGTCAGGAGATGCGTCGCGCACGAGAGGAGCAGAGAAGCCTCCAGAGCTCGTCTTCACCGGGGACACGTTGTTCCGGCAGTCGGTCGGCCGCACCGACCTGCCCGGTGGCAGCGGCCGTGATCTGCTGGGGTCGATCATGACAAAACTGATGGTGCTCGACGACGACGCCGTGGTACTACCGGGGCACGGCGAAAAGTCCACCATCGGATTCGAGCGCCGCACCAACCCGTTCCTCGAAGGTTTGACCCTGTGACTTCTTCTGCTCCTCACGTCCGCGGCACCCAATTCCAGGCACCCAAGGGGGTGCCCGACTACCTTCCGCCGGAGTCGACACAGTTCGTCGCGGTGCGCGACGGTCTGCTGGAGGCTGCGCGCCGCGCAGGCTACGCCGACATCGAGTTGCCCGTCTTCGAGGACACCGCGCTGTTCGCGCGCGGGGTGGGGGAGTCGACGGATGTGGTCAGCAAGGAGATGTACACGTTCGCCGACCGCGGCGACCGCTCGGTGACGCTGCGGCCGGAGGGCACCGCGGGCGTGATCCGCGCGGCGATCGAACACGGCCTGGACCGCGGCCCGCTGCCAGTCAAGCTCTGCTACGCGGGTCCGTTCTTCCGCTACGAGCGTCCCCAGGCCGGCCGCTACCGGCAGCTGCAGCAGGTCGGCGTCGAGGCGATCGGTGTCGACGACCCCATGTTGGACGCAGAGGTGATCGCGGTCGCCGACGCGGGGTTCCGGTCGCTGGGTCTGGATGAGTTTCGGCTCGAGATCACGTCGCTGGGCGACGACAGCTGTCGACCGCAGTACCGGGAGTTGTTGCAGGAGTTCCTGTTCAAGCTCGACCTCGACGATGAGACCCGCCGTCGCGCAGAGATCAATCCGCTGCGGGTGCTCGACGACAAGCGGCCGCACATCAAGGAGATGACGGTCGACGCCCCGGTGATGCTCGACCACCTCTCCGATTCCGCCAAGCAGCACTTCGACACCGTCCTCGCGCACCTTGACGCGCTGGCAGTGCCGTACGCGATCAACCCGCGGATGGTGCGCGGGCTGGACTACTACACGAAGACGACGTTCGAGTTCGTCCACGACGGCCTCGGTGCGCAGTCCGGCATCGGCGGAGGCGGCCGCTACGACGGGCTGATGCGCGAGCTCGGCGGAAAAGACCTGTCCGGCATCGGGTTCGGCCTTGGCGTCGACCGCACCCTGCTGGCACTGAAGGCCGAGGGTAAGACGGTCGGCGACACCACCACGGTCGACGTATTCGGCGTACCGCTCGGCGAGCAGGCCAAGTTGCGGCTTTCGGTGCTGGCCGCCCAGCTTCGGGCCGCAGGCGTGCGGGTGGACCTCGCCTACGGCGACCGCGGCATGAAGGGCGCGATGCGCGCCGCGGACCGGTCCGGCGCCGCGATCGCGCTGGTGGCCGGTGACCGCGACATCGATGCCGGCACCATCGGCGTGAAGGACTTGTCGACCGGTGAGCAGGTCGACGTCGCTGCCGACGCCGTGCTAAGCGGTGTGCTGTCCCGCCTCGGCCGAAGTTAGCTCGCCTCTCCCCGCGAGCGTGTGTGTCCGCGGTCGACACGCCGGTGAATCTGCCGAGTTTGTGCACGTTCGTGCTCTATCGAGCCTGCGACTACCGACCTTCGACAAGCCCTTCGCCACGCCGGCGGTCAAGATCTCGTCGACGTTGCCGATGCCACCGTCGAAGGGGTTGCCGCGCTTGAGAACAGTTGTTCCGCCCGGTGTGACCGCGACGAGCTTGGGCGAGCTGGAGCCAATCTGGAGCTTGCGCGCGAAGCGCACCTGATCCAGTTGCACCAGAGCTCCGCCCCGGTAGCTGAACAACCCCAGCTTGCGATCGATGACGGCTACGGCCCGACATTCGTGTAACGGTTGGCTGCGTCGGCGACGAATCTTTCGCACCACAAGGAATGTGACCGCCGCCAGCACGAGGCCGACACACACGAAGATCGCGCCCAGTGCCCGTGAGGGGGCGCCTGCAATGAGTGCCACCAGACCGAACCCGCCCACGACGAGCGTGCCAACGCCCAGCACGAATGCCGCAATGGCGAGCGCGCGACGGCCGTCATCGGTGACGAGGAGACCGCCCGTGTCGTCGAGTATCTGGTGTTCTGTTGGCGCGGTCACGAGTGCAGCGTGCCATCTGGACCGCGGCGAGCGGCCAGAATCGCGCCGCCGATCGCCTCACCTGTAACAGTCCGGTACCGTCCGCCGATGTGACGGATAGTGTCGGCTATGCGGGAGAGGGGTATCTGGACATATGGGCAATGTGAAAGCCAAAGTCGGTGCGGCGGCGGCAGTCGCCCTCGTGGTGTTGGCGGCTGCACCCGCGACGTCAAGTGCTGAGCCTGCCGGTCATCAGGTCCAATACACGCTCACGTCTGAGACCGGCGTGAGTTTCCAGGTCAACTATCTGACGGCTCAACCTCCAAGCAAAGCTGCTTACAACGCCGATCCATACGCCTTCCTGAAGAAGGAGGAGGTGAGTACGGCGCAGCCTTGGGTGCTCCCAATCACGCTTGAGGACGCGCAGTGGGCGACCATCGACGCGAGCGCCGCCGCGCACGGGGGGCAGGCCCCGCCGAACCCGCACTGCGAGATCGCGGTCGACGGCCAGGTGGTGGTGCAATCGGGTGGTGAATACACGGCGCGGTGCCAGCTCGGCAACTGGTGACCTGACCGTCGTCGTTGTTATCGACGTATGGTGATTACCTTCGACGAAGTACGGACCGCAATGGGAACGCTGTCCACCTAGTCCTTGGCGAACACGTACACCCACGCCTGCTCGCCCGAGCGCAGCGGAACCGCGACCCGCCGATAGTCGTCGACCTCGTATTCGTCGGCGGCGGCCAGATCGGTTGAGCTGATGGCGAATACCGTGCCCTCGATCGCGGCGTCGGGGCGCCGGCTCGGCTTCAGTATCGGGTGACGGTCGCTACCGCTGGTGGTGATCACACGCGGGCATGGGAATCCCACCAGCTCATCACCACGGGGTCGACGTCAGCTGAGGCGGCGGCGCGGGACAGTTCGATGACCGTCATCGGATCTCTCATCAGGCGGTCAGGTCACTAAGGCGCTTTGTCAGTACTCGCAAAAACGCATAATAGTGCAGATCTAGCAATCTGCAGCTAAACCGAGATAGAGTACATAAACTCGTAAAAAACCTTATCAGTTAATATTTCGCGAAAAACTGATCGATGATTCAAAACATTTGCGCTTCTGGCCTGTGCTGTCACCGCGCGAACAGTCGCGGCATGATCGGGTTATGCCTTTGGAGACCATGCGGGCCAGCGTGTTGACGGGTGTGGGGACGCTGACCATCGAGAACCGTGCCGTGCCATCCCCTGCGCCGCACGAGGTGCTCGTCGAGGTCGCAGCGGTCGGGGTGTGCGGCTCGGATGTCCACTACTACCGCCATGGCCGGATCGGCGATTATGTCGTAACCGCACCGATGATCCTCGGCCACGAGTTGTCGGGCCGGATCACCGCGGTCGGCAGCGACGTCGATGCCGGGCGCGTCGGTCAGCGAGTCGCGATCGAGCCACAGCGTCCCTGCCGACGATGCAGGCAATGCGCGTCGGGTCGCTACAACCTGTGCCCGCATATGAAGTTCTTCGCCACACCGCCGGTGGACGGCGCCCTGTGCCGGTTCGTCACCATCGACGCCGAAATGGCACACCCCGTGCCGGACTCGATGTCCGACGAGGCGGCGGCGCTGCTCGAACCGTTGTCGGTCGCGATCGCCACGATGCGCAAGGCGGCCGCTGCGCCGGGTTCGAGCGTGCTCATCGCCGGCGCCGGACCGATCGGCGTGATGTGCGCGCAGACGGCGCGGGCCTTCGGCGCAGCCCGGATCGTCGTCTCCGATCCGCTGTCCGCGCGACGGGAAAGGGTGCTGCGTTACGGCGCCACCGAGGTGCTCGACCCGGCCGCCGCCGACGTCGCCGCCCTCGACCCTCAGGTGGACGCATTCGTCGACGCCAGCGGCGCACCGCCCGCCGTGGTCACCGGCGTCAAGGCCGTCGGACCTGCGGGTCGGGTGGTGCTGGTCGGCATGGGCGCCGACGACTACCGCCTGCCGATCTCCTACATCCAGAACATGGAGATCACCGTGACAGGGGTTTTCCGTTACACCGACACCTGGCCGACCGCAATCCATCTGGTGACGTCGGGGGCGGTCGACCTCGACTCGCTGGTCACCGGGCGCTACGACCTTGACCACGTCGCAGAGGCGCTCGACAGCGACTCCGATCCCGCCAGCCTCAAGTCGATCGTGGCGCCCAGCGCTTGACAATCCATCGAACATAAGTTCGAATTGAGGATATGCGGTGGGATCGGCAGGGCATCAGCGTCGATGACGGCGCCCTGCCGGGCCTTCAGCGCATCGGCTTCGTTCGCACCGTGCGGACGCCGCAATTCGAGGGCATCACGTTTCACGAAGTTCTCTGCAAGTCCGCGCTGAACAAGGTGCCCAACGCCTCGATGCTGCCATTCCGATACACCGTCAATGGCTACCGCGGCTGCTCGCACGCCTGCCGATACTGTTTCGCACGCCCCACTCACGAATACCTCGATCTGGACTGCGGAATCGACTTCGACACCCAGGTCGTGGTCAAGACCAATGTCGCCGACGTGCTGCGGCGGGAAGTCCGTCGACGGTCATGGCAACGCGAGACGGTCGCGCTCGGCACGAACACCGACCCGTATCAACGCGCCGAAGGCAGGTACGCGCTGATGCCCGGAATCATTGCCGCGCTGGCCGATTCCGGCACACCGTTCTCGATCCTCACCAAGGGCACGCTGCTGCGTCGCGATCTTCCGCTCATCTGCGATGCCGCAAACCGCGTGAACGTCAGCGTGGCGGTGTCGCTGGCCGTAGGGGATCCCGAACTGCACAAGGATGTCGAGCCGGGCACGCCCTCGCCCCAGGCCCGGCTCGGTTTGATCGCCGCGATCCGTGACGCCGGCCTGGACTGTCATGTGATGGTCGCACCGGTGCTCCCGCGGCTCACCGACTCGGTCGAGCATCTCGACGAACTTCTCGGCCAGATCGCCGCCGCGGGCGCCACCGGCGTGACGGTGTTCGGCCTCCATCTGCGCGGGTCTACCCGCGGGTGGTTCATGTCGTGGTTGGCGCGCTCGCACCCAGAGCTGATCGCCGAATATCGGCAGTTGTATAGCCGAGGCGCATACCTGCCGCCGAGTTACCGGGACATGTTGCACGACAAAGTGACTCCGTTGGTGGTCAAGCATGGGCTGGCTCCCGACCGCCGATCGTTCAGAACGCCCGAGACCTCGGCGGTCGCGACCGTCGCGCAGCCCGAGCCCACGCTGTTCTAGCCCCGCTTGTTGCGCTTGACCTGATTGAACGGCACGCCTCGGTCGGCGGCGTGCTCACGCGGGAAGCCGAGCACACGCTCGCCGATGATGTTGCGTGCGATCTCTGTCGTGCCGCCACCGAGAGCCGCTGTCTGCCGGGACAGATAGCGCTCGCCGAACCGGATCAGGTTGTCGTCGCCTTCAACGACACCCCCACTGCCCGAAAGGGACAGGGCGGTATCGAATTCCAGATGGTGTGTGTCTGCGTGGGTGATCCGGATGATGGAGCCCGCGGCCGGGGGCAGTGAGCCGTCGAGGACGCCGTGGTAGACGTGATCGACGAGTTGCTCCTGCACCGCCTTGTGAACGATTGCTCGACCGGCCCTCTCGCGCGCCCGCTCGTTGTCTGTCTGGCCCGTCGCCTCGAGCAGTCCGACCCAGTCGATGGGCACATCGGTCTTGCCCTCGGCTCCGATGCCGCTGGCGAACTCCGAGCCACCGCCAACCGCGCGTCGCTCGTGGTACAGCTGCCGCGATGCCACGTGCCAGCCCTCGTTGATCTCGCCGACGACAGCGTCCTCACCGAGTTCGAGGTTGTCGAAGAATTCCTCGCAGAATTCGACGGATCCGTTGACCTGCTTGATGCGACGCAAGGTGATGCCGGGGCTGTTGATCGGCACCAGGAACATCGTCAGGCCCTCGTGCTTGGGCGCATCCCAGTCGGTGCGGGCCAGCATCAGCCCGTAGTCCGCGGCGAATGCACTGGTGCTCCATGTCTTCGCGCCGTTGATCACCCATGTGTCGCCCTGCCGATCGGCGCGGGTGATGACACCGGCCAGATCAGAACCGCCGCTGGGTTCCGACAGCAGCTGCACGAGTACCTCGTCACCGCGCAGCGCGGCCGAGATGTGCTGGCGCTTCTGCTCTTCGCTGCCGGTGTCGAGGATCGTGGCGGCACAGATCGTGAACGTCGGTGTGTTCAGGATGACGGGCATTTCGTAGCAACGGGATTCGATGTCGAACGCCCGTTGGTATTCGATGGGCAACCCGAGTCCGCCGTACTCGCGAGGAAAGCAGATTCCTGCGAAACCGCCTTCGTGGAGTTTCTTCTGGAGCTCGCGCGCACGCAGCCACGGCGCTTCCTCGCCGCGATCGGCATCAGGCGGATCGTTCGGGTCGATGCGCGGCATGTTCTCCGCCAGCCAGGCCCTGGCGCGCGCTGCGAAATCGTCGACCGATTCGGTGGTGCTCGGTGCCGACGTCGTCTCGGTCATCAGGCGGACTCCCGCTGCTCGGTCAGGGCATACACACGCAGGTTGTGGTCTTCGGGGGTACCGAACATCGAGCGATACAGCGTGACGCGGCGCAGGTACAGGTGCAGATCGTGTTCCCACGTCACGCCGATACCGCCGTGCAGCTGGACGCAGTCCTGCAGCATGCCCGGAGCGTGTTCTCCCACATATGATTTCGCGATGCTCACCGCCATCTCGGCGCCGGGGGATCGGGCGGCGACCTCGGCAACCGCCGCGTTCGTGGTCGCCTTGCACGCCTCGAACCAGATCTTCAAATCGGCGTACTTGTGCTTGAGCGCCTGGTAAGAGCCGAGCGGTCGCCCGAACGAATGCCGGTCGAAGCCCCACTGGATGGTGAAGCGAAGCACGGTGTCCAGGATGCCTGCGACCTCGGCGCACTGAAGCACCTGCGCGATCTGGCTCTGACAAGCGATCAGTTCCGGAGTCTGGTCAGGTGAGCCGACCGCAGCCGATTCCTCAACCTCGACACCGTCGAAATGCACACGGGCATAACTCTTCGCGAGATCGATCGACCGTTGCGCTTCGACGCGCACGCCGGAGGCATCCGTCGGAACCAGGAACTGCCGCACCGAACCTTCGCAGTTCGCGACAACCAGAAGCATCGCGCTTTCGGCGCCCGCTTCGACGCGATCCTTGACGCCGTCGAGCCGGAAACCGGTCCCGGTGGGCGTCGCGGTCACGCCGGCATCGAACGGCGCCCACGGCTTGCCGGGCTCGTACACCGCCCAAGATGCGACGGCCTCGCCTGAAACCAGTGATTCGATTGTCTCCATATGGTTTTCAGGTGCCTCGACGAGTCCTGCCAGCACCGTGCTGACCGGATGCAACGGCCCCGGCGCCACGGTCCTGCCTGCCAGCTCGGCAACCAGGGCCAAGTCGGCCACACCGTCACCGGAGACGGAGCCGCCGCCGAGCTCTTCCGGCACCAGCAGGCTCGTCCACCCGAGTTCGGCGGCCCGGCGCCACCATTCGGGCTCGAACGAGATGCCGGCTTCGTGGAGTTCACGCAGCCGACCCAGGGATGCTTCCTTCTCCAGAAACGACTGGGTGGTCGAGGCGAACAGCAGTCGTTCTGGATTTGCGGCTTCGGTCACGGCCGGGTCAGGAGAGAACGAGCGCGGGCACGTCTGGCTTGTGCACGATCTCGTTCGGGACCTTGAACAGGTCGATCATGTTGCCACCCATGACCTTCCGCTGTCCTTCTGCGTCCAGGCCGTGCAGGTCGTCGATCAGCTTGGTCGGCTCCGCCAAGCCCTCAGGATGGGGCCAGTCAGAACCGAAGATCACGCGGTCGACGCCGCACAGTTCGGCCATCTGGGCGAAGTCGTCCTCCCAGAACGGCGCGACGTAGACACAGCGCCGGAAGGCCTCGATCGGGTCCTCGAGGAACCCCTGCGGCATCTTGGAGTAGACGCTCTTGAACTGCTTCAACAGGTAGGGAACCCAGTCGGCGCCGTTCTCGATCGACAGAATGCGCAGATCCGGGTTGCGGGTCAGCGCACCGTGGCAGACCAGCGCGGCCATCGTGTCCTCGATGGGACGCTTGCCCATCGCGACCATCCGGAACGACGTCGGCGCGAACGGCTTGAACTCATCGCCGGGCTCCCAGTCGTTGAGGTACTCGGAGTAACCGCTGTCCGAAGCGTGCATCGACACCGGGATACCGGCCTTGACGCAGGCATCCCAGAACGGGTCGAACTCTTCCAGGCCCAGGGAGCGGGTCCCGCGATAGCCGGGCACCGGCGCCGGCCGGACCAGTACGGTCTTGGCGCCGCGCTCGAGGCACCAGTCCAACTCTTCGAGAGCACGGTCGACGACGCCCAGATTGATGACCGGGGTGGAGAAGATGCGGTTTTCGTAGCTGAACTGCCAGGTCTCGTGCATCCACTCGTTGAGCGCGTGGACGATGTCGAGGATCAGGTCGGGGTCGTCCTTGAGCCGCTCCTCGACGAGGCTGGCCAGCGTCGGGAACATCAGCGAGTAGTCCAGGCCGAGTCCGTCCATGACCTCCATCCGTGCGGCAGGGTCGCGGAACGCCGGAATCGCCTTCATCGGCTTGCCCATGACCTCGCGGTAGCTCTTGCCACCGCTGCCGTGCCGGAAGTACTCCTCCTGGGCACCGGGCCGGGCGACCACCTCGAACGTCGGGTTGGGGATGTAGTCGCTGACTACGTTTCGCACCATGATCTTGGTGCGGCCGCGGACATCGATGTAGTCGATGACGCCCTTGCGGTGCTCGGGCAGGAACTTCGTCAGCGCCTCTTTGGGCTCATAGAAGTGGTTGTCCGCGTCGAATACCGGGTAGGGAAGCTCGCGTGCTGGCATTTCCGCCTCCTGGAAGTCTTGACGTGCTGTGGTGGTAATGACATTACCACGTCTGGACCAGCGGAAACACCACCCCCCGGAGAAGGGAATTTCGCGCAGGTCAGACGGGGTGGCCAGGGGTGACGAGTGCGGCGACGCAGAACTCGTAGATGTGGTCGGCGTCGACGGGCACGCCGCTCAGTTCGGCGCCGAGAACATGCAGTCGCATCGCGCCCAGCGCCGATTGCATGATCAAAGCGGCAGTGGCGTTGACGTCGAGGCCGGTGCGGAACGTCCCGTCGCCGATTCCGCAGTTGATGATGTCTTTGATGAGCTCGTGCACGGGGGAGAGCACCCGCGCGTACTCCCGCGGCAGTGTCTCGGCCAGGTGGTCGTTGTAGTAGGTGAGGCCGCGGTTCACCTTGTCCTGGGTGGTCGATGCGGCCGGCGTGCAGATGCGGTCGATGAGCACCCGCAGGGCCGCGACGGGCTGCAGGCCGGAAGTGTCCGCACGCCACTTGCGCGTCGACTCCGACATGATCTTGTCGATCAAGGCGAGCAGCAGCTCGTCCTTGGTGGAAAAGTGCTGGTAAAAGGATCGCAGCGAGGTCTTGGACCGCTCAACGACCTCGAGCACCGTGAAGTCCGTGCGGCCGGTTTCACCGAGGATCGCCAACGCCGACTTCATGAAGCGTCTCTCGCGTGGTTCGGTGTCGACGCCGACGGTGGGCTTCGCCATGGTGGACACCTTCCGGCTCGTCGTCGTGCTACCGGTAATGACGTTACCGGTTTTGTGCGAGCTCGGTTACTGTTCCCTCCCATGACGACAGATTCAGCGCAGACGTGGACCGTTCAGGAACTGCTCGACCTGTTCGACGTCGAGCAGGACGGGGAGAACCGTTTCACCGCCGAGACGGGCCCCGCCGGTCAGGATGAGCGGCAGGTGGTGGAGGGCACGCAGGTGCTCGCCCAGGCGATCGTCGCTGTGGCAAAACGGTTCCCGGATAAGTCGGTGCGTTCTGTTTCCGCGGTGTTCGCCCGCGCCGTTATGGTCGGTGCGGGTCCGGTCGAGCTGGAGCTCGACGTCGTCAGTGAAGGCCGGTCAACGGCCACCGCGATCGTCGCCGCGAAGCAGAAAGGCAAGCGGTGCATCACCGCGACGATCCTCGCCGACGTCCCGACCGGCGACGTGATCCGTCATCACCTGCCCCGCCCGCAGGTCGCGGCACCCGCAGACGCGAACGTTTCGGAGATGCCGATGGCGGGGCGGCAAGTGCGGCTGGTCGACGTCGTCGACGTGAACAGCCCCGACGAGGTGGGGCCGCCGGAGATGTACGCGTGGCTGCACTATGACCCTATTCCGACCCGCGATGATCTGGCCAAGGCGCTGATCGCATATTTCACCGGCCACCTTGGTATTTCGACGACGATGCGTGCTCACGAGGGCATCGGCACCAGCCAGGCGCATCTGACGGTGTCGACCGCTCCGATGACGGCGTCTGTCAGTTTCCACGAGCCGGTCCGCTGGGACGGCTGGATCCTCTATACCCATGAGAGCACCCAGGTCGGCGCGGGCATGTCCTACGTCCGAGGCGCCGTGCACACCGAGGAGGGCGAGCTGGTCGCATCGTTCGCGCAGGACGCGCTGATCCGTCCACTTCGCACCACAGACACGGCGATCAAAGAGCAATCGCGGCTGTAGCGCCGAAAGCGAACCTTTACATATTGAAGTAGAAGTGTCACGCTGTCTGGTGTCGTAGCCCCGGACACCTGCTCGCCAAGATTGGACCCGCTATGTCGCCGCAGACCTTCCGCACGATCACTCGTGACGCACGGAAAACGCATTCGGTCACCCGGTCTCGGGCGCATGCCAGCACGGTGCTGCGGCACGAGATGACCGTCGTCGCCTCGAGCGTCGCCGACGTCGTCGCATCGGCAGGCGGTTGGTTGTACGACCGGCGGATGGCGGGCTGGCAGGTCAACGTTCTGGTCTCCGACCGGGCCGGTGAACGGGCACTGCAGATTCTGGGGGCGGTCGCGCTCGACTTGAGCGGGAACCTCGAGGCGGTCTCCGATGACCCCGACCGCGCCGCCACTCTCGTGGTCGCCGCCGACGTCTATGCCGCCGACGAACGCGTTCGGCGCTTCGTCAGCACGTCGGACCGCAGCCGCGCCGAGGTCGCGCTCTGGGGCGATACGGGGCGGCTCGGCCAGAACGTCAGCTCGGTGTCTTACCGGCTGAGCGCGGGTGCTCGGGCGTTCAAGGCCCAGGCGCTGCTGGCCGCGGGTATTCCTAGCGATACGGTGCCGGCGACGGAAGCCCTTTTCCGTTGTGGGGTAACCGCTCTCGCGCCGACGGCCGCTAAATCTTGAGATAGCCCTTTTCGGCTGGGATCTGCGCCGCGGTCACCAGTGACGACGCGTCACTGGCCAGCCATACCACGATGTCGGATATCAGATCCGGGGCGGCCAACGAGTCGGTGGGGAGCGCACCCGGCGAAAAACTGTGAATGTAGTGCGGGTGATCCTGAAAGATCTTGTACATCGACAGGTCGTTGCCCATCGGGGTGTCGGTGCCGTACGGATGCACCGAGTTCACCCGAATCCCGTACTCGCCCAACTCAACGGCCAGCGAGTTGGTCAGCCCCACGACACCGAACTTGCTCGCGCAGTAGTGGCCGCAGCCGGGAACGGCTTTGACGCCGGCGGCCGAGCTGATCGTGATGATCGAACCTCCGTTGCCCGCTTCGATCATCGGCGGTACCACCGCCTTGACGGTGTTCCACAGCCCGGTCAGGTTGATGTCGAGGATGTCCTGCCACTGTTGCGCCGAAATCTCCCACAGTCGGCCCCAATTGAGCACACCGGCGTTGGCGACCACGATGTCGAGGCGGCCGAACTGCTCCATCGCATCTGATACCACGCGCTGTTGCCCGGCGAGGTCGCGGACATCGACCTGCTCTGCGCGAATCTTGCGACCTTCACCCTCGACGAGGTTCACCGTCTCGGCGAGATCCGCCGGGTCGGCGGGCGGGTAGCCGTTGTGCTCGGCCACCGGGCCGCACGCGTCGATCGCGATGACGTCTGCGCCGGCGCGAGCGAGGCGCAGGCAATGCGAGCGGCCCTGCCCGCGGGCCGCCCCGGTCACGTAGGCCACCTTGCCTGCGAGCGGCGTGTCCTCAGCCATGGTCGACATCGTGCGCGTGGTGGACGACGTCGTGCAAGTGATAGATCGCAATCGATGCGACGGTGAACTCGTTGCCGTTGCTGCGCAGACCGCGCCGCGACCATGCGTCGGCGGGTACATGCGCATAGGTCTCGGCCACCGCGTGGGCGGCGTCGACGAGTTCGGATGTGACGACCGCGGGATCCTGTGCGCCGTAGTCGCGCTCCACCGCGGTCGCGTCCTGATCCCAGTTGGGGAAGCGTGGGTCGTCCTCGCTGATCATCACGCGGACGCGATCGTTGAAGATCCGGTGCACGTCGCGGATGTGGCATCCGTACTCCAGCGTCGACCACACCGTCGGTCGCAGCCGCTCGGCGACGTCGTGCCTGCTGAGCCTGCGCACCCAGTCGTCGGCGTCGGCTCGGATATGGTCGGCGACCTCGGTATGGCTCGTTGTGGAAGCGTCGAAACCGCACTCCGGGCACGGGCGAGTGATCACCCAGGTCCAGTCCTTGGTGTCGGGTTCGATCATGTGGTCAGTGTGGCAGCAACGCCCTTGATTCGGTCACCCGCACCGTCAACGATCGGTTCGCCGTGGCCGAAGCACGCCGTCTCGACGTCAAGACCCGCCAGCCGTTGGAACGACGCGACGGTGCGCGCCCGATCCTGGTTGAACGTGCCGAGCATCACCGACCCGACGTTGGCGATGGTGTCCCCGGTGAACAGCACGCCGTGTTCGGGCAGATGCACCGCAATGCTGCCCTCGGTGTGCCCGGGAATCACAAGGACGTGTGCGCCGCCACCGAAGTCGAGTACGTCGCCGTCTCGCAGCTCGCGGTCCACCGGTACCGGCGGCGCAGCATCGGGCAGGCCCAGCGAAACCCGTTCGTAGATGGGAAGTTCCCAGTCTTCGAAGACCGGCGGCGGCATGTCGGCGTCACCCCTGATGACCGCGGCATCACGGACGCCGGCCATGACCGACGCGCCGGTCGACGCACGCAGTTCGGCGGCCGAACCGACGTGGTCGACGTGGCCGTGTGTCAACACAATTCGGTCGATGCCGGGCACGGCTTCCGCGACCTCGGCACCCGATCCCGGCGCACCGGAGTCGATGAGCGTGGCCGATTCGCCGTCCCGCCAGACGTAGACCTGCCAGCCATTCACCCGCAACATTGTCAGGTTCGGTGTGACGGTTAGGGATTCCATGGTTTGACCGTATGGTCGCGAGGATGCGCGCCGAAAGCCGATTCGCTCTCGGCGAATCGTGAAACGATGTCGACGTGCTGGGCAAGCCCTCCGGGATGTGGGGTGCGAAGCTCAGCCCGTCAACGCCGACCTGAGCACATCGAGCGGCAGACCGCCCAGATCCAAAGCGCGGCGGTGGAATTCCTTCAATGACAAGCCGCGGCTCAGCATCTCGTCGCGCAATCCTCGCCAGATCCGCTGCCCGACCGCGTACGACGGGGCCTGGCCCGGCCAGCCGAGATAGCGGTCCAGCTCGAACTGCAGGTTCGCGTCGGCCATTGCGCTGTGCGACTGGAGGAACACCCACGCTCTGTCGGCATCCCATATGCCGCCGCCCGGTGCAGCCATGCCGCAATGCACGCCGATGTCGATGACGACACGTGCGGCCCGAAAGCGTTGGGCGTCAAGCATTCCCATCCGGTTTCCGGCGTCATCAAGCCAGCCGAGCTCGGCCATCAGACGTTCCGCGTACAACGCCCAACCCTCGCCGTGACCCGACACCCAGCAACCCAATCGGCGCCAGCGGTTCAGCTGATCGGCCAGCACGACGGCCCGGCCAATCTGGAGGTGATGACCGGGAACGCCTTCGTGGAAGACGGTGGTGGTCTCCTGCCATGTATGAAAATCGACTTTGCCCGGTGGCACCGACCACCACATCCGTCCGGGTCTGGTGAAATCCTCGGACGGTCCGGTGTAGTAGATCCCGCCGGTATGGGTGGGCGCAATCCGGCACTCTAGGTGTCGCAGCGGTTCGTCGATCTCGAAATGCGTGTCGGCCAGCGCGTCCACGACACGATCGGACAACTCCTGCATCCAGGCCTGCAGGGCGTCAGTGCCCTCAACAACATAGCGCGGCTCCTCGTCCAGCCTGCGCAGTGCGTCGGCCACCGACGAGCCGGGATAAAGTCGGTGGGCGATCGATTCCTGTTCGGCCACAATGGATTCCAATAGGCGCAGGCCCCACTCATAGGTCTCGTCCAGATCCACCGTCGCTCCGAGGTATACCCGCGACAATAGCCCGTACGCGTCGCGCCCGAACGCGTCCTCACCGCGAGCGTGCGGGCCGATCTCGTCGCGCAGCAACGCGGCAAGCCGGCTGTAGGCGTCAGCCGCGTCGGAGGCCCGCTGCGCAAGCTCGGCATGCAGCGTTTCGTTGCCGGGTGCGCCGTCGGCCACCATGTCGACGAACAGCTGCTGGATCTGGCCAGACTGCCCGACCCCACGTCCCACCTGCCGTACGGCGGGCGGATGACCGGCGGCCACCGCCTCTCGCAACGCCGTCGCGTAGCCCGCGACGCGGTCGGGAACGCGGGACAGCCGCCGGCTGACCACGGCCCAGTCCTCGTCGGTGTCGGTGGGCATCAGGTCGAACACATCGCGCATCGCCTGAAGTGGCGAGGCGATCACGTTGAGCTCGCCGACATCGAGTCCCGCGTCGTGCAGCTCGATCTGGACGCCGAGCCGTTCCCGCATCGCCGCGAGCGTCACGACGTCGACGTCGTCCTCCGCTGTGACGGCGTCGAGCTCCCGCAGTGTTGAGCGGGCGGCGTCTGCGCGCGCGGCCACGCCCTCAGGGGAGTAGTCGGTGATGTCGTCATCATGACCGACAATGCCCATTTCGGTTGCCGCGCAAGGATCCAGCGCGGCGAACGTCGCGAGATAGTCTTCTGCTACGGCATCGACTGCAGTTGTGCGCCTACCCAAGATCGCGCGTTGCGAAGGTGTCGCACTTGTTCGGATCGCCGCTCTGGTATCCGACGGTGAACCACTTCTGTCGTTGTTCGGAAGACCCATGCGTCCACGATTCTGGGTTCACCCGTCCCGTGGCGGACTCTTGGATCCGGTCGTCGCCCACCGATGACGCGGCTGACAGCGCATCGGCAATGTCCTTGTCGCTCAACGGCTCCAAGAATGTGACGTCGGTGCCCTCCTGCTTGGTGATGGACGCGTAGTGCGCCCAGACACCCGCGTAGCAGTCGGCCTGCAGCTCGGTGCGCACTCCGTTACCCGTGGCGCCCTGGGCGCCCTGCTGGGCGCGGCCGAGGCTGCCCTGCAGGTTCTGCACGTGATGGCCGAACTCATGGGCGACCACATACTCCTGTGCCAACGGCCCATTGCTCGAACCGAATTGGTCGTGAAGCACCTGGAAGAAACCGGTATCGAAGTAGGCCGTCTGGTCGACGGGGCAGTAGAACGGTCCGACCTCGCTGGTGGCCGGTCCGCATCCAGTGTTCACCTGTTCTTTGAACAGCCGGACGTGCGGACGCGTATAGCCGCGCAGTAACTGTTGCCAAACCCCGTCGACCGAGGTCACCGTCGCCGCCACGCGGCAGTCCACGTTCTTGTTGGCGTCTTCGCCCGTCTTGCACTGGCTCAGATCAGCCCCCGGCTCTGCCTCGATACCCGAGTCGGCGTATCCGCCCTGTCCCTGCGGGATCACGTCGCTGGGATTCACGCCGAGGAGCAGTGCGACCACCACGATCACCAGACCGCCGAAGCCACCGCCGATGGCGATTCCGCGGCCGGGACCGCGGCCTCCACCGCTGGTGGAAATAGTGCTGGTGTCGATCTGCATACCCTCGTTGAAGGTCATGGCTCCCAGCTTTGCACACTACGATTCGGGTGTGGCAGTCGTTGCCGGACATTCCACCGTCGTGCATACGAGTTCGGGAGATTTGCGCGGCACGACCGAGGCCGCGGACGCGACGAGCGCAAGAGGTCGACGCGTCGGGGTCTGGCGCGGTGTGCCGTATGCCGAGCAACCGGTCGGCGAACGTCGCTTCCTGGCGCCCGCGCCCTTACGGCCGTGGCCGGGGGTGCGCGATGCTCTCGAGCACGGACCGCTGCCCCCGCAGAGCAAGTCGTTCGTCGGTGGCGGTCGTGACGATCCCAAGGTTCGCGATGAGGCATGCCTGACGCTGACGGTGTGGTCGCCCGATACCAGCGCCTCCCTGCCGGTGATGGTGTGGATTCCTGGCGGGGCATTCGTGTTCGGCGCGGGCCAGTTCCAGCTCTACAACGGGTCTCGGCTGGCCGCCAACGGGAACGTGGTGGTCGTCAACATCACCTACCGGATAGGGGTTTTCGGGGGATTCGAGCTCAGCGACCTCGGCGACGGATTCGATGACAACCTCGCGCTGCGCGACCAGCTGGCCGCGCTGCGCTGGATCCGCGACAACATCGCCGCGTTCGGCGGTGATCCCGACCGGGTGACGGTGTTCGGCGAGTCTGCCGGCGGGACGTCCGTGCTCGCGCTGCTGGCCAGCCCGGCCGCCGACGGGTTGTTCCGCCGCGCGATCGCACAAAGTCCGGCGCTGCCTCTGATCGCCGACCGCGAGCTGAGGGCGAAGCGGGCGCACGACTTTCTGCAAAAGCTCGATGTGAGCGCCGCCGAGGTCAAGGCCCTTCCGCAACGGCAGCTGCGCCACGCCGCGGGGCGGCTGCAGATGAAGAGCGCCGCGACCACGCCCACGCTGGCCTACGGGCTGACGTACGGAGTCGACCTGCTGCCACAACACCCGGTGGACGCGGCCCGCGCGGGCGCGCTGGCCCGCATTCCGCTGATCATCGGCACCAACAGCCACGAGGCGTCGATGTTCGCCTGGACCAAGCCGCCGATGCTGCCGACCACCACGGCGTCGATCGACGCCTACATCGACCGCGCCGCACCCGATGCCAGGGAGCGGCTGCTGGCGGCCTATCCGGACTACCCGCGGCGACGGGCGCTGGTCGCGTTCGGCTCCGACGTGATGTTCGGCGGCCCGGCGTGGGCGTTCGCCGACGCCTATAGCGCGCACGCGCCGACCCATATGTACCGGTTCGACCATTTCGGGTGGAGCCTGCGGGTGCTCGGGCTCGGCGCCACGCACGGCAGCGAAATCGTCCACATTCAGCACAGCTACGGCTCCTTCCTGGGCCGCAAGATGCACCCGCTGGGACGGCGGCTTGCGCCTGCGGTCGGCAAAAGAATGCAGAAGGCGTGGCTGGACTTTGCGGCGCAGGGCTGGGAGACCGGCGAAATCCGATGGTCCAGCGGCCAACACTGGCCGATCTACGACACCGACCGACGCTTCACCCGGATCATCCAGTCCGCCCGCGACAAGGTGGTCGAGGACCCCGACGCCGAACGCCGCGAGGCCTGGGCCGGTTTGTACTAGACCGCCGTTGCGTACCGCTTCGCGGCGTAGTCGCGCAGGTTGTACAGGAACTTCTGAAACATCCACGACATCACCGGCCGACCGAGCGACATCCCGAGTCGCGCCGCAACACCGCTGGGCTTCATCGCCATCACCCAGGTCAGATGACACCCATTCGCGGCAGGGGTGATCAGGTAGTCCTCGGCGAATGCCGCGATACTTCCAGTCGAGGCCTCGTTGAACCGAAAGGCCATGTGTGAGTGCGGATTCCACACAAGATACACTTCGTCGCCGACGATGCCGCCTCGCATGTTGACGACTCGGGTAGTGCCGACGCCATGCGGCTCGGGGCTGGTCCACGTCACCTTTGTGATCACCTTCGCCCACTGCGGCCAGGATTGGGCGTCGTCAAGAACCTCCCAGAGTTGCTCGGGCGTGATCGCCAGATCGACGGTGCTGACGAATCGAAACGGCGCGGTGTCGACGAAGTCCAATCCGACGCGCTCGCACGGGAGCATCTTTGGCACCGGCTGACCTTATCCGGGGCCGTCGCTCGCGGCTGCCAGTAAGGGCACCACGACGTCACTGATCGGTGTGGCCAGGTCGTGTCGGGCGGCCTTGCGGGAGATCACGGCGTTGCGGATATCCCACTCCAGTGGCCGGTGCGCTTCGCGATCGGTGAGCATCGACGTCGTCATGTCCTCGGGTGCATGGGCGAACAGGTCGACGATCTCATCAATCACCTCGTCACCGAAATTAGCGCCCTCGGCCCGCGCGACCGCGAGACATTCAGCCACATATCGGCGCGCCAACACGGCGACGTCGTTGCGGCTGAACATGCCCGAGCGGCGACCGGTCAGCACCATGAAGTCGGCCAGCGCATTGACCAACAGCTTGCGCCACGCCGCGGTGGTGAAGTCGGGGTCGAGCTCGACGCTTACCTCGGTATCGTTGAGCAAGTTCACGATCGTCTCGGCGGCATCGCCCTCGGGCAGCACCAGCCGGACCCCGGTGCGCAGCCGGATCCAGCCCTGTGGGTGCGGCTCGGCTGAGAACCACACGCTCGCGGGCACCACTGTTGACGACGGGCACAGCGGGCCCACCCGCTCCACCTGCTCGACCCCGTTCTGCAGCGCACACACCACCGTGTGGTCGTCGCAGAGCCGGCTCAGCCATCCTGCGGCGTGGCGGTTCTGCGTGTCCTTGACCGCAAGCAGCACGACGTCGACGGGGCCGTCGACGTCGGCGGGATCGGTCAGCACCGGACCCGGCACGACGATCGGGTCCTTCCCATCGGGCCTGACCTCCACCTGATCGCGCGGCGTGTGCCCGCACAGCAGCACCTGATGACCGGCGGCGTGCAGAAAAGCGGCCATCGTCGAGCCGATTGCCCCGGGACCGACGACCGCGACACTGATACCCACGAAGCCCAAGCTACCGGCGGTTACACCCCCACTACACTGTGGCAGTCCTCTCGTCAGGCCATTCCCAGGGAGATTCTCAGTGCTGCGCAGCCATGCCGCCGGTTCGTTACGGGCCACCGACGCCGGTCAGCAGGTGACGTTGGCCGGCTGGGTTGCGCGCCGCCGCGACCACGGCGGGGTGATCTTCATCGATCTGCGCGACGCCTCCGGGGTATCGCAGGTGGTCTTCCGCGAGGCAGGCGTCCTGGAGTCGGCGCATCGGCTGCGCGCGGAGTTCTGCATCGCCGTCGACGGCGTCGTCGAGATCCGGCCCGAGGGCAACGCCAACCCGGATATCGCCACCGGTGAGATCGAGGTCAATGCGACGTCGTTGACCGTGCTGGGAGAGAGCGCGCCGCTGCCGTTCCAGCTCGACGAACCCGCAGGCGAGGAAGCGCGGCTGAAGTACCGCTATCTGGATCTGCGGCGCGAGGGTCCCGGCGCGGCAATCCGGTTGCGCTCCACGGTGAATGCGACCGCCCGCCGGGTGCTGGCCGACCACGACTTCGTCGAGATCGAAACCCCGACGCTGACCCGGTCCACTCCAGAGGGTGCTCGTGACTTCCTCGTGCCCGCTCGCCTGCAGCCCGGTGAGTTCTACGCGCTGCCGCAGAGCCCGCAGCTGTTCAAGCAGCTGCTGATGGTGGCAGGGATGGAACGGTACTACCAGATCGCCCGGTGCTACCGGGACGAGGATTTCCGCGCCGACCGGCAACCGGAGTTCACCCAGCTCGACATGGAGATGAGCTTCGTCGACTCCGAGGACGTCATCGCGGTCTCCGAGGAGATCATCACGGCGTTGTGGGGGCTGATCGGTTATCAAGTGCCGACGCCGATGCCGCGCATCACGTACGCGGAGGCGATGCGCCGGTTCGGGTCCGACAAGCCCGACATGCGGTTCGGCCTCGAGCTCGTCGAGTGCACGGACTACTTCTCCGACACCCCGTTCCGGGTGTTCCAGGCGCCCTATGTCGGTGCGGTGGTGATGCCTGGTGGAGCCTCACAGCCGCGGCGCACGCTGGACGGCTGGCAGGACTGGGCCAAGCAGCGCGGTCACCGCGGGCTGGCGTATGTATTGGTCGACGAGGACGGCACGCTCGGGGGGCCGGTGGCGAAGAACCTGTCCGACGCGGAGCGCGACGGTCTGGCCAACAACGTCGGCGCCAAGCCTGGAGACTGTGTGTTCTTCTCGGCAGGCCCGGCGAAGACGTCACGCGCATTGCTGGGGGCGGCCCGCATCGAGATCGCCCGGCGACTCGACATGATCGACCCCGAAGCGTGGGCGTTCGTCTGGGTCGTCGATCCGCCGCTGTTCGAGCCCGCCGACGACGCGACCGCCGCCGGTGATGTCGCGGTCGGCTCGGGCGCGTGGACCGCGGTGCATCACGCGTTCACCGCGCCGAAGCCGCAGTGGGAGGACCGCATCGAGTCCGACCCGGGCATCGTGCTGGCCGACGCCTACGACGTCGTCTGCAACGGCAACGAGATCGGCGGCGGCTCGATCCGTATCCATCGCCGCGACATCCAGGAGCGGGTGTTCGCGGTGATGGGGCTGGACAAGGCCCAGGCTGAGGAGAAGTTCGGATTCCTGTTGGAGGCGTTCATGTTCGGCGCTCCGCCCCACGGCGGCATTGCGTTCGGGTGGGACCGCATCACCGCGCTGCTGGCAGGCATGGACTCGATCCGCGAGGTGATCGCCTTCCCGAAGTCCGGCGGCGGCGTCGACCCGCTGACCCGCGCGCCGGCACCGATCACGCCGCAGCAGCGCAAGGAATCCGGAATAGATGCGAAGCCGCAGAAGCTGGAAGGGTCATGACTCGCGAAGGCGACCGCGAGTGAGGATGGAGCGAGGACCGGAGCGAGCGAGAGGCGAGCATGACCCAAGTACCTGACGCCGAGATGATGAAGGCGTTCAACAAAAGCATCGTCGACGAGTTCCGCTCCAACGGCGGCAAGGTAGGCGGTCCGTTTGAGGGCGCGAACCTGTTGTTGCTGACCTCGACGGGCGCCAAGTCGGGCCAGCCGCGTCTCGCGCCGTTGGCGTACTTCACGATCGACGGCAAGTTGATCATCATCGGCTCGAAGGCCGGCGCCGACACCAACCCGGACTGGGTGCACAACCTGCGGGCCAACCCCCGGGCGCACATCGAGGTCGGCACCGACGCCTACGACGTCACCAGCCGGGAGTTGCCGCAGGCCGAGCGGGACGAGCTCTTCGACAAAGTGGTCGCAGCGGCACCAGGTTTCGGCGAGTACCAGTCGAAGACCAGCCGGATCATCCCGCTGTTCGAACTGCAAAGGTACTAGTACGAGAAAGCCGGGCCGCGGAAGGCACCACCACGGCCCGGCCCTCAGCTCACGGCCTTACAGCCGTTCGATGATGGTGGCGTTGGCCATGCCACCGGCTTCACACATCGTCTGCAGTGCATAGCGCCCGCCGCGTTGCTCCAACGCATTGACCATCGTGGTCATGATGCGTGCGCCGCTGGCGCCGAGCGGGTGGCCGATCGCGATCGCGCCGCCGTTGACATTCGTCTTCGCCAGGTCGGCACCGGTGTCATGTGCCCATGCCAGCACGACCGGGGCGAACGCCTCGTTGACCTCGAACAGGTCGATGTCGGCGAGCGTGAGCCCGGCGCGCTGCAGCACCTTCTCGGTCGCCGGGATGACCCCGGTCAGCATGTACAGCGGATCCGAACCCACGACGGTGGCCGTGTGGATACGGGCCAGCGGACGCAGGCCGAGCCGCTTGGCGGTCTCCGAGGTCGTGATGAGCACTGCGGCGCTCCCGTCCGACAGCGGCGACGAGTTGCCCGCGGTGATCTCCCAGGTGATCTGCGGAAAGCGCGCCGCATACACCGGGTTGTAGAACGCCGGCTTGAGGTTCGCCAGCGTTTCGACGGTCGTGCCCGGGCGGATGATTTCGTCGGTGGTCAGTCCGGCGATCGGTGTCAGCTCGTTGTCGAAGCGGCCCTCTTTGGTTGCCGCAGCGGCCTTTTCGTGGCTGGCCGCCGAGAACTCGTCGAGTTGCTGCCGCGAGAAGCCCCACTTGGCGGCGATCAGCTCGGCGCTGATGCCCTGCGGCACAAGGCCGTCGGGGTAACGCTGCGCCATCGCGCCGAACGGGTCGCTGCCCGGCAACACGCTCGAGCCCATCGGAACCCGTCCCATCGACTCGACACCCGCGGCGACGACGATGTCGTATGCGCCTGAGATCACGCCCTGGGCGGCGAAGCTGATGGCCTGCTGGCTGCTTCCGCACTGCCGGTCGACGGTCGTGCCGGGCACCGACTCGGGGAAACCGGCGCCCAGTAGCGCGTTGCGGGCGATGTTGACGGCCTGGTCGCCGACCTGCGTGACGGCGCCGGCGATGACGTCGTCGATCTGCCCGGGGTCGATGCCCGTCCGGGCCACGAGTTCCTTCAGGCTGTGCGCAAGAAGGTCGGCGGAGAGCACGCCGTGCAGCGCGCCGCTGGCCTTGCCTTTCCCGATCGGGGTGCGTACCGCTCCGACGATGACCGCGTCCCGGCCTGCATATCCGGCCACTTCTGCCTCCTGTGACTCGACGCTGAGTAATATTCGCTATACCCAGCAATACCACTCTGGGTATAGTCAGAACAACTCAGAGATGGGGTGAATTCCGTGACAGTTCTGCAGGGCAGGCTGGCCGACCGAGATGCCTGGTCAGCGGTGGGCGAGTGCCCCATCGAGAAGACGATGGCACTCCTCGGCACCAAGTCGGCGATGCTCATTCTGCGCGAGGCGTACTACGGCACCACCCGGTTCGATGACTTCTGCCGGCGCGTCGGTGTCACCCGCGCGGCGGCTGCCGCCCGGCTGAACGAGCTGGTGGACGCGGGGCTGCTGGAGCGGCGCCCCTACCGTGAGCCGGGCCAGCGCGTGCGCGAGGAGTACGTGCTCACGCAGGCGGGCGTCGACTTCATGCCGGTGATCTGGGCGATGTTCGAGTGGGGGCGCCGCCACCTGCCGACGCGCTCGCCGTTACGGCTGGCGCATTCCGGCTGCGGCGCGGAAGCCACCGTCGAGGTCCGCTGCGCGGAGGGCCACAAGGTACCCGCCGACGAGCTCGTCGTACGCGTCGGCCGCCAATGACGCTCAGTTGGTGAAGCAGTACGAGTCGCTGGACGCGTCACCGCCCGCCAGCCGGGTCTGATGAACGCGCAGTCCGCGAAACTCGTCGCCGTGCGGGAAGAACGCGATGTCGGCGACCAGCCCGCCGCCGGAGACGTCGGCGTCGAGTTTGGCCATCCACGACCCAACGCCATCGGGGTAGAAAACCTCGTCCCACGCCGCGTACAGCGAGTTGGTGACATACACCCGGCGGCCGTCCCTGCTGATCTCCACCATCTGCGGGCCGCCGCCAAGCGGTTGGCCAGGGGACGCCGGATGGGGTTCGCGCCGCACGATCCCTCCCAGGCGAACCGATGCCGTCTCTTGCGGGTGGAACGGGTCGCTGACGTCGTACTGTTTGAGTTCGCCTGTGCCAAAACATGATACGTAGAGCCAGCGATCGTCGACCGACAGATCGATGTCGGTGACGAGCGGCGCCACGGCCCGGAAGGGCTTAAGGAGTGGCGGCAGCGCGTCGGCATCGGCGGGCTCGGCCGGGATGGTGATCACCTTGTCAACCGACCACCGCTCACCGTCGCGGTGCCACAACCAGATCGACGCGGACAGATCTTCGACACTGATCACCACGCCGGCGAATCCATACGCCTTGGACGGGTCGTGGGCCGGGCGGAGTTCGAGCACCATCTGATGCTCGTCGCCGAGGTCGACGCGCTGGGTCAGCGTCCGCTCGGACATGCTCCAGAAATTCAGGTGATGTCCGAACTTGCGGCCGAGCAGATCATCGGGATTGAGCCCGTCCTCGATCATCGACGGCGTCCCCCACTCCGACGTCATCACCGTGTCGTGCCGCAGGTGCCACCACACGTCGTACGCGAGGTGTTGCGGTCCCCTATCCTTTTCCCACGGCCCGAGCACTTCGAACGTGTCGTGGTCGATCAGCGCGACGCCGCCGGGACCGTCATCGCCATTGGGGCCGCCCAAGGCCGACATGAAAATGCCGCCTGGGCCGCAGTGCACGGTGTGCGGCCGTGAGTATCCGGCCTTGGCCGCCAGCTCACTGGCCTCAATGGTGTGTTTGAGCACCGGGTTTCGCGGATCAGGCTTGGTATCGAGCACGTATGTCGTCGACGAGCGTAGGCCGGGGACGAGCAGGTAGCGCCGCTCGAGACCGTCATGATGGTCATGGCCTTCGTGGCACAAGGCACTCGAGCACGCATTCCAACCGAAGTGGTGGAGTTCGTTTCCGGCGGTCGGCAATTCCGTCCACCCGACCACACCGCCGTAGCTGGATGAGTCGTGGTCGCAGTCGACCACCGCCAGGGCATCCTTGACCCGGCCCGCGGGGTCGAACGCGACAACGTAGGCGAGTTGCTCGGGAGCGGCCGCAACCGCGGCACCCGGAGTTCGGTAGAAGGTGGGGTCTGTCGCAGGCATGATTCCTCCTAGGCGCGCACTCAGCCGTTAATTGAAGCGACTGCTAACCACGCGTCAGATGATCCTCCGACGCCGGGTCAGGAACTGCTTTTCGTCAAGAACGCCTTGGCCAATGTCTTCGTTGCCTGCGCCAGCCACGCGTCGGTGATGAGCTCGGTGAGTTCGGAGACGCTGATCGCAGCCAGCCGCACCAGGATCGCCGGTATCCGTCGAAGTGCGGGGTGGTGAAGTACACCTCCGGGTTGTCGGCGATCAACGCGAACTTGACGCCCTCGTCGGACACCCGGGCGCCGTCAGTTGCGCGGGGTCGCCTCGGTCGTCTCGGGGAGCCCGGCCACGATTCGAGCCACGCCCTCCCGGGAGGCCATTCAGCAGGCGGTCTTGATGTCGAACGTCGCAGACACACGCTGGTTGGGCTTGTCGGCGAAGGCGCCCTCGGCCTCGCCGCTGACGCTGAACTGGCCGCCCTCGATTTCGGCCTTGGCCTTGCCGAGGTTGTCATCCCAATAGATGCCGGTGAAATTGCCCAGGTTGCGAATGTCGACCGACTGGGCCTTTGGGGAGTCACCGAGTTCGATCGTCGCCGTGAAACCCGGCTCCTTGTTGGTGGTCTCGATCGTCCAGCTCTGGCCGGTCTGATGGCACGTGACCGGCTGGAGCGCGTTGGTGGCCTTTCCATTGATGCTCACCCTGGCGGCGCGATCGCTCAGCGCCGCGGGGGACTCGAGCAGCCCGCGAGTCCGACTGCGACGAGGAGAGCGGCTACGGCGGTGAACCGGCGCTTCATGAGTGTGACATCCCCCTCTATGACGATCTGGCCAACACACAGACAGTAGAGCAGCGGGTGCCGGCAAAGGGAGACTCAGGAGAAATTGGCTCGGCGGTTAGCCACGCGGTCTCCCGGATGCCGCTACTGTGCCGAACGTGCTGCACTTGCGGGTGATCGCGCCGGACGAGATGCGCGATCGGGTGATCGACGCCCTGAGGGACAACCCCGGCGTCACCCACGTGGTTGTGCATCGCGACGCCGCAATCGACCCGCAAGGCGACGAAATCAGCGCGGACATCGCGCGAGAGTCCGCCAACGAGATCATCGACGCGTTGAAGGCATTGGGCGTGAAGGAGCGCGGGGCGATCACGCTCGATGTCGTCGACACCGTGCTGTCGACTCGAGCCTATCGAGCCGAGGAACGGGCTGCCGGCGACCCTGCCGACGCGGTGATCTGGGACGAACTGGTCGGGCGCACCCGCGAAGAATCCACGCTCAATGTCACCTACATGACGTTCCTGTGCCTGGCGTGTCTGATCGCCGCGGTCGGCGTGGTGACCGATTCACCGGTGACCGTGGTGGGCGCGATGGTGGTCGGCCCCGAGTTCGGGCCCTTGGCCGCGCTGGCGGTGGGATTGGTGCGGCGGAAGGCATACCTCGCCCGCCGCGCCGCGCTGGCGCTTCTGGTCGGCTTTCCGGTCGCCATGTTGGTGACCGCGATGGGGGTGCTCGCCGGCGAGGCGCTCGGCTGGATCGAAGTGGCCAGCACCCGCGAGCTGAAAGAAGTCGATTTCATCTTCCAGGTCGGGCCGCTTTCGTTCGTCGTCGCGCTGTTCGCGGGGGCGGCCGGGATGCTGTCGTTGGTGTCGGCGAAGTCGGCCGCCCTGGTCGGCGTCTTCATCTCGGTGACCACGGTGCCCGCGGCTGGTTTCGCGGTGGTGGCCGCCACGGTGGGGGATTGGGACATCGCAGGCAAGTCCGCCGCACAGCTGGCGATCAACCTGGTCGGGATCACACTGGCCGGGATCGCTGTGCTGTGGCTGCGCGGTTTGGCCGATCGACGCCACTGGCACATGGTCGGCTGATCGCGCATCGCCCGTCGGCTGTGCGTACCGTTCTGCACTAACCGTCCCTTTGGCCCTATTTACGCAGCTCAGAGCGTTTTCAGGTTGATTTAGTCCGCACATAGTCCGCAAGAATTTTGGTTGACGATTTCATCAGCGCCTCAGATGCTTTGCTGATGCGCTCCTCGGCGGTCGGCCACAAGTGCGAATAGGTCGCCAGCGTCGTCGTCGCGTTGGAGTGCCCCATCGCCCGCTGCACCGTCACCACATCGCACCCGTTGGCGATCAGCCCGCTCGCGTAGAAGTGCCTCAGATCGTGCATCCGGATGTCCGACAATCCGGCACCGTCGACCGCCTTGCGCCACCAGCGGTGGACGGTGGTCTTCAGTGGCGGGCCAGATTGACCGACGAACAACCAGCCCTCGGGTCGGACGCCGACCGTGCGCACATGCTCTGAGAGCATCGTCAGCAGTCCTTCGGGTAGGAACACGACCCGCTCAGAATTGAACTTCGGCGGGCGTATCTCAGCGCGTGCCCCGACGGCGCCCCCAGGTATCCGCTGCACCTGCCGCGTCACCTTGAGTTGGCGACGTAGGAAGTCGATGTCCTCAAGCTTGACGGCGGCGGCCTCGCCCTGTCGTAGACCGGCGAAGGCGCACAGTGCGATGTAGGGCTTAAACCACACCTCCGCCGCCGCCAACACCTTGCCGACCTCCTGCGGCGCCGGGATCCTCATCGCCGACTCTATGCGCCGCTCACGCGGCAGCGTGACTCCTTCAGTCGGGACCGACCCAATAACCTTGTCGGCCTTCGCTGCCAGGAATGTCGTGCGCACATTGTTGAAGCGCGTCTTGATCGTGCTGGCCGCCAGCCCGTCGGCACTCATCTTCTTGATCCACGTCTCGACGTGGGAACGCCGAACCGCGTTTATCGGCAGATGCCCGAAGTCCACCGACTTGGCGGCGAGCGTCATCGCGTCCAGCGTGCCGCGCACCCACACCTGCCGTTTCGACCAATTGTCGAAGTAGGCGTCGAAGGAGATCCGGCCCGCCTTCGGGTCGACGTAGCTCCCGGTCACAACCGAAGTGGTGACCTCATCGACCCACTGCTGAGCATCCACCTTGCGGGCGAAGTGCTTTGAGTGTTCGCGGCCCGCCTCGTCGCGATAACGCGCACGGTACCGACCATCGGGCCGTTTCTGGATGCTCGCCATCAGAGGTCTTCCAGTTCCATCACCAACGCGATACCGCGCTGAGACTTCTCGTAGCGTCTGTCGAACCGTCCCATCATCCCGTCCAACTCCTTATCGATAGGTTCGCCTATCTCCTCTTGGGCGGAAACGTATGCTTCCCAAGCGGTTTGAAGATCGTCGTAGAGTCTCTCGACCGCGCCATAATGTTCACTGAGGTACTCGGCGACTTCCTGTGCGCGTTCGACCGCCAGCGGCGCCATCGGGCGATAACTTTGTGCCGCCGCCGCCCGCCGCCATTCCCGAAGGCATGCCACGGCGGCGACTGCGTCGGGACCGATGTTGTTTCTGAACGTCATTGCAGATGGGGCGCTCCGCCGTTGCGGTTAGGGAGTGCGCGGGCGCGTGCGACCATCTGGGTGTGCGGCGTTCCACTGCGCCTCGATGCGGGTCACGCGGCGTTGCTCGATGACGAGCCACAGCGCACCGGCGACCGCGCCGAGCACGGCGATGAGCACCGTGGTGGATATCCATTCGTCGTGTCCATAGGCGGCGGCTGCCGCCGTGCTGATCAGACCGAACGTCGCTACGGCCAACAAGATCAACCCTGGCCAGAAGAAGTTGTCCTTCATCGCCATACCAGCGTGCGGTTGCGTTGTCCGCGAGTGATCCGTCGGATCGCGATACTTGTCTCTCGTCACCGCTCTCTCCGTCGTCGGACGCGATAGTAAAACAATACTCACTGGGCGCAACCGGGCGAGGTACAAAATTTCGACGCGGACGACCGGCGCACACCCGTTATCGCCGGCGGGTAGTTGTTCAGGTCGAGCCGGACTCGTCGCGGATCAGCAGCTCGGGCAGCGAAATGGCCCCAATCGTTGTTACGAGCCACACCACGACCGTCGTGGCCACCCAGGGTGCCATGCCGTCAATGGTGATGCCGTGCGTCAATACCGACGCGAGGATCAATGCGACGATGGTCAACACCAGCCCGGTCCCCCCGAGGAGTAACGACGCATACTGACGGGGCAACTTCAACATCGGCAGGGACAGAATCGCCTGCGCAACCGAGAACACCAATACGGCGACGATAAACCCCGGTACCGACAACGAAACTCCGGGAACGATCCACGCCGCGATGAGTAGTCCGATCGCCCACGACATTAGAATCACAGCTGCCCGCAGCAGGATTTGCCTCATGGCTAAGGGTAGGTCGCTAACCTCTGGCTGTGTGTTGAACACCGATGCCACACTCGATCAGGGCTGGATCTTCTCGCGGCCTGACACCGCCAGCACGGGCAGGCGCCGACGTGCCGTGAGCGGTCGGCGAACCACCGTGTCACGTCGTCGCGGTTGACCGGTCGCCAACCGGAGCGGTGGAGGACATCGAGGCACACGGTTTCGACGGACTTCGCCACGGCGCCCATTGTGGCAATACAAACCGGGCGAAGCCAGCAGTGGCGTTGTACCAATTCGGGTCAACCACTGAGCCAGGCGTGCCAGCAAAGTTTGCTGCCCCTGGGACGGTTTAGTCCGCAAAAAGTCCGCAAAAGGGTCGTAACTGGCTCACGCTCCCCAACGCTGTGGTTGGGCATTGCTCCAGCTCAGGGGCGCTTTTCAAACCACCCAACACCCCGCCAATCTTTGCGCTACCGTTCTGCACTGATGGCTCTTCCCGCTGCGAACCCGCACGACATCGACAACCTGTTGACCGGCTACCGCGCTGCGCGGGCCCAGCAGGCGCTGTTCGACCCGCGGGGCGGCGCGGTCACCGGCTACGACGAATTCGTCGATGCGGCAGGCAATATCCGGCCAACCTGGATGGAACTGGCCGAATGTGTCGGCGAGCGCGGCCGTGACGGCCTCGAGCAGCTCCGCACGGTGGTACGCAGCCTGGTCGACAACGACGGCATCACCTACTTTCGCGTCGATACGAACGGCGAGGCCGTCACCGACGGCGATGGCTCCGGTGTATCGGAGCCGTGGCGTCTGGACGCGCTGCCGCTGCTGATCTCCGCGACCGACTGGGACACGCTGGAATCCGGTCTGGTGCAACGCTCGCGGCTCCTCGACGCGGTGCTGGCCGACCTGTATGGCCCGCAGCGCTCGGTGACCTCCGGTGTGCTTCCAGCGCAACTGCTCTTCGCCCACCCCGGTTATGTTCGGGCAGCGCGTGGGATCGAAGTGCCGGGCAGGCACCAGCTGTTCATGCATGCCTGCGACATCAGCCGCGCCGCCGACGGCGCGTTTCGGGTGAACACCGACTGGACGCAGGCGCCGTCGGGTGCCGGCTACGCACTGGCCGACCGGCGCGTCGTCGCGCACGCCATCCCCGACCTCTACGAGCGGATCGGGCCGCGGCCCGCCTCGCCGTGGGCGCAGGCGCTGCGGCTCGCCCTGATTGACGCAGCGCCCGAATCGGCCGAGGAACCGGTGGTGGTGGTGCTCAGCCCGGGCAGCCATTCGGAGACCGCGTTCGACCAGGCCTACCTCGCCAGCGTGCTTGGCTTCCCGCTGGTGGAGAGCGCAGATCTGGTCGTGCGGGACGGAAGGCTGTGGATGCGGTCACTGGGCACCCTCAAGCGGGTGGACGTGATGCTGCGCCGGGTGGACGCGGAGTACACCGACCCGCTGGATCTGCGGGCCGACTCGAGGCTGGGCGTAGTGGGTCTGGTCGAGGTGCAGCGAAGGGGAGCGGTCACCGTCGTCAACACGCTCGGCAGCGGAATCCTGGAAAGCCCTGGGCTGCTTCGATTTCTGCCCGAGCTGGCCCATTCACTGCTGGACGAGACGCCCATGCTGGAGACCGCGCCCACCTACTGGGGCGGCATCAACGTGGAGCGGTCGCACTTGGTGAGAAACCTGGCATCGCTGTTGATCAAGCCGGTGGCCGGTGGTCACACCATCGTCGGGCCCGCGTTGACGTCGAAGCAACGCGAATCGATGGCCGCCCGCATCGAGGCCGCGCCGTGGCAGTGGGTCGGCCAGGAACTGCCGCAGTTCTCCTCGGCCCCAACCGACTTCCATCCGGGCGGGTTGTCGTCGGCGAGTGTCGGTATGCGGTTGTTCACGGTGGCCCAGCGCGGCGGCTATGCGCCGATGATCGGGGGCCTCGGCTACCTGCTGGCTCCCGGCGACGCCGCCTACACTATGAGAACCATTGCGGCCAAAGACATCTGGGTCCGCACACCGACGCGTGTCACCGCCGAACGGATCCCGCCGTCGCTACCCGTCGAGCTTCCGGCGACGACGCCGAGTCCGACGAGGGCGATCAGCTCGCCGCGTGTGCTTTCGGACCTGTTCTGGATGGGCCGCTACGCCGAACGAGCCGAGTCCATGGCGCGGCTGCTGATCGTCACCCGCGAGCGATATCACGAGTTCCGCTACCGGCAGAACATGGAGGGCAGCGAATGTGTGCCGGTGCTGCTGGCCGCCCTGGGCAAGATGACCGGAACCGACACCGGCGCAGACGGTGATTCGCACGAGATGATCGCTACCGCGCCGACGACGCTGTGGTCGCTCACAGCGGACCGGCGTCGCTCGGGCGCGCTGGCGCAATCCGTCGAGCGGCTGGGCCTGGCCGCGCGCGCGGTGCGCGACCAGATGTCCAACGACACGTGGATGGTGCTGGCCGCAGTCGAGCGCGCGGTCCTCCACCGCGGACGTTCGATGCCGGAATCCAAAACGGAGGGTGAGGCTTATCTCGGGTCGGCGCACAGCGAGACGCTGGCCGGAATGCTCGCGCTGTCGGGGGTGGCCGCCGAGTCGATGGTGCACGACGTCGGCTGGGCCATGATGGACATCGGCAAGCGAATCGAACGAGGCCTCGCGCTGACCGCACTGCTGGGCGCCACGTTGACGACGGTTCGCGGCCGCGGTGCCGAGCAAACCGTCATCGAGTCCACCCTGGTGGCATGCGAGTCGTCGGTCATCTACCGGCGACGCAACCCGGGCGTGGTCAGCATCACCGCCGTCGCCGACCTGGTGCTGCTGGACGCGGAGAATCCCCGGTCGCTGGTCTACCAATTCGAACGGCTACGCGCCGATCTCAAGTCGCTGCCGGGCTCGTCGGGCTCGTCGCGGCCCGAGCGGCTGGTCGACGAGGTCGGCACCAGGCTGCGCCGCCTCGATCCGGCCGACCTCGAGGACGTCACCGCCGATGGCAGGCGTGGCGAGCTTGCCGATCTGCTCGAGCGGCTGCACAGCGACCTGCGGGACCTGGCCGGCGTCATCACCACATCGCAGCTGTCGCTGCCCGGCGGCATGCAGCCGCTCTGGGGTCCAGACGTGCACCGGGTGATGCCATGACGGGCAGGCGATATCAGGTGACTCACAGCACGGTTTACGGGTATTCCGACGACGTGACGAGTTCCTACGGCCGCGGCTATCTCACGCCGCGTGACACCGCCTTACAGCGCTGTCTTTCGCACACCCTGCGGATCGACCCCTTTCCGGCGGACAGTTCGACCAGCCGCGACGCCTACGGGAATGTGAGTTCGTACTTCCATGTCACCGAGCGGCACCGCAGGCTTTCAGTCACCAGCGAATCGATCGTCGAGGTGGACCCGCCGCCCGCCGAGCTCTATGGCGCCGGATCCGCGCTGGCGCCTTGGGAAATCGCGCGGCCGGTCGGCCTCGACAGCGCGCTGGCGACCGAGTTCACACTCGACCTGCAGCCGCCGGAGATCACCGACGACGTGCGGGACTATGCGGCACCGAGTTTCGCCCAGAGCCGCCCCCTGATCGAGGTGCTCAAGGATCTCGCGTCGCGGATTTATCGCGATTTCACCTACCGGTCCGGTTCGACGTCAGTCTCCACCCGGGTAAACGATGTGCTCGCCGCCGGTGAAGGGGTCTGCCAGGATTTCGCCCGGCTGGCGATCGCCTGCCTGCGGGTCAACGGCCTTTCCGCCAGCTATGTTTCGGGCTATCTCGCCACCGACCCGCCACCGGGCAAGGAGAGGATGGTGGGCATCGACGCCACCCATGCCTGGGCGTCGGTGTGGACGCCGCAGAACCAGTGGGTTGGTTTGGATCCGACCAACGATCAGATGGTGGATGAGCGTTACATCATCGTCGGGTGGGCCAGGGACTATGCCGACATACCGCCGCTGCGCGGCATCATCTATACCAACTCCTCGAGCAGCGTCATCGACGTCGCGGTTGACGTGGAGCCGTTCGAGGGAGAAGTGCTCCATGCGTGATTTCATCTGTCCCAACTGCGGTCAGCGCCTTGCGTTCGAGAATTCGCTGTGCCTGTCCTGCAAGCGGCCGCTGGGGTTCTCGCTCGAGGACATGGCGCTGCTGGTCATCGCGTCTGGCGAGGACAGTGCGCAGCCCGGTTTCGTCGACGCTGAGAAGCACCAGCTGTGCGCCAATATGCACCTCGCCGAATGCAATTGGCTGGTCGAAACCGCCCCGACCGCACAGCTGTGCGCATCGTGTGCGCTGACCCGGACCCGGCCCAACGACACCGACACCGTGGCGCTAGCGGCATTCGCCGAGGCGGAGAGGGCCAAACGGCGATTGATCGCCGAGTTGGTCGAGCTGAAGCTGCCGATCGTCGGGCGCGATGAGGATCCGGACTACGGCCTGGCGTTCGACCTGCTCTCCAGCGAGCAGGAGAAGGTGTTCACCGGTCACGAAAACGGCGTGATCACACTGGATCTCGCCGAGGGCAACGACGTGCACCGCGAACAGCTGCGCATCGCGATGGACGAGCCGTACCGCACGCTGCTCGGACATTTCCGGCACGAGATCGGTCACTATTACTACTACCGTCTGGTGAGCGTGTCGCCCGACTACACGCGGCGGTTCGGTGAACTGTATGGCGACGCCGATGCCGACTACCAGGCGGCGCTGGACCGCCACTACCAGAATGGGCCGCCCGCAGACTGGAAAGAAAAATACGTTTCGCCGTATGCCACCATGCACCCCGCTGAGGACTGGGCCGAGACGTTCGCGCACTATCTGCACATCCGTGACACCCTCGACACGGCGGCGGCATTCAGCATCGCGCCTGCGGCGGCGACATTCGAACGACGAGTGCTGGGCCCCAGTGGGTTCGACCAGATGATCGACATGTGGCTGCCTCTGTCGTGGGCGCTCAACATGCTCAACCGGTCAATGGGCAAGCAGGACCTCTATCCGTTCGTGCTGCCTCCCGCGGTGCTGGAGAAAATGCGGTTCATCCATACCGTCGTCGACGAGGTGACGGCCGGCTAATCGGTAGTGCGCCGCGCCAGATATGCACGGCCGCGCGGCGAAATCCGATAGCCGACATCGAGGCTGATCGTCAGGCCGAGACCCTTGAGCTGGCGCACCCGGCGCTTGAACCGCTGAGTATCGAGGCCGACGCGGGCGGCCAGGTCGGGTGCGCGGACCGCCTCGTTGGCGGCGATCATCTCCAGATATTGCCGGGTCCATGGCGTTCCTACAGCATCCCACCGACGCAGCCGCGTGCTGATGGCTTCGGCGTCGTCGTCGCCGTGTTCGTCGTTCGCGGCGAGCTCCGGACGTTCGTCGGGCGCCAGGAAGGACACCTCGATGACGTAGGTGTGCCGGGCGGGTCTGCGATCCAACGCCGCCTGCGCGGACTTGGCATCGGGATAGCCCGCGGCGCGGGCCTGCCCGGCGGTCACGCGGTGGCTGCCGCGGTACTCGGTGACGGCGTCGACGCGGATCGTGCCTGCCGGTGTCCGCTGTGTGCCTCCCGGCTTCGCGCGGGCGACGTCCCAGCGGCGCAACACCATCGTGATCCTGCCGTTCGCAATGCCTTCGGCCGTGTCGCGGTTGAGCAGCACGGGTATGACCCTACGATCACCCGGTGGCTAATCGCTATGGCACGGATGTCCTCGCCAACAATCCGCATGAAAGGCCCAGATCCACCGAGCGTCCGGTCGAGATCGGCATGGTCGTGGAGGACGCGCAGTCCGGCTACGTCGGCGCCGTGGTCCGAATCGAATACGGGCGAATGGAACTCGAGGACAGGCACGGTCGCAGGAAGCCGTTTCCGATTGGTCCGGGGTACCTGATCGACGGCGCCCCGGTGATCCTGACAGCGCCGCGGCGTTCGGTGGGGAACTCCGAGACACGTACCGCGTCCGGGTCGGTCGCAGTGCCGGGCGCGAAGGCCAAGGTGGCGCGCGCCTGTCGCATCTACGTCGAGGGCCGCCACGACGCCGAGCTTGTCGAGCAGGTGTGGGGTGACGATCTGCGGATCGAGGGCGTCGTCGTCGAACACCTCGGCGGCATCGACGATCTCGTAGGGATCGTCGATGCGTTTCGTCCCGGCCCGAGCCGGCGGTTGGGCGTGCTGGTCGACCACCTGGTCGCCGGATCCAAGGAATCCCGCATCGCCGACGCCGTGCGCCGCGGACCGGGTGGCTCTCACACATTGGTTGTCGGCCATCCGTTCATCGACATCTGGCAGGCCGTCAAGCCCGGGCGCCTCGGCATGTCGGCGTGGCCCGTTGTGCCGCGCGGCATGGATTGGAAGCACGGGGTGTGCCGGGCCCTCGGATGGCCGCACGCGCAACAGGCCGACATCGCCAGGGCGTGGCGGCGGATCCGCGGCCAGGTGCGGGATTGGAACGACCTGGAGCCTGCACTCATCGGCCGCGTTGAGGAGCTGATCGACTTTGTGACGACGTCCTAGTGGCGTGGTAAGCAGAGAGCGTGTCTGAGGGTCTCTTCGACGTCCCCGGCGAACCCGCCGCGAGCGGGGGCGCACTGGGTGCTGTCGGCGCCTCGTCGCCCCTTGCGGTGCGGATGCGTCCGGCCTCCCTCGACGAAGTAGTCGGCCAGGATCACCTGCTCCAGCCGAATTCGCCGATGCGCCGTCTGGTCGAGGGGTCGGGTGCGGCGTCGGTCATCCTCTACGGCCCCCCGGGCACCGGCAAGACCACGCTGGCGTCGCTGATCTCGCAGGCGACCGGTCGCCGGTTCGAGGCGCTCTCCGCGCTGTCGGCCGGGGTGAAGGAAGTCCGCGCCGTCATCGACGTCGCACGTCGGGCGGCCGCGTACGGCGAACAGACCGTGTTGTTCATCGACGAGGTGCACCGGTTCTCCAAGACCCAGCAGGACGCCCTGCTGTCGGCAGTCGAGAACCGGGTGGTGCTGCTGGTGGCCGCCACCACGGAGAACCCGTCGTTCTCGGTCGTCGCCCCACTGCTGTCGCGGTCGCTGATCCTGCAGTTGCAACCGCTCACCGAGGATGACGTCCGCGCCGTGGTCAGCCGCGCCATCGAAGATCCGCGCGGGCTCGCCGGAAAGGTCGAGGTCACCGGGGAAGCGGTGGATCTGCTCGTGCAGCTGTCGGCGGGTGATGCCAGGCGCGCGCTAACCGCCCTCGAGGTGGCGGCCGAGGCGGGGGAGCAGATCACCGTCGAGACCATCGAGCAGTCGCTGGACAAGGCCGCCGTTCGCTACGACCGCGACGGCGATCAGCACTACGACGTGATCAGCGCATTCATCAAGTCCATCCGCGGGTCCGACGTCGATGCCGCCCTGCACTACCTGGCCCGGATGCTCGTCGCGGGGGAGGACCCCCGGTTTGTCGCGCGACGGCTGATGATCCTGGCCAGCGAGGACATCGGCATGGCCGACCCGACGGCATTGCAGACGGCGGTTGCCGCCGCGCAGACGGTTCAGCTGATCGGCATGCCGGAGGCGCAACTCACGCTGGCGCACGCCACCATTCACCTGGCCACCGCGCCCAAGTCCAACGCCGTGATCTCGGCGTTGGGTGCGGCGATGAGCGACGTCAGGGAGGGCAAGGCCGGCGTGGTCCCTGCACATCTGCGCGACGGGCATTACTCCGGCGCCGATGCGCTCGGCAACGCGATCGGCTACAAGTATTCGCACGACGATCCGGACGGGGTTGTGCCGCAACAGTATCCACCTGACGAGCTGGTCGGCGTTGACTACTATCAGCCGACTACTCACGGAGCCGAACGAGAGATCGCGGGCCAACTGGACAAGCTGCGCGCCATCATCCGCAAGAAGCGCTGAGCGCATCTCCCTCGCCGAGACTGCTCACAGCTCGCGATTCGCGCCGATTTCACGGTCTCCCCGCAGTTTCGGCGCATGGGATTGACAGCCATCGAACCTGCGCCTACCTTGGTAATCAATCAAGCGATTGATCAAATTCAAGGTTGATTATTGGCGAGTGATGGAGATGCAGACGTCCAGATGGACCGCGCTTTCATGGCGCTCGCCGACCCGGTTCGGCGGGCCATCGTTGCGCGACTGTCCCGCGGTCCTGCCACGGTCAACGAATTGGCCGCACCGTTCGACATCACCAAACAGGCGGTGTCCAAGCACATTCAGGTGCTCGAGCAGGCGGGGCTGGTCACCCGGACCCGCGATGCGCAACGCAGGCCAGTCCATCTCGACGCGGCGGCGCTCGAGGGCCTGACCGCATGGATCGACCGATATCGCCTTGACGCCGAACGCAACTACCGCCGGCTGGACACCCTCCTGGCGGAGATGACCGACACATCCACAGAAGGGAATGAACGATGACGAACGCGCTCAACCTGCAGGCTCCGGTCGATACGTTGGCCATGGAGTTCACCCGCGAGTTCGATGCCCCGGTGCAAACGCTCTTCCGCGCGCACGCCGATCCGGACCTC
Source organism: uncultured Actinomycetota bacterium (assembly GCA_963804905.1). Lineage (GTDB taxonomy): Bacteria > Actinomycetota > Actinomycetes > Mycobacteriales > Mycobacteriaceae > Mycobacterium. Next base: position 237,718 of record CAWDSB010000017.1, on the reverse strand, counting down.
GTCAAGCAGTGGCTGGGCCCGCACGGTCTGGAGATGCAGATCGATGAGTGGGACTTCAAGAACCACGGTGGCTACCGCTACGTGCACTCGACCGAGCACGGCGAGTTCCGATTCAATGGCACGTTTCATACCGTGCGAGAGAACGAGTTCGTCGTCCAGACCTTCGAATTCGAGGGTGCGCCCGACATGGTGAACATCGAGTTCATGTGGTTCGAGGACCTGGGCGACGGCCGCAGCCGGCTGCGCGGCCGTTCCATCTGCCCCAACACCGAAGCCCGCGACGCGCTGCTGTCGTCGGGTATGGAGGGTGGCATGACCGAGGGCTACGAGAAGCTCGATGTGCTTCTGAAGTCGCTCTGACGCAATGGCTTTGAGCACCAAGCTTGCCCGGCGGCCAGGGGTGCCGCCGGGCAAGCTACGAGATTGCCTTACCTCATCAGGCCGGAGCGCCTGCGTCCCATGACGCCAGTGCGCCTGCGTCCCATGAGAGCCGAGACAAGGGCGACGCCGATCGCGGCGACGATTACCTGAACCAGCAGTTCCAGCCAGTCAATGCCGCTGGTAGCGGTCGGAATGCCGAGTGCCCGAGCGATCGCCGTCCCGATGAACGCAGACACGATGCCGACGAGGATCGTGACGAGCATCCCGATGGGCTGCTTGCCAGGGACCAACAGCCGGCCAAGTACACCGACGACGATGCCGATGAGAATGGCGGTGATGATGCCGGTGATTGTCATTTCTTCCTCCATGAGCAGTAGTGGGGTGCAGTTGCAATACCCTCGGCGTTCACGAAATAAACGCCCGCGTCAATCGGCTGGTAGCTGGTTCAGTTCACGCCATCTCCGGTAACCGCAGATGGGCGAGCACCAACTCGAACTCACCCACGTCCACAATGTCTGCGCCAAGTTCACGGGTCCGCGCGTTGCGCAGTTCTTTGGCGTTCTCCTGGTTGCGGTCCATGGCTTCGCGGCTGTCGAAGGTCGCCGACGACACTCCTCTGCCGGTGGCGCGGCTGACCAAAAAGCTGGCGCTGCAGAACCCGTCGAGATCCTCGAGTGACGGCAGTACGGAGCTTCGGTAGAAGTCGATGGCTCGGTCGACCTGATCACGTGGCATCTTGATCCACGTCGCCCGCACGCAGGCGCCGTCACCGGAGCGGTGATCGCGGTGCATCGCCCCGATCTCCCACTGGTCGACCGCGACGTCGCCGCCGCCGAAGTGCATGCCGGCCTGGTCGCGGAGCGGCGCGGTCGGCTCCGTGCTGGTGCGCAAAGCCTCCTCGGTTTCCCAGGCGCTGGTGGCGATGCACTGGCCGGACCCCCGGTCCACCAACAAAGACAGGCCGACGTAGCCGTCCATGGCCTTTAGCGCAGGCATGACTTCGTCGCGGACGTACGCGATCCCCTCATCGATGGACGTGGGCTGCGCCTGGATAGTGGTAGAGCGTGCGTACACGGTCCACCCCCTCTCGTCAGGGACGGCGCCCGGGTGGCGCCACCCATCGTGACTTAGCTTCCTCCCGGCGAGCGGACCTTTCAATGGTCCGTACCCTGGAGTTATGGACTTCGACGTGCTCGAAATCGACTCATCGCGGCGACAGATCGTCGACCTCACGGAGAGGGTACGGAAGTTCTGTGCCGCACACGAGGACGGCTTGTGCAACGTGTTCGTGCCGCACGCCACAGCGGGAGTCGCGATCATCGAGACAGGCGCAGGGTCCGACGACGACCTCGTCGACACGCTGGAACGGCTGCTGCCGCGCGACGACCGCTACAGCCACGCGCACGGCTCGCCAGGCCATGGCGCTGACCATGTTCTGCCCGCCTTGGTGGCACCTTCGGTCACCGTGCCGGTGGAGAGCGGCAAGCCGCTGTTGGGAACATGGCAGAGTGTCGTGCTGGTCGACCTGAACCGAGACAACCCGCGGCGATCGGTGCGTTTGAGCTTCATAAACGGGTGATGACGGCGCGACAAGCCCGACCGGTAATGTTATGCGGTCGATGAATCCGCGGGTGTCACCGAAACCAATAAGGACAGCAGGACGTGCAGACACACGAGATCAGGAAGCGATTCCTCGATCACTTCGTGAAGGCGGGCCACACGGAGGTGCCCAGCGCCTCGGTGATCCTCGACGACCCCAACCTGTTGTTCGTCAACGCCGGCATGGTGCAGTTCGTGCCGTACTTCCTCGGTCAGCGCACGCCGCCGTGGAATCGTGCGACCAGCATCCAGAAGTGTGTCCGGACACCGGACATCGATGAGGTCGGCATCACCACCCGGCACAACACGTTCTTCCAGATGGCAGGCAACTTCTCGTTCGGCGACTACTTCAAACGCGAAGCCATCCAGTTCGCCTTGACGCTGCTGACCAACCCCGTCGCCGAGGGCGGCTATGGGTTCGATTCCGAAAGGCTGTGGGCCACCGTCTATCTGGATGACGACGAAGCGGCCGGCCTGTGGCAGGAGGTCAGCGGTATACCGCCCGATCGGATCCAGCGCCGCGGCATGGCCGACAACTACTGGTCGATGGGCATCCCCGGTCCGTGCGGGCCGTCCTCCGAGATCTACTACGACCGCGGCCCGGAGTACGGCGCCGAGGGTGGCCCGATCGCGAACGAGGACCGCTACATCGAGATCTGGAACCTCGTGTTCATGCAGAACGAGCGGGGTGAGGGCACCTCCAAGGAGGATTTCGAGATCCTCGGCCCGCTGCCGCGCAAGAACATCGACACCGGTATGGGTGTCGAGCGCGTCGCCTGCCTGCTGCAGGGCGTCGACAACGTCTACGAGACGGACCTTTTGCGCCCGGTCATCGACACCGTCGCCGCCATCGCCCCGCGCGGCTACGGCAAGGGCAACCACGAGGACGACGTCAGGTACCGAATCATCGCCGACCACAGCCGCACTGCGGCCATTCTCATCGGCGACGGTGTCAGCCCCGGCAACGACGGCCGCGGCTATGTGCTGCGCCGCCTGCTGCGCCGGGTAATCCGGTCGGCGAAGCTGTTGGGAATCAACGAACCAATTGTCGGTGACTTGATGACTACCGTGCGCGAAGCGATGGGCCCGTCATATCCGGAGTTGGTCAACGATTTCGACCGGATTCATCGCATTGCGGTGGCGGAGGAGACGGCGTTCAACCGCACACTGGCGTCGGGGTCACGGCTGTTCGAGGAGGCCGCTCACGCGACGAAACAGTCGGGTGTCTCTGTGCTGTCCGGAACCGATGCGTTCACACTGCATGACACCTACGGCTTTCCGCTCGAACTGACTCTGGAGATGGCCGCTGAAGCCGGCCTGAGCGTCGACGAAGAGGGCTTCCGCGGCCTGATGGCCGAGCAACGGCAACGGGCGAAGGCCGACGCGGCCGCCCGCAAGCAGGCCCACACCGATCTTTCGGCGTACCGCGAACTGGTCGACGCGGGCCCGACCGAGTTCACCGGATTCGACGAATTATCGACTGAGGCAAAGATTCTCGGTATTTTCATCGACGGCAAGCGTGTTCCCGTTGCAGCGCATGCTGCTCAGCAGGCTGAGCGCGTCGAGCTGATCCTGGACCGCACGCCGTTCTACGCCGAGTCCGGCGGTCAGATCGCAGACGAGGGCAGCATCACGGGAACGGCCGCGTCGGCAACGGCGAAGGCAGCTGTCACCGATGTGCAAAAGATCGCCAAGACGCTTTGGGCGCACCGCGTCAACGTGGAATCGGGCGAGTTCGTCGAGGGCGACACCATCGTCGCGTCCGTTGATCCGCGGTGGCGACACGGTGCCACTCAGGGGCACTCCGGCACGCACATGGTGCATGCGGCGCTGCGACAAGTGCTGGGTCCCAACGCCGTTCAGGCAGGCTCGCTGAACCGCCCTGGTTATCTGAGATTCGACTTCAACTGGCAGGGCTCGTTGACCGAAGACCAGCGGACGCAGATCGAAGAGGTCACCAACGAGGCCGTCGAAGCCGACTACGAGGTGCACAGCTTCACCACCGAACTCGACAAGGCCAAGGCGATGGGCGCGATGGCGCTGTTCGGCGAGGCCTATCCCGAGGAGGTGCGCGTGGTCGAGATCGGCGGCCCGTTCTCGCTGGAGCTGTGCGGCGGCACGCACGTGCACAACTCGGCGCAGATCGGCCCGGTCACTATTCTCGGCGAATCCTCCATCGGCTCAGGCGTACGCCGGGTCGAGGCCTACGTCGGCCTTGACTCGTTCCGCCACCTTTCAAGGGAGCGCGCCCTGATGGCAGGCCTGGCGTCGTCGCTGAAGGTTCCGTCGGAGGAGGTTCCCGCGCGGGTGGCACAGCTGGCGGACCGGTTGAAGGCCGCTGAGAAGGAACTCGACCGGATGCGGCTGGCCAACGCGCGGGCCGCCGCGGTGAACGCCGCCGCAGGTGCGGCGCAGATCGGTAAGGTCCGTGTCGTGGCGCAGCGGATGGCTGGTGGGACGTCGGCTGCGGACCTTCGTAGCCTCATCGGCGATATCCGCGGCAAGGTCGGCTCCGATCCGGCGGTGATCGCGTTGATCGCCGAAGGCGAGAACGACACCGTCCCATTCGTGGTCGCGGTCAACCCGGCCGCCCAGGACCTCGGCCTGAAGGCCAACGAGCTGATCAAGCAGCTGGGTGCGGCGGTGAATGGCCGCGGCGGAGGCAAGGCGGACCTCGCGCAGGGCTCCGGCAAGGGCGTGGCGGGCATCGACGCGGCGCTGGCCGCCCTTCGCGCGGAGATAGGCCGGAGCTAGGCACGTGGCCCACCCAGAACACCGTCTGCCGGATCGGCCCGGAGGCGACGATCCCGGACGGGGACGTCGGCTGGGCATCGACGTGGGAAGCGTCCGTATCGGCGTCGCGGTGAGCGACCCGGACGGAATCCTCGCCACGCCGGTGGAGACCGTGCGCCGCGACAGAACGGACCGCCACCTGCGGCGGCTGACGCAGCTCGTCACCGAACTGGAGGCGGTGGAGGTGGTGGTCGGGCTGCCACGCACACTGGCCGACCGGACCGGTCCCGCCGCGGAGGACGCCATCGGGCTCGCCGAGGATCTCGCGCGGCGCGTCGCGCCGATTCCGGTGCGGTTGGCCGACGAACGCCTGACCACCGTCACGGCGCAGCGCTCGCTGCGGGAAGCCGGTGTGCGCGCCAGGGGGCAGCGGGCGATGATCGATCAGGCCGCGGCCGTAGGGATCCTGCAGAGCTGGCTGGATCAGCGGCGGGACATCGTCGGCCCGCGCACCGAGGACGACGATGCCTGACGCGTGGGGGCGCGATCGGGCGCAGCCGGTAGCGGTGGGACCGCCGCGGCGCCGGATGAGCCGCGCCGATCGCCTGCGCGAAGTGCGCCGGCGTCGCAGGCGCCGGTTCGTCCGCGGGATCACCGTCAGCGTGTTCATCGTCATCGTGGTCGGCGCTGTCTTTCTCGGCTCCAGGCTGTGGCACACCGTGTTCGGCGCCGGCACCGACTACTCGGGCGACGGGGTGTCCGATGTGGTCATTCAGGTCCACGACGGCGACTCCACCACGGCGATCGGCAAGACGCTGGAAGAGCATAAGGTCGTCGCGACGGTGAGGGCCTTCGTCGTCGCCGCCGAAGACAACTCCGCGATGTCGTCGATCCAGCCTGGCTTCTACAAGCTGCGCACGGAGATACCGGCGTCGAATGCCGTTGAGCGGCTGACAGATGCGCAAAACCGGGTGGGCAAGCTGGTCATTCCCGAAGGCCGCCAGCTCGACGATATCCAGGACGTCAAGACCAACGCCGTCACCGACGGCATCTTCACCCTGATTTCCAACGCCACCTGTGTGGACCTCGACGGCGAGCGACGCTGCGTGTCGAAAGACGACCTCCGTGACGTGGCAGCCACCGCGACTTCGTCATCGCTTTCGGTGCCCGACTGGGCGGCTAAAGAGGTCGCCGGCATGGGCCATGACCACCGCAGGCTCGAGGGTCTCATCGCGCCCGGGTCATTTGACATCGATCCCTCGGCATCCGCGCAAGATATTTTGTCCGAGCTCATCGGCGTCAGCGCCTTTCAATTCGCGCAGGGCGGGCTGTTGGGCACCGCCAAGACGTTGGGCATGACGCCATATCAAATCTTGACGGTGGCGTCGCTGGTACAGCGTGAAGCCAAACCGCAGGACTTCGACAAGGTGGCCCGGGTCATCTACAACCGACTGCACGAACACCGCACGCTGGAATTCGACTCGACGGTGAACTATTCGCTGGACCGCCAGGAGGTGGCCACCACCGACGTCGATCGCGGTCAACAGACACCGTGGAACACCTATGTGCGTCAGGGGCTTCCGGCTACGCCGATCTGCTCGCCGGGTGCGCCGGCGCTAGCGGCCGCCGAACACCCCGCCGACGGCGATTGGCTGTACTTCGTCACCGTCGACATGCAGGGCACGACGCTCTTCACCCGCGACTACCCTCAGCACTTGGCGAACATCGAACTCGCGAAGCGAAACGGTGTCCTCGACAGCGCCCGGTAACGCACGAAGGGCGGCGGTGCTGGGTTCGCCGATCGCGCACTCCCGCTCACCGCAGTTGCACCTTGCGGCCTATCGGGCATTGGGTCTCGACGGCTGGACGTATGACCGCATCGAGTGCGCCGCAGACGAATTGCCCTCCGTGGTCGGCGGTTTCGGCCCGGAATGGGTGGGCGTTTCGGTGACGATGCCGGGCAAGTTCGTCGCGTTGCGGTTCGCCGACGAGCGCACCAAGCGCGCGGAATTGGTGGGTGCGGCAAACACACTGGTGCGGACGTCGACCGGCTGGCGGGCCGACAACACCGACATCGACGGCGTGACCGGCGCGCTGGGTGAGCCGTTGGGACATGCGGTCGTCGTCGGATCCGGTGGAACCGCACCTGCGGTGGTCGTGGGACTGGTCGAGCTCGGCGTGCAACGCATCACGGTGGTCGCCCGCAACCGTGAAAAGGCCGCGCCCGTGGTGGATCTCGCGGCCAAGGTCGAGGTCGATGCACGTTGGTGCGACGTCAACGGACCGGACCTGGCACAGGTGGTGGCTACTGCAGACGCGGTCGTGAACACCGTCCCGGCCGATGCAGCGGCGAATTACGCGTCGGTGCTGGCAACCACGCCGGTGCTGCTCGACGCGATCTATTACCCGTGGCCCACGCCGTTGGCGTCGGCGGTCGAAGCTGCGGGTGGCCGGGTCATCAGCGGCCTGAAGATGCTGCTGCACCAGGCCTACGCACAGGTGGAGCAGTTCACCGGACTGCCGGCGCCCAAAGAGGCGATGAGGGCAGCGCTGCTGGGCGATTAGCCTCGGTACATGAGGGCGGGGGTTGCCGGCGTATGCGTGCTGGCGTGGCTCGCGGTGCTCAGCCTGATCGACATCCGAGAGCGGCGACTGCCGAATTGGTTGACCGTTCCGGGCGCGGTGGTGATTCTCGCGGCGGCCGCGTTGGCTGGCTGCGGAGTTCCGGCCCTGTTGGGCGCCACCGGCCTAGCGGGAATCTATGCCCTCGTGCACCTGATCGCGCCGTCGGCGATGGGCGCCGGTGATGTGAAGCTCGCTATGGGCGTCGGCGGCCTGACGGGTGCGTTCGGCTTCGACGTGTGGGCGTTGGCCGTGGTCGCCGCACCGCTGCTGACCGTCGGGTGGGCATGCGTAGCAATCACGCGCCGGCAGCGGACGGTGCCGCACGGCCCCTCGATGTGCCTGGCCGCCGCAGCGGCCGTGCTCATCGCGTCGGCATAGCGATTTGTGGAGTCTGAGCCGAGGTGAGCGCGGCCAGCACTCCACGAATCGGGGCTTTGGCGGCGACGTGGGAAGATGGGACGCGTGTTGCGATGGACCACTGCTGGTGAATCCCACGGCCGCGCGCTGGTGGCCGTGGTCGAAGGCATGGTCGCCGGCGTCCAGGTCACGTCCGACGAAATCGGAGCTCAGCTCGCCCGCCGCAGGCTCGGCTACGGGCGCGGCGCTCGGATGAAGTTCGAACAGGACCAGGTCACCATGCTTGCCGGTGTCCGGCACGGCATCACGCTGGGCGGCCCGGTCGCCATCGAAATCGGCAACACCGAATGGCCCAAGTGGGAAACCGTGATGGCCCCCGACCCCGTCGACCCCGCCGAACTCGGCGGCAGCGCCCGCAATGAGCCGCTGACCCGGCCGCGACCCGGCCACGCCGACTACGCCGGAATGCTCAAGTACGGCTTCGACGACGCCCGCCCCGTGCTGGAACGCGCCAGCGCACGCGAAACCGCGGCCCGCGTCGCGGCGGGCACCATCGCACGGGCGTTTCTGCGGCAGGCGCTCGGCGTCGAGGTGCTTTCACACGTCATCTCCATCGGTGCGTCCCAGCCCTACGACGGCCCGCCGCCGCAGGCCTCCGATCTGGCGGCCATCGACGCCAGCCCCGTGCGCGCTTTCGACAAGGACGCCGAGGCCAGGATGATCGCCGAGATCGAGGCGGCCAAGGCAGACGGCGACACGCTCGGCGGCGTCGTCGAGGTCGTCGCGAACGGCCTTCCAATTGGGCTCGGCTCCTTCACCAGCGGTGACAACCGCCTCGACAGTCAGCTGGCCGGTGCGGTCATGGGCATCCAAGCGATCAAGGGCGTCGAGATCGGCGACGGCTTCGAGACCGCGCGCCGTCGCGGCAGCGTCGCCCACGACGAGATGTATCCAGGGCCGGGCGGCGTGATGCGCTCGACGAACCGGGCGGGCGGATTGGAAGGCGGCATGACCAACGGTCAGCCGCTGCGGGTGCGCGCCGCGATGAAACCGATCTCGACGGTGCCGCGGGCGCTGGCCACCGTCGACATGGCCACCGGCGACGAGGCGGTCGCCATCCACCAGCGTTCCGACGTGTGCGCGGTGCCTGCGGCCGGAGTAGTGGTCGAGACCATGGTGGCCCTGGTGCTGGCCCGCGCGGCGTTGGAGAAGTTCGGCGGCGACTCACTGACCGAGACCTGCGCGAACCTCGACACCTATATACGTTCGGTGCGCGCGCGAGGAGCAAAACAACATGATGCGGCCAGCGAGACGACTCAACCCGCGCAGGCGTCGGGCTGATGGCACCCAAGGCGGTATTGATCGGGCTGCCCGGCTCGGGCAAGTCGACAATCGGTCGGCGGCTGGCGAAGTCGTTAGACGTCGCGCTGCTGGACACCGACACGGCGATCGAACAGACCACCGGCCGCACCATCGCCGACATCTTCTCCAACGACGGCGAGACGGAGTTCCGCCGCATCGAGGAGGAAGTCGTTCGCGATGCGCTTGAATCACATGACGGCGTGCTGTCGCTGGGTGGCGGCGCGATCACCAGCGCCGGTGTGCGCGAAGCACTTTCCGGACACACCGTTGTCTACCTCGAGATCAGCGCCGCCGAGGGAGTGCGCCGGACCGGCGGCACAACGGTGCGGCCGCTGCTGGCCGGCGGCGATCGCGGCGAGAAGTTCCGTGCGCTGATGTCGCAACGGGTGCCGCTGTACCGGCGTGTGGCCACCATCCGAGTCAATACCAATCGCCGAAATCCCGGTGCCGTGGTGCGCTACATCGCGTCGCGGCTGGAGAATCCGCGCGCCGAAGCGGTCCCGCCCAAGCCGGCGCGGCGGCGCCGCCGACCATCGTGGCGCCGAACGCCCGTGTCGTTGACACCAAAGCCGTCGGAGACCACCACCCCCGCAAGCCCTGCGGACATGGCGCGCCGCGCCGAGGTCAAACATGACTGATCTCAGCGCACCGGTCACCGTCGAGGTGAAGACCGACCCGGCCTATCCGGTGGTCATCGGCACGGGCCTGATGGGGGAGCTGGGCCGCTTTCTCGACGGCAGGCACAAGGTCGCGATCCTGCACCAGCCGGTGCTGGCGCAGACAGCTGAAGCTATCCGTAATCACCTGTCCGACAAGGGAATCGACGCCCACCGCGTCGAGATCCCGGACGCTGAGGCAGGCAAGGACCTGCCGGTAGTCGGGTTCATCTGGGAGGTGCTCGGCCGCATCGGCGTCGGCCGCAAGGACGCCATCGTCAGTCTCGGCGGGGGAGCCGCAACCGACGTCGCGGGGTTCGCCGCGGCCACCTGGCTGCGTGGCGTGGACATCGTGCACGTGCCGACCACTTTGCTCGGCATGGTGGATGCCTCCGTCGGCGGGAAGACCGGCATCAACACCGATGCGGGCAAGAACCTCGTTGGGGCTTTTCACCAGCCCGCTGCGGTGCTCGTCGACCTTGCAACCCTGGAAACGTTGCCGCGCAACGAAATCGTCGCAGGCATGGCCGAAATCGTGAAGGCAGGCTTCATCGCCGACCCGGTGATCCTCGACCTCATCGAGGCCAACCCCGAGGCCGCACTGGACCCGACCGGCCAAGCCCTACCGGAGCTGATCCGTCGCGCCGTGACCGTCAAGGCCGAAGTGGTCGCCGCCGATGAGAAAGAATCGCAATTACGCGAAATCCTCAACTACGGGCACACTTTGGCACATGCGATCGAGCGGCGGGAGCGCTACCAATGGCGTCACGGCGCCGCGGTGTCGGTGGGCCTGGTGTTCGCCGCCGAACTGGGCCGGTTGGCCGGGCGGCTCGACGACGGGACCGCCGACCGGCACCGATCGATCCTGACCTCGCTCGGCCTTCCCGTCAGCTACGACGCCGACGCGCTGCCGCAGCTGCTCGAACACATGGCCGGTGACAAGAAGACCCGCTCTGGAGTGCTGCGCTTCGTCGTCCTCGACGGGCTGGCCAAACCGGGCCGGCTGGAGGGCCCGGATCCGTCGCTGTTGGCGGCGGCATACGCAGAGGTGGCACAGCCATGACGACGGTGAATGTCATCAACGGGCCCAACCTGGGTAGGCTCGGCCGCCGCGAGACCCAGGTGTACGGCAGCACGACACACGACGACCTGGTCGCGATGGTCGAACGCGAAGCCACCGAGCTCGGGCTGAAAGTCGTTGTACGGCAATCGGACAGCGAAGCCGAGTTGTTGGACTGGATCCACCGCGCCGCCGACGACGGCGAGCCGGTGGTGCTGAATGCGGGTGCGCTGACCCATACCTCGATTGCTCTGCGGGATGCCTGTGCCGAACTACGCGCTCCGCTCATCGAAGTGCACATCTCAAATGTGCATGCGCGCGAGGAGTTTCGGCACCACTCTTATCTAAGCGCAGTCGCCACCGGCGTCATCGTCGGCCTCGGCGTGCAGGGCTACCTGCTGGCCCTGCGCTACCTGGCCGCGTACGGCTAGCGCCGTTCCTGGCCTCGCCGCTCGGTCGGAGCTTCCTCCTCGTCGGCGGGTGCGTCGTCGCGTGAGTCCGGATGGCGCACGGCGGCGAACACGTCGGTGTCCGCGCGTTCGTCGTCGCGTTCGTCGTCGCCTTCTGCGGCGTTCCCATGCCGCTTTCGCGGCTCGTCGTCGGTGTGCCGGTCGACAGTCCAATGCCCGACCGCGACCCCAGCGATCGCCATGACGAAGGTCAGCAGCGCGGTGAACGCGGCGAACGTGGTGACCTCGTTGATTAGCCCACCGACATAGAGGCCCTTGTAGAACATCGAGATCAGCCATGCGACCGCGCCGCTGACGATTCCGGCAAACAGACCGGCCAGCAGCCACGTCATCGCCAGATCCTCACGGCGGTCGGGGTCTGGATTGGCGCGGGCATTCGAACGACCGTCGAAGAAGCCCCAGATCAGCACCGCGATCGCGTAGAGGACCACGAGGGTGATGCTGATCAATGCCGCCTTGGTCTCCCAAACGTTGATAGCCGCGCCCTGTACCAGTCGGATGAAAACCATCAGGGCCGCGAACACCAGTCCACGCACCAACCACTTACTCATGGGGCCTCACCTTAGCGAGTAGCGTCAAGACCTGTGACTATATCCCAGCGCCGGGACCGGCTGCGGCAGCGGCTCAGTGCCGACGGACTGGATGCGATTCTGGTAACTCGCCTGGTCAACGTGCGTTATCTGTCCGGTTTCACCGGTTCCAACGCCGCGCTGCTGATTCGCGCGGACGACGACACTCCCGTTTTGGCCACCGACGGGCGCTACCGCACCCAGGCCGGCCAGCAGGCCCCCGACGCCGAGCTTGTGATCGAGCGTGCGTGTGGCCCGTTTCTGGCCGGAAGGGCCGCGGCTGACGGCGTTGGACGACTTGGATTCGAGAGCCATATGGTCACCGTCGAAGGCTTCGATGCACTCGCGAAGGAGGCCGGTAACACCGAACTGGTCCGCGCGGCGGGCATCGTCGAGGCGTTGCGGGAGGTTAAGGATGCCGGCGAGGTCGCACTGTTGCGGCTAGCCTGCGAGGCCGCCGACGCTGCGCTGGCCGAGCTGGTCGCCAAAGGGGGTCTACGGCCAGGGCGAACCGAGCGCGAAGTGGGGCGCGAGTTGGAGTCGCTGGTGCTCGACCACGGGGCCGACGGGCCGTCGTTCGAAACGATCGTGGCGGCCGGGTCCAACTCCGCGATCCCGCACCATCGACCGACCGACGCCGTACTCGCAGCGGGTGACTTCGTCAAGATCGACTTCGGCGCCTTGGTGAGCGGATACCACTCCGACATGACCCGCACCTTCGTGCTTGCACCCGCCGCGCAATGGCAGCTCGACCTGTATGAACTTGTCGCCACGGCCCAGCGGGCCGGGCGGGAGGTGCTGGCGCCGGGCGTTGCGCTACGCGATGTGGATGCGACATCGCGGCGGGTGATCGCCGACGCCGGCTATGCCGAGTGCTTCACCCATGGCCTCGGGCACGGGGTCGGACTGGAGATCCACGAAGCTCCGGGAATCAGCGCGTCAGCCGCCGGTACACTGCTTGCTGGCTCCGCGGTGACTGTGGAGCCCGGTGTCTACTTGCCCGATCGCGGCGGTGTCCGCATCGAGGACACGCTTGTCGTCGGCGAGACATCAGACCTGCTTACCCAGTTCCCCAAAGAACTGGCGATTTTGAGCTAGGTTGCGCTGTGCGCGGACCAGCAACAACGAGGTCAGCGGCAACCGCTCTGGTGCCGACTATCTTGGGGACCAGCTAACCCATGGCACGAATTGAGAGGGTTCGCCATGACCGGCACCATCCCCGATGTGCCGATCCCGGCCGGCGTCACCAAAACCGATGAGTGGTAGGACGACACACCGCTGCCGTACCGGATCCTGTTCGGCGAACTCCGAAACACCGGCGGAGTCAAGTTCACGACCGTTCAGGCCACCGCAGTCCAGTACGCCGATGGGCGGATCGACGACGGCAGCGTGCATGAGGCGCCGCACGTCTATCTCGGCGACGACGTCCTCACAAGCGCGCACGCCCGCGAACTGGTCGCCGCACTGATCGAGACAGCCGACGAAATCGACCTGTGGGCCGAGCAACACCAAGGCTAGAGCCGCTAGACCCCAAAATAGAAAGTTGGCCCGTCATCCTGCTTGTGTGGCGGGCCGCTTTCTTGCCAGGGAATGTATGACTGTTACACCCTTGGCATCTGCGACCACACGCGGTGGCTAGGAAGAGTCCGCCCGGAATGCGCCTATCAAGAGCTGGCGGAGCTGCGCGGCAATCAAATCTACTTGCTGCGGTTTGCCGACAAATGCGGCGTAGAACCCGAGGCCCGCCAGCATCGCGACGAGGGTTTCGACTGAAGCACTGACTGGGTGGCGGCCGAGAACTCACCGCGGTCCACGGCGCCACTGACCGCCGCCGTCAAGAACCGCCGGATGGTGGTCACCGGGTCATGTTGGGGATGGCGCAGTGCTGGGTGGATCTGACACTCAGCCACTAATCGGTGCATAGAAACGCCGCAGCCGACCTGTCCTCAACGACCGCGTTGCCCGCGATATCTACGAAAGCCGACAACTGGCTGAGCGTTACTTCTTCGCCGCAGCCTTTTTGGTCGTCTTCTTCGCGGGTGCTTTCTTGGCGGCCTTCTTCGCAGTCTTCTTTGCGGGCGCCTTCTTGGCGGCTTGGCCGCCACCGCGTAGCGCCTTCACGCTTGCTTCGAGTTTAGTCCCGCTCGACGGCCCGCGAATGACGTTGGTCACGCTGCCCGTGATGCTGTGAAGTAACTGCATCTGCGCCGAGGACAGTTCGTCGGCCAAGTTTACGGCGGCGTTGATGAGGGCTTGACGCCGTGACGGGTCGCTTTCCTTGGAAGTCGCCTCCTGGAGGGTGCGAGTGAAGTTGCGCAAAGCCTCGACCGTGGATTGGCGTCCAGCCTCCAACGATTCGAGTACCTCGTCGGCCAGCTTCTCCACTCGCTCCACCGCAGTCTGCTTCTCACTGCTCTCTGCCATGATCGCCTCCACAAGTCCTGAATGGCTGGGTCTCAGAATGCCGCATTCAAGCTTTGTATGGACACTATTCGCCGCCGGATCGGTTTTGGGAGGGCTGGCGCGGCTGCTCGGTGTCGGGCTGACAGGATTTGAACCTGCGACCACTTGACCCCCAAAAAGGGCACTACGTTCTCTGGCGTCCATCCATGTTCTTCTTCCGCAGGTCACAGCGTTTTCAGTACATCGGCGAACAGGCGTGAACACCCAAAAACTGGGAACCGTTGCGCTACCCGTTGCACTACCGACAAACTTCACACCGCCGACGGGCAGCGGCGGGCAGCCCAACAGCCTGGCCGCCCACTCAAACTGCGTCGACTCCCAAAACGCCCCGCACCCTCTGGCATTGCATCCGCTTTTGGGGGCTCGCAATAGCGCGGGCGCATCAAACCCGCCCAACAAGTGTGCGAGTGTCACGCCCGTGTTTGGCGCGGTGACGACTTACTGCGCAGCCGGGTGAGGGGATTCCTACACCAAGGCGACGATTAAGCACACCAGAGCGATGGCTCCGACGACGAGTCCGACCATTACGCTAAACACGCCAGTCGCTGTCAATCTTTGTGCGCGGCTTGCTTCCCCGTTGGTCATGTCCTTGATGGACGTCTTCATCCGCCCAAACAGGTCCTTCCACGAGATACGCGACAAACCCTGCCTGGTGGCTGCCGGCTCGCGGACAGGATTGTCGGGAACTGCACCGACGCCATTGCCGTAGAGGACCAGGCCCAACACGATCTCGACAGCGGCCAGGATTAGTATCACCACCGCGAATGTCATTTGCTCTTCCTTTATGGGCTCGACGCCGTTATTGCGCTGATCGTTCCATTCGCAGGGGGCGAGAGCAACGACGTCACATTGACCGCACCTCGGCCCTAACCAAGTCCTTGTCGGTCACGTCGCCTGGCCTCGGTCACGGCGGCGGACACACCTCCTGGCATTGCCGAACCTGCGACGCCGTGAGCTACGGGCCGCCGCTCAGTGCCTACTGCACGGCGCTCGAAGGACCAGCATTGGTGCGACCTCCACGCGTCGCGGCCGTTTTGCTTAAAGCTCTACGGGTACGTAAGCCCTCGGGGCGCGCGAATAGCCGGCTGTTCGGGCATCCAAGGTCCTGCCGGTTCAATCCCGCGAGCCGGTGGGACCGCCTCCTAGCCGACCCGAAGTCGCGACCATTCTTCCGACGCCAGTGAAATTGACGAAGTAGTCAACGTCTCCGACGCTTCGTCGCGCATGCTCGTTATAGTTCGACCATGACAGACGTCGACCCCGGCAGCCGGGACCGGCCCTCTTTCGTTCGGGCATCGGAGCACGGCTCGGACACCGGCACCGACGGTTACGTACCGCAGCCCCTGGACAAAGCCCTGCTGGGCGGGGCGCCTCAGCGCGTCGGCACCTTCGAATATCGCTACGACACCGACACCTGGACTTGGTCCGACACGGTCGCCCAGATGCACGGCTACGAACCTGGCGCGGTGCAGCCGACGACCGACCTTGTCTTGAGCCACAAGCACCCAGACGACGTGGCTCAAGTGAAGGGTCTACTCAAGCAGTCCTCCGCACCTTTTAGCAGTCGACACCGCATCACCACCACGGACGGCGAAACTCGCAAAGTCGTTGTCGTGGGCGATGCCGTGTTCGGCGAGGACGATCAGGTCGTCGGCACCCGCGGCTTCTACATCGACGTCACCGACGCCTTAAACGCCGACGTTCAGGACGCGCTGGGTGAAGAACTTGAGGCGATCATCGCCCACCGCGAGGTGATTGACGAGGCAAAGGGCATGCTTATGGTGCTCTACGGACTCAAAGCTGACTCGGCGTTCGCCGTTCTTCGGTGGAGATCTCAAGAGCTCAACGTCAAACTGCACACAGTCGCCGCCGCGCTTGTCGATGAGCTGCCAGCCTTGATGCAAATCGCCCCAGAGAATCGCAGAGTCGCTGACCACTACCTGATGACGCTCAACGCGCCAGACTAGATTCGTCGTCGGTCAGGGTTTGTCTTCCCCTCGCCTGGTGCCGCTGGTATGACTGGGCCCGGTCACGTCGGGTTCTAGATCAGTTTCCGGGGCCTCGGAGGCGGGCTGTTCATCGGCCGGCGAGGCGGTGGCACCACCCGGTGTCGAGTCGGGGGCCGGTGACTTGTACTCGGCATCCTCGACGGGACCCGTAGCGCCACCAACGTTCGCCCCACTCTTTTCACTTGGCTTTTCAGGACTAGACATGAGTCCCCTATCGTCGCAACTGGCCGTCACCCTTTCGCAGCGGTCTCCGATCGTCTACCCGCGCCCTAGTCAGCGAAACCAGAAGAGGTCGCCATAGTCACCACAGTCGGAGACCGCGACTACGCTTCCGAAGGTGGAGGGCGATCTGGTCAGGGCTAAAGGTAAATGGACGACCGAAGCGCCCGCCCGATGCCCCAACGGGCACGCCCTCGGCCCCAATCAAGTCCTCGTCGGCAATGTCGCCTGTCTCGGTCACGGCGGCGGCGGGCACACCTCCTGGCACTGCCGAACCTGCGACACCGTGGTGTACGGGCCGCCGCTTAACAAACATTGCACGGCCCTCGATGGGCCGGCATCAGTGCGGATCTCCACACGCCGCGACCCATGAGCGCGTTTGCCTCGACGTCCTGCGGGTGGGCGCCTGCCGTTGAGCGCCGCTACTCCAACGAGGTCCGTGTTGCCGAAGTGGCTGGCGATACGACTATTAGCCGCAGATCATGCCCGGCTGCGGCTTGGACCACTTCATAGACACGCTTGATTGGTATCGGCGCTGAGTCCTTGTCCGCGATCCATGGGTGGGCCATCGACGGAACTGTCGGTACCGCCCGTGACAATGAAGCACACGGCTGCTGGCCGAGTGCAGCGGCGAAGGGCAGGGTGATCTCACCAGCGCGAAGCTCTCCTACCGGGAGTTGATCATTGCGCCCGCGACCGAGTCGGCAGGGGCGCGCGCTGCGGTTCGTTGCGATACCGCGATGGGCTACCGTCGATCTTGCAGATCCGCCACATCAATCGCGCGAGGGGGTTCATCAACCCCACGTCGTAGCACAGCATCCGGACGTCGCCGAACATGTTGCGCAGCGTCTGGCGCGATTCGGGTGCGTTGAAAAACTCCTTTCGCACCGACCGCGGGATGTCGAACTCCTTGAAGAAGCTGAGCGGCGGCACGACGATCGCCTGGCACAGCACCCGCATGACGATCGGCACGTACAGCGAAAGCCAGAACCGGCTGTAGCGTCGCATACGCGGGACACGCTTGTGCAGGTATTCGTGAGCAAACGAGATGTGGCGGGCCTCCTCGGCGACGTGGATCGCCATAACCTTCTCCATGATCGGATGCAGTGACTTGCCTTCGCGAAACACGTTCCTCTGCATGTGGTCGACCGGCACCTCACCCGCCAGTACCCCGAAGAAGAACACCACCGGCAGCGGGCCAGCGTATAGCGGGACAACAGGCGAGATCCACCGCAGCAACCGCGGCATACCCGGAACATTTACCCCAATGCGGTTCACCATTTCCTGAAACATCAGGGTGTGATTGCACTCTTCGACGGCTTCGTGCAGGCAGTAGCGGTGTTCGGGTGATCCGTTGGGCACCCAGAACGCGTATTGCATCAGACCGCGGACCAGAACACTCTCTAAGTGCACAGAGACCTTCGCAATGTTGGCCTCACGCCACATCCCCATCGCGATCTGCTTGCCCAGTGGTTGCGCCTTGTACGACGAATGACGTCCGAGGGGATCGCTCGCCGGGAGCACCCAGCGTGGGTCGTTCTGCGTGACGGAGAACTTCGGCGCATCCCAGTCAATGTCGGTGTACGGATTGAAGTGGCGGCGCACAGAACCCTCGGACAGGGTCGCCAGCGTCTCGACGTACCGGGCGTCGCCGCTGATGTTCATACTACGTTTCCACCGCGTGACAGCGCGCATCACAGCCAGCAGCACCAGGCCGACCATCAGCATCATGGCACCCGCCACCCAGCCGAAGTCGTCCAGCACGACCGGCATCCGAACCCCGGTGCTTACCGGCACCTGATGCGCAGGAATCCAGACCATCCAAAAGCGTGTCCAGCTGCCGTCGGCCATCTTCGGCCCGTCGCAGATGCTGCGCGTTTGGCTTCCGAGGAAACCCCACGGCGCATCTTGGCATCCCGGGTGAACATCGGGGTTTGCCCTCGGCGCCCAGGCGATCCGGCGGCACCGGCCAGCATGGCGGCTCCAGCAAATTTCAGTTTCATTGTTTGCCCTTTCCCCCTTGGGAATTCACAGTAGCAGGCTACGCCGACAGTCGTTAGCCGTTTGCGCAAATTGACGGAGTTGCGGGCGTTGCTAGCGTTACTGGTGGGGCTGGTGTCTCAGCGTCAACAGGTCCTTCGGCATCCCCCGACGTCTGATCTGTCGCTCCCGTCCCCGACCTCTGACGGCGGAAGTGAAGATGCTAATCAAGCTGGCAGTAGACAGAATCCGTTCCCCATAGGCGCAACAGTCAGTAACCAGGAGTGGACGTAATAATCGGCGCTCCGCGCGGCCGAAATTGCGAGTGAGAACCAATTCAACGCGCCACCTAAAGCGGGCATGGAGTTTTGGATCGTGCCAGTGTCCGCCAGATACAAAGCCGACGGCACCGGTAACGTGGGGTTTGATATCCAAGTCAAGTTCGTCGGTTCGGACAATCGGACTTACGACGGTA
Organism: uncultured Actinomycetota bacterium; assembly: GCA_963804905.1. GTDB lineage: Bacteria > Actinomycetota > Actinomycetes > Mycobacteriales > Mycobacteriaceae > Mycobacterium. The sequence continues at coordinate 218,760 of CAWDSB010000017.1, read as the reverse complement.
ACTGGCGTTCTCAGTTGAGAGACTAGGAGTAGTACCGCAGTGGCATCGACCGCCGACTTCAAGAATGGACTCGTCCTGCAGATCGATGGTCAGCTGTGGACCATCGTCGAGTTTCAACACGTCAAGCCCGGGAAGGGGCCCGCGTTCGTGCGCACCAAGCTGAAGAACGTGCTGTCGGGGAAGGTGGTCGACAAGACGTTCAACGCCGGCGTCAAGGTCGAAACCGCGACAGTTGACCGTCGCGACACCACATACCTGTACAAAGACGGCTCGGATTTCGTGTTCATGGACAGCGAGGACTACGAGCAGCACCACCTGCCGGATTCGCTGGTCGGCGATGACGCGCGCTTCCTGCTGGAGAGCCTGCCGGTGCAGGTGGCGTTCCACAACGGCTCACCCCTCTACATCGAGTTGCCGGTAACCGTCGAGCTCGAGGTCACCCACACCGAGCCCGGGCTGCAGGGGGACCGGTCCAGCGCCGGCACCAAGCCGGCGACCGTCGAGACCGGCGCAGAGATCCAGGTGCCGCTGTTCATCAACACCGGGGACAAGCTCAAGGTCGACTCGCGCGACGGCAGCTATCTGGGCCGAGTCAATTGACCATGCCCAAGCCCGACCGGGGCAGGCATCAAGCCCGTAAGCGGGCTGTCGACCTCCTTTTCGAGGCGGAGGCCCGTGGCATCACGCCTGCGGAGGCTGCGCAAGCACGAGAGACGTTGGCGCAGGCGCAATCCGACGTCTCGGCGCTGAACCCGTACACGGTGACGGTGGCGCAGGGTGTGACACAACATGCCGAGCACATCGACGATCTCATCGCGGCACATCTGCAGGGCTGGACGCTGGACCGGCTGCCTGCCGTCGATCGCGCGATCCTTCGGGTTGCGGTCTGGGAACTGTTGCACGCTGACGACGTGCCCGAGCCGGTCGCCGTCGACGAGGCGGTCGAGCTGGCCAAACATTTGTCCACGGATGAATCCCCGGGATTCGTCAATGGTGTGCTGGGCCAAGTGATGTTGGTGACGCCGCAGATTCGCGCCGCCGCGGCGGCCCTTCGAGGTACGCCAGGCGACGGGTGAGCGTCAGGAGAAACGATGGGGCCGTTGGGGTCCATTGGTGTTGTCGCAGACTAGATCCCGAGCGCCGCTGTAGGTTCGCCGGACGAATTTCGGTTGAACGCTCTGCAGTTTGGCCAGAGACGTATTGCCGGTGACCGCAGCCGCGTCGGCGCTCAGGTCCGGATGGTTCTGGATCAGGTAGATCAGGATGAGGTCCGCCGACGGGTCGGCCTGCCACCACGTCCCGTACGCGCCCGGCCACGTGAACGACCCCTTGCCGCCGGGGCCGAACAACTGTCGTGATTTCGCCGGGTCGGTGACCACCGACAGGTTGAGGCCGAAGCCGCGGCCGACCCAATACGGCATTCCCAGAAAGGGATACCGCTTCTGCTGCTCGGTCAGCCGGTCTGTGCGCATGAGGTGGACGGACTCCTCGGACAGCACCCGCACCCTGTCGAGCGTTCCACCTCCGAGCAGCATTCGCGCGAACCGCAGATAGTCGTCGACCGTCGACCACAGACCCGCCCCACCACTGCAGAGCGGTGGATCTGTGATGGGCGCAGGACCCATCGAGTTGTGATTCAACGTGTCGTCTTCGCCGAGTTGGTACATCGTCGCGGCCCGCTGCCGTCCGGTCGGGCCGACGCTGAAGCCGGTGTCGGGCATGCCAAGCGGTTCGAAGATGCGCTCGGACAGCACGTCGGCCAGCGGCTTGTCTTCGATACGAGACAACGCGATGGCGAGCACATCGGTGGCGACGCTATAGGTCAGCCTCGCGCCAGGCTGATGCGCCAACGGAAGCTCGGTCAAATCCCCCAGCCAGCCGTCCTGATCCTGACGGTGCGACAGCTTCCCGTACGCGCGCGCCAGTGGCCCGCGCACGGAGAACGCGTAGGCCAGGCCGCTGCGGTGGGTCATCAGGTCGTCGAACGTAATCGGTCGCTCGGCCGGAACGGTGTCGTCCAGCGCGCCGTGGATGTCTGTCATCACGCGCATCTCGGAGAGTTCCGGCAGCCACTTCGCGACCGGATCGGCGAGCGCGATCCGACCTTCGTCGAGCAGCGTCATCGCCGCAGCGACCGTGACCGGCTTTGTCATCGAGGCGATGCGGAACATGGTGTCTCGCCGCATCGGCAAGCCAGCCTCGATGTCGCGGTAGCCGAGCTCGTTGACCTGCAAGCACGTCGCCGGCCTGCCACACCAGTGTGACCGCGCCGGCCAGCAGGCCCGCGTCGATCGCCTCGCGAATGGACGCGCGGTTGCTGTCGAGATTCACCGCGCCAGCGTACTCAGCGCCGCCGGTGTCGCTGATGGTCGCTTGCTCAACTGGTGCTAAGCTCCCCGCAGTTCGACGTCCTTTAACGATCCGTCCAGAGAGGCGGAGAAGGAGGTCAGGGGTCCTTGGGCGCCACCGACTCTTCAGACACCGACCGGGAATTGATGTCCGCGGCGGACGTCGGTCGGACCGTTTCCCGCATCGCGCACGAGATCATCGAGAAGACCGCGCTCGACGGTCCCGACGCTCCGCGCGTCGTCCTGCTCGGCATCCCGACCAGGGGCGTCGCCCTGGCCGCCCGTCTCGCCGAGAAGATCCGGGAGTTCGCAGGCGTCGACGTCCCGCACGGCGCCCTCGACATCACGCTCTACCGTGACGACCTCAACATCAAGCCGCCGAGGCCGCTCGAGGAGACCTCGATCCCCGACAGCGGCATCGACGGCACGATGGTGGTCCTTGTCGACGACGTGCTCTACTCCGGCCGCACGGTGCGCGCCGCGCTCGACGCCCTGCGCGACGTCGGACGGCCGCGCGCGGTCCAGCTCGCGGTCTTCGTCGACCGCGGCCATCGTGAATTCCCGCTGCGGGCCGACTACGTCGGCAAGAACGTGCCGACTTCGCGCAGCGACAACATAAAGGTGCGACTAACCGAGCACGACGGGCACGACGGCGTGACGATCGCTTCGCATGGAGGTCCGGTCCGATGAGTCCACGGCATTTGCTCTCGGCGTCCGATCTCACACGTGACCAGGCCACCGCGATCCTCGACGACGCCGACCGGTTCAGCGAGGCGCTGCTCGGCCGGGAGGTCAAGAAGCTCCCCACTCTGCGTGGCCGCACCGTCATCACGATGTTCTACGAGAACTCCACCCGCACCCGGGTGTCGTTCGAGGTGGCGGGCAAGTGGATGAGCGCCGACGTCATCAACGTCAGCGCGTCCGGATCGTCGGTGTCCAAGGGTGAGTCGTTGCGCGATACCGCGCTGACGCTGCGCGCGGCAGGAGCGGATGCGCTGATCATCCGCCACTCCGCATCCGGGGCAGCCCAGCAGCTCGCCGAGTGGACCGCCACCGAGGACGGCGGCCCATCGGTGATCAACGCGGGCGACGGCACCCACGAACATCCGACCCAGGCGCTGCTCGACGCGCTGACCATCCGCCAGCGGCTCGGCAGCATCGAGGGCAAGCGGGTGGTGATCGTCGGCGACATCCTGCACAGCCGGGTGGCTCGGTCCAACGTCGTGCTGCTGGACACGCTGGGAGCCGAGGTGGTGCTGGTGGCGCCCCCGACACTGTTGCCGGTGGGGGCGTCGGGTTGGCCAGTGACCGTGTCGCATGACCTGGACGCCGAGCTGCCCGTCGCCGACGCGGTGCTGATGCTGCGGGTGCAGGCCGAGCGGATGACCGGCGGATTCTTCCCGTCGCCCCGTGAATACTCGGTGCTCTACGGGCTGTCGGAGAAGCGGCAGGCGATGCTGCCCGGCCACGCCGTGGTGCTACACCCCGGACCGATGTTGCGCGGTATGGAGATTTCGTCATCGGTTGCCGACTCCACGCAATCCGCTGTGCTGCAACAGGTTTCCAACGGCGTGCATATCAGGATGGCGGTGCTCTTCCACCTGCTGGTGGGCGCCGATCTGGGGGTACTCCCCTCGCAAGCTGGGGGCCCACCCGCTAGCGGGGGAGAGGCGATCAGCGCATGACCCGAGCCATGAGCGGCGTACTGATTCGTGGGGTACGGCCCTACGGCGAGGGTGACCGGGTAGACGTCCTGGTGGACGATGGCCAGATCACCGACATCGGGGCGGACCTGCCTATCGCCGATGACGCCGACGTCATCGACGCCACCGGCCAGATCCTGTTACCGGGCTTCGTCGACCTGCACACCCATCTGCGCGAACCTGGCCGCGAATACGCTGAGGACATCGAAACCGGCTCCGCCGCAGCAGCTTTGGGTGGCTACACCGCCGTCTTCGCAATGGCCAACACCACGCCCGTTGCGGACAGCCCTGTAGTCACCGACCATGTGTGGCACCGCGGCCAGCAGGTCGGGCTCGTCGATGTGCACCCGGTCGGGGCCGTCACGATGGGCCTTGCCGGAACCCAGCTCACGGAGATGGGAATGATGGCCGTCGGCGCCGGCCAGGTGCGGATGTTCTCCGACGACGGCGTCTGCGTCCACGACCCGCTGGTGATGCGCCGCGCCCTGGAGTACGCCACCGGCCTCGGTGTGCTGATCGCCCAGCACGCCGAGGAGCCGCGGCTCACCGTCGGCGCCGTCGCCCACGAAGGCCCCAATGCCGCCCTGTTGGGCTTGTCCGGCTGGCCCCGCGCCGCCGAGGAGTCCATCGTGGCCCGCGACGCGCTGCTGGCCCGTGATGCCGGGGCCCGGGTACACATCTGTCACGCCTCGACCGCCGGCACCGTCGAGATCCTCAGATGGGCGAAGGCGCAAGGCATTTCGATCACCGCTGAAGTGACCCCGCATCATCTGATGCTCGACGACAATCGCTTGGCTACCTACGACGGGCGGAACCGCGTCAACCCGCCACTGCGCGAAACCACCGACGCGGAGGCGCTGCGGCAGGCGCTCGTCGACGGTGTGATCGAGTGCGTGGCGACCGACCACGCCCCGCATGCTGAACACGAGAAGATGTGCGAGTTCGCCAATGCCCGGCCAGGCATGCTCGGCCTGCAGACGGCGCTGTCGGTGGTGGTCGAGACGATGGTGCGTCCCGGCCTGCTGAGCTGGCGCGACGTCGCCCGCGTGATGAGCGAGAACCCGGCCCGCATCGTTGGACTACCCGACCAGGGCAGGCCCCTTGAGATCGGGGAGCCTGCCAACCTGACCGTCGTCGACCCCGACGCGACGTGGACGGTCGCCGGAGCCGAGCTGGCCAGTCGGTCGGACAACACGCCGTACGAAGCGATGACGCTGCCGGGCACTGTGACATTGACGCTATTGCGTGGCAAAGTCACGGCCCGCGATGGAAAATCCCCGGCATGAATACCGGGACGCTGGTCGGTTCGCTGATCACGGCCGCCGTGCTCGCGGTGGTGATCGGCCTGGTGGTTCAGGCGATGGTGCGGGGGTGGCGGCACCGGGCCGAGCGGCAGGCAGAGCTGATCGGGACGCTGCCGGCGATACCGGACACCGTCGGACCGGTCATCGTCCCCCCGACGAGGGGCCTCTATGTCGGCAGCACGCTGGCGCCCAGCTGGCAGGACCGCATCGCGGTCGGTGACCTGGGCTACCGGACCAAGGCCGTTCTGACGCGCTATCCCGAGGGCATCATGCTGGAGCGCAGCGGCGGCCGTCCGATCTGGATCCCGGACGAGGCGATCACCGCCATCCGCACCGAACGTGGCATCGCTGGAAAAGCCCTCACCCACCACGGCATCCTGGCTATCAGGTGGCGGCTGCCGTCAGGTACCGAGATCGACACCGGGTTCCGTGGTGAGAATCGCATGGATTACGCCCAATGGCTGGGAGAGGAGGCGGCGTGAGTCCCGAAGGCGAGCGGGAGTGAGGAACGAGCGAGGACCGGAGCGAGCGGGAGGCGAGGCATGAGTAAAGCGGTGCTGGTGCTCGATGACGGCCGAATCTTCACGGGCACCACGTTCGGCGCCGTCGGCGAGGCGCTCGGCGAGGCGGTGTTTTCCACCGGCATGTCCGGCTACCAGGAAACCCTCACCGACCCCAGCTATCACCGCCAGATCGTGGTTGCCACCGCCCCGCAGATCGGCAACACGGGCTGGAATCACGAGGACGCCGAGAGTCGCGGCGACAAGATCTGGGTCGCCGGCTACGCGGTTCGCGACCCGTCGCCGCGAGCGTCGAACTGGCGCGCGACCGGTACGCTCGACGACGAACTGGTCCGACAGGGCATCGTCGGCATTGCGGGCATCGATACCCGAGCGGTGGTGCGGCACCTGCGCAGTCTCGGGTCGATGAAGGCCGGTGTGTTCTCCGGGGACGCGCTGGCCGATCCCGATCAGCTGCTGGACCGGGTTCGTAGCCAGCCGTCAATGCTCGGTGCAGACCTAGCGGGTCAGGTCACCACCGACCGTACCTATGTCGTCGAAACCGATGGGCCGCAACGACTTACCGTCGCCGCGATCGACCTGGGGATCAAGACGAACACCCCGCGTAACTTTGCCCGCCGCGGCATCCGAAGCCACGTGCTGCCGTCGTCGGTGACCTTCGATCAGATCGCCGACCTCAAGCCCGACGGTGTCTTCCTGTCCAACGGGCCCGGTGATCCGGCCACCGCCGACCACATCGTCGGCGTCACCCGCGAGGTGCTTGGCGCGGGAATCCCGTTGTTCGGCATCTGTTTCGGCAATCAGGTTCTCGGTCGTGCGCTGGGTCGCTCGACCTACAAGATGGTTTTCGGCCACCGCGGCATCAACGTGCCCGTGATCGATCACGCCACCGGCCGCGTCGCCGTCACCGCGCAGAACCACGGCTTCGCATTGGAAGGTGAAGCGGGTGAGCGTTTCGACACCCCGTTCGGCGCCGCAGAGGTGAGCCACACCTGCGCCAACGATGGAGTGGTGGAAGGGATCAAACTCGCTGACGGGCGTGCCTTCTCGGTGCAGTACCACCCCGAAGCAGCGGCAGGCCCGCATGACGCGGAGTACCTCTTCGACCAGTTCGTCGACATGATGGCGGGGGAGGCGGGCTAGATGCCTATCCGGGCGAGCGTGCGTGTCTGCGGCCCGACACGCCGTGTCTGGGCCGATTTTGCGCACGCTCGCGGCGAGGGGGAGGTGTGCGTGACGAGTGACCAACTGGTACAGCTCAACCAGCGGGTCGGAGAAAGCGCACACTCGCGAAGGCGGCTGCAACTCGCGCCCGTCCATCATCCCGCGACCGTGCGCAAACTCGCGAAAAATATCGGCGTGTCGGCCGCAGACACCACGCTCGCGGGAAGGAGCGCAGTGAATAATGCCGCGGCGGACTGACTTGAACCACGTACTGGTCATCGGTTCCGGGCCGATCATCATCGGACAGGCCTGCGAGTTCGACTACTCGGGCACGCAGGCATGCCGTGTGCTTCGCGCCGAAGGGCTGCAGGTGAGCCTCGTCAATTCCAACCCCGCGACGATCATGACCGACCCGGAGTTCGCCGACCACACCTACGTCGAACCGATCACGCCGGCCTTCGTCGAGCGGGTCATCGCCCAACAAGCCGAGCGCGGCAACAAGATCGACGCCTTGTTGGCCACGCTCGGCGGGCAGACCGCCCTGAATACGGCTGTCGCGCTGTACGAGAACGGCGCCCTCGACCGCTACGGCGTCGAACTGATCGGGGCCGACTTCGAAGCGATCCAGCGCGGCGAGGACCGTCAACGATTCAAGGACATCGTCGCCAAGGTGGGCGGCGAATCAGCCCGCTCGCGGGTGTGCTTCACCATGGACGAGGTTCGCGAGACCGTCGAAGAGCTCGGCCTTCCGGTCGTGGTTCGCCCGTCCTTCACCATGGGCGGGCTGGGCTCGGGCATGGCGTACTCCGCCGAAGACGTCGACCGGATGGCAGGCGACGGCCTTACCGCCTCACCGTCGGCCAACGTGCTGATCGAGGAATCCATCTACGGCTGGAAGGAATTCGAGCTCGAGCTCATGCGCGACGGCCACGACAACGTGGTGGTGGTGTGCTCGATCGAGAACTTCGACCCGATGGGTGTGCACACCGGCGACTCGGTCACCGTGGCCCCGGCGATGACGCTGACCGACCGGGAGTACCAGCGCATGCGCGACCTCGGCATCGCGGTGCTGCGCGAGGTCGGCGTCGACACCGGCGGCTGCAACATCCAGTTCGCGATCAACCCCGCCGACGGCAGACTGATCGTGATCGAGATGAATCCGCGGGTGTCGCGCTCGTCAGCCCTGGCGTCCAAGGCCACCGGATTCCCGATCGCCAAGATCGCCGCCAAGCTCGCGATCGGCTACACCCTCGACGAGATCCTCAACGACATCACCAAAGAGACCCCGGCCTGCTTCGAACCCACGCTGGACTACGTCGTCGTCAAGGCACCGCGGTTCGCGTTCGAGAAATTCCCCGGTGCCGATCCCACGCTGACCACGACGATGAAGTCCGTCGGCGAGGCGATGTCGTTGGGCCGCAACTTCATCGAAGCGCTTGGCAAGGTGATGCGGTCGCTAGAAACCGGCCGCGCCGGCTTCTGGACGGCGTCGGACCCTGACGGGGGTGTGCAGGAGGTGCTGAAGCGGCTCGAGACCCCGACCGACGGGCGGCTCTACGACATCGAGCTGGCGTTGCGGCTCGGGGCGAGTGTCGAGGATGTCGCCGCCGCGGCCGGTGTCGACCCTTGGTTCGTCGAGCAGATCAACGGGCTGGTGGGCCTGCGGACCGAGCTGCTCGACGCGCCCGTGCTCGACGAAGAGCTGCTGCGGCGCAGCAAGCACAGCGGCCTTTCGGACCGCCAGATCGCCGCGCTGCGACCGGAACTCGCCGGCGAGGTGGGCGTCCGGGCGCTGCGGCAGCGACTGGGCATCCACCCAGTGTTCAAGACCGTCGACACCTGCGCTGCCGAGTTCGAGGCCAGGACGCCGTACCACTACAGCAGCTACGAACTCGACCCGGCCGCCGAGACGGAGGTCGCGCCGCAGACCGAGAAGCCGAAGGTGCTCATCCTGGGTTCTGGACCCAACCGGATCGGCCAGGGCATCGAGTTCGACTACAGCTGCGTGCACGCCGCGACCACTCTGTCGGGCGCCGGCTTCGAGACCGTGATGGTCAACTGCAACCCCGAGACGGTGTCAACCGACTACGACACCGCCGACCGGCTATATTTCGAGCCGCTGACCTTCGAGGACGTCCTCGAGGTGTTCTACGCCGAATCCGCCTCCGGCGCAGGCGGTCCCGGCGTCGTCGGGGTCATCGTGCAGCTCGGCGGCCAGACGCCACTTGGATTGGCCGAACGGCTCGAGAAGGCGGGTGTGCCGATCGTCGGCACCGGCCCGAAGGCCATCGACCTGGCCGAGGACCGCGGCGCGTTCGGTGAAGTGCTCAACACCGCCGGGCTGCCTGCGCCGCGCTTCGGCACCGCCACCAGCTTCGAGCAGGCCCGCCGCATCGCCGCCGAGATCGGCTATCCCGTGCTGGTGCGGCCGTCATATGTGCTGGGCGGGCGCGGCATGGAGATCGTCTACGACGAGCAGACCCTGCAGGGCTACATCACCCGCGCCACCGAACTGTCGCCCGAGCACCCGGTGCTCGTCGACAGGTTCCTGGAGGACGCCATCGAGATCGACGTCGACGCGCTGTGTGACGGCAGCGAGGTCTATATCGGCGGAATCATGGAACACATCGAGGAGGCAGGCATCCACTCCGGCGACTCGGCGTGCGCTCTGCCCCCGGTGACGTTGGGCCGCAGCGACATCGAGTCGGTGCGCCGGGCCACCGAGGCAATCGCTCACGGCATCGGCGTTGTCGGCCTGCTCAACGTGCAATATGCACTCAAGGACGACGTGCTCTATGTGCTGGAGGCCAATCCGCGGGCCAGCCGCACCGTGCCGTTCGTGTCCAAGGCCACCGCGGTGCCGCTAGCCAAGGCGTGTGCCCGAATCATGCTGGGCGCCAGCATCGCTCAGCTGCGTGAGGAGGGCGTGCTGGCGCCGACCGGGGACGGGGCCAACACGCCGCGTGACGCGCCGGTGGCGGTGAAGGAGGCGGTGCTGCCGTTCCACCGCTTCCGCAAGGCCGACGGTTCCAACATCGACTCGCTGCTGGGTCCAGAGATGAAGTCGACCGGCGAAGTGATGGGCATCGACCGCGACTTCGGCAGCGCCTTCGCCAAGAGCCAGACCGCTGCGTACGGCTCGCTGCCCGCCACCGGCACGGTGTTCGTGTCGGTTGCCAACCGGGACAAACGCTCGCTGGTGTTCCCGGTGAAGCGGCTGGCCGATCTCGGATTCCGGGTCCTGGCGACCGCAGGCACTGCGGAGATGCTGCGGCGCAACGGAATTCCATGCGACGAAGTACGCAAGCATTTCGAACCTCCCGGCGACGGCAGGCCCACCGCCTCCGCCGTCGACGCCATCAAGGCCGGCGATGTCGACATGGTGATCAACACCCCGTACGGCAACTCCGGCCCGCGCATCGACGGCTACGAGATCAGGTCGGCCGCAGTGGCGATGAACATTCCGTGCGTGACCACGGTGCAGGGGGCTTCGGCGGCCGTACAGGGGATCGAGGCGGGAATCCGCGGCGACATCGGCGTGATGTCGCTGCAAGAGCTGCACAGCGCGATGGGGCCGGCTTGACGACTCCTGGGGCGGCGTTCGGGCGGCGCCTGGCAGACGCTGTGTCGGAGCGAGGTCCGCTCTGCCCAGGCATCGACCCGCATCCCGAGCTGTTGGCCGCCTGGGGCCTATCGGCCGACAGCGACGGGCTGCGCATGTTCTGTGACAACTGTGTCGCCGCATTCGCTGGCTTCGCGGTGGTCAAGCCTCAGGTGGCGTTCTTTGAAACCTATGGCGCGGCAGGCTTTTCGGTGCTGGAAGACACCATCGCGGCGCTGCGCGCAGCCGGAGTGCTGGTGCTGGCCGACGCCAAGCGCGGCGACATCGGCTCCACGATGGCCGCCTACGCAGCCGCATGGACCGGCGAATCGCCGCTGGCCGCAGACGCCGTCACTGCATCGCCCTACTTGGGATTCGGCTCGCTGCAGCCGATGTTGGACAGCGCTTCGGCGCACGGCCGCGGGGTGTTTGTGCTTGCCGCCACGTCGAACCCGGAGGGTGTCGGCGTGCAGTGCGCGCAGATCGACGGCCGGACGGTGGCGCAATCGATCGTCGACGCCGCTGCGGCCGTCAATCGCGCCGCGTCACCTGAGCCCGGGTCGGTTGGTGTGGTCGTCGGTGCCACGCTGTCGACGCCGCCCGACGTGAGCGCGCTGGGCGGTCCCGTGCTGGTGCCGGGCGTCGGCGCGCAGGGTGGTCGACCGGATGCACTACGCGGCTTCGGTGGCGCCAAACCCGGACAGCTACTACCCGCTGTATCACGAGAAATTCTGCGCGCGGGTCCCGGCGTCGACTCGTTGCGTGCCGCGGCCGAGAAGATGCGTGATGCGGTGGCGTACTTGGCATGACCGCCTAATGCAGGACGGCGGGGCGCTCCTGGTGCCCCGCCGTCCTCGCTGTCGCCTGCTTACAACGGAATCCAGGTGCCCAAGAACCAGAATCCCCACCCCGCGCCGTTGACTGGGGGCATGGGCGTGACCTGTTGACCGTTCCAGTTGAACGGCTGGTGGTCATTGCGTGCCTGGTCGACGCCGCGGTGCTGCCAGTCAACGGGGGCAGGGCCGCGGTCGTCCTCGGGGCGTCCGTCGTTGCGGTGCTGGTCATGGCATGCGGACGCGCCCGGCGCATTGCACGGCTGCCACGGGTCGGCCGATGCGGTGCCGAGTCCGACACCGAACGCCCCGGCGAGTCCGACACCGGCGGCGAGCGTCGATGCGTAAAGGGCCCGTTTGAAGGTCATCAAATGTCACTCCGCTCATCATGTGTGGGCGCGAGTTCGCCTCACCGTCACGACGCTAGGGAGAGGAATTGGGTGCGCACTGTGGTGTGCGTAGGCCCGGGCTGTGGAGTCGGTAACGCTTCGAAAACCGTTTGCGCTCAACGCGATTACGACGGTCGGCGGCCAAGTGCACATCGACGTGTGACCAGCACAACACTGAGATGAGGCCGCCGAGACCAACCAGCCTGACCGACACGAGGCCGGTCACATCGCTGCGATTGCGGTAGACGACATGTCGATCGTCGCGGTCGGAATCTGCAGGCCCGAACACGGCGCCCAGCAAACTGCGGCCGGAAAATGGTCTACTACGCCAAGTAGTGGACCGCTGTCGTCCTCGCCCGTCACCGACGCAAACTCGCCACGACACGCCCGAAACACGGTGACCAGGCAAAATTTTCTCGTTTGAGGGTTTGCGGCTGGGACTCGACGCTGATTCGGGTCCGCCGATCTGCGCGATAACAAATGTATCCATTTTGAAAACCGTCCATATGCAGGCAATTCTCCGAATTCACTGCCGATTGCCTTGCTCCAACCAGTTCCAGCGGCCGCCGGTGGCCGCGTCGAGCATGCTGGGCTTTTGACCGCCGATCCAGGGGGTGGGGTTAGCTTTCGTCAGGATGCGTGGGTACGGTCGTCGCTGCTGGCTGGTGTTATGAACAGTCAAGACAAAACAGTGATGGTGACGATACGGAGGAACCCGTGGCCCTTCCCCAGTTGACCGACGAACAGCGCGCGGCAGCGTTGGAGAAGGCTGCTGCCGCACGTCGAGCACGTGCCGAACTCAAAGATCGGCTCAAGCGCGGCGGCACCAACCTCAAGCAGGTGCTGAAGGATGCCGAGACCAACGAGGTCTTGGGCAAGATGAAGGTTTCTGCGCTCCTGGAGGCATTGCCCAAGGTCGGCAAGGTCAAGGCGCAGGAAATCATGACCGAGCTCGAGATCGCCCCGACCCGCCGACTGCGCGGCCTGGGTGATCGTCAGCGCAAGGCTCTCCTGGAGAAGTTCGACTTCTCGTAAGGGAGGTCAGTGAACGAAGGCGGAGGGCCGGGTAGCCCAAAGGCCCCGGTCGTGGTGCTGTCCGGCCCGTCTGCCGTCGGGAAGTCAACCGTTGTCCGCTGCTTGCGTGAACGGATTCCCGATCTCCACTTCAGCGTTTCCGTGACCACCAGGGCCCCGCGCCCTGGTGAGATCGATGGCGTCGACTACTCATTCGTCTCGGCCGAGCAATTTCAGCGGCTCATCGACGACGGCGCATTGCTCGAGTGGGCGGAGATCCACGGCGGGTTGCATCGGTCCGGGACACCCGCTCAGCCGATCCGCGACGCGATGTCGGCGGCTCGTCCGGTGCTTATCGAGGTCGATCTGGCGGGCGCACGCGCCGTCAAGAACGCCATGCCCGAGGTCATCACGGTGTTTTTGGCCCCGCCCAGCTGGGAAGCGCTCGAGGCCCGGCTCACCGGCCGCGGCACCGAGTCGCCCGAGGTGATGAATCGTCGGCTGGCCACCGCTCGCGCCGAATTGGCTGCTCAGAAAGACTTCGACGCGGTCGTCGTGAACAGCCAATTGGAGTCTGCATGCGCCGAATTGGTATCCTTGCTGGTGGGCAGCGCGCCGGGTACGGCGAGACGCGACCCGCAAGCTACTTGAGCTCTTCCACTTAAACGCCAGGAGAATTTTTCGTGACCACCCCGCATGCCGACGCGCCGTTGGCCGCCGTTGACGACATCGAGCTTGATCCGTCCCGTCACAGCGGCTACGACACGCCGCTGGGCATCACCAACCCGCCCATAGACGAACTGCTCGATCGCGCGTCGAGCAAGTATGCGCTGGTGATCTACGCCGCCAAGCGCGCTCGGCAGATCAACGACTACTACAACCAGCTCGGCGACGGGATTCTGGAGTACGTGGGCCCGCTGGTCGAGCCCGGCCTGCAGGAGAAGCCGCTCTCGATCGCGCTGCGCGAGATCCACGAAGACCTGCTCGAGCACACCGAGGGCGAATAGCCAGGCCCTCGGGTGGACCGTAAGCGGATCATCGTCGGCGTCGCCGGAGGCATCGCCGCCTACAAGGCGGCGACCGTGGTCCGTCAGCTCACCGAGGCCGGCCACCACGTCCGCGTCGTTCCCACCCAGTCCGCGCTGCGCTTCATCGGCGCGGCGACCTTCGAGGCCCTGTCGGGCAATCCCGTCAGCACCGGCGTATGGAACGACGTCCACGAGGTGCCGCATGTTCGGATCGGGCAGGAAGCCGACCTCGTCGTCGTTGCGCCTGCCACCGCGGACCTACTGGCGAGGGCCGTGGCCGGACGCGCCGACGACCTGCTGACCGCCACGCTGCTGACCGCCCGATGTCCCGTGCTGTTCGCACCCGCGATGCACACCGAGATGTGGTTCCACCCTGCGACTGTCGACAACGTGGCAACGCTGCGCCGCCGCGGAGCCGTCGTGCTCGAGCCGGCGTCCGGCCGGCTCACCGGGGCCGACAGCGGCGCGGGGCGGCTGCCAGAGGCCGAAGAGATCACCACGCTGGCCCAACTGCTTCTCGAGCGCTCCGATGCGCTGCCGTATGACCTGGCCGGCGTCAAGGTGCTCGTGACGGCGGGCGGCACCCGCGAGCCGATCGACCCGGTGCGCTTCATCGGCAACCGGTCCTCGGGCAAGCAGGGCTACGCGATGGCCCGGGTCGCGGCCCAGCGCGGCGCCGAGGTCACGCTCATCGCAGGCAACACGGCCGGGCTCGTCGATCCTGCGGGCGTCCACGTCGAGCACATCGGGTCGGCGGCTCAGCTGCACGACGCCGTGTCCAAGCACGCCCCCGATGCGCACGTGCTCGTGATGGCCGCGGCGGTCGCCGACTTTCGGCCTGCGCACATGGAGACCAACAAGATCAAAAAGGGCGCTTCCGAGCCGACCGCCATCGAGCTGTCCCGCACCGACGATGTGTTGGCGGGCGCGGTCCGGGCACGTACGGACGGCCAGCTGCCCAACATGCGTGCCATCGTCGGGTTCGCCGCCGAGACCGGCGACGCGAACGGCGACGTGCTGTTTCACGCTCGCGCCAAACTCACACGCAAGGGCTGCGACCTGCTCGTCGTCAATGCCGTCGGCGAGAACCGCGCGTTCGAGGTGGACAGCAACGACGGGTGGTTGCTGGCCGCCGACGGCACCGAGGTCGCGCTGGAGCACGGTTCGAAAACTCTGATGGCCAGCCGTATCGTTGACGCGATCGTGGCCTTCCTGCACAACAGCGGCGGGTGACCCGGGCGCACGCATCCGAATGCGCCTAAGGGTTGCGCGCGACCGGGAGCGCACGCTTGGGTGCGACGAGACATGGAGCCGCTAAGGCGGCGACATCAGATGAAGTTATAATTTGACTAACTAAGTTTCGAAAGGGATCGAACCGTGAGCGAAGGTCGGCTGTTTACCAGTGAGTCGGTAACCGAGGGACACCCCGACAAGATCTGTGACGCGATCAGCGACTCCGTGCTCGACGCGCTGCTCGCGCAGGATCCGAAGTCACGCGTGGCGGTCGAGACGCTGGTCACGACCGGCCAGGTGCATGTCGTCGGCGAGGTCACGACCACCGCGAAGGAAGCGTTCGCCGATATCACCAACACCGTGCGCGACCGCATCCTCGAGATCGGCTACGACTCGTCGGACAAGGGCTTCGACGGCACCACCTGCGGCGTGAACATCGGCATCGGCGCCCAGTCGCCCGACATCGCCCAGGGCGTCAACACCGCCTATGAGACGCGCGTCGAGGGCGAGCAGGACCCGCTGGACCTCCAGGGTGCGGGCGACCAGGGCCTGATGTTCGGCTACGCGATCAAGGACACCCCTGAGCTGATGCCGCTGCCGATCGCGCTGGCGCACCGGCTGTCACGCAGGCTCACGGAGGTCCGCAAGAGCGGCGTGCTCGACTACCTGCGCCCCGACGGCAAGACACAGGTCACCGTGCAGTACGACGGCACCACCCCTGCGCGTCTGGACACCGTCGTGCTGTCCACCCAGCACGCCGACGGCATCGACCTGGGGGCCACCCTCACACCGGACATCCGCGAGAAGGTCGTCAACACCGTCCTGAACGATCTCGCGCACGACACCATGGACACCTCCGACTACCGACTGCTGGTCAATCCGACGGGGAAGTTCGTACTCGGCGGCCCGATGGGCGACGCCGGCCTGACCGGCCGCAAGATCATCGTTGACACGTATGGCGGCTGGGCCCGTCACGGCGGCGGCGCGTTCTCCGGCAAGGATCCCTCCAAAGTGGACCGTTCGGCGGCGTACGCGATGCGCTGGGTGGCAAAGAACGTGGTCGCAGCGGGCCTCGCGGAGCGGATCGAGGTCCAGGTCGCGTATGCGATTGGCAAGGCTGCCCCGGTTGGGCTGTTCGTCGAGACGTTCGGCACCGAGACCGTCGATCCGGCGCGCATCGAAAAGGCCATCACGTCGGTCTTCGACCTGCGGCCGGGCGCGATCATCCGCGATCTGGACCTGCTGCGCCCGATCTACGCGCAGACCGCCGCCTACGGGCACTTCGGTCGCACCGACGTGGAGCTCCCGTGGGAGCAGCTGAACAAGGTCGACGAGCTGAAGGCCTCCGTCTGACGACGACTGCGGGGCGAGGGACGAGCCCCGCTGAGGATCGGACGCGACAGCACCGTCTAGGCACTGCTCAGGCTGTTTGTCACCGCTGTGCGGTGAAGCGGTAATCGCTCAGCGGGAAGTGACGGCTGCGCCAGTACGCGTGCAGCGTCGTAGCCGGGCGCAGGGGCACGTCGCCGTTCTTGTCGAAGTAGTAGCTGTTGGCCAGCGAGCAGCTGTCTTGCCAGAAGATCTGGCGATGCCGTTTGCGCATCATTTCGGCGAAGTAGCGGTCGTTGGCCTCCTGGGTCACCTCGACCCGGGTGGCCCCTCGGCGACGGGATTGTTTGAGGCAGCGGACGATGTGGTGGCTCTGCGACTCGATGAGCGCGAAATAGGACGACCCCACGTAGCCGTATGGCCCGAAGACCGTGAAGAAGTTCGGGAAGCCGGGGATGCTGACACCTTCGTAGGCCTGCAGCCGGTGATCGTCCCAGTAGCGGGTCAGTGACCGGCCGCCCGCTCCGGTCACCGGGTAGGTCAGCACCCCGTCGAGATCCATCACCTTGAATCCGGTCGCCAGGATCAGCACGTCAACCTCGTGGGTGTCGCCGTCGGTGGTGGCGACCCCCGAGCCCGTGATCTTCTCGATCGGCTCGGTGACGAGGCTGACGTTGTCGCGGTTGAAGGTCGAGAGATACGTGTTGTGAAACCCGGGCCGCTTGCACCCAACCGCGTAACGCGGCGTGAGCTTGTCGCGCACGACGGGGTCCGTGACCTCTTTGCGGAGATACGCCTTGCCGAATTCCGGTGCTCGCTTCGCCATGGGGTTCACCGTGAAGTACTGCGCGGCGAGCGGGAACGTCAGCTCGACGTAGGCCTGACTCATCAGGCGCTGAACGGCCTTACCGCCGGGAATGCGCATTGCGCGGCGCGCGGCAGGGGACAGCGGCACGTCCGCCTTCGGGAAGCACCATATCGGTGTGCGCTGGAAGACGTTGAGGTGCTTAACGATCCGCGCGATCTTCGGGATCACCTGAACGGCCGAGGCCCCCGTGCCGATGATCGCGACACGCTTGTCGGTGAGGTCCTGGCTGTGGTCCCAGCGGGCGGTGTGCATAGTGACTCCGCCGAACGAGTCGACGCCGTCGATATCGGGCAGTTTCGGCATGGTCAGCACGCCCCCGGCGTTGATCAGGAAGCGCGCGGTGAGGCGGTCACCGGAGTCGGTGTCGATGTGCCACAAGTCGGTTTCGTCGTCGAACGCAGCGCCGAGCACCTTCGTGTTGAACCGGATCTTCGGTCGCAGGCCGTACTTCTCGACGCAGTGCTCGGCGTAGGCCTTCAGCTCGGCGCCGCGTGCATAGGTTCGCGTCCAGTCGGGGCTCTGCTCGAAGGAGAACTGATAGGAGAATGACGGAATGTCAACGGCGATACCGGGATAAGTGTTCCAGTGCCAGGTGCCGCCCGGCCCGTCGGCGGCCTCGATCACCAGGTAGTTGCCCATGCCCGCCTTGTCGAGCATGATGCCGGTGCCGATTCCGGAGAATCCGGCACCGACGATGACGGTGTCGTAGTCGGGCGCTGTCATATGGCCTCCGTCGACGTGCGTGCTTCGAGTTCTACCGGATGGCCCGCATTGTGTCGACGGCGGCGCCCAACCCAACCTGACCGGTCAGGCAGCGTTAAGGCGCTGAAACTGCTCCCATGATGCCCGCTCAACCCAGTTCGTCAGCAGCTTGCCGTCCTCGCGGACGGCCCACACCGCGGTGCCGGTCATGGCGACGTCCTGTTGATCGGGTTTCGTGCCGAGGATGCCGTTGTTCCTGCCCGTCAGCAGCCAGCGCGAGGTCACGCGGGTGCCGTCGGCGTTCTGGAACGACTCGATGACATCGAGATGCAGGTCGGTCAGCTTCGCGAGAAATCCTTCGATCCATTTCTTGAAATTCTCGCGACCGGAGATGGTCTCGCCGCCACTGACGATCACGAAGTCGCCGACGACGAACCTGTCCGCTGCAGCGGGGTTGTGACCGTTCCAGACCTCGTCCCAAAACGCGTGCACGACATCGACGGAATTTTCTGTGCTCATTGAGGAGGGAACGCCTTGCTCGGTGCAAATAGTCCGAGGTCCAGTACCTTCAGCAGGATGGCGTTCACCGATGTCGGGCAGGCCGGCTTCTCCTCGGCGACGAACGCGCATCGGCTGACCCGAGGCCTGTGGTCGGCGGCCGTGCTCGTCGCCGCCTGCTACGGCGTTTTCCTGATCGTCGCGGCGCTCCGACTTCCGGCAGGCACTGAGCTCACGGGTCAGTTCTGGTTGCAGCCTGCGGTCAAGGCCGCCGCCGCAGTCCTGCTGGCCGGAGCCGCGCTGACCCACCCGATCGCCAGGGAACGACGCTGGCTGATCGGCGCGCTGGTGGGCTCCGCCGCGGGCGACTTCCTACTGGCGATGCCGTGGTGGGAACCGTCGTTCGTGCTCGGACTGGCCGCTTTCCTCGTCGCACATTTGTGTTTCCTGGCCGCGCTGCTACCGCTGTGCGCCGCATCGGCACCCCGGTTGGCGGCGGCGGCGGTGGTGGTCGCGGCGTGCATCGCGCTGCTGATCTGGTTCTGGCCCAAGCTGATAGTCGAAGGCATGGCGGTCCCGGTAGCGGTCTACATCGCGGTGCTCGGCGCGATGGTGTGCGCGGCGCTGCTGGCCCGGCTGCCGACGCCGTGGACCGCGCTGGGCGCAGTGTGCTTCGCCGTGTCGGACGCAATGATCGGGATCGGCAGGTTCGTACTGGGGTCCGAGGCGCTCGCCGTGCCGATCTGGTGGGTGTATGCCACGTCGCTGGTGCTGATCACCGCAGGCTTCTTCTTCGGCCGGACGTCTGACACGTCTGCTAGACGGTAGGTGTGAGCAAGACCGCGGCGGAGCACGAACCGGTCGCCCGGGTGCTTCCGATGCTGTCGGTGCCGCACCTGGATCGCGAGTTCGACTACCTCGTCTCCAGTGAGCAGTCCGACGACGCGCAGCCCGGGGTGCGCGTCCGGGTGCGCTTCCACGGTCGCCTGGTCGACGCATTCATCCTCGAAAGGCGTTCGGAGACCGACCATGCAGGCAAGCTGGGCTGGCTCGACCGGGTCGTCTCCGCCGAGCGGGTACTGACCCCCGATGTGCGCCGCCTCGTCGACGCCGTCGCCGCCCGGTATGCGGGCACCCGCGCCGACGTGCTCCGGCTGGCCATTCCGCCGAGGCATGCCAATGTCGAGAAGGAGATCCCCGCCGAGCCCACACGCGTGACCGTCACAGCGGCGGAAGCCAGAGGATGGGCCGAATACCGTGGGGGCGAACAGTTTTTCGCCGCACTGCATGAAGGGCGCGCAGCGCGCGCGGTATGGCAGGCGCTACCCGGCGAGTACTGGGCCGACCGGCTGGCCGAAGCTGCCGCCGCAACGATCGACGCCGGGCGCGGTGTGCTGGCCATCGCGCCCGACCAGCGCGACGTGGACGCGCTGCACGACGCCAGCGTCCGGCTCGTCGGCGAAGGCCGGGTAGTGGCGCTTTCGGCGGGACTCGGTCCTGCGCAGCGGTACCGGCGCTGGCTGTCGGTGCTGCGGGGGACGGCGCGGCTGGTCATCGGAACGCGAAGCGCGGTGTTCGCTCCGGTCACCGATCTCGGGCTGGTGCTCATATGGGACGACGGCGACGACACGCTGGCCGAGCCTCGCGCGCCATATCCGCACGCACGCGAGGTGGGAATGCTGCGCGCACACCAATTACGTTGTGCCGCAATGATCGGGGGGTACTCGCGCACCGCAGAAGCACAGGCGTTGGTGCGCAGCCGATGGGCACACGACCTGGTGGCGGCCAGGTCCGTCGTGCGATCCCGAGCACCCCGCGTGATCGCCCTGGAAGACAGCGCATACGCGCAGGAGCGTGACCCGGCAGCGCACAGTGCCCGGCTGCCCTCGCTGGCGTTACGGTCCGCGCGAACGGCGCTGGAAGCCGGGCACCCCGTCCTGGTCCAAGTGCCGCGCCGGGGCTATGTGCCCGCGCTGGCCTGCGGCCGGTGCCGCGCCATCGCCCGCTGCAGGCATTGCACCGGCCCGCTGTCGCTGCCCGATCGGGTCGCGTCGGGTGCCGTGTGCCGGTGGTGCGGCCGCGAGGAACCCGCACTGCGCTGCACCCGATGTGGTTCCGACGCCGTGCGCGCCGTGGTCGTCGGCGCGGGCCGGACCGCAGAAGAACTCGGCCGGGCATTTCCCGGCACGACCGTCGTCACCTCCGGCGGCGACACGGTCGTGCCCGCGGTGCCTGGCGACCCTGCTCTGGTCGTCGCCACTCCGGGTGCCGAGCCGGCCGCAGCGGGTGGCTACGGCGCGGCGCTGCTTCTGGATGGCTGGGCGCTGCTGGGTCGTCAGGATCTTCGTGCGGCCGAGGACACCCTGCGCCGCTGGATGGCCGCCACCACGCTGGTCCGGAGCCGCGGCGACGGTGGCGTGGTGGCCGTTGTGGCCGAGTCGACGGTGCCGACCGTGCAGGCGCTCATCCGCTGGGATCCAGTCGGTCACGCCGAGGCCGAGTTCGCCTCTCGCGCGGAGGTGGGCCTGCCACCCGCAGTCCATATCGCCGCCGTGGACGGAGGGCCGGAAGCGGTGGCCGCACTCCTCGACACCGCCCGACTCCCCGACTCTTCCGAGCTTCTCGGGCCCGTCGACCTGCCGTCCGGCGCCCGCAGACCTCCTGGTACCCCGGCCGCAGACTCGGTGAGCCGCATGCTGGTCCGGGTGCCCCGGGCAGGCGGGCTTGACCTGGCCGCTTCGCTACGGCGGGCGACCGGGGTGCTCAGCGCGCGGCACGGTCAGCAGCCGGTTCGGGTGCAAATCGATCCGCTGCACATAGGGTAGTGCGAGAATCCGGCACCAGGGCCGAATGTCGCCGGCCACCCGGCTACAGGACCGAACAGGAGGTGGCATACGACGGATAATCGGATGGTCGATTCCGTTGCTGCTCATCGCGATTGGGCTGCTGAAGCGGTTCATCAGCACCATGCCGTGGATGTTCGTCGCGCCGCTGAACGGTGTGTCGGAGCGCGAGTACTACCAGGCTCCGCGGTAGGCATGCGGATCGTCTTCGCCGGTACCCCCGAGCCCGCCCTCCCGTCACTGCGCCGGCTCATCGACTCTGCGCGCCATGAGGTGATCGCTGTGCTGACCCGCCCGGACGCCGCAGCCGGTCGCCGGGCTAAGCCGTCGCCGTCACCGGTGGCGCAGCTGGCGCTCGAGCACGACATTCCCGTGCTGCGGCCACCCCGCCCCAATTCCGACGAATTCGTCTACGAACTATCGGAATTGGCGCCTGAGGCATGCGCCGTTGTCGCCTACGGCGCGCTGCTCCGCGACGGGCTGCTGGCCGTGCCTGCCCACGGCTGGATCAATTTGCATTTCTCGCTGCTGCCCGCATGGCGAGGCGCGGCGCCGGTGCAGGCGGCGATCGCCGCCGGTGATGCGGTTACGGGCGCAACTACATTCCAGATCGAACCAGCCCTGGACTCCGGGCCCGTCTACGGCGTGGTCACCGAGACGATCCGACCGACCGACACTGCAGGGGATCTGCTTGACCGCCTGTCGATTTCGGGTGCCGCGCTGCTGGAGACGACGCTGGACGGCATGGCCGACGGTACGTTGACGCCGGTGGCGCAACCGTCCGCCGGCGTCACCGTCGCGCCGAAGGTCACCGTCGAGGACGCCCGGGTGCGCTGGGACCTGCCTGCCCACGTCGTCGAGCGGCGGATCCGCGCGGTCACGCCGAGCCCCGGGGCATGGACCATGATCGGCGATCTTCGGATCAAGCTCGGACCGGTGTCGGTCGACGACACGGCACAGGACCCTCTGGTCCCTGGCGCAATTCGGGTGGACCGCAGCGGTGTCCGGATCGGGACGGCGTCGCGTCCCGTGCTGCTGAACCATGTCCAGCCGCCGGGCAAGAAGCAGATGGATGCTGCGGCCTGGGCGCGCGGCGCGCGCCTCGACGACTCGGCAACGGCGTCGTGACCAAGCCACGACGGCCGCGCCGCCAACCGCTCGACCCCCCGCGCCGCGCGGCGTTCGACGTATTGCGGGCGGTCTCGGAGCGGGACGCCTACGCCAACCTCGTGTTGCCAGGACTCCTGCGTGAGCGGGGCATCACCGGCCGCGACGCCGCCTTCGCAACCGAACTGGCCTACGGCGCCTGCCGTACCCGCGGAATGCTCGACGCAGTCATCACCCATGCCGCCGGGCGCCCGCCGGACCGCATCAATCCGGTGCTGCTGGACCTGTTGCGACTCGGCACCTACCAGTTGCTTCGTACCCGCGTCGACGCGCACGCGGCGGTATCGACCACCGTCGAGCAGGCTGGAATCGAATTCGATTCGGCGCGAGCGGGTTTCGTCAACGCTGTGCTGCGCAACATCTCTGTGCGTGACGAGCAGTCATGGACCGACGAACTCGCGCCGTCCGCCCAATCCGACCCCGTCGGTCACATCGCGTTCGTGCACGCTCATCCGCGCTGGATCGGCCAGGCGTTCGCCGACGCACTCGGGGCCGACGCGGGCGAGCTGGATGCGCTGCTGACCGCCGACGATGAGCGGCCGCTGGTGCATCTGGCCGCCCGGCCCGGGGTGCTGACAGCCGGTGACCTCGCCGAGGCCGTGGACGGGACGGTCGGTCGCTATTCGCCGTACGCGGTCTACCTGTCCGGCGGTGATCCCGGTCAACTGGATGCCGTGCGCGACGGGGCGGCGCTGGTCCAGGACGAGGGCAGCCAGTTGGTGGCACGGGCGCTGACGCTGGTCTCGGTCGACGCCGACGGCGGTCGCTGGCTGGACCTGTGTGCGGGTCCCGGCGGCAAGACCGCGCTACTGGCCGCAATCGGCTTGGACGTCGGTGCCCGCGTCACCGCGATCGAGCCGAATGCGCGCCGCGCCGAGCTCGTCGAGGAGAACACCCGCGGACTGCCCGTCGAAGTGCTGCGCGTGGACGGCCGCGACACCGGGCTCGAGCCGAGGTTCGACCGGGTGCTGGTGGATGCGCCATGCACCGGGCTCGGTGCGTTGCGGCGACGGCCGGAGGCGCGCTGGCGCCGCCAGCCCGGCGATGTGGCCGCCCTGGCCCGGCTACAGCGTGAGCTGCTGGCGTCGGCGATCGAACTGACCCGGCCGGGCGGAGTGGTGCTGTACGCGACCTGCTCACCCCACCTGTCGGAGACGGTCGGGGTGGTCGCCGATGCGCTGCGTCGTCATCCGGTTACTGCGCTCGACAGCCGACCGCTGTTCGAGGGAGTCGAGGGTCTCGGCGACGGGCCGTACGTGCAGCTGTGGCCACACAGGCACGGCACCGACGCGATGTTCGCGGCCGCCCTCAAAGTAGGGTGAGCGCATGTCGGCCCCCGCGCACGCGAGGAGCGCATAAGACCTTTGATAGCGCCGTCGCTCCTGGCCGCTGACTTTTCCCGGCTGGCCGACGAGGTGGCGGCCGTGAAAGGCGCCGACTGGGTGCATGTCGACGTGATGGACAACCACTTCGTGCCGAACCTGACCATCGGGCTGCCGGTGGTGGAAAGCCTGCTGCCGCAGACTGACATCCCGATCGACTGCCATCTGATGATCGACAACCCCGACAAGTGGGCGCCCCCTTATGCGGAGGCGGGCGCGTACAACGTCACCATCCACGCCGAGGCCACCGACAACCCCGTCGGCGTGGCACGCGACATCCGCGCCGCGGGCGCCAAGGCCGGACTTTCGGTCAAACCGGGCACGCCGCTTGAGCCGTACCTGGAGATCCTGCCGGCGTTCGACACTCTTCTGATCATGTCCGTCGAACCGGGTTTCGGCGGCCAGAAGTTCATCCCGGAGGTGCTGCCGAAGGTCGGCATCGCGCGCAGGCTGATCGATGCGGGCGAGTTGACGATCCTGGTCGAGATCGACGGCGGCATCAACGCCGAGACCATCGAGGACGCCGCAGAGGCGGGGGTGGATTGCTTCGTCGCGGGATCCGCTGTGTACAGCGCGGAGGACCCCGCCGGCGCCGTCGAGGCGCTGCGCAGGCAGGCTGCCGCCGCGTCGCACCACCTCCGGCTATGAATTTCGACGCAGCGATGCGGCTCGCCATCGAGGCGGCCGAGAAGGTCAAGGGCGGCACCTATCCCAATCCGCCTGTCGGCGCGGTCATCCTGAACCGCGACGGTGAGGTCGTCGGCGTCGGCGGAACAGAGCCGGCCGGTGGTGCACATGCCGAAGTAGTGGCGCTGCGACGTGCGGGTGCGAACGCCGACGGCGGCACGGCGGTGGTCAGCCTCGAACCGTGCAATCATCACGGCCGAACGCCGCCATGCGTCGATGCCCTTGTCGCCGCGGGCATCTCGACCGTTGCCTACGCTGTCGGCGACCCCAACGCGATGGCCGCCGGGGGAGCGTCTCGGCTTGCCGAGTCGGGCGTGCATGTGGTCGGCGGCGTTCTGGCTGACGCCGTGGCAGGCGGCCCGCTGCGCGAGTGGCTGCACAAGCAGCGCACCGGTCTGCCGCATGTGACGTGGAAGTTCGCCACGAGCATCGACGGTCGCAGCGCGGCGGCCGACGGCAGCAGCCAGTGGATCACCAGCGACGCCGCCCGCGCCGACGTGCATCGACGCCGCGCGGCCTGCGACGCGATCGTCGTCGGCACCGGAACGGTTTTCATCGACGACCCCAAGCTGACCGCGAGGCTGCCCGACGGCAGCCTCGCCGAACAGCAGCCGCTGCGTGTCGTCGTGGGGGAGCGTGAAATCTCCTCTGAGGCGAATGTCCTCAATGACGACTCACGGACGATGGTGATTCGCACCAGGGACCCACACGAGGTGATCAAGGCGCTGTCGGACCGCACAGACGTGCTCATCGAGGGCGGCCCGACACTCGCGGGCGCCTTCCTGCGGGCGGGAGCGATCCATCGGATCCTGGCCTATGTCGCGCCAATTCTGTTGGGCGGCCCGATAACCGCGATCGACGACGTCGGTGTGTTGTCGATCGCCCACGCGCAACGCTGGCGTTTCGACGGCATCGAGCCCATCGGGCCGGACCTGCTGCTCAGCCTGGTGCCTGCGTAGCTGGCGACTCGTCGATGTCCAGCGGGCGGTGTTCGATGAGATCGCGAATGCCGCCGACACCGAGCCGTTCCCGGAACGTCGCCACCGTGTAGCCGATGACCGTCGCATCGGTGCGCGCCCGCGCCGTCGCCGAGCGCGGCATGTGAAACAGCGGGCCGAGCTCGCCGAAGTAATCGCCGGGTTCTACGACCAAGAGCAATTCCTCACCGCCCCCGGCCAATTCGCGCACAATTTCCAGTTCACCCTGAGACATCACGTAGATGCAATCGCCCATGGTGCCTTCCTCGAACAGCACCTCACCGGCCGCCAGTTGCACCGTTGAGGGCGGCCGGTTCGACTCTGCGAAATCCGGCACGAGCTCGACCACGCGATCGGCCAGCGGAAGGATCCGGCTGTCGTGGGTCGCGACGACCACCATCCGGTCGCCCGACGCAAGCTCGCGGATCAGCCTCAACACCTCCTCCACCTGAATGAAGTCCAGGTGTGCGGTGGGCTCGTCGGCGAGAATCAACGGCGGGTCGAGCGCAATCGCGCGCGCAACGGCCACCCGTTGTTGCTGCCCGCCACTGAGATCGCTCGGCCGGTGCGTGACCCGGTCCGCCAGCCCGACGCGCGCCAGCAGCTGTTCGGCTTTCTCCCGCGCCGCCGCCCGCGACATGCCCGCTGAACGAAGCGGCACCATCACGTTCTCCAGTGCGGTGAGGCTGGGCACGAGGTTGAACGCCTGAAACACGATGCCCACCGTTTCGCGACGGTATTTCGACAGCCCACGAGCGTCGAGGGACGTGACGTCGACATCACCGAACTTGATGGCGCCCTCGCTCGGTTGGAGAATCCCGCCAAGGCACGACAGCAGCGTGGTCTTCCCACATCCGCTGGGGCCCAACAGGATCACGAGTGAACCCGCGGCCACATCGAGGTTGAACCCGTCCAGCGGACGAACGGCATACCCGCCGCTGGAGTACTCCACCACCAGGTCCTGAATGCTGAGATCGCCCATGGCTCAAGGACCTCCGAATGCCATGGCGGGATCGACGGAAACCGCACGATGCAGGCCCGTGGCGCTGGCGATCAGCCCGAAGACGACCGCGATCACGGGCAGCACGACGTAGGCGTAGGCCGGGACGATGACCTGCATCGGGAAGATCGGTCCGAGCAACGCCGAAAGAACGACGCCCACAACGACTGCGGACAGTGCGACCACGATCGCCTGCAGGCCCAGTCCGGCCGCGATCGAACCCGTCGGGACGCCAATCGCCTTGTACACCGCGAAGTCCCGCAGGCGCTCGAGCGCGGACAGATAGATGACCGATCCCACGATCAACGCCGCGACCACCCAGAGCAGAACCGCAACAATCGTGATGGAGTTGACCGCCACCTTCAGCGGTCGAAGCAGATCGGCGATCGCACCGTCGCGGTCGATGGCCTTGTAGCCGGCAGGCACTTGATCGAGTGTGCCTTTAATCCCGATCGATGCGACCAGTCCTTGGCCGCCGTACACCAACTGCTGAGCGCCTTCCGTGGTGAGGAAGATGTTGGGCAGGTTGGCCAGGGCCGTGGAGTTGTCCGCGATGCCGACGATGCGCAGCCTGCGCGAAGCGATTTGGATGTCCTCGCCTATGTTGCGCTCGAGCGTGCTCGACGCCGCGACCTCGTCGGGAGTTACGGGCGCCCTACCCTCCGACAGGGCGGGCATGCCCGGTCCACGCTCAGGGGCGCCGAACAGGTCGGCATTTCGGGTCGCATCGCCCAGCGTGACCGTGCCACCGGCGTACACGAGCGGTGCCGCCGCCTCAACGCCAGGGGTTGAAGCGATCCGTCGCAGGTCGACCGGCGCGAATGGCGTGGCGCCGACGAACGGGCCCGATGCGCCGTCCTTGACCAGGAAGACATCGACGCCGAGCGAGTCGACGGTGCGCTTGGCCTCGGCCCGGAACCCGTTCGCCAGCCCGGTGAGAACGAGCGTCATGCCAAAGATGATGGCGGTGGACAGGATCGCGATGACGAAGCGCCGCTTTCGCCACTGCATGTCGCGCAGCGCGGCGATCAGCATGGAATCGACGTTACCGACGCCCGCGCGTTTGCGGGCCGGGTTTCGGCACGACTTCTGCGCGAACCAAGAGGACTCAGCGACCCGCGGAGAAGGTGCCGACCAACATCTCGCAGAAGGCGGGCAGATCGTCGGGCTTGCGGCTGGTCACCAGGGTGTTCGGGCCACGTGAGCAGACCACCACCTCTTCGTCGACCCAGTTGGCGCCCGCATTGAGAAGGTCGGTGCGCAGAGTCGGCCACGAGGTGACCATTCGGCCGCGCACCACGTCGGCGTCGATCATCGTCCACGGGGCATGGCAGATGGCCGCGACCGGCCTCCCGGAATCGAAGAAACTCCTGGTGAACTGCACCGCCGATGCGTTGCCGCGGAGGAAGTCTGGATTCGCGACACCGCCGGGCAGCACCAGGCCGTCGTATTGGGATGCCGTCACGCTGTCGGCCGCCTTGTCGGCTTCGAACGTGTCGGCGGGGCTCAAGTGGTTGAACGCTTGGACCTTGCCGACCTCGGTCGACACCAGCTCGGGTTTCCCGCCTGCCTCTTCCACGGCCTTCCATGGCTCGGTCAGTTCGACCTGCTCGACACCTTCCGGTGCGACCAAGAAAGCGATGCGCTTGCCTTCCAATTTCGTTGCCACGATTTACCTCCCGTCAATTGATGCCTACGCGCCACATACCCACGTGCGAGGGCGCGCAATCAGGGATCAGGCGGTCAGGATTTCCCGATGTCGAGTTCGCGCCCCTCGATCACATCGCGCACGCCTGCCGGTCCGAGGCGCTCGCGGAACGCCTTCCCGGTGTACCCGATCACCTCCGCGTCGGTGCGCGCCCGAACGGTCGCCGAGCGGGGCAATCCGAACAGTGTGCCGATCTCACCGAAATAGTCACCCGCGGTCGCGACGCGCAGCTGTTCCTCGCCTCCACCGGCGAGTTCGCGGACGATATCGAGTTCGCCTTCGCTGACAACGTAGATGAGGTCGCCCATCGAGCCCTGCTCGAAAAGCACCGAGCCCGGTGTGAGGCGGACCGTCTCCGGCGGTCGGTCCGTCGTTGCGACGTGCGGCACCAGTTCCACGACGCGGTCGGCCAGCGGAAGCATGCGGGTGTCATGGGTCGCGACGACGACAAGGCGCTCGCCGGACGCGAGTTCGCGGATCAGTCGCAGTACCTCTTCGACCTGGATGAAATCGAGGTGCGCGGTGGGCTCGTCAGCCAAGATCAACGGCGGGTCGAGCGCGATCGCGCGGGCGACGGCGACACGTTGTTGCTGTCCGCCGCTGAGGTCGCCGGGACGGTGTCGCATCCGGTCCTTCAGGCCTACCCGCTCCAGTAGTTCCTCGGCGCGCTGGCGTGCCTCACGGCCTTTCATGCCCGCGGCGTCCAGCGGCACCATCACGTTCTCGAGCGCCGTGAGGCTGGCGAGCAGGTTGAACGCCTGGAACACGATGCCGACCGTGCGGCGCCGGTAGATGGTGAGCTCCCGCGCGTCGAGCTTGGTGACGTCGACATCGTCGAGTGCGATGCGCCCCGACGTCGGGCGAAGGATTCCGCCGAGGCACGACAGAAGCGTGGTCTTCCCGCAGCCGCTCGGTCCGAGCAGCAGCGCCAGCGAACCCGCGTTCACCTCGAGATCGAGGCCGTCGATGGGGCGGACCGCGTATCCGCCGCTGGAGTACTCGACCACCAGGTCGTTGATGTGCAGACTCCCCATGCCTCAGGGCCCCCCGAAGGCGAGCGCGGGGTCGACGGTCACCGCTCGCCGTAACCCCGCGACACTCGCCAGCAGACCGATCAGCACTGCGACGACCGGCAACAGCATGAACGCCGACGCCGGCACCACCACACGCATCGGGAACACAGGCACGAGCAACAGCGAAAGCAGGCCACCCAGTATCGCGGCGACCACCGCTACGATGATTGCCTGTAGGCACAGCCCGGCGAGCACCGAGCGCGTCGAGACGCCAACGGCCTTGAGCACCGCGAAGTCTCGGGTGCGTTCCAATGCAGAGAGGTAGATGACCGAGCCGACGATCAGTGCGGCCACCACCCACAACAGCACCGCAATCAGCGTGATCGCGGCGACCGCCGCTTTCATCGGTCGCATCAGGTCATCGACGGCGCCGGTGCGGTCGATGACCCGATAGCCGCCGGGTACCGCCGTGGGCGTCCCGCGGAGCCCGATGGACGACACGATGGGTTGATCGCCGTAGCCGATCTGCTGTGCGCCTGCGACGGTCAAGAACACATTGGGTTGCCCAGCGAGAGCGGTGGAGTCGTCGACGACGCCGACGACTTTCATTGAGCGCGAGCCGATTTCGAGCTCGTCACCGATGTCGCTGCCGACCGTGCTCGAGACGGCGGCCTCGTCGGCCCCGGATGGTGCTCGACCCGTGGCGATTACAGGCATGCCGGGACCCTGTGCGGGCGCGCCGAACACGTTCACATTCCTTGTCGACTCGCCGTCAGGGGCGGTGGTCGTCGTGAAGACCAGCGGGGCGGCGGCGGTGACACCGGGGATCCTTGTGACCTTCGCGACTTCGGCTTCGGGAAACGGCGGCGAGCCGACAAACGGGCCCGCCGGTCCGGACCGCACGATGTACGCGTCGAAGCCCAGCGCGTCGACGGTGTCGTTGGCTTCCACGCGGAAGCCGTTGGAGAGGCCGGTGAGAACGAGGGTCATCGCAAAGACCAGGCTGGTGCCGACGATCGCGATGACGAAGCGTCGTCTTCGCCATTGCAGGTCGCGCAACGTGACCCTCAGCATGTGGTGACGCTACCGAGATTCGGCCGGCTCCCGCCGGATGTTTGCCCGATGGACACGAATGTGACGAAAACTACTGTGAAACATCGCCTGTCGTGACCCCGGTTCTGTCGGATCGGGCCGGTAGACTCGCAACGAGTCGGGCGTCAGGCCTGGCACATCGCGCTTTCACCGACGAGTTGCGCGCAGGTGAGCACGAACAAAGGAACACGAGCGTGACTGCAATGCAGGACTGGCTCAACATTCGCCCTTTTGATCCCAGAAACCTCAAGGCCCTTATCTGCGACGCGTTGGGCGTCGGCGACGAAGAAGGGGCCGAGGTTGCCGCCCCGCCGCGGCTGATCCAGCGCGGCGTCGAGCGCTGCTGACGCCTAGCGCGGTGGCCCGTGCCGCCCAGGCGGCGGTCCCGGCGGCCCGGGCTGTCGACGCGGGATCCGCACCGTCTGGTCCGGGCTCCGCGTCGAGCCTTCGAACGCCTGCGGCTGTGCCGGCGTCGGCCTGCGTAACGCCCGCGTCGGCGCGTCGATCATCGCGGTCGGCTCGTCGTCTGCCTCGACTGCAGGGACGGATTCCTCGGGCTCCTCGGCATGCTCCCCGCGCCCGCTGATGAACAACGCCACGATGGCGCCGACGAGGCAGACGATCGCGGTGATTCCGAACATCTCGCCGTACTGCATGGCGAACGCGGTCTTGTACTTCGCTGCCTGACCGGCGAGCTTCGCGGCCAAACTGTCGGCCGGTGGGTTGGGCAGCGACTGCAAAATCTGGTTGAACCGGTAGAGGCCCCACGCGCTCAGCGCCGCAATGCCCACCAGCATGCCGATCATCCGGGACACCACCACCGCCGCGGAGGCGATGCCGTGCTGCGCCGACGGCACCACCCGCAGGGTCGCCGATGTCAGCGGGCCGATCACCAGGCCAAGACCGAGTCCGGCGATCGCCAGATCGGTATCGAGCACGGGCAGGCTGATGAAGCCAAGGTCGTGACGGGCAGCCAGCAGGTCGATGGGCCACTGCGCGATCAAGTAGTAGCCGCCCGCGGCGATCAGCAGGCCGACACAGGCCACCGCGCGGTCGCCGACCCTGGTGGCGATCCAGCCGCCGAGCAGCGCGCCGATGGGCAGCGCGATCAAGAAGCGCAGCAATAGAAACGCCGCTTCGTTCTGGTCCTGTCCGAGCACGCCCTGGCCGAACAACTCGACGTTGACGAGCGTCACCATCAGCGCGGCGCCGGCGGTCAGCGACGCAGCGAGAGCGGCCAGGAACGGCCGGAAGTGCACCCCTGCGGGCTCGATCAGCCGGGTCTTGGCGAAGCGTTCCCACACGAAGAACGCGACCGCGGCGACCAGCGCCCCGATCAGCAATGGAGGACCATAGCTGGGCAGTACCTGCTTGCCGTCCGGCGCCGGGTTGTACATGCCGACGACGATCAGCCCGAGCGTGATCGCCAGCAGCACGCCGCCTGCGACGTCGACCTTTTCGGGCGTCTCCGACTTCTGCTTCGACGGCAGGCTGAAGTGGATCATCGCCATCGCGATCACCGCCAGCGGCACGTTGACCCAGAACACGGACTGCCAGTGGTGGAACACCCACACCAATGCGATGCCATACATCGGCCCGAGCACGCTGCCCAGTTCCTGCGCCGCGCCGATTCCGCCGAGCACACCCGCCCGGTTGCGAGACGCCCACAGGTCAGCCGCAAGCGCCAATGTGACCGGTAGCAGCGCACCGCTGGCGGCGCCCTGTACGACGCGGCCGACCACCAGGACCGTCAGGTCGGTAGACATCGCGGTGATGATCGAGCCGATCGCGAAGCCCGCGAGGCTGACCTGCAGCAGCATCTTGCGGCCGAACCGGTCCGACGCCCGGCCCAGCAGTGGCATCGCCGCGATGTAGCCGAGCAGATAACCGGTGACGATCGGCGTGACGCGTTGGATCTGGTTGATAGCGATGCCGACGTCTTTCATGATGTCGGTCATGATCGTGACCACGACGTAGGTGTCGAGGGCACCGAGGAGTACCGCGAGACTGCCCGCGGTGATCGCGATTCTGCGGCTCCGGCTCGATTGCATCGGCGCGGCGCCCGTCATCACACCGCTGGCTTGGTGACGGTGACCGGCTTGTCCCAATCAGACAACGTCATCTGAACGCTATTGCCGGCCGACGGCTCCAACTTCGCCTGCACGAGTTTGTGATCGCCGTCCTTTTCGATCCACGCCGTGCCCGGTACCGGTCCGGTCGCCGCGATCGGCGGTGCGATCTTGTTGACCGCATCGGCACTGACCTGACCGGTCACCTTGACGGTCTCCACGCCGTTGATGGTTTCGGTGCCTTCGGACTTCGGATCGCTGAAGTTGGCCAGCACGTTGGCCAAACCGGTATCCGGGTTCAAGATCGCTGCGATGTCGTAGACATCGGCGGCCGGACCCAGATCGATGTAGCTGTCGCCGGAGAGCGCGACGAAGAGGGTCCCGTCGATGACGACGAAATTGGCGTCCACATCACTGCCCTGGAAGAGGAGCTTCGCCTTGCCCTGGGCGGCGACGGCGGGGACGTTGGTCAGATCGCCGCCGAGGGTCTTGATGGGCAGGTCTTTGATCTCGCCTTGCACGGCCAGCTCGAGGTGCACGCTCTTGAGTGCACGGGTCGCCGTGTTGGAATCCTTGAGCAGCGTCGCCGCGTCCGGCAGCGATTCGGACGACTTCTCCCCCGAAGATGACGAACAGCCTGCAAGAAGGACCGCGGCTGCGAAAAGAATGGTGAGTATTGGCCAAACGGATCGGACTGCGTTTTTGGGGCGCGTCTGCATGAGTGCATCGTAGAGGGTGGCGCTGCGTACCCTGTTTGGCGTGTTCACCGGAATCGTTGAAGAGCTGGGCGAGGTCGTCGGCAAGGAAGACCTCGCGGACGCTGCACGGTTCGTCATCCGGGGACCGGTCGTCACCGCCGACGCCGGCCATGGCGACTCCATCTCCGTCAACGGCGTCTGCCTGACGGTGGTCGAGGTGCTGGCAGGCGGTGAATTCAGCGCCGATGTGATGAGGGAGACGCTGGACCGGTCGAGCCTGCGCAGCGCGGGCGTCGGCAGCCGCGTGAACCTCGAACGGGCCGCGGCGGTGAACAGCAGGCTGGGCGGCCATATCGTGCAGGGCCACGTCGACGGCACTGCGCATGTGATCGCGCGCACACCTTCCGAGCACTGGGAGGTGGTGCGAATAGCGCTGCCCACCGCGCTGTCGCGCTACGTCGTCGAGAAGGGGTCGATCACAGTCGACGGGGTGTCCTTGACCGTCTCCGGCCTGGGTCACGACTGGTTCGAGGTGTCACTGATCCCCACCACGCTGTCCCTGACCACACTCGGCCAGGCGACGGTCGGCACGCAGGTCAACCTCGAGGTCGACGTGATCGCGAAATATGTTGAACGGCTGATGAGCAGAAAGATGGCCCTACCAGCAGGGACACTGCCTGCAGTCCTACATGGCGGCGGCATAGCGCTGCAGGTCAAACATATCTGGCGTCTACCAGACGGTCGAACTTCCGGGCGACGGCTGGTTTCATGCTGGCTCAGTGGCGTGCCACTGGGCGCTCGCTTCTCGGCGAAGGCGCGAGGTCCTCCTTGGCATCCTCGGTCGCGAAGACACGGTCGCTGTGCCGGGTTTCGTTGTCGAACGCGGCTTCGAGTTCGAGCGCCAGCCCCTCGACCGCTGACCGCTGCGTCGCGTAGACAGCCAGTGGCGCGTTAGCCGCGATGCGCTCGGCGTAGCGTAGGCTCGCGCATAACCCTTCGACCTACGACCCGTTTGTCGCCAATCGCCAGGCGCGCCGCAACCACGCTGTACGTTGACGCAAGAAGCAGTTAAGGAGTGGCGGGGAGCCCGGTTACCGCCCCTGAAGGAGCGTGTTTGTGCTCGATCCGCACGACCTGTTCTGGACGGCGACGCGGATGTCGGTCGAGCTGAGCATCTGCCATGCCGCCGCGACGCACACGCCGTTCACAGCGGCGATGCATCGGCTCTGCACCGGGCAAGCGATGCAGGACGGCATGAATCGCATCCAGTTTGTCCTACCGTGAGGTTGCGGAAGCTCGCCAGTCAGTTCTGGATGAATTGCTTGAGGTCCGCTCCGGTGCAGAAGTCCGACCGACACCGGTTACGACGGCGACCCACGCCTCTCATCGTCGCGAAGGCAGCCCAGGCGTGGGCGAGGTCGCGGAAGTGCTCCATGTCGAGCGAGTTCCGCGTCCAGGCTGGTCGACTAGTGATCGTGACGATGTGGGCGTCGTGCTTGTAGTCGATGCTCACCGCGCTCACCCTCACAGTTGGCTATTTTTATGACGGTAGCAATCCGCTACTTCGCCTGCGGCGGGAATTTCTTCTCCGCGATTTTCGTGAACGCTGTCTCTGACTAGACGAGATGCGAGGGTTCGCAGCTTCGATTCGGAGGTGGCACGGCGATATTGGCGGATCATCGTTGACCAGCGGTGAAACGATACTGACGTGGACCCAGCGCGGATGGTGGCGGTGCGCTGACAGCGGCGGAATTGCCGTGTGGGTCGTGCGGCACGGCGATGTCGCCGGACTCACAAGTTCTGCAACAAGTGCGGCATCGCCACTCAACACATGCCACACAATCGGCTGAGTACAAGCCGTCGGCCACCGCCGTACTGCCTTTCATAGCGATAGCCAGGTTGTCGTACCCTCACCGAAGACGCCGGCGTAGCTGGTACTTCTGTGAACGGCGATTGGCGACACAGCGTGTTGGCGTTGAATGCTCTTTTTGCTTCTCTTGCGTGGTGTTTGGCGAGGCCGACTTGGGCGTCGATCCTTTCCGTCGTGGTCTTCGCCGCCCTCTGGCCATTCGCCGATAAGTCGTTCGAGGGACGCGTCCTCGTCGTTCTCGGTCAGAACCACGGAATCACGTCACACGACCTGCTTTCCGTGTTGGCCGCCGTCGTCGCGGCTGTCCAAACGGTGAGGTCCATCGTGGGCCGGAAATCGTGACGGCAGCCGCTTGGGGCTCTTTTCTGGTTGAGCCGGCCTCCGGCTGATGCAAGAGAAAGAATGAATTCCCGACACCCGGAATCGGCGGACGCGATAATACGGGTGGGCCGGGTCGACCAGAAGGAATCATGTGATGAAGAAGCTGGCAGCAACGCTTTTGACAGCCGCGGCGGCGGCGGCCGTGGCGCCGATCGCCATAGCGCCGGTGGCGCAGGCCGACATTTGCGCCGGTGCGCACGGACGTCACGTCGGCGTCGGCGGGTGCACCAACATCGCCGGTGATGTCGCGACCGGCGCGGCCATAGCGGCCGCCGACGACCCGTACATTCCGGGCGAGGTGCCGTGCTACACGGTCGAGGGTGTGCCGTACTACACGCCTCCTGGCGACCCCTGCTAAACCAGGCGAGCAATAATCGCCACTTCGTCGTGGTTCATACTGGATAAGGCGACGATGGTTCCGGCCGGAACCCGGCAAAGGTGGCGATGATGACGAGGTTGGACTCCGTCGAACGGGCGGTTGCCGACATCGCGGCGGGTAAGGCCGTCGTCGTCATCGATGATGAGGACCGGGAGAACGAGGGAGACCTCATCTTCGCGGCCGAAATGGCCACCCCCGAACTCGTCGCGTTCATGGTCCGATACACCTCGGGGTATCTGTGTGTCCCGCTGAACGGCGCGATCTGCGACAAGCTCGGACTGCTACCGATGTATGCGGTGAACCAGGACAAGCACGGCACCGCCTACACCGTGACCGTCGACGCGAAAGACGGCGTCGGCACCGGCATCTCGGCGTCCGACCGCGCGACCACCATGCGGCTGCTCTCCGACCCGAACAGCGTCGCCGAGGATTTCACCCGGCCGGGCCACGTCGTCCCGTTGCGAGCCAAGGACGGCGGAGTGCTGCGCAGGCCCGGCCACACCGAGGCAGCCGTCGACCTAGCCCGGATGGCCGGTCTGCAACCGGCGGGCGCGATCTGCGAAATCGTCAGCCAGAAGGACGAGGGCGCGATGGCGCAGACCGATGAGCTTCGGGTCTTCGCCGACGAGCACAACCTCGCGCTGATTTCGATCGCCGATCTCATCGAGTGGCGCCGCAAGCACGAAAAGCACATTGAGCGCGTTGCCGAGGCCCGTATCCCGACCCGACACGGCGAGTTTCGTGCCGTCGGTTACACCAGCATCTACGAAGACGTCGAGCACGTCGCGCTCGTCCGTGGCGATATCGCCGGACCGCACGGCGACGGACATGACGTGCTGGTGCGGGTGCACTCCGAGTGCCTGACCGGTGACGTATTCGGATCCCGTCGCTGCGATTGCGGCCCGCAGCTGGACGCCGCGCTGGCGATGGTTGCCCGAGAGGGCCGCGGCGTGGTGCTGTACATGCGTGGCCATGAGGGCCGGGGCATCGGGCTGATGCACAAGCTGCAGGCCTACCAGCTGCAAGACGCAGGCGACGACACCGTCGATGCGAACCTCAAGCTGGGCCTGCCCGCCGATGCGCGCGATTATGGGATCGGCGCGCAGATCCTTGTCGACCTCGGCGTGCGATCGATGCGGCTGCTCACCAACAACCCGGCCAAGCGGGTCGGCTTGGACGGCTACGGCCTGCACATCATCGAGCGTGTGCCGCTGCCGGTGCGGGCCAACGCCGAGAACATTCGGTACCTGATGACCAAACGTGACCGGATGGGCCACGACCTGATCGGGCTTGACGACTACGACGAGGTTGTGCCGGGCGAATTCGGGGGAGCACTGTGAGCGGCGGAGCTGCTTGCGGTGTAGCCGCGACAAAAAAGGGCCCTGTGAGCGCCGGAGCCCGCGATTGAGCGGAGGCGCCGGAGTCCCCGACCTGCCACAGCTCGACGCGTCCGACGTGACGCTGGCGATCGTGGCCAGCACCTGGCACACGACCATCTGTGACGCGTTGCTCGACGGAGCCCGCAAGGTGGCCGCTGATGCCGGCATCGACAACCCCACGGTTGTCCGGGTGCTGGGAGCCATCGAAATACCGGTGGTCGCACAGGCACTGGCGGCCAGCCACGATGCCGTCGTCGCCCTTGGTGTGGTGATCCGCGGGGAGACACCGCATTTCGACTACGTGTGTGATGCCGTCACCCAGGGCCTGACGCGGGTATCGCTGGACTCCTCCACCCCGGTCGCCAACGGCGTGCTGACCACCAACACCGAGCAGCAGGCACTGGACCGCGCTGGGCTGCCCGACTCGAGCGAAGACAAAGGCGCTCAGGCCGCCGCGGCCGCGCTGTCAACCGCGCTGACGCTGCGCGACCTGCGCCGGCGGTCATGAGCGACTGGGATCTCGAGGTACGGCCGCATCTGACACCGTACTTCGCATACGGTGCTGCGGCGGTGATCCTGGCCGCACATGTCACCGTCGGTGTACTGCTGAAGATTTCGTCTACCGGTGTCGTCTTCCAGACCGCCGACCAGGTGGCGATCGCCCTGCTCGGTGTCGTCCTAGCCGGTGCGGTGCTACTGTTCGCCCGGCCCCGCTTGCGGGTCGGTGCACAGGGGGTGGCGGTGCGAAACCTGTTCGGCTACCGATTGATTCCGTGGTCCGATGTGGTCGACGTGACCTTTCCGCAAGGCGCGCGGTGGGCGCGGGTGGACCTGCCCGACGACGAGTACATCCCGGTGATGGCGATCCAGACCGTTGACAAGGAGCGAGCCGTCGCCGCGATGGACAGTGTGCGCGGCCTACTGGCCAGGTATCGGCCGGATCTCAGCCCACACTGAGCGACATCGCAACTTCATCGCGGATATCAGCGCTGCCGTCGGCCGTTGCGAAGCCGAGGCTCTCGTACACGCCCCTGGCAACGGCGTTGTCTCTCGCCACCCTGAGCGTGACGATGCGCGCTCGCCGGCCGCGGGCCCAATCCACCGCCGCTGCGACCAGAGGTCGGGCCAGCCCGTGGCCGCGGGCGGCGGGATCGAGCCAAAGTGAGTACAGGTAAACCGTTTCGGCGTTCTCTTGCTGTGCACCGATCAACCCGACCGGGCGGTCGCCGAGCAGTGCGGCGAACTGCGCGTGATCGCGAAGCCGCCTGCGCCACTGCGCGGCGGTGAAAGAAGACTCCTGCCGATACTGCGGGTCGTCTGCGCCGAGAGAGTCGGTCAGCGCCCGTAGCCGGACGCCGGCGAACAGTCGCCAGTCTGATTCGGTCAGTCGGGTGACTCGCGCTGTCACCGGTGGTCGCCCATCACCAGCCCCTCGCGGCGCGGATCCGCCCCACCGGTCCAGCCGGGGGATCCGCGCACGATCGCAGACAGCCCGCTGGACTGGTCGGCGAGATCGACCTGGTGGCCGAGTGCGCGCAATCCCTGCACCAGCGGATCATGGTCGCCGTTGTCGGCCGTGTCGATGTCGGGATGCTCGCCACCAACGTTCGTCTTGGGCGAGTTGGCCGCGCCGAAGTCCACCATGCCCACCGCTTGCTGCGGATCCATTCCCCAATCAAGCATGCCCACAACGGTTTTCACAACGAATTGGATGATCACCGCCCCGCCCGGTGAACCCAGCGTCGAATACAGCGGACCGCGGGCAGTGCCGGACTTGTCGAATATCAACGTGGGCGCCATCGTGCTGCGCGGCCGCTTTCCCGGCGCGACTCGGTTGGCCACCGCAACGCCATCCGGCCCAACCGGCTCGGCCGCGAAGTCGGTCAGCTGATTGTTCAATATGAAGCCGTCGACCATGTGGTACGACCCGAACGCCGACTCAACGGATGTCGTCAGCGCGGCGGCGTTGCCCTGTGCGTCGACGACGCTGATCTGGCTGGTGCCATGCTCGGGGACGGGCACCGCGGACGACGGGGATGCCCCGAACTCGCCGGGCTTCGCGGTGCCCATGGTGTGCTGTTCGGAGATCAATGCAGCCCGCGCGGCCAGGTAGTCGCTGTTGAGAAGTGTGTTGGGCGTGCCACCCGGGAGCGGCACGAAATCGGTGTCTGCGACGTACTTGTCACGATCGGCATAGGCCAGTCGCTCGGCTTCCGAGATCAGGTGGACGCCCGTGACGGAGGGCTTGCCACCGTTGAGGTCCATGTCGGTTGGCTTGTGCTCGGCCATGTTGAAGTGCTCGAGCATGCCCAACGTGGCGATTATCGCGATGCCACCAGAAGAGGGCGGGGGCATCCCGCAGACCTCCTTGCCGCGGTAGGGGCCGCACACCGGTAAGCGTTGTTTCGCGGTGTAGCCGGCCATGTCGCCCGTCGTGATCAGGCTGGGGGTGCGGTCACCGGAGGTGTCGGTGGCGGCCTTGACGATGTCGCGCGCGATGTCGCCGGTATAGAACGACTGAGGGTCAGATGCAATGACGCCCAACGTCTTTGAGTATGCCGGGTTGGTGAGTTTGGCTTCGGTCGTCTTGGGGCTGCCGTCGGGGTTGAGGAAGTACGCGGCGGACTCCCGGTCGACGCGCAGCTGTGGCGCGGCGTCGGCGACGGCGGCAGCCAGCCGCGGGCTGATCTCGAAGCCGTCGTCGGCCAGCGTTACGGCCGGATTGAAGAGGTCGCGCCATGCGGTCTTTCCGTGCTGGTGGTGGAGATCCATCAGCATCCGCAGAATGCCGGGCACGCCGATGGATCGGCCGGACGCCCGCGCGTCGGGTCTGGGCGCGCTGCGGTCCGTGTCGGAAATCCAGCGCAGGTAGTTCTCGCTCGCAGCGGCGGGAGCGACCTCGCGGCCGTCGTAAGCCTGCACGGAGTTCGACTGGGCGTCGTAGTAGAGCAGGAACCCGCCGCCCCCGATCCCGGAGGCCTGTGGCTCGACCAGCCCCAGCACGGCCTGGGCGGCGATCACCGCGTCGGCGGCCGTTCCACCGTTCTTCAGCACCTCGCATGCCGTCTGGGTGGCCAGAGGGTTGGCCGTGGCGACCGCGTAGCGCGCGGTCTGCACCGCGGTCATGTCCTTGCGGTAGCCGGTGGCGACCTCGGGGTTAGTGGACGTGTCGGAAGAGCGGGCCTGCGCCGCCTCGGATGTCTTCGGCGTCGGGGTGCCGTTGGCGACGATCTCGCAGGGGCCCGCGGGAGCGGGAGGTGCATTTTCCTGGGCGGCACATCCGGCCAGCACCAATACGACCCCCGCCAGCGGGGCCGTCGCTTTCCGAAGGGACGGAATCCGCATGACTCGACGGTAGTTCATCAAGGCCGTCCGACACCGGCAGTAACCTGGAATCCGTGCCCGATCCAGCGACGTACCGACCGGCGCCCGGGTCGATCCCCGTCGAACCCGGCGTCTACCGGTTTCGCGATCCGCACGGCCGCGTCATCTACGTCGGCAAGGCCAAGAGCCTCCGCAGCCGGCTGAACTCCTACTTCGCCGACATCTCGGGGCTGGCGCCGCGGACGCGTCAGATGGTGATGGCGGCAGGCAGCGTCGAGTGGACGGTGGTGAACACCGAAGTCGAGGCGCTGCAGCTGGAGTACAACTGGATCAAGGAATTCGATCCACGGTTCAACATCCGGTATCGGGATGACAAGTCCTACCCGGTGCTGGCGGTGACGTTGAACGAGGAGTACCCCCGGCTGATGGTCTACCGCGGCCCGCGCCGCAAAGGGGTTCGCTATTTCGGGCCGTACTCGCACGCGTGGGCGATCCGCGAGACGCTTGATCTGCTCACCCGAGTGTTCCCGTCCCGCACCTGTTCGGCGGGTGTGTTCAAGCGGCACAAGCAGATCGACCGGCCGTGCCTACTGGGCTATATCGATAAATGCTCCGCGCCGTGTATCGGCCGCGTCTCCGCTGAAGAGCACCGGAAGATCGTGCTCGACTTCTGCGACTTCCTGTCGGGGAAGACGGACCGGCTGGCGCGCGACATGGAACACCAGATGAACGATGCCGCACAAACGCTCGACTTCGAGCGGGCGGCACGGCTGCGCGACAACATCTCCGCGCTCAAGCGCGCGCTGGAGAAGCAGACGGTGGTGTTCGGCGACGGCACCGACGCCGACGTGGTGGCATTCGCCGATGACGATCTCGAGGCCGCCGTACAGGTGTTCCATGTCCGCGGTGGACGGGTCAGGGGGCAGCGGGGCTGGATCGTCGAGAAGTCCGGTGATCCCGAGGATTCCGGCCAGGCACATCTTGTCGAACAATTCCTCACGCAGTTCTACGGTGACCAGGTGGCGTTGGATGGCGCAGCCGACGAGTCGACGAACCCCGTGCCACGTCAGATCCTTGTCCCGGTCATGCCGGCCAACGTCGATGAACTCGAAACCTGGCTGTGCCAGCTACGCGGATCGAGGGTGGCGCTACGGGTGCCGATGCGGGGCGACAAGAAGGCCCTTGCAGAGACCGTCAAGCGCAACGCGCAGGATGCGCTGACGCAGCACAAACTCAAGCGGGCCGGTGACTTCACCGCGAGATCAGCTGCGCTGCAGAGCATTCAGGAGGCGTTGGGGCTCGCCGATGCACCACTGCGTATCGAATGTGTTGATATCAGCCACGTGCAGGGCACAGATGTGGTGGCGTCACTGGTGGTGTTCGAGGACGGTCTGCCGCGCAAGTCGGATTACCGTCATTATGCAATCCGGGAGGCCGCGGGTGAGGGACGCTCCAACGACGTGGCATCCATCGGGGAGGTGACGCGGCGACGGTTCGCGCGACACGTCTCCGATCTGCAGAACACCAGTGTGCTTACCGCCGAGGGGAAATCACGAAGGTTCGCCTATCCGCCGAATCTCTTCGTCGTCGACGGCGGCGCGCCACAGGTGAATGCGGCCGCGGCTGTGCTCGACGAGCTCGGCGTGACCGACGTCGCCGTCATCGGACTGGCCAAGCGGTTGGAAGAGGTGTGGGTGCCGTCGGAGCCCGACCCGGTGATCATGCCCCGCAACAGTGAAGGGCTCTACCTGCTGCAGCGGGTGCGCGACGAGGCGCACCGATTCGCAATCAGCTATCACCGAAGCAAGCGGTCCAAGCGTATGACGGCATCGGCGCTGGACACGGTTCGTGGGCTGGGGGAGCACCGGCGAAAAGCGCTGGTCACCCACTTCGGCTCGGTGGCTCGGCTGAGGCAGGCCAGCGTCGAGGAGATCACGTCTGTGCCCGGGATCGGTGTCGCGACCGCCAAGGCCGTCCTGGAAGCGCTCGGTGTAGCGGCCGATTCGTCAGCGCCCGCTGCGGTAATCGGCGATGATCAGAGCAGGGCATCGGGATGACGGATCAGAACACGGGTGAGGATTTGCGGGGCCAGGACGGGACCCGCGACACGGACGCGGAATCAGGGATCGACGTCGTGCTGGTCACCGGGCTCTCGGGGGCGGGACGCGGCACCGCGGCCAAGGTTCTCGAGGACCTCGGCTGGTATGTGGCCGACAACCTGCCGCCCGAGCTCATCGCCCGCATGGTCGACCTGGGACTGGCGGCCGGCTCGCGGATCACCCAGCTGGCGGTGGTGATGGATGTGCGGTCTCGCGGCTTCACCGGTGATTTGGATTGGGTGCGTACGGATTTGGCGACTCGTGGCATCAGGCCGCGAGTGTTGTTCCTTGAGGCCTCCGACGACATCCTTGTGCGCCGCTACGAGCAGAACCGTCGCAGCCATCCGCTGCAGGGTAACCAGACGCTCGCCGAAGGCATCGCGGCCGAGCGCGCCATGTTGGCGCCGGTGCGGGCGACGGCCGACCTGATCATCGACACCTCGACGTTGCCTGTTCCTGCGCTGCGGGAAAGCATTGAAGGAGCCTTCGGCGACGAGACGGTCGCGGACACCAGCGTCACCGTGGAGTCTTTCGGCTACAAGTACGGGCTGCCTATGGATGCGGACACGGTGATGGACGTCCGATTTTTACCGAACCCGCACTGGGTGGACGAACTGCGGCGGCACACCGGCCAACATCCGGACGTCCGCGAGTACGTCTTGAGCCAACCCGGCGCGGCGGAGTTTCTCGACACCTACCATCGGCTGCTGGACCTCGTCATCAAGGGGTATCGCCGGGAGGGGAAGCGCTACATGACCGTTGCGATCGGCTGCACCGGCGGAAAGCATCGCAGTGTTGCGATGGCCGAGGCGCTGGCGGGACGACTGCAGGGCGGTGAGCAACTCACGGTGCGGGTGCTGCACCGGGATCTGGGCCGCGAATGAGTTCGCGGATTGTCGCGCTGGGCGGCGGCCATGGGCTCTATGCCACGTTGTCGGCCGCTCGCAGGCTCACTCCGCATGTCACTGCCGTGGTAACGGTTGCCGACGATGGCGGATCATCGGGACGGCTGCGGGGAGAACTCGATGTGGTGCCGCCGGGAGATCTGCGAATGGCGTTGGCGGCCTTGGCATCCGACAGTCCGCATGGGCGGTTGTGGGCGACCATACTTCAGCACAGATTCGGTGGCAGCGGCGCACTGGCCGGCCATCCCATCGGCAACCTGTTGATGGCTGGGCTCAACGAGGTGCTTGCCGATCCCGTTGCCGCACTTGACGAATTGAGCCGCATCCTTGGCGTCAAGGGCCGCGTGTTGCCGATGTGCCCGATCGCTTTGCAGATCGAGGCGGATGTCGCTGGCCTGGAATCGGATCCGCGCATGAGCCGAGTGATCCGTGGGCAGGTGGCGATCGCCACCACGCCGGGCAAGGTCCGCAGGGTGCGGCTACTGCCGGGCGATCCTCCTGCCACCCGGCAGGCGGTGGACGCGATCATGAACGCCGACCTCGTCGTACTCGGCCCGGGCTCGTGGTTCACCAGCGTCATCCCGCATGTCCTTGTGCCCGAGCTCGCCGCCGCGCTGCAGGCCACCCCGGCGCGGCGTGCACTCGTGCTCAACCTGGTCGCCGAGCCGGGGGAGACGGCGGGGTTCTCCGTCGAGCGGCACATCCACGTGCTGGCCCAGCATGCGCCGGCGTTCAGGGTCAACGAAATCGTCGTCGATGCTGCTCGGGTGCCCAGTGAGCGGGAACGGGAGCAGCTCAGCCGCACCGCGACCATTTTGGGTGCCACGGTTCAGTTTGCTGAGGTGTCCAGACCTGGTACACCTTTACATGACCCGGCGAGGTTGGCCGCGGCGTTGGAGGGTATC
Source organism: uncultured Actinomycetota bacterium (assembly GCA_963804905.1). GTDB lineage: Bacteria > Actinomycetota > Actinomycetes > Mycobacteriales > Mycobacteriaceae > Mycobacterium. Next base: position 174,347 of record CAWDSB010000017.1, on the reverse strand, counting down.
CGCCTGCGCGGGATGGAGCCCGGCGAGACCCTCCAGCAGCCTGCGGTTCCCGCACCCGCCCGGACAGTTGACGGACCGAAAGGTGACGACCCGTGGCGATGACAGCCGAGGTCAAGGACGAGCTGAGCCGCCTTGTCGTCAATTCGGTCACTGCTCGCCGCGCCGAGGTGTCGTCGTTGCTGCGGTTCGCCGGGGGATTGCACATCGTGTCGGGTCGCGTTGTGGTCGAGGCCGAAGTGGACCTCGGCATCATCGCCCGCCGGCTGCGCAAGGACATCTTTGATCTGTATGGATACAACGCTGTCGTTCATGTGTTGTCCGCCAGCGGAATTCGCAAGAGTACCCGGTACGTGGTGCGGGTCGCCAAGGACGGGGAGGCACTGGCCCGGCAGACCGGGCTGCTCGATCTTCGTGGTCGTCCGGTGCGTGGGCTGCCCGCCCAGGTCGTCGGCGGCAGCGTGGCCGATGCGGAGGCGGCCTGGCGCGGGGCGTTTCTCGCTCACGGCTCGCTGACCGAGCCCGGTCGGTCCTCGGCACTGGAAGTCAGCTGCCCGGGCCCCGAGGCGGCCCTGGCACTGGTCGGGGCCGCGCGGCGACTCGGCGTCAGTGCCAAGGCACGCGAGGTTCGTGGTGCCGATCGCGTCGTGGTGCGTGACGGAGAGGCCATCGGCGCGCTGCTGACCCGGATGGGCGCCCAGGACACGCGTCTGACGTGGGAAGAGCGCCGGATGCGCCGCGAGGTGCGGGCGACGGCGAACCGGCTGGCCAATTTCGACGATGCGAACCTGCGGCGATCGGCGAGGGCCGCGGTGGCCGCGGCAGCCCGGGTCGAGCGGGCACTGGAGATCCTCGGCGACACCGTTCCCGACCATCTGGCCGCTGCGGGCAAGCTGCGCATCGAGCACCGGCAGGCGTCATTGGAGGAGCTCGGACGGCTGGCCGACCCGCCGATGACGAAAGATGCTGTCGCAGGCCGTATTCGGCGGCTGCTGTCGATGGCCGATCGCAAGGCGAAGCAAGAGGGCCTCCCCGACACCGAGTCGGCCGTGACCCCTGATCTGCTCGACGACGCCTGAATTCGCTCGGTTCGCATCCGTTCTGTGGCATTCTGCGTGCGTGTCGGCTCCATCGGGGGTTGTGACGTTTCTATTCACCGATATTGAGGGTTCGACCCGTCGGTGGGAGACAGACGCGGACGCGATGCGCACCGCTCTGGCCGCTCATGACGAGGTTCTGCGGTGCGCGATTGAGGCGCAGGGCGGCTGGTTGTTCAAGCACACCGGAGATGGTGTGATCGCGGCGTTCGCGTCGCCGAGATCCGCCGTCGATGCCGCGGTTGCCGCGCAGCAGAAGTTGGAGCTGCCGGTCCGGATGGGTATCGCGACCGGTGAGGCGGCCCTGCAGGACGGCGACTACCTCGGTGCGGTGCTGAACCGGGCTGCACGTGTGATGGCGGCAGGTCACGGCGGTCAGATCCTGGTGGCCGACTCGACGGCGGTTCTGATCGGCGGAATCGACCTGTTGGATCTCGGGCCGCGGCGGCTGCGGGATGTCCCCACCCCGGTCGGGCTGTTTCAGGTTCGTGGCACAGGGCTACGTGAGGAGTTTCCGCTGTTGCGCGCCCTCGATACCAGTCCGGGAACCTGCGGCCGGCAATGACCAGCTTCATCGGGCGTGACTCTGAGGTTGCCGAGATCAAAGAAGCGCTGCGCGGACATGGGCTTGTCACCCTGACCGGCGTGGGCGGAGTCGGCAAGACCCGGCCGGCAATGGAGGTCGCCACGCAGGTCAGCGCCGAATTCCCCGATGGAGTTTGGCTTTTCGAACTGGCGGCGGTGAGCGATCCGTCCGCGGTTCCCGATGCGGTCGCCGCGATTTTTGGCATCTCGCCCCAGCCTGGCAAGACCGTGACGGAGTCGGTAGCCGTCGCGCTCGAGGACAGAAGTCCGCCTGCTGGTATTCGACAATTGCGAGCATGTCCTCGACGCCGCGGCCGATCTGGTCGAAGCGATCCGTGTGCAGTCCGCGACGGTGAGGGTTCTGGTCACCAGCCGAGAAGGACTCGGGGTCGCCGACGAACAGGTATGGCGTGTGCGATCGTTGGACGTCGACACGGCTGTCGACCTCTTCGTCGAGCGCGCTCGCAGTGTCTCGCAGGACTTTTCGGCCGACAAGACGGTCACGGAAATCTGCAGCCGTCTCGACGGCATCCCACTGGCTGTTGAGCTGGCGGCATCGAGGATGGCGTCGATGACCGCGGGCGAAGTGCGTGATCGCCTCGACCAGCGGTTCCGGCTGCTGGTGGGGTCACGCCGCGGACTTGAACGTCACCAGACGCTGCGCCACGCGGTGCAGTGGTCCTACGACCTACTCGCCGACGCGGAAAGAACAGCGCTGGAGCGGTGTTCGGTGTTCGCCGGTGGCTTTGACCTCGAAAGTGCCTGCGCTGTAACCGGTACCGGCGATGATTTCGCCGTACTCGATCTGCTTGACGCGTTGGTGCGCAAGTCCCTGCTCGTCGCCGACCGCGCGTCGGGGCACACTCGGTTTTCAATGCTGGAGACGATCCGCCAGTTCGCGGAGGAACAACTGGCCGTCCGCGGCGATGCGAACGATGCGCGTGCGGCGCATTCTCATTACTTCGCCGGACGCGAAGCCGAAATGCGTGCAGTGTGGGATAGCCCCCGCCAGCGGGAGGCATACGACTGGTTCGCTATCGAATTGGCCAACCTGCGCATGGCATTTCGCTGGGCCGCCGACCAAGATGACCTGGATAGCGCCGCCGCCATCGTGACGCAATCCGGCTTGTTCGGTGTTCTGGTAGAGAACTTCGAGCCAGTCACCTGGGCCGAGGAGCTCGTCGAGCGGGCTCGCGCCGTCGGCCATCCGCGGCGCGTGCCATGATATGCGATCGCGTCGTGCTGCTACATGTTCGGCCGCCTGGAGGATGCTCTCGGCTACAGCAACCTCGGTGAAATTGCGATTCAGCATGGTCTGGTCGACGGGGAGTCCAGACCTGAGGTGTGGTGATCGCCCAAGAGAGTGGTAATCGGGCCAATGTGTCATATCTGTCGATGGCGATGGTCATGACATTTTTCCGGACCGAGACCCAGCCCAGCGACAAGCTAACTGCGCTCGACAACATCAAGTTGGCGATCTGCAACTACTTTGATTCGGCCAACATTGCCCAACTCCGCGCCGCGCTCGGCATATTGGCGACTTTTCTCGACCGGCTTCAAAGCCATGAATCGGCCGCTGTGATTGCAGGTTTCGCGTGCGTCGCTCCCACGGCCGCGCCGTCGGTACCGGAGTTCAACGCTGCGATCGCCCACCTACGCGACGTCCTCGGCACCCAGACTTACGAATCGCTTGCCAATGAGGGTGAGATGATGACCATGGCGGCCATGGTGACCTACGCCTATGACCAAATCGATCAGGCCCGGCCAGAACTCGAACAACTACCGTGAGCCAATGCGGACATTAAAAGTCGGGACGGCCTTCCCCGATCCACCGTTCAACGGCATGCCGAACGATGGGGGACTGGACATCGAGCTGATGACCGAGATCGCAAAGACGCTCGGCATGGGCGTCGAATTCATCCCGTACGACGGAACGGACTTCAACGACATCTTCGACGCGCTGAACGCCGGCACGTTCGACTGCGTCGCCGCCGGGACGACCATCACACCGGAGCGGGAGAAGAAAGCGGCATTCGCACCGCCCTACCTGATCTCGGGTCAGTCGCTCGCCGTCGACACCACGCGGCTGCCGGCCGTTCAGGTCCGTCGACGACCTCGTAGGGCTGACCATCGGCGTACAGCACGGCAACACCAGCCGTTCCATCGCCGAGGAGTTGGTCGCCGACGGCAAGGCGGCCCGTGTCCGGGTCTACGACTACGGGGACATCCGCACGGCGCTCAACGACCTGACGTCCGGCGGCTGCGACGCGTTCATGAAGCTCGCCCCGGTGCTCACCGAGCTCGTCAAGCCGATCGCAGGCGTCGAGGTGGTCCAGCGGGGCATCTCCGTCGAGGACATCGCCATCGCCGTCGGCCTAGAAGACCAGGAACTCCTCGCCAGGATCATGGTCGCTCAGGAACAGCTGAACCAGGACGGGACGTTGCAACTCTTGCGACGGAAATGGCTGGGTAACCCGTATGCCGACCAGAGCCTGGCCGTGCTCTGACCAGACCGCGCGTGGCGGGTATCACACCACTAGGCTGGCCGTTGAGCAGCACGGCAAAAAAGGGAGAAAACAGTGACGATCCGGGTAGGCGTTAATGGCTTCGGCCGCATCGGACGTAATTTCTACCGGGCCCTGGCGGCGCAGAAGGCCGAGGGCAAGAGCTCCGAGATCGAGGTGGTGGCGGTCAACGATCTGACCGACAACGCCACCCTCGCGCATCTGCTCAGGTTCGATTCGATTCTTGGCCGCTTCCCCGAGGACATCAGCCTCGAAGGCGACGACACGATCGTCGTCGGCAGCACCAAGATCAAGGCCCTCGAGGTCAAGGAGGGACCGGCCGCACTGCCGTGGGGCGACCTCGGCGTCGACGTCGTCGTCGAATCCACCGGCATCTTCACCGACGCCGCGAAGGCCAAGGGCCACCTCGATGCCGGCGCCAAGAAGGTGATCATCTCCGCGCCCGCGAAGGGCGAGGATCTCACCATCGTGCTCGGCGTCAACGACGACAAATACGACGGCAGCCAGAACATCATCTCCAACGCGTCCTGCACGACGAACTGCCTCGGTCCGCTGGCCAAGGTGCTCAACGACGAGTTCGGCATCGTCCGCGGTCTGATGACGACCATCCACGCCTACACCCAGGACCAGAACCTCCAGGACGGCCCCCACAAGGACCTCCGCCGGGCGCGGGCGGCAGCGCTGAACATCGTGCCGACCTCCACCGGCGCGGCCAAGGCCATCGGCCTGGTACTTCCCGAGCTCAAGGGCAAGCTCGACGGCTACGCGCTGCGCGTCCCGATTCCAACGGGTTCGGCGACCGACCTGACCGCCGAGCTGGCCAAGTCGCCCAGCGCCGAGGAGATCAATTCCGCGTTCAAGGCAGCCGCCGACGGGCCGCTCAAGGGCATCCTGAAGTACTACGACGCCCCGATCGTCTCCAGCGACATCGTCACCGACCCCCACAGCTCGATCTTCGATGCCGGCCTGACGAAGGTGATCGACAACCAAGCCAAGGTGGTTTCTTGGTACGACAACGAGTGGGGCTACTCCAACCGCCTGGTCGACCTGGTCGCGCTAGTCGGCAAGTCGCTCTAGCCCGATGGCCGTCAAGACGCTCGACGACCTTCTCGCAGAAGGGGTTTCGGGCCGGGGTGTACTAGTCCGCTCCGACCTGAACGTCCCGCTCGACGACGACCGCAACATCACCGATCCGGGTCGCATCATCGCGTCGGTGCCCACGCTGAAGGACCTCTCCGACGCGGGCGCCAAGGTCGTGGTCACCGCACATCTCGGCAGGCCCAAGGACGGCCCCGACCCGAAGTTGTCCCTCGCTCCTGTCGCCAAGGCGTTGAGCGAGCAGCTCGGCCGCCACGTCCAGCTGGCAGGCGATGTCGTTGGGACCGATGCGCTTGCCCGCGCCGAGGGTCTCACCGACGGCGACATCCTGCTGCTGGAGAACATCCGGTTCGACCCGCGCGAAACCAGTAAGGACGACACCGAACGCTTGGCGCTGGCCAAGCAGTTGGCCGAACTCGTCTCTGCCCCAGACGGATCGGCCGGTGCGTTCGTGTCCGACGGCTTCGGCGTGTTGCACCGTAAGCAGGCCTCGGTGTACGACGTCGCGACGCTGCTGCCGCACTACGCAGGCAAGCTGGTGGCCGCCGAGATCATGGTGCTCGAGCAGCTGACGAGCTCGACCGAGAGGCCGTACGCGGTGGTGCTCGGCGGCTCCAAGGTGTCCGACAAACTGGCGGTCATCGAGTCGCTCGCCGAGAAGGCGGACAGCCTCGTCATCGGCGGCGGCATGTGCTTCACGTTCCTTGCGTCGCAAGGTGTTTCGGTCGGCAGCTCGCTGCTCGAGGAAGGCATGATCGACACCTGCCGCAAGCTGCTGGAGACCTACGGCGACGTGATCCACGTGCCGGTCGACATCATGGTGGCCGACGAATTCGCCGCCGATTCACCGTCGGCGCGCGTTCCTGCCGACGAGATCCCCGAGGGAAAGATGGGCCTCGACATCGGCCCCGGGTCGGTGAAGCGGTTCACGACCCTGCTGTCCAACGCCAAAACCATCTTCTGGAACGGGCCGATGGGCGTATTCGAGTTCCCGGCGTTCGCCGCAGGCACCAAAGGCGTCGCCGAGGCCATTGTCGGCGCGACCGCCAAGGGCGCGTTCAGCGTCGTCGGCGGAGGCGATTCGGCCGCCGCGGTGCGCCAACTCGGCCTGCCCGAGGACGGCTTCTCTCACATTTCCACCGGTGGCGGGGCTTCGCTGGAATACCTTGAGGGCAAGACGCTGCCTGGCATTGACGTTTTGGGAATGTCTTGAGCCTCCTGAAAGGGTTGACATGAGCCGCAAGCCGCTGATCGCCGGCAACTGGAAGATGAACCTCAACCACTTCGAAGCGATCGCGCTGGTGCAGAAGATCGCGTTCTCGCTGCCGGACAAGTACTTCGACAAAGTCGACGTCGCCGTGCTGCCGCCCTTCACCGACCTGCGCAGCGTGCAGACCCTTGTCGACGGGGACAAGTTGCGGCTGACCTATGGCGCGCAGGACCTGTCGCCGCACGATTCCGGCGCCTACACCGGCGACATCAGCGGCGCATTCCTCGCCAAGCTCGGCTGCACCTACGTGACGGTCGGCCACTCCGAGCGCCGGACCTACCACCACGAGGACGACGCGCTGGTGGCCGAGAAGGCCGCCGCGGCGTTCAAGCACGAATCTGACCCCGATCGTGTGTATCGGCGAGCAACTCGAGATCCGCGAGGCCGGCGACCACGTCGATCACAACATCGAAATGCTGCGGGGCTCGCTGGCCGGACTCTCGGCCGAACAACTGGCGACGGTCGTCATCGCGTACGAGCCGGTCTGGGCGATCGGCACCGGACGGGTCGCCAGCGCCGCCGACGCCCAGGAGGTCTGCAAGGCGGTCCGCGACGAGCTCGGCAACCTGGCGTCTCCACAGGCCGCCGCAGGAATCCGGGTGCTCTACGGCGGCTCGGTGAACGCCAAGAACATCGGCGAGATAGTCGCCCAGGAGGACGTCGACGGCGCGCTGGTCGGGGGCGCGTCGCTCGACGGCGAGCAATTCGCCACCCTGTCGGCCATCGCCGCTGGTGGGCCACTTCCTTGAGCACGCCACTCAGCCTGTAGTCTGGCGGCCATGGAATTGGCCCTGCAGATCGCGCTGATCGTCACCAGTGTCCTGGTGATCCTGCTCGTGCTGCTGCACCGCGCCAAGGGTGGCGGCCTGTCCACGCTGTTCGGCGGCGGCGTTCAGTCCAGCCTGTCCGGGTCGACGGTGGTGGAGAAGAACCTCGACCGGTTGACGCTGTTCGTCACCGGCATCTGGCTCGTCTGCATCGTTGCCGTCGCCCTACAGATCAAGTACGCCTAGCCCCAGCCCAACCGCTGACACCTGTCGCGTCCCGCACTGCGCGCTGCGTCCGGGTCGCCGATACTGGGGTGATGGCCGAAGGTCCCGACACCTCCCTGGCGCCGATCGGCTCCGTGCACCGCACAAAGGTGGGGCGTGAGGCGACCGAGCCGATGCGCGAGGACATCCGGCTTCTCGGCACCATTCTGGGCGACACCGTGCGGGAACAGAACGGCGACGAGGTGTTCGATCTCGTCGAGCGCGCCCGCGTCGAGTCCTTTCGCGTTCGCCGCTCGGAGATCGACCGCGCCGAACTCGCGAGCATGTTCGACGGCATCGACGTCCACCAGGCCATCCCGGTCATCCGGGCTTTCACGCATTTCGCCTTGCTGGCCAACGTCGCCGAGGACATCCACCGTGAACGCCGCCGCGCCATTCATACGGCGGCGGGTGAGCCGCCACAGGACAGCAGCCTGGCCGCCACCTACCTCAAACTCGACGCGGCCGATCTGGATTCGGAGACCGTGACCGAAACCCTGACCGGCGCGCTGGTGTCACCGGTGATCACCGCTCATCCCACCGAGACACGTCGCCGCACGGTCTTCGACACCCAGCACCGCATCACCGAGTTGATGCGGCTGCGCCTGCAGGGCCAAACGCATACGCCAGATGGCCGCGATATCGAAACCGAACTGCGCCGCAACATACTGACGCTGTGGCAGACCGCGTTGATCCGGTTGTCCCGGTTGAAGATTCAGGACGAGATCGAAACCGGGCTGCGCTATTACCCTGCCGCCTTCCTCGAGGTCATCCCACAGGTGAACGCTGGAGTGCGTACAGCACTGCGGGCGCGCTGGCCGGATGCGAACGTCTTCGAGGAGCCGATCCTGCGGCCCGGGTCCTGGATCGGCGGCGACCGGGACGGCAACCCGAACGTCAACGCCGACGTCGTCCGGCTGGCCACATCCCGGGCGGCATACACCGCGCTTTCGCACTACTTCTGCGAGATCACCGCGCTGGAGGAAGAGCTGTCGATGTCGGCGCGTCTGGTGCAAATCAGCGACGAGTTGGCGACGCTGGCCGACGCGTGCGACGAGCCCGCGCGTGCCGACGAACCGTACCGGCGTGCACTGCGGGTCATCCACGGCAGACTCACCGCGACCGCCCAGCAGATCTTGGACACTCAACCCGAGCACGAGTTGGACCTCGGCTCGAAGCGATACGGAAAACCGGCGGACCTGCTGGCCGACCTCGACGTCGTCGACGCATCCCTGCGGGGCAACGGCAGCGCCGTGCTCGCCGACGACCGGTTGGCACGGCTGCGGGAAGGCGTGCGCACCTTTGGTTTTCATCTGTCTGGTCTGGACATGCGGCAGAACTCCGATGTGCACGAAGAGGTCATCGCCGAGCTACTGGCGTGGGCCGGCGTACATTCCGACTATCGCTCGTTATCCGAGCCAGACCGTGTTGAACTCCTGGCGGCCGAGCTCGGCACGCGGCGGCCCTTGATCGGCGACGGGGCCGAACTGTCCGAGCTCGCGCGCAAGGAGCTCGACATCTGTGCGGCAGCTGCCCGCGCCGTCGACGTGTTCGGCCCGAAGGCGGTGCCGAACTACATCATCTCCATGTGCCAGTCGGTGTCTGACATGCTCGAGGCGGCCGTGCTATTGAAGGAGGCCGGTCTGCTCGACGCGTCGAGTCGCGAACCGTACAGCCCGGTCAACATCGTGCCACTGTTCGAGACGATCGACGACCTGCAACGTGGCTCATCGATTCTTGAAGCGGTGCTTGATCTTCCGTTGTACCGGTCCATCGTCGCTTCGCGCGGAGACATCCAGGAAGTCATGCTCGGCTACTCCGACTCCAACAAGGACGGCGGATATCTGGCGGCCAACTGGGCGCTGTACCGTGCCGAGCTGGATCTCGTCGATTCAGCCCGCAAGACCGGAATCCGGTTGCGGCTCTTCCACGGTCGCGGCGGCACCGTCGGCCGCGGCGGAGGCCCCAGCTATGAGGCCATCCTCGCGCAGCCGCCCGGGGCGGTGAACGGCTCACTGCGGCTCACCGAGCAGGGTGAGGTCATCGCCGCGAAGTATGCGGAGCCCCGAATCGCGCACCGCAATCTGGAGACACTGCTGGCGGCCACCCTCGAAGCGTCGCTGCTCGACGTCGAAGGTCTCGGTGATGCCGCGGGCCCGGCGTATGAGGTGCTCGACGACCTGGCGGCGCGCGCACACCGCGCCTATGCCGAATTGGTCCATGAGACACCCGGTTTCGTCGACTACTTCAAGTCGTCCACGCCGGTCGGCGAGATCGGATCGCTGAACATCGGTAGCAGGCCGACGTCGCGCAAGCCCACCACGTCGATATCGGACCTGCGGGCCATCCCGTGGGTGCTGGCCTGGAGCCAGTCGCGCGTCATGCTGCCCGGCTGGTACGGCACCGGGACTGCCTTCGAGGAATGGATGGCCGAAGAGGACGGAAGGCTGGAGGTGCTGCAGGACCTCTACCGGCGCTGGCCGTTCTTCCGCACCGTGCTGTCCAACATGGCCCAGGTACTGGCCAAGTCCGACATGGGTCTCGCGGCGCGCTACGCGGAGTTGGTCGAGGACGAAGCCCTGCGTCGGCGAGTGTTCGACAAGATCGTCGCCGAGCATGAGCGCACCATCCGGACGCACGAGCTGATCACCGGACACGACGACCTGCTCGCCGACAACCCGGCGCTGGCCCGCTCGGTGTTCAACAGGTTCCCCTACCTGGAGCCACTGAACCACCTTCAGGTGGAGCTGTTGCGCCGGTACCGGTCCGGCGACGACGACGAACTCGTTCAACGCGGCATTCTCTTGACGATGAGCGGCCTTGCCACGGCCCTGCGCAACAGCGGCTGACGCTGCGCGTCGTTGACACCTTCGCCTGGAAGTGCAAGAGTCAATCAGGCTTAAGTGAAAACCGTGTTCTCATTTAAGGACGCGACGACCGACGGGAAGACAATGGCGTGGCTGCCCTTTTCCATAACCGAAGCGGCCATGTCCGGCGGTTCCGGCGATGGCGATGTGGAGATGTCTGGCGCGTGGGCACATCTGCTGGATCGGCTGAAGGCGGCCGAACAGCTGGTCGTGTCGGCTCCGGTCAACCGCAACCGCATCGACTACGCGTCGGGGATGCGGCACCTGATGGTGCTGCTCGCGGTCGGCGTCGACGAAGCACTGCGGTTCGACCCGGATCCTGTGCTCTCCGTGGGACGCACCAGCACCGACGACATCTTGACCTGGGGCATGGAGTGCCCCGATTGCGTCTACTTGCGTGCCACGCTGCGCGGTGGTGAGACGTACCGATTGTCCGGCAACCGGGGCACCGCACGGTACGTCGGCCTGCAGACGATGGACGGAATCGCGTCGACGACGAATTGCCTGGTCGACGATCTCGAGGTCGACGCGGCCGGAAACTTCGAGGCGATATTGTCCGCCGACCACCACGAGGGCAATTGGCTGGAGGTGGAAGGCGCTCATCCCACGCTCGTCGTCCGGCATTTCTTCTACGACTGGGACACCGAGAAGCCGTCGTCGCTACAGATTGAACGCATCGGCACCGAGGTCGAACCGGAGGATCGTTCGGTGGATCTGGACGTCGCCGTGGGGCGCCAACTGATATGCGTTGGGCGAGTTCGTCCACGACAACCTCAAATTCTTCCTTGACTTCAACGCCGGGCCGCCTGCCAACGGATTCATGCCCGCGATCGATCGCACAGCGATCGGCGCCGCCGCGGAGAATCGGCCGGTCATCGGCCGCTTCGAACTCGAACCCGACGAAGCGTTGATCCTCGAGGTCGAGCCGCCGAAGGGTGTCTACTGGAGTTACTCGCTGGGCAACCAGTGGTGGGAGACCATTCACTACGGCCGCCATCAATCCAGCCTCAACGCGCACCAGGCCAACGTCGATTCGGACGGCGTTCTCCGTGTCGTCGTCAGCTCACGTGATCCGGGTGTCGCGAATTGGCTTGACGCGGCTGGGCACAGCAACGGGGCGATGATTCTGCGCTGTGTGCGCACGGAAACGGCACCCACACCGACGACTCGGGTCGTGAAGTTCACCGATATCGATTCGGCGCTGCCGGCGGAGACGAAGAGGGTCACCCCGCAGGAGCGGGCCGGCATCATCGAGGCGCGTCGACGCGCTGTGCACGAAAGGTTCTCCGCATGAGTTTCGCCGCGGACGAACTCGAAGACGGCGCGCGGGCGGCGACGGGCCTGGAGGACTTCGGTTCACCGTACTACCGCGAAGGCCTGGAACGAACCGTCGAGGCGTTGAACACCGAAGCCGATCTCAACGAGTTGGGCAACGTGATTCAACATGCGACCATCAGCAATGCCCTGATTCAGCGACTCCGCATCGAGGACACCTATAAGAGGCACCCGGAGATCGACGACGAGGTGATCGAGGGACCCGTATTCGTGATCGGCCTGCCCCGCACCGGAACCACGGCGTTGAGCCAGCTGGTGGCCAGCGATCCGCAGTTCCGCTCGCTGAGATTGTGGGAATCGCAGGCCTGCACGCCACCACCCGAGGCGGCCACCCAGCACACCGATCCGCGGATCGCACAGGCTGCGGAGGGAATCGCGATGATGGACAACATGTTTCCACGCATGCGGACCATGATGAACTCCGAGCCGGAGGCACCCACGGAATGCCAGGACCTGATGGGAATGAGCTTCCGCACATTTCATTTCGACGGTGTGGTCCGCGTTCCGGGCTATCTCGCCTGGGTGATGCAGTGTGATATGCGGGAGACCTACACCTACCACCGGCAAGTGCTCAAGCTGCTCCAGTGGCATTGCCCCCCGACGCTGTGGCATCTGAAGACACCCGTGCACATGTTCGCACTGGACGCCCTCGTCGAGGCATATCCGAGTGCGAAGTTCCTTTGGAGCCATCGTGATCCAGCGAAAGTGCTCGCATCGGTGTGCAGCCTGATCCAATACGTCCGCAGCTGGAGCAGCGATCGTGACGATGCCAAGGAACTCGGGGCTGAGCAGCTGGACTGCTGGGCGGAGGGCGTCCGTCGCGCGATGGAGTTCCGGAAGCGCTTCGGCGACAGCCGGTTCGTCGACGTGTCGTTCGCTGACCTGCAGCGCGACCCGATCGGGACGCTGGAACGCAGCTACGAACGATTGAGCCTGACGTTCTCCTCGGACGCACGGCGCCGAATACAGGAGTGGGCCGACGGCCACCAACCGGGTGCCCGCGGTGAACACAGCTACCAGCTGGCCGACTACGGACTGACACCTGAACAGGTGCACGAGCGCTTCGCCGACTATCTCGCGGCATACGACGCGACGGCATGATTTATGACCACCGGTGTGAAGCGCAAGCGCCAGCGCAAGAGGCTCGATCCCGATCCCAATGTGCGCAACGCGCTTCTGGATGCCGCGACGGATGTCGTCCGTGAGGACGGCGTCGGAGGGCTGAGCGTCGCGCATGTGCTCGACCGCGCCGCGTTGAGCACCAGGGCCTTCTACCGTCATTTCGACTCCAAGGATGCGTTGGTGTCGGCGGTCTTCCTGGAGATGGCACGCGCGGAGACGCGGCGTCTGAAGCGGAAAATGGCTTCAGCCGCAAATCCATCCGAAGCCGTGGTGGCCTGGATCGACGGGCGGTTGGACCTGGCGTTCAACGATCGCATCCGATCCGATCTGCGTCAGATGTCGCTGGAGGCGCAGACACAGATGTTCGCGGCGCCGGCATTGGTGGGCGATGCCTACGGTGAGATCTTGAAACCGCTTGTGGAACAGCTGGAGAGCGGAAAACACCTCGGGCTCTTTCCGGACGCCGACCCGATGGCCGATGCACTGTCGATACACGGCGTGATCTGGGCGAGCGTCGAACGGCAATGGTCGACCGGTGATTGTGATCGGGTTGCCGTGCGCGACCGAGTCGTCCGCTTCTGTCTGCGTGGACTCGGTGCCACGCTCGTCGACGAAAGGTAAGACGATGGATCTGGGCTTGGCAGGCGCAACCGCCGTGGTGACCGGGGGCAGCAAGGGGATGGGCCTCGCAATCGCGACAACTCTGGCGGGCGAAGGCGCGAAGGTTGCGGTGATGGCAAGGGGCGCAGCCGCTCTGGAGGAGGCGGAGGAGGCGCTGCGCGCCGCGGGTTCGCCCGACGTGATTGGTCTCAGCGTGGACATGTCGGACGCCGACTCGATCACCACCGGCTTCGAAACGGTCGCGCAACGATGGGGCGAGCTGAACAGCTTGGTGCACACCATTGGGCCCGGCGATGGCTACTTCGAGGAGATGGACGACGCGCAGTGGGACGAGACGTTCGCGCTGGGCACCATGTCCGGCGTGCGATCGATCCGTGCTGCGCTACCGATGCTGCGGGCAGCGGAGTGGGCACGGATAGTGACGCTGTCGGCTCATTCGATTCAGCGGCAGAACCCGCGGATCGTCGCATACACCGCATCGAAGGCCGCATTGAGCAGCGTCACGAAGAACCTGTCCAAGAGCCTCGCCAAAGACGGCATTCTGGTCAATTGCGTCTGCCCGGGGACCATCGTCACGGCGAGCTTCACCGAAAACCTCAGGGAGTTCCTTGCCGCCGACGGTCTGGACGCCTCCGATCCCAAGGACGTGATGACGTGGATCGACAACAACTTCCACCAGCCGTGTGATCTGGGACGCGCAGGCCTGCCGGAGGAGATCGCCTCCATCACGGCCTATCTGGCCTCCAAGCGCAACGGCTACGTGACCGGCGCGACGGTCAACGTCGACGGCGGTTCGGATTTCGTCTGACGCACGCACGGTCGCCGTTCGTGGAACCATAACAGCCGAGGATGCGTCAGACCCGATATGCCTGACCCATTACACGTCGAGGCCGGCGCCGCTCAGCACGCCGCGGTGCTGTGCGCCGATGCGGCCGACGAACTGGGCGAGCTTGCCGTCGAACTCGGTGACGAGCCGCTGCGGGGACTGCTCGAGCAGCACATCGAAAACCTGCACGAGTTCGCCGATCGCTTCCATGCAGCCGACGCCGCCTACGACGAAGCCGACCGCGGCGGAGCCGACCGGTATTCGCCATGACGGCCGAGGTGCCGCGCATCCTCGACGACGCCCGGGCCGTATTCATCCGCCTGGACGAGAACGCCACCCGCCACCTGGAGCACTCCTGGCGAGGGCATGCGGGTCGGCAGGCGCTGGAGTCCTTGCGCCGCTACATATCCGATGCCCTCGACGGGCTCGCCGGACGGCCGGCCTTCCCGAGTATCTCGATGCCGACAGCACCCGCATCGGCTTCGCCTGGCACGCCTGCCGCACGTCCCCGCTGGCCTCGGCGGCGTTCCGCCGATCTCGACAGCGCCAATGACTCACAACCCCAGTGCGTTTGACGACCACGGGTTCTCCATGCCCACTCATCCCGCCGCGAGCCCGCCGGTTGCGCAAACTTCGGCGACGCCGCGGCCGATGCTCAATACCGGAGGGCCAGTTCATGGTTCGCAGTTCAACGCCGCGGTCCCGTCGGCGTCCGTCGGCTGCGCCGGCTTCGTCGACATCGTCCGGCCAGCCGCGCACCGCGGTACCCTATACACCGCTGATGGGCACCGCCTATCCCGGCGCCTCCGCCCGCGACGACCCCGCCTCGCGCCGCACGCCGCGCTACCTGATCAGCATCGACAACGGCAACGAGCTGATCGGCCCGCTGCCGAAGGTGTCGCCGCCCGTCATCGCGGCCGGGTAGCCGTCACCGCTGCATGTAGTCGACGGGACAGGGATCAGCTGCGCGCGCCACCCCGCCGATCTGCTGGGCGACGGGCCGTGGGTACGACGTCCAGCGCGGCGTCATCCGGTAATGCCCGAACAGGCGTGTCATCGTCGTCGTCATCGCCGCAAGCGAAAACGGCTGCGCGGGACAGGAATGCCGGCCGTGCCCGAAGGCCGTCACCAACATCGGCGAGGGCAGCGCGTCTTGGTCTGCGATTCGGTGCCGATGCCAGCGGTCCGGATCCCAGCGGTCCAGCCCCGGGGCGACCGAGGTGTTCAGCAGAGGAAGCAGGGTGGCGATGGTCCAGCCGGCAGGCACCCGATACGTCACGTCGCCGGTGTCGAGGTCGACCGGAACCAGCACGGACCGCGACATGATCGAGCGCTGTGCCAGCCGGGTGCTCTCCAAAGCGCAGCGCTGGGCCAGTTCGCCGTCGCCGTCCAGCACCGCGCCCAGTTCCTTAGGTGCTCCAGCAGATCGACCATCGCCCAGCCGAGCGCGGCCATCAGATTGGACATCGAGGCGATGTGGATCAGCGCGACATCAAGGCCGATTCCGCGGACCCGGTCCGTCGCCGACTCCGACGACCAAGCGTCCACGATCCGGCCGAACAGCGCGTTGTCGGCGACGTCGCCGGAATCCAGCCGCTGCACCGCTTCTCCCACGACCGCGGCCACATCATTCAGCGCCGACCGCTCGGCCCGCTTGTCCGAGGCGGCCACCGCGGCCATCGCTCGGGATGTACGAACGCGTCCGAGCCGTCCAGGGTGTCGAACGCCGACACCAGCCGGTCGAACGCCGCGCCGTCAGCCGAACCCCGCCCCGCCCAGGACGCCAGGCCCAGCCGGTGCCCGAGCCTGCGGGTGAGGTCGAACAGGTCCACCGAGCCCTCGGAACCCAGTTCGGCCGCTGTTCGGTCCAGCGCCCAGTGCAGGTTGGTCAGGTAGGACGCGACGTCGTCGCGGCGAAAGAGGGAATCAGGAAGGACTCGCCTGCCGACGAAGATCTCGTCGGGAAGCTTGCGCCGCAGCATGAGGTAGTCGGCCACGCCCTTGCTCGCCTTCTCCTCGGGCAGGGCGTAAAACGACTCGACGCCGGCCGGGGAGAACGTGAACAGATAGTGGTTGCCGCCGCTGTCCACGACGAACGTGTCACCGTGCCGGGCCCGAGCCGCGGCGATCGCGGCGACCGCGTCGTCGACCGCGACATCCCAGGGCAGCCCGGTGCCGTCGGCGACGGGAGGCGAAGGGGTCGGGAAGTTGTCCGGCACTAGAGCCGGGTGGTTCGGCGCACCGCGTTGATCGCACCGCGCACCGCCGATTCGGTTGCCGCGAGTGGCGCGATCGCCGCTTCACCGATGCCGACGATGCGTTCGACGCGTTCGACGATGCCCTCGAGGCGGTCGACTACCGCGTTGAGGCGTGGTGCCAGCTCGTTGATGCGGCTGATCGTGTCGTTGAACCGCTCCAGGGTCGTGTCGAGATTGCCGGTGGAGTTGTTGAGATCCTCGAGGGTTTCGCCGAGGCCGGCGAGGATGGCGTCGACCTGATCGACCGTGACGTCGGCATTCAGCGCCGCCTGCGCGAGTTTCTGGATTCGCTCCCGGCCGCTGCGGACACCGGTCCTGCCACCCTTGTCTGCCATGACGGTCATTTGACCACACTGCGCACGCGAGGAGCATACGAACCATCGGCGGGAACCGTCGTGGTCGACCGGCCGTCTGACCTGCATGCAGTGCAGACAGTGCAAGTGCGATCCTCGCGAAGTCGTTACGGCGTGCGCCGACGTGGCACGCGCAACAGACGATTACGCCGCAGGCTACACAGAGGGATTGGCCGACAGCGGCGACTAGAGCTTGCTGGCCGCTTCCTCGTCGAGCAGCCACACCGTGGCCTCGCGGCCCTTCGCGCCTGCGGCGGGCACGTTGTCAGCGGCCGCGCCGCCGAGCGCCTCGGCCACCGCATCCGCCTTCTCGCCGCCCGCCACCACCAGCCAGACTTCCCGCGACCGCACAACGGCGGGCAGCGTCAAGGTGATTCGCCGTGGCGGTGGTTTGGGGGAGTCGGTCACGCCGATCACCAGCCGACTGGTTTCACGAACTGCCGCGGTGTGCGGGAACAGCGAGTTGATGTGGCCCTCGCCGCCCATGCCGAGCAGATGGACATCGAAATCCGGTGAGGGGCCGCCGTCGTCGGCGTTGGCGGCAAGCACCTGCTCGTAGGCCAGCGCGGCAGCGTCCAGGTCGTCGCCGAACTCTCCGTCGCTGGCCGGCATCGCGTGCACGTTGGCCGCCGGGATGTCGATGTGGTCCAGCAGTGCCTCGCGGGCCTGCTTCTCGTTGCGCTCGTCGTCATCCTCAGGGACGTAACGCTCGTCGCCGAAAAACACGTGCACTTTCGACCAGTCGATCGCACCGCCGTTTTCTCGGACGTGCTCGAGTAGGCCGATTCCCGTGCCGCCGCCGGTCAGCGCGACCGACGCGCGGCCTCTCTTCTGCACTGCATCGACGATGGCTCCGATGAGCCGGTCCCCCACGGCGGTCACGAGTACCGCTTTGTCCGGGTACTTCTCGACGACTGTGCTCACACGTATTGGACCTTCTTGATGCCCTCGAGGGCCTGGAAGTAGATATCGTCGGCGTCCAACCGGCGTAGGTCTTCGGCCAGGCATTCCTTGGCGTCCCTGCGCGCCAACGGAATCAGCGCCTCCGGTCTGCCGGTGCGGGTGAGCGTCGCCGTCACCCCCGTCTGCGGACGGCTCAGAATCACCGTTTCGCTGGGCCGCTCCAGTTCGACCTTCAGGTCTCCCACCGCGCGCTTCACCGGAGCGTCGACCTTGCTGGCCAGCCAGCCAGCCATGATGTCGAGCGCGGGCTCGGTCTTCAGGCCGGACACCAGCACCGAGTTGATCGGCTCGAACGGCGGCTGGTCCAACGCCGACGCCAGGAGCGCACGCCAGTACGTGACGCGGCTCCATGACAGATCGGTGTCGCCCGCCGTATAACCTTTCAGCTTGCCCTTGATCGATTCCAACGGGTCGCTGCTGTTGGTCGCATCGGTGATCCGGCGAATCGCCAATTGCCCCAAGGGATCCTGTGCGGGAACCGTCGGAGCCCCTGCCGGCCACCACGCCACCACCGGCGTGTCCGGCAGTAGGAACGGCAGCACGACGCTGCTGGCGTGATCGGCGAGCTCGCCGGAGAGCCGCAACACGACGACTTCACCGGCGCCTGCGTCGGCGCCAACCCGGATCTCGGCGTCCAGCTTTGATTCCGCGGCGTTGCGGTCGCCCGACACCACGGCGATCACCCGGCAGGGATGCTCGCGGCTGGCGAAGTTAGCGGCCTCGACAGAGTCCTCGAGAATGTCCTCGCTGTCGGGGGCGATGACCAGTGTCAGCACCCGGCCCATCGTGACCGCGCCGCCCTCCTCGCGGAGGCTGATGATCTTCTTGTTGATGTCGTTGGTGGTGGCGCCGGGCAGATTGACGATCACGGCCGCCTCCATTCCCTGCCCATTCGGCGGATCATTTCGAACGCCGAATCGGGCCCCCATGTGCCCGATTCATACGGATCGGGTTTGCCGTGCTCCGCCCAATGGTCCAGAACGGGATCGAGTATCTCCCAGGAATATTCGACTTCTCTGTTGACGGGGAACAATGACGGTTCGCCGAGCAACATGTCGAGGATCAGCCGCTCGTACGCCTCGGGGGAGTCCTCGGCGAACGCTGCGCCGTAAGAGAAGTCCATGTTCACGTCGCGGACTTCCATCTGGCTGCCGGGCACCTTCGAGCCGAAGCGGGTCGTGATGCCCTCGTCGGGCTGGACCCGGATCACCAACGCGTTCTTGCCCAGTTCATCGGTCATCGTCGTGTCGAACGGAAGGTGCGGGGCCCGCTTGAAGATCAGGGCGATCTCGGTCACCCTGCGTCCCAGCCGCTTTCCGGTTCTCAAGAAGAACGGCACACCCGCCCAGCGCCGGGTGTCGATCTCCAGCGTGATGGCGGCGAAGGTCTCGGTCTTGGAATCCTTGGAGAAGCCCTCTTCCTCGAGCAGGCCGGGCACCTTCTCGCTGCCCTGCCAGCCCGCGGTGTACTGACCACGCGCAGTGGTCTGGTCCAGCGGCTCCATCGGCCGGGTGGCGGAGAGCACCTTGATCTTCTCGGCCTGTAGTTCGTGCGGGCTGAAGCTGACCGGCTCTTCCATTGCGGTGAGCGCCATCAGCTGAATCAAGTGGTTCTGAATCACGTCACGGGCCGCGCCGACCCCGTCGTAGTAGCCGCCGCGTCCGCCGAGGCCGATGTCCTCGGCCATGGTGATCTGCACGTGGTCAACGTAATTGGCGTTCCATATCGGCTCGTACAACTCGTTGGCGAACCGCAGCGCCAAGATGTTCTGGACGGTCTCCTTACCGAGGTAATGGTCGATGCGGAACACCGACTCCTCGGGGAAGACACTGTTGACGACGCCGTTCAACTCTTGGGCGCTCTGCAGGTCGTGACCGAACGGCTTCTCGATAACCACCCGGCTCCAGCGGCCCTGCTGCGGCCGCGCCAACCCGGTTTTCTGCAGCTGCTCGCATACCGTCTGAAACGCCTTTGGCGGGATCGACAGGTAGAACGCGTGATTGCCGGCGGTGCCGCGTTCGACATCGAGCTTCTCGAGCGTTTCGGCCAGCCGCTGGAACGCCTTCTCGTCGTCGAAGGTTCCCTGTACGAAGCGGATCCCCTCTGCCAGCCGGTCCCAGACTTCCTGCCGGTATGGCGTGCGCGCGTGCGATCTGACGGCATCGCAGACGAGCTTGCCGAAATCCTCGTGGTCCCAGTCCCGCCGGGCGAACCCGACCAGGGCGAAATTGGCGGGCAGCAGCCCCCGGTTGGCGAGATCGTAGATCGCCGGCATCAACTTCTTGCGGGCAAGATCGCCTGTGACGCCGAAGATGACCACCCCGCACGGACCCGGGATCCGGGGCATGCGCTTATCCCGCTTGTCTCGCAGCGGATTACGCCAATCTGACGGGGCGGCCGAAATTTCGACGGACTTGTTCTCCGTGGTCATTTCTTGGCGGCGTCGAGCTGACTCTTTGTTTCCTCGAGCAGCTCGAGCCACGACTTCTCGAACTTCTCCACTCCCTCGTTCTCGAGGGTGAGGAATACGTCGCGCATGTCGATGCCCACCGCTTCGAGCTTGTCGAAGATCTCTTGAGCGGCGTCCGCGGTCCCCGTCACCTTGTCGCCTTTGATGACGCCGTGGTCGGCGACCGCGTCGATCGTCTTCTCGGGCATGGTGTTCACGGTGTTGGGGGCAACCAGTTCGGTGACGTAGAGCGTGTCGGAGTAGTCCGGGTTCTTCACGCCGGTGGATGCCCACAGCGGCCGCTGCACTCGAGCGCCGTCCCCCTTGAGTGCTTCGTAACGATCGCCGCCGACGAACACCTCTTCATATGCCGCGTAGGCCAGTCGGGCATTGGCGACGCCGGCTTGGCCGCGCAGACCAAGTGCTTCGTCGCTGCCGATCTTCTCCAGCCGCTTGTCGATCTCGGTATCGACCCGGGACACGAAGAACGACGCGACGGAATTAATTTTGGACAGATCATGGCCGCCCTGCTTGGCGGCTTCGAGGCCGGCCAGGTAGGCGTCCATCACCTCGCGGTGCCGTTCCACGGAGAAGATCAGCGTCACGTTGACCGAGATGCCCTCTGCGAGCACAGAAGTGATCGCGGGCAGGCCTTCCATCATCGCCGGAATCTTGATGAAGAGGTTCGGCCGGTCCACTATCTTCCACAGCTCGATCGCCTGCTGGACGGTCTTGTCGGTGTCATGTGCCAGCCGCGGGTCGACCTCGATGGACACCCGGCCGTCGACGCCGTCGGAAGCTTCCCACTGCGGCCGCAGCACGTCGCAGGCATTCCGGACGTCGTCGGTGGTGACGGTGCGGATCGTGGCGTCGACGTCGGCGCCACGTTCGGCCAACTCCTTGAGCTGATCGTCGTAGGCCGAGCCCTTGGAAAGGGCCGATTGGAAGATGCTCGGGTTGGTGGTCACGCCGACCACGCTCTTGGTGTCGATGAGCTCTTGCAGGTTGCCGGTGCGCAGCCGCTCGCGGGACAGGTCGTCGAGCCAGACGGACACACCCGCCGCGGACAGTGCTTCGAGGTTCGCATTCTGAGCCATAGCTGTTGCCTTTCGCTATCAGTTGTCCAGTGATCGTTCCGCGGCGGCCACAACGGCTTCGGGTGTGAACCCGAACTCGCGGAACAAGGTCTTGTCATCGGCGGATTCGCCGTAATGCTCGATCGAGACGATTTCGCCCGTGTCGCCGACGAGCTTGTACCAGCTCTGCGCGACGGCCGCCTCGACGGCGACGCGTGCCGACACCGACGGCGGCAGCACGCTGTCGCGGTATTCGACCGGCTGGGACTCGAACCACTCGACGCACGGCATTGAAACGACGCTGGCCGTAATGTCCTTGTCCGCCAATATCTTCTGCGCCGCCACCGCGAGCTGGAGCTCGGATCCGGTGGCGATCAGAATCACATCGGGATCCTGGTCTGGCGCACCGCCGAGCACATAGCCACCCTTGGCCACACCCTCGCTGCTGGTGCCCTCCAGCACTGGAATGCCCTGGCGGGTCAGGATGAACCCGACCGGGCCACTACCTGCGCCGCGGGCCAGGATGTTCCGCCAGGCATAGGCCGTCTCGTTGGGATCACCGGGACGCACCACCGAGAGGTTCGGAATCGCCCGCAGCGCAGCGAGATGCTCGATGGGTTGGTGCGTGGGACCGTCCTCGCCGAGGCCGATAGAGTCGTGCGTCCACACGTAGATGGTGTCGATGTCCATCAGCGAAGCCAGCCGCACCGCAGGACGCATGTAGTCGGAGAACTGCAGGAACGTGCCACCGAACGCACGCGTCGGCCCGTGCAGCACGATGCCCGACAGGATCGACGCCATCGCGTGTTCGCGAACGCCGAAATGCAGCACCCGGCCGTACGGTTCGGCCTTGTAATCCTTCGTCGAAATCGAGGGCGGCCCAAAGGAGGGCACGCCTTTGATCGTGGTGTTGTTGCTGCCGGCGAGGTCCGCCGAGCCGCCCCACAGCTCGGGGAGTTTGGGTGCGACGTCGTTGAGCACCTGGCCGAAGGCGGCGCGGGTGGCCATCGGCTTGGAGCCCGGCTCCCAGTGCGTCAGGTCGGCGTCCCAGCCGTCGGGCAGCTCCTCGGCCACCAGCCGGTCGAGCAGCTTCTTGCGCTCGGGTTCGCGTTCGACCCATGCGTCGAAGTCGGTTTGCCACTTCTCGTGCGCTTCCTTACCGCGGGCGACGAGCTTTCGGGTGTGCTCGATCACGTCGTCGCGCACCTCGAACGACTTGTCGGGGTCGAAGCCGAGGATCTTCTTGACGGCGGCGACTTCCTCTTCGCCCAGGTCGGCACCGTGCGCCTTGCCGGTGTTCATCAGGTTCGGCGCCGGATAGCCGATGATCGTGCGGATCGCGATGAAGGACGGCTTGTCGGTGACGGCCTTGGCCTGCTCGATCGCCTCCTGGATGCCGACGACGTTCTCGCCGCCCTCGACCTCCTGCACGTGCCAGCCGTACGCCCGGTAGCGGGCGGGGGTGTCCTCGCTCAAGGCGATGTCGGTGTCGTCCTCGATCGAGATCTGGTTGTGGTCGTAGAACACGATGAGGTTGCCGAGCTGCTGGGTGCCCGCCAATGAAGAGGCCTCCGACGTGACGCCCTCTTCCATGTCGCCGTCGGAGGCGATGACATAGATGTAATGGTCGAACGGGCTGGTGCCCGGTGCCGCGTCCGGGTCGAACAGCCCGCGCTCGAAGCGGGACGCCATCGCCATCCCGACCGCCGATGCCAGCCCCTGGCCGAGCGGTCCGGTGGTGATCTCCACGCCCTTGGTGTGGCGGAACTCCGGATGCCCCGGCGTCTTGCTCTTCCAGGTGCGCAGCGACTCGATGTCGCTCAGCTCGAGCCCGAACCCGCCGAGGTAGAGCTGGATGTAGAGCGTCAGGCTGCTGTGGCCGCACGACAGGACGAAGCGATCCCGGCCCAGCCAGTGCACGTCGCTCGGGTCGTGTCGCATCTCCCGCTGGAAAAGCGTGTATGCCAGCGGTGCCAGGCTCATGGCAGTGCCGGGATGACCGTTGCCGACCTTGTGCACCGCATCCGCCGCCAGCACCCGAACAGTGTCGACCGCGGCCGAATCCAAATCGGTCCAGTCGTCCGGGTGATTGGGGCGAGTAAGGGCGGAGATTTCTTCGACTGTTGTCACCAGTTGACTCCTCAGGTCGGCATGCCTGTTCCATCACATACCCTAGTGCGGCGCTGGCAATCGCCGCAGGCTGCGTCGCGCATCATTACCCCGCCATTTACCGAAACGACCCAGCTAGGTTCTGGGGTGGCCCGCGGTCTACCATCGTCTGTAGTAGAAGCCGCGCGCTGCGCGACCTTTTGAGGAGTTATCTGCGTGAGCATTCGCGAAGGCGTTGCGCTGGGACATGAGTCGCCGGCGCAGCGGCTCCGGCGACAAACACGCAGCTCACTCCTGGGCTACCTCGCGCTGACCAAGCCACGGGTCATCGAACTGTTGCTGGTCACGACGATTCCGGCGATGCTGCTGGCCGACCGCGGAACTGTGAATCCGCTGCTAATCCTGAACACGCTGGTTGGCGGGCTGCTGGCGGCGGCGGGTGCGAACACGTTGAACTGCGTGGCCGACGCCGACATCGACAAGATGATGAAGCGCACCGAGCGTAGACCGCTGGCAAGGGACACCGTCCCGCGAAGCCATGCGCTGATCTTCGGGCTGGCGCTGTCGGTCGGGTCGTTTTTCTGGTTGTGGTGGACGACCAACATGTTGTCCGCGCATCTGGCGGGCGCGACGATCCTGTTCTACGTGCTCGTGTACACGCTGCTGCTCAAGCGGCGAACATCGCAGAACGTGGTGTGGGGCGGGGCGGCCGGCTGCATGCCGGTGATGATCGGTTGGTCGGCGGTCACCGGCACGATCCAGTGGCCCGCGCTGGTGATGTTCGTGATCATCTTCTTCTGGACGCCGCCGCACACCTGGGCGCTGGCGATGCGGTACAAGGAGGACTACCGCGCGGCCGGCGTGCCGATGCTGCCTGCGGTCGCGACCGAACGGCAGGTCACCAAGCAGATCCTCGTCTACACGTGGCTGACGGTGCTGACGACGCTGGTGCTGGCCTTGGTGACCGGCTGGCTGTACGCGTCGGTGGCGCTCGTGGCGGGCAGCTGGTTTCTGGTGATGGCGCACCAGTTGTATGCCGGGGTGCGCCGCGGCGAGCCGGTCAAGCCGCTGCGATTGTTTTTGCAATCCAACAACTATCTGGCCGTGCTGTTCTGCGCGCTGGCCGTCGACTCGGCGCTCGACTTGCCGACGCTGCTCGGTCATTAGGCTCGGCCGGTCTAGGGGACCAACACGATTGAGCCGACGGTCTTGCGGCCTTGCAGGTCGCGGTGGGCCTGTTCGGCGTCTTCGAGCCGATAACGCTCGCTGACCGTCACATTGATGGTGCCCGCTGCGATCGCGTCGAGCAATTCGCCTGCACGCCAAGAGAATTCATCGGCCGTGCGGGTGTAGTGGGCCAAGGTCGGCCTGGTCAGGAACAATGAACCGGCCGCGTTGAGCCGCTGGGGGTCGAACGGCGGGACGGGTCCGCTGGACGCGCCGAACAGGGCGAGTGTGCCGCGGATGGCCAGGCTGGCCATGCTGGCGTCGAATGTGGCGGCGCCGACACCGTCGTACACCGCGGCGACGCCGCCGTCGGTCATGTCCTTGATCTTGGCGCCGAACTCCTTCGGGTCGTCTGGGTAGTCGAGCACGTCCACCGCGCCTGCCTGCCGGGACAGTTCGGCTTTCTGCGGCGTCGACACGGTGGTGATCACGCGGACGGCAAGGCTGGTGGCCCACTGGGTGAGGATCAGGCCGACCCCGCCGGCGCCTGCGTGCACCAGCACACTGTCGCCCTGCTGAACCGGATAGACCGACTTGAGCAGATAATGCGCGGTCATGCCCTTCAGCAGCGAGGCGGCCGCCACGTCCGGACTCACACCGTCGGGCACGTACGCGCAGAAATCGGCCGTCGCGGTGCAGTATTCGGCGTAGGAGCCGTTGGCCTGCGCGGTGACGACCCGGTTGCCGACCCCGAGTACTGCTACATCGTCACCGACGGCCTCGACCGTTCCACACACCTCGACACCGAGGATGAACGGAAGTTCTCGCTTGTACAGCCCCGACCGGAAATAGGTATCGATGAAGTTGATGCCGATGGCCTCGGCCTTGATCAGCACCTCGCCGGGCCCGGGGGAGGGCATCGGCTTCTCGACGTATTGCAGGACTTCGGGTCCGCCGGTTTCGGCGACTTCAACAGCGTGCATGGTGACTATCATCCCTACGTCATGAAACTCGCTCGGCCCGACGTCCGTCATCCCCGGATTGTGCTCGCCGGCTGCCCCGCGCTGCCGGAGGGCGACGGTGACGACGCCGACCTCGTCGCCGCCCTGCGCAAGCGTGGGCAGCACGCCCGCTGGTTGTCCTGGGACGACCCGGACACGCTGCGCGCAGATCTGGTCATCCTCCGCGCAACCTGGGACTACATCGACCGGTTGGACGAATTCCTGGACTGGAGTACCCGCGTCGCCAATCTGTTGAACCCCCCCGCTGTGGTCGCGTGGAACACCGACAAACGCTACGTTGCCGACCTCGCCGACGCCGGTGTGCCGACCGTCGCGAGTCACTTCTTCGCGCCGGGCGAGCGGGTGCGGTTGCCGAGGGGCGAGGTAGTGGTGAAGCCTTCGATAGGCGCCGGATCGACTGGTGCACAACGCTTTGACGATGCTCGGGCTGCCCGCGAGCACGCCGCGGCACTACATGCTGCAGGCAGCACCGTGCTGATCCAGCCCTACGACTCCCGGGTGGAGGACGGCGAGACGGCGTTGGTGTTCCTCGGCGGCGAGCAGTCGCATGCGTTCACCAAGGCGCCGATCCTGCCCCCCGCCGGCCAGCGGCCGGTGTTCGATCCATCCGGTACCTATGCCGAGGAGACCCTGACCCCTGCCGACCCCGACTTCGAACTCTGGGATGTGGGCCATGCCGCGCTGGACGCGGCCGCCGCGCACCTGAACATCAAAGCCACCGATCTCCTGTACGCCCGCGTCGACGTCATCGGTGGGCCGGAAGACCCGCTGCTACTGGAGTTGGAGTTGGTGGAGCCGTCACTGGGCTGGCGTCAGCTCGATGCGACCACGCGGGACCTTCGACAGCGCCAATTCGCCATCGGCGTGGAGTCAGCCCTTGACCGGCTCGGGCTCGGTCCGTTCTCGCATCGACGCCCATAGCGCCGCGGTGGCCGCCGTGCATGCGGCCGCTCCCGCTACGTGGACCGCCACCAACGCGGCGGGCACACCGGTGAAGAACTGCACCGTGCCGACGAGACCCTGAGCGAGCACCAAGGCCAACAGCACGCCCAGCCGCAGCAGCACCGGCCGCGGTGCCCGCACCGCCATCAATGCGAAGCCGAGCGCGACCAGCAGCGAGAGATACGCGACCAGGAGCGACGTGTGCACATGCACCAGCGTGGTGATCTCCACCTCCAGCCGCGGCATCACGCGGTCGGTGCTCTTGTCGCCGGCGTGCGGGCCTGCAGCGGTGACCAAGGTGCCGGTGACGAGCTGGGCCGCCAGAATCGCAGCGGTAAGAATCGTCAACTGGCGCAACGGTTTCGGCACACGTGGCGTCGGCACTCCGTCGTCCGGTTCGCCGATCTTCACGAACAGGAGCACGGCCAGCCACACCATCGCCATCGACACCAACAGGTGAATGGCCACCGTCCACCACAGCAGACCGGTCAGCACAGTGATGCCGCCGATGACCGCCTGCATCAACGTCGACGCAGGCATCAACCACGCGTACACCAGGACCTCACCGCGTCGACGGGCCCTTGTGACAGCCAGTACCGCCAGCGCGGCGGTCAACACGACCAGGAACGTGATCATCCGATTGCCGAACTCCACGGCCTGGTGGATGCCCGGCACTTCGGCATGCGGCACGGGGGTGAAGCTTCCGGGAAAGCACTGCGGCCAGGTCGGACAGCCCAGGCCCGACGCAGTGACCCGGACGATCGCGCCGGTGACGGCGATGCCGCCCTGGGTCAGGACGACCGCGGCGGCGATGAGGCGCTGCGTTCGCAGGCTCGGCAGCGGCAGTAGGTCCACCAACCGCAGCAGGAATCGTCCGACGGGCACCGCCCGATCGTAGAGGATCAGAACTACAGGCCGTAGTAGGACTGGCGACTCGTCACGTGAAGCGGAACCAGCGCAGCGCGCACAATGCTGATACCGCGCCCCAAACGGCGAGAACGGCGAGGCCGAACCAGTCGACCGATAGCGACATCGCCTGCGTCAGTGCCTCGGTCAGGGCGCCCGACGGCGTCAGTCGCGCCGCCCACCGCACGGCCTCCGGCACCACCTGACCCTCCAGGGTGAGCGCACCCAGACCGGCGAAGACGAACCACAGCAGGTTGGCGACGGCCAGCACGATTTCGGCGCGCAGCGTGCCACCGAGCAGAAGGCCCATCGCAGTGAATCCGGCCGTGCCCAGCGCGATGATGACCGCCCCGAGTATCAGCCCGACGATGTGCGGCCGCCAACCCAGCGCAAAGCCGATGGCGCCCAACACGATTGACTGGAGAAACACCACCGTCACCACAGCCAGCGATTTGCCGGCGATGATCCCCCAGATGGGTAGCGCTGTCGCGCCGAGGCGCTTGAGTGCGCCGTAGCGGCGGTCGAACGCGACCGCGATGGCCTGTCCGGTGAACGCCGTCGAGATCACCGCCAAAGCCATGATCGCGGGAACGAACGTCGCCGCACGGTTCGGGCCGAACGAGCCGAACGGCAACAGGGTCAACCCCACCAGCAACGTGATCGGGATGAACAGCGTCAGCAGCAGCTGTTCGCCGTTGCGCAACAACAACTTCAGTTCGAGCGCGAACTGTGCGGCCAGCATCTTGGGCACCGTCGCCGACCGAGGATCGGGCGTGAACGTCCCTGGCGCAAAGCGGTTCATGGGCGTAACTCCCGCCCGGTCAGGTCAAGGAACACGTCTTCCAGGCTTCGCTGCTCCACCCGCATATCGGTGGCCAGCACGTTGAGCCGCGCGCACCATGCGGTCACCGTCGCCAGCACCTGCGGATCGATGTGCCCTTCCACCAGGTAATCACCCGGCGATGTCTCGGTGGCCTTGTAGCTCTCAGGCAGCGCCGAGACAAGCAGCGACAGATCCAGCATCCGCGGTGCGCTGAACCGCAGCTGGTTTTCCGCGCCACTGCGCATCAGCTCAGCCGGCGTACCGCTGGCCACCGCCACACCGCGGTCGATGATCACCAGCCGGTCGGCCAACTCCTCGGCTTCGGTCAGCTGGTGGGTGGTCAACACGACGGTCACGCCGTCGGAGCGCAACGCATCGATCAACTCCCACACCACGATTCGCGCGTGTGCGTCCATACCCGCCGTCGGCTCGTCAAGGAAAACCAGCTCGGGCCGGCCGACCACCGCACAGGCCAACGCAAGACGCTGTTGCTGTCCACCGGAAAGCCTGCGATAGGTCGTCTTCGCCGCCTCGGTCAGGCCCAGCGTATCCATCAGCCACCGCGGGTCCAGCGGGTCGGCGCTGTACGCCGCAACAAGATCGAGCATCTCACCGGCCTGTGCCGCCGGGTATGCGCCGCCGCCCTGCAGCATGACTCCGATGCGCTCACGCACTCGCGCGTTGTCGGTGATCGGATTGAGGCCCAGGATCTCGATGGTTCCGGCGTCCGGCCGGATGAAGCCCTCGCACATCTCCACGGTTGTCGTCTTGCCCGCGCCGTTCGGCCCGAGCAGCGCCAGCACTTCGGCGGATTGCACATCGAGATCGAGCTCGGACACGGCGGTCGTCGACCCGTACCGCTTGCACACCCCGCGCAGACGCACGGGGTTGGTCGAGCCGGAGGTCACGGGGATTCAGCGTAGGCTTCGGCCTTCGCTGCCTGCGGCGGCGGTAGCGAGGGCTCGACCGGTACGGGCTCCGCAATGGGTGCGGCGTCGTGCTCCGGGCCGGGGTCGGGCAGCTTCCGCCACGGCAGCCGGTAGTACGTGATGGCCATCAGCGCCAGCACGATCACGGTGCTCGCCGCGGTCGCGAGCAGGATCTGGAAGACGGTGAACCGGTCGCCGTTGGCGGTCGGGCCGAAGATCCCGACCACGAGGGTGACGACGATGGCCGTCGTGCGGAATGAGCGCCTCGTGGCCCACGCTGCCAGCGGGATCACCGCCCACAGCACGTACCACGGCTGGACCACAGGGAACAGCAGGACAGTCATGCCGAGCGCGACGCCGAGGCCACCGACGGGGTGTAGACGACCGCGAAGCACCGCTATCAGCAGCCACGTCACCACGATCGCGATGATGAACACGCCGATTCCACGAGTCAGTCCGAGGACCGCGGTGGTGTGATCGCCGAGTCCGAGCAGGATGCCTACTTGTCCTGTTCCCAGCGCCAACAACGTGGGCAGTGACATCCAGCTGCGCACCACGTTGGCGGTGCCCAGTGTGAACAACCAGCCGAATCCGAGGCCGCTTGCCCAGCCGATCACCGCCATCACGGCAACCGATACCGCGGTCAGCGATCCGCCCGCAACCACGAAGGCTTTGACGGTGCCACCCCAACGACAGGCCAGGCCCATCGCGACGAAGCCCAAAGCCAACAGCGACGGTAGCTTGATCTGCGAGGACATCGTGATCAGCACGATGCCGAGTATCAGCATCGCCATCGGTCGCCATCGGATCCAATCGTCACGAGATTGCGGCCAGGCCAACGGTCTTGGCAGTAGCGGTTTATCGGCGTACACACCGCGCAAGGCGAACTCCGTGCCCGCGAGCATCAATCCGAGCATCAGCGCCTCGTTGTGGATGCCCGCCACGAGATGCATGATCAGCAGCGGGTTGGCCGCTCCCAGCCACAGCGCGCTGACCTCGGCGACGCCGCACCGGCGCGCCAGCCGCGGGGTAGCCCAGACGATGAGCCCGACACCGAGCAGCACCAACAGCCGGTGGAACAGCACGGCGAAGACGATGTTTTCGCCCGTCAGCGCCGAGATCCCCTTACCGATCCACAAGAACAGCGGACCGTAGGGGGCCGGGGTCTCGCGCCACATGGTCGGCACGGACAGCGTGAAAACGTGATCGAGGCCAAGCCCGGTAGCCGGCCCGACCTTGTAGGGGTCCAAGCCGTTGATGGCGATCTCGCTCTGCGCCAGATAGGAGTAGACGTCGCGGCTGTACATCGGCGGCGCGATCAGCAGAGGAACCACCCACAGCAGCAGCGTTCGATCGAGCTGGCTGCGGGTCATCCGTCGCTCGCCGAGCGCGAAACGGCCGAGCATCAGCCATGCCAGCGTCATCATCACCGCGCCGGTGGTGGTCATGGTCAGCGACACGGTCTGGATGCGCGACGGCAGATTGAGAAGCCGCACGCCGAATGTCGGATCCTGCATGACGGGACGGGCACCCACGCCCAGGGCACCGATGGCCATCAGAACCGTGCCGGTCGCCCCGAAGAGACGTGTCCGGCGAACCGCGATCAGCTCGGCGTCGTTGAGAGGTGAGCCGACGGTCCGTTCGTCCCCGTGCCAGCCGGCGATCGAGGTGGACAAGGACCATAGGCGGGCAGCCATCACTGCAGCGTAGCCGTCAGAGCGCGACGATCACCTTGCCGGTGTTGCCGCCACTGAACAACATGTTCAGCGCGTCGGGCGCCTTTTCCAGTCCCTCGACGATGTGCTCGGACGACTTGATCTTGCCCTCCGCGATCCATCCCGCGACCTCCAACTGCGCGGCGGGGAAGCGATCGAGGTAGTCGATGATGATGAAGCCCTCCATGCGCCCGCGCCGCACCAGCAGGTTGAGGTAGTTGCTCGGCCCCGGTGGTGGACCGTCGCTGTTGTAGGTCGAGATCGCGCCGCAGAGCACCACTCGGCCGCGCATCGCCAGGTTGGCGAGACAGTCGTTGAGGATCGAGCCGCCGACGTTGTCGAAGTAGAGGTCGACGCCGTCCGGGCAGGTTTCGCGGAGGCGTGCCGCGACCTTTTCGTTCTTGTAGTCGATCGCCTCGTCGAAACCGAGCTCGTCGACGATGTACGCGCACTTCTCGGCGCCGCCCGCGATGCCGACGACCTTCTTGGCGCCCTTGATCTTCGCGATCTGGCCCGCGGCGGAACCGGTCGCTCCTGCGGCGCCGGAGACGACCACCACGTCGCCTTCCCTCACCTGGCCGACGTCGATCACTCCGAAGTAGGCCGTCATGCCGGTGACGCCGAGAATGCCGATCGCAATGCCCGCAGGCACTCCTTCCGGCAGTGCCTGCATCGCCCGCTCGCCGGTGTCGGCAATCACGTAGTCCTGCCAGCCGGTCATGCCGAACAGCAGCTGGCCCGGCTTGTAGGCCTCGGAGCGGCTCTCGACGACCTCGCCGACGCCGCCGCTACGGATGACCTCGTCGATCTGGATCGGCGGCAGGTAGCTGGGAATATCGTCCATCCACGTGCGGATCGTCGGGTCGATCGACAGATAGCGGACCTTGACCAGCGCCTCGCCATCCTTCAGGTCGGGTACCTGTCCGGTGTCCATGCGGGTCGTGCTTTCGTCCACGAGGCCGGACGGGCGCTTGGCCAGGACCAGCCGACGGTTCTGCTCGCTCATGTGGGTGATCGTAGGCCGACGTGCGCCTTAGGACACCCTTGGTAGACCCGCCTCCGGAATTCCGACACAATGGTGTTGTGAAAATCCGTCCGGAAATCGCAGGAGCCGCCATCGCGGCGACATCGGATAGAGCCGCTATGGCGGCGACATCCGGCGAACGTCACACGCGTGGCGCGATCGTCCAGCTCTTGCTGCAGGCCGGCCCCATCACAGCAGGCGATATCGGCGACCGGCTCGGCATCTCCGCCGCGGGCGTGCGCAGGCACCTAGACGCCCTGCTCGAAGCCGGCGATGCGCAGTCCAGCGCGGCCGCGTCGTGGCAGCACAGCGGGCGCGGCAGGCCGGCCAGGCGCTACCGACTGACCGCCGCAGGGCGCGCCAAGCTGGGACACACCTACGACGACCTGGCGGTCGCGGCCATGCGTCAGCTTCGCGAAATCGGCGGCGACGACGCCGTCCGCACCTTCGCCCGGCGCCGCATCGACACCATCCTGTCGGGAGTAACCGGTGGGCCCGGTGACGTTGAATCCACTGTCGATCGAGTCGCCGACGCACTGAGCAAGGCCGGCTACGCCGCCACCACCACCCCGGTGGCAGGACCGATCCGCGGATTAGAGCTCTGCCAGCATCACTGCCCGGTGTCGCACGTCGCCGAGGAGTTCCCGGAACTGTGCGAGACCGAGCGCGAGGCGTTCGCCGAAGTACTGGGTACTCACGTTCAGCGGTTGGCCACGATCGTCAACGGAGATTGCGCCTGCACCACGCACGTGCCGCTCAACCAAGACCACCAACCAGCCCTTCGGCGCACAGCCCGCGCCGAAGCGACCACGACCAAGCAAGGAGCGTCGACATGACGACCACGCCCGAGGCCTTGACCCAGGAACAGACCATCGCGTCACTGGGTCGATATGGCTATGGCTGGGCCGATTCCGACGTCGCGGGCGCCAGCGCGCAGCGCGGGCTGTCCGAAGCGGTCGTGCGAGACATTTCGGCGAAGAAGAGCGAGCCCGACTGGATGCTCGACATCCGGCTCAAGGCGCTGCGCATCTTCGACAAGAAGCCGATGCCGAATTGGGGCTCCAACCTCGAGGGCATTCACTTCGACAACATCAAGTACTTCGTGCGCTCCAGTGAGAAGCAGGCTGCGACGTGGGATGACCTTCCCGCCGACATCAAGAACACGTACGACAAGCTCGGCATCCCCGAGGCGGAAAAGCAGCGGCTGGTTTCCGGCGTTGCCGCTCAGTATGAGTCAGAGGTCGTCTACCACTCGATCCGAGAGGATCTGGAGAAGCAGGGCGTGATCTTCCTCGACACCGATACCGCTCTGAAAGAGCATCCAGAGCTGTTCAAGCAGTACTTCGGCACGGTGATCCCGGCCGGCGACAACAAGTTCTCCGCGCTGAACACCGCGGTGTGGTCGGGCGGCTCGTTCATCTACGTGCCCAAGGGTGTTCACGTCGATATCCCGTTGCAGGCCTACTTCCGCATCAACACCGAGAACATGGGCCAGTTCGAGCGCACGCTGATCATCGTTGACGAAGGCGCCTACGTGCACTACGTCGAAGGCTGCACCGCGCCGATCTACAAGAGCGACTCGCTGCACTCCGCGGTCGTCGAGATCATCGTGAAGCCCGGTGGCCGTTGCCGTTACACGACCATCCAGAACTGGTCGAACAACGTCTACAACCTGGTTACCAAGCGGGCCCGCGCCGAGGCAGGCGCCACCATGGAGTGGGTCGACGGCAACATCGGGTCCAAGGTCACGATGAAGTACCCGGCCGTGTGGATGACCGGTGAGCACGCCAAGGGCGAGGTGCTGTCGGTCGCGTTCGCAGGCGAGGGCCAGCACCAGGACACCGGCGCCAAGATGCTGCACCTGGCACCCAACACGTCGAGCAACATCGTCTCCAAGTCGGTGGCCCGCGGCGGCGGCCGCGCGTCCTACCGCGGGCTGGTTCAGGTCAACAAGGGCGCGCACGGATCGCGCTCGAGTGTGAAATGCGATGCACTGCTTGTCGATACGATCAGCCGCAGCGACACCTACCCGTACGTCGACATCCGCGAGGACGACGTCACCATGGGCCACGAGGCCACCGTGTCCAAGGTCAGCGAGGACCAGCTGTTCTACCTGATGAGCCGCGGGATGACTGAGGACGAGGCCATGGCGATGGTGGTGCGCGGCTTTGTCGAGCCGATCGCGAAGGAGCTTCCGATGGAGTACGCGCTGGAGCTGAACCGTCTGATCGAGCTGCAGATGGAAGGAGCTGTCGGCTAGTGGGGCGAGCGAAGCGACGGGAAACGATCTAGTGGCGCAGGATCTGACGGCGACTCTGGAGGGCAGGACCAAGGGCGAGATCTTCACGTCATTCGATGTCGACGCCTTCGAGGTGCCGCACGGGCGTGACGAGATCTGGCGGTTCACACCTCTAAAGCGGTTGCGAGGCCTGCACGACGGCTCGGCGGCCGCGACCGGCCGCGCTTTGATCGACGTGACCGAACGCCCCGGCGTGACGGTGGAAACCGTGCGCCCCGACGACAAGCGGCTCGGCGATGGTGGTGTGCCCGCCGACCGCGTTGCCGCCCAGGCGTTCTCGTCGTTCAACAGCGCGACGATCGTGACCGTTGGCAAGGACACGCAGGTCGTGGAGCCGGTCGAGATCGTCATCAACGGACCCGGTGAGGGAGCAACGGCCTACGGACATCTGCAGGTGCGGGTCGGCGAGCTGGCCGAGGCCGTGGTCGTCATCGATCAGCGCGGCAGCGGAACCTACGCCGACAACATCGAGTTCGTCGTCGCAGACGCCGCCAGGCTGACGGTGGTCTCGATCGCGGATTGGGCCGACGACGCGGTACACGTCAGTGCCCATCACGCCACCCTCGGCAAGGACGCGGTGCTACGCCATGTCGCGGTCACCCTCGGTGGCGATCTGGTGCGGCTCACGGTGCGCGCTCGGTTCTGCGCGCCCGGCGGGGACGTCGAGCTGCTCGGTCTGTACTTCGCCGATGACGGCCAGCATTTCGAGTCGCGTCTCCTGGTCGATCATGCCCAGCCGAACTGTCGCTCCCATGTCACCTATAAGGGCGCGCTACAAGGTGATCCGGACTCGGACAAGCCCGACGCGCACACCGTGTGGATCGGCGACGTGCTGATCCGAGCGGCGGCCACCGGTACCGAGACATTCGAGACGAACCGCAACCTGGTACTGACCGACGGCGCCCGTGCCGACTCGGTGCCCAATCTGGAGATCGAGACCGGCGAGATCGCCGGCGCCGGACACGCCAGCGCCACTGGACGTTTCGACGACGAGCAGCTGTTCTACCTGCAGGCCCGCGGCATTCCGGAAGACCAGGCCCG
Organism: uncultured Actinomycetota bacterium; assembly: GCA_963804905.1. Classification (GTDB taxonomy): domain Bacteria; phylum Actinomycetota; class Actinomycetes; order Mycobacteriales; family Mycobacteriaceae; genus Mycobacterium. Next base: position 138,897 of record CAWDSB010000017.1, on the reverse strand, counting down.
GCGCCTCGTCGTCCGTGGCTTCTTCGGCGAGCTGATCGGCAAGATCGCCGTGCCTGCTGTGCGTGAACGCCTCACAGACGCCATCGAACACGAACTAGAGATAACGGCTCAGGCCAATTCGAACAGATGAGAGAACAGCCACCTCATGACTACATTGGAAATCAAGGACCTCCACGTCAGCGTCGTATCCGCTGAAGACGGGACCGATATCCCGATCCTGAAAGGCGTCACTCTCACCGTTAAGTCGGGGGAGACGCACGCACTGATGGGCCCGAACGGATCCGGAAAGTCGACGCTCTCGTATGCGGTTGCCGGCCATCCGAAGTACACGGTGACATCGGGCTCCATCACGCTGGACGGCCAGGACGTCCTCGAGATGAGCATCGACGAGCGCGCCCGCGCCGGCCTGTTCCTCGCCATGCAGTACCCGATCGAGGTGCCCGGGGTGTCGATGTCGAACTTCCTGCGCACCGCCGCCACCGCCGTGCGCGGTGAGGCACCGAAGCTGCGGCACTGGATCAAAGAGGTCAAGGGCGCGATGGAGGGCCTCGACATCGATCCGTCGTTCTCCGAGCGCAGTGTCAACGAAGGCTTCTCTGGCGGCGAGAAGAAGCGCCACGAGATCCTTCAACTCGAACTGCTCAAGCCGAAGATCGCCATCCTCGACGAGACCGACTCCGGTCTCGACGTCGACGCGCTGCGGGTGGTGAGTGAAGGCGTCAATCGCTACGCCGAGGAGGCGCACGGCGGGTTGCTGTTGATCACGCACTACACCCGCATCCTGCGGTACATCCAGCCGCAGTTCGTGCACGTGTTCATCGGCGGCCGCATCGTTGAGTCGGGTGGTCCTGAGTTGGCCGACGAGCTGGACGCAAACGGGTACGAGCGTTTCACGCAGGCGGTCGGAGCCTGACATGACGGCGTCGGCTCAGACTTTGGATCTCACCAAGATTCGGGCTGACTTCCCGATCCTCACGCGCGTGATGCGCGGGGGAAATCAGCTGGCGTACCTCGATTCCGGCGCCACCTCGCAGCGGCCGACGCAGGTCCTCGATGCCGAACGCGACTTCCTCACCACCTCGAACGGCGCCGTGCACCGCGGCGCGCATCAGCTGATGGAGGAATCCACCGACGCCTACGAGCAGGGCCGCGCCGACATCGCGGCGTTCGTCGGCGCCGACGCGAACGAACTGGTGTTCACCAAGAACGCCACGGAGGCCATCAACCTGGTCGCCTATGTGCTGGGGGACAGTCGCTTCGAGCACGCCGTAGGCCCCGGCGACGTCATCGTCACCACCGAACTGGAACACCACGCCAACCTGGTTCCCGTGGCAGGAGCTGGCCCGACGCACCGGCGCCACGTTGAAGTGGTACGCAGTCGACCCCGAAGGCCGCATCGACATCGACTCACTGGAGCTGGATCGCAACGTGAAAGTCGTTGCATTCAGCCATCACTCGAACGTCACGGGAGCGGTGGCTCCGGTCGCCGAACTGGTGTCGCGGGCACAGGCGGTCGGAGCGCTGACAGTCCTCGACGCCTGCCAGTCGGTGCCGCACCAGCCGGTGGACCTGCGCGCTCTCGGCGTCGACTATGCGGCCTTCTCGGGCCATAAGATGCTGGGACCCAACGGCATCGGCGTGCTGTACGGCCGCCATGAGCTGCTGGACGCGATGCCGCCGTTCATCACCGGCGGCTCGATGATCGAGACCGTCACGATGGAGCAGTCCACATACGCGCCTGCGCCACAGCGGTTCGAGGCAGGCACTCCGATGACCTCGCAGGTCGTCGGGCTGGCTACGGCCGCCCGCTACCTCACCGCGATCGGAATGGACGCCGTCGAGGCGCACGAGGCCGAGTTGGTGGCCGCCGCGCTGGAGGGGCTTGCGGCCATGCCCGGTGTCCGTATCGTCGGGCCGACCTCACTCGTGGGTCGCGGTTCGCCGGTCAGCTTCGTCGTCGACGGGATCCATGCCCATGACGTCGGTCAGATTCTCGACGACGACGGCGTGGCAGTGCGGGTCGGACACCACTGCGCGTGGCCGCTGCATCGTCGGTTCGGTATAGCGGCGACAGCGCGGGCGTCGTTCGCGGTGTACAACACCCTCGACGAGGTGGACCGGCTGGTGGCGGGAGTGCAGCGTGCCGTCGAATTCTTCGGCAGGGACTGAGGTTTCGCCGTGAGAATGGAGCAGATGTATCAGGAAGTGATCCTCGATCACTACAAGCATCCGCAGAATCGCGGGCTGCGGGAGCCGTTCGGCGCCGAGGTGCATCACGTCAACCCGACCTGCGGCGACGAGGTGACGCTGCGGGTGGCGTTGACCGACGACGGTGACAAGGTCGCCGACATCTCCTACGACGGACAAGGCTGCTCGATCAGCCAAGCCGCGACGTCCGTACTCACCGACCTGCTGATCGGGCAGAGCGTCGGCGATGCGTTGAAGACCGTCGCAGCGTTCAACGAGATGATTTCGTCCCGAGGCAACATCGAGGGCGACGAAGATGTGCTCGGCGATGGCATAGCCTTCGCCGGGGTGGCCAAGTACCCGGCGCGGATCAAATGTGCGCTGCTGGGCTGGATGGCCTTCAAAGACGCAGTGGCCCAAGCCAGTGAGGAGACGCTAGATGAGCGACACCGCAGTGCCTAACGACGAGTTTCTCGCCGACCTCGAGGAGGCGATGCGCGATGTCGTCGACCCGGAGCTCGGGATCAATGTCGTCGATCTCGGCCTGGTCTATGACCTGAACGTCGAGGACGGTGACGCGGGCAAGGTGGCGCTGATCGACATGACGCTGACGTCTGCGGCCTGCCCGCTGACCGACGTGATCGAGGATCAGTCGCGCACCGCGCTCGTGGGTGCCGGCCTGGTGAACGAGATCAAGATCAACTGGGTGTGGAATCCGCCGTGGGGCCCGGACAAGATCACTGAGGACGGCCGTGAACAGCTGCGAGCGTTGGGCTTCACCGTCTAGGTCGGCCCGTTCGACCGCTGTTCCGATCACTGCGCGTGCAACCCTGGTCGGCGATTGCCGATTCGGGGATTGTCGGGCAGCGTGTCATCACCCACCAAACTGACGTCGGGCGAAGTCCAGGCAGTCCGAGGCGAAGCCGGACAGAACGGACGTGGATTCGATCCGACGGTTCGCACCGCCCTGCTGGCCAGCCTCGTCGGCACCACCATCGAGTGGTACGACTTCTTCCTCTACGCCACCGCTGCAAGCCTCGTCTTCAACCACGCGTTCTTCCCGGACCAGAGTTCGTTCGTGGGGACGCTGCTGTCCTTCGCGACGTTCGCCGTCGGGTTCGTCGTCCGGCCCATCGGCGGGTTCGTATTCGGCCACGTCGGAGATCGCATTGGCCGTAAGAAGACCCTGGCACTGACGATGTTTCTGATGGGCGGCGCCACGGCCCTGATGGGGCTGCTGCCCACCGCCGCGCAGATCGGCGTGCTCGCCCCGGTGCTGCTGCTGTTGCTTCGGATTGCGCAGGGATTCGCGCTCGGCGGCGAGTGGGCCGGCGCCATACTGCTGGCCGTCGAGCACAGCCCGCCGCACCGACGCGGCCTCGCCGGCAGCGTGCCCCAGGTCGGGCTGGCGCTCGGACTGGCCTTGGGCACCGGCGTGTTCGCGTTTCTTCAGATCGTGCTGCCCGCGGCCGCCTTCGAGTCGTACGGCTGGCGCGTCGCTTTCTTGATCAGCATCGTGCTGGTTGTCTTCGGTGTGATCGTCCGGCTGAAGGCCGCAGAGACGCCGTCGTTCGAAAAGATCAAGGCCGAGGATGACCGGTCGCCCGTCCCGCTGCGCGAGGTATTTCGGCCACCGGCGCTGCGGCCCACCGTTCTGGGTCTGCTGTCGCGGTGGGGAGAAGGCGCCGCGTTCAACACATGGGGCGTGTTTGCGATTTCGTATGCCACGGGCGCATTGCATCTCGCAAGGGTTCCGGTCCTGATCGCAGTCACAGCGGCGGCGTTGGTGATGGCAGTGCTGCTCCCGGTGTCGGGCCTGTTGACCGATCGGTTCGGTGCACGTGCGGTGTACGCGAGCGGAATAGGCGTCTATGCGCTCGCGGTGTTCCCGGTCTTCGCTCTGTTCAACACCGGGAGCATCACGGCCTACGCGGTCGGAATGCTGCTGGTGTTCGGGGTCGTTCACGCTTGGTTCTACGGCGCGCAGGGCACGCTCTACGCGTCGCTGTATCCCGCGCGCATCCGCTACACCGGGCTGTCGACGGTGTACCAGCTGTCCGGTGTGTACGCGTCGGGGTTGACCCCGCTGATCCTCACTGCGTTGATCGCGGCCGCGAACAAGTCGCCCTGGCTGGCTTGCACATACCTGGTCGCCACGGCGGCCATTAGCGTTGTGGCGACACTATTACTGCGGCCGCGGTCAGACGAAGACGTCGTTGAGGGTCACGGTCTGCAGGTTGCGGCTGGTGATCAGGTTGGCTAGCTGGTCGTAACAGTGCGTGATGGTGGGCAGATTGGCGTGGGCCAGGACGATTTGTTGGGGCGCGAACGACCGGGCAGCGCCGGCGACGAGATTGGCCGGAGTCTCCGGTAGCGAGTCCCCAACGGTGCCACTCCACAGTGTGACGGTCGTGTAGCCGAGATCGGCAGCGACCCGATCCGTGTCAGAGTTGTGCACGCCGTACGGCGGCCGGAAGTACGGCGTTCCATCGGTCCCGTAGGTGCCGCGAAGAAAATCGGCATTACGCTGAATCTGGTCGTGAACCACGCTGATGCTGACCTTGTTGAGGTGGGGGTGGGACCAGGTGTGATTGGCCATCTGGATCTGCCCGGAGTCGACCATCGGCCGCAGCACAGACGAGTTGTCGGACCAGGATGCATTGGCGCCGTTGACGAAGAATGTCAGCCGGGTGCCGGTGTCGCGGCAGAATTGCGCGAACGCCGCGACGACGGGGCTGCTGGCGCCGTCGTCGACGGTCAGAGCCAACTGATTGCCGTCGCCGGGCAGCCGAGTGAGCACGCCGACGGGAGCGGCAACCCGCACCTGCGGCATTCTCGGGGTGGCCGCCGCTCCAGGCGTTCGGGTGATCGCCGCAAGGACGCCGACCGCGATGGCGGCCAAAAGGGTGCGTCTATCGACGCATGACATGGGCCGATCGTAGCCCCCTTGCGGTCGATCATCGCTAAACGCATTCTGCTGCTTTGCTTCTCGTCTGCTGATAACCAGCTGTAGTCGCACAGCTGTTGACAGGCCAGTCACAATCATCAGATGGTCACGGTGCCGGCGTTCGTATGGCGATATGGTCCGATCCTTCGCGGCTTTATCCTCGGCCTGGGCGTCGGCGGATTCCTGGCCGCATTGGCGTGGTTGGACTCGGGATTCCTACTCGCCGGGCTCGTCGCGTTCGTGGTGCTGTGTCTGTTCTACGGCGTGTGGATGGCCAGGCGTATGGCGCGGCACTGGCCGAGCGCCAGGCAGCTGAGCGGACCGGAGCGCGAGCGGGTGGCGCGCGCGGCCCGGGGAGGCCAGTGGATCGACAACCCCCGACTCGCATTTGCACTCATCGACTACCGCGACGGTCTTCACGAGGCCGCCGAGACGGCCCGGCCGTTCCGGTGGTTGGTGCCAATCATCCTCGTCGTCGCGGTCGGGACGGCGGTGTGGGACGCCGCCTACGGTTCGTGGGGCAACGCGGCGGCGTCATGCATCTACCTGGTGATGCTCGCGGTCGAAGTGTTCTGGTGGCCCAAGCGCCAGACGCAGCTGCTGGCCAACGCCGACCATGCCGCGGAAATAGCTCGCGAGAGAGCTGAATAGGTCCGGGTGTGAATTCCCTGCACGACCAGCGTGGGACGACCGCCAAGCTGGCCTCGGTGAACGTCGGGATGCCCGCCGACGTGCCGTGGCGGGGCAAGACCGTCTACACCGGCATCTACAAGACCCCGGTGCCGGGATCGGTGATGGTGCGGAGACTGAACATCGACGGTGACGGGCAGGGCGACCTCGCCGGGCACGGCGGCGAACAGCGCGCCGTGATGGTCTACCAAACCGAGTCCTACGACTACTGGAGCGGCTTTCTGGGGCGCGACGACCTGCAGCCGGGCCATTTCGGCGAGAACTTCACGATTACGGGGCTGGGGGACGACGAGGTCTGTATCGGCGACCGCTACGCCATCGGCGATGCCGAGTTCGAGGTCACCCAACCGCGAGTGACCTGCTTCCGTGTCGGCATGCGCCTCGGCGAGCCCGACATGCCGAATCTCCTTGTCGCCCATCACCGTCCGGGTTTCTACTTCCGCGTGATCGCCGAAGGCCGTGTACAGGCCGGAGACGCCATTGTCCGGACCCGCCGGGGCAGACACGAACTGAGCGTTGCCGAGATCGATGCGCTGTTGTATCTGCCCGATCGCGACATGGATCTACTGCGCAAGGCCGTCGATGTGCCCGCGCTGAGTCCCGGTTGGCAGCAGTCCTTCGCCGACCTGCTGGCCGCGCACGAAAGCTCCACCGGCGCAACAACACCGCCGATTGGTGTCGAACCGGGGTGGAGCGGTTTTCACCGGCTGCGCGTCGCCGCGACTCATCGCGAAAGTGCCGCCATCATGTCGATCCGGTTCGAGTCCGAAGACCACACGCCGCTGCCGACTGCGCGACCGGGGCAATTCCTGACCCTACGATTGCCCGATGCCGGCGATCCCGCACTGTTGCGCAGCTACTCACTGTCGGGCAGCGGCGGGGAATACCGGATCAGCGTCAAGCGCGAGGACCACGGCGTCGTCAGTCGCTGGCTGCACGACAACATCCGCCCCGGATCCGTCGTCGACGTCGCGGCGCCACGCGGTGACTTCTATCTGAGCGACGGTGCGGGTCCGGTGGTTCTGATGTCTGCCGGCGTCGGCGTCACTCCCGTGCTGGCCATGTTGCATGCCCTGGCCAAGGGCCCGAGCGACCGCGAAGTCTGGTGGCTGCACATCACCCGAGACGCGGAAACCCTTGCGTTTTCTGAGGAAGTCAGCGATCTGATCGCCGAGTTGCCGCACGCCCGGCAGCAGGTGTTCTACACAAGTTCCGTAGGGCGGCTGGACGCCCGAGCCGTTGCCGAACTGGGTTTACCGCGGGACGCCACTGTCTATATGTGCGGCCCCGATCAGTTCATGGCCGACATGCGCAGCTCCCTGACCGACGCCGGCATCGACCCGGCGCAGATCCACACCGAACTGTTCGCGGCCCTGCCTCCGATCAATCCCGGCATCGTCGACAAGTCATCCGTGCGGCCGCATTCGCCCTCCGGCCCGGCGGGCACGGGGCCGCCGGTGTCGTTCTCTCGTAGCGGGCTCACGGTCAACTGGTCCTCGGACTATGGCAGCATCCTCGAGCTCGCCGAGGCATGCGACGTCCCGACGCGATTTTCGTGCCGCAGCGGGGTCTGCCATACCTGTGTCACCCCGCTCATCGCCGGAACAACGGCCTACACCCAGCCCCCTCTGGAGCCGCCGCCCGACGGGACCGTGTTGATCTGTACCGCGGAGCCGATAGACGGAATCGTGCTGGACCTGTAGGGCGGTCGACCCTTTGTCGGTGGTTCGAGTGCACTGTGGCAGTCCATGAGTGGGAGAGGATGACGCGTCGGCTGCCGGCCCCGCCCCTGATCGCATGCCCCTTGCCCGACTCCAACTCCTTGAGCGCAGTGGCACGACGACGCTGACCGACAGCCCGCGGTGGCGGCCCCATTGCCCAGAGGCCAACATCGCCCGGCACAGCGGGTTGAGCGCGTCGTGCTCGCCTCAAGCCGCCTTGGGAAACACGCCGCGCGCGACAACGTCGGCGGTGGGTCGGGGTAACGGGTCCAGTGTGGCACGTGGTGTATGCGAAGTGGTTTGCGTGAACCGCGGCCCGATTCGCCGATGCGGGACGTTCTTCAGGGCCGCCTAGCGAGGCCCCGGTTCGTAAGCAGGCGCGCTTGGTCATGCGCAGGTTGCTTAATGCCAGACGCCAGCAGAAGAACCACCAGCACGACACCCAGGATGAGCAGCGCCGGGACATCTCCCAACAGGTGTCCCATGTGGTGTCCGTGGCTGAAGGATTGCACGGCCATGACTGCGGAGTGGACAAGGCTCGAGATGGCGGTGAACCAGATGAGGCTGAGATTAGCTTGCGGGTCTCGCGCCGCGTTCAACAGAAAGATGCCTAGCGTCGCATACACACCGACAATCATCATGAACAAGTGGGACTGGTAGGGTGCGCCGGACTCCCAAGCCCATCCCGACGGCCAGACCACCGCCATAGGATAGACGAGGAGGGAAGCCACACCTGAGACTGCGACGGCGATTTGAAGGATTTTGTAGGGGGATGCCATGGTGGCACAACCTTTCTAAGGGGTGTCGTATGCGCCTCAACGCGGAACCGTTTTAAGGTTCTAATCCCAGTGGTGTGCCAAACCCGAGCAGCCGTTACACGCGCGGCGTAACCGCACATCGGTGCTCACCGACTCCGGTGACGGGTCGCCGTCGATGCTCGGGGTTTCGTGATTGGGGTTGTTAATGCCCGGAGCGGCCCACTTGGCCAACACCGCATCCAGTATCGCGCGGGCCTCGGGGTCCAGCCGGCCCCGGACATCGCTCATCCTCGGCCGTCTTTGCGTTTTCGTGTCGTCCAGCCGCCCTGTGTGACGTGGCGGTTGTCGCCGCCGCGCGGGCCAGGGTTTCGTCGGTGATGTCGGTCTTTCCGCCGTCGGACCAGTCAGCGGCGCGGTGGTGAACTTCGCTGTGATACGCCGGTGCGGTGCAGCCGGGGAATGTGCAGCCACGGTCTCGGGAATGACTGTTTAGGTGATGCACTGATGAAGCACAGCCCGGCAGTGTTTCGCCCGGACCGGCGGGCTGTGGTCGCCATCCCAGTTTATTGCGATCGCCCCGTTGCAAGGGCAAGCCATACGACCGCGCTGCGGGTGGCGTCGACACGCCGTTGGTGCGCACTGCGGCCCGGACGGTTTGCCGGTGGGTATCGGTCTCGTCGAGGTAGGTCGAGACTCGAGAAGGATCCACCGTTTATGCCCGTGTGACGCCCCCAGCCGCGGTAACTTCGGTCTAGCGGCGAACAGTCCAGGCGTGGAAGGCTCGGGCCTTCCTTGCGCACGCCGGTCAGTGCCGAGACGGCGGAACAGAGGAGGCAGCCATGGCGGAGAGTGTGTACCGGGTAACCGAGGTGATCGGTGTCAGCGACGAGTCATGGGCGGCGGCGGCTCGAAGTGCCGTCCAGACCGCGGCCAACACCGTTCGTGACCTGCGCGTGGCCGAAGTGGTGCGGCAGGACGTCGTGATCGAGAACGGGCAGGTGTCCGGTTTCCGGGTGCGGCTGGCGATCTCGTTCAAGTACGAGTCGGGCGACTAGCAGCGAAGCACAAGCACCTGCCGCGGCGGTGGAGTCGGGTCGTCGCGGATCAACTACCGCGGGGAGCTAGCGAGGGACGGCCGCGCGGAACGCTCGATAACCGTCATGGCTGTAACCGCGGTCCTTGGCGTAGAGCACGATTCGTTGCGCTTTGGGGGCGAGCCGGCGGCTCCGCCCGAGGTAAAGCGGTTCTTCGGTGTGATCGTCGAACACCGCCGGATAGTGGTGCGCCGCCGCGCTTGGCGGATCACCTCGGCCATCGATACCTCATCCCCGACGAGGACGACGGCCGGATTGATGGCGAGGACAAAGACGTGTAACGCTTCGGCCCCGGCTGCACACATCACTACGTGAACAATCCGGCATACCGTGAGCGATTACCGTGACGCTCATGACGGAAACCGTCGACGAAACCGCCGTCATCGCCGCGCTCAGAGACGGTGACGAATCCGTGTTCGCCGACCTCGTCGACCGCCACACACCGTCGATGCTGCGCGTGGCGCGTGGCTACGTGCCCAGCCATGAAATCGCCGAAGAGGTCGTACAGGAAACCTGGATCGCCCTCCTCAAGGGCATCGGCAAGTTCGAGGGCCGGTCCTCTTTGCGCACTTGGCTTTTCACCGTGATGATCAACATCGCGAAGGCCCGTGGAGTCCGGGAGCGCCGTGATGCGGACACCGCGATCGCAGCGTTCACCGGGGGCACCGTCGACCCGCGGCTATTTCGTGGTCCCGACGAGGAATGGCCGGGAGACTGGAAAAACTGGAAGCAGTACCCGAGGGCGTTTCCCGAGACTCCCGAAGGTTCCGTGCTGGCGGACGAACTGACCGCGGTAGCCCGGGCCGAACTGGACCGTCTGCCCGAAAAACAGCGAGTCGTCGTCACATTGCGTGACATGCTCGGATTCGACTCCAGCGAGGTGTGCGATTTGCTTGACATCACCGTCGCTAATCAGCGGGTACTCCTGCATCGTGGCCGGGCGGCCGTCCGCCTGGTCTTGGAGTCTTATCTGGGGGTGGGTCCGTGACCGAAAAGCAGATGACCTGCAAAGAGTTGGTTGAACTCGTAACCGCGTATCTCGACGGTGCGCTGGACGCCGATGCGCACGCCTTGTTCGACGCACACCTGGAGTACTGCGACGGCTGCCGCAATTATCTCGAACAGTTTCGGGTAACTGTGCGCACGGTGGGCAGCATCCGGGACGATGAACTCGACCCGGCGTTCCGAAGCCGCCTGCTCGAGGCTTTCAAAGGATTCCGCTGACCACATAGTGGGAACACACAGCGCAGCGCCAGCGTTAGGAGAACCGTGACCACCCAAGACATCACTGCCGAACAGTTCAACGACACCATCACCGACAACGAGATCGTGCTGGTGGATTTCTGGGCGTCGTGGTGCGGGCCGTGTCGCGCGTTCGCCCCGACGTTCGCGGCCTCGGCCGCGAAGCACCCCGATGTCGTGCACGCCAAGGTCGACACCGAGGCCGAGCAGCAGCTCGCCGCCGCCGCAGACATCCGCTCCATCCCCACCCTGATGGCGTTCAAGAAGGGCAAACTAGTGTTCAACCAGGCCGGCGCACTGCCGCCTGCCGCCCTGGAGGACTTGGTACAGCGGGTCAAGGCGTTCGACGTCGACGCCGCGATCGCCGCGCAGGGCAACGGCGAGCAGGGCTGATGCCACGCACGCGATAGCGTGCTTGGGTGACCGACCAGAAATTCGTCCTCGTAGATCGGCCGCGGCCCAACGTCGCGCTGGTGACGCTCAATCGCCCGGAGCGGATGAACTCGATGGCGTTCGACGTCATGGTTCCCCTCAAGGCTGTGCTCGAAGAGCTGACATACGACAATTCCGTTCGGGCCATCGTGCTGACCGGCGCGGGTCGGGGTTTCTCCTCGGGCGCCGACCACAAGTCCGCCGGCTCAGTGCCGAACATCGACGGCTTGACCCGGCCGACGTTCGCGCTGCGGTCGATGGAGGTCCTCGACGATGTGATCCTGTCGCTGCGCAAGATGCATCAGCCAGTCATCGCCGCGGTCAACGGCGCGGCCATCGGCGGGGGACTGTGTCTGGCGCTGGCCGCCGACATCCGGGTCGCAGGCGACGGCGCGTACTTCCGGGCAGCGGGCATCAACAACGGCCTGACCGCCAGTGAGCTCGGGCTGAGCTATCTGCTGCCACGGGCGATCGGTTCGTCACGGGCGTTCGAGCTGATGCTGACCGGCCGTGACGTCGACGCCGAGGAGGCGCAACGTATCGGGTTGGTATCCCGCACAGTGCCCGGCGACTGAGTTGCTCGAGACCTGCTACGAGATGGCCGAGCGGATCGCTGCCTTCTCTCGGCCGGGAATCGAGTTGACCAAGCGCACACTGTGGACTGGACTGGACGCCGCTAGCCTGGAGGGGCACATGCAGGCCGAAGGCCTGGGACAACTCTTCGTGCGCCTGCTTACCGCCAACTTCGAAGAAGCGGTGGCCGCGCGCGCGGAAAAGCGGCCCGGCAGTCTTCACCGACGACAAGTAAGAGCATTAGGAGCGCAGCAGCGTGATCACCGCAACGGACCTCGAGGTCCGCGCAGGCGCGCGCACGCTGCTGTCCGCCGACGGACCGGCGCTGCGGGTGCAACCGGGCGACCGCATCGGACTCGTCGGACGAAATGGCGCAGGCAAGACGACGACCATGCGCATCCTGGCGGGCGAAGGTGAGCCGTATGCCGGCACCATCGCGCGTACCGGCGAAATCGGTTATCTGCCGCAGGATCCCAGAGAGGGCAACCTCGACACCCTCGCCCGCGACAGGGTGCTGTCGGCGCGTGGCCTGGACACCCTGCTGGCAGATCTGGAGAAGCAGCAGGCGTTGATGGCCGAGGTCGCTGACGATGAAACGCGTGATCGCGCGGTGCGCCGGTACGGTCAGCTCGAGGAGCGGTTCGCCGCGCTCGGCGGATACGGCGCCGAAAGCGAGGCGGGGCGCATCTGCGCGAGTCTCGGCCTGCCCGAACGTGTTCTGACGCAGCCGCTTCGCACACTGTCGGGCGGCCAGCGCCGCCGCGTGGAACTCGCACGCATTCTGTTCGCGGCGTCCGACAGCGGAGCGGGTTCGGCGACGACGCTGCTGCTGGACGAGCCGACGAACCACCTCGACGCCGACTCCCTCGGTTGGCTTCGCGAGTTCCTTCGGGCCCACACCGGCGGGCTGGTCGTGATCAGCCACAACGTCGAGCTGCTGGCCGAAGTCGTCAACCGGGTGTGGTTCCTCGACGCCGTCCGCGGCGAGGTGGACGTCTACAACATGTCGTGGCAGAAGTATCTCGACGCGCGCAGCACCGACGAACAGCGGCGGCGCCGCGAACGGGCCAACGCCGAGCGAAAAGCCGCCGCGCTGCGGACCCAAGCTGCCAAGATGGGTGCAAAGGCGACGAAAGCCGTTGCGGCACAGAATATGCTGCGGCGGGCCGACCGGATGATGGCAGCCCTCGACGAGGAGCGGGTGGCCGACAAGGTGGCCCGCATCAAGTTCCCGAGCCCGGCGCCGTGCGGTCGCACCCCGTTGGTTGCGAAAGACCTGACAAAGACGTACGGCTCGCTGGAGGTGTTCACTGGCGTCGACCTGGCCATCGACCGGGGCTCTCGCGTGGTGGTGCTCGGCCTCAACGGTGCGGGCAAGACGACGTTGCTGCGCCTGCTGGCCGGTGTCGAGATACCCGACACCGGGAAGCTGGAGCCGGGCCACGGCCTCAAGATCGGCTACTTCGCACAGGAGCACGACACCCTCGACGACCTCGCCACGGTGTGGGAGAACATCCGGCATGCCGCTCCCGATACCGGGGAGCAGGATCTACGAAGTCTGTTGGGCGCGTTCATGTTCAGCGGGCCGCAGCTCGATCAGCCGGCCGGCACGCTGTCCGGCGGCGAGAAGACCCGCCTTGCGCTGGCGGGTCTCGTCGCGTCCACCGCAAACGTCCTGCTGCTCGACGAACCGACGAACAATCTCGATCCGGCGTCGCGTGAACAGGTGCTGGACGCGCTTCGCAGCTACCGCGGCGCGGTGGTCCTGGTGACGCACGATCCCGGTGCCGCCGAGGCGCTGCACCCGCAGCGGGTGGTGTTGCTTCCGGATGGCACCGAGGATTTCTGGTCAGAGGATTACGCCGAACTCATCGAGTTGGCCTGACGCCATAATCGCGCGCCGTTTGTCGAATCTCCCGCTGTTGGGTTAAGGCTTCTTTACGCTGGGTATGCGTCGGGGCACCAACGGTGGGGAGGTGTCGATGAAGAAACTGAACAAGTCTCGGGAGCAGTTGCTGAACGAGCTGCGGCATGCGTACGAGGGCGGGGCGAGCATCCGCTCGCTCGTCGCGTCCACGGGCCGGTCCTACGGTTCGATACACAGCATGCTGCGTGAGTCGGGTACGACGATGCGTAGCCGCGGAGGGCCTAACCACCGCACCCGGCGCTAGCTACTGCTGGCGGACCGAAGACTCGACGAGGTCGAGTACGGCGCTGAGCTTTTCGGGGTCGTCTCCCGACGCCAAGCGGGCGACCAGGCCGTCGAGCACCAGGTCGAGGTAGGTGTGCAGCACGGCGCTTGGCACGTCGTCACGCAGCCGTCCGGCCTGTTTCTGCCTGCGCAGCCGGTCGGTCGTGGCCGCCGACAGTTCCGCCGACCGCTCCGACCAACCCTTGTTGAACGCGGGATCGTTGCGCAGCTTCCGCGCGATCTCCAGGCGGGTGGCCAACCAGTCGAATTGATCGGGTGCCGCCAGCATGTCGCGCATGACCTGGATCAGGCCCTCGCGCGACGCGACGTCTGCCATCCGTTCGGCGTCCTCGTGCGCCAGTTCGAAGAACAGGGTGTCCTTGTCCCGGAAGTGGTGGAAGATCGCGCCGCGTGACAGCCCGATGGTGTGCTCCAGCCTGCGCACCGTGGCCTTGTCGTAGCCGTACTCGGCAAAGCACCGCCGGGCGCCGTCGAGGATCTGGCGGCGACGGGCCGCCAGATGGTCGTCGGTTACCCGGGGCAACTTCGCGGCCTAGGACTTCAGCATGTTGCGCAGTACATACTGAAGAATGCCGCCGTTGCGGTAGTAGTCCGCCTCGCCAGGAGTGTCGATGCGCACCACGGCGTCGAACTCCACGTCCTTACCGCCCTCCTTGGTGGCCGTGACCTTCACGGTCTTCGGAACCTTGCCGTCGTTGAGCGCCTCGATGCCGGTGATGTCGAACGTCTCCGTTCCGTCCAGCTTCAGTGACGCCGCCGACTCGCCCTCCGGGAACTGCAGCGGGATCACGCCCATGCCGATCAGGTTGGAGCGGTGGATGCGCTCGAACGACTCGGTGATGACGGCGCGAACACCCAGCAGGCTGGTGCCCTTGGCCGCCCAGTCACGCGACGAACCCGAGCCGTACTCCTTGCCGCCCAGCACGACCAGCGGAATGTCCTGCTCCGCGTAAGTCTGTGCGGCGTCGTAGATGAACGCCTGATCGCCGTCGTTGGTGAAATCCCGGGTGTAGCCGCCGGACACGTCGTCGAGCAACTGGTTGCGCAGCCGGATGTTGGCGAACGTGCCGCGGATCATCACCTCATGGTTACCGCGCCGCGAGCCGTAGGAGTTGTAGTCCTTCTTCTCGACGCCGTGCTCGTCGAGGTATTGCGCCGCGGGGGTACCCGGCTTGATGCTGCCTGCGGGCGAGATGTGGTCGGTGGTCACCGAATCACCCAGCAGCGCAAGCACCCTGGCGCCCTTGATGTCGCTGACCGGCTCCGGCTCGGCGGGCATGCCGTCGAAGTACGGAGGCTTGCGGACATACGTCGAGTCGTCTGCCCATTCGAACGTATTGCCGCTCGGCGTCGGCAGGTTGCGCCACCGCTCATCGCCCTTGAACACGTCGGCGTAGTTCTTGGTGAACATCTCCGTGTTGATCGCCGAGGCGATGGTGTCGTTGATGTCCTGCTGCGACGGCCAGATGTCACGCAAGAAGACGTCCTCGCCTTCTTCATCTCTGCCCAGCGGTTCGGCTTCGAAGTCGAAGTCCATGGTGCCGGCGAGCGCGTATGCGATAACCAGCGGCGGCGAGGCCAGGTAGTTCATCTTCACGTCCGGGTTGATCCGGCCCTCGAAGTTGCGGTTGCCCGACAGCACCGCGGCGACCGACAGATCGCAATCGTTGACGGCCTTCGAGACCTCCTCCGGCAGCGGACCGCTGTTGCCGATGCACGTCGTGCAGCCGTAGCCCACCAGATAGAAGCCCAGCTTCTCCAGGTACGGCCACAGCCCGGCCTTCTCGTAGTAGTCGGTGACGACCTGCGAACCCGGCGCCATGGTGGTCTTCACCCACGGCTTGGACGTCAGGCCCTTCTCGACAGCGTTGCGGGCCAGCAGCGCCGCACCCAACATCACCTCGGGATTGGATGTATTGGTGCACGACGTGATTGCCGCGATCACCACCGCGCCGTGATCGAGGATGAACTCGCCGAGGTCCTCGCACTTCACCTCGACCGGCTTGCTGGGCCTGCCGTTCGAGCCGACCGCCGCCGACGGCACCGCGACGTCGTCGTCGGCGAAAGCCAGGCTGGAGGCGGGGTCGCTGGCCGGGAACGTCTCCTCGACCGCCTCGTCCAGTTGGGTGTGCGGGTTCTCTGCGCCGTCCTCGACGTAGTTGTGAATGTCTTTGCGGAAGGCCGACTTTGCGTCCGTAAGTGCGATGCGGTCCTGCGGACGCTTGGGACCTGCGATGGACGCGACCACGTCGGACAGGTCGAGCTCGATGTACTCGGAGTACTTCGGCTCGCGCTCGGGGTCGTGCCACATGCCCTGTTCCTTGGCGTACGACTCGACCAGCGCAAGCTGCTCCTCGCTGCGGCCGGTCATCTTCAGATACTCGATCGTGACCTCGTCGATCGGGAAAATCGCTGCAGTGGAGCCGAATTCGGGACTCATGTTGCCCAGCGTGGCGCGGTTGGCCAACGGCACCTCGGCGACGCCGTCGCCGTAGAACTCGACGAACTTCCCGACCACGCCGTGCTTACGCAGCATCTCGGTGACCGTGAGCACCACGTCGGTGGCGGTGACACCGGGCGGACGCTCGCCGGTCAGCTTGAAGCCGACCACGCGAGGGATGAGCATCGACACCGGCTGGCCGAGCATCGCGGCCTCGGCCTCGATGCCGCCGACACCCCAGCCGAGCACGCCGAGGCCGTTCTCCATCGTGGTGTGTGAGTCGGTGCCCACGCAGGTATCGGGGTAGGCGACGCCGTCGCGCTCCCACACCACCCTGGCCAGGTATTCGATGTTGACCTGATGGACGATGCCGGTGCCGGGGGGCACCACCTTGAAGTCGTTGAAAGCGCCCTGGCCCCAGCGCAGGAACTGGTAGCGCTCGCCGTTGCGCTCGTATTCGATCTCGACGTTGCGCTCGAACGCGTCCTCGCGACCGAACAGGTCGGCGATAACCGAGTGGTCGATGACCAGGTCAGCCGGCGCCAGGGGATTGACCTTCTCGGGGTCTCCGCCGAGGTCGCCGACGGCCTCCCGCATGGTGGCCAGGTCAACGATGCAGGGCACTCCGGTGAAGTCCTGCATGATCACCCGGGCGGGGGTGAACTGGATTTCGATGCTCGGGTCGGCATCGGGATCCCAGTTGGCGATGGCCTCGATGTGGTCCTTGGTGATGTTGGTGCCGTCCTCGGTCCGGAGCAGGTTCTCGGCGAGCACCTTGAGGCTGTAGGGGAGTTTCTCGTTACCGGGGACCGCGTCCAAGCGGTAGATCTCGTAGCTCTTGTCCCCGACCTTGAGGGTGTCGCGGGCTTTAAACGAATCCTTGCTGCTCACATCAACTCCCGGCTAAATCTCGCCGCGACGGGCTGTGTCGGCGGCGCTTCCAATCTAACAGTACGCTTGTCCTGTAAAGCAATCCTCGCAGGTTTCAGTGTCGCCCTCACGGGTGCGGGCTGCCACCTGCTGCGCCCGCATCGCGTACGGTGCCCCTGTGACCGGACCGCACGTGATCCCGTTCCTCCCCTCGTATATCCCGACCGACGTCGATATGAACCAGGTGAAGACGGATGTCGGCGACGACGGTGTGAGCGTGGCGCCTGCCTACGCAAAGGACATTCCCGCGCTGCGCCAGGTAGTGGCCGACGCGCGCGAACAGGGCATTGATCTCAAGATCGTGATGATTGCGAAGGACCCGCCGGTCGACACCCCGCTGCGCGACATCGCGACGGAGGTCGGCCAGGCCTATCCGGGATCGACGGTGCTGGCGATGAGCCCGATATGGGCGGGCACCTATAGCAAGAATGTCGATCGGGCGACACTAGAGGCCGGCCAGGATCTCGCGAAGAACGGCGATCCCGTTCAGTCGTCCAAGAATTTCGTCAGCGAGTTGGCGACCCCGCACTTTCCCTGGACGGCATTCTCCGTCGTCCTTGTTGTGGGCGTATTGGCAGCGGCCATTGCGACCCGATTCCTGCAGGTCCGCAGCAAACGCAGGGCGGCACCGGACACCGGGCCGGCCGCGGAATAAGGGCGGATAGAACCGCCCGACGAATTCCAATATCACTATTCGGTCACATCCTCTCTAATTACAGATATGTAGTTTGTGACTAGAGTTTCTTTAGCGTCAGCTGTGACGTACGGTGCAGAAGTACCCATTGATGTAGATGTTGTATTTGTGACTTCTGCGAGGAGACTTGAGTCGAATGAGACGCACCCCTCGCGCCTCCGCGTCGCGACTTTTCGGTCGAGCCTGCGCAGTTCCTGTGACCATCGGCGTGCTGTTGGCAAGCGCGTTCTCCGCTTCGAACGGCATCGCCGCCGCCGAGCCCAGTAGCCCGGAGGCCATCGGGTCGCTTGTCGCCGCGATTGCGAATGTCAACCAGAAGCTGCAAGACCTGGGTGCTGCCGTGCAGGCCCAGCAGGAGGGCGTCAACAAGGCGATCGTCGATGTCGAAACCGCGCGCGACAACGCCGCCTCGGCACAGCGCGACGTGGACGCCAGCCGAGCGGCCGTCGACGACTCCAATACCGCGATCAAGTCCGCGCAACAGCGGTTCGACACCTTCGCGGCGTCGACGTACGTCAACGGACCCTCGAGTTCGTATCTGACGTCCGCCGACCCCTCAGACATCCTCGACACCGCGGCGGCGGGCCAGACGCTGGCCGCCAGCGCACAGCAGGTCGTCGCAGACCTGCAGCGGGCTCGCACCGAGCAGGTCAACAAGGAGTCGGCGGCGCGGCTGGCCAAGCAGAAGGCCGACCAGGCCGCCGTCGACGCGCAGGCAAGCCAGGATTCCGCGGTGTCGGCACTGACGTCGGCGCAGCAGAAGTTCCGCGACCAGCAGGGCGAGCTCGACCAGCTGACCGCCGAGCGTAATGCCGCACAGGCCAAGCTCGCCCAGGCGCGCACGTGGTCCGCGTCGGCAAGCGGTCAAGCGAAACCCGCTGCGCCTCAGACGAACTCCTCACAGGATTGGGATCGCGCGCCGGGAACACCCGCACCGGCCGCAGGCAACTGGGACCAGAGCCTGTGGGATCCCACGCTCCCGGCGATTCCCAGCGCGTTCGTCAGTGGTGATCCCATCGCGATCATCAACTCGGTCCTCGGCATCTCGTCCACCTCGGCGCAGTACACCGCCGATATGGGGCGGAACTTTCTGCGCAAGATGGGAATCCTGCCCACGCCAACCGGTTACACCAATGGCGCCATTCCGCGCGTCTACGGCAGGCAGGCCTCCGAGTACGTCATCAAACGTGCCGCATCCCAGATGGGTGTGCCGTATTCGTGGGGAGGCGGCAACGCCGCCGGGCCGAGTAACGGCATTGAGTCCGGTGCAGGGACAGTGGGATTCGACTGCTCGGGCTTGATCCTGTACGCCTTCGCCGGTGTCGGCATCAAGCTTCCGCACTACTCGGGTTCGCAATACAATATGGGCCGCAAGATCCCGTCATCGCAGATGCGGCGCGGTGACGTGATCTTCTACGGACCGGACGGCAGTCAGCACGTCACGCTGTACCTCGGCAACAACCAGATGCTCGAGGCGCCCTACACCGGCTCGGAGGTCAAGGTCTCGCCGGTGCGGACCAGCGGCATGACCCCGTACGTCGTTCGGTACATCGAGTACTGATGCGAGTGATTCTGTGATTTCTCTGCGCCACAACGGTTCTCAAAACAAGTTCTTCGCGCAGGCGGCTCATCGCTGCGCCAAGGCCGCAGTTCCGCTCCTGGCGGCGCTGGCTCTGATGCTCGGACTTGCCGTGCCGGCCGCGGCCGCACCCGACGACGGCCAATGGGACCCGACGTTGCCCAAGGTGCTCAGCGCCGGGGCGCCAGGCGATCCGGTCGCAATCGCCAATGCGTCGTTTCAAGCGACGCAGATGGCGGTCCAGACCACTCAGAGCCTGGGTCAGAAGTTTCTTCAAAGCCTCGGTCTCGGCGGAAGCAGCGGTGCAAGCACCGGAAGCGTCGCCGGAGGCCGGGTCCGTGGACCACAGGCGATCGAGTATGTGATCCGGCGTGGTGCCTCGCAGATGGGCGTGCCGTATTCATGGGGAGGCGGCACGCCCAGCGGGCCCAGCAAGGGCGTGGAGTCCGGAGCCGACATCGTCGGCTACGACTGTTCCGGCTTCACCCGGTATGCGTTCGCCGGCGTCGGTGTGCTGATTCCCAAGTACTCGGGGGATCAGTACAACACCGGCCGCAAGGTGCCGCAGTCGCAGGCAAAACGCGGTGACCTCTTGTTCTGGGGTCCGGGCGGCAGCCAGCACGTCGCGATCTATCTCGGTGATGGCAAGATGCTCGAGGCCTCGGGCAGTGCAGGCAAGGTGACCGTCAGCCCGGTGCGAACCGCCGGGCTCCAGCCGTATCTCGCCCGGATCATCGAATCCTGAGCGCGGGCTGAGCGGACGCTGAGCAGACCCGGGCAACATCGACGGATTCCGAAGTGCCTGGAATAGTTGACGGCGGGCACCCCGCCCGCGGGCGCACGACCTGCGTCTTCACCCGAACAACCGTAAGAGGATCGTCGATGACGTCAGCAGGTGGGCCGCAAGGCCCGGCGCAGGGTTATCCCGCGAACACACACGGTGGCCCGCCGCCGCCCGCCAACTCCGGGAATCTGCAGTCCGAGGTGCACACGCTGGAACGGGCGATCTTCGAGGTCAAGCGGATCATCGTCGGCCAGGACCTCCTCGTCGAACGCATGCTTGTCGGCCTGCTCGCCAAGGGCCACCTGCTGCTCGAGGGTGTGCCGGGCGTGGCGAAGACACTGGCGGTCGAAACCTTCGCCAAGGTGGTCGGCGGCACATTCGCCCGCATCCAGTTCACACCGGACCTGGTGCCCACCGACATCGTCGGCACCCGGATCTACCGGCAGGGTAAGGAGGAGTTCGACATCGAGCTCGGCCCTGTCGTGGTGAACTTCCTGCTCGCCGACGAGATCAACCGCGCCCCGGCCAAGGTTCAATCCGCACTGCTGGAGGTCATGGCCGAGCGCAAGATATCGATCGGCGGCAAGACCTTCCCGCTGCCTGCGCCGTTCCTGGTGATGGCCACCCAGAACCCGATCGAGCAGGAAGGCGTCTATGCGCTGCCGGAAGCACAGCGCGACCGCTTCCTGTTCAAGCTGAACATCGACTACCCGACACCCGAGGAAGAGCGCGAGATCGTCTACCGGATGGGCGTGAAGCCGCCGGAGCCCAAGCAGGTCCTCGCCCCCGGCGACCTGCTGCGTCTACAGGACGTCGCCGCCAACACCTTCGTGCACCACGCGCTGGTCGACTACGTGGTCCGCGTCGTCACCGCGACGCGCACGCCGGAGAAGTTCGGCATGCCCGATGCCAAGGCGTGGATCGCCTACGGCGCCTCACCACGCGCATCGTTGGGCATCATCGCCGCCTCGAGGGCGCTGGCGTTGGTTCGCGGCCGCGACTACGTCGTCCCGCAGGACGTCGTTGAGGTCATTCCCGACGTCCTGCGGCACCGGTTGGTGCTGACGTACGACGCCCTGGCCGACGAGATCTCGGCGGAGACGGTCATCAACCGAATCCTGCAGACCGTCGCCCTGCCGCAGGTGAATGCCATTCCGCAGCAAGGTCATTCGGTGCCACCCGTCGTGCCCGCCGCAGCGGCGGCGGCTAGCGGTCGGTGACTACTTCAGGACGCAACGTCGATCTGCCGTCGCTGAAGCGCGGGGAGATCCGTGACCCCGCGCTGACGGCGGCGCTGCGCAAGCTCGAGCTGACGGTGCGGCGCAAGCTCGACGGTGTGCTGCACGGCGATCATCTCGGGCTGCTACCGGGCCCGGGATCGGAGCCGGGGGAGTCCCGGCTGTATCAGCCCGGCGACGACGTCCGCCGGATGGACTGGTCGGTCACCGCGCGGACGACGCACCCCCATGTGCGCCAGATGATCGCCGACCGCGAACTGGAAACGTGGCTGGTCGTCGACATGTCGGCCAGCCTGGACTTCGGCACCACCGGCTGTGAGAAGCGCGACCTGGCGGTGGCTGCCGCGGCGGCGATCACCTTCCTCAACAGCGGCGGCGGCAATCGGATTGGCGCGATCATCGCCAACGGCGACTCCGTCCGGCGGGTGCCCGCTTTGTCGGGTCGCATGCATGAGCAGGAGATGCTGCGCACGATCGCCACCATGCCCAAGGCGCCCGTCGGCGTCCGGGGGGATCTGTCCGCCGCGATCGATGCGTTGCGCAGGCCCGAGCGGCGGCGCGGCATGGCAGTGATCATCAGCGACTTCCTCGGGCCGATCAACTGGATGCGTCCACTGCGAGCCATCGCCGGACGGCACGAGGTGCTCGGCATCGAGATTATCGACCCCCGCGACGTCGAACTGCCGCCCGTCGGCGACGTCATCTTGCAGGACACCGAGTCCGGAGTCACCCGCGAATTCACGATCGACGAACAACTGCGTTCCGACTTCGAGAAGGCCGCAGGCGCGCACCGGGAAGAGGTGGCGCGAACCCTGCGACGTTGCGATGCGCCGCTGCTGACCCTGCGCACCGACCGGGACTGGATCGGCGACGTGGTTCGGTTCGTCGCCAGCCGTCGCCGCGGAGCGCTGGCTGGCCGATGAGCGCTTGCGCGAAGAGCAGACTGACACGTCCCTGACATCAACCGAAAAGACAAGTAACACATGACTTTGCCGTTGCTCGGACCGATGACGCTGTCGGGATTCGAACACAAGTGGTACCTCCTCTTCCTGCTCGTCGTGTTGGGACTGGTCGGGCTCTACATCGTCGTGCAGATGGCCCGCCAGCGGCGGATGCTGCGTTTCGCGAACATGGAGCTGCTGGAAAGCGTTGCGCCCAAGCGGCCTACGCGGTGGCGTCACCTGCCCGCGATCCTGTTGATCCTGTCGCTGCTGCTGCTGACCGTTGCGATGGCCGGACCGACGCACGACGTGCGGATCCCGCGCAACCGCGCCGTCGTCATGTTGGTGATCGACGTATCGCAGTCCATGCGCGCCACCGACGTGTCACCCAACCGGCTTGCGGCGGCACAGGATGCGTCCAAGCAGTTCGCCGACGAGCTCACCCCTGGCATCAACCTCGGACTGATCGCCTATGCCGGCACCGCCACCGTGCTGGTGTCGCCGACCACCAACCGCGACGCGACCAAGAACGCGATCGACAAGCTGCAGTTGGCCGACCGCACCGCAACAGGTGAGGGCATCTTCACCGCGCTGCAGGCCATAGCCACCGTCGGCGCGGTGATCGGTGGCGGCGACGAGCCACCGCCGGCTCGTGTCGTGCTGTTCTCCGACGGCAAGGAGACGGTGCCGTCGAACCCGGACAACCCGAAGGGCGCCTACACCGCCGCCCGCACCGCCAAGGACCAGGGTGTGCCGATCTCGACCATCTCGTTCGGCACGCCGTACGGCTACGTCGAGATCAACGACCAGCGCCAGCCGGTGCCCGTGGACGACGAAATGCTGCGCAAGATCGCCGAGCTGTCCGGCGGCCAGGCCTACACCGCGTCCAGCCTGGACCAGCTGCGCGAGGTGTACTCGAGCCTGCAGCAGCAGATCGGCTACGAGACGATCAAGGGCGACGCCAGCGTGGGCTGGCTGCGGCTCGGTGCGCTGGTGCTGGCGCTGGCGGCGCTGGCGGCGCTGCTGATCAACCGCAGGCTGCCCAACTGAGCCGATTTCTGGCCAGTGCCGCTCAGGCGATAGGTTGGCGGGCATGACCGAGACCTCCGGAGCCGCTGCGGCGGCGACATTGGGCCCAGGCGAAGAATCGGTCCCCGCTGCGGGCCGCCCGCAGTTCGTTTCCCGCTCCATCCTGGTGACCGGGGGAAACCGCGGCATCGGCCTCGCCGTTGCGCGCCGGCTCGCCGCCGACGGCCACAAGGTCGCCGTCACGCACCGGGGTTCGGGGGCGCCCGACGACGACCTGTTCGCGGTCGAGTGTGACGTGACCGACAGCGCCGCCGTCGACGCCGCGTTCACTCAGGTCGAGGAACATCAGGGACCGGTCGAGGTGCTGGTGGCCAACGCGGGCGTGACGGCCGACATGCTCATCATGCGGATGAGCGAGGAGAACTTCGAGAAGGTCATCAACGCCAATCTGACCGGCGCGTTCCGGGTGGCCAAGCGGGCATCGCGCAACATGATCAAGAAGCGCTTCGGCCGCCTCATCTTCATGGGGTCGGTGGTCGGTTTGACCGGGCTGCCCGGGCAGGCCAACTACGCCGCGTCCAAGGCCGGTCTGGTCGGGATCGCCCGGTCCTTGACCCGTGAGCTCGGTTCCCGGTCGATCACCGCCAACGTGGTGGCTCCCGGCTTCATCGACACCGACATGACGCGCGCGCTCACCGACGACCAGCAGGCCACCGCAAAGCAAGCGATTCCGTTGCAGCGGACGGGCTTCGTCGAGGAGGTCGCGGGCGTCATCAGCTTCCTGGCCTCCGAGGACGCCAGCTATATCTCAGGAGCGGTGATTCCGGTCGACGGCGGCCTCGGCATGGGCCACTGAGCCACTCAAGGAGTAAGGACTTTCACATGGCAGGACTGCTCGAAGGCAAACGCATTCTGGTCACGGGGATCATCACCGATTCGTCGATCGCGTTCTACATCGCCAAGGTCGCCCAGGAGGCCGGCGCCGAGCTGGTGTTGACCGGCTTCGACAGGATGCGGTTGATTCAGCGCATCGCCGACCGGCTGCCGGAGAAGGCGCCACTGCTCGAGCTCGACGTGCAGAACGAGGAGCACCTGAACACGCTCGCCGACCGCGTCACCGAGGTGATCGGCGAGGGCAACAAGCTCGACGGTGTCGTGCACTCGATCGGCTACATGCCGCAAAGCGGAATGGGTATCAACCCCTTCTTCGACGCGCCCTACGAGGACGTCGCCAAGGGCATCCACATCTCGGCCTTCTCGTATGCGTCCTTGGCCAAGGCCCTCCTTCCGATCATGAATCCAGGCGGCGGCATCGTCGGCATGGATTTCGACCCGACGCGCGCCATGCCCGCCTACAACTGGATGACTGTGGCCAAGAGCGCGCTGGAGTCGGTCAACAGATTCGTTGCGCGCGAGGCGGGCAAGTACGGAGTCCGATCGAATCTCGTTGCCGCAGGACCCATCCGGACCCTGGCGATGAGCGCGATCGTCGGTGGTGCACTCGGCGACGAGGCGAGCGGCCAGATGCAGCTGCTCGAAGAAGGTTGGGACCAGCGCGCGCCCGTCGGCTGGAACATGAAAGATCCCACACCGGTCGCCAAGACGGTGTGCGCCCTGCTGTCGGACTGGCTGCCCGCCACCACGGGACGGTCGTCTACGCCGACGGCGGCGCGCACACGCAGCTGCTGTAGATGGAACTCGACGGCATCCTGCTGCTGTCCTTCGGCGGACCGGAGGCGCCCGAGCATGTGATGCCGTTCCTGGAGAACGTCACCCGCGGTCGCGGCATCCCGAAGGAGCGGCTGGCCGCGGTCGCCGAGCACTACCTGCATTTCGGCGGCGTCTCACCCATAAACGGCATCAACCGTGCACTCGTCGAGCAGCTGCGAAACGAGATCGATCTGCCGGTGTATTTCGGCAACCGCAACTGGGAGCCATACGTCGAGGACGCGGTGACGGCCATGCGCGACAACGGTATTCGCCGCGCAGCTGTGTTCACCACGTCGGCCTGGGGTGGCTACTCCAGCTGCACGCAGTACATCGAGGACATCGCCCGCGGTCGCATGGCGGCCGGTGACCGAGCCCCCGAACTTCTCAAGCTACGTCAGTACTTCGACCACCCGCTGTTCATCGAGATGTTCAGCGAAGCCGTCGGCGCGGCGGCGCAGGCGGTGCCCGATGGCGCACGCCTGGTATTCACTGCACACTCCATTCCCGTCGCGGCCCGATTCCGCTGCGGCGCTGACCTTTACGCGCGTCAGGTCGCCTACGCGTCGAAGCTCGTCGCCACCGCGGCAGGCTACGACGACTACGACCAGGTGTGGCAGTCACGCTCGGGGCCGCCACAGGTGCCCTGGTTGGAACCCGATATCGCCGACCACCTGACGACGCTCGCCGAAGGCGGCACGGAGGCGGTGATCGTCTGTCCGATCGGTTTCGTCGCCGATCACATCGAGGTGGTATGGGACCTGGACAACGAGCTAGCGCAGCAGGCGCAGGACCTGGGCATCGCATTCACGCGGGCGACGACACCGAACGCCGATCCTCGGTTCGCGCGGCTTGCCGTTGATTTGATCGACGAGCTGCGCCAGGGCCGCGAGCCGACCAGGGTGCCGGGTTCGGATGCGCCTCCGTTGTACGGCTTTTCGGTCGACGGGGCGCTCTGCACGCCCGACTGCGGAAAGTCCTAGCTCCGCCACGCCGATTCCAGGATCGCGCTGACCGCGGCCAGGCGGGCCGAGCGCACGACCGAAGCAAGCGGTCGCAGTGCGTCGTTGGCGATCTGGGCCTCCGACGAGCTCTGCAGCCCGATCGGCATCAATCCCGAACTGACCGTGACGATTGCGTCGATGTGCGCGGCGTTCTCCAACACCCGCAGCGCGCGCGACGGGGCGTGGTCGGGTGCCCGGTGCCTGCCCGATGACTCCAGCACCTGCTCGACGAGCTTGCGGGGATCGGCGACATCCACGCCGCCTGCCTCGGCGCGGATGGCGCCGAGCGCGTCGGCCGCCGACCTGACCGCTGAGCGCAGCGCGTACTCGGCCTCGCCGAGGTCGAGGCGTTCGGCTATCGGCGCACATTGCAGCGAGTACGCCGTCCAGTTGAGGCCGGACAACTCCGCCTCGTCGGAATCGTCAAAAGCGTCCGAGTCGTCGTCGAATTCGAAGTCGGGGACAAGGCCGACCGTGGTTGACGAGGGATCGCCGGTGATGAGGATCGCCTCGCCTGCGGTCACAGCGTCGCGCTCGAACTGACTGCCTGCGGGCAGGCCGCGGACATCGCCCGGCACGGGCAGCACCACGGAGATCGCGGGCGCACCGGTCGGGACACCGGCCGCAATGCGCAGCGTCTGCAGCAGTGACATGGTCCCGGAGTGGTCCATATCCGGCCAGGGCAGACCGGTGCTGCCGGCCGCGACCGCGTCGTATGCGGTGACCGAATGCCTTGGCGCCCATTGCGATAGCGCGTCGAGGACATCATCGGGCGCGGCG
Source organism: uncultured Actinomycetota bacterium (assembly GCA_963804905.1). GTDB lineage: Bacteria > Actinomycetota > Actinomycetes > Mycobacteriales > Mycobacteriaceae > Mycobacterium. The sequence goes on along the minus strand of CAWDSB010000017.1, from coordinate 111,915 downwards.
GCGCCTGCGAGCCAGGCGTTGGCCCACACCGACAGAGAAACACTAGGGCACCACATGATGCTCGCAGTGTAGTTGTTACCCGCTCATGGAGCCGACCACGCGCTAGGCTTTCGGCATGCCCGTTGCGCTGATCTGGCTGGTCGCCGCGCTGGTGCTCGCCGGGGCGGAGGCGCTCACCGGCGACATGTTCCTGCTCATGCTCGGCGGCGGGGCGCTGGCTGCCGCCGGATCGAGCCTTGTCTTCGACGAGCTGTGGGTTCACGGGGCGGTTTTCCTGGTGGTGTCGGTGCTGCTGCTGGTGCTGGTTCGCCCCGCGCTGCGCCGCCATTTCATGTCCGGCACGGGCCTTCCGGAACCGGTCAAGGCGCTGGAAGGCAAGAGTGCGCTGGTGCTCGACCGAATCGCGCGTCACGAGGGTCAGGTGAAACTCGACGGCGAAGTCTGGACGGCGCGACCCCTCAACGACGACGATGTCTACGAACCGGGCGACCACGTGACCGTCGTGCACATTGACGGCGCCACCGCGGTCGTCTCGAAAGTCGTCTAGAGAAGCCTGGGCAACTACGGAAGGAACCGCTATGGAAGGTGCCGTCGCCGGTCTGATCCTCGTCGGCGTGTTGGTCGTTTTCGCGGCCATCGTCGTCGCCAAGTCGGTCGCGCTGATCCCGCAGGCCGAGGCGGCGGTGATCGAACGACTCGGCCGGTACAGCAAGACGGTGTCGGGTCAGCTGACGCTGCTGCTGCCGTTCGTCGACAGGATCCGCGCGCGGGTGGACCTGCGCGAGCGGGTGGTGTCCTTCCCGCCGCAGCCGGTGATCACCGAGGACAACCTGACGGTCAACATCGACACCGTCGTCTACTTCCAGGTCACCAACCCCCAGGCGGCGGTCTATCAGATCAGCAACTACATCGTCGGCGTCGAGCAGCTGACCACCACCACGCTGCGCAACGTGGTCGGCGGCATGACGCTGGAGCAGACGTTGACCTCGCGCGACCAGATCAACGGACAGCTGCGCGGAGTGCTCGACGAGGCGACCGGCCGGTGGGGACTACGGGTGGCCCGCGTCGAGTTGCGCAGCATCGACCCGCCGCCATCGATCCAGGACTCGATGGAAAAGCAGATGCGGGCCGACCGCGAGAAGCGGGCCATGATCCTGACCGCCGAGGGCAGCCGGGAGGCGGCGATCAAGCAGGCCGAGGGCCAGAAGCAGGCCCAGATTCTTTCCGCCGAGGGCGCCAAGCAGGCCGCGATCCTCGCCGCCGAGGCCGATCGGCAATCCCGCATGCTGCGCGCCCAGGGCGAACGCGCCGCGTCCTATCTGCAGGCGCAGGGCCAGGCGAAGGCGATCGAGAAGACCTTCGCCGCGATCAAGGCGGGCAGGCCGACACCCGAGATGCTGGCCTACCAGTATCTGCAGACCCTGCCGCAGATGGCCAAGGGCGAGGCGAACAAGGTCTGGCTGGTGCCGAGCGACTTCGGGTCCGCGCTTGAGGGCTTCACCAGGATGCTGGGTGCGCCGGGCGACGACGGCGTCTTCCGCTATACCCCGTCGCCGGTGGAGGAGAACCTGCCCAAGCCCGAGGACGACTCCGACGAGGTCGCGGAGTGGTTCACCACCCAGACGGATCCCGCGATCGCTCAGGCTGTTGCCAAGGCGGAGGCGGACGCGCGCTCATCGTCGGGCATCAGTGCCCTTCCGACCGCCCCGGAGGATCCCCTGCCTCCGATGCAGTATCCGCCGCTGTCACAGCAGCGGCAGGACGGTCCGCCGCAGTCGCCTGGCCGCCACAGCGGCAACGTCGAGCTTGTAACCGTCAGCTTGGGTGGCCTGGACCGCGCGCGCCGACAGTCGCAGCGCGTTTTGTTCAGTGCAGCGCCGGTTCCTCGTGCGCCTCGGCGGCCTGCCGTTCGCGGTGGTGGCGGCGATGTGTGCGGATCTCGTAGACCAGGCCCACGACGCCGACGCTCGCGGTGCACAGCGACACCAGGAACAGCAGCGGGCTGACACTGCCGGTGAGCGCGTCGCCGAGGATGACTACCGCCGTGGTGCCGGGCAGCAGGCCGGCCAGCGTGGCCAGGGTGTATGGCAACACCCGGATCGCCGATGCGCCTGCAGCGTAGTTGAGAACCGAGAACGGGACCGCGGGGATCAACCGCATCGACACGATCGACGGCCAGCCGCGCTGTCGCAACCGGTCGTCGAGGGACTCGATCCTGGGGTGTCGGACAAGGCGGTTGAGCTGCCAGCCGGCGGCGCGCACCAGAAGCAGCGCGAGCAGCGCACTCACAGTGCTCGCGACGACTGCGAGCACGACGCCGAGCAGGGGGCCGAACAGCAGCCCGGCGGCCAGCGTGAACGCGGTGCGCGGGAACGGGAAAACAGTGATGACGATGTGTGCGGCGAGGAAAGCCAGCGGGAACCACGGCCCGACCGACGTTGCCCAGTCCCGCAGCTGCACAGCGGTCGGCAACGGCACCAGCAAGGCGATTGCGACGAGAATCACAACAGCGGCCGTCATCGCTGCCACCCGTCGGCGAGAGACCTGTTTTGCCGTCGAAATCACCGCGGCACGCAGCGCGGCCAGGGTGTTGACGACGGACTTCACGGCTACCAAGACTACGGGCCTGCGGGTGATAACTCGCCCCAAGCCGGGAGCGAGTCGGCTGCCCAGCGCACGCTGGCCCGATGGTGATCATTTAGCCTGATGGACGTGCAGGAACCCGGCTTGCAGGAATCGAAACAGCGCTGGCGCTCGGCCGTCGCGGGTGTGTTGGCGAAATCGACTCGGCGTGATCCGGCCGACCTGCCGCCGGAACCCGAGCGCCTGCTGGATTCGCCCACCTATGAGGGCTTCCCGATCCGCGCGTTGTACACCAGCCTGGACGCCCTGCCTGAGCCGCCGCTGCCCGGCGACTGGCCGTTCGTCCGCGGCGGTGACGCGCTGCGCGACGTCAAGTCCGGCTGGAAAGTCGCCGAAGCGTTTCCCGTTGCGGGGCAGAAGGCCGTCACCGACGGCAACGGCGCTGTCCTGGTCGCACTGACCGAGGGTGTGAGCGCGCTGGTGCTGCGGGTGGGTGCACCCGACGGCGTTGTGGCCGCCGAGCTGGACCGTCTGCTCGAGGGTGTCTTTCTCGACCTCGTGCCTGTCGTCCTCGACGCAGGTGCGGATTTCGTTGCCGCCGCCGAGGCGGTGCTGCCGCTGCTGGCCGACATGGACGACGACCAGCGCGCCAGACTGTCGATCGACCTCGGCGCAGACCCGCTCACCGCACCATTGAGCGGGCAGCCGGTCCGCAGACATCGCCGACGTCGTCGCGACCGCGGCCAAGGTCACGAGCTACGCGGGCGGCGTACGAGCCATCACCGTCGACGGGCCCGCATTGCACAACCTCGGCGCCAGCGCGTCTTGGGAGCTGGCAGGAGCCGTGGCCGCGGGGGTCGCCTACCTGCGGCTGCTGGGCGAGGGCGGGCTGAGCGTGGCGGACTCGTTACGGCAGATCAGCTTCCGGTTGGCCGCTGACGACGACCAGTTCATGACCGTCGCCAAAGTCCGGGTGATGCGCCGGCTTTGGGCCAGGGTGGCCGAGGTGGTCGGCGAGCCCGACGCCGGTGCCGCTCGGGTGCACGCGGTCACGTCGATGCCGATGATGGCGCAGCGGGACCCGTGGGTGAACATGTTGCGCAGCACGGTCGCCGCATTCGGCGCGGGTGTCGGAGGCGCAGACACCGTGCTGGTGCAGCCGTTCGATGCTGCGATTCCGGGCGGGTTACCCGGCACCGCAGCGGGTTTCGCGCGGCGCATCGCCCGCAACACCCAGCTGCTGCTACTGGAGGAGTCCCATCTCGGCCGGGTGCTGGACCCCGCGGCCGGCTCATGGTTCGTCGAGGACCTCACCGAGCAGCTCGCCGAAAAGGCCTGGGAACACTTCCAGCAGATCGAGGCCCGCGGCGGCTTCGCCGATGCCCGCGACTTCGTCTCCGCCCAGATCGATGAGATCCGCGACCGGCGCGCCGACGACATCAACCACCGGCGCACCGCTCTCACCGGTGTCAACGAATACCCGAACCTCGATGAACCGCCACTGCCGCAACGGGATTCGTCGAGCGCCGTTGCGCGATACGCCGCCGGGTTCGAAGCATTGCGCGACCGCTCCGACGACTACCTGGAGAGGACCGGGTCGCGGCCCAAGGTGCTGTTGCTGCCACTGGGCCCGCTCGCCGAGCACAACATTCGCGCGACGTTCGCCACCAACCTGCTCGCCTCCGGCGGCATCGAGGCGGTCAATCCCGGTGCGATCGAAGCCGCGGGGGTGGCTGATGCCGTCTCGGCCGCAGATGCCCCCGGTGTTGCGGTGATCTGCGGGACCGACGCCCGGTACGGAACCGAAGCGGCGGGTGTGGTCGAGGCGGCACGCAAGGCCGGGGTGTCGCGCGTTCTGCTGGCCGGACCGGAGAAGGCGGTGGCCGATGCCGACCACAAACCCGACGACTATCTCACCGCCAAGATCGACGCCGTCGACGCCCTGTCGGACCTACTCACTCGATTGGGGGCATGACGAGATGACCGCCAGCACAACAGGAATCGGCAGCTTCGCCGATGTTGCTCTGCGTAGCGACCGCGCCACCGAGCCGGCAACAGAGGCCTCTGTCGGTGCGCACGTCGCGGCGGCCGCTGACGCGCACGGGTACACGCCGGAGCAACTCGACTGGTCGACGCCGGAGGGCATCGACGTCAAGCCGGTCTACATCGCCGCCGACCGCGACGCCGCGGTCGAGGCGGGCTACCCGCTGGACACCTTCCCCGGCGAACCGCCGTACGTGCGCGGCCCGTACCCGACGATGTACGTCAATCAGCCGTGGACCATCCGGCAGTACGCCGGCTTCTCCACCGCGGCGGAGTCCAACGCCTTCTACCGGCGCAACCTCGCAGCGGGCCAGAAGGGCCTGTCGGTTGCGTTCGACCTGGCCACCCATCGCGGATACGACTCCGACCACCCACGCGTTGCCGGTGATGTCGGAATGGCCGGTGTAGCAATCGATTCCATCCTCGACATGCGCCAACTGTTCGACGGTATCGACCTGTCGACGGTTTCCGTCTCCATGACGATGAACGGTGCGGTGCTGCCGATCCTCGCGCTGTACGTGGTGGCCGCCGAGGAGCAGGGTGTAGCACCGGAGAAGCTCGCGGGGACGATTCAGAACGACATCCTCAAAGAGTTCATGGTCCGCAACACCTACATCTACCCGCCCAAGCCGTCGATGCGGATCATCTCCGACATCTTCGGCTACAGCAGCACGCGGATGCCGAAGTTCAACTCGATCTCGATTTCCGGGTACCACATCCAAGAAGCCGGTGCGACAGCCGATCTGGAGCTGGCCTACACGCTGGCCGACGGTGTCGAATACATCAAGGCGGGCCTGGACGCGGGCCTTTCCATCGACAAGTTCGCGCCGCGTCTGTCGTTCTTCTGGGGTATCGGGATGAACTTCTTCATGGAGGTCGCCAAGCTGCGGGCCGGGCGGCTGCTGTGGAGCGAGCTGGTCGCGCAGTTCGACCCGAAGGATGCGAAATCGCTTTCGCTGCGCACCCATTCGCAAACCTCGGGCTGGTCGCTGACCGCGCAGGACCCGTTCAACAACGTGGCCCGTACATGCATCGAGGCGATGGCGGCGACGCAGGGGCACACCCAGTCGCTGCACACCAACGCCCTCGACGAGGCGCTGGCGCTGCCGACCGACTTCTCCGCAAGGATCGCCCGCAACACGCAGCTGCTGCTGCAGCAGGAATCCGGCACCACCCGCCCGATCGACCCGTGGGGCGGCTCGTACTACGTGGAGTGGCTGACTCATCAGCTCACCGAGCGGGTCCGTGCCCACATCCACGAGGTGAACGAGCACGGCGGCATGGCGCAGGCCATCGATGACGGAATCCCGAAGCTGCGCATCGAGGAGGCGGCCGCTCGCACGCAGGCCCGCATCGACTCCGGCCAGCAGCCGGTGATCGGCGTGAACAAGTACCGGGTCGACGAGGACCACGAGATCGAGGTGCTCAAGGTCGAGAACAGCCGGGTGCGCGCCGAGCAGATCGCCAAATTGGAGAAGCTTCGCGCCGAGCGGGATCAGCCCGCGGTCGACGCGGCACTCGCCGAGCTGAGCAAGGCCGCCGAAGGGGAGGGAAATCTCCTCGAATTGGCGATCAACGCCGCCCGTGCGAAGGCCACCGTCGGCGAAATCTCCGATGCGCTGGAGCGAGTCTGGGGACGGCACCAGGCCGAGATCCGTACCATCGCCGGGGTCTACCGCGACGAGGTCGGAAGGGTCAGCAACATAGCCAGCGCCACCGAGTTAGTGGAGAAATTCGCCGAGGCCGACGGCCGCCGGCCGCGCATCCTGGTCGCCAAGATGGGCCAGGACGGCCACGACCGTGGTCAGAAGGTCATCGCGACCGCATTCGCCGACATCGGTTTCGACGTCGACGTCGGCTCGCTGTTCTCCACACCCGAGGAGGTGGCGCGCCAGGCCGCCGACAACGACGTGCACGTGGTCGGGGTGTCGTCGCTGGCGGCGGGGCACCTGACGCTGGTGCCCGCACTGCGTGACGCGCTGGCCGAGGTCGGGCGGCCCGACATCATGATCGTGGTGGGCGGGGTGATTCCGCCCGGTGACTTCGACGAGCTGTATGCGGCGGGCGCGACCGCGATCTTCCCGCCCGGCACGGTGATCGCCGACGCTGCCATCGGACTGCTGCAGAAGCTGGCCGAGCGCTCGGGCTACGAGCTGGACTAGCCCTCCGCTAGATGGCTGACATTCCAGACCTGGCCGCCGCGATCAAAGATGGTGACCGCGCGGCGCTCCCGCGGGCCATCACTTTGGTCGAGTCGACCAGGGCCGATCACCGCGAGCAGGCCCAGCAGCTGCTGATGGAGTTGATGCCGGACGCGGGCAGCGGACCGGAGCCGCAAGGCCGGCGACATCAAGCAATGCATGTCGGCATCACGGGAGTTCCCGGCGTCGGCAAGTCGACCATGATCGAGGCGCTGGGCCTTTACCTGATCGAACAGGGCCATCGGGTGGCGGTGCTGGCCGTCGACCCGTCGTCGACGCGAACCGGCGGATCGATACTGGGTGACAAGACCCGGATGCCGAAGCTGGGGGTGCACCCGGATGCGTACATCCGCCCATCGCCGACGTCGGGCACGCTGGGCGGTGTCGCCAGGGCCACCCGGGAGACGATCGTGTTGCTGGAGGCGGCAGGCTTCGACGTGATCCTGGTGGAGACGGTCGGCGTCGGGCAGTCCGAGGTCGCCGTGGCCAACATGGTGGACACGTTTGTGTTCCTGACCCTGGCGCGCACCGGCGACCAGCTGCAGGGCATCAAGAAGGGCGTGCTCGAGCTTGCTGACGTCGTCGTGGTGAACAAGGCCGACGGCGAACACGCCGCCGAGGCGAAGGCCGCCGCCCGCGAGTTACTTGGCGCGATCCGCCTGATCTATCCACGCGAAACACTATGGCGGCCACCCGTTCTGACGATGAGCGCGTTGGAGGGAACGGGGCTTACCGAGCTGTGGGACACGGTGCTCAAACACCGCCAGGTGCTCACCGACGCGGGGGAGTTCGACGCGCGCCGCAGCGCCCAGCAGGTGGACTGGGCCTGGTCGATGGTCCGCGACACGGTGCTGGATCGGGTGTTCGGCAATCCCGCGGTCCGCAAGATCCGTGCCGAGGTGGAGCGCAAGGTTCGCGACGGTGAGCTGACGCCAACGCTTGCCGCCCAGAAGATTCTCGAGGCCGCGGACGACGAATCCTGATTCCGACAGATGGCGGTCCGGTGGCGCTTCAACACCCCTGACATGCGATGAATTAACGGATCGGTAACGGTGGGTTTATTTGCCGGGGTTCCAGGTAAATTAGATCCATGTGAGGCACATTGACAGCGGGCAGCGCAGCGCAGCGCTCCCACACGCTGTTCAGGGCGCGGCCGACCCGCACTTCACCTGTGCGATACGGGCCTTCGGCGCGATGTTCCCTGGTCCCAGGTATGGCGGTGGCGCATTGTCCGTCTACCTGAACGGCGAGCCCGTGGTCGATGTGTGGACGGGCTGGTCGGACCGTCGCGGCACCACGCACTGGACCGCCGACACCGGCGCCATGGTGTTCTCCGCCACCAAGGGCATGGCCTCCACGGTCATCCATCGCCTTGCCGACCGCGCGCTGATCGATTACGACGCCCCTGTCGCCGAGTACTGGCCGGAGTTCGCCGCCAACGGTAAGGCGAACATCACCGTCCGCGAGGTCATGTGGCACCGGGCCGGGCTGTCTCACCTCAACGGCGCCAGCAAAGCCGATCTGATGGATCACCGCAAGATGGAGGAGCGGCTGGCGGCCGCGTCGGTGAACCGCGTTCTTTACGGCAAGGGCGCATACCACGCGTTGACGTACGGCTGGCTGATGTCGGGACTGGCCAGGGCGGTGACCGGCAAGGGCATGCGCGACCTGATCCGCGAGGAGCTCGCCGAGCCGCTCAACACCGACGGCCTGCATCTGGGCCGCCCGCCCGCCGAGACGCCGACGAAAGTCGCGCAGATCATCACTCCGCAGGGCACGCTCAAGAACTCGGTGCTTGGCGCTGTCGTGCCGAAGCTCGCCGCATTGCAGTGGTCGAATGGCCTTGGTGCCCTGTACTTCCCCGAAATGGTCTCCGTCGTGCAGGGCGACACGCCTTTCCTCGACGGCGAGATACCGGCCGCCAACGGAACCGCTACCGCGCGGGGCCTGGCGAAGATGTACGCCCCGCTGGCGTGCGGAGGCAAAGTCGACGGGAAGCAGTTCCTGTCCCCGGAGCTTACGGCCGGCCTGATCGGCAGGCCCAACCTCCGACCGGACCGAAACGTCTTCTTCCCCATGGCATTCCACCTCGGCTACCACTCGATTCCGATAGGCGGGCTGATGCCGGGGTTCGGCCATGCCGGGCTGGGCGGTTCGTTGGGTTGGGCTGACCCCTCCACCGGAATGTCCTTCGGCTATGTGCACAACCGACTGCTGACCCCGTTCGTGCTGGCCGATCAGGCGGGCTTCGTCGCGACGGCCGCGTTGATTCGTCGTGGCGCCGCGGCCGCCGGCAAGCGGGGTTACCGGCCCGTGGCGGAGTTCGGTGCGCCGTTCGCCTCCGAGCCGCGCCCCGTCGCCGGATAGGAACTACGCGCCTTCCATTCGGAAGCCGACCTTCAGCGTCACCTGGAAGTGCCCGACGGCGCCGTCGGCGAGGTGACCGCGGACAGACGTCACCTCGAACCAATCGAGGCCCCGGATCGTCTCCGACGCACGCGATATCGCATTCCGGATCGCCGCGTCGATGCTGTCCGGCGAACTGCCGACGATCTCGATGACGCGGTAGGTGTGGTCGCTCATGACACCCCTCTCTCCCGTTCGAGTTTCTCGGCCTCCTCGACGGCGGCGAGCGGGGATTGCCGAAGGTTTTGCTTCTGTTGGTTCTGCAGCATGTCCATCGCCAGCCTGGCATAGATCATCTGGCTGGTGATCGCCATCTGGCCTCGGCTGTGGCCGAGGAACGTGATGAACCAGCTGATGAGCGTGGTGAAGCGGTTCTTGAAGCCGACCAGATAGACAAGGTGCAACACCAGCCAGGCCAGCCACGCGATGAAGCCACCGAATTCGAGCTTGCCGACCTGAGCGACGGCGCTGAACCGGGAGATCGTCGCCATGCTGCCCTTGTCGAAATACTTGAACGGCGCTCGGTTTGTCGGATCGTCGTGCCCGGCCAGCGAGTGCTTGATGGCCTTGGTCGCGTACTTGGCGCCCTGTATCGCGCCCTGCGCCATTCCCGGCACACCGGGGAACGACATCAGGTCGCCAATGACGAAGACGTGCGGATGACCCTTCAGACTGAGATCCGGCTCGACGACCACGCGGCCCGCGCGATCGGTCTCGGTGCCGTCGGACTGGTCGGCGAGCATCTTGCCCAGCGGGCTGGCCTGCACGCCCGCCGACCACACCTTGCAGGCGCACTCGATGCGGCGCTCGGTGCCGTCCTTGTCCTTGACCGTCACGCCCTGATAGTCGACGTTCGTCACCATCGCGTTGAGCTGGACCTCGACGCCCATCTTCTCCAGCCGGCGCTGCGCCTTCAGGCCCAGCTTCTCGCCCATCGGCGGCAGCACCGCCCCGGCTCCCTCGAGCAGAATCACCCGGCATTCGCTCGGCTGGATGGTGCGGAACGCCCCGGCCAGCGTGCGACTGGCGAGCTCGGCGATCTGGCCTGCCAGCTCGACGCCGGTTGGGCCCGCGCCGACCACCACGAAGGTCAGCCGGCGTTCACGCTCGGCGTGATCGGTGGTCACCTCGGCGGCCTCGAATGCTCCGAGGATGCGGCCGCGCAGCTCCAGCGCGTCGTCGATGGTCTTCATGCCGGGGGCGAACGTCGCGAACTGGTCGTTGCCGAAGTAGGACTGCTGTGCACCGGCCGCCACGATGAGGCTGTCGAAGTGCGACACCGTCGTCATCGTCATCAACTTCGAGGTGACGGTGTTCGCCTGCAGGTCAATCGCTTCGACCTCGCCGAGAAGCACCTGAACGTTCTTCTGCCTGCGCAGCACCAGTCGGGTGGTCGGCGCGATCTCGCCCTCGGACAGAATGCCCGTCGCCACCTGGTAGAGCAGCGGCTGGAACAGGTGAGTGGTCGTCCTCGAGATCAACGTGACATCGACGTCGGCCCGTTTGAGATCCTTGGCCGCCTCCAGGCCACCAAACCCCGACCCGATGATGACGACGTGGTGGCGCTTGGTGGTTTCCGACGGCCTGGTCATCGCATCTCTCCCCACTTCGACGGCGAGAGAACGATAACCCGTCTGAGGGGTGGGTACGCGTCGTCGTTGGCGAGGTCTTCGCCGGCCCTTCTAATTCCGTTCGCCGGTCAGCGTGAGATCTTCGTGAACCACTTCGTCTTTATTCGCCACGAGTGCGCCGACGCGAGCGCGAACCCGGCGCCACACAGGCAGGCGAACAGCCACACCAGGATGGTTCCTGCCGACGTCTGCAGTGGTGTCACGTAGGCGGTGGTGATGCGGACGACGCATGCCAGGATGCCGCAGACCGAAGCCACCAGATAGAAGTTGGCTATCCGCCGGGAGCGCGGGTCTTTTCGCAGTACGAGTGTCGCCCGGATGCCATACACCAGCAGATAGATCAGGGTGCCGCAGAGCAGCAGCCAGTAGAGGTTCAGCCAGAAGTCGGTCGGAACCGTGAAGAAGTCGGGCTTGTAGATCCGTGCCCCGTTACCGACCGAGAACGTCACCAGTAACAACGGGATGCACAGTGTGGCGGGCCGCTCCACATATTGCTTGAACGATCTCTGCATGGCGTCGTCGTCGGCGAGCCTACCCAGCGTGTTGTAGACGATCGCCGACGCCGCGACGATGTAGCAGTCGTGTCCGAGATAGTCCTCGATGTTCCACTTTCCGGTGAGGGCATGGAGCCAATGCCCGAGGGTCTCGGAGGCCAGCGGTGACATCAGCAGCACGGCAGCACCCTGTAGGGCGATATTGAGGGTGGCGGCAACCTCCCATCGGCACGTCCACGTGACGCGCCGAATCCACAGGCTCCAACCGATACACGTAATCGTGATCGCTAGGAGTGTTGCGAGGGCCATCCGTCTTGCCTTTGCGCTGAGTCAGTTCCAGCAAATTCTATAGCGGTGGTGCGTCTTGGCGAGGTGTCAATTCCGACAACTTCGGCGAGCCGCACGCGCCGCGTTTCCCGAGTAGCCACGGCAACGCCGGCAGATTCGAAGTAGCTCTGCACCTCTTGGTGGCTCATCAACCCGAACCGGACCTGCAGGTCGGGATAGCTGAGGCCGAACCGGTCGGACACCCGGCGCAACTCCTCCGCGTCGGGGTAGCCCTCCTCCTTGATCCGGCGGTAGTACGTGCTGCTAGACACCCCGAGGGCGTCGTAGATGTCCTTCGCGTCGACGTCGCCGTCAAGAAGATAGTCGAGCAGGGCTTTTAGCTGTCGGCCGTTCTCATCTGTACGTGGCACCGCTTTACTTTAAACCCTTCTCCCGGAAATGGGCAGTGCCGGTCGAATGGTGGAAACGGTTGCTGTTATTAACGTGGGTGTCACACTTTTGGGAGAGGTCTCCCATTTCTGGGACGTTGGGGATACTGTTAGCTCCATGTTGAGCCAGGACTTTGCCAGCGGGACCATGCGGGTAGTCGACTACGAGACCGCCGAGCCGCCTCAACGAGGCGACCTAGCGAAGGTGTCGGCACCCCTGAGCAGCACGCTGACCGGCGAATTGGACGGCGCGCAGTGGTACCTCGGCGTCGCGGCCGAGGAGATCCTCCTCGCGGCGTTGGGTCTCGCGATCGCGCGAACCATCGGTGAGGGCGTCGTCGCTGTCGACGTCGCAGGGCACAGCGGATCCGTGCCGCTGAGGTGCACGGCCGCAGGCCTGGCGACGGCGACCGAGACGCTGTCCGCCGTCCACCGCACGATGGCGCCCGGTCCCGCCGCGCCTGCGCTTGCCGAGAACCCGCCGTCCGACATTTATTTCTCCTACCAGGCATCCGGGCCGGGGCTGCGTCATCCTCTCGAGGTTCGGGTGTATCGCAGCGCCGGCCTCGTCCAGCTGGACTGGTGGTACGACACCCGCGGTTTCGACCGATTCACCGTCGAGGAGTTGGCCGAGCAGCTGCCGCTCGCGTTGATCGAGGTGACATCGGAGGCGATGCCTCCGATCCAGGCCGCGCTGGCTGTCGGTCACTGAGTCGCTAGAATCTGACCTATCGGCGCTGATCCGGCCATCACCGGGGAGCCTTCGGAAGAACAGCTTCGGCTCAGTAGACCCGAACGGGTAGGCCCGTCACAGCCAAAGTCGAGCGGCGCACACTTGTGCGCAAGCGGGGTGGTACCGCGGCGTCCGCGCACCGGCGCGTCGTCGTCCCCGTGCCTTGATGGGACTTAGGCACAGGAGACAGCGCACCACCGTGATCACCTATCCGAAGCCCGCAGGCGGCGCACCGAACTTTCCGGCGCTGGAATCCGATGTCCTGCAGTACTGGGGCAGCGATGACACCTTCCGCGCCAGCGTCGCGCGCCGCGAGGGTGCGCCGGAATTCGTCTTCTACGACGGGCCGCCGTTTGCCAACGGCCTGCCACATTACGGCCACCTGCTGACCGGTTACGTCAAGGACATCGTGCCGCGGTATCGCACCATGCGCGGTTACAAGGTGGAGCGTCGCTTCGGGTGGGATACCCACGGCCTGCCCGCCGAGCTAGAAGTTCAGCGGCAGCTCGGCATCACCGACAAGTCGCAGATCGAAGAAATGGGCATCGAGAAGTTCAACGATGCCTGCCGCGCGTCGGTGTTGCGCTACACCAACGAGTGGCAGGCCTACGTCACCCGGCAGGCGCGGTGGGTCGACTTCAAGAACGACTACAAGACATTGGATCTCGGCTTCATGGAGTCGGTGATCTGGGCGTTCAAGCAGCTGTGGGACAAGGGCCTGGCCTACGAGGGTTATCGGGTGCTCCCGTACTGCTGGAACGACGAGACTCCGCTGTCCAGCCACGAACTGCGAATGGACGACGACGTCTACCAGAGCCGTCAGGATCCGGCCATCACGGTCGGATTCAAGGTCGTCGGCGGCGGGCTCGACGGTGCGTACCTGTTGATCTGGACGACGACGCCCTGGACGCTGCCGTCCAACCAGGCGGTGGCGGTTCATTCCGACGTCGAGTACGTGGTCGCGCAGTCGCAGGGGCGGCGCTACGTGCTGGCCAAGGCGCGGCTGGCCGCATATGCCAGGGAGCTCGGTGACGAGCCCGAGATCCTCGACACCTATCGCGGTGCGGACCTGATCGGCACGCGGTACCTGCCGCCGTTGCCCTATTTCATGGACGCGCCCAACAGTTTTCAGGTTTTGCCCGGCGACTTCGTGTCAACCGAGGACGGCACCGGCATCGTGCACATGTCACCGGCCTACGGCGAGGACGACATGGCGACGGCGACGGCGGCCGATATCGTCGCCGTCACACCGGTGGATGCGAAGGGTCGCTTCGACGAGACGGTGCCCGACTACGCCGGCCAGCATGTCTTCGAGGCCAACCCGCTGATCATCCGCGACCTGAAGAACCACACGGGGCCTGCGGCGCAGAATGCGCCGTTGCTGTTGCGCCACGAAACATACGAACACTCCTACCCGCACTGCTGGCGCTGCCGGAACCCGTTGATCTATCGGGCCGTTTCGTCGTGGTTCGTCAGGGTCACCGAGTTCCGTGATCGCATGGTCGAGCTCAACCAGCAGATCACCTGGTACCCCGAGCACGTGAAGGACGGCCAGTTCGGAAAGTGGCTGCAAGGCGCCAGGGACTGGTCGATCTCTCGAAATCGCTACTGGGGCAGCCCGATTCCGGTGTGGGTCTCCGACGACCCGGCCTACCCGCGCATCGACGTGTACGGCAGCCTCGACGAGCTGGAGGCGGACTTCGCGGTCCGACCGACAAACCTGCACCGGCCATACATCGACGAGCTGACGCGTCCGAATCCGGACGATCCCAGCGGCCGATCGACGATGCGCCGCATCCCCGACGTGTTCGACGTGTGGTTCGACTCCGGCTCGATGCCGTACGGGCAGGTGCACTACCCGTTCGAGAACGCCGACTGGTTCGACGGTGTTCAATCCGCCGACCCTGACAAGCGGGTCGACGGCCACAACCCGGGTGACTACATCGTCGAGTACATAGGGCAGACCCGCGGCTGGTTCTACACGCTGCACGTGCTGGCCACCGCGTTGTTCGACCGGCCAGCGTTTCGCACGGTCTCGGCGCACGGCATCGTGCTGGGCAACGACGGCCAGAAGATGAGCAAGTCGCTGCGCAACTATCCCGATGTCACCGAGGTTTTCGACCGCGACGGCTCCGACGCCATGCGCTGGTTTCTGATGGCGTCGCCGATCCTTCGAGGGGGCAACCTGATCGTCACCGAACAGGGCATCCGCGAGGGTGTTCGGCAGGTGCTGTTGCCATTCTGGAACGCCTACACCTTCCTCGCGCTGTACGCGTCGAAAAAGGGCACCTGGCGTACGAACTCGCCCCATGTGCTGGATCGCTACGTCCTGGCCAAGCTCGCGCAGCTGCGCGACGATCTCACCGCATCGATGGATGTCTGCGACATCTCCGGAGCGTGCGACGAGCTGCGGCAGTTCACCGAGGCACTAACGAATTGGTATGTGCGACGGTCCCGTTCGCGGTTCTGGGAAGAGGACCCCGACGCCATCGACACACTGCACACCGTGTTGGAGGTGACCGCCCGGCTGGCCGCGCCGCTGCTTCCGTTGATCACCGAGGTGATCTGGCGAGGCATCACCGCCGAGCGTTCGGTGCACCTGACCGACTGGCCTGAGTCGGGCGACCTCCCGCACGACGCCGACCTAGTTGCAACCATGGACCAGGTGCGCGACGTGGCCTCGGCGGCATCTTCGCTTCGCAAGGCGAAGAACTTGCGGGTTCGGCTACCGTTGCCCAAACTCACTGTCGCCGTGGAGAACCCGCAGCGCCTCGAGCCGTTCGTCGACCTCATTGCCGACGAGCTCAACGTGAAGAGCGTCGAGCTCACCGACGAGATCGCCGCCTACGGTCGCTTCGAGCTCGCGGTTAACGCCCGCGAAGCTGGTCCCCGGCTGGGCAAGGACGTGCAGGCCGCGATCAGGGCCGTCAAGGCCGGCGAGGGCGTCGTCAACCCCGACGGCACACTGACCGCGGGGCCTGCGGTGTTGCTGCCGGAGGAATTCAGCTCGAGGCTGGTGGCCGCCGACCCGGAGTTCACCGCGGCCCTGCCCGAGGGATCGGGCCTCGTGGTGCTCGACGGCACCGTGACCCCGGAGCTTGAGGCCGAGGGCTGGGCAAAGGACCGGATCCGTGAGCTGCAGGAGCTGCGCAGGGCGACCGGCCTTGACGTGTCCGACCGCATCTCGGTGGTCATCAACGTGCCCGACGAGCGAGACGCATGGGCGCGCACCCACGCCGATCTGATCGCGCGAGAGATCCTGGCGACCAACTTCGAGTTCGGCGAGCCCGCCGACGGCACCGAGATCGGCGACGGCGTGCGGGTGGCGATCGCCAAGGTCTAGCGGCGCAGCACGGCGGCGACGACCTTCGCGAAGTCGGCCAGAACGTCACGAATGAAACGGGTGCGGCGACACCCGATGGCGTCGAGCAGCGGACCGTGATCGATCGCGACCACCACCGTCGCCCCGATCGCCGTCAGCCACCAGAACCCGAAGGCCAGCGCCCGCGATGCGACGTCTGACCGGGCGAAACCGGCGCGCAACCAGTCCTGCTGGAAGTGCACGTGCCGGTGCTCGTCGGCGACGATGCGGGCGGCCACCGCTCGCACCACAGGATCGGGAGCCGCGGCGGCAAGACCGCCGTAGCAGGACAGAGTGACCACCTCGGCGACGGTCAGCACCATCAACTCGGTCCGCAGGCCCGTCCTTCTGCGCAGCCGCACGAAGGCCTCGTCCGACCAGTGCCGGCCCATCGGCTTGCCGTCGAGATAGCCGAGCAGGCGGAGCAGCAGCGCACCGTGCTGCTGCTCTTCGGCCACGAAAAGTTTTGCGGCGCGGAAGTATTCGGGCTCGCCGGCTCGCTGCGCCTTGCCGAGCAGCTGTTCTCCGTCGCCGCTCTCGCCAGCTGAAATCGGCGGATCGATTCGATGAGGGGACGGCGCACGGGGTCGGGGATCTCCCACCGACCTTCGAATTCGATGGCCGCATCGGTCTTGGCGTGCACGTGATCGTTCTGTTCGAAATGGTCGACCCAGAGGCCGAATTCGCCAACGTCGCGGGCCTGTTGTGACATGGACGCCAGGCTAGCGCCCTAGCATCGGCAGTTGTGGCCGCTCGCTGGGTCCTGCACCTCGATATGGACGCGTTCTTCGCGTCGGTCGAGCAGCTGACCCGTCCGACATTGCGTGGACGGCCGGTGCTCGTCGGCGGGCTTGGCGGACGCGGCGTGGTGGCAGGCGCCAGTTACGAGTCCCGGGTTTACGGCGCGCGATCGGCGATGCCGATGCATCAGGCCCGCCGCCTGGTCGGCGCGACCGCGGTGGTGCTGCCGCCGCGAGGTGTGGTCTACGGCGTGGCGAGCCGCCGCGTGCTCGACACCGTCCGAGGGATCGTGCCCGTCCTCGAGCAGCTGTCCTACGACGAGGCCTTCGGCGAGCCCGTCGAACTCGCTGGCGCCGCCGCCGAGGACGTCGAGGCCTTCTGCGAGGCGCTGAGGGCCGAGATCCGCGATGTGACCGGGCTGGTCGCGTCCGTCGGCGCCGGGTCCGGCAAGCAGATCGCCAAGATCGCCTCCGGGCTTGCCAAACCCGACGGCATCCGGGTGGTGCGCCGCGATGAGGAACGGGTGCTGCTGGACGGCCTGCCGGTCCGCCGGCTGTGGGGCATCGGACCGGTCGCGGAGGAGAAGCTGCACCGGCTGGGCATCGAGACCATCGGTGCCTTCGCCGCGCTGTCCGACGCGGAGGCGGCCAACATCCTCGGCGGGACGATCGGGCCTGCGCTGCACCAGCTGGCCCGGGGGATCGACGACCGGCCGGTCGCGGAGAACGGGCCGGCCAAACAGATCAGCGCGGAGTCCACGTTTCCCGAGGATTTGACGACTCTGGACCAGCTGCGGGAGGCCGCGGGTTCGATCGGCGAGCACGCCCACGCCCGCCTCGATAAGGACGGCCGCGGCGCCCGCACCGTCACCGTGAAGCTGAAGAAGTCCGACATGAGCACCCTGACCCGGTCGGCGACGCTGCCGTACGCCACCACCGACGCCGCGACGTTGATCGCGACGGCGCGCAGGCTACTGCTGGACCCCCTCGAGATCGGCCCCATTCGCCTTGTCGGTGTGGGCTTTTCGGGATTGTCGGAGGTTCGGCAGGAGTCGTTGTTCCCTGACCTGGAGCTGATGGCCGAAGAGGTGTCCGACACCGGCCTGCCGCAGACGCTCACCGAGGCCACTGCGACGGCTCCGGCCTGGAGGGTCGGCGACGACGTCGTCCACTCCGAGCACGGCCACGGTTGGATACAGGGCGCGGGACACGGAGTGATGACCGTCCGCTTCGAGACCCGCAGCACCGGGCCGGGACCGGTGCACACGTTTCCCGACAGCGCGCAGGAGATCGACCGCGCCAATCCCGTCGACAGCCTGGACTGGCCCGACTACATCGACGCTCTGGCGGACCGCTCAGCCCCAGCGGTCGACGACGTCGTCGAACGGTGAGCCGCTCGCCAATGCGGCCAGCAACAGCACCCGGGCCTGCGGAGGCCGCAGCCGCGGCACCATCACGGCCCCTGCCTCTATCAGCTCGCGGCCGGGTCCGTAACCCGCATTGACCTTCCCGCCGGGCACTCTCGTCGACACCGCGACCGTCACTCCATCGCGACAGTGCCGCCGCACCGCATCGACCATCGCTGCGCCCGCATTGCCGGAGCCCAGCGCCTCCAACACGATTCCCCGCGCGCCCGCGGCAACACACGCATCCATCGCCACCGCATCGACTCCCGGGTACACCGCGAGGATGTCGACCCTCGGCGCGTCGACGGCCGACAGCGCGCCGAGGCACGGCCGGTCCTTCGCCGCGGTGGGGCTGAACCGGCCATCGGCGACGGACCCGACCGCCGCACCGGTGAAGCCCCCGAGATCGGCCGTCGCCACCTTCTGCAGTCCCAGCGGTTGCCAGACCGTTCCCCCGAAGCTCACCAGCACGCCGAGGTCCCTCGCCGCGGCGCAGGCCGCCACCGTCAGCGCGTCACGCAGATTGCCTGGCCCGTCGGCATCGGGAGCGTCGGCGCTGCGCTGCGCACCGGTGAGCACTACGGGCGCTTCGCCGTCGTAGGTCATGTCCAGCCATAGCGCCGTCTCCTCCATCGTGTCGGTGCCGTGTGTGAGCACCACGCCGTCGGCGTCCGAGGCGGATCTGACCGCCGCGCCGATCAGGTCCCAGTCGGCGGGGGTCAGTTGCGAACTATCGACCGCCATCAGGTCGACGACTTCGGCGTCGAGGCCGGAGACCAAGTCGGCGCCGCTGGTGGTGGGCCGCTTGACGCCGGCGTCGTCGGCGCGGCTCGCGATCGTCCCACCGGTGGTGATGACGACGAGACGGCTCACGCGCTCATCATTGCAAAATCGAGCTTTGGAATGATGGGGGAGTGACTGATGAATCGGCTGGCACACGAGGCGGACAAGACGGCCTGGGCCAGAGCGAGCCGGTGAGCGCTGCAGAAGACTCCGAGCAGAAGCCGCGTCGCCGGGTCCGCCTTCTGGTGACGGTGGCCGCCGTCGTTCTGGCGCTCGACATCGTCACGAAGGTGCTCGCGGTCAAGCTGCTCACGCCCGGTCAGCCGGTGTCGATCATCGGCGACACCGTGACCTGGACGCTGGTGCGCAACTCCGGCGCCGCGTTCTCGATGGCCACCGGGTACACCTGGGTGCTGACGTTGATCGCCACCGGCGTCGTGGTCGGCATCATCTGGATGGGCAGACGGCTCGTCTCCCCGTGGTGGGCCATCGGTCTCGGCATGATCCTCGGCGGTGCGATGGGCAACCTCGTCGACCGGTTCTTCCGGTCGCCGGGCCCACTGCGCGGGCACGTCGTCGACTTCCTGTCCATCGGCTGGTGGCCCGTGTTCAATGTCGCCGATCCTTCGGTGGTCGGCGGCGCGATCCTGCTGGTTGTCCTGTCGCTGTTCGGATTCGACTTCGACACCATCGGCAGGCGCAGGGCGGACGACGAACCGGACAACGTCGGCGGGCGTGAGGCCGAGCCGTCCTGATGGACACCCGGTCGATGCCCGTGCCGGAGGGGCTGGCGGGCATGCGCGTCGACGCCGGGCTCGCCCGGCTGCTCGGCCTGTCCCGCACCGCGGCCGCCGCGTTGGCCGAAGACGGCGGCGTCGACCTGGACGGGACCCCGGTCGGCAAGTCCGATCGCCTGACGCCGGGAGCGTGGCTGGAGGTGCGGCTGCCCGAAGCGCCTGCGCCGCCGCAGAATACGCCGGTCGATATCGATGGCATGGACATCCTTTACTCCGACGACGACATCGTCGCGGTCGACAAACCGGCAGGGGTCGCGGCGCACGCCACGGTCGGCTGGCACGGACCGACGGTGCTGGGCGGCCTTGCCGCCGCCGGCTTCCGGATCTCGACCTCGGGCATCCACGAGCGGCAGGGCATCGTGCACCGGCTCGACGTCGGCACATCGGGTGTGATGGTGGTGGCCCTTTCGGAGCGCGCCTACACCATGCTCAAGCGGGCGTTCAAGCAGCGCACCGTCGAGAAGCGCTATCACGCACTGGTGCAAGGACATCCGGATCCGTCCAGTGGAACCATCGATGCGCCGATCGGCAGGCACCGCGGGCACGACTGGAAGTTCGCGGTGACACAGAACGGTCGGCACAGCATCACGCACTACGACACGCTGGAGGCCCACCAGGCTGCGAGCCTGCTCGACGTGGAGCTGGAAACCGGCCGCACACACCAGATTCGGGTGCATTTCGCTGCCTTGCACCACCCGTGCGCAGGCGACCTGACCTACGGCGCCGACCCGGTGCTCGCGAAAAGGCTTGGCCTGGAACGGCAATGGCTGCACGCGCGGTCGCTGGCGTTCACTCATCCCGCCGACGGCCGCCGGGTAGAGATCACCAGCCCATATCCATCCGACCTGCAGCACGCACTCGACGTGCTGCGCAAACACGAACAATGAGCGACGGACAGCGGCGCTCCGGGCTGCTGTTCGGTGCGGGCGCCTACGTGTGGTGGGGGTTGTGCCCCGGTTTCTTCCTGTTGCTGTTGCCCGCCACCGCGCCGGAGATACTGGCCCACCGCTTCGTGTGGAGCGCGGTGTTCCTTCTGGTGCTTCTTGCGGCGGCGCGCAAGCTGGGTGACCTGTGGCGGCTCACCGCGCGCACGTGGCTGCAGCTGCTGGCCGCTTCGGCATTCATCGCCGCAAACTGGGGCACCTACATCTGGGCGGTCACACACGGTCACGTCGTCGACGCGGCGCTCGGCTACTTCATCAATCCGCTGGTCAGCGTGGCACTCGGAGTGGTGATCTTTCGCGAGCGGCTCAACAGGTGGCAGCTCGTGGCGTTGACGCTCGCGGTCGTGGCGGTGGTGATACTGACCGCCGAGGTAGGCGAGGTGCCGTATATCGCGCTGGTGCTGGCCGTGTCATTCGGCCTGTACGGGTTGATCAAGAAGGTCGTCGACGCCGACCCGCGGGTCAGCGTCGCGGTGGAGACACTGTGGGCGCTGCCGGTGGCGGTCGGCTTCATGATCTGGCTCGAGATCGCCCATCAGGCCCACTTCCTCAACTATGGGCCAGGACATGCGGCGCTGCTGCTGCTGGCGGGCCCGGTCACGGCGATCCCGCTGCTGCTCTTCGCGGCGGCCGCGCAACGCCTGCCGCTGGTCACGCTCGGCCTGCTGTTCTACCTCAACCCCGGCTTACAGATGGCGTGGGGAGTGTTCATCGGGCGCGAGCCGATGCCGTTCGGCCGATGGCTGGGCTTCGCGCTGATCTGGCTGGCGCTGCTGGTGTTCAGCGGCGACGCGCTGTGGCGGGCCCGTGTCGATCGGACCGCGCTCCAATCGTCATACCGATGACACCATCACCAATTGTCTAGGAGGTTCACGTCATGCGGTACTGCCTGTTGATGCATTACCAGGAAGCCGGCGAGATCGGGCTCACCGAGGAGGATATGGCACCGGCGATGGCCGCATTCCAGGCCTACGCCGATGACCTGCAGGCCGCCGGTGTGCTCATCGACACGGAGGTGCTCGAACCGGTCGTGGCGAGCACCACGGTGACCGCCCGCAACGGCAAGCCGGAGATCCAGGACGGCCCCTTCGCCGATACCAAGGAACGGCTCGGCGGCATCTTCGTCATCGAGGTGGCCGACTTGGATGAGGCGCTGAAGTGGGCGCAGGCCAACCCGGCCAACGGCTGGGGTTCCATCGAAATCCGCCCGGTGGCGCGGACATACGCCGCCGCCCGCGGGTGGTACAACCCGTAACGGTCCGGCAGCGGGTAGCCGACCTGGTTCACGATTCCTACGGTCGGCTGCTCGCCGTGCTTGCTGCACCGACCCGGGATATCGCCGCCGCCGAGGATGCGCTGGCCGATGCGCTGGAACGCGCCCTCGATCGGTGGCCCGACGACGGGATCCCCGCCAACCCCGAGGCATGGCTGCTCACGGTGGCCCGAAACAGGTTGCGCGACGTGTGGAAGTCACATGCCTACCGGATGACGCAGCCACTCGGTGAAACCGATGACCGCCCAACGGAATTGACGGACATTGCGGACATGCCGGAGATTCCCGACAGGCGCCTCGAGTTGATGCTGGTGTGCGCCCACCCCGCGATTGCGGCCGACATCCGTACTCCGCTGATGCTGCAGGTCGTGCTCGGCGTCGACGCCGCCGCCATCGCCGGGGCGTTCGCAGTGCCGCAAGCCGCGATGGCCCAGCGGTTGGTGCGGGCCAAGAAGCGTATTCGCGATGCGGGCATCCCGTTCGCGTTGCCGAGCCGCGCCGACCTCGACGAGCGGCTGCCCGCGGTGCTGGAGGCGGTCTATGGCGCGTACGCGATCGACTGGCAGCTCGACGTCCAGGGCGCGCCGATCGAAACGCTGTCGGCCGAGGCGCTGCACCTGGCGCTGGTGCTGGCCGAGCTGCTGCCCGAGGAGCCGGAGGTGCTCGGGCTGGGCGCGCTGGTGTGCCTGTCCGAGGCCCGTCGGCCGGCGCGGCGCACCGCGGGACGGTTCGTCCCGCTCGATGAGCAGGACGTCACGCGCTGGGATTCCACGCTGGTCGCCCGCGGGGAGCACATGCTGCGACGCGCGCACGGTTTCGGGCGGCCGGGCCGCTTCCAGTACGAGGCGGCCATTCAGTCGGCACACTGCAGCAGGGCGTCGCGAGGGCACGTCGACGCCGAGGTTTTGCGCGCGCTGCACCGGGCCCTGTTACAGGTGGCGCCGTCGCTGGGCGCGGCGGTCGCACTGGCCGCGGTGGAGGGCCGAATCGACGGGCCCGACGCCGGGCTGCGCGCGCTGGACGCGATCGACGATCCGGCAGTGGAGCGCTTCCAACCTGCATGGTCCACCCGCGCGCACCTGCTGGCCAGCGCAGGACGGACCGAGTCCGCCGCGCACGCCTACCGGACCGCCATCGAGCTGACCACCGACCGGGGTGTCGCCGATTACCTGCGTGAACAGCTAACTTCGCTGCGGCAATAAGACACGCACCGCGACACGCCCGTACTCGTCGGTGGGCGGCCATAGACTGGCGTCCCTATGAACTCCTCCTTCGTGCACCTGCACAACCACACCGAGTACTCGATGCTGGATGGTGCCGCGAAGATCGCTCCGATGCTGGCCGAGGCCCAGCGTCTGGAGATGCCGGCGATCGGCATGACCGACCACGGAAACATGTTCGGCGCCAGCGAGTTCTACAACTTGGCGACCGGGGCCGGGATCAAGCCGATCATCGGCGTGGAGGCCTACATCGCGCCGGGCTCCCGCTTCGACACCAGGCGCATCCTCTGGGGCGATCCCGGCCAGAAGGCCGACGATGTCTCGGGCAGCGGCTCCTACACGCACCTGACGATGGTCGCGGAGAACGCGACGGGCGTGCGCAATCTATTCAGGCTGTCGTCTCTAGCGTCTTTCGAGGGCCAGCTCGGCAAGTGGTCGCGGATGGACGCGGAAATCGTCGCCGAGCACGCAGCAGGCATCATCGCCACCACCGGCTGTCCGTCCGGCGAGGTGCAGACCCGGCTGCGGCTCGGCCACGACAGTGAGGCGATGGAGTCGGCCGCGCGGTGGCGGGAGATCTTCGGACCGGACAACTACTTCCTCGAGCTGATGGACCACGGCCTGCAGATCGAGCGGCGGGTCCGCGAAGGGCTATTGGAAATCGGCAGAAAGCTCGACATCCCGGCCCTGGCCACCAACGACTGCCACTACGTCACGCGCGACGCCGCGCACAACCATGAGGCGCTGCTGTGCGTGCAGACCGGCAAGACGCTGTCGGATCCCAACCGCTTCAAGTTCGACGGCGACGGCTACTACCTCAAGTCCGCGGCCGAAATGCGCTCGCTGTGGGACGACGACATCCCAGGGGCGTGTGACTCGACGCTTCTGATCGCCGAGCGCGTGCAGTCCTACAAGGATGTCTGGGCGCCGCGCGACCGCATGCCGGTGTTTCCGGTGCCTGAGGGCCACGACCAGGCGTCGTGGCTGCACCACGAAGTCGACGCGGGGCTGGCGCGGCGGTTCCCGGCCGGGGTGCCGCCGGAGTACGTCGAGCGCGCCGCATACGAGATCCAGGTCATCTGCGCCAAGGGTTATCCGTCGTACTTCCTGATCGTCGCCGACCTGGTCGGCTATGCGCGGTCGGTGGACATCCGGGTCGGTCCCGGTCGGGGGTCGGCGGCCGGCTCGCTCGTCGCGTACGCGCTGCGCATCACCGACATCGACCCGATCGAGCACGGGCTGCTGTTCGAGCGATTCCTCAACCCGGAACGCGCGTCGATGCCGGACATCGACATCGACTTCGACGACCGCCGCCGCGGCGAGATGGTTCGCTACGCCGCCGACAAGTGGGGCCACGACCGGGTCGCGCAGGTCATCACGTTCGGCACCATCAAAACGAAGGCGGCACTGAAGGACTCGGCCCGGATCCATTACGGGCAGCCCGGTTTCGCTATCGCCGACCGGATCACCAAGGCGTTGCCGCCGCCGATCATGGCCAAGGACATCCCGCTGTCGGGCATCACTGACCCCACCCACGAGCGGTTCAAGGAAGCCGCCGAGGTCCGAGGCCTGATCGACACCGACCCCGACGTGCGGACCATCTACGAAACCGCCCGCGGCCTGGAAGGCCTGATCCGCAACGCCGGCGTGCACGCCTGCGCGGTGATCATGAGCAGCGAGCCGCTCACCGAGGCGATTCCGCTTTGGAAACGGCCGCAGGACGGCGCCATCATCACCGGCTGGGACTACCCGTCGTGCGAGGCCATCGGCCTGTTGAAGATGGACTTCCTCGGCCTGCGCAACCTGACGATCATCGGCGACGCGCTGGAGAACATCAAGGCCAACAGGGGGATAGCGCTCGACCTGGAGTCGCTGCCGCTCGACGACGGCCCCACCTACGAATTGTTGGGCCGCGGTGACACTCTCGGCGTATTCCAGCTCGATGGCGGTCCGATGCGCGATCTGCTGCGCCGCATGCAGCCAACCGGGTTCGAGGACGTCGTCGCCGTCATCGCGCTGTACCGGCCCGGCCCGATGGGCATGAACGCCCACAACGACTACGCCGACCGCAAGAACGGGCGTCAGGCCATCCGGCCCATTCACCCCGAGTTGGCCGAGCCGCTCGAGGAGATCCTGGCCGAGACCTACGGCCTGATCGTCTACCAAGAGCAGATCATGCGCATCGCGCAGAAGGTGGCCGGTTACTCGCTGGCTCGAGCAGACATTCTGCGTAAGGCAATGGGTAAGAAGAAGCGTGAAGTGCTCGACAAGGAGTACGAGGGCTTCTCGGAAGGCATGAAGACCAACGGCTTTTCGGCCAAGGCGATCAAGGCACTGTGGGACACCGTGCTGCCCTTTGCGGACTACGCGTTCAACAAGTCGCATGCAGCGGGCTACGGACTGGTGTCCTACTGGACGGCGTACCTGAAGGCCAACTACCCGGCCGAGTACATGGCGGGTCTGTTGACTTCGGTCGGCGACGACAAGGACAAAGCCGCGGTGTACCTCGCCGATTGCCGCAAGCTGGGCATCACCGTGTTGCCGCCCGACGTCAACGAGTCCGGACTGAACTTCGCCTCGGTCGGCGAGGATATCCGTTACGGGCTCGGCGCCGTGCGCAATGTCGGGTCGAATGTCGTTGCGTCACTGATCGGTTCGCGTACCGACAAGGGCAAGTTCATCGACTTCTCCGACTACCTCAACAAGATCGACATCGGTCCGTGCAACAAGAAGGTCACCGAGTCGCTGATCAAGGCGGGCGCGTTCGACTCGCTGGGCCATCCCCGCAAGGGATTGTTCCTCGTGCACACCGACGCCGTCGAATCGGTGCTCGGCACCAAGAAGGCCGAGGCGATGGGTCAGTTCGACCTGTTCGGTGGGGCTGACACCGCCACCGACGCGGTGTTCACCATCAAAGTTCCCGACGAGGAGTGGGACGACAAGCACAAGCTGGCACTGGAGCGGGAGATGCTCGGGCTGTACGTATCCGGTCATCCGCTCAACGGCGTCGCCCACCTGTTGTTAGGTCAGGTCGATACGCAGATCCCGTCGATCCTGAACGGCGAGATCCCCAACGACGCGCAGGTGCGGGTCGGCGGAATTCTGACCGGGGTGAACCGCCGCGTCAACAAGAGCGGGATGCCGTGGGCATCAGCGCAATTGGAGGACCTGACCGGCGGCGTCGAGGTGATGTTCTTTCCGCACACCTACTCGAGCGTCGGTGCGGAGATCATCGACGACGCCGTCGTGCTGGTGAGTGCCAAGGTGCGAATCCAGGACGACCGGCTCTGCCTGATCGCCAACGACCTTGTGGTGCCCGACTTTTCACATGCCGCGGTGGACCGGCCGGTGTCGGTGAGCCTTCCTACGCGACAATGCACCATCGACAAGGTCAACGCTCTCAAGCAGGTGCTTGCGCGGCATCCGGGCACGTCACAGGTGCATCTGCGGCTGATCAGCGGCGAACGCATCACCACGCTGGAGTTGGACGCCTCACTGCGGGTCACCCCGTCGTCGGCACTGATGGGCGACCTGAAGGCGTTACTGGGTCCCGGCTGTCTCGGTTAAAGGGCGGTACACATGGCTGTCGCCGAAGTGCCGGATGTCGATCTCCTCGACCCTTCGCTGTATCGGACGGGCATGCCGCATGAGCTGTACGCGGAGATGCGCGCAGTGGGGCCGGTCCTCTGGCACCCGCAGACACATGTGCCCGCGTACGGAAGCGACATCGAGTTCTGGGCTCTGCTTGGCCATCGGGAGGTCGAACAGGCGAACCGCGACTGGGAGACGTTCTCCACGCACGATGGCACGACTATCGTGCCGTTCCCGCCGGAGCGGCGAGGCGTCATGTTCGTCACGAAGGATCCGCCGGAGTACAACAGGATCCGACGGCTCATCAGCGCCGGCTTCACGCCCCGCATGATCGGGCGCCTCGAGGAACAAATCCGGGCCCGCACCGAGCGGATCCTTGACGATGCCGCCGCACGGGGCGACCTCGACTTCGTGCCGGAAATCGCCTATCAGCTCCCGATGCACGTCATCGCCGACATCGTCGGCATTCCCGAGGCTGACCGTCCCGAGGTCTTTCACCTGACCGATCTCATCATGCGGGCAACGGACCCGTTTCAAGAGATCTCCAAGGAGGAGCAGGGGACCGCCGAGGTCGCGCTGTTCACCTACGCGCATGAGCTGAGCGCGGCGAAGCGAGCGAGTCCGACCGACGACGTGTGGTCGATCCTCGCGACCGGTGAGCTCGAAGAGTTCGAGCTTGACCTGTTCTTCATGGTGCTGACCTTCGCCGGCAGCGAGACCACCCGGAATGCGCTCGCCCAAGGGCTGATCGCCCTCCTGGACAACCCAGACCAGCTCGGCGAGCTCCGGCAGGACCCGTCCTTGCTGCCCACCGCCGCCGAGGAGGTTTTGCGGTGGTCGAGCCCAGTGATCTGCTTCGCCCGCACCGTCACCCGCGACGTCGAGCTCGGCGGCCAGCAGCTGCACGCCGGTGATCGCATCGGAATGTTTTACCCGTCCGCGAATCGCGACAAGACGGTGTTCGCGGACCCCTTCCGCTTCGACATCCGGCGATCACCGAACCCACACGTCTCGTTCGGCGGCGGCGGCCCACACTTCTGTCTCGGAGCCAACCTCGCGCGTAGCGAGCTACAGGTGATGATCGGCGCGCTGCTGCGCCGTTTCGAGGTCATCGAGATCATCGGCAAACCGACCTGGATGAGCGCGGGCCCCGCGGCCGCGGTCGGCGTCGCCGTCCAGTCGCTGCCTGTCCGGCTGGCGTAGTCAGCCAAGCTAAAAGGCGTAGCGCAGGATCCGGGCCTTGCGGCGGCCGGCCTTGCTCATGCCGGACAGCTTGGTGGCCATCCGGATCCAACCAGGGAACAGGTCGACTTCCGGAGCATTTGTCAGGCTGGCCTCCTCGACCAAATGCATTCGTGGATTCCAGGTCTCGGGGTGGCGGGCGTCCTTGAACCCTGGATAGCCGAACTGACTGCCGACGTCGGAGAACATCTTCTGCGGGTAGAGCTTGATTGCCATGCGGCTCACCCAACCGATCCGGCCGTAGTCGTTGAACGCCAACTCGCCGGAGCCGAAATGGTCGGTGATGCGGCGGAAGATTCCGACGATCACCGGCTCTGTCAAAAAGGCGAACAGCCCGTCGGCGATCAGCATCGTCGGGCGATCCGCCGGGATGGTGTCGGGCCAGTGCTCGTCGGCCAATGACACTGGTACCGAATGCGATTGCGGGGCTGCAGGCATCACTTGGTCGCGCACCGCGGTGATTCCGGGCAGATCGACGCTGTACCAGTCCACAGTCGATGGTGGCCCGACACGATCGAAACCGCTGTCGAGGCCTGCGCCGAGGTCGACGACGACGGCATCGGGGTGCTTGTCCACGAACGCGCGAACCCGGTCGTCGAGCATCTTTGCGCGCAAGGCCGTCTGGCAGACCACGCTGGTCTGCAGGCCGAGGCCGGCGAAGTCGTAGTCGATCTTGCCGACCGCTTCGTGTGCCAGAGTGTCGCCCAGGATCGGCCGGGCCCATTGGCTGTCCAGCGCCCTGGCGTACTCGGTGAGAAATGCGGTCTGTTCGAGTGGTGTCAGTTCGGTTGTTGCAATCCCCATAGATGTGAACGTACTCCTGTTTCCTGGCTGAACATTCAGCCCAAAACGTTCACCGCCCTTGAGATTACGAGCGCAGCCGTCGACAGGGCGACCATCGCCTGCACGGTCATCAGCATCTTGGCCCAACGTGCCAGCGGCATGGTGTCGGTGGGCGAGAACGCCATGACGTTCGTGACGCTGACGTACAGATAGTCGATGAACGTTGGGCGCCAATTGGGTTTGGCCACATCGGGTGTCGCCATCTGCGGGAACATGAAATCGGGATACGGCCGCTCACCCTCATGACGGGCGAGAGGGCCTCCGCGGTCGAATTCCCAGTACCAGATGCCGAACACAATGATGTTCGTGACGAAGATCGCCCCCCCGCTGCCGAGCAGGATGGCGGCCTTGTTGCTCACCTCTCCGGAGATGATGCGCACGTCCAACAGCACAGCCGACAGCGTGTTGTCGATGGTGATCGCCGCCAAGAGCCCCCAGGTGACATATCTGCCCACCCGCGTTCGGCGCGTCATCAAGCGAGGATTGATCGCCAGCAGCGCCAGAAGCAGCAGACCCTCTAACAGCAGCAGTGGCCAGCGCGGCACCACCGTGTAGGTCTTCGGAATTGCCACCTGCAGTGCCATCGCTGCAACGATCGCGAGGACTACCGGCAGCACGCTCTCCGGGTCGCGGGGACGGACCCACGACGGCACCCGCTTCTCGGCGTCGACGGCGAGCTCCTCGGCCCGTCGAATGAAACGCTCGCGTTGTTGTTCGGATTCACGTGAACCATCCATCTGCACAGTGTGAGTGCCTAAGTTGTGAATCATGAGCACATCCGACCGGCCCGCCACGTTGTGTGAGGCCTTCCAGCGCACCGCCGCTATCGATCCGGACGCCGTTGCGATTCGAACTGTGGGTGGCACTCAGACCCTGACCTGGCGCGACTACGCCGAGCAGGTGCGGCAGGTCGCGGCGGGGCTCGCCGCGCTCGGGGTCCGGCGCGGCGACACGGTGTCGCTGATGATGGGTAACCGGATCGAGTTCTATCCGATCGATGTGGGTGCGCAGCACCTCGGCGCCGTCTCGTTCTCGGTGTACAACACATTGGCCGCCGAGCAGCTGGTCTACGTGTTCGACAACGCGGGCACCAAGGTCGTGTTCTGCGAGGAGCAATACGTCGATCGCATCAGGGAGAGCGGAGCGGACATCGACCATGTCGTGTGCATTGACGGCTCGCCGGATGGAACGACACCGTACGAGGATTTTGTGGCGGCCGGTGATGACGAATTCGACTTCGAGGCCACCTGGCGGGCCGTTGCGCCCCGATGACGTGGCCACCCTGATCTACACCTCGGGCACCACAGGCAATCCCAAGGGTGTGGAGATGACGCACGCCAACCTGCTGTTCGAGACATTCGCCGTCGCTGAGGTGCTCGGCGTCGAGTTCGGAGATCGGATCACCTCATTCCTGCCGTCGGCACACATCGCCGACCGGTGGGGCTGCTTGTACAGCCAGGAAGTCTTCGGCAGTCAGATCACGGTTGTTCCCGATCCCCGTGCTATCGCGGCGGCTCTGCCAGACGTGCGGCCGACGATCTGGGGTGCGGTCCCGCGGGTGTGGGAGAAACTCAAGGCCGCAATCGAATTTGCGGCCGAGAACGAACCCGACGAGACGACGCGCATGGGACTGCAGTGGGGACTGTCGGTCGCCGCGAAGAAAGCCGGCGCTCTGGTCGCAGGCGAACCGATACCCCGACGAGGTCGCCGCCGAATGGGCCCAAGCCGACGAATTGGTGCTGTCGAAGCTGCGGGAGAAGCTCGGTCTCGACCAGGTCCGCTGGACCGTTTCGGGTGCGGCTCCGATCCCGAAGGAGACGTTGGCGTTCTTCCTCAGCCTCGGAATTCCCGTCTGCGAGGTCTGGGGCATGTCTGAGCTGAGTTGCGTTGCGACGGTTAGCCATCCACGCGATGCCCGCATCGGTACCGTGGGCAAGCTGCTGCCGGGGATGGAAGGCCGCATTGCCGAGGACGGTGAATTCCTCGTCCGCGGGCCGTTGGTGATGAAGGCCTACCGCAAGGAGCCGAAGAAGACAGCGGAGGCCGTCGATGATGACGGCTGGCTGCACACAGGCGACATCCTCCAGGCCGACGAGGACGGCTACCTGAAGATCGTTGACCGCAAGAAGGAACTCATCATCAACGCGGCGGGCAAGAACATGTCGCCCGCCAACATCGAGAACACCGTCAAGGCCGCGTGCCCGCTCATCGGCGTGATCCTCGTCGTCGGCGATGCCCGCCCCTACAACACCGCGCTCATCGTGCTCGACGCCGAGTCGGCGGCACCGTATGCCGCCCAGAGGGGGCTGGCCGACGCGTCACCGGAGGCCCTGGCGGGCCACCCTGATGTGGTTGCCGAGATCGCGACAGGGGTCGCGGAGGGCAACACGAAGTTGTCGAAGGTGGAGCAGATCAAGCGCTTTCGGGTGCTGCCGACATTCTGGGAACCCGGCGGTGACGAGATCACGCTGACCATGAAGCTCAAGCGCAAGCCGATCCACGAGAAGTATGGCGCCGAGATCGAGGAGCTCTACGCCTCCGGCATCGGCGACGGCGTGCACGAACCAAAAGCAGCCACGAGCGCAGCACAATGACTTCCCGCCATGTCAGCGTGTGGATCGAGGCCGCCCCCGAGGTCGCATACGCCATTGCCGCGGACCCCGAGCAGCTGCCGCGATGGGCGTCGGGGCTTGCGGAGGGCGGACTGCGGCAGACGGCCGACGGGTGGGTGGCCGATTCGCCGATGGGCGAGGTGACCGTCGAGTTCGCGCCGGCCAACGAGTACGGGGTGCTCGACCATGTGGTGCGGTTGCCGTCGGGGGAGGCGGTGTACAACCCGCTGCGGGTGATTCCCGCCGGTGAGGGTCAGCGCCGCTGTGAGGTGGTGTTCACGGTGCGTCGGCGGCCGGGCATGACCGATGAGGAATTCGAACGCGACGTGGCGACGGTGGCCGCCGACCTGGACCGGCTACGCCTGCTGGCGGAGAGCTAACGACCGGCGGAGCAGTAGACGCGGAGGCCGAACCAGGCGACGGTTCCAGCCGCAGCGCCGGCCAGCACAGCCGGGGCGGCAAGCATGGTCGCGAGGCCGACAGTGACCGACACCAGCGCACCCAGCATCAGTGCGATCAGCTTGTATGCAGGCCATGGCACGCCAGCCACGTTTACATCGCACGCCGCCCTGGTGACGGCGACGCGGAAGTTTCCCGCGGTGGTCATGATTTCACGATAGCTCGTAAGAACAGTTTCGGGCAACCGAAACGCCGGATCAGGACGGGCGCTTTCCTAGTCAGCCTAGGCTGGTGTCATGCCACTTTCCGGAGAATATGAACCCAGCACGTCCGATTGGGCCCGCGAGAACGCCGAGAAGTACATGGAGTCCGGCGGCACCCAAGGCACCGAGTTGAAGGGCAAGCCCGTCATCCTGCTGACCACGATCGGAGCCAAGAGCGGCAAGATCCGCAAGACGCCGCTTATGCGGGTCGAGCACAACGGTGAGTACGCGGTCGTGGCGTCGCTGGGTGGCGCCCCGAAGCACCCAGTCTGGTACCACAACGTCAAGAAGAACCCGCGGGTGGAGTTGCAGGACGGTTCCACCACCCGTGACTACGAGGCCCGCGAGGTTTTCGACGACGAGAAGGCCACTTGGTGGGAGCGGGCGGTCGAGGCCTGGCCCGACTACGCCGACTACCAGAAGAAGACCGAGCGGCAGATCCCGGTCTTCGTGCTGACCCCCGTCAGCTGAATTCCACTCACCTCTGGTGAGCAAGAAACTGATTTTGGCAGGGAAAGACCCAGATGGCACCATTGATCGGTGTCCGCTGACCTAGGCCAGAGTCCTCGCACGTCGCCGCCATTGTCCGCGGCCGACATCGATGCGGCCGCTCAGCGAATTTCCGATGTCGTCACGCGGACCCCGTTGCAGTTCAGCGAGCGGCTGTCGGACGCCACCGGCGCGACGGTGTACCTGAAGCGCGAAGACCTCCAGGCGGTCCGCTCCTACAAGCTGCGGGGGGCGAACAACCTGCTCAGGCAGCTGTCCGAGAACGAGGTCGCGTCAGGGGTGGTCTGCTCGTCGGCGGGCAATCACGCACAGGGTTTCGCGATGGCGTGCCGGTCGATGGGCATCCGTGGCCGGGTCTACATCCCCGCCAAGACGCCCAAGCAGAAGCGCGACCGCATCCGCTATCACGGCCGCGGGTTCATCGAGTTGATCGCCGTCGGAAAGACCTACGAGGAAGCCGCCGCCGCCGCGCTGGACGATGTCGCCCGCACTGGGGCCACCTTGGTGCCGCCGTACGACGACCCCCGCACGATGGCGGGTCAGGGCACCATCGCCGTCGAACTGCTGGAGCAACTCGATGACGAGCCGGATCTGGTAATCGTTCCGATCGGCGGCGGCGGCTGCATCGCCGGCATCACGACATACCTGGCCGAACGCACCTCCCGCACCGCGGTGTTGGGCGTCGAGCCAGCGGGGGCCGCAGCGATGATGGCCGCGCTTGTCGCGGGCGAGCCCGTAACCCTCGACCACGTCGACCAATTCGTCGACGGCGCCGCAGTGAACCGCGCGGGCACACTGACCTATGCGGCGCTGGCCGCCGCGGGAGACATGGTTTCGGTCACCGCGGTGGACGAGGGCGCGGTGTGCACGGCAATGCTGGACCTCTACCAGAACGACGGCATCATCGCCGAACCCGCAGGCGCCCTGTCGGTGGCTGCCTTGATGGAAGCCGACATCCCGCCGGGATCGACGGTGGTGTGCCTGATCTCTGGCGGAAACAACGACGTGTCGCGGTACGGCGAGGTGCTGGAGCGCTCGCTGGTGCACCTCGGACTCAAGCACTACTTTCTGGTCGATTTCCCGCAGGAGCCAGGGGCGCTGCGGCGGTTCCTGGACACGGTGCTGGGGCCCAACGAGGACATCACGTTGTTCGAGTACGTCAAGCGCAACAACCGAGAGACGGGTGAGGCGTTGGTCGGTGTCGAACTCGGATCCGCAGCCGATCTCGAAGGCCTGCTCGAGCGGATGAAGGCATCCGATATCCATGTCGAGACGTTGGAGCCGGACTCGCCCGCGTATCGCTACCTGCTCTAGCGAGGGCCGACTGCTGCAAGACCGGAACTGGCCGCACCCTCAGCCAAGCGCTTGTCGTACGTAACGACCGCCCTGAGGTCGGGTGCGGTCAGTGCAGCGGCGAGACAGATGGCATCGAGGCTTCGTAGCTCGACCGGCACCATCGTGGCCGCTGCGTCGAGCAGCCTGCTATACAACGGCACAAGGTCGAGCTTGGTCAGCAGGCGTCGAGCATGCGCGACGGCGTCTCTCGGGCCACGCCGTGCAATGGTTCGGATTAGTTCCGTCGGGCTGAGGGCAGAGGTGAAGTGGCCGTCGGTTGGAAGCTGGTTCAAATAGTTTCGCAGTGCGACAGACTCAGGCTCGGCGACGACGAGTTTGACCAACGCCGAAGTATCCATATACACGCGCATCAGCGTTCGTCAGCCCGTAGCCGCTGCAATTCGGCCGAGACGTCGAAGCCATAGTCCACCGGCTCCTCGTCGCGAAGGCCGCTAGTCGATTCCGCGGGGATGACTTCGCCGCGGAGTATTAAATCCTCCCAGGTGTCTGCGCCTGCCGGAACGATGCGAGCCACCAGTCGGTGGACTAAGGGTTGAGAGTTCGCAGAATCGCGAAGGAATGCCCCGACAGCCGGATGGACGTGGCGTCGACGACGGGGTCGCCCAAGGCCAGCACGGGCTCGCCGGCGATGGGAATCGTGACCTGATCGGCATTCAGGTTGCACGCGATGGCCAGGGAGCCGCGATTCATGACGATCCAGCGCCGGGCCTCGTCGTAGTCGACCTTCAGATCATCGAGCCACGGGTCGGCCATGTCGGTTTCGGTCCGTCGCAGCTCGATGAGCGCACGGTAGAGCCGCCGAAGCTCTGCATGGTCGCCGTCGTCGATCTCGTCCCATTTCAGCTTCGACCGCAGGAAGGTTTCGGGATCCTGCGGGTCCGGGATCTCGTCGGCATCCCATCCGTGTTCGGCGAACTCGTTCTTGCGCCCCTCTGCGGTGGCCCTGGCCAATTCGGGCTCGGGATGCGAGCTGAAGAACTGAAACGGTGACGAAGACCCCCACTCTTCACCCATGAAAAGCATTGCCGTGTAGGGTGATCCGAGCACCAGTGCTGCCTTCACCGCCAGTTGGCCCGTCGACAGGTTCTGTGACGGTCGGTCGCCGATCGCCCGGTTGCCGACCTGGTCGTGCGTCACGGTGTACGCCAGCAGCCGGGTGGCCGGGATGGTCGCCGTGTCCAGTCGGCGGCCGTGGCGGCGGTGCCGGAACGAGGAATAAGTGCCCGCGTGGTAGTAGCCGTGTCTCAGCGTCTGAGCGAGCGTCTCCATCGATCCGAAGTCCCCGTAGTAGCCCTGGCGTTCGCCCGAGACCGCGGCATGGATGGCGTGATGAATGTCGTCGTCCCACTGCGCGGTCATGCCGTAGCCGCCGCTGTCCCGCGGTGTGATCAGGCGCGGATCGTTCTTGTCGCTCTCGGCGATCAGCGACAGCGGCCGGCCCAATTCCTCTGCCAGCGTGTCAGTTTCGGTCGCGAGCTCCTCCAGGATGTGAATCGCGGTGGTGTCCACCAGCGCGTGCACAGCATCCAGCCGCAGGCCGTCGGCGTGGAAGTCGCGCATCCACCGCAGCGCACAGTCGATGATGTAGTGGCGCACCTCGTCGGCGTCCGCGTCGGCGATGTTGATCGATTCGCCCCACGGATTGCTGCCCGACGACAGATACGGCCCGAACTTCGGCAGGTAGTTGCCCGACGGGCCGAGGTGATTGAACACGGCGTCGATCAGCACGCCGAGGCCACGGTTGTGGCAGGCATCGATCAGCCGCACCAATCCGTCGGGGCCGCCGTACGGCTCGTGCACGGCATACCAGAGCACGCCGTCATAACCCCAACCGTGCGTGCCGCCGAACGCATTGACCGGCATCAGCTCGACGAAGTCGACTCCCAGATCGACGAGGTAGTCCAGTTTCTCGATCGCCGAGTTGAAAGTTCCTGCCGGCGTGAATGTGCCGATGTGCAGTTCGTAGATCGCCCGGCCCTCGATCGAGCGGCCCTGCCAACCGCCGTCGGTCCATGCGTCGGGTGCAGGCTGCCATAGCTGCGACCGTTCGTGCACGCCGTCGGGCTGCCGCGGCGACCTCGGGTCGGGCAGGACTGTCGGATCATCGTCGAGCACGAACCCGTATCGGGCGTCCGGCCGAGCGTCGACGTGCGCGCGCCACCAGCCGTCATCGGAGCGGGTCATCGGGTGCAGGGAGCCGTCGACATCGAGACGCACCCGCTCGGGCCGCGGCGCCCAGACGGCGAACTCAGTCATCGACGCGCTCCAGCAGGACGACTGGGAGCTCCGTGAACAATTCGGCAGGGGAGATGCTTCCGCTGAACCGGCCAGCGCCGATCCGGTCCTCCCATGTCCCGACGGGAAGTTTCAATTGGGTGTCACCCCAGCCTGTTTCGGCCAGTCGCGCAGAATGCCGTGTCACAGCTGTCACGACATCCGAGCCGCGCACGAACGCCGCCAGGTGTGCTGCCGCCGGACCTTCGGCGAGCAGCGGGGTATATCCGCCCTCAGTGAAAGCCGCCGGCTTCGCGCGCCGAAGCGCAAGCGCGGCGGTCACGACACGAATCTTGGGGTGTGTCAACGCCGACAGCGCCTCCCGCCGTGCGGTGAAGTCGACCGGTCGGCGGTTGTCGGGGTCGACAAGGCTGTCGTCCCAGAGTTCGGTGCCCTGGTAGACGTCGGGCACCCCGGGTGCTGTCAGCTGAATGAGCTTCTGGCCGAGGCTGTCGTTGCGGGCGTGTTCGTCGAGGCGGGCCGCCAGCGAGGTCAGCTCGGTTCCGATCGGCCCGTCGATCACCTCGTCGATCCAGGCGTGGACTTTGGACTCGAACTCGGCATCGGGGTCGTTCCACGCCGTATGCACGGCCGCTTCTCGGATGGCCTTTTCGGCGTAGGCGTGCACCCGGGCGCGCCCGGCGTCGGATACGGTGCCGTCGACGGGCCAAACCCCGAACATGTTCTGCCACAGGAACAGACCGGTCATCGGATCGGGCGAGGGCATGCGCCGCCCCCAGGCGCTGACGAACTCCGCCCACAGCGACGGCACCTGGGACAGCACCCCGATGCGCGCCCGGACGTCTTCGCCGCGCTTGGTGTCGTGTGTGCTCAACGCCGTCATCGCGTGCGGCCACAGCTGCGCCCGCAGCGCGGCCCGCTGATGGAACTCGGCCACGCTCACGCCGAACCGGTCGGGCTCGCCGCCGACTTCGTTGAGTGACACCAGCCGCGGGTCGCGGTAGAACAGGCAGTCCTCCATCGACTTCGCCGTCGCCGCGCCGCACAGCTGCTGCAGACGCACCGCCGCCTCGCCGCCAGCGCTTATCGCCGCGGCGACGACAGCGAGCGGCTCCGCCAATTCTGGCCGCTCGGAGACGGTTTTGGCCAGCGCAGTCGGCAGCACCGACGACAAGTTGAGATAATCCGACCGGTACACGGCGACACGGCTCAGCAGCGCGGCGACTGCGTCAGGCAGCTGTGGATGTTCGAACCCGGTCGCGGCCACGATGGCGCGGCACAGCCGTCCCAGCTCGCTGCGCAGCGTTTCGGTCACGGCGCTTACCTTGAGCCGACGGGCCAGCAGTGGCATCTCGTGGTAGTCGGCGCCGGTCGAGTCGACGAGGTCGGTGAGCGGGCCGACGCCCGCGGGATCGAGAAGAAGGCCGCCGATTTCCCGCAGCGCGTCATAGCCGGTGGTGCCCGCCACCGGAAGGCTGGGGTCCAACGGTTCGTCGACGGCCAGGATCTTCTCGATGACGATCCACGCCTGCGGCCCGGTGAGCTCCCGTAGCCACGCCAGATAGCCTGTCGGGTCGGACAATCCGTCCGGGTGGTCGATGCGCACGCCGTCCACGAGTCCCTCATCGAACCAGCGTTTGACCTCCACGTGAGTGGCGTCGAAAACCGCGCGGTCCTCCTGCCGCAGACCCGCCAACGACGTGATCGAGAAGAACCGCCGGTAGCCGCACACCCCATGGCGCCAGCCGATCAGGCGGTAGTGCTGGCGGTCGTGCACTTCTTCGCCGGTTCCATTCTCGGTTCCCGGTGCGATGGGATACGCGAGGTCGCCGAGCCGCAGCACGTCGTTGTCGACCACGAGATCGGTCACGTCGTTGTCGGAGCCCAACACCGGCAGCACAATTCGGCCGTTGTCCAGCGTCCAGTCGATGTCGAAGTATGACGCGTATGCCGAGTCGCGGCCGTGCTTCAGCACGTCCCACCACCACTTGTTCTGCTCGGGCTTGTCGACGCCGACGTGGTTGGGGACGATGTCGACGATCAACCCCATGCCGCGCGACCGCGCCGCCGCCGATAGCCGGGCCAGCCCGTCGGCGCCGCCCAGATCCGCTGAAACACTTGTGGGGTCGGTGACGTCGTAGCCGTGTGTGGAGCCGGGCGCCGCTGTCAGTATCGGCGACAGGTACAGGTGCGACACCCCGAGGTCGTCCAGGTAGGGCAGCAGGTCCTCGACGTCGGCGAACGTGAAGCAGTCACCGCGCATCTGCAGCCGATACGTCGACAGTATCCGAAATGCCATGGGTCAGGCGGTCTTACGCAGCACCAGAAGCGACCGGGGGTGCAGCGAGATCTTCTCGCCCGCCGCGACCACGAAGTCTGTGTCGCCCTTCGGATCGGCGGTGTCGAGGTCGGCGGTCCATTCCTTGGCGTAGGCCAGCTTTGGGGCGATGAAGTCCTGCACCTCGTCGTGGGCGTTGAAGCACAGCAGGAACGAGTCATCGACCACCCGCTCACCGCGCTCATCGGGTGCCGGGATCGCGTCGCCGTTGAGGAAGACCGCGACGCACTTGTCGAGTCCGGACCCCCAGTCTTCGGGCGTCATCTCCGTGCCCGCAGGCGTCAGCCACGCGATGTCGCGGACCTGGTCGCCGCTGCGGATCGGCTTGCCCTCGAAGAACCGCCGACGGCGAAACGCCGGGTGGGTCTTGCGTAATTCGGTCACCTTGCGGGTGAACGCCAATTGGTCGGCGTTGGTCTCGCATTTCGACCAGTCCATCCAGGACAGCTCGGAGTCCTGACAGTAGACGTTGTTGTTGCCCTTCTGGGTGCGGCCGATCTCATCGCCGTGCGACAGCATCGGGGTGCCCTGCGACAGCATCAGCGTGCCCATGATGTTGCGCATCTGCTTGGCCCGCAGCTCGCGGATGTCCGGGTCGTCCGTCGGTCCCTCGACCCCGCAGTTCCACGACCGGTTGTGGCTCTCGCCGTCGCGGTTGTCTTCGCCGTTGGCCTCGTTGTGCTTTTCGTTGTAGGACACCAGGTCGTTCAACGTGAACCCGTCATGACACGTGACGAAATTGATGCTCGCGCTAGGCCGCCGCCCGGTGGCCTCGTAAAGGTCCGACGAGCCGGTCAGCCGCGAAGCGAATTCGCCAAGGGTTGCGGGTTCGCCCCGCCAGTAGTCACGCACAGTGTCGCGATACTTCCCGTTCCACTCGGTCCACAAACCTGGAAAATTGCCCACCTGGTAGCCGCCCTCACCGATGTCCCACGGCTCGGCAATGAGCTTCACCTGGCTGACGACGGGATCCTGCTGAACCAGATCGAAGAACGCGCTCAGCCGGTCGACGTCGTAGAACTCACGGGCGAGCGTGGCGGCGAGGTCGAACCGGAACCCGTCAACGTGCATCTCGAGCACCCAGTAACGCAGCGAGTCCATGATCAGCTGCAGGGTGTGCGGGTGACGGGCGTTGAGGCTGTTGCCGGTGCCGGTGAAATCCTTGTAGAGCCTGAGATCCCCGTCGAGCAGCCGGTAGTAGGCGGCGTTGTCGATGCCGCGGAAGTTGATCGTCGGCCCCAGGTGGCTGCCTTCGGCAGTGTGGTTGTAGACCACGTCGAGGATCACCTCGATGCCGGCTTCGTGGAACGTGCGGACCATGGTCTTGAACTCGGCGACAGCGCCGCCGGCATGCCGGTTCGATGCATACTGGTAATGCGGTGCGAAGAAACCGAAAGTGTTGTAGCCCCAGTAGTTTCGCAACCCCAGGTCCATCAGCCGATGGTCGTGCAGGAACTGGTGTACCGGCATCAGCTCGATGGCGGTGACGTTCAGCGACTTCAGGTGATCGATGATCGCCGGATGCCCCAGGCCGGCGTAGGTTCCCCGCTGTTCCTCGGGGATGGCCGGGTGCGCCTGCGTCATTCCCTTGACATGTGCCTCATAGATCACCGTCTCGTGGTACGGGGTGTGCGGCGCGCGGTCGGACGCCCAGCCGAAGTATGGGTTGATGACGACGCTGGTCATGGTGTGGCCGAGTGAATCGATGCCCGGCGGGTTCCCCGCATCGTCCGGGTCCTTCTTGGCGGCCTCCAGGTCGTAGGAGAACAGCGCCTGGGTGAACTCGAAGTCACCGTGAAAGGACTTCCCGTATGGGTCGAGCAGCAGCTTGCTCGGGTCACATCGGTGCCCGGCGGGCGGATCCCACGGCCCGTAGACCCGGAAGCCGTACCGCTGGCCCGGGGTCAC
Source organism: uncultured Actinomycetota bacterium (assembly GCA_963804905.1). Lineage (GTDB taxonomy): Bacteria > Actinomycetota > Actinomycetes > Mycobacteriales > Mycobacteriaceae > Mycobacterium. The sequence continues at coordinate 71,287 of CAWDSB010000017.1, read as the reverse complement.
GGTCGGCAGGTAGGCGTGCCAGACGTATCCGTCGACCTCGTCGAGGTTGATCCGTTCCTCCGAACCGTCCTTGGCGATCAGGCACAGCTCGACCTTCTCGGCGACCTCGGAGAACAGCGAGAAATTGGTGCCCGCGCCGTCGTAGGTGGCGCCGAGCGGATACGGCGTACCGGGCCACACCGTCGTCAGCGACATCACTCGACCTTATCGGCGCCCGTCGATCGACGCTGGGTTGTCACCACCAGTGGGTGGCCACTCCGATCTGGCGCCCGAGCTCGTTGGCCATCGTGCGCATGTAGGTCTTGGAGATGTGGTGAGAGTCGTGGTACAGCAGAACATTTCCTTCGACGGCGCGGCAGACGTCTTTGCGGCACACCGCATCGCTCATGTCCAACGGCTTCAGCAGCGGGAATTGCGCCGTCCAGAGTAGCGTCGGGTTGTCTTTGGACAACACATCCGCGCGTCTGACCCCACACGAGATTCCGTTACCTCCGTCGGCCAGGCAGTCGGCGGGAAAGAACGGCTGGCCCTTGCGTACCAGCCAAGGCGTGTCCCGCATCGCCAAGATCGGAATGTCGTTGTCCGACAGAGCCTGCCAGATGCCCACATACGTGCCCGGCATGACGTCGCCCGCCTTGATGTTCCACGGCCGAGTGGCGGTGGTGAAGACGTAGTCGGGATGATCGGCGATGAGCTTGTTCATCACCCGCTCATTCCAGGTGTGGCACTTTGGGTAGGGCCGATTGTCACCCATGACCAGCGGGACTTCTTCGGTGGTTAGCGGGCAGCCCATCTTCAGGTAGGTCACCACCTTGAAGTGGTGCCGCTTTCCCAGCAGGTCCAGGGCGGTGATCCAGTGCTCGGCGTGCGATCCGCCGGCCAGCGCGATGGTGCGTGTCGCCGACTTGTCCCCGTAGCTGCAGTTGATGACGCCGACGTTCTCGAAGTCGCTGATGCAGCCGTCCTGGGTGGTCTCCGGAAGGTCCTCTTTGGCCTCCAGGACGGTGGGACGCATCGGCGCGTCTGGTACCCGGGCGTGGTCGAGCAGGGCATGAGCGCCGGGATAGACGTACGGGTCGAGTACGAGAAGGGTCTCTGCGTTCGCTTCCTGCACGAGGATGTGCTCGCGCCAGGTGAACGACGTCGCCGTGAGCGCCACCCCGAGTAGAACCACCACCGAGCCGAGCGCGATCGTGGGCCTGCGCAGCCGGGTGCGCAACGGAATCCTCACCGACGGGCCGATGTCAGCGGCTGTGGCGCGATAACGCAACGGGGTCTCGACGTATCTGGTGGTCACGTATGCCAGCGCCGCCGAAACGAGCAGCACGCCCGCGCCATCGAGGAAGCTGGCGTGCGAGCCTTCCGTGTAGACGAGCCAGAAGATCAGCAGCGGCCAATGCCAGAGATACAGTGAGTAGGCGATGGACCCGAGCCGCACGAATGGCCGGGTGGCCAGCAGCCGGTTCGGGAAGGGCAGCTTCCCGACGGTATGGGGGTCGGCCAGCCGGTTGGCGCCGGTGAGGATGAACAGCATGGTGGCGCCGACGGGCACCAGCGCCCACGGTCCGGGGAACTCTTTCACGCCGTCGATCAGCGCGCCGCAGGACAGGATGGCCGCGAGTGCGGTCACCGCCACCGTCGAGCGCAGCCACATCGGCCAGCGGATGTATCCGACGAGAGCACCGACAAGAGCGCCCAGCAACAGCTCCCACGCCCGCGCGACACCGCTGTAGTACGCGGTCGCTTGGTCGGCGTGGTGAGCAAATATCGCGTAGACGAACGATGCAATCGTCAGCGCGCTCAGCAGCACGACGAGCGCAACCCGCATGTATTTGCCGAGAAGGCGGCGGAACGCCAGCGCGAACAGGAATATCAGCGCGAGGAAGCCGACGTAGAACTGCCCTTGCACCGACATCGACCAGATGTGCTGCAGCGGACTGACCGACTCACCAGCGCGAAGGTAGTCGCCAGCCGTGTGCGCCAATTCCCAGTTCTGGTAATAACCGAGGCTGGCCAGACTTTGATCAGCAAACGTCTCCCACCGCGTTTCCGGCTGGACCAGAATCGTCAGCACAGCCGATGCGGCGAGCACGACGACGAGGGCGGGCAACAGCCGGCGCACCAACCGGGTCACCTCGGGAACAGGCCAGAGCGACGCCCCCGGCGTGAGCGCGGTTCGGAGCAGGCGTCCGCCGAAGAAGAACCCGGAGAGCGCCAGAAAGACGTCAACACCACCTGAAACGCGACCGAACCAGATGTGAAACATCGCGACGAGCGCGATCGCGATACCGCGCAGGCCGTCAAGATCGTGGCGGTAGAAAGCCGACTTCCGGTCTGCCTTCGGTGTGGCCGATGCCGGTCCCCCCGTGGTAACCGGCGCCGGGCGGGGAGGGGCGAGGGTCATCATGGTCGTCGGTAAATGTACCGAAGATCGCTGTGTGCCTCATGTCGCGGTCGTCGCCGTTCTCTTCGGTAGCAAAGCGTTAGGCTCGTTTCCCATGCCCGCGTTGAGCCCTGCTGAGATCAGCGCGATCGACGCCGCCCATGTCTGGCATCCCTACAGCACGATCGGTGCCGAGGCGCAGCCACCGGTTGTCGCCGTCGGGGCGCACGGTGCGTGGCTGACGCTCGTCGACGGCGGCGGGCCGGTCGACGTCCTGGACGCAATGAGTTCGTGGTGGACCGCGATCCACGGTCACGGCCATCCGGCGCTCGACTACGCCATCGCTTCTCAGCTCGCGTCCATGAACCACGTCATGTTCGGCGGCCTGACCCATGAGCCCGCCGCGCGGTTGGCGCAGTTACTTGTGCAGATCACGCCCACCGGGCTGGACACCGTGTTCTTCAGCGACTCCGGCTCGGTTTCGGTCGAGGTCGCGGTGAAGATGGCCCTGCAGTACTGGCGCAGCATCGACCGTCCGGGCAAGCACCGGCTGATGACATGGCGCGGCGGCTATCACGGCGACACCTTCACGCCGATGAGCGTGTGCGACCCAGACGGCGGCATGCACTCGCTGTGGACCGACGTACTGGCGAGCCAGGTGTTCGCGCCGCAGGTGCCCGCGGCCTATGACCCCGCGTACAGCGCTGCCTTCGAAAAGCAGTTGGCCGAGCACGCCGACGAACTCGCCGCGGTGATTGTCGAGCCCGTCGTGCAAGGGGCCGGCGGAATGCAGTTTCATGACGCGCGGTATCTGACCGATCTGCGCGACATGTGCACGCGGCATGGCGTATTGCTGATCTTCGATGAGATCGCCACCGGCTTCGGACGCACCGGTGAGCTGTTCGCTGCCGACCACGCCGGGGTGAGCCCGGACATCATGTGTGTCGGCAAGGCGCTCACCGGCGGCTACATCACCCTGGCGGCCACGCTGTGCACGAGAGAAATTGCGCACACGATCAGTGGTCACGAGCCGGGTGCGTTGATGCACGGCCCGACATTCATGGCCAACGCGCTGGCGTGCAGGGTGGCGGTGGCCTCGGTCGAGCTGCTGCTCGGAGCGGATTGGCGGGCACGGATTCGCGAGATCGAGACCGGCCTGCGCGGCGGCCTCGAGCCGGCCCGGTCGCTGCCCGGCGTGGCCGACGTGCGGGTGCTCGGCGCCATCGGCGTCATCGAGATGGCCGAACCGGTCGACATGCCCGTGGCCACCGCCGCCGCGCTTGCGCACGGCATTTGGCTGCGCCCGTTCCGCAACCTGGTGTACGCCATGCCGCCGTACATCTGCACACCGGAGGAGATAACGCAGATCACCTCCGCGATGGTCGCCGTCGCCCGTGCACTAACCTGAACGCTGTTCAAGTCCTACGGAGGAGCATCGTGACGCGCGTGTCGGTTTCGCCGCTGGCCTGGCTCGATGACGTCGAGCGTGACCGCCGCGCTGCCGGACTGCGCCGCTCGCTGCGCACACGGCCGCCGGTGGGCGCCGAAGTCGACCTGGCCTCCAACGACTACCTCGGGCTGTCGCAGCATCCCGACGTGATCGACGGAGGCGTCGCCGCGCTGCGCACCTGGGGTGCCGGGTCGTCGGGATCCCGGCTCGTCACCGGCAACACCGAACTTCATGAGGGCTTCGAGGCCGCGCTGGCCGACTTCGTCGGCGCCGAGTCGGCGCTGGTGTTCTCGTCGGGGTACACGGCCAATCTCGGTGCGGTGGTCGCACTGTCCGGACCGGGATCGCTGTTGGTGTCGGATGCCCTGACCCATGCGTCGCTGGTGGACGCCTGCCGGTTGTCGCGGGCCCGAGTGGCGGTGACGCCGCATCGCGACGTGGCCGCCGTGGACCAGGCGCTGGCGTCCCGCGACGAGGAGCGCGCTGTGGTCATCACCGATTCGGTGTTCAGCGCCGACGGCGTACTCGCGCCGCTGCGACGGCTTCATGACGTGTGCCGCCGACGCGGCGCACTGCTGATCGTCGACGAGGCGCACGGACTCGGGGTGCGGGGGACCGGTGGGCGTGGCCTGCTGGAGGAGGTCGGGCTTGCCGGTGCGCCGGACGTCGTGATGACCGTGACGATGTCCAAGGCGCTGGGCAGCCAGGGCGGCGCGGTGCTCGGGCCGGTCGCCGTGCGCGATCACCTGATCGACGCCGCGCGGCCGTTCATCTTCGACACCGGGCTGGCACCTGGCGCCGTCGGCGCTGCGTGGGCGGCACTGCGCGTGCTGACAGCAGAGCCCTGGCGGGCGCGGGCCGTGCTGCGTTACGCCGCCGAGCTTGCCGATGTGTGCGACGTTCCCGATGAGCCGGAATCGGCGGTGGTCTCGGTGATTCTCGGTGCGCCCGAGGTCGCACTGGCCGCCGCGACCGCCTGCCTGGAGCGGGGTGTGCGGGTGGGCTGCTTCCGCCCGCCGACCGTGCCTGCGGGAACCTCGCGGCTACGGCTGACGGCGCGTGCGTCGCTTTCGGACGACGAGATGGGGTTGGCGCGCAACGTGCTCACGGAAGTGTTGTCGACGGCTTTGGAGCCGCCCGGCCGGCGACATTAGGCCTGAGCCATGAGCGTTCTCCTCGTCACGGGCACCGACACAGGCGTCGGCAAGACGGTGGCGACTGCTGCGCTGGCGTGTCATACGCGGCTGGCCGGATTCGAAGTCGCGGTGTGCAAACCGGTTCAGACGGGCAGCGCTGACGGCGACGACGACCTCACCGAGGTCGGGCGCCTCTCGGGTGTCGTCGAATTGCACAGTCTCGCAAGACTTCCCGATCCGTTGGCCCCAGCGGCTGCGGCGGAGCGGGCCGGGGTTCCGCTTCCGACGCTCGGTGAGCTGGGCCCGGCGGTCGCCGGGCTCGACCGGCCGGGGCGGTTGGCCTTGGTTGAGGGTGCAGGAGGACTGCTCGTAGAGATCGGTGCGGACGGGGTGACGCTGCGAGATCTCGCGGTCGATCTTGGCGCGCCGGTCCTTGTGGTGGTGAAACCGGGACTGGGTACGTTGAACCACACCGCGTTGACGCTGGAAGCACTTGCCTCACATAACGTTTGGTGCGCGGGACTGGTGATCGGTGCGTGGCCGCGCCTGCCGGGAACGGTCGAGAACGGCAACCGCGACGTGCTGGCGTCGATGGCTCCGGTGCGGGCGGTGCTGCCAGAAGGTGCGGGGGCTTTCAGCGCAGCGGATTTCGAGGCGATGAGCGCGTCGGCGTTCGACCCGCGGTGGGTGGAGAGCTTGGTCGGCTGATGGTCCATTCCGTCGAGCTGGTTTTCGATGCAGACACCGAGGCCGCGGTTCGGCGTATTTGGGATGACCTCGCAGAGGCAGGGGTGCGCAGCCTGGCCGGCTCGACGTCGCCGAGCAACCGACCGCACGTGACCCTGGCGGTCGCCGAGCACATGGACGAGGCTGTCGACGACGCACTGCGCCCGCTGCTGCATATGCTTCCGCTGCCTTGCGCCATCGGCGCTCCGATGGTCTTCGGGCGCGGACCGTTCACGCTGGTGCGTTTGGTGATTCCATCCACCGAACTGCTGGCGCTCCATGCCGAGGTGCATGACGCCTGCCTGCCTCACATGTCGCCCGGCCCGTTGCCGCACGCCGATCCTGGGCACTGGACGCCGCATGTCACGTTGGCGCGTCGATTGGCGCCGGAGAAGCTGGCCGATGCCCTGTCGCCGCGGCGGATGTCTCGCGATCGGCGAGGGACGGCGGTGGCACTCCGGCATTGGGACGGCAACAAGCGCGTGGAGCACCCGATCAGCCCGTAGGGGCGGAAATCGTCCGTGCTGTTGGCAATCTGCTGAACTGGTCTTCGCGAGCCAGCTCTGGTCGTAGTCCTCTAAAGGGGCATAACCCTTGGTAGCAGGTAAGGACAACCGCTCACCGAGACCCTGGGAGGCCGAAAAATGTCGCTCAACATCAAATCCATCGTGCTCTCCGCAACGACCATAGGTGTTGCGGGCTTCTTAGCGATCCCCGCTGCTGGTGCACTGCCTATGGTGCCGCTGGATCCTGTTTGCGGCGGCGGCGACAACGTGTTGTGGGGGATTACTGTTACCCGGGAGCGCCGGCTGGACCCCCGCCGCCCCCCACCGTTTCATTCGAGCCGGGGTTGGGCACTTTGACCGCTCACATCACCGACCACAGCGGAGTCGCATCGAAGTGCACATAGGACTCCGACTTGGTCAACCGCGGCTTCTCGCTGCCGGCTAATTCCACCTTTGATTTGAGGATCGTTCCCGCGATTCCCGCGAACCGGAATTGGGACGTCAGCGTTTCCTGTGACAACGGCGCAAGCACCCAGACCTCCACCTTCTTCTGAGAGTCGGCTTTCAGTCTTTACCTTCGCAAAGCACAGTCGCCGCAACCGTTTTCGGCACGCACATCCGCCACGCCTCGACGACGATCTCGCGGAGCTCGACGAGGTCGATCGCGTCGAGCCGGACGTGAACCCAGTTGTATCTCATGTCGGACGGCCTGGGCAGCATGAATTTCTCGGGCTCGGACGCGACAAGCCCAGCGCGCTCCTCCTTCGGGAACGCGAAGCCCATCACCGTTTCGTCACGCGAGAACGCGAGGTAGACGATGCGACCGATGCGGAACTTGATCCGGTCGCCGACCAGCACCTCGTAGGACCTTGGCAGCGTCGAGGTTATGCGCCGCACATCCGCGACGGTGATCACGTACCGAAACGCTAGTCGAGTCCGTCCGACAACGACGCTGATCTGCTGATTTCCTGCGCCCGAGTCCGGTAACTTACGCCTCGGTGGCCAAGCAATCGGATGGAGAAACCGACCGGCCTTCCGATTGGAGTGCCGGTCGAACTCATTGGTGGACAACGACGGCGATCGCGATCATTGGAGCCATCGTCGGTGGCACCTCGCTGATCATGAATTTCTTCTATCACCCGGGTCCACCGCCGATCACCATCGATTCCGGCCATTCGGAATTCATGAAGTTGAGCTACGCGGACCGGATCGATCGGTGTGTCCCGTACATCGACCAGCACCTTGACGCATGGCGCGACAAGTGGCGAAGTGCGTTGGACTCCACCGGCGGGTCACGGCAGAAGGCGCCGGTGCCCTATTCGGCTCTCAACGATGCGGGCGCTGCGGGCCAGGCGATCGTCAACACGTACCTCGCGGTGGTGAACTACGCCGAGAAGCTCGCGCCGACCGACGAGGGCGAGAACCTTCTCTCCTGCGTCTACGCCCCTGTGCTGAGAATGGACCCGACCCACGGCTATCCGGATGTCGAGTCTCTGGTCGGCAGCGGAAACGAGGCGCCGAAGGCCGACAACCTCGTCGTGCGTGAAAGCCCGGTCTACAACCAAGGAGAATTCGCAGGTGTCACCGCCGAGGGGCGGCCGAACAAGATCGTCGAGGTGGTCATTCGGCCCGGCCAGAGCGAAGCACGTCGCCAGCTGGGCTTCGCGATGATGGGCGGTCATGACCAAGGGGTCAGCATGTGGGCCCTCACCGCGTCAGTGAACGCGGGCGACAAGCAGTGGATGAACGACATCCAGAACTACCGGGGTTTCTAGACCGGCTGCGTCCTGCGAGCGGCGATGCCGTCGACAAGCAGGGCGAGGCCGAAGCCGAACCGCGCACCAGCGTCGTCGGTGAGCAGCGGATTGCTCGTCCGGCAGCTCGGCGCCCGCGGCGTCCCACTGCAGCCGGGACTGTTCATCGGCCGTGAAGCCGAGGACGTAATAGATGACCGTGCGGGCGGCCAACTCGGTGTGCGCCGACTCAACCCCCGCGTCCGCAGCAGCGCCGCCCAGGCGGGCCACGATCTGCGCCATCGCCTCCGACTGGCCGGCCGCGAAGCTCGCGGACACCAACTCGGCGCCGTCGGTGTGCGAGAGCAGCGCGTCCCGCAGGCGGCCGCAGATTCCCGCGATGCGGTCCCGCCAATCGCCGGGCACATCGTTGACGGGCTCGAGAATGCGGTCGGCGATCGCGCCGAGAAGTTGCTGCTTGTTGGCGAAATGCCAGTACAACGCGCCGGGGGAGACGTTCAGCTCGCGGCCTAGCCTGCGCATCGTCAGGTCGGCGATCCCGTAGTTGTCGAGGATGGCTGTCGCCGCGTCGACCACGTCACGTTTGTGGAGCTGCACACCCGTACCCTAACCTGAACGGCGTTCAAGTCAGGCACAGGAGGGCGACGGGTGAGCGACATTCTGGCGGCGGCTCGCGAGCAGGTACTGGAACGCGGCGAGGGCCTCGACCAGGACCAGGTGCTGCGGGTGCTGCAGCTGCCCGACGACCGGCTCGACGAACTGCTGGCTCTGGCCCACGAGGTTCGGATGGCGTGGTGCGGACCCGAGGTCGAGGTCGAGGGCATCATCAGTCTCAAGACCGGCGGTTGCCCGGAGGACTGCCATTTCTGTTCGCAGTCAGGGCTATTCGCCTCGCCCGTGCGCAGCGCATGGCTCGACATCCCAAGCCTCGTCGAAGCGGCTAAGCAGACCGCCAAGTCCGGCGCGACCGAGTTCTGCATCGTGGCCGCCGTGCGCGGACCCGACGAGCGGTTGCTGGCGCAGGTCGCCGCCGGCATCGAGGCCATTCGCAACGAGGTGGACATCCAGATCGCGTGCTCGCTGGGCATGCTGACAGAGGAGCAGGTCGAGCGGCTGTCGGCGATGGGCGTGCACCGCTACAACCACAATCTCGAGACCGCCCGCTCGTTCTTCCCCGCGGTGGTGACGACGCACACCTGGGAGGAGCGCTGGGACACGCTGTCGATGGTCCGCGAGGCGGGCATGGAGGTGTGCTGCGGAGGCATCCTCGGCATGGGTGAAACCCTCGAGCAGCGTGCGGAATTCGCGGCGAACCTGGCTGAGCTCGATCCGCACGAGGTGCCGCTGAACTTCCTCAACCCGCGACCGGGCACACCGTTCGGGGATCTGGACGTGCTGCCCGCATCGGAAGCGCTCAAGGCCGTTGCGGCGTTCCGGCTGGCGCTGCCGCGCACCATGCTGCGCTTCGCAGGCGGCCGTGAGATCACGCTTGGCGATCTCGGCGCCAGGCAGGGCATCCTCGGCGGCATCAACGCCGTCATCGTCGGCAACTACCTGACGACGCTTGGCCGTCCGGCCGAGGCGGACCTCGAGCTCCTCGACGATCTGCAGATGCCGCTCAAGGCGCTCAACGCGACCATCTAGCCGTCGTTTGTCTGATGGGGAGCGCCAAGTTCAACGTCTACACTGGCGAACCCGCAGGCGGCGCCGAGCCCACCGCGGCACAGCTCGGCCTCGAGCCGCCACGGTTCTGTGCAGAGTGCGGCCGGCGGATGGTGGTGCAGGTGCGGCCCGACGGCTGGTCCGCCAAGTGTTCCCGCCACGGCGTACTGGACTCGAAGGATCTTGAGGACAAACGATGAGCGACTTGCGCGAACAGTCGAGAGCGGCGATGAATGACGCTGCACCACCGCGGTTTTCGCGTTCACGGGCCGCTGTCACGGTCGTCGTGGGCCTGGCGGTTGCCGGTGCCCTCGTCGGTGCGTTGTGGGCATGGATCGCACCGTCGATTCACAGCGTCATCGCGCTGACCAAGAGTGGCGACCGCGTGCACGCCTACCTGGGCAACGAGTCCGACAACTTCTTCGTCGCGGCGTTCCTTCTGGTGGGCCTGGTCGTGGCGTTGGCGATCGTGTCCGCGGTCTTGGTGTGGCAGTGGAAGCCGCATCGAGGTCCGGTGTTGGTCGCCGCGCTGGCGCTCGGCTCCGCGATGGCTGCGGGCGCGGCCGCCGGGGTGGGTGCGCTTCTTGTGCGGTCGCGGTACGACGTCGTCGACATCGCAGGCGCGCCGATCTCGCCCGAGCATCGGGTGCACTATCTGACCGAGGCGCCGCCGGTGTTCTTCGCACACTCGCCGTTGCTGATCGCGGCTTCGATCATGTTTCCCGCCGCGATGGCGGCACTGGTCTATGCGCTGATCGCGGTGTCGACGTCACGCGACGACCTTGGCGGCTGGCCGCCGGTGGATCAACCCGCGATGCCGCGGCCTGTCACAGTGGACGGCGTTCTACCGTCCGCCCCGTAACGACCTTCGCCGCAATGCGCACAAGCCGCGCCATGCCCATGTAGGTCATCGGGTTCAGCAGCGTCGGCCATTTGGTCCGAACTATGTTCTCGCCTAAGGGCTTTCCTGCGAACCGGTCAATCAGCCAGCGCAGCGCCATCGGCGCCGAGAGCGGGTGCAGCAGCATGTGTTCGCTGAACATGTCCCTGTGGTACGTCACCGAGGCGCCACCGGACTCGTAGGTGTCGACCAGCTCGTCGATGTCATCGACCGACACGATCCGGTCGTGCACCGCCTGGACCAACAGCACCGGCGGGGTCGGAATCGCGGAGCCCAGCTTGATGTCGTCGAAGATCCGCTTGAGCTCGGGCATGTCGAGAATCTCGTTGAGCGGCCGGTCGATTAGCCTGCCCATGTCCATGCCGATCAGCCGAATCACGGCGTGGACTGTGGTCATGTGCTCCACCCGAAGCAGCATTGCCTTACCGGTATCGGTGGCGTGCTCCTGGATGATCCGATCGAGATCGGGATAGGCGTGTGACAGCGCAGCCACCACCATGGCAGGCAGCGCCGAGTAGAAGCTGCCGTTGAGCCTGCGGAACGTGTTGCCGAGGTCGCCGACGGGTGAGCCGAGGACCGCGCCGACGATATTCAGCTCGGGTGCGTACGAGCCACTCACCTCTGCGGCCCACGCGGTGGCCAGGCCACCGCCGGAGTAGCCCCACAGCCCGATGGGTGCCGTCGCCGCGAGGCCCAGCTTCTCTGAGCTCAGCGCGGCGCGCAGCCCGTCGAGAACGCGGTAGCCCGGCTCGTACGGTGTGCCCCACGCGCCTTTCGGTCCCTCATGGTCGGGTACCGACACCGCCCAGCCCTCGGCCAGCGCTGCGGAGATGAGGAGGAACTCGAACTGCGCGAACGCTCCGGGAGCCAGCGCCCACCGGCGCAGGGCGTAGGACGGGAAGCATCGTGATGTCACCGCGTCGATCGCGCACTGATACGACAGCACGGGGCAGACCTGCCCGGGGGCGCGTTCGGCGGGGGCGATCGCCGTTGTGACGGTCGCCTCCGGCTCGCCGTTCATGTCGGTGGTGCGATACAGCAGCTGTGTGGCCTCGAACTTCTGCGGGATAAGCCCGAAAAATGCCACCTCGACGTCGCGGCTGCGCAGGACGGTGCCCGGCGCGGCGTGCTGGAAGCCCTGTGGGGCGTCGTAGAAGGGGTCATCGACAGGCAGACGGGGACGGCTGCCCCGCGCAATCTCCTCGTGCGGTACAGAGCCGATCCATTCGGCACCGGTTGCCGGCGCGACGCTGCCCAGGTCCATCCGGCCATTCTTACTTAAGAAAGCGTTAAGAATCCAGTCGACTCACCCGGGCGGGCGCAACGCCGCGAATTCATCGGTGACGCGATACGCCGATTCGGTGAAGCGATACAGCGCCGCGGGACGCCCCCCACTGCGGCCCGATCGAGCAGTGGTGCCGGTCGGGATGATGACGCCGCGACGCGCAAGGACCCGCTGCAGATTGGTGGCGTCCACTTGATAGTCGAGCGCGGCGCCGTAGATATCGCGTAGCGTCGACAGGGCGAACTCCTTTGGCGCCAAAGCAAACCCGATGTTCGTGTAGGACATCTTCGCCACCAGACGGGTGCGCGCGTGCTCGACCATGATTCCGTGGTCGAAGGCCATCGGCGGTAGCGCGTTCACCGGATGCCAGCGAGTGTCGGGCGGCAGTTCCGGGACTGCAGGGGAGGGCACCAGTCCGAGAAATGTCGACGCGATGGTGCGAGCGCCGGGAACGCGGTGTGGGTCGGAGAACACAGCGAGTTGCTCGAGGTGAGCCAATTCACGCAAGTCCACTTTCTCGGCCAGCTGACGCCGAACTGAACTGATCATGTCCTCGTCGTGACGCAATTGGCCGCCGGGCAGCGACCACGCGCCCCGCTGCGGTTCCTTGGCGCGTTCCCACAGCAGCACGCTGAGCTGCGGGCTTCGTGTGCCCAGCTGCCGAACCTGAAAGACGACGGCGAGCACTTCGTGCGCAGTGCTACCATTAACCATGTTTTCGATTGTAAGTCGAAAACCTGTTGTCCGCGAGGAGGCGGCCATGACGGTGTTGGACGACCGGATCGTCAACAGTCCGACCGGCTATTCCGGCGTCGATGGCGACGAGGAATGGGCCGCCGAGGTGCGACGCCTCGCTGAGCTGCGGGGCGCCACGCTGCTGGCGCACAACTATCAGCTGCCTGCGATTCAGGACGTCGCCGATCACGTCGGCGACTCGCTGGCGCTCTCTCGGATCGCCGCCGCCGCGCCAGAGGAAACCATCGTGTTCTGCGGCGTGCACTTCATGGCCGAGACCGCGAAAATCCTGTCGCCGGACAAGACGGTGCTGATTCCGGACCAGCGGGCCGGCTGCTCGCTGGCCGACTCGATCACGGCCGACGATCTGCGCGCCTGGAAGGCCGAATACCCGGACGCGGTCGTGGTCTCCTATGTGAACACGACCGCGGCGGTGAAGGCCGAAACCGATATCTGCTGCACGTCGTCGAACGCCGTCGAAGTGGTGGCCTCCATTCCGGAGGACCGCGACGTGCTGTTCTGCCCCGACCAGTTCCTTGGTGCTCATGTGCGGCGGATCACCGGCCGCAAGAACCTGCACGTCTGGGCGGGCGAGTGCCACGTGCACGCCGGTATCAACGGCGACGAGCTTGCCGACAAGGCGCTTGCGTACCCGGATGCCGAGCTGTATGTGCATCCCGAGTGCGGTTGTGCGACATCGGCTTTGTACCTCGCCGGCGAAGGGGCATTCCCCGAAGACCGGGTGAAGATCTTGTCCACCGGTGGCATGCTCGATGCCGCACGCGAGACCCACGCGCGTCAGGTGCTGGTCGCCACCGAGGTCGGCATGCTGCACCAATTGCGCCGGGCGGCACCGGAAGTCGACTTCCGAGCCGTCAACGACCGCGCGTCGTGCAAGTACATGAAGATGATCACGCCCGCCGCGTTGCTGCGCTGCCTGGTCGAGGGCGCCGACGAGGTCGACGTCGACCCGGAGATCGCCCGGCGCGCCCGTGCCAGCGTGCAGCGGATGATCGAGATCGGTACACCCGGCGGCGGCGAATGATGTGGCATCAGCGGGCCGACGTTGTCGTCATCGGCACCGGCGTCGCCGGGCTGGTGGCGGGCTTGTCAGCGCATCGCCGCGGCAGCAAGGTACTGGTGCTGAGCAAGGCTGCCGACACCGCGACCTTCTACGCGCAGGGCGGCATCGCGGTGGTGTTGCCGGACACAGACGACTCGATCGACGCCCACGTCGCGGACACCATCGCCGCAGGCGCCGGGCTGTGCGACCCGGATGCGGTGCGGTCGATCGTGGCCGACGGTTACCGCGCCGTCACCGAATTGGTCGACGACGGCGCGCGTTTCGACGAGGCGGAACCGGGACGCTGGTCGCTGACCAGAGAGGGCGGTCATTCGCGACGGCGCATCATCCACGCGGGCGGCGACGCCACCGGCGCTGAGGTGCAACGGGCGTTGAATCACGCCGCGGCCACTCTCGATATCCGTCGCAATCACGTGGCATTGCAGATCCTGCAGACCGGCGGGGTGGTCAAGGGCGTGGTGGTGCTCAACGAAGACGGCCTGGGAGTTGTGCACGCCCCGTCGGTGGTCCTCGCAACGGGCGGGCTCGGCCACCTGTATTCGGCCACCACCAACCCCGAGGGATCCACGGGCGACGGTGTCGCACTGGCGATGTGGGCGGGTGTGCCGATCAGCGATATCGAGTTCGTCCAGTTCCACCCGACCATGCTGTTCAACGGCAATACGGGTGGGCGCCGCCCTCTGATCACCGAAGCGGTCCGCGGCGAGGGTGGGGTTCTGGTTGACCGGCAAGGGAATTCGATCACCGCGGGTGTGCACCCGATGGGTGACCTGGCGCCGCGTGACGTTGTTGCGGCGGCTATCGATGCGCGACTTCGGGAAAGCGGCGATCCGTGCGCGTACCTGGACGCCCGTGGCATCACCGACTTCGCGCGCCGATTCCCGACGGTCACGGCGGCGTGCCTTGAAGCAGGCATCGATCCGACGCGCCAACCGATTCCGGTGGTTCCAGGGGCGCACTACAGCTGCGGTGGAGTCGTCGCCGACGTGCACGGCCGCACCGACCTGCCCGGGTTGTTCGCCGCGGGTGAGGTGGCGCGCACCGGCATGCACGGCGCGAACCGGTTGGCCTCCAACAGCCTGTTGGAAGGCCTCGTGGTCGGCGGCCGTGCCGGGAAGGCGGCGGCACGGCATGCCGCCGATGCGGGACCTGCACACGCCGAGGTCGGTGACGTCGAGACGCGGGTTGCGCTGCCGCGCAGGAAGTTACAGCGGGCGATGTCGCGGTACGCATCGGTCGTCCGCGACGCCGACGGGCTGCAGCGACTGACGCAGGAACTCGAGGCTGCTGATCCGCGCGACCTCGACTGCCGAACCAGCTTCGAGGATGTCGCGCTGACCACTACTGCTCGGGCCGTTAGCGCCGCTGCATTGACCAGAACCGAGTCGCGGGGCTGCCATCATCGCTCAGACTTCCCGGACACGGACCCTGCGTTGGCGCACAGCCAGGTGCTTGCGGCGGCCTGTTGCTGATGGAGCTCAGCGCTGACGAGCTGACTGAGGCTCGCAGGGTGATCGCCCGCGCGCTGGAAGAAGACCTGCGCTACGGGCCTGACGTGACCACATTGGCGACGGTGCCCGCAGATGCCAACACTACGGCCTCGATGGGCACCCGCGAACCGGGCGTGATCGCCGGGGTCGATGTCGCCCTGCTGGTTCTCGATGAGGTACTCGGCCAGGACGGCTACCGGTTGAAGCACCGCGTCGACGATGGCCAACGGCTCGATGCGGGCGGGATGGTGTTGATTGTGGAGGCGCCCACCCAAGGCCTTCTGACCGCCGAGCGGACGATGCTGAATCTGGTCTGTCACTTGTCCGGCATCGCGACCACCACCGCCGCGTGGGTCGAGGCGGTGGCCGGCACCGACGCGAAGATCCGCGACACCCGCAAGACGCTTCCCGGGCTGCGCGCGCTGCAGAAGTATGCGGTGCGGGTCGGCGGCGGCGTCAACCACCGGATGGGGTTGGGTGACGCGGCGTTGATCAAGGACAACCATGTCGCGGCCGCCGGTTCGGTGGTGGCCGCACTGCGGGCCGTCCGTGAAGTGGCGCCGGATCTGCCGTGCGAGGTGGAGGTCGACTCGCTCGAACAGCTCGACGAAGTGCTGGCAGAAAACGTGGAACTTGTTCTGCTGGACAACTTCCCGGTGTGGCAGACGCAGATCGCGGCGCAACGGCGGGACGCCCGCGCGCCCGGCACGAAACTCGAGTCGTCGGGCGGGCTGTCGCTGGAGACCGCTGCGGAATATGCGGGTACGGGCGTCGACTACCTGGCCGTCGGCGCGCTGACACATTCGGTGCGGGTACTCGATATCGGCCTGGATCTCTAGGCCGCGAGCAGCGAACGCGCGGCCACCTTCGCCGATTTCAACGCGGCGTCGTCGCCTGCGATGCGGGACAGAATCAGCGCGCCTTCGATCAGGGCGATGACAGCGAGCGCCGTCTGCTCGGCCTCGCGATCGGCAGAGCCGTCGGCGCGAAGTCGATCGGCGACCGCGGCGCTCCAGCCTGCGAACGCCCGGGCAGACGCTTCGCGCACCTGCTCGCTGGCATTGACCGACTCGGTGGCGATCGGTTCGATCGGGCAGCCGTCGCGCTGGTCGGAGGCCAGTTGAACGGTGAGCAGGTCGATCCAGCCGTCGACGATGTCGGCCACCGACGACTCGCTGTCGAGAAACCTGCGCAACAGCCGTTCGATGTCGCCGCCCGCGGAGTCGACGACCGCGGCGGCCAGTTCCTGCTTGCCGTTCGGAAAGTGGTGATACAGCGAGCCGGCCTTGACGTCGGCGGCTTCCAGAATCTGATTGACACCCGTCGCGGCATAGCCCTGCCGACGAAACAGCAGGGCTGCGGTGTCGATCAGCGCGGCGCGGCTTCGATCGGGGCGGGGCATCCCTTGACAATACTAGAAAGGTCGCTCAAGAATACTTGAACAACCACTAAAGAAGGACTGACGATGCAGCAGCTGATGTTCGAAGATGCTGGACGCTATACCTGGCGGGATGCCGCCGATCCGGAGATCACCGATGGTCAGCAGGCGCTTGTGCGGCCCCTGATGGTGGCCTGCTGCGACCTGGACGTCGGAGTTGCCCGGGGCGCGCTGCCGATGCCGCCTGGACATGCCGTCGGCCACGAGGGGCTGGCGGAGGTCGTTGCGGTCGGTGACGATGTCACGACGGTGCGGGTCGGCGACCGCGTCGTCGTGCCATTTCAGATCAACTGCGGACGGTGCCGCGCGTGTCGGCGCGGTGTGACAGGTTCATGCGCGTCGCTGCCGCTGATGGCGATGTACGGGATGGCACCGTTGGCCGGCTTGGACGGCGGTGGCTTCATGTCGGACCTCGTGCTGGTGCCGTTTGCCGACGCGATGCTGCTGCCTGTTCCCGATGGCGTCGACCCGGTGGCGATCGCCTCGCTGTCGGACAACATCCCCGACGGCTGGCGGGCAGTCGGCCCGTACCAAGCGGAACTCGCGGGCCTCGACGAGGTCGATCGTCGCGTTCTTGTCGTCGGTCGGTTGTCGATCGGTCTGTACGCGGCGGCGTTCGGGGTGGCATACGGTGCACAGGTCGACTACGTCGACACCGACGACCAGCGACTGGCCGTGGCGGAGAAACTCGGTGCCCGGGTGCATGACCGGCCGAATCCGGACAAGTCGTGGGACCCGTATCCGGTGACGGTGCACACCTCCATGGACCCTTCGGTGCTGGCTTCCACGTTGCGCGTGACGTGGCCTGACGGCGTGTGCACCGACACTGGCATCTATTACCAGGGCGGGGTGGAAATGCCGCTGCTGCCGATGTACACCCGCGGCGTGCGTTTCGTGACCGGACGGGTCAACGCGCGGGCGGTGATACCGGAAATTCTTGAATTGCTCACTGCGACTTGTGATCTGTCACCTGCCGTCGATCGCGTAGTCCCGTGGGACGACGCGCCATCGGCCTGGCCGACAATGACCGGGAAGACGGTCTTCACACGGTAGCCGCACCGCGGCGCACCAGCGAGAGCAGCACGGCGGCAGCGGCGAACAACCCGGAGAAGAACCCGGTTGAGTATGGTCTGCCGGCGCGGCGTGTGTAGCCACTTGAGCAGCCGCGACGACAGTCTGGTGTAGAGACCCATCACCACGAGGTCGACGGCGACCATGGTCGCGCCGATCGCGAGGTATTGCGGCAGTAGTGGTGCGGCCAGATAGATCAAGTGCGCGACGCCGACCCACTTGATGACGTTGAACGCAAGGATCGAGTTCGCGACGACCGCGCCGAGGTCGATCGCAACGAGCGCCAGCTGCAGCATGAGGCCGACCTCGAGCCCGAGGATGCTCCAATATCCGCGCCACACACCGTGGGTCAGCCCGGTGGCTATTGATTCGATGACGCCTGCGCCGGGAGAGATGGCGATCGCAAAGGCCGCGCCGACGAACGTCAGCCAGACTTCCTATGCCATCGCGTCAGTGTGTCACGCGATGTCGGCGACAAGCACTCCCATTTTTCGCGACTGCATCCGGGCCATGAATGGCAGGCCCTGGGCGTCGCCTCCGGCGGGCACGATCCGGGGATTGACGATATGAAGACTCCGCTTGCGGAAGAGCACATCGGCCTCGCCTGCGGCGAGCACGTTCTTCACCCAATCGGTCTTGCCATGTCCGAGCACGACGGCGACGACGTTGCCTTTACGGAACGGGCTGACGACGGTCTCGTAAGTCTTACCGGAGTTGCGGCCCCGATGCCTGATCTTCGCAACTCCAGGCATGAAAGGCGAGATCCGCTTGACCAGCGGGTTCATATACTTGATCTGCAGGCGCTCGAACGCGGGCGGATATACCATCGGCACGCCCGGCGCGTTGTTGGGGTGATCCTTCGCGGACATGTTTCGACATTACGTGACGAGGCCCGCACCCAGGCATCGCCGCCGTCTTAGCCTCCGGTTATTGACGGCGAGCCATTCTCAGAAGTTCGCTGGAGGCGTTGCTCCGCCGCTACTATCAGCCGCATGTCTGAATCAGCCGAGTCTCATCCAGTTTCAAGAGTTTCAAGATCAGATTCGTCACGACTTCTACTGATTGCGGTGTTAGCGTTGGTGGTAGCGCTCGTCGCAGCCGGCGTTGCCGTCTGGGCATTGCTCAAAGAGCCGCCGGCCCCCGAAACGGCGTCGGTGTTCACCGGCACGTCTACCGACGATCCCAAGGGCAACATTTGCGACGCGTTCGACGTTGTCCGCAACGGCGTCCAGATCAACACGAACCTGACGCCTCCCGGCGGCCGAGACGACGTCACCGGCACTATGGCCGTAGCGGCGAACGCACGATTGTCGCTGTATGACGGCGGGCAGTACCTGCTGGCCCGTCTGCAGCCAGGTACGCCGCAGGATCTCGCGGACGCCGTTCGCAAGTTCGCCAACAACCTGATGGACATCGGCGCGCGGTCGACAACGGGCATACCGAACTCCGAACCGGCCCAAGCCGCACGCTTGAAGGAAGTGGACTCGGCCAACACCACGATCATCAATCTGTGCAAGTAACCGCCTGCGTGACTTGACCGCAGAAGCGGCGCTTCTTGCCGCGGCGATATCGATTTGGCGTGTTCTGGGACAATGGGTGCGTGAACGCATCGTCACCGCTCATGGCCCGCATCGACCTGCGGTCAGCCGACCTGTCGGCCGCCCGCTTGCGGTCGGCGCTACCGCGCGGTGGCGTGGACGTCGAGGCAGTGGTGCCGACGGTCCGTCCGATCGTCGATGCGGTCGCCGCGCGCGGCGCCGAGGCCGCCCTGGAGTTCGGCAAGTCGTTCGACGGCGTGCGCCCCGCACAGGCCCGGGTGCCATCTCATTATTTGCGGAACGCGCTCGATCGGCTGCCATCTGACGTCCGAGCAGCACTCGAGGTGGCGATCGAGCGCGCCCGCGCCGTGCACGCCGCCCAGCGACGCACCGACACCACCACGACGCTTGCGCCCGGAGCCATGGTGACCGAGCGCTGGGTCCCCGTCGAGCGGGTCGGGCTGTACGTGCCTGGCGGCAACGCCGTCTACCCGTCCAGCGTGGTGATGAACGTCGTGCCCGCCCAGACGGCGGGTGTGGACTCGTTGGTCATTGCGAGCCCGCCGCAGGCCCAGTTCGACGGCCTGCCGCACCCGACCATTCTGGCCGCCGCTCACCTACTCGGTGTCGATGAGGTGTGGGCCATTGGCGGCGCCCAGGCCGTGGCCCTGCTGGCGTACGGCGGAACCGACACCGACGGATCTGAACTGACGTCTGTCGACATGGTCACCGGTCCGGGCAACATCTACGTCACCGCCGCCAAGCGGATCTGCCGCTCGCAGATCGGCATCGACGCCGAAGCCGGTCCCACCGAGATCGCGATCCTCGCCGATCACACCGCAGATCCCGTGCACGTGGCCGCAGACCTGATCAGCCAGGCCGAGCACGACGAGATAGCCGCCAGTGTGCTGGTCACTCCGAGCACCGGTCTCGCCGACGCGGTCGACCGCGAACTGGCGACGCAGCTGGAGACCACCGTGCACCGGGACCGCGTCACAGCCGCGTTGACCGGGCGGCAGTCGGCGATCGTGCTCGTCGACGACCTCGACGCAGGCGTCAAGACGGTCAACGCCTACGCCGCAGAACATCTCGAAATCCAGACCCTCGATGCACCCGATGTCGCTGCCCGGATCCGTTCGGCTGGAGCGATTTTCGTCGGGCCGTATGCGCCCGTCAGCCTCGGCGACTATTGCGCAGGCTCCAATCACGTGCTGCCCACCGGTGGCTGCGCCAAGCACTCGAGCGGACTGAGCGTGCAGTCATTCCTCAAAGGTATCCACGTGGTCGAGTATGACGAGGCGGCGCTGAAAGACGTTACGGGACACGTGATCACGCTTGCCGAGGCCGAGAACCTGCCCGCACACGGCGAGGCGGTGCGCCGGAGGTTCGAAACGTGACCCCTGGCGAGAAGGTGACGCTCGACGACCTGCCGCTGCGCGAGAACCTACGCGGTAAATCACCCTACGGCGCACCGCAACTGGCGGTGCCGGTGCGGCTCAACACCAACGAGAACCCGCATCCTCCGACGCAAGCCCTCGTCGACGACGTCACGAGTTCAGTCCGCGGCGTCGCCGGTGATCTGCACCGGTACCCGGATCGCGACGCGGTGGCGCTGCGTACCGACCTCGCGGCCTATTTGACCGCTCAGACCGGCGTCGACGTCGGTCTGGAAAACCTTTGGGCCGCCAATGGTTCCAACGAAATCCTGCAGCAGCTCCTGCAGGCGTTCGGCGGACCGGGCCGCAGCGCGATCGGCTTCGTACCCTCCTACTCGATGCACCCGATCATTTCGGACGGCACTCAGACCGAGTGGCTGGTCGCCAACCGCGCCGATGACTTCAGCATCGACGTCGAGGTCGCGGTGCATGCCATCAAGGAACAGAACCCCGACATCGTCTTCGTCGCAAGCCCCAACAACCCGTCCGGCCAGAGCCTTTCACTCGACGAACTGCGGCGGCTCCTCGAGGCCATGGCCACCGGAATCCTCATTCTCGACGAGGCCTACGGCGAATTCTCGTCACAACCCAGCGCGGTGAACCTGGTCGGTGACTTCCCCACCAAGCTCGTCGTCACCCGCACCATGAGCAAGGCCTTCGCGTTCGCCGGCGGGCGGCTCGGATATCTCGCCGCCGCGGCCGCCGTCATCGACGCCATGCTGCTGGTGCGGCTCCCGTATCACCTGTCGTCGGTTACCCAAGCCGCTGCACGCGCCGCATTGCGACATGCCGACGACACGCTCGGAAGCGTCGCGACGCTCATCGCCGAGCGTAACCGCGTGACAGATGCGTTGACCGGCATGGGCTTCCGGGTCATCCCCAGCGAAGCGAACTTCGTCCTGTTCGGCGAGTTCGCCGACGCACCCGCCACCTGGCAGCGCTATCTCGACGCGGGCATCCTCATCCGCGACGTCGGCATCCCCGGATATCTGCGCGCCACCATCGGCCTGGCCGACGAAAACGACGCGCTGCTCGAAGCCAGCGCACGAATAGGAGCACAGTGACCACCAACCGTCGCGCCCGCGTCGAACGCAAGACCAAGGAATCCGACATCGTCGTCGACCTCGACCTTGACGGCACGGGAGTCGTCGACGTCTCCACCGGCGTCCCGTTCTACGACCACATGCTTACCTCGCTGGGCAGCCATGCCAGTTTCGACCTCACCATCCGCGCAAAGGGCGATGTCGAGATCGAGGGACACCACACGATCGAGGACACCGCGATCGTGCTGGGCCAGGCGCTAGGCGAGGCGCTCGGCGACAAGAAGGGCATCCGGCGGTTCGGCGACGCCTTCATCCCGATGGACGAAACGCTGGCGCACGCCGCCGTCGACGTGTCCGGTCGGCCGTACTGCGTGCACACCGGAGAACCGGAACACATGCTGCACACCACGATTGCCGGTTCCGAGGTGCCCTACCACACCGTGATCAACCATCACGTGTTCGAGACGCTGGCGATGAATGCCCGCATCGCCCTGCATGTGCGGACGCTGTACGGACGCGATCCGCACCACATCACCGAGGCGCAGTACAAGGCCATTGCTCGTGCGCTGCGTCAGGCGGTCGAACTCGATCCCAGGGTGACAGGCGTGCCGTCCACCAAAGGCACACTGTGACAACGAAGTCCGTCGTCGTCCTGGACTATGGGTCCGGCAACCTACGATCGGCACAGCGGGCACTTCAACGGGCCGGCGCCGACGTCGAGGTGACCGCTGACGCCGCGTCGGCCGCATCCGCCGACGGGCTGGTGGTACCGGGGGTCGGCGCGTTCGAAGCCTGCATGACCGGTTTGCGGGAGATCGGCGGCGACAAGATCATCGCCGAGCGCGTTGCCGCCGGGTGCCCGGTGCTCGGGGTCTGCGTCGGTATGCAGATTTTGTTCGCGCGGGGTGTCGAGTTCGGCGTCGAGTCGCAGGGCTGCGGTGTGTGGCCCGGCGCGGTGGTCCGGCTCGACGCCCCGGTGATTCCGCACATGGGCTGGAACGTCGTCGACGCCGCAGCCGGTAGCGCGCTGTTCAAGGGCATGGACGCCACCACCCGGTTCTACTTCGTGCACTCGTATGCCGTGCAAACCTGGGAGGGAACTCCAGAAGCGCTGCTGACCTGGGCGACCCATCACGTGCCGTTCCTCGCCGCCATCGAGGACGGACCGCTGGCCGCCACACAGTTCCACCCGGAGAAAAGCGGCGACGCGGGCGCGACGCTGCTGACTAACTGGGTCGATGGGCTCTGATCTAGGGTTGGACGCCGTGCCTGCAGTAAAGCGACTGATTCTGTTGCCTGCCGTCGATGTCGTAAACGGCAAGGCCGTACGGCTTGTCCAGGGGCAGGCAGGCAGCGAGACCGAGTACGGCTCGGCTCTGGACGCCGCCATGACCTGGCAGCGCGACGGCGCGGAATGGGTCCACCTGGTCGACCTGGACGCCGCGTTCGGTCGCGGATCCAACCGCGAACTGCTTGCCGAGGTCGTCGGCAAGCTCGACGTCGACGTGGAGCTGTCCGGCGGAATCCGCGACGACGAATCGCTGAAGGCCGCGCTCGCGACCGGCTGCACACGGGTCAACCTGGGTACAGCAGCGTTGGAGAACCCCGAGTGGTGTGCAAGCGTCGTCGCAGAGCACGGCGACAAGGTGGCCGTCGGGCTGGACGTGAAGATCGACCCCTCCTTGCCTGGCGGCGGGTTCCGACTCCGCGGCCGCGGCTGGGAGACCGACGGCGGTGATCTATGGCCGGTGCTGGAACGCCTTGATAAGCAGGGATGTTCGCGGTTCGTCGTCACCGACGTGACCAAGGACGGAACGCTGGCGGGACCGAACCTCGACCTGTTGTCCAGCGTCACCGGACGCACCGACGCTCCCGTGATCGCGTCGGGCGGCGTGTCGAGCCTCGACGATCTGCGCGCAATAGCCACGCTCACCGACAGTGGGGTGGAGGGCGCGATCATCGGAAAGGCTTTGTACGCCGGGCGATTCACGCTGCCGCAGGCGCTGGCCGCGGTAGAGGAGTAGCCCGTCATGGCCCTCGACGAGACCGATCTCGACGCCTTGGTCTCCGAGGCCGCCGCGATCCTCGACGAAGCCGCAAAGCCGTTCGTATCCGGCCACCGTGCCGAGTCCGCCGTGCCCAAGAAAGGCAACGACTTCGCCACCGAGGTGGATCTAGCCATCGAACGTCAGGTGGTCGAGGCGCTCGTTTCGCACACCGGCATCGAAGTGCACGGCGAAGAATTCGGCGGCGCTGACGTCGACTCACCCCTGGTGTGGGTCCTCGATCCGATCGACGGCACCTTCAACTACGCGGCAGGCCTTCCGACGGCGGCGATACTGCTGGCCCTGGTGCGCGATGGCGAACCGGTGGCGGGGCTGACGTGGTTGCCGTTCACCGATCAGCGTTTCACCGCGGTCATAGGGAAGCCGTTGTACGCCAACGGTGTTGCGCAGCCACCGCTGGCGCCGGCCAAGCTCGCCGACTGTGTGGTCGGCACCGGAACCTTCGACGTCGGATCGCGCGGACGGTATCCCGGACGCTATCGGGTGGCGATTCTCGAGCGGTTGAGCCAGAAGTGCTCGCGGATGCGTATGCACGGCGCTATCGGCCTCGACCTGGCTTACACCGCTGCCGGAATCCTCGGTGGTGCAATAACCTTCGGCGGTCATCTCTGGGATCACGCGGCCGGTGTCGCGCTGGTGCGGGCTGCTGGCGGCATCATCACCGACTTGGCCGGTGACGACTGGACGATCAAATCCAAGGCAGCGCTGGCCGGACTTCCCGGCGTGCACGGCGAGGTGCTCGACATCGTGCGGTCGGCGGGCGACCCGGACGACTACCGATGAATCCCAACGATGTCGCGGTCCGTATCATCCCGTGCCTGGACGTCGATGACGGCCGCGTAGTCAAGGGCGTAAACTTCGAAAATCTGCGCGACGCCGGAGATCCCGTCGAACTCGCGGCCGCCTACGACCGCGAGGGCGCCGACGAGCTGACCTTCCTTGACGTGACGGCGTCCTCGTCGGGCCGGGCGACCATGCTGGAGGTCGTCAAACGCACCGCCGAGCAGGTGTTCATCCCGTTGACGGTCGGTGGCGGCGTCCGGTCGGTAGCCGACGTCGACGTGTTGCTGCGGGCGGGCGCCGACAAGGTCGCGGTCAACACGGCTGCTATCGCGCGCCCGGAACTGCTGGCCGAATTGTCGCGGCAGTTCGGATCGCAATGCATCGTGCTTTCGGTGGACGCCCGAACCGTGCCAAAGGGTTCGGAGCCGACGCCCTCGGGATGGGAGGTCACCACCCACGGCGGACGCCGCGGCACGGGCATGGACGCCATCGAATGGTCGGCCCGCGGCGCCGAACTCGGCGTCGGTGAAATCCTGCTCAATTCGATGGACTTCGACGGCACCAAGGCCGGATTCGACCTCAAGATGCTGCGGGCTGTTCGCGGGGCCGTCTCGGTCCCTGTCATCGCCAGCGGCGGGGCAGGCGCCAAGGAACATTTCGCTTCAGCGGTTGTTGCAGGTGCCGACGCCGTGCTGGCCGCCAGTGTGTTCCACTTCCGGGAGCTGACCATTACGGAGGTGAAGGCGGCGATGGCGGCGGAAGGAATTGTCGTCCGATGAGCGCTTGCGCGACGAGCAGAGGGTACCGATGAAACTGGATGCGAGCATCGCGTCGCGGCTCAAGCGCGACGCCAACGGGTTGTTCACTGCCGTCGCGCAGGAGCGCGGCACGGGCGACGTGCTCATGGTCGCGTGGATGGACGACGTCGCGCTGGCTCGCACGCTCGAAACGCGCAGGGCCACCTACTACTCCCGTTCCCGGCAACAGCACTGGGTTAAGGGGGAAACATCCGGCCACACCCAGCATGTGCACTCGGTACGGCTGGACTGCGACGGCGACACCGTGCTGCTCGAGGTCGACCAGGTCGGCGGCGCGTGCCACACCGGCGCCCACACGTGCTTCGAGGCCGATCTTCTTCTCGGACCGGAGAGCTGAAGGGCATGAGGAAATCTGCCGTGCTCGTCGCCGCGGGAGTGGCCGCGCTGGCGGTCCGTCGTTACACCGCTCTGCGGAGATCGCTGTCGGCCGTGGATCCGGAGTTGCGTAGTCCGTTGATGGTCGCGCTCGCCATGCCGTTCAACAGGCTGACGCTCCCCTTCGTGCGGATGGGCTACCGGCCCAGCTCCAGTCCCGGACCAGGGGTCACGCAGACCACACATCACGTCGACGACGGGCGCGTCCGCGTCCTCGTCTTCGCGCCGACCGAGCGGTCTGCCCCACGACCGGCTGTGCTGTGGATCCACGGCGGCGGACTGTGTGCGGGCACGCCGCAGCTCGAGGCGCAGCTCGCCGGACGCCTGGTGAGAGACGTCGGTGCGGTGGTCGTGTCGCCGGAATACCGGCTGGCACCGGAGAACCCTTTTCCCGCGGCGCTCGACGATTGCATGGCCACCCTCAAGTGGGTGGCCAAATACGCTGACGAGATCGGCATCGACCCCGATCGCATCGCGGTTCACGGCGTGAGTTCGGGCGGCGGTCTGGCTGCGGCGGTCGCGCAGCGGGCCTTTGACGAGGGCATCCCGCCGCGCGCTCAGGCGCTCGTCTCTCCCATGCTCGATGACAGAACCGCGCTACGCGATGACCAACCAGCCCCGGGCGAGCTGACGTGGTCGCGGTCGTCCAACCGGTTCGCCTGGACCGCGTACCTCGGGCGCGAGCCGCGCTTGTCCGATGCTCCGGAATATGCCGCGCCGGCACGGCGCAAGGATGTGGCCGGTCTGCCGCCCGCGTGGATCGGAGTCGGTGACCTTGAACTGTTCTACGACGAGAACGTCGGCTACGCCGAACGGCTGACGGCGGCCGGAGTGCCTTGCGAACTCGTCACCGTTCCCGGCATGTACCACGCCGCCAATGGCCTTGCCCAGAAAGCGTTGTCAATGCAGAACTTTCACGCCAGCATGGTGGAGCATTTGCGTACCTACCTGGACGCGGCGCCGTAAAAGGCGTTCAGTTCGCGGGCGACGTCAGGGCCGCTGGGCGTGTAGATGACTTCCTGCACACCACGTTCGGCCAGTTCAGTCACTCGAGCCTTGATCACCTCCGGGCTTGCGATCATTGCCATCCCATCGGGCGCCTCATCGAGAAGGACGCGATCGCGTTCGGTGAGATGCGTGACGTGACCTTGGTGGGTGAAGAGATGGCGTTCGCGTTCAGGAGCGAGCGCCTCGACCGCGTCGCGCCAGACTCGGCCGCCCGGCATGGCGTCGACGGCGTTCGGTCCGACAACCGAATACGCCTCGTGGTAGCCGACCACCTGCCACGGCCCTGCCGATTCGCGAACCCGTTGGCTGCCACGATCTTCGCCGGGCTCGAGCACGGTGGCCGGCATCAGCGTGGCAATGGGCAGCTCGTGTTCCATGGGCAGGCCGATGATTCCGTCGGCGGTCTCGGTCGCGAGTTCGATCCCGCGCGGGCCGAACACGCTCAGCCAGATTTCGACGTCGATCGGCCGCGGCACGGCCAGACCTTCGCCGTGCAGCATCCGCGCCGGCTGCCCGTCGATGGTCACGGTTTCGCCGGCCAACAGCCCGCGCACAGCAGTCACATAGCCCTTCAAGAACCGCAGCGTCAGCGGACGCTGACCCATGGTGCGACGCGCGGTTCCACCGGTTCCGAAGCAGGCTCGAAAACGGCCACCGGTGAGCCGCGCGATGGTCGCGATCGCCGACGCCGTCGCCATCTCGGAACGCTCATTCGGAATCAGAACGGCAGTGCCGAGACCGATGCGCGATGTACGTTCGGCGGCGAGAGCGAGATGGATGAACGGGTCTTCCCACAGCGGCGCCGAGTCGAAGATCCAAACGCGCGAATAGCCAAGCGACTCTGCGAGAACGGCGAGGTCGCTGAAATCAGGTCCAGGTGGCAGCCCACACGACACCTCGATCGTCATGGCTCGATGATGCGGGTCGCCTTGGCACGCGCCGTCCAGCGGCCCTCGTCGTCACCGACCACCACGGGGTGGGCGAACGCGGCGCTGACATTGTCGGTGTTCACGGTCGCCCGTGCCTCGCCGATCGCCACCGTTCGCCCCTCGGCGATCAGCAGGGCGTGCGTCGTGGTGGTCGGAAGCTCCTCCAGATGATGGGTGACGAGTACCGAAGCGACTTCTGGATGGGTCTCGTCGAGCGAATCGATCGTCTCCAACAGCTGCTCCCGCGCAGCGACGTCGAGCCCGGTGGTCGGTTCGTCGAGCAGCAGCAGGCGCGGTTCGGAGATGAGCCCTCGCGCAATGAGCGTGCGACCGCGTTCACCCTGCGACAGTGTCGGCCAGACGTCCTCGGCCTTATGGGACAGGCCGACCGCCGCGATCATCGCATCGGCGCGGTCTCGCTCCTCGGCACTCGGTGTCCAGCGCATCGGAGTGTCGATGGTGGCGGTGATGCCGGTCATCACCACCTCGCGCACAGTCAACGAATACTGAAGCCGGTGACGGGGATTCACATGGCCGATGAATCGGCGTAGCCGGGCAAGCTCAACCCGGCCCATCTTCTCGCCGAGAATATGCACGGTCCCCGAGGTGGGAAACGTCACCGCGGCGCAGAACCCCAGCAGCGTGCTTTTACCCGCCCCCAGAACCGGCGTCACGCCGACTGCCGCTGCCGCAGCACCTCCAGCGCCTTGTCGGCGTGCGTGTCCATGCTGAACTCGCTGGCGATCACGTCGAGCACGGTTCCGTCGGCGTCGATCACGAAGGTCGTCCGCTTGACCGGCATCAGCCTGCCGAGCAGCCCCCGCTTGACGCCGAACTGGGCAGCCACCTTGCCGTCAGCGTCGGACAGCAACGGATAATCGAAATTCTGGGTATCGGAGAACTTGGCCTGCTTGGCGACCGGATCGGTGCTGATGCCGACCCGCGATGCGCCGACGGCGGCGAATTCACCGGCGAG
Organism: uncultured Actinomycetota bacterium; assembly: GCA_963804905.1. GTDB lineage: Bacteria > Actinomycetota > Actinomycetes > Mycobacteriales > Mycobacteriaceae > Mycobacterium. The sequence continues at coordinate 42,694 of CAWDSB010000017.1, read as the reverse complement.
GTCGCGGAAGTGACAGGCCTCCTTGGTGCAGCCGGGCGTCATCGCGGCGGGATAGAAGAACAACACGATCGGGCCGCCGGCGAGCAACGATGTGAGGCTTCGCACAGCACCCTTTTGGTCTGGCAATTCGAACTCGGCTACCCGGTCACCACGTTTCATAGATGTCACGCTACGCCTGACTGACTGCCGGTCTCGCCGTAGGAGTCTGGGAGGATTACCACGTGCAATCGACTGCCAACCTCGCTGTCACGACCTCGCGCGAGGACTTCCGGGCGCTCGCCGCCGAGCATCGCGTGGTTCCGGTGACTCGAAAGGTGCTGGCCGACAGCGAGACGCCGCTGTCGGCGTACCGCAAGCTGGCCGCTAACCGCCCGGGCACGTTCTTGTTGGAATCGGCGGAGAACGGGCGGTCCTGGTCGCGGTGGTCGTTCATCGGCGCGGGCGCCCCGTCGGCGTTCACGGTGCGCGGTGGCGAGGCGGCGTGGCTCGGCGTCACCCCCAAGGACGCGCCCAGCGGGGGCGATCCGCTGAAGGCACTGCGCGAGACGATGGAGCTGCTGCAGACCGAACCGGTGGAAGGGCTCCCGCCGCTCTCCGGCGGGCTCGTCGGTTTTTTCGCCTATGACCTGGTGCGCAGGCTGGAACGACTGCCCCAACTGGTCGTCGACGACCTCGAGCTGCCCGACATCCTGCTCCTGCTGGCCACCGATATCGCTGCCGTCGACCACCACGAGGGCACCATCACGCTGATCGCCAACGCGGTGAACTGGAACGGCACCGACGAGCGCGTCGACTGGGCATACGACGACGCGGTGGCGCGGCTGGACGTGATGACCGGAGCACTGGGCAAGAACCTGTCGTCTGCGGTGGCCACGTTCAGCAGGCCCGAGCCGCTGCACCGGTCGCAGCGTTCGGTCGACGAATACGGCGCGATCGTGGAGCGGCTTGTCGGAGAGATCGAAGCCGGCGAGGCGTTCCAGGTGGTGCCGTCGCAACGATTCGAGGTGGACACCGACGTCAACCCGCTCGACGTCTACCGGATGCTGCGGGTATCGAACCCCAGCCCGTACATGTACCTGCTGAATGTGCCCGACGGGGATGGCGGACTGGACTTTTCGATCGTCGGGTCGAGTCCCGAAGCACTGGTCACTGTCAAGGACGGTCGCGCGACGACACACCCCATCGCAGGAACGCGGTGGCGCGGCGCCAACGAGGAAGAGGACGTGCTCCTCCAGAAGGAACTCCAAGAAGATGAGAAGGAACGCGCCGAGCACCTGATGCTGGTCGACCTCGGCCGCAACGACCTGGGCCGGGTCTGCGTGCCCGGGACGGTGCGGGTGGAGGACTACAGCCATATCGAGCGCTACAGCCACGTCATGCACCTGGTGTCGACGGTGACCGGGCAGCTGGCCGACCGCAACACCGCGCTGGACGCCGTCACCGCGTGCTTTCCCGCAGGCACGCTGACGGGCGCGCCGAAGGTGCGGGCCATGGAGCTCATCGAGGAGGTCGAGAAGACCCGGCGCGGCCTGTACGGGGGCGTGCTGGGTTATCTCGACTTTGCCGGCGATGCCGACTTCGCGATCACCATCCGCACCGCGCTGATACGCAAGGGCACGGCCTATGTGCAGGCCGGCGGTGGAGTCGTGGCGGACTCGAACGGGCCCTACGAGTACAACGAGGCCGCGAACAAGGCGAAGGCCGTGCTGAACGCCATCGCCGCGGCGGAGACGCTGACCGAACCATGATGCGGATCGGACAGCTCTCGCTGCTGCTGTCGGCGGGTGCACTATGGCTGGCGTCCCGCATGACGTGGGTCGTGGTGAGCTCGTTCGACGGGCTGGGTCAGCCGAAGACCTCGACGCTGACGGGCGGGGAGTGGTCGACAGCGTTGGTTCCGCTTGCCCTGATGCTGCTGGCAGCGGCGATGAAGTCGACGGTGGGGCCGCGGTGGCAGCAGCGACTGCTGGCCGTAATCGTCGGCGGTATGAGCGCGGCGATGGCCTACCTGGCGATCAGCCTGTGGGTGGTTCCCGATATCGCGGTGCGGGCCGCAGGCCTCGCCGACGTGCCGGTGGCGGACCTGGTGGGCACACATCGGCAGTACTGGGGAGCGGTCGTCACCTTGCTTGCCGCCGTGCTCGCGCTTGCCGGTGCAGTGCTGATCATGCGGGCACCGGTGAAAGGCCAGTCGGATGACGAAAGATATGAAGCTCCCGCCCGGCGACGTGAAGCCGCGCGGCGACGGGCTCCAGCAGGCACCGACATGTCCGAAAGGATGATCTGGGACGCGCTCGACGAGGGTCGCGACCCCACCAAGTCGGACACCGAGGGTCGGTGACGGATCGTGTGTTCGGTACGGCTACCCTTCGAAGAAGATGATGTGGCAACTAACCGGTACGCGCGCGAAGGGAGCGGACGGGTCATGAGTTCGGCGTCTGTGCTCGACTCCATCATCGAAGGAGTCCGCGCCGACGTCGCCGCACGCGAAGCCGTTGTCAGCCTCGACGAAGTGAAAGCCGCCGTGAAGGCCGCGCCGGCACCGCTGAACGTGATGGCCGCGTTGCGTGAACCCGGCATCGGCGTCATCGCCGAAGTAAAGCGTGCCAGTCCATCACGCGGAGCACTGGCGCCTATCTCCGATCCGGCGAAGCTGGCCCGTGCATACGAGGACGGCGGAGCGCGCATCGTCAGCGTGCTGACCGAACAACGACGATTCAACGGATCGCTCGACGACTTGGACGCGGTGCGCGCGGAGGTGTCAATTCCGGTGCTGCGCAAGGACTTCATCGTCCGGCCCTACCAGATCCACGAGGCTCGTGCGCATGGTGCCGACATGCTGCTGCTGATCGTCGCGGCACTCGAGCAGTCCGCGCTTGTGTCGATGCTGGATCGCACCGAATCGCTGGGAATGACAGCTCTGGTCGAGGTGCACACCGAAGAGGAAGCCGATCGTGCGTTGCAGGCCGGCGCCAAGGTGATCGGTGTCAACGCGCGTGACCTCAAGACCCTCAACGTCGACCGGGATTGCTTCGCGCGCATCGCACCAGGGCTGCCGACCGACATCATCCGCATCGCCGAATCGGGTGTCCGCGGCCCAGCTGATCTGTTGGCGTACGCCGGCGCGGGTGCTGACGCCGTTCTTGTCGGTGAGGGTCTGGTCACCAGCGGTGATCCTCGCAGCGCCGTCGCCGATTTGGTTACCGCAGGAACGCATCCGTCCTGCCCGAAACCCTCACGTTGACCAGTGGCCGATATCGCCGGCCCTGAGTTGCCGCGTTCCAGCGCGGCCGTCGCGGAACCCACCGTCCACGATCCCGACGCCAAGGGCCATTTCGGTGTCTACGGAGGGCGTTTCGTCCCCGAAGCGTTGATGGCTGTCATCGAGGAAGTCACCGCCGCCTACGAGAAGGCCCGCGGTGACCAAGCGTTCCTCGATGAACTGGATCGCCTACAGCGGCACTACAGCGGTCGGCCTTCACCGCTCTACGAAGCGGCCCGACTTAGCGAGCAGGCGGGTGGCGCGCGGATCTTTCTCAAGCGAGAAGACCTGAACCACACCGGATCTCACAAAATCAACAATGTGCTCGGCCAGGCCCTGCTGGCCCGTCAGATGGGCAAGGCCCGCGTCATCGCCGAAACCGGCGCCGGTCAGCACGGGGTCGCGACCGCGACGGCATGCGCGTTGCTCGGCCTGGACTGCGTGATCTATATGGGCGCCGTCGACACCGCGCGGCAGGCGTTGAACGTCGCGCGGATGCGTCTGCTCGGAGCCGAGGTCGTTTCAGTGGAGTCGGGGTCCAAGACGCTCAAAGACGCGATCAACGAGGCCTTCCGCGACTGGGTGACCAACGCCGACGACACGTATTACTGCTTCGGTACCGCGGCGGGGCCGCATCCGTTCCCGACGATGGTCCGTGACTTCCAACGGGTGATCGGGCTCGAGGCGCGCGTGCAGATTCAGGACCAGGCTGGCCGCCTGCCCGATGCGGTGACGGCATGCGTCGGCGGCGGGTCCAACGCCATCGGCATCTTTCATGCGTTCATCGACGATCCGGCGGTCCGGCTGCTCGGCTTCGAGGCGGCGGGCGACGGCGTCGAAACCGGCCGTCACGCCGCGACCTTCACCGGCGGCTCGCCCGGTGCGTTCCAGGGGTCGTTCTCCTATCTGTTGCAGGACGATGATGGGCAGACCATCGAGTCGCATTCGATCTCGGCTGGTTTGGACTATCCCGGCGTCGGCCCCGAACACGCCTTTCTCAAGGACACTGGGCGCGCCGAGTACCGGCCGATCACCGATGCCGAGGCGATGGACGCTTTCGGCGTGCTGTGCCGGACAGAAGGCATTATCCCTGCCATCGAATCCGCTCACGCGGTGGCCGGTGCGTTGAAGTTGGGTGTCGAGCTCGGACCCGGGTCGGTCATCTTGGTGAACATGTCGGGCCGCGGCGACAAGGACGTGGAGACGGCCGCCAAGTGGTTCGGTCTGCTTGACGACAAGGGGCCCGCGCACTTATGACGAGTGGACTTTCCGGCCTGTTCGACGCCTGCCGGCAGGACGGCCGGTCGGCGCTCATCGGGTACCTGCCGACCGGTTATCCCGACGTGCCTGTCTCGATTTCCGCGATGACCGCGCTCGTCGAATCCGGTTGTGATGTGGTAGAAGTCGGCATGCCCTATTCCGACCCCGGTATGGACGGGCCCACCATCGCGACGGCAACTGAGGCCGCGTTACGCGGCGGGGTCCGGGTGCGCGACTCGCTGGCGGCCGTCGAGGCGATCAGTAAAGCCGGCGGCCGCGCCGTCGTCATGACCTACTGGAATCTGGTGTTGCGCTACGGCGTAAACGCTTTCGCGCGCGATCTGGCAGCAGCAGGGGGACTGGGCATGATCACACCGGATCTCATTCCGGACGAGGCGGCCGAATGGCTGGCGGTATCCGACGCACACAATCTGGACCGAATCTTCTTGGTGGCGCCGTCGTCGACGCCCGAGCGCTTGGCCGAGACAGTCAACGCATCGCGCGGGTTCGTCTATGCGGCTTCGACAATGGGGGTGACGGGCGCTCGGGATGCCGTATCGGTCGCCGCACCCGATTTGGTTCGCCGGGTCAAGGCGGTGTCAGATATCCCGGTCGGCGTTGGTCTGGGGGTGAGGTCGCGTGAGCAAGCCGCCCAGATCGGTGTATACGCCGACGGTGTAATAGTTGGTTCGGCCCTGGTGTCGGCATTGAGTGATGGCCTGCAGGCCGTCCGTACGCTGACCGAAGAACTGGCCGACGGTGTGCGACAAAGGATTTCTGCGTGACGACGACGATACTTGCCTCTTTCCCGAGCCCACCGCAGGGCGTTTGGCATCTCTGGATCATCCCGATCCGTGCGTACGCGCTGTTCATCCTCGTCGGCGTCATCGTCGCGTTGTTCATCGGCGACCGACGCTGGGCCGAGCGCGGCGGTGAGCGCGGGGTTGTCTTCGACATCGCGCTGTGGGCCATCATCTTTGGGCTGATCGGCGGGCGGCTCTATCACGTCCTCACCGACTGGACCACATATTTCGGTCCGGGCGGCGCGGGTTTGTTGGCGGCGTTCAAGATCCAAGAGGGCGGACTGGGCATCTGGGGGGCGGTCGCGCTCGGCGGGGTCGGGGCGTGGATCGGCTGCCGACGGCACGGCATTCCATTGCCTGCGTTCGGGGACGCGATCGCGCCCGGAATCATTCTGGCCCAGGCGATCGGTCGGATCGGAAATTACTTCAACCAGGAGCTCTACGGCAGGGCGACGAGCCTGCCGTGGGGGCTGGAGATCTTCGAGCGGCGTAATGCCCAGGGCTCGCTCGATTCGCTCAACGGCGTGTCGACCGGGCGGCTGATCGAGGTGGTCCACCCCACCTTTCTGTACGAGTTGCTGTGGAATCTAGTGGTTTTCGCACTGTTGATCTGGGTGGATCGCCGTTACCGGATCGGCCATGGACGGCTGTTCGCGCTGTACGTCGCCGCGTATTGCTTCGGTCGGTTCTGGGTCGAGCTGATGCGCAGCGACACGGCCACGCATATCGCGGGTATCCGGATCAATTCGTTCGTGTCGGTGTTCGTATTCATCGGCGCGGTCGTCTACATCATGGTTGCGCCCAAGGGCCGCGAGGACCCGTCCGAGCTCCGCGGTGACGCCGCTGTCGGGGTGAAGACGGCCCCGCAGGTTGAGAAGTCGCCCGTCGAAGAGGTCGCGAAGGAGTTGGCCGGCGTTGTGGCCACGACAGGTGTGGTGGCGGCCGCAAAGGCCGCTGGTGACAAGGAAAACGAAGACGCGGCCATAGAGGCTGAACCCGAAGCCGAGACCGATGAGAAGACGGAGATCGAGGCGGTCGCCGAGGCGGAGCAACTCACCGCGGATGTCGCAGAAGCACCCGCCGAAGACATCGCTGAGGCCGAGGCTTTCGCGGAGGCCGGTGAAGAAGCCGAGGCCGTTGGCGGCGTGGGTGCGGTCGAGGGTGACGAGGTGTCCGAGGCCGAGGAGCCGGCACCGGAGGTTCACGAGGCCGCAGTAGAGAACACTGACGAGGCGGCCGCGGGCGCGGACGAGGTTGCCGAAGAAGATTCTGAGGAACCCGCCGAACAGGACGAGGCCGAGGAACCCGCCGAGCAGGGTGAGGCCGAGGATCTGGGCGAGGCTGTCGGTGGGGTGGGTGCGGTCGAGGGTGACGAGGTGATCGAGGCCGAGGAGGCGGCGCCCGAGGTTCACGAGGCCGCAGTAGAGAACACTAACGAGGCGGCCGCGGTCGCGGACGAGGTTGCCGGGAAGATTCTGAGGAACCCGCCGAGCAGGACGAGGCCGAGGAACCCGCCGAGCAGGGTGAGGCCGAGGAACCCGCCGAACAGGACGAGGCCGAGGAACCCGCCGAACAGGACGAGGCCGAGGAACCCGCCGAGCAGGGTGAGGCCGAGGATCAGGGCGAGGCTGTCGGTGGGGTGGGTGCGGTCGAGGGTGACGAGGTGATCGAGGCCGAGGAGGCGGCGCCCGAGGTTCACGAGGCCGCAGTAGAGAACGCTAACGAGGCAGCCGCGGTCGCGGACGAGGTTGCCGAAGAAGATTCTGAGGAACCCGACGAGCAGGACGAGGCCGAGGAACCCGCCGAACAGGACGAGGCCGAGGAACCCGCCGAGCAGGGTGAGGCCGAGGATCTGGGCGAGGCTGTCGGTGGGGTGGGTGCGGTCGAGGGTGACGAGGTGATCGAGGCCGAGGAGGCGGCACCGGAGGTTCACGAGGCTGCGGTGGAGAACGCTGATGAGGCGGCCGGGGAAGATTCCGAGGAACCCGCTGCAGGGGAGCCGGCGCCAGAAAGTTCCGGTGAGGAACCCGCCGAACAAGGTGAGGCCGAAGATCTGGGCGAGGCTGTCGGTGGGGTGGGTGCGGTCGAGGGTGACGAGGTGATCGAGGCCGAGGAGGCGGCGCCGGAGGTACACGAGGACGCGGTCGAGAACGCGAAGCAGGCCGCCACGGCCGCCGACGACGTCGCCGGTGAACCTTCCGCCGACGCGCCGCATTCGACGGACGGGGACGAGCCGAAGGCCGAGCCGGAGTTGACACCGGCTGCCGAAGAACCTGCGCAGAAAGTGTCCGGCGGTCGCCTTCGCGGTTGGCTCCGCACCCGTCGCAACCGCTGAATCAGGCATGCACCGGCGGTGGGCGTCTAGAGCCGGTCATGTCGGGGCGGCGCAGATGAGCGATATCGACCCGATCGCCTACTCGGTCAGGCCGACGCATCCGTCGAACCTCAAGCTGCTGTGCCGATTTCAGCCGAATGTCAGCACACCTGACAGGCCTGGTCCTTTGGCGTTCGAAGTCGACACGGATCGTCGCCACCTCTTCGGACTGAGCGGCCCCGACGTACGTCCATAAGCGACCGGAGTCGGACGCAATCACCGGGGACCTGGCGTATGCCTTACCCCGAGCCGCCTTCTCTGTATCGACCCGTCACGACTTGCGGGCCACGATCACCGGCACTTCGGCCGCGTGTACGGTCGCCGCGCTGACTGATCCGAGCAGCATTCCGGCGAATCCGCCGCGGCCGTGGCTTCCCACGACGATGAGCTGTGCCCTATTGGAGTGGTTGACCAGCCAGCGGCTGGCATCGTGGTGGATCACGGTAGGCTTCACATGGACATCCGGGTAATTCTCCTGCCAGCCCGCCAGGCGCTCGCTCAGTAGCTCGTCGCCTTTCTGCTCGTCGATCGTCCAGTTGAATTGAGCGCCCGACGTGAAGGAATCCGCCAAGGCGTGCATCGCGATCACCGGTGCTCGCCGGTACGACGCCTCGTCGAACGCGACCGCGGTGGCGAACTCCGATGCCGGTGAGCCGTCGATGCCGAGCAGGATCGGTGCGTGCGCGTCGGGCTCGGGGTGCTGCTTGTGGATCACCGCGACCGGGCAGTGGGCGTGGCGGACCAGTCCGCTACTGACGGAGCCGAGCGTCAGTCGGTCCAGTGCGCTCATACCGCGACAGCCGACCACCACAAGCCGCATGTCCTTGGACGCATCGATGAGGGTGGCCAGCGGATGGGCGAACAGGAACTCGGTATTCACTTTGCCTGACCTGCGATCGCCGAGCACTTCGTCGACGATCTGGCGCGCGGCGGCGAGAATCCGGTCGTTCTCGCTGTGCTGCGCCCGGCGCGAATTCTGAATCGTCTCATTGTCGTAGGTGACGAAGCGCGGTCCTTGGCGCTCGGCGACCGTCATCAGCGTGAGGGCTTCGTGACGCATCGCGGCCTCACGCACCGCCCACCGTACCGCAGTGTCGGAGAACTCCGAGCCGTCGACACCGACGAGGACTCCGGAAGTATTTGGGACCGTTGTCATTTCGCTACCTCCGAGGTTTGCGTAGGCACCCCGTCGCGGCACGGTCTTCGCCCCGAGATCCGGCACCTCTCATCGCTCAACGCTAGGAGTTGGATCGCCGCCGGTCTGCAGACCTAGGTCACCTCATCTACGCCGTTGGTCCCGGAGACGGCTCCTCCCTTTCATGCGAGAGTGCGTGTCCGCGGCCTCGCGTGCGAACTACACGGGGCGCCTCAATGGCGGCGGATTTCGACAGACTTTAGATTGCGTCTAGTGCCGGTTCGAGTCCGTTACGCATACAAAGGGGGCCGCTTCGGGCGAAAATCTGGACGCTTGATTTGACGCTGGAAAAGGCGGACCCGGGCCCGCTAACCGTGCGTCGCCACTAGAACGTCTCTTCGGCATTTCGGTGCCACCATCTAGACAGAACGCATTGTCGCTTCGATCCAGTTCGAGAATTCAATAGCGAGATGCCATCGGTGGCCACCGATGATTGTCGGGAGAGTCAGCACGAGGAACTCAACCGTGAGCAGAGCGCGAAACCCTTGTCCCTCATCGCGGAACTGGTGGCGTACCCCGTCGATCGCCAACCCGTCGTCCAGGCGGGCGACACCCGCAAAGTTGAACGCGTATTCCGAGCTGGGCGGTGTTCGCAGCGAAGACGTGTCGTAGTAGCCGATGAACAAGCGCGCCGCCATAGGAGAGCCACCATTTGCCTCCCAGACTTCCTGACGACCGTCGGCGCGCGTGCTGATGATGTAGTGCTCGGGCGGGCGGCCAGCATGGCGGGGTTCGTCGTTAGCCTCCGTGCGCTTGTTGAACCACTCCACGAAGCCGCCCGCAGATCCTCGCGATACGACCAACTCGATAGCGCGGCGACCACGCGACGCGATTGCGGTCAACCACGCCACACGCGTCGACCAGCGAACCTCACGGTCGAGCACGCGGTCAATTCCGCACGGCGGCTCCTGAATGACGGCGGACGGTGGCGTTTGGCCTCTTTCTTGATCCAGGCCAGGTCTAGTTCCTGGTGTTAGCGCCGCCGGCCGCCCAAACGTCCGCAGCAGTCAGCATGCCGTCGTTAGGGATCGCGGTTGCGGTCGCGCAGGTCGTCGTCGCCGTCGAGGGCACTGGGCCGAACGCTCCTCAAGAAGCCACGCACCACAGCGATAGCCGTTACCACGGACATCACAATCGTCGCGATTAACAGCGGAAGCCAGACCGGGCGATGGTGGTCGGCATTCCAGATAATCACGACGAACAACAGGGTCGTGACAAGCACCACGATGTCGCGCCAGTGCTCGGTGAAATATCTGGTCTTCCTCTTAAACTCCCGACTTTTCTCTTGAGCCACGAGGAGGGCCTCGACGTGCTTTCCGATCACTCGCTCCAACGCCGCTCGACGGGCCACGTCGTCTTCCGGAATCCGCTTCAGCAAGTCCAGTTCCGAAATGATGACGGCTCGCAGGTCCGGCACACTCGGTCCCGATTTGCCCGCCATGCCGCCGAGCAGAACGCCACCGGCTAGTGGTGCCGCACCTGTCACCAGTGCCCCCACACCAACCATGGACCATCGCCTCCTTCGTCACTCCGACTAGCACCGCAGCCAGTGTGTCAGGCATTCACCGCTTCGGAGGAAGCATCACCGCATTGCCATGTTCGGACGGGGGTGGCGGCAAAGCCCCGCCCGTCCAGCCGCAGCGCGCAGCGCAGGCCCGCTGGGACCGTGGCCGCACACCCGCCAGGCCGGGCGCGTAATGGCTCAGGTGCCCAGCGCCGCCCAGTCGCGCTACACCGGCCTGTACGCGTGCTGCTGGACCGCGAGCAGCGGGCGATGTCCGCCTGGCGGCACGCTGCCTCAGGGCGACGGCACGCGTGCTGGGACGGCACGCGGGACCGGCTGGCGCCCTGCAGCGTGGTGACACGGTCGACCTGCCCCTGTACGGGCTCCCGGCGTGGGCGCGCGTCGGTGAAGCCTTGCACTGGCGGCGGCGGGCGGTGGTGAGCGCCGACGGGCCGGTGGTGTTTCGCGACGACGACGGGGCGGCGTGGCTGGCAGAGAACGAACTGTACGAACACGTTTCAATTGAAACCTTTCGCCGCGGACTAGACGCCATCGCCACTGCTCAGGCGGCATGCAGCTGTAGAACGCTCTACAAGAATTGACCTGGTGCACAACAGTTTTCGTAGCTACTGCCAATTCCGGCGTGGTCGGTGCCGGTGTACATCTCATTGAACGCACGCACGAATTCCGCGCCCGGCCCATCAACAATCCCGGCCCGCCACCCTTCTAAGCGCATGTGGATTAGGCGATGTGAAAATCGCGATCGTCTGGTCGGTCCAGCATTGCGGTCATGGTCCTGCGGTCATAGGGCCACAGATCGACGTTGCCCTCGTCGGTGAGATACCAAGAGTTGCAACCGGTGTTCCACACCGTCGGGCCTAGCGCGGTTGCGACGTCGTCGTTGAACTTCGTCGTTGCTTGCTCGGTGACTTCGACGGTGTCGAACTCGCCATCGCGAAATCGTCGGAGCCATGTGGCGATGTAACGCGCGGTCAGCTCGGAGGAGTACTGCAGCGAGATCGAGCCGGTTGGCGAGTTGGGGCCCAGCACGGTGAAGAAGTTCGGGAATCCCGGAATGGCCGTCATGCGGTATGCCCGTGGGCCTTTCGCCCAGGCGTCGTCGATGTCCAGCCCGTCGCGACCGCGCAGGTTCATCGGACGCATGTAGTTGTGGGCGCGGAACCCGGTGGCGAGTATCAATAGGTCGACATCGTGTTCGCGGCCGTCTGCGGTTCGGATGCCCCGCGGGGTGATCTCGTCGATCGCCGCGGTGACCACGTCGGCGTTGCGGGATCGGATTGCCCGGTAGTACGAGGCTGACATCACTTGGCGCTTACAGAAGGGCTGGTAGTCCGGTGTAAGACGGTCGCGTAGCTCGCGATCTCGTATTTGGATGCGCAGGCACCAACGCGCGTAGTTCTGGGCCAGCCGTCGCTGCCAACTCGGCCGCGTGGCGATATCGGTCAAGATGCGCGAGCCCCTGAGCAGTCCGTCGTACAGCCGACGGTTCATCGCTGGCAGCCGGCGCAGAACCTTGCCGACGAGCGTCGGCTGGGCAAGTCCCATCGGCGCCCATATCACCCACTGCGGGGTCCGCACGAAGTGCATGATGTGGGCGGCCTCGCGCTGCAGCGCGGATACGATCTGCACACCGGTCGAGCCGTTTCCGATGACGGCGATTCTGCGGTCGCGGGTTGCGATCTCGTCATCCCACCGCGCCGTGTGCACGACATCGCCGCCGAATGTGTCGAGTCCAGGGATGTCCGGTGTGAAGGGGTGATGCAGCACACCGGTTGCGGCGATGACGAAGTCGGCTTCCAGTTCCGCATCGTCGGCGGTCTTGACCCACCATGTCCTGTCGGTGAAGGCGGCCGAGACGACCTCGGCGTTCAATCGGAGCCGGTCGTCGAGACCGAACCGCTCGACGACCTCGCACAGGTAGCGCTGGATCTCGTCGCCCGGGGCGAACATTCCGGTCCAGTCCGGTTTCGGTGCGAACGAGAACTGGTAGAGCTGCGACGGCACATCGCACGTCAGACCGGGGTAGCGATTCCAGTACCAGACTCCGCCGACATCGGCGCCCTTCTCCAGAATGGTGAAATCCCCAAAACCCGCGCGCTGCAACGTCACCGCGGTGGCTATGCCAGCGACACCTGCCCCGATGATGACGATCCTCGGCTCACGATTCATCGTCGCCCCCGCGCCTGTGCCTCGATCACTTCGTCGTAGGCATCGCGCACGTCGCGCTGTACCGAAGTCAGCGCGCGACGGTCCCCGATTACCTTGCGGCCCAACCTCATCAGTGGCTCCGGTGCGACAGCGTCGAGCAGGTCCCACCCCGCGAGATAACGCGGCACCGTTATCTCAGCGCGCCGGTTTGCGACGCTGGCGACTATCGCCTTTGCGACGGCTTCGGGCTCCACGGTCGGCAGACCACGACCGAGCGGTACGCCCGACGCCAGCCGCGTGCGCACGGCGCTTGGCAGCACGGTCGTCACGCTGACACCGGAATCGCGGTACTCCTCGCGAACCGCCGCCGACAACCCCACAGCGGCGAACTTACTGGCGTTGTACACCGCCATGCCGGGAACGACCAACTTTCCCGCCATTGAGGCGACGTTCACGACGTGGCCGCGCCCGCGTTCGATCATGTGCGGCAGCACAAGTCGCATGCCGTGGATCAGCCCCCAGACATTCACGTCCGAGCGTGGTCCTGCTGACGGCGTCATCCTCTGACAGAAAGTCGCCCAACGGCATCACGCCTGCGTTGTTGACCAGAACGTCGATACGACCGTGACGGTGGAGGACTCCGGAGACGAATTCGGCGAACGAATTCCGGGATGTCACGTCGACGAGGGTCGCGCCGTCAAGATCGGCGGCACATACCGTCGCCCCCTCGGCGGTGAAGAGGTCCGCCGCGCACTTACCGATTCCCCGCGCGCCGCCGGTAACCACGACGATTGCGTCGTCGACGTCGATCCTCGGGTAAGCCACGTTGCCTCCGCTCCAATTCGAAAACCGACGGTATCTAGAGTCTAGTGGTATGTCAACGGCGTAGGATGCTTCCATGGCCCGAATGTCCCGCGCCGAAAGCCAGGCGCAGACCAGGTCACAGCTGGTCGCAACCGCAAGGCAGATGTTTTTCGACGACGGCTACCACCCGACATCGCTGGAGAAGGTCGCCGACACCGCCGGTTACTCGAAGGGCGCGGTGTATTCGAACTTCCGCAACAAGGACGAACTGTGTACTGCGGTGCTCGACGAAGTCCGGGCAGAACGCTTCGCCGAGGCCATCGAGCTGGTCGCGCGACAGGACAGGTTCGAGGCATTGCGCGACTGGGCGGAACGCGTCATCGGCGACCCGGGGTGGACGCCGTTGGAAGCAGAGTTCGCGTTGCATGCACGCACTGACGAAGGATCGCGTACCGTCCTCGCCGGCCGCCTGGACAACATCATCGAAATGCTCTCCAACGGCTTAGAAAGCATGGAATCCGCCGACGATCTCGACCTCAAGATGCCCAGCCGCGAAGCGGCCACCGTCATGCTCGCCCTCGGGGTCGGACTCGGCTTGATGCGATCGATCGATCCGTCCATCCCTGTGAACGGGCTCGTCGACACGCTCCGGCTGGTGGTCGGGCAACCCTTCTAGCAATCGCCCCGTTCTGGCATGCTGGGTGCCATGACTGAGCCTCAGTTCGGTGGCACCGAGGGACCTCCGCCCCCTCCTCATCAACCGCAATACCAGCCGCCACCTCCGGGTTATGCGCAGCAGCCGCCCGGATATCCGCCGCCGGGCCAGTATCCCCCCGCCTACATGGATCCGGCCGCTCCGTACGGTCGTCATCCGCTGACCGGTGAGCCACTGTCTGACAAGTCCAAGATCGTTGCCGGACTGCTTCAGCTGATCGGGTTGTTCGGCCTTGTCGGCATCGGGCGGATTTACCTCGGCTACACCGGCCTTGGTGTCGCGCAACTGGTTGTCGGCCTCGTCACATGCGGAATCGGTGCAGTCGTCTGGGGCATCATCGACGCCGTTCTCATCTTCACCGACAAGGTTCGTGATCCAGAGGGACGCCCCCTGCGTGAGGGAACCTAGCGCCGCGAACAGCAGCCGGACACGGCTGTACGGCGCACTCGGCACGGGCGCGCTGTTGGGCGGCGGTCTCGCCTACGTGGGTCTGGCGGATCCGCATAATCCTGACTTCGTCTTTCCGGCTTGCCCTTTCAAGCTCTTGACGGGATGGAACTGTCCCGCGTGCGGCGGCCTCAGGATGACCCACGACCTGCTGCACGGAGATCTTGGCGCCGCCGTCGTCGACAACGTCTTCCTTCTCGTCGGCCTGCCCATGCTGCTGGTGTGGGTCGTCTTGCGATGGCGCACAGGACGACCGATCTTGACGATGCCCGCGATCGCCGTCATCGCCGTACTCGCCATCGCCTGGACGGTGGTCCGGAACATGCCGGGGTTCCCGCTGGTCCCCACGCTTCTCGACGGGTAGTCGCCGAGCTGCGCTGATACACTTTTCATTCGGGCCGGTGCAGTCCCGGACGAGATATTCGGAGACTGCGGAGGTCACCTTCAATGCTGTTCTCGGCGTTGCCGCATGCCCAGGGTCTGTACGACCCGCAGCGCGAGTCCGACTCCTGTGGTGTCGCCATGATCGTCGACATCCGAGGCCGGCGCTCGCATGCCATCGTCGCCGATGGCCTGATCGCCCTGGAACACCTCGAGCACCGCGGCGCCGCGGGCGCCGAAACGAACAGTGGCGACGGCGCGGGCATCCTCATCCAGCTGCCCCTAGAGCTCTTTCGCGAAGTCGTCGACTTTGAACTTCCGGCCCCGACGGCGGACGGCTGCAATGCGTTCGCGGCGGGCATCTGCTTCCTTCCGCAGGACTCAGCCGAGCGGACAGCGGCGCGTGAGCAGATCGAAGCCATCGCGAAGGACGAAGGGCTGGAAGTCCTCGGCTGGCGCGAAATGCCCGTCGATCCCGACGGCGCCGATCTGGGCGCGACCGCACTGGGCTGTATGCCGCACATGGCGCAGCTTTTCGTCGCGGCACCCGATCGAGTTGGCGGCATCGACCTTGACCGCCGTGTCTACCCGCTGCGGAAAAGGGCCGAGGCGAGCTCCGAAGGCAGTGGGGTCTACTTCCCGTCACTCTCCAGCCGGACCATTGTCTACAAGGGCATGCTGACGACAATGCAACTGCCGCAGTACTTTTCGGATCTGCGTGACGAACGCTGTATGAGCGCCATCGCGATCGTGCACAGCCGATTCTCGACCAACACGTTTCCGTCCTGGCCTATGGCGCATCCGTTCCGCTTCGTCGCCCACAACGGCGAAATCAATACCGTGCGCGGCAACCGCAACCGCATGCACGCCCGCGAAGCGATGCTGGCCAGCAAGCACATCCCTGGCGACCTCGCCAGGCTCTCACCGGTCTGCACACCCGACGCCTCGGACTCTGCCTCCTTCGACCAGGTTCTCGAGCTGCTGCACCTCGGCGGTCGCAGTCTCCCGCACGCGGTGCTGATGATGGTGCCGGAGGCATGGGAGAACAACACGTCGCTTGCTCAGCCGCGCCGTGACTTCTGGCAGTTCCACGCCTCGCTGATGGAACCGTGGGACGGTCCGGCCTGCGTGACCTTCACCGACGGAACCGTCGTCGGAGCCGTTTTGGACCGCAACGGATTACGGCCGGGACGGTGGTGGCGAACCATCGACGATCGCGTCATCCTCGCCAGCGAGAGCGGCGTGCTTGACGTGCCATCCGCTCAGATCGTCGCCAAGGGCCGACTCGAACCCGGCAAGATGTTTCTCATCGACACCGCCGCGGGCCGCATCGTCCCCGATGACGAGATCAAGGCCGAACTGGCCGGTGCGCATCCCTACGGCGAGTGGCTGCATGCGGGGCTGCTCGACCTGAACACCCTGTCCCGACCGTGTCCGAGCCCAGCCCAACCACGAATCGGTCGTACGTAGGCAGATCGCATTCGGTTACACAGAGGAAGACCTGCGAATCCTGTTGACGCCCATGGCGGCGTCGGGCGCCGAGCCGTTGGGCTCGATGGGTACCGACACTCCGGCGGCGGTGCTCTCGCAGCGGTCCCGGTTGCTCTATGACTACTTCGTCGAGCTGTTCGCCCAGGTCACCAATCCGCCGTTGGATGCGATCCGCGAAGCGGTCGTCACCTCGATGGCGCGGATCATGGGGCCCGAACAGAACCTTCTGGAACCGTCCGCGGCGTCGTGTCGCCAGATAAAGCTCGGATGGCCGGTGCTCGACAACGACGAGCTGAACAAGATCGTGCACATCAACGACGACGGTGAACACCCCGGGCTGCGGACGGTGGTGCTGCGCGCGCTGTACGACGTCGAGCGCGGCGGTGAGGGCCTGGCCGACGCCATCGAGGATCTCCGCATGCGGGCCTGCGATGCGATCGCCAACGGTGCTCGCACACTTGTCATCTCCGATCGGGACTCCGACCACACCCTTGCGCCGATCCCGTCCCTGCTTGCCGTGTCCGCGGTGCACCACCACCTCGTGCGCACCAAGGAACGCACCACCGTCGCGCTGGTCGTCGAGAGCGGTGACGCCCGCGAGGTGCACCACGTCGCCATGCTGATCGGCTACGGCGCCGCCGCCGTCAACCCGTACCTGGCGTTCGAGTCGATCGAGGACCTGGTCCGCGAGGGTGAGCTCACCGGCATCGAGGCCGCCACTGCCGTGCGGAACTACCTCAAGGCGCTCGGCAAGGGCGTGACGAAGGTGATGAGCAAGATGGGCATCTCCACCGTCGCGTCCTACACGGCCGCACAGGCTTTCGAGGCGATCGGCCTGGATCGCGGTGTGGTCGACGAATATTTCGCGGGGACACCCAGCCAACTCGGGGAGTAGGACTGGACGTGATCGCCGAGGAGGTCAAGCAGCGACACCGCCGCGCCTATCCGGACAATCCGACCGAACGGGTGCATCGCCGCCTCGATGTCGGCGGTGAATACGCCTTCCGGCGCGAGGGCGAGCTCCATCTCTTCACGCCCGAAGTCGTTTTCCTCTTGCAGCATTCGACCCGCACCGGGCGTTACGACATCTTCCAGCAGTACTCCGAAGAGGTCGACCGACTGTCCCGTGAGGGCGGGACGCTGCGCGGGTTGTTCGAATTGAAGAAGGGTGTGCGCCCACCGGTGCGTCCTGGAGGATGTTGAATCCGTCGACTCGATCGTCACCCGGTTCAACACCGGCGCAATGAGTTACGGCTCGATCTCGGCCGAGGCCCACGAAACCATGGCGATCGCGATGAACAACCTCGGCGGCCGGTCCAACTCCGGCGAGGGCGGCGAAGACGTCGACCGGCTCTACGACCCGCGCAGGCGCAGCGCCGTCAAGCAGGTGGCGTCGGGCCGGTTCGGCGTCACCAGCGACTATCTGGTGAACGCGTCGGACATCCAGATCAAGATGGCGCAGGGCGCGAAGCCTGGGGAGGGCGGCCAGCTGCCGGGCTACAAGGTCTACCCGAACATCGCGAAGACCAGGCACTCGACGCCGGGCGTTGGGTTGATCTCGCCTCCGCCGCACCACGACATCTACTCGATCGAAGATCTGGCGCAGCTCATCCACGACCTGAAGAACGCCAACTCCGACGCGCGCATTCATGTGAAGCTCGTCAGCTCGGTCGGTGTCGGCACCGTCGCGGCGGGGGTGTCGAAGGCGCACGCCGACGTCGTGCTGATCTCCGGCTATGACGGCGGCACCGGCGCGGCGCCGCTGACGTCGCTCAAACACGCGGGCGCGCCGTGGGAGATCGGGCTCGCCGACACGCAGCAGACGCTGGTGCTCAACGGGCTGCGGGACCGGATCACCGTGCAGTGCGACGGCGGCATGCGCACCGCCCGCGACGTGGTCGTCGCAATGCTGCTCGGCGCCGAGGAGTTCGGCTTCGCCACTGCGCCGCTGGTGGTGTCGGGCTGCATCATGATGCGGGTCTGCCATCTCGACACCTGCCCGGTCGGCGTCGCCACCCAGAACCCCGAACTGCGGTCGCGGTTCAACGGCAAGCCGGAGTTCGTGGAGAACTTCTTCCGGTTCGTCGCCGAGGACATCCGGCGGTACCTGGCCGAGCTCGGGTTCCGCAGCATCGACGAAGCCGTCGGCCGCGTCGAGATGCTCGACACCGCTGAAGGGGTCGCCCATTGGAAGGCAGAGGGTCTGGACCTGACTCCGATCTTCAGCACGGCAGCCAACGCCCACGATGCCGGCCAGACCGTGCGCCGGCGGATTCGCGGCCAGTATCACGCGCTGGACCAGGCATTGGACCAGACGCTGATCCAGCTCGCCGACGGCGCGCTCGAGGACGCCCATCCCGTGCGGCTGGAGTTGCCGGTGCGCAACGTCAACCGAACGGTGGGCACCATGCTGGGCGCCGAGGTCACCCGCCGTTACGGTGCGCAGGGATTGCCGGACGACACCATCCACGTCACGCTCAACGGGTCAGCAGGCCAGTCGGTCGGCGCTTTCCTACCGCCGGGCATCACCCTCGATCTGGTCGGCGACGCCAACGACTATGTCGGCAAGGGTCTTTCGGGTGGCCGCGTCATCGTCAGGCCGTCCGACGACGTGCTATTCCTGCCGGAAGACCATGTGATCGCGGGCAACACGCTGCTCTACGGCGCGACTTCCGGCGAGGTCTTCCTGCGCGGCCGGGTCGGAGAGCGCTTCTGTGCGCGCAACTCCGGCGCGCTGGCGGTCACCGAGGGCGTCGGCGACCACGCCTGCGAGTACATGACCGGAGGTCGTGTCGTGGTGCTCGGCAGGACCGGCCGCAACCTGGCTGCGGGGATGTCGGGCGGCATCGCCTACGTGCTGGGGCTCGTCGCGGCGATGGTCAACACCGAGATGGTCGAGCTGCAGCGCCTCGAGCCCGAGGACTTCACCTGGCTGCATGAAGTGGTGGCCAGACACGCGCGGCTGACCGGCAGCACCCTCGCAGCTTCGGTGCTGTCCGACTGGCCAAGGCGCAGTGCGCAATTCACCAAGATCATGCCGCGCGACTACCAGCGCGTCCTGACCGCCACGCGGATGGCCAAGGCGGAAGGCCGCGACGTCGACACCGCGATCATGGAGGCGAGCCGTGGCTGATCCGCACGGCTTCCTCGAGGTACCGAAGGTCGAGGCGGCGAAGCGACCGGTCGATGAGCGGGTCGGGGACTGGCGCGAGGTCTACGAGCGGCAGGACCCGCACGAGCGGGCAGGCGAGGTGTCCCAGCAGGCTCGTCGGTGCATGGACTGCGGAATCCCGTTCTGCCACTCGGGGACTGCAGGCTGTCCGCTTGGAAATCTGATCCCGGAATGGAACGACCTGGTTCGACGGGGGCGGTGGGACGCCGCGAGCGATCGGCTGCACGCCACCAACAACTTCCCGGAATTCACCGGCCGGCTGTGCCCTGCTCCGTGCGAAGCCGCTTGCGTGCTGTCCATCGGTGACGAGAAGACCGGCGGCAGCGTCACCATCAAACGCATCGAACAGACCATCGCCGATCAAGCATGGATGGACGGCGCCGTCGAGCCGCAGCCCGCGGCCATCGCAACCAGTAAGAGCGTCGCCGTCGTCGGCTCCGGGCCCGCCGGACTGGCTGCCGCGCAACAACTCACCCGCGCCGGACATCACGTCACCGTGTACGAACGCGACGACCGGCTGGGCGGCTTGATGCGTTATGGAATTCCCGAGTACAAGCTCGAGAAGGTGACGCTGAACCAGCGTCTCGCCCAAATGCGCGCGGAGGGAACGCGTTTCGTCACCGAATGCGAGGTCGGCGTCGACGTGTCCGTCGACCAACTGCGTGACCGGCACGACGCCGTAGTGCTGGCCGTCGGGGCGCTGCGCGCCCGCGACAACGACGTTGAGGGCCGTCACCTCGACGGCGTGCATCTCGCGATGGAGCACCTCGTGCCCGCCAACAGGGAATGCGAAGGCGACGGCCCGTCATCGCTTTCGGCCGACGGGCAGGCACGTCGTGATCATCGGCGGCGGCGACACCGGCGCCGACTGCCTTGGCACCGCCCATCGGCAAGGCGCCACCTCGGTGACACAGCTCGACTACAACCCCGAGCCGCCGGAGTACCGCGACGAATCCCGCTCGCCATGGCCGATGTGGCCTTTGGTGCTGCGCACCTCGCCTGCGCACGCCGAGGGCGGGGCACGACGCTACGAGGTCGCCGTGCAGCGGTTCGTCGGCGACGACCACGGCCACGTCCGCGCCATCCAGATCGCCGAGGTGCGGGTGACCCGCGACGCCGACGGCTGTCGACACATCACCCCGGTCGGCGACTCCCTGGAGATCCCCTGTGATCTCGCCCTGCTGGCAATCGGGTTCGACGGCGTCGAGCACATGGCGCTGCTCGACGGACTGGGTCTCGAACTCAATCGCCGTGGGGCGTTGTCGTGCGGCTCGGACTGGCAGACCACCGCGCCCGGCGTGTTCGTCTGCGGGGACGCCCATCGCGGGGCGTCGCTGATCGTCTGGGCGATCGCGGAGGGCCGCAGTGCGGCACACGCGGTCGACGCCTACCTGATGGGCGAATCCGATCTACCGGCACCCGTCGTGCCCACCGCGTTGCCGCTGGCCGTCGCGTGAGCGGCACCGATCGGGACTATGCTCAGAAGTCGTGACTAGACGCGGAAAGATCGTCTGCACTCTGGGCCCGGCGACCAGTGAAGACCACGTTGTCCGGGCGCTGGTCGAGGCCGGCATGGATGTCGCCCGACTCAACTTCAGCCACGGTGAGTACTCCGATCACGAGGCCCACTACAAGCGGGTCCGCGCGGCCTCCGATGTGACGGGGCGCGCCGTCGGCATCCTCGCCGATCTGCAGGGCCCCAAGATTCGCCTCGGGCGGTTCGCCGGTGGGCCCACCTATTGGGCGAACGGTGAAACCGTCCGCATCACCGTCGACGACTGCGAGGGCACCCACGATCGGGTGTCGACAACCTACAAGCAGCTGTCCAGGGACGCCGCTCCCGGCGACCGGCTGCTGGTCGATGACGGCAATGTCGGTCTGGTCGTCGAGCACGTCGACGGCAACGACGTGGTGTGCACGGTGACCGAGGGCGGACCGGTCAGCAACAACAAGGGGCTCTCGCTGCCGGGCATGAACGTGTCAGTGCCTGCGATGTCGGACAAGGACGTCGAGGACCTCGAGTTCGCGCTCCGGCTCGGTGTCGACCTCGTTGCACTGTCGTTCGTGCGGTCGCCCGCCGACGTCGAACTGGTGCATGAGGTGATGGACCGGGTCGGTCGCCGGGTGCCGGTGATCGCGAAGCTGGAGAAGCCGGAAGCGGTCGACAACCTCGAGGCCATCGTGCTCGCGTTCGACGCGGTCATGGTCGCGCGCGGTGACCTCGGTGTCGAGCTGCCGCTCGAAGAGGTTCCGCTCGTCCAGAAGCGAACCATCCAAATGGCAAGGGAGAACGCGAAACCCGTCATCGTCGCCACCCAGATGCTGGAGTCGATGATCGAGCACTCCCGGCCGACGCGCGCGGAGGCGTCCGATGTCGCCAACGCCGTGCTCGACGGTGCGGACGCGGTGATGCTCTCGGGCGAGACCTCTGTCGGCAAGTATCCGCTCGAGACCGTCAGGACCATGGCCCGCATCATCTCCGCGGTCGAGCAGAACTCGGTGGTGGTGCCGCCCCTGACACATGTGCCGAGGACCAAGCGGGGCGTCATCTCTTATGCAGCCCGCGACATCGGCGAGCGGCTGGACGCCAAGGCGCTGGTGGCCTACACCCAGTCGGGCGACACCGTCCGCAGGCTGGCACGGCTGCACACCCCGCTGCCGCTCCTGGCGTTCACATCACTTCCGGAGGTCCGCAGCCAGCTGGCACTGAGCTGGGGCACCGAGACGTTCATCGTGCCGCACATCCAGACCACCGACGGAATGATCCGCCAGGTCGACAAATCCCTGCTCGAGCTGGGTCGCTACAAACGCGGCGACCTGGTGGTCATCATCGCTGGGGCACCGCCGGGCACAGTAGGCTCGACCAACCTGATCCACGTGCACCGGATCGGGGAGGACGACGTATAGGTAGGAGGAGCTGTGCCGCTCGGCGACTTCCAGGAGCTGCTTGCGGTGCTCGACCTCTACCGCGTCGACGACATCACTTTCGTCGGATCCCATCCCAGCAAGAACCCGCCCCGCACGTTCGGCGGCCAGATGATGGCGCAGGCCTTCGTTGCGGCAGGCCGTACCCTGAAACGCGACTGCCCGCCCGGAGCGATCTCGGCGCACTTCATCGCAGGCGGTGACCCGGCGAAGGATCTGGAGTTCCACGTCGTCAGGCTGCGCGACGAGCGCCGGTTCGCCAACCGCCGCGTCGACGTCACGCAGGACGGTGAACTGCTGACCACGGCGATGGTCTCTTTCGTCGACGGCGGCCGCGGCCTCGAGCACGGGATCGAACCGCCTGAGGTGCCAGATCCGTTGTCATTGCCCATGATCGACGATCTGCTGATGGGTTACGAAGAGAGGGTCCCGCAGTTCGTCAATGCACTGAGGCCGATCGAATGGCGGTACACCAACGACCCCGCCTGGGTGATGCGGGAAAAGGGCGAACGGCTCGATTGCAACCGCGTGTGGCTCAAAACCGACGGGCCGATGCCCGACGATGCGATGCTTCACACTGCCGCATTGGTGTACGCCTCGGACACCACGGTGCTCGACTCGATCATCACCACGCACGGCCTGTCGTGGGGCTACGACCGCATCTTCGCCGCGACGGTCAACCACTCGGTGTGGTTCCACCGGCCGATCCGGTTCGACGAGTGGGTGCTGTACGCGACGTCGTCACCGGTGGCGGCCGACTCACGCGGGCTGGGAACCGGGCATTTCTTCGACCAATCCGGGCAAATCGTGGCTACCGTGGTGCAGGAGGGCATCATCAAATACTTCCCGGGTGCAAAGCGATGAAGGTAGCAACAGGGCTTCGGGCCCGCGAGCGAGTCGTCGTTCACGTCGACTCGCCGGCCGCTCGCTGGATCAGCGCGCTCGCGGTGCTGAGCCTGTCCGGATGGCTGATCGTCCTGCACAAGGATTTGTCGTGGTCTCTGACCCTGCTCACGGCGGTCGTGCTCATCGCCCGGGGCATCTTCCTCGGCAGGCCCGTCACCGCGGGGCATGCCACCGCAGCGATGGGGGTGCTCGTCGCGGGTCTCGCGGCGGTGTTCCTGGCCTTCGATTTGCTCGGCAACCTGCTGATGGTGGCCGCGGCGGTCGTGCTGATGTGGCCGACGTCGGCACGTTCGAACCCGGCCGATCTGCCGCGGATCTTCGCCTTGGTGAACGCGACCACAGGCGACCCGCTGGCGCCGTTCGCGATGCAGGCGTCGAAGTGTTACCACTTCACCGCTGACGGCACCGCGGCTCTTGCGTACCGCACCCGGCTGGGCTTCGCGGTGGTCAGTGGCGACCCGATCGGTGACGACGCCCGATTCACCGCGCTGGTCGCCGATTTCGCCGCAATGTGTCACACCCGCGGCTGGCGCATCGTCGTCCTGGGCTGCAGTGACCGGCGAGCGGACCTGTGGTCCGACCCGTCCGTCCTCGGCCGAAAGCTGTACCCGGTGCCCATCGGACGCGACGTGGTCATCGACGTGACGACGTTCGACATGGTCGGGCGCAAGTACCGCAATCTCCGTCAGGCCGTACAGCGCACTCACAACTTCGGTGTCACCACCGAAGTCGTTGACGAGCAGGGCCTTGACGACCGTCTGCTCGCCGAACTGACCGAGGTGATGCTCGCATCGCCGAGCGGATCCCGCACGGAGCGCGGATTTTCGATGGCCCTCGACGGCACGCTCGTGGGCAGGTATCCGGGCGTCGCGCTGATCATCGCGCGCGATAAGGACGGCCGCGTACAGGGATTCCACCGCTATGCCTCGGCAGGCTACGGCACCGAGGTGACGCTCGACGTGCCGTGGCGTCGCCGCGGCGCACCGAACGGTATTGATGAGCGGCTGTCCGTCGATATGATCACTGCCGCGAGAGAGCAAGGCGCTCAACGGCTCTCGCTTGCCTTCGCCGCCTTTCCGGAGATCTTCACTGACAAGCACCGCACCCTGCGCCGGAACCTCGTCTTCACCGCGGTCCATCTCGGCGACCCGCTGATCGCCCTCGAATCGCTCTACCGCTACCTACGCAAGTTCCACGCACTCGGCGATCGGCGGTACGTGATGGCAACACTTACGCAGGTGGTGCCGCTGCTGATCGTGCTGCTGTCGCTGGAGTTCACCCCGCGGCGGCGCGAGGTGACTAAGGCGTCGCTGGCGCAGTCGTCGTGAGCGTCACACTGAACTTGTCCTCCACGCGGTCCCGGAACTGGTCCGCGCACTGCTGGACGGCGTGCTGGTCCGAACCGGCCTTCGACAGGCAATCGACGTAATCGGTGCCGCCGACCTCATGGAACACCCCGTACCAGATCGGAATGAAGACCAGTCCCAGCACAACAGCCAGGATCCCCAGCACGATTCCTGCGACCGCGACCCCGCCGTCGGTGGCTTCACCACGCTTGACGCGGCCCCGCGCGGCGAAACCGATGATCGCAGCGACCAGGCCGAGGATGATGCCGCCGAAAACCGTCCAGCAGAACACCAGTCCGATGATCGCGACGATCAATGCTGCGATGCCGAGCCCGTTCTTCGGCGCGGTCGGCGGCGGGGCGAGGCCCGCATACGGCTGCGGTGGTGGCGGCGGGTAGCTGCCGGGATAGCCGACGCCCTGCGGCGGCTGGGGTGACTGATAGGGCTGGGGCGACTGGTAAGGCGGTTGGGGCTCGGTCATGACGCCGATGGATCGGCCGGCGCGGCCGGTTCTCTCAGCTTCGAGACCGACTTTGCTGCCTTGCGGATGCCGAACGCCGAGACGACCTCGAAGACCCCGATGACGATCAGGCAGTAGCCGACCACGAGGGCAATTGTGACGATCGACCTTGTCGGCGATGCGATCACCACTACGCCCGCGATGAGGCTGATCACGCCGACGAAGACCTGCCACCAGCGGCCGGGCAGGGTCGGGTCGCTGATGGCAGCGACCGTCGTCGCGACACCGCGGAACACGAACCCGACCCCGATCCAGATCGCCAGCAGCACCACCACGTAGCCCTCACCGAAATGGCGAAACGCGAGCACCGCCAGGATGAGCGCGGCGGCACCGCTGATGAACAGCAAGACCCGGCCGCCGGCGGAGACGTCCAGGCTGAACGCCATCACGACCTGCGCGATGCCGGTCACCAGCAGATACGCCCCGAACAGGACGGCGGCCACCAGGATCGAGATTCCCGGCCACGCAACGATGAGGATGCCAAGGATCACCGCCAGAACTCCGGACACCAGCGCCGATTTCCAGAGGTGTGGCAACAGAGTGGGAGGAGCTTCGGTAGTCATTGTCAAAGTGTTTCACAGCGCTAACCGGACCGATAAGGATTCGCAAGCAACGTGCGGGAAATTCGGCGTCACAGCACAATAAGCGGAAGCGCGGCGCAACGCGGTGTTCGTCGTTAATGTTCTCCCTACGTTAACTGCCCAATGCAGAAAGTAGAGGCAACCGTGTTAGGTGGATGGGAAATCCGTCGGGGGAAAATATGGCGCATCGCAGCAATGTTCGCTGTGACTGGCGCTCCTCGCGTTGTCAGGATGCTCGAGTAAGTCCGAAGAGGGTTCGGAGACGACCCCTGCGGCGCCGTCCGCCGAGAAGGTCGACGCGATCGCAAACACCGTGCCCGAGGCGATCAAGTCGTCAGGCAAATTGATCGTCGGCGTGAACATTCCCTACGCGCCAAACGAGTTCAAGGATCCGAGTGGCAAAATCGTTGGCTTCGACGTCGATCTGATGAACGCGATGGCGGCGACCGTCGGGCTGACCGCGGAGTACCGCGAGGCCGATTTCGCGAAGATCATTCCGTCGATCCAGGGTGACACCATGAACGTCGGCATGTCGTCGTTCACCGACACCAAGGAGCGCGAACAGACCGTCGACTTCGTGACCTACTTCTCGGCGGGCATTCTGTGGGCGCAGCGGCCGGGCACGCCGGTCGACCCGAACAACGCGTGCGGTAAGAAGGTCGCCGTGCAGGCCACCACGACCGAAGAAACCGAGGAGCTTCCTGCGAAGAGCAAGGCGTGCAGCGACGCGGGCAAGCCGGCGATCGACATCCTGAAGTTCGACGGTCAGGACGCCGCGACCAACGCCGTGGTGCTCGGCCAGGCCGACGCGATGTCAGCGGATTCACCGGTTACCGCGTATGCCATCAAGCAGAGCAACGGCAAGCTGGAAGTCGCGGGTGAGATCGCCGACGCCGCGCCGTACGGCTGGCCGGTGAAGAAGGGATCGCCGCTCGCGCAGTCGCTCAAGCAGGCGCTCGAGCATCTGATCGAGAACGGTACCTACAAGCAGATCGCGACCAA
This sequence comes from uncultured Actinomycetota bacterium, assembly GCA_963804905.1. GTDB lineage: Bacteria > Actinomycetota > Actinomycetes > Mycobacteriales > Mycobacteriaceae > Mycobacterium. The sequence goes on along the minus strand of CAWDSB010000017.1, from coordinate 15,837 downwards.
TTGGGGTGTCGAGGCCGGGATGATCGACAAGCCCGTCGTCAACGGTGCGATCAACTAGGTTCGGGATTCCGCAATGACTGATGTCGACACGTCGCCATCCCCCACTCCAGCCGCGATCGATGCCGTTCCGCTGCGTCATCCGTGGCGGTGGGTGGCGGCGGTCGTCATCGTCATCCTGGTGGGCCTGTTCCTCTACGGGATGGCTACCAACCCGGCCTATCGGTGGAACATCTTCGCGGAGTACCTCTTCAACGACCGGATCTTGTTCGGTGTATGGAACACCTTGCAGCTGACCATTTACTCGATGGTGCTCGCGATTGTGCTTGGTGTGGTCCTCGCCGTCATGCGGCTGTCACCAAACCCGGTCTTCCGGTCGGTGTCATGGGTGTTCCTCTGGATATTCCGCGGTACGCCGATCTATGTGCAGTTGGCGTTCTGGGGACTGATCCCGACGATCTATGCGAACATCCAGCTGGGTGTGCCGTTCGGGCCGTCGTTCTTCCACCTGAACCTGCAGGCGCTGTCCATCCCTTTCATCCTCGCGATGCTCGGCCTGGCCCTCAACGAGGCCGCCTACATGGCCGAAATCATCCGTGCCGGAATCAGTTCCGTGCCCGAGGGTCAGTCGGAGGCTTCGACAGCGTTGGGCATGTCGTGGGGGATGACGATGCGCCGCACTGTGCTTCCGCAGGCTATGCGGGTGATCATCCCGCCGACCGGCAACGAGGTCATCAGTATGCTGAAGACCACATCGCTGGTGACGGCCGTGCCCTATGCGTTTGACCTGTACAGCATTGCCACCCGCGAAATCGCCGCGCGGGAGTTCGAGCCGGTCCCGCTGGCGCTGGTGGCGGTGGCCTGGTATCTGCTGATGACAAGCATCTTGATGGTCGGCCAGTACTACCTGGAGCGGTATTACTCCCGTGGAGCGTCGCGCAAGCTGACCACCAAGCAACTCGAGGCGCTAGCCAAGGCACAGCAGATAGGTGAGGCGGGCCACGTATGACACCGATGGTGAAAGCCGAACAGGTCTGCAAGAGCTTCGGCGCCCTGCAGGTCCTGAAGGGCATAACACTGGAGGTCGGCAAGGGCGAGGTGCTGGTGATGGTCGGCCCGTCTGGCTCGGGCAAGTCGACGTTCCTGCGCTGTATCAACCACTTGGAGCAGGTCAATGCGGGGCGGCTGCATGTCGATGGAGATTTGATCGGCTACCGCGACCGGGGGACCAAGTTGCTCGAGATGTCGCCCCGTGACGCCGCCAAGCAGCGGCGCGACATCGGCATGGTGTTTCAGCACTTCAACCTGTTCCCACACCGCACGGCGCTCGAGAACATCACCGAGGCCCCCATCCACGTGAAGGGCGTCAAGAAGGCTGATGCCGTGGCACGGGCAACGGATCTGCTGGATCAAGTGGGGATGGCGGAAAAGGCCACCGCGTATCCGGCGCAGCTGTCCGGCGGCCAGCAACAGCGCGTGGCCATCGCGCGTGCGCTGGCGATGAACCCTAAGCTGATGCTCTTCGACGAGCCAACCTCTGCGCTCGACCCCGAGCTAGTCGGCGAGGTGCTCGCGGTGATGAAAAAGCTTGCCGAAGAAGGCATGACGATGGTGGTGGTCACCCACGAGATGGGGTTCGCCCGGGAGGTCGCCGACCAACTGGTATTCATGGACGCCGGCGTCGTCGTCGAGAGCGGGCCGCCCCGGGAGGTGCTCGCCAACCCGAAACACGAACGGACGAAGGCGTTCTTGTCCCAGGTACTGTAGCTTCCATGCCGGCGCGCTCACCGGATCCGGCCACCCCGCTGTGGCGGGCGGTGCAGGTGTTCCGGTTGTTCAGTTGCATCTATGCGCTCGGCTTCCAGATCGCTGTCAACGACGATCTCGGCGGCGATCCTGCTCGGCCCGATCTACGAAATGCTCGCCGGCATAGTGGTTGTCGTGGGCAGCACCGCCGCCAAGGGAGTCTTCAATTACGATCTCGGGCGAAACGCGACGGTGGTGATCGAGCTCACGGTCGGGCTGGGCGTCGGCATGGCAGCCCTGACGGCCCGCCGGGCGCACGCCGAGCTCGAGCGGGCCGCGCGGCTGAGGGCGAGAACAGAGGAGCGGGAGCGCTTGTCCCGCCAAGTACACCACGGCGCTATCCAGGTACTCGCGCTCGTGTCACGTCGCGGCCGCGAGATCGGCGGTGAGACAGCGAAACTCGCCGAGCTGGCTGGCGAGCAGGAACGCGCGTTACGCCGTCTGGTCAGTTCGGCGGATGCCGAGCCGCGGGTGGGGGAGCTCACCGACGTCGGCGCCCTGCTAAGCCGGCGGGCATCGGATCGGGTGTCGGTGAGTGTGCCCGTGGACCCGGTGTTACTGGACGCCGATGTCGCCGAGGAGCTGTATGCGGCCGCGGGCAACGCCCTCGACAAGGCTGCGGCCCACACGGGGCCAAAGGCCCGCGCTTACGTACTGTTGGAGGATCTCGGCGACTCGGTCACGGTGAGCATTCGCGACGACGGCGTCGGGATAGCGGACGGTCGGCTGGAGGAGGCCGCCAGCGAGGGTCGTCTTGGAATTGCTAAATCGATTGTGGGACGGATGGATTGGTTCGGCGGCACTGCGAAGCTGAATACCGGGCCGGGATGCGGGACGGAATGGGAACTGGCGATACCCCGACGGTGATGGTGGTCGACGACCATCCGATCTGGCGCGACGCGGTGGCCCGCGATCTCGCCGACGATGGCTTCAACGTGGTGGCCGCGGCCGACGGAGTGGCCTCGGCGCGAAGGCGGGCCGCGATCGTGCAGCCGAACGTCGTTGTGATGGACATGCGGCTGCCCGACGGTGACGGTGCACAGGCCACCGCAGAAGTGCTCACGGTTTCGCCGTCGTCGAAGATCCTGGTGCTCTCGGCCTCCGATGAGCGCGACGACGTGCTGGAGGCCGTCAAGGCCGGCGCCACCGGATATCTGGTCAAGAGTGCGTCCAAGACCGAACTCGGTGATGCAGTGCGTGCCACCGCGGAGGGCCGTGCGGTGTTCACGCCGGGACTGGCCGGACTGGTGCTGGGGGAGTACCGACGGATCGCGCAGGGTCCTGACTCGAGTTCGGCCCCCAGCCGGACAGAGCGAGAGACCGAGATTCTTCGCCACGTCGCAAAAGGCCTGACCGCCAAGCAGATCGCCGGCCGACTGTCGCTGAGCCACCGCACCGTCGAGAACCACGTGCAAGCCACGTTCCGCAAACTGCATGTGGCCAACCGGGTCGAGTTGGCGCGCTACGTCATCGAACACGGCCTCGATGAATAGCCGGATACCTGGCGGAATTGGGTAGTCCTACTCATCCGCCGGGCGCGCGAACGTTGCGACCATAACGGCATGACCGCACCGCATCACGCCGTCGTCACCCGGCTTTCAACAGATTTCGGCCGCGATGTCCCAACAGCTCGCCAGGGTCTCGGCCGATGTGACCGAATTGGACCGCCTGCTGGCCGATTGGCCCGTCCCTCAAGCCGCACCGTAGCCCTACCTACCGCCCCCCGGGCAATACGCGCCGCCCGCTGCGCAGTACCCACCCGTCGTTCCGCCGCCGCGGCTGGCCCAGCCGCCATCCGAGCCTCGGCCGCCGCGCCCGCCGCGCGACGCGAACTGGATCGGCAAGGCCCTTGCCGTCGCCGGCGTGGCGGTCACGCTCATCGGGGTCGTGCTGCTCCTCGTCCTCGCCGCCCAGGCCGGCATCCTGCGACCCGAGATCCGCGTCCGCGCGGGTGCGGTACTGGCCGGGGCGCTCGTCGGCGTCGCGGCTCGGCTGAACGCCCGCCCCGGTGGGCGCGTCGGTGCGATCGCGCTTGCCGCCACCGGGATCGCCGCGGCCTATATGGACGTCATCGCCGTCACGACGATCTACGAGTGGATGTCCGCCCCTGTCGGCCTGGTGATCGCTGCCGTGATCGGCGGCGGCAACGGCGCCTGGCTGGCCGGCTCCTGCGGCATCGGCGCCGCGCTGGCCATCGTCGGCGCGCTGATCCTGCTGCCGTCCACCGCCAACAAGATCGTGATGGCACTGCTGACTGCCGCCGGCGTGCTGCCGGCTGTGCGCATCGGTAGCCCTCGCGCCGACGGTCGCCGCTTTGATGGCCGCAGGCCTGGCGGCGGCGCTGCTCGCGATCGTGCTCGTCGGTGACCGGATCACCGGTATGTCTAAGACCGTCCATGTGACGCCACTCACACCGCAATCTGGAGTGAATCCAATTTAGGGGGCGTTGAAGAAACCATGAGCACACACACTTCGCAAACATGCCGTACCGAAGCGGAAATCCAGAACTTTCGAGCGTCCACCGAGCTAAGCACCAGCCTGCAGCGCATACTGGTCGACCTTGTCGAACTCCATCTGCAGGGCAAGCAAGCCCACTGGAATGTCGTCGGAACCAACTTCCGCGACCTTCACCTGCAGCTCGACGAACTCGTGGACTTCGTGCGGGAGGCCAGCGACACCATCGCCGAGCGAATGCGCGCGCTTGATGTGATCCCCGACGGTCGCTCCGACACCGTGGCCGCAGGTACGTCCCTGCCGCAGTTTCCGGGCTACGAGCACAGCACGCAGGAGGTCGTCGACCTCATCACCTCGCGGGTGTACGCGACCGTCGACACCATGCGCACAGTGCATGACTCGGTCGACGCGGAGGATCCCAGCACCGCCGACATCCTGCATCAGCTCATCGATGGGCTGGAGAAGCTGGCCTGGCTGATCAAGTCGGAGAACCGCAAGGTCTAGACGCAGCGGAGTCAGGGGCCTGTTGCGGTCGTCACGCGTCAAGCATGGCCGAAACGGGTACAGACGCGGTGTGACTGTGACACGTGATATTCCCGCTACGCGCCGGCAGGTGTGGGACGTTATGGCCGACGGATGGACATACTCACAATGGGTCGTCGGCAACAGCCGCATGCGTGCGGTCGATCCGAACTGGCCCGCGCCCGGGGCGACGATTCGCCATTCGATCGGTGTCTGGCCGCTGGTGATCAATGATGAGACGGTGGTCGAGAAGAGCGTGCCGCTGGAAGAACTGGTACTGCACGCCAAGTCCGGACTGTTCGGCGGCGCCCGAGTTATCCTGCGGCTCAGCGATGTTCCCGATGGCTGTCGTGTCGTGATGGAGGAGTACCCGACCAGCGGACCCGCCGCCGTCCTGCCCGACCGGTTATCCGACATCGCGGCATGGCCGCGCAATCGTGAGACGCTGTGGCGGCTTGGCGCGCTGGCTCAACGCCTCAAACCGACTGAGCTTTCGGAGCGCTGACCGACTGGAGTTCGGCATCCTGCGCTTTGTCGCCGTTGCGCCTGCCCACCAGATACCAGGTGTGCATGAGGCCCTTGCCCTTGACCTCGACATCGCCGCGCTCCTCTAGTACGTAGCCGTCCTTCAACCGCTCATACACCGAGTGCGGCACCTGAATTCGGCCTTCGACGTCGGTGGACTCCATTCGCGATGCCACATTGACCGCATCGCCCCAGACGTCGTAGAAGAACTTGCGCGAACCGACCACGCCGGCCACCACGGGACCGGCCGCCAGTCCGATGCGCAATGGCACCGCGCGGCCCTGCGGATCCTTGATGTCGGCGACCGCGTCGGCCATGTCCAGCGCGAGGCAGGCGAGCGCCTCCACGTGGTCCGGCCGGGGTTGCGGTACGCCACTGACCACCATGTACGAGTCGCCACTGGTCTTGATCTTCTCCAGCCCATGCCGGTCGACGAGGGCATCGAGGTCTGTGTAGAGCGTGTCGAGGAACCGCACCAGCTCGCTCGGTGTCGTATCGCTCGCCCGTTTGGTGTATCCGGCGATGTCGGCGAACAGGATCGAGGCGTCGTCGTACTTGTCGGCGATGATGTTGCGCGTCGGGTCCTTGAGCCGACTGGCGATGGATGCGGGCAGGATGTTGGCCAACAGCGACTCGGACCGCTGGTACTCGGCCTCCATCGCCTTCTCGGCGCGGTCGATTTCGCGCATCGCATACCAAACTGTCGCGACCACCATGACGGCGGAGACGATCACGGAGCTGACGAAGCCGACGGTGAGTGTCCACGACGGGCCGAGGCCTCTGTCCCTGGGGACGGTCAGCTCGAGGGCGATCGTTCCGGCCACGCCGAAGGCCACGATGGTCGACGCCAGGACGATGCGCTCGATGCCGAGCACAAGAACCACAAGCGTTGCCGAAACCAGGAAATAGAACTGCAGCCCCGACCCTGTCCCGATGGTGTAGCAGATGAAACCGACGGACAAGTAGGCGAACAGGAAGAACGTCAGCGGCGCGATCAGTTCGCCGAACCGGTACAGCAGCGGAATCGCCAAGAAAACCCCGCCGAAGACGAGGTTGAGCATGCCGAGCCACCAGACGGGGCCGCCGAGCGTGAGCTGGAAGATCCCGAAGGCCACCGAGATTGCGGCACCGATCCACGCCGCGATCTTGAGCACCCGCAAACGGCTCGCGACGCTTTCGGCATAGTGCTGGGTCCGGGCGGGCACCGGGTTCTTCAGTGCCAGCTCGGGCATGCAGACCGATCGCGCCTTGCGCGTCATGGCAAAAGCCTACTTCGCGGGGTCCGCCGACAACTGCGGTCATCGGGATGGTTGCGGAGTTTCTGCTGCCCGCGCTGGGATTGTGTGCCGACGCCTTTGCTCAGTTCATCGAGATGCAGTTGCCGCAGTCGCTTGTCGGCCTCGTGCTGGGCCCGGCCTGCCCGCGGTAATGTGCACCGTGAGCGGCGCGCCGATCATGCCCAAATCGCTGACGGATGCGACAATTTGGTTCCGCGTTGTAAGGTGAGCCCCTGCCGTTGTCGAACGTGGGGGACGAGGCGTGGACCAGATTTATGTTCGTAGCGCGGCGTTCAGTTGTGCGTTTGCCTGCGGAGCGCTCGTCGTCGGCCCCGGCATGGTCGGTACCGCTGTGGCGCACGCCGGCCTTTTCGGAATCGGGCCCGACATCGACTTCTTCGACCTGTTCGGCGATGACGACCATAAGAAGAAATCCGATCAGCACCATCCCCGACCCGGTTCAGCGGACGCCGGCGCGCAGGCGTCCCGAACCGCAGCCGGAATAACCGCCGCGGAGGCCGGCCCCGCGACCGCAAAAATTGGCAGTGTGTCCGAAGGCGTCGGCGTTAACGAGAACATCAGCCGTGGCGGCGGAGGCGGCGGCGGGTTGCCCCGCTCCGTTGGCACGGGGCGGTCATCGAACCTGCCGCGTGTCCCGTCCGCGCCGGTCACGCGCAGCATCGTGATCCGAGGCGCACCGCCCGCGGCAGCCTCGACCGGGATCCCCACGCAGGCGTTGCCCCAGGCACCTGTCGTCATTCCGTTGGCCACGCCGCCAACGAACCCGCGGTTGCCGGAAGGCAGCCCTGCGCCGGCAGCGCCCCCTGCACCTGCCCCGTCGTCTCACGCGAAAGCGCCGCGACTCCCGGGCGCCGGACGAGTCCCGGACTCTTTGCGCGTCGGGTACGCCGAGTACCTGCGATCGGCGACGACCACTGACCTCTTCGTCGCGGCGTTGCCGGGAGTAGCGGGTATCGCGGGTTTCACCCTCGTCGGCGCATATGCCGGATACCGCCAGGCCCGAACCGTGCAGGCGGCCCTGCTGGCGCCGGCACCGACGAGCATCCTGCTCTAGAGGATTCGTGTAATCGCGGCAAACAACGGGTATTCGCACACAATCTTTTCCGACTCCATGGGGGGAACGACGAAGCGTGAGTGGGCCCTTGTTGCGAAGCGCGATCGGTTGCGCCATCGCTTGCGGCGGACTGATGGTCGGGCCCGCCCTCGTCGGTAGTCCGGTCGCGAAAGCAGACCTGGTGAGCGTCGGTGGTGGCGGCGTCGACGTCCTCGGCATCAAAGTGTTGGGCAGCGGCGCGAGCCAGAAGCCGGGCTCCGGCGGCCCCGCTACCGGCGGGGTTTCGAGGTCCACCGCCGTATCGACGGCGCCGAGTACACGCAGTGTCGTCATCCGGGCTCAGCGCCCGGCGGTGCAGCCGGACCAGTGGGTGGAGCCGGCGGTCTCCGCTCTACCAGTGGCCTATGCCCCCGCGGTCGCACTAGCAGCTCCGGAGATTGAGGCGGTGCCCGCTGCGCCGCCCCCACCCGCCGCCGTCCCGTTGGTCGTGCCGCCGCCGCTGCCCGCTGCACCGCCCGTCTTGCTGGCGGCGCCGGAAGCACTTCCCATTCCGGCGACCATCGAGCCGGGGCCGGGGCGTCACGTCGCACCCGCCGATTCGTATCCGCCACCAGCGGAGATACCGGACTCCTTCAGGGTCGGATATGCGGAGTACCTCCGGGCCGCAACTACCAGTGACATTGTCTTCGCGGCGCTGCCCGGCGTCGCAGGCATCGCGGGATTCACCATCCTCGGCGCGTACGCCGGGTACCGCCAGGCCCGCGGGGTGCAGGCCGCCCTGCTGGCTCCGGTGCCCACGCGAATCGTGCTCTGACGAAAACGGTGCCCTCGGTGGGATTCGAACTCTATTTCGCCTGCTGCTCCCAGCGCGATTATGGGTTCTGACCTGCGAAACGGGCTTCTGCGTGATTCGTTGAGATTCCCTCGGTTTGTGCCCAAGTGTGCCCAAAATGTGCCCACCCTAGCTACTTCGACGTGAAAAACGGTTCGTCTGGATGACGGCCGGTTGGGTGGTGTGCATCTGGTCGGGAACTGTTTGAGTTCTTGGTGGTGGAGTCGATGTCATGCTGCGAGGGCGCCGATCTTGACCAGGTTGTGTGCGAAAACGCCGTGCCCGCACCAGGTACGGGCACCCTGGATGTTGGTGAGTTCGGTGCGGTTCCAGCCATAGCTTCTCTTGAGGTGGTTGATCCGGCCTTCGGATCCGGTGCGCCATTTGATCTTGTCGCGGAAGGCTCGCCGATGTTCGAACTCGCGGCGCGCGGCGCCGGGTTTGGATGTGCGTGGGATCGCCACGTGGCGCACACCGAGCTCATGCAGGTCGCGTTCAACCGATGCATGGCCGTAGCCGCGGTCAGCGGTGACCGCACGCGGCGCCCGACCGGTGCGGCGGGTGATCCGTTGGATCGCCGGGGCCAGCTGCGGTGCGTCGAGCGGGTTCCCGATCTCGACATTGTGGTCGAGGATGACCCCGTCGGCGTTGTCGATGATCTGGGCTTTGTAACCGAATTCCACGGGCTTGCCCAGGCGTCCTTTGCGGATCGGGCGAGCATCTTCATCATGCAGGCTGACCAGCCGGGTGGCCGACTCGGGCATTATCCCGGCCAGCCGACTGCGAGTCTGGGCCACCACCCGTTCGGTGCGTCCCATCAAGGTGCTCAGGTCGTTGATCGCCCGGTGCAGCCGGCCTTTGCGCGGCCCGCTGGCCGCGCGCAGCGCGTGTTTGGCGTTGCGGATCACCGCGGTGGCTTCTCGCATGGCCGCCTCAGCGATCCCGGCCAGCTCCCCGGTGATCCGCCGCACCGCGGCCTGGGCCTGATCGCGGTGCTGCTGTCCGCGCAGCCGCAGCTTGGACGCGATCGAGCGGGCGCGTCGACCCGCTGAACGGCGCCGGTCCCGCGCCGGAGTACGGGTGGCTCCGCCGGCGGCTTTGATCCGCGCCACGGTGCGGGCCATGGTGCCGATCGCCTTGGCCAGCAGTCCCGAATCCGTCGGATAGCCCACCGCGGCTTCCACCACGGTGGTGTCGGCGCGCACCTTGTCGGTACGCAGCAGCTTTCCGGCGGCCGCCTGGGCCAGCAGCGCCTCGTTCAAACCGGTGACGGCATCGTCTCCGCATCGGGTGGTGATCTTCATCAGTGTGGTCGGATGGGGCACCCGGGTACCCAACGGGATCCGGCAAAACCGCTGCCAGGAAATCGAATCAGCGACCTCGCGACACAACGACTCATAGCCCAGCCGATACCGGAACTTCAAGAACATCAACCGCAGATAGGTCTCCATCGGGATCGACGGACGGCCGATCCGAGCATCGAAATACGCGGCGAACGGCGCGAAGAACACCGGATCATCCAGCAGCGCATCAACGCGCCCCAACTCAACGGGCAACACCAACAGCTCGGCCGGCAAGATCGCATCCCACAACGTCGGCTGCTCGTTTACAGTTCTGAACACGATGGCCTCGATCCCTTCTAGCCCAAGGGGTTGAGGCCATCCTCTCCTCCAAACACCCCCAGCTCAGGGACCGCCACACCCCGACTTTTTCAGGCACTGACGGCTAGCCAGGAGACGCAATTTGGCATGAATGATGCGCTCGGACTCGGAGCTCCACATCTGCGATTTAGATACGCACGCGGTCCGCATGGACTGTGCGCACCCCTTGCGACTTGCGACCCCTCTAGCGGGGTTTCAGCCGGAAGATTGGGATCTGACGTCCGACAGATGCTGTCTTCACGCGGTAGTCCCCATAACCGGCGTAGACCCTCTCGGCGAGCCCATATAGGCGCGTGTGCTCGTCGGGCTCGGTAACCTCGGCCGCTACGAACGTTTCGCCGCCGAATTCGCATTCGGGATGTGCCTTCAGGTTGTAGTACCACTGCGGGTGTTTCGTTCCGCCGTAGTTGGACGCGATCAGGATTGGGTCGGACCCGTCGTGGAAGTACGTCAGTTGCACCTCGCGTGGCTGACCTGATTTCGCACCGATCGTCACAAGCGGCGCGTTAATAACCGTGCCCGCCGATGTAGTAAATCGCCCCCCGGTCGCGCTGTACAGCTTTGGGTCGATGCGGGGGGCAATATGGTGGGCAGCCCACTGCCCTAGCCGGTAGCGTCTGAAGTTCTCGAAAGTTCGGTACACACGTCCATGCTTCTTGTGTGGATCGACGTGACGCAGCGGCATGGCGCGGACCCTACCTTCCCAGCCAGCTTGGTTAGGCAGGACTTCTGCGCTCGAACAACTTCAGTAAAATTGTTGTCCACGTTGTGTCAGTGCTGACCGATACGGTCACCGCTAATGAGCAACGCAGCGCCATGGGCCGCCACAGCAAGCAACAAGTTCCGTGAGGTCGCGAGGTCTACCGAGAGTCCGACTACCAAGCTCCTCGCCGAAAGACTCACCGCACTCACCGAAGCTCTTAGGTAGCTGAATACCATCGCGGTGCTCCAGCGTTGTCAATTCCTGGCGGGGCAATAGATCAACGGGGTAACTCGTACACCGTCATCCTTTGTTGTTCCAACTGCTCGCGCATGTTCTGTGCGAGGCGTAACAAGTCGGGGTGGTTGTGCCAGTAGGTGGCTTCACCGAAAGACTTCACGACGCCAACTCGTTGCCTTGGCTCACCGTTGATACGGTCGCGAGGTCGGATGGGACCTGAATCGGCCGCAGCGGTGCTTTAGTCACTGTGGGTGCGGTGGCGATGTCGGATGGAATGTGCACGTTGCCCGGAAGCTGCCGTGAACCTTTCGCATCGCCAGGCGGGGCCGAACATTTACCAAGATAGCCGTCGTCCGTAAAGACGCCGCCGCTCTTTTCGCAACAAGCCTCGTGAATTCCTTTCTGTTCGTTGATGCTCATATCCATCTGCTGCCAAGCGAACGCGTCCATGCAGTTGTCGTATTCCTCGATGTCCCATACTCGTTCGGCGGTTGCAATGGCGGGATAAGCGAGCGGGGTCGCGGCCACGGCCAGGGCGCCGAGGAACATCGCTGCGTACTTGAAGCGGGCCAATTTGGGGCTGGCTGACTCGATCATCGTGAATTCCTCTCGTGGTCTGTGAGGAAAATGCTCCATGCCCAAGCGGTGCTTTTGTAATCGCCCAGCAGCCAGATTCCACTGCCTAGATGGGAAGAACTACCTATCCGCCAGGTAAGTAACTCCGCCATGTCGGAACGGCGGATAGCCTGTTATGGGTGGAGGGCGACCTTGTCCGGACGACCAACGGCAAGTGGATGATGCAGCCTCCATACCGCTGCCCGAACGGGCATCCGCTCGGCCCGAACCAAGTCCTTGTCGGTCACGTCGCCTGCCTCGGTCACGGCGGCGGCCACACCTCCTAGCACTGCCGAACCTGCGACGCCGTGGTGTACGGACCACCACTCAACACCTCATAGCACGGCACTCGAAGGGCCAGCAACAGTGCGGATCTCCATGCGCCGCGACCAGTATGCTGTGCCAAATCCTTCAACGGAGGTGTAGCAATGGGAAAGCAGATGACGCGGCGGCCGCGGGAGCCGATCGAGCTGACGACGCGGAAGCGAACGCACACCGCGCCCACGAGTCAGCAGACGAGGCCCACAAAGCCGCTGACGACGTCCACCGTCGGGCCACTCAACTACGGAAACAAGCCCAAGATCTCCACCGCGAAGCGCGGGCTATCCGTGAACGCGAAACCAACCCAACAGAGCGGGACTAATCCCGCGTAAGCGCCCTCATAGACGGAGGGGATGCAGTTCAAGGGGTCGCGCCCGGCACGGGCCTTCACTACACCCCCTTGGGGTACTCCGGCGGCGCGATGGACGATACGACCCCCGACTCAAACTCCGCCAAGGATTCCGCTACGGCGGTTGCGCCCTCGTCCGCCAGCCTTGTGCTGACCTCGGTCGAAACGATCAATGAATACGCCTGGGCCAGCTGAAGCAACTTTAAATCACTAGCCGTTCGCGCTTGGTCTCGAATTGCCGTGAGCAGGGCTTCGGCGGCTTGATCGGCTAGGCGCGTGAGGTCACCCATGTCCCCCTCCCAACGGGGCTTGTTGCCGCAGAAGCGCGACAAGGCCAACGCTACTCGCCGCCGGAGGCGAGGTCTCCTCGTCCGATTTTCACCGGTCGGGACGCCAGGCGCGGCTAACACGGCAGCAGGTCGTCGAGCGCGGCGGACGGTGCGTCGGGATCGTCGATGTAACCGTGTGTACACAACACTTCTCCGCGAAAATGGACGAAACCGCGGCGTCCGCGGTCCCGTTAGTCAGAGGCATTGACCCCTATACCCGGGGGTCGTGGCGGGCCGAAGTGTGAGGAGTCACCCGGCACACCACGAGCCTGTTATGCCGTGAGGTCTGCCGAGACGACCGCAAGCGGCCGCATCACACTCGTAGCGAACCGACCCTCACAGTGTCCCCGCGTGAGGTTCTTCGACCAGTCGTCGGTGTTAGACGTTTCCGACCAATCAACACGGACACCGCCGCTGTCTGTTTCGAGGCGGGCTGCGCCCTCCCCGAGCGTGTGCGCGACACCTTCGGTCTGAGCCAGGGACACCACGACCGGGACGCCGAACAGGCGTCGGCTAGCGGCGTCATACGGCAAGCCTTGATAGTTGATGGCGTCGGCCGCGGTGATCAGCAGTTCCAGTGCTCCCCAGTCGTTGGCGTGCAGGACGAACGCTGCCGGTGCGTGCCCGACGACCTCGAGCTTCGTCAAGCTTTTACGCGATGTCTGCAGCACGCTGCTTGAGTACGCCTGCGTTTGGATACCGGAGGTGCCGGCGATGTCGGCAAGTGCCATCGCCGCGACTGCCTTTTCCAGCCCGTACATCAACTCGTCAGCGATGAACTGCTCAAGGGTGTCGTTGTCCTCGAACCAGAACCGTGGCACGCCCTCGGACAAATGTGCGAAGACGTCTAGCTTGTCCTCGATACGAACTGTGGTGTAGACGCTGATCGGCTTTACCGTGCCCTCGACAACTACGGCGGCGTTGTTAGTGCGAACGGATTGCCGCAGATAGGCGAACTCGGGTTGGCTGTGCACCTTGCTCGGCAACACACTCAGCAGCGAGTTGGCGGGCTTCCCGAGCGCGACGGGCGACTCTTCGAAGTCCTGCCCGACGACGACGCTGCCGGAGGTGGCTAGCGCCTTTTGACCATCGACACCCAGCTCGATCTTGCGGACAACTTCGGGAGCCATCCGCTTGAACGCGAACTGCTTGCCCGCCTTCACAGCGCCAAGCGTGGTGGAACCGCTTGTCACGCCGACCCGTTCGGATATTGCCTTCGCTTCGGCGAACACGTCCTCGTCGGCGCGGATCTGCTTCAGCGCGTTGTTGATGTCTTTGGCCTTGGTGATGATGGGGTCGAAGATCGCCGTCTCCTCGGGCGTCATGGCCCGGTTCTCGGCGTCGGCCTTCGCGGCGATCTCACTCGCCGGGTCCAGATCGGGTTGAAGCTCGCGGGCCTTTTCTCGGAGGGTTTCTCTACGTGACATTGTTCGCTCCTTAAGCGAATCCGGCTGGCCCACCGGAATACGGTGCAGCGCAGCACAAACAGTTTCGGATTTGCTTGGGAGACGAACGGTACATAGGCGGGTCTCACGGGGCTGGCCCACCGAAATGCGGTGGCGCTTGGCGAAACTCCTGCCCTCACCTGGACCTAACCAAGGCTGAACCCCTGCAGAGGTTGCGGGGGTGCGCTGCCCGCTGGCCCGCGGGGCCCTGCGGACGGACGGGTCAATGCCCCACCAGCAACATCCTGAGGAGGACGCTTCCCAGTTTACCGATAAGCCGCGACAATTCGCGCTTACAGCGGCGGCCTGTCGCGCCACCGCGTGGCATCCCAATGACCGGCGGCGTCTTCGTCAACTTCTAAAGGGTCGCGCAGGCGCCCAAAGTCGTCGTATCGTCTGAAGACCTGAACGCGGGGCCTCCCGTCGTCATCGTCATTCGGATTCGTCATCATCCTCAACCTCAGCGTCGAAGATGGCGGCCTGCAGGGCTTCCCGCGTGGACTGCTCCCCGGCGTAGCGCAGCGACGTGAACATCCACGACCGCGTCGTTGCGGCCAGGACAGCAAGAAACTTGTCCTCCGCGTGCGCTTCGTCAAGCGCCTCGGTAATCAGCGTGTCGTTACCCTAGAGGGTGCCCAGAGCTATCCGGCATGCACGGGACTGGTCAATCGGACGAATGGATTCAGACATCTGGTGCATTCCTTCGGTTTTGGTGGGTGTTGGTGGTAGTGGGAAATGCGGGAGAGAGATTCGCGACTGTCCAGGGGTCATGTTTCGGGCATGCGCTGGTGATTCTGACCCCGTCTGCCAGTTGCGCAATGAAAATCGCTGCGGTATGTAAATGGCGACTGGCCGGGGTCGCTGGGTTGGGTGTCGGTTAGAGATGGTCGCCCCCTTGCCGATGGCGGCTTGCTTGTCCGCGATGACTGTCTGCCGATCGGTTTCCGATGTCCGATTGAGTGTTACGGCCTGCTGGTCTAGGTGTGGTGAATGAGGTGAAGGCGATGAAATCGCAGGTCCAGTACCTGCTGTTTCATCCTTTTCACCCCTTTCACTACCTATGCCGACGTAGGTGCCTCGGTGTTTCTTTTGGATATGGTCGCTACTTGCCAAGTCGGCCAACAGGTTCCCGGCGATCTTGTTGTCGATGCCGAGGTGCGCAGCGAGTTCTTTCGGCGTGGTGGATTCCCTTGAGTTGACGAACTTGACCGCGTCGAGTGACTTGTCGCCCAGGTTGGTTTGGGCTTTCTTGCGATGCTCCATCTTGTCAGCCGCGGCCTGTATGGTGTCGCCGTCGATGCGCCAACGGCCGTTCTGTCACGATGCTGGGCACGAATTCGCGCAGCGGTTCGAACATCATGTGCTGCAGCTCGGCCGCGGTGAAGGCGTCGGCGAGTAACGATGTCTCGTCAATTGCTTCGGTCATCACCACTTCACCGCCGAGGCGGGGTCGCGTCGACCGGAGTCAAGTCGTGGGCACCGATACGACCAGGCACGCCTACGGCGCAACTGAGACGGCACATCCTGCGGTGTGTGCCAGGAACATGTCCATCCGTCGTAGTAATCTGTCTCATACACGGTGTAGGTGTTGTTGGTGGAGTCCGGGTTGGCGGCCTGGGCTCCACCTCCTTCGCTGGCCCATCGTCGGACGGCAACGGATCAGTCATGCGACACGGCGCTGGATCAGGG
>CAWDSB010000016.1:0-172874 GCA_963804905.1 uncultured Actinomycetota bacterium | reverse complement strand
CGCCTACGCTGACGGCGCTCGGCGCTCGGCGTTCGGGCGAATCCACCCTCGGCCTGAACCCCGAAGTCAACGACTGCTGCCGACTCCCGAGCGCCGATCTTCGGGACCGTGTTCCTTGCGATACCGGCGTTGGTGGCGGCACCGGCGGGCGCGGTGCGTGACGGGTTGTTGACCGAGCTGGTCGAGGGCCGCAGGACCGCCGCGTTCGCCGTCGCCGACCGCGCCGGAGCGCCGGAGGCCGTCACGGTCATCGCGGACGGCCATTCGCTTAACGGAACCGTCGAGCGCGTCGTCGATGCGGGCGCGGCAGACGATCTGCTCGTCGCCGCGCGAGGTGCGGACGGGGTGTACTTGTACGCCGTCGACGTCGCGGGCCCTGGGGTGCGACGCACTTCGCTGGTCACGCTCGACCTGACCCGGCCGCAAGCCACCGTCGCGCTGTCCGACGCTCCCGGCAGGCTGGTGGCCGGTCCCGGTGAAGCCGAACGGATCATCGAGCACGCACTGCAGGTGGGGTCGGCGCTGCTGGCGGCCGAGCAGGTCGGCGCGGGACAACATCTGCTTGACCTGTCGGTCGAATACGCGAAGTCGCGGCTGCAGTTCGGCAGGCCGATCGGGTCGTTTCAGGCGGTCAAACACCGGTTGGCCGACCTTCTCGTCGACCTCGAGCACGCCCGTTCCACGGCGTACCACGCGGTGTGGGCGCTTTCGGACGGATCGGATGACCCGGCGCTGGCGGTGAGCATCGCGCAGGCGACCTGCTCGGCGGCGTTTCCCGGATCGCGACCGACACGATCCAGGTGCACGGCGGCATCGGGTTCACGTGGGAACACCAGGCGCACCTGTACTTCAAGCGGGCCACCACCGATGCCGCGCTGCTCGGCAGTGCCGAGCAGCACCGGTCGCGGGTTGCGGAGTTGGTGCTCGACACCGCCGAGGCATCCGCAGCCGGTCCCCCGGGTGGCCGACGGCTCTCCGGCCTAGGCCTCGACCTAGACGGGAAGTGTTGTGCCGGTTTCCTTTTCGGCGAACTCGAACACTCGGCGCGGCGACGTCGTAGTCGCAGGCTAGCGCGGTCCGGCCGAGCATCACCGGGGCGCCTTTGAAGCCGAAGGCTCCGTCGTAGCCGATGTAGCTGCCCGGCGGCACTGGTTCGCTGATGCAGTACAGCGTCGTCGCCGCGCCCGCATCGATGTCGTTCCCGAACACGTTCGCCACCCTCCTGACCACTTTGTCCGCGACGGCCATCACCGGACGGTCGGAGACATTGGACAGATTCGATGCCACCCAACCGGGATGTGTCAGCTGGGTGACGACGCGCGAATTCGCCGCCCGCAGCCTGCGATCCAGCTCGAGGCCCCACAACATCACCGCGAGCTTCGAGCGAGCGTAGGCGCCCATCACGTTGCACTTGGTGGAGCGGAGGTGCATGTCGTCGAGTCGCAGTGTGGCGCCTCGATGCGCGTGCGATCCGACGTTGATGATCTGCGAACGCACCCGCGGAAAGATCAGATTCGTCAGCGCGAACGGGCCGAGCAGGTTCGTGCCGATCGTCTTCTCGAACCCGTCGACGGTCTCCTCACGAGTCTGGGTGAGCATGCCCGCGTTGTTGATCAGGATGTCGACGTCCTCGTCGAGCGCATCGGCGAACGCGCGGACTGACGACAGGTCAGCGAGATCGACCTTGGCGATCGAGGTCGAGCCGCCGATCTCCTTGGCGCGCTGCGCGCCGAGTTCGGTGTTGCGCACCGCCATGATCACGTGGGCGCCGGCGCGCGTCAGCGCACGCGCCGTGCCGAGGCCGACACCATTGGTCGCACCGGTCACGATGATGCGTTTGCCGGTCAGGTCGCCGAGCCGGGCCGGTGTCCAGTGTGCTGTCACGGTGCCAGGCTAGTGGGTTGGTTGTCGCGCACCCCGCGGTAGATTCCCCAGCGGACGATCACCGGCATCAACACCCGGTCGAACGACCACGCCGGGAATCGGAACGCCTGACCCTTGGGGGTGAAGACCTCCAGCCCGTTCGGCTGCACACCCAGCACCGAACCCCAGCGGCGCGTCGGGGCCCGGAAGGAGCGCAGCGGCTTGCCCGCGAACTCCGCGCGAACGTTGTGCGCGAGAATCCCGTCCCCGCGGTTACGGGCCGAGCTGCGCAGCGGATCGGTCGCCGCGACGTCACCCACCGCGAACACGCCGTGATGGTCGGGCACCTGCAGCTGCGGGGTCACCCGAACAAAGCCCCGCTCGTCCAAGAGTTCGGAGGGCAACCAATCGGTGTTCGGCCGCACTCGTCCGATCGCCCACAGCACCGCGTCTGCGTATGCGGGGGGTTGTCCGGTGCTCCACCGGATCGGGTCGCTGGTGAGCTCGTCGCACATGAAGCCGTCGGGAATCACCGCACGGTGCCCAGGGTGCAGCACCACGCCCACATCGGTGAGCCGCCGCTCGACCTTCGCCCATATCTGCGGGTGGTGTGAGAGCAATGCGCGCTCGCCGGGGAAGTACAGGTCGACCCGCTTGTCCGGCCAGGTGGTCGCGACCTGCGCTGCGCTGCTGATCGCCGCCGCACCGCCGCCCACGACGATCACCGACTCAGCATCGGTCAGGCGCGCATGCGTTCTTCTTAGATCATCCCCGATCTCGTTGTGCGACTGCAGGTTCGGGGTTCGCCAGAATCCGTTGGTAACGCCGGTGGAGATGACGAGTGCGTCGTAGGTCTCTTGCGTCGACGTCCCGTCGTCGCCGCGGATGGAAACGGTGCGCCCGGCCAGGTCCACGCCGGTCAATGTGCCGTGAACGGTGCGCACCCGGTCCAGCGCACGGAACCGGTCGAAGGGAATCCAGTTGGCACGGGCCCATTCCTCCGGCCGGGACAGCCGCCATCCCAGTTCCTGCCCGCTCACCAACGCCGGCTTGGCCGAGATGCCGACGACGTCCGCGTGCCGGGCCAGCCGAATGGCCGTGAGGACACCGCTGTCGCCGAGTCCGGCGATGACGACGCGTTTGCGGCTGATCACTCCATTGAGGCTGCCATACCTCGGCGTTACCCTGAGAGCCACCATGTCGCACCCATTGCGAAGGCTTACCGCTGCGGCCGTGTCCGTAGGGGCGCTGGCGGCGGTGCCGATGGCCGGGGTCATCGTCTTCACACCTGCCGTCAGCTCGGCGTGCCTGCCCGGCGAGACGGGCGTCACCAACAACTGCGCACCGTTCTGTCTGCCGGGAAAGGCGCTCGACGTGAACACCGGATTGTGCATGCCGGTGCCGGACCCCGCACCGAACGGCGTCAACCCGCCGATCTACTGACAGGCTGCCTTGGCGCCGGTTAGTGTATGGTTCTTGTCGGTGGTTCGAACTAGTGTTCGATGTATGAGTTCGGTGGCTGTTGTTAAGCGGATCGCGGCGTTGGGTGCTGAGTTGGAGGCGCTGTTGGGCGAGCCGCTGGACGGGTTGGCGACCGCGGAGCGCACGGCGGCAGCCGCTGAGTGGGAGCGGTTGACGCGTCGGCTGCCGGCGATGACGCATCGTCTGGTCGCGGCGCTGGCCGAGGTGCCGATCGCGGAGTTGGGTGAGCCGACGTTGGCGGCGGCGTTGGCGACGTTGTTGCGGATCTCGAAGGTCGAGGCGCATCGGCGCGTCGGCGAGGCGCAGGAGTTGGGGCCGCGCACGGCGCTGACCGGAGAGGCTCTGGAGCCGGTGTTGTCGGCAGACGGCCGCCGCGCAGCGCCGCGGCGATGTCGGGGGTGAGCATGTGCGGATCATTCGGCGGTTCTTCGATCAGCTGCCCGGCTTTGTCGACTACGCGACCCGTGCGGCCGCCGAGGCGCAGCTGGCCGAGCTGGCGTGCGGGCTCAAACCCGAGGAGTTGCGGCAGGTCGCCGACCGGTTGGCGCTGCTGCTCGATCAGGATGGACAGCTCAGCGAGGGAGACCGGGCGCGGCGGCGCTATCTGGTCATCGGCACCCAGCAATCCGATGGGATGAGCGAGGTGCGGGGCCGGCTGGATCCCGAGGCCCGCGCGGTGCTGGATGCGGTGTTGGCCAAGTGGGCCGCGCCGGGCATGTGCAACCCCGACGACGACACCCCGCGTATCGACGGCGACCCGGCACCGGATTCGGTGGGTCAGCGATGTTCGCTCGACGGGGCAGCGCAATCACGACGCGCTCACAGCGCTGTGCCGGGCGATGCTGGCCTCCGGGCAATTGGGCAGCCACCGCGGGCTGCCGGTCACCGTCGTGGTGTCGACCACGCTCACGGAGTTGGAGTCGGGCAACGGCCATGCCGTCACCGGCGGGGGCACTCTGCTGCCGATGGCCGAGGTGATCCGCCAAGCCGCGGCCGCCCATCACTATCTGGCGGTATTCGACGACCACACCGAAGAACCGCTCTACCTCGGGCGCAGTCGAAGGTTGGCCTCCCCCGCGCAACGAATCGTGCTCTACGCCAGAGACCGGGGCTGCACATTCCCCGGCTGCACCGCGCCGGCGTATCACAGCGAGGTTCACCACCGCACCGCTGACTGGGCCAACGGCGGAAAGACCGACATCACCGACGAAACCCTGGCCTGCGGCGGCGACAACCGCCGCGTCACACCCGGCGGCTGGAGGACACGCAAACGCAAAGACGGCCGCACCGAATGGATCCCACCACCGCACCTCGACACCGGCCAAGCCCGCGTCAACAACTACCACCACCCCGAGCGATACCTCATCCCCGACGAGGACGAGGCGGACGGGAACGACGGCTAGGACTGGATGAATTCCAGCAGATCGGCGTTGATGGTGTCCGCATGGGTAGTCGGCATCCCGTGGGGAAAATCCTTGTAGGTCTTGAGGATTCCGTTGGCCAACAGCTCTGCCGACTTCGGTCCCGCGGCCACATAGGGCACGATCTGATCGTCCTCGCTGTGCATGACCAGAACCGGTATTTGAATCTTTTTCAGATCCTCGGTGAAGTCGGTCTGGGAGAACGCCACGATGCCGTCGTAGCCGGCCTTGGCGCCGCCCATCATGCCCTGGCGCCACCAGTTCTCGATGATCGCCTCGGACGACTCGACCCCGGGGCGGTTGAAGCCGTAGAAGGGTCCCGACGGCAGGTCGCGATAGAACACCGACCTGTTGGCGGCCAGCTGCGCCTGCAAGTCGTCGAACACCTCCTTGGGCAGACCCTCGGGGTTGGCGTCGGTCTTCAGCATCAGCGGCGGCACCGCGCTGATCAACGCCGCCTTCACCGCACGGCTCTCGCCGTGGCGAGCCAGATAATGCGCCACCTCGCCACCCCCGGTGGAGTGCCCGACGTGGATCGCGTCGTGCAGGTCGAGGTGCTCGACGACAGCCGCGAGATCATCCGCGTAATGGTCCATGTCGTGGCCGTCGCCGACCTGGGACGACCGCCCGTGCCCTCGACGGTCGTGGGCGACTACGCGATAGCCCTCGGCGAGGAAGAACAACATCTGGTTGTCCCAGTCGTCGGCCGACAGCGGCCACCCGTGACTGAACACGATCGGTTGGCCAGAGCCCCAGTCCTTGTAGAAGATGTCGACGCCGTCGCTCGTGGTGATCGTGGGCATATCGATGACTCTAGGAGACCTTCACACCAGCCGCTCGGCTGCTCGAAAACCACTGACATACGTGCCGGCGATTTCGCTCACCGGGTAGTACTTGTCAATTGGTTGTCGTCGGCACCCAGTTTCCGTGGAAGCCGGCGGGCACCCGGTGCGGCAGCTTGATGCTGGCGACGTCCTGCAGCGTTTGCGCATCGACGATTGCCAGCTCGCTTCGATCAGAGGCGCGGTCATAGACATAGCCCATGAGGACCCCGTCGTCCTCGGCGGCCTCCGGCGACGAAGGATGGAAGACGAACTCGCCCAGCGCTTTACCACCACCGAACGAGCGCGACGCAGTATTGCCGCCGACGAGGTCGTGCTTGAGGAGCACGCCGTTTCCAGTGAAGCCGTCGCCGATCGTCGGTGCATAGCCGTACCGATGCCGCTTGCCGACCAGTCGTTCGTCGACGCGGGGGAACTCCTGGCCGCGGTCGTCGACTCGCGATTCTCGCACCTTGCCGTCGGCAAGGTCCACGGTCCAACGGTCCAGCGTCGGCGGGCCGTCGTTGGGTCCGAGATGATCGGTGTCGAACATCTTCGGGTGCCTCACCACGTCGAGCACGATGGTGTCGCCGTCGTCGTAGGCATTCATCGGGTGGAAGACGTAGCACGGTTCGACGTCGAACCAGCGAACGTCTGAGTTGTCACCGTCGCGTGGCATCACACCGACCCTGGCGGGATATCTCGGGTTCCACGAGTACGGGAATCGCCGGTCAGATTCATTGCCGCTCGGTTGCCGCGCAGACACCGGATCGGGGATGCGGATTCGGCCGATCAACGCCGACAACAACATTCGCGCGGGGCGGCGTAGCCCCCGAGGCACGGTCATCGTGGCGGCTTGGCCTGCATCGAAGGTGACCGGTAGGTCGTAAAAGACGACGTAACGTTCCGTGAGGGACATGTCGTGCATCATCGGGCTGCCTGACACCTCGATGTCGACGGTGCGCTTCGCCTTGCCGTCCGCACCGATGACCGAGTACTGCACCGTGTTGCCGCGGTACATGCTGTACGAAACCGCGTGCAGATCACCGGTTTTCGGGTCACGTTTGGGATGGGCGGTGTATCCCCCGGTCAGTGTGCCGTCGAAGTCGCAGACCCCCACGGTGTCCAGCTCGTCGGTCAATTCAAAGTTGGCGACCCCGCCCTCGATCAGGGCGAGCGTCTTGCCGGCATGTCCGATCACGTTGGTGTTTGCGCCGATTCCCGACAGCCGGAATTCCCCCTGCGGCGGTTTCTCGCCAAGCGCCCTGGCCGTCTGGGGACCGCGCACCCAGCGGTTGCGGTACCACTCCGCCTTGCCGTCGCGGATGCGGATGCCGTGCACCATGCCGTCGCCGACGAACCAGTGATAAAGCTCGGGATCGACCTCGCCGATCGGATTCGGGCCGTTGCGCAGATACCGCCCGTCCAGGTAATCCGGGATCTTTCCGTCGACCTCCAGGTCGGTCAGCGTGTACTCCCGGTCCAGCGGTGCGAACTCGTCCTCGAGATAGCGGTTCGTCATGACGACACCTCCCCATAACAATGTTATGAACGCTACCTTTATAACACTGTTATGGCAGCATGGCAAGGGTGAGTGAGATTCGGGACCATCTGGTCGAGGCTGGCATTCGCCTACTGGAAGGCGGCGGTCTCCAGTCGCTCAGCGTGCGCAATCTGGCGGCCGAGGCCGGCACGTCGACCATGGCCGTGTACACGCATTTCGGGGGAATGACCGGCGTGATCGACGCCATCGCCGCCGAGGTTTTCGCACGTTTCACCCAGGCCATGACGCAGATCGAGGAGACAGACGACCCAGTGGCCGACTTCTTCATGATGGGGACCGCCTACCGCGAGTTCGCATTGGCCAACCCGCAGCGGTACGTGCTCATTTTCGGCACCCCGCCCCCGGAGTCGCTCAACGGATATCGCACCGATCTCACGGTCACGGGCAACTCCACTCGGGCCGAGTGGCCGGCGTCGTTCGACGCACTGCGAAATATGGTGCGCCGCATGGTCGCAGCCGGCCGCATCCGCGATGACGGCGAGCTAGCCACCGCAGGCCGGCTGTGGAGCCTCACCCACGGCGAGGTGATGCTCGAAATGGCCGGGTTCTTCGGGCACGAAGGGCATGGCCTCACCCAGATCCTGGCGCCGCTCACCATCGACGTCCTGGTCGGGATGGGCGACGATCGCGAGAAGATCAACCAGTCGCTGGCCGCCGCGGCGGCTCGCTTGGCAGGTTCCTAGACAGAACTAAGTCTCGAGCCCGGTCCTGAGCAGGTCCCACGCGAGACGCCGCGCCTCTGCGGCCTTCTCGTACATGAGCCGCTGCACGGGCGGTATGGGATTGGGTTGGGTTGAGCCACCGTCGACGACGTCGTCACACACGTCCTGCGCGACGCGAATCGCCATCAGGACGGCCTCGTTGACACCCCTCCACCGCCTGATTCAGACGGTCGTCCTCGACGATCTGGTAGGCATTGGCCAACTCGGTCGAGAAGTCGTTCACGACCTGGCCGATCTGCTCGAAGATCGGCAGCATCGCCTGCTCCGGCTTGTCGCGGTCCTCGCTGTGCAGGATGCTCGCTCCCCGGTTCCACAGGGTTGCCAGCATCTGCGTGTGCGCACTCACCGCCCGCGATACCTCGATCACCGCTGCTTCTGCAGCTGATTGAGCAGGTGACTGCGATCGAGGCGGGCCTGCTGCCGCTGCGCGTCCATCTCGGCACGGTGTGCTTTGTACTGGCTCTCCATCTCGGCGGTATGGAGTTTCTGCGTAAGCACCAGCTGCCACAAGGCCACCATCACGGCGCAGAAGACGACGGCGCCGAAGAACCAGTCCGCCTTTGATCCCGTCTCGCCGGGCCCGAGAAGAATGAACCAGACGATGGCCAGACCGCCTGCGACACCGCAGACCAACCACCCGCCTCGACGCCAGCCGTCGACTGCAGCGAACCCACCGCCGTCTCGGCGCGCCGGGACAGCAGGGGGTATCGGCTCCGTGACATCGCGCACGTCGCCGCGTTCTGACTGGTTGTCGGGCGTGGTGGATTCGACTAGTCCGGTCATCTGGACCTCCCGTTGCGCCCCGAGCCTCCCCGCCTTGCGGGTACAGACTAGGGCCGCATTGCGCACCTATCTTCACACCGTCCGCCCGGTCGGGCTCCTCCGAGGTTCGGCCTGCGCTTACTTCCACGTCACGCCCGGCGTGAGGACTCGCAGTGTCGCAGCACGCCAAGGACCGCTAGTGTCAACCCGTGCTCAGGTCGAGCGGGCTACGGAGAAGCACGCGTCGCCGGCTGCTCACTGCTTTTGGAATTGACCCCTAGAGAGTTGAGGGCCCATGGGACAAGCCGCGCCGCAGGATGATTCGTCAATCATCGTCAGTCTCTCGGAGGCGGCGATGCACATGTACGGCGCGGCCATCGATGCGTTGCCGTTCGCCGAGGACAAGAAATTCCACAAGCGTGCCGATGTCGTGCTCGAGGGCATCCGGAAGTTGCGCGCAGCGCTGGCCGACGCCGCAAGCAGCAATAGGCCCTCACCCGCGGTCGTCGTGGAGGTCAGCAATGTGCGGCGACGCTACGACTCCCTCATGGAGCACGCCGCCGCGGCACCGGTTCGAGTTTGGGCCAGCAGCTGTACGTCACGCGCGTCCACGCCAGGTTGTCCGCCGAGGAGGTCGCCAACGGGACGGGGCTCCGCGCTGAC
Organism: uncultured Actinomycetota bacterium; assembly: GCA_963804905.1. Classification (GTDB taxonomy): domain Bacteria; phylum Actinomycetota; class Actinomycetes; order Mycobacteriales; family Mycobacteriaceae; genus Mycobacterium. The sequence goes on along the minus strand of CAWDSB010000016.1, from coordinate 163,576 downwards.
CTTCCGGATGAGCTCGAGGCGTGCGCAACACCGAACGACGACGAAGCAGCAAAGATCCGGGCTGCCATCGAGGCCCTTGGTGGCGTGCCGGGCACCGAACACCTCCAGTACCCGGAACCCGAGCACCCCGAACATGAAGCAAACGAGCACGAGCATCACGACCACGACGAGTCTCACCTCAACGGCCACGACGAATCGCTCGTCGAGGAGAATGCCGGATAGGGGTCTGGGGACCCACCGCGCTGACGCTAGCTGTCGAGCTCACCGGTGATACCGCGCTCGATCGCGGCGCGGGTGCGCTCAGGGAGCACGATCAGACCGTCGAGTTCGGCGCGCGCGACGTCGAAGGCCCGTCCGCGTTCCTGCGGCGTAGCCGCGGTGTCGGCCGCGATCCGCAGCGCGCTATGGGCCCGCGAAAGTCGTTGTTGTTCCTCACGCGAGAAGTCGCGTCGCCGCCTGCGCATCGCCTCGGCCTCTGCGACGTCGAACGCCGTCACGTACTCCTCCACGGCGTCGAGGTATTGGCGTGCGGCGTCGCTGTCGTCGAGTAGGTCGCCTGCGTCGGCGGGACGGAGCAGATCCGCCCGCAGCTTGGCGCGGTGGAACCGCTGGGTGAGCGGATCGCGCATGTCGGTCATCAACGGGTAGTCGAGCAGCTTGCTGACGTCGAGTTCGTAGTCCAGCCAGCGGGTGTCGGTCCGGTCATGCTCTTTCGTTGTGCGCACGATCGCCTGCCACTGTGCTTTTTTGTTGGTCCTTCCGCTGTCCGGCGCCTCGACCGACGGGGCTTCGTCCTGGCGTTCGCGAACTTTGGAGACCGCCTTGAAACCGGCGAAGAGCACGCCGATCAGCGGCACGATCACGATCAGCAACTCGACCAGGCGAACGATGAGCAAGCCCATCCAGCCAGAATGCCATCGCCGCGAAGATCGTCAGATCAGTGGCGACTGCGGAGCCTCTGCCTGCGTCTTCGGCGATTCTCGCGCGCTCAGCAGCAGCGCGATGATGACCAACCCGATGCCGGCAATTTCCGGGAGCGTCGGAATCTGGCGCAGCACCACGACGCCGATCAGAGTCGCGGCGGCGGGCAGCAGCGCCAGCAGGAGCGCGAATTTTGCGCTGCCTATCTGGAAGAGGACGAGTTGATCCAGCGCATAAGGGATCGCCGTCGACAGCAGCCCAATGCAGAGACCGAGCAGCCACGTCCGTGAATCGGTGAAGACCGACGCGTCGATGCGCGCCTGTGGCACGAGGATGGCGGGCGCGAGAACCACCGCAGCCAATGACATCCCGACCGCAAGGGAGTCGAGACCGTCACCCGTGTCTGCCACCCTCTTGCCGACGAGAATGTAGCCAGCCCACATCGCAGCCGATACCACCGCGAATAGCACTCCGGTCAGATTGGCATCGAATTCCACTCCGGCCAGCAGAAGCACGCCCGCTGAGGCGAGACCGACGGCGACGAGATCGCGTCGTCGGCGCGAGCCCAGTGCGGCCACCACTGTCGGGCCGAGGAACTCGATCGCGACCGCGGTGCCGAGCGGAATTCGCGAGATTGCTTCGTAGATGGCGATGTTCATGCCGATCGTCACGAGTCCGAAGATCAAGGCGATGACGGCTTGGCGCCGGCTCAGCCGACGACGCCATGGCCGGCGCCACGCCACCAGAGCCACCGCGGCCGCGGCGGCCCGCAGCCAGGCGACGGTCGCCGGTTCGGTCGTCTCGAAAAGGAAGACGCCGATGGCGGCGCCGACGTACTGCGAAATGGCTCCCACCACGAAGACGAGCGGGATCGACCATCCCGGCAGCGGCGATTGAGAACGTATGGGTGGCAACCCTACTTCGCCCGCATAGGGTGGCCAGATGAGCGCCCAAGAGGAGCGCGCCGGGGTGAAACTGACCAACCTCGACCAAGCGCTGAGCCCGGAAGCGGGCGCCACCAAGCGCGACCTGGTGGACTACTTGGACGCGGTGGCCGACCGGATGCTGCCCGGGTTGGCGGGCCGCCCGCTGACCGTGCTGCGGGTGCTGCGCGGGCAGGCACCGTTCATGCAGAAGAACGTGCCCAAGTACACCCCGGACTGGGTGAGAACCGTCCCGATCTGGGCAGAGGCCTCCAAGCGAGAGGTGCACTATGCGCTGTGTGACGATCGACGGACCCTGCTGTGGTTCGCGAACCAGCGCGCTGTCGAGTACCACCCCACGCTCGGCCTGTCCGACAACATCTACCGGCCGACGCATATGGTGCTCGATCTTGACCCGCCGGCCGACGACGATTTCGCCGCCGTGGTCGCTGTGGCACATCTGGTACGCCAGGTGCTGTCGGACTGCGCGTTGGCCGGCGCGGTGAAGACGAGCGGCGCGAAGGGAATTCACGTGTTCGTACCGATCGATGACGCGGCTCCTGTCGACGATGTGGCCGCCGCGACCCGTGCGCTCGCCGCTCGGGCCGAGGCACTCGACCCCGGCTTGGCGACAACGGCCTTCATCGTCGAGGATCGCGGCGGCAAGGTGTTCGTGGATTCCACCCGTGCCGGCGGCGCTACCGTTGCCGCCGCCTACAGCCCCCGCCTCCGGTCGGGCACACCGGTTTCGTTCCCCTTGGACTGGTCAGACTTGGACCGAGCCGATCCCGCCGACTTCACGGTGCACTCGGCGATCGATGCGCTTGGGGGCACGGACCCGTGGGCGGAGTCCATGCCCGAACCACAGCGCCTGCCAAGCGATTTGATCGAGCACGGCCGCACCATCCCCGTTGCTCGGGTCGCCGCTATGCACGAGGGAAAACGGCGCGCCAAGGCCCGCCGGGTCGCGGGCTCGTGAGGCCTTCCGGACAGTCGGAATGTGAGAGGTGCCGCAGGCCTTCTGCAGCGCAGACGGGTTCGTACCTGGCACTCATCGAACATGCGTCAGCAGGAGAACGGGGGAAGGGCGTCGGCGCGGACGATTCCCGCTCGTGTCGGGAGCCGCTTCAAGTTCCCGCCCAAGCCCACCGCGACGGTCCCGCCGTCCGCGCCTCCGACGGTCTCGCGCAGGTAGGTGACCGCGCCCGAGCGCGTGTCGATGACGGTCGTGGCGGTGTCGAATTTCTGGTCTTGGCGTCCTCGGGCGATCACCACGTACGGCCCGACCACGTACAACGGGGAAAGCAGCCTCTTCCCGTCCGGGTCTTTGCGCGTGATGCGCACTAATCCAGCGGTCGGAGACCACCACGCGACGCCGGTTCCACCCTGGTCGGCTCCGGTAAACCAGGCATACGCGGTGCCGTCGGTGGCGAGGGTCATCTGGTCTTGGCCGGTGCCGAGCGCTCCGGCGACGGGAGGCGGCAGAGCGTCGGGAATCTTCAACTCGGCGCGGATGCCGTTCTGGCCCCACGCGACGTCCCAGGCCAGGCCGGCCGCCGTGGTACGCACGTTGCGCATGGCGCCGGACGCCACGTCGGCCACGGCGCCGGTGTTCAGGTCGTAGGACTTGATGGTGCCGGTGTCGGCGACATAGGTGTCGCGCGTGATCCAGTAGACCTTCTCGCCGAAAAGGGCTACCGAATCGACGGTCGCGCCTCCGGAGTCCAAGTCCTCTTCGCGCGACTGCACGGCCGTCCGCACCGGTCCGCCCTGCCGGTCGACGATGTCGATGCGGAAAAGCGGGGGCGCGATCCCGTTGGCACCGCGTGGGGCGCGTTCGATGCCGACGACGATCCAGCGTTCGTCCATCGCCACGGACCCGACTCTGTTCAGACTCGGGTCCGGCACCGCATACACCTCGGCGACGGTCTTGTCGGCACCGATCAGGAGTAGGTCGCGGATGTCGCCAGTGTCGCGGGCGGTGACGACGTCGCCGGCCCGACCAACCACAAGCGGCACATTCGAAATGCCGCCGGTGTTGACGCCGCTGCCGTCGATCGCCTGCTGCCAGGCCGCGGGTAGGGCCGCTTCGCAGGACTGCCGGGTGGTCGGCGTCGACTCTGCGGCCGTCGTCGGCGTGCTCGTGGCCGTGGTTTCGGAATCACGCTTGCTCGCGCATGCGGGCGCGGCGACCGTCAGGATCGCAGTCGTCAGGGCGACGAGGCGAACGCGTACGGCCACCGACGTCAACCCGACCTCCTCAACTGAATGCCTACACGCTTGCACACAAGGATGCACTGGCGGCAGCCATGGAACCAGCGGCTAATCGGTCAGTCCCGCGATGAACCGCTGCACGCTTTCGGGCAGCGACCGGGGAACGTGGTCGGGGTCCATCAAGTCGTTCTCAGCCAGCGGGCTGGCCTCACCGGCCACCGTGCGATCGGTGAACCGCCGCAGCGTCTTCCCCTGGCCGCGAAGCGTTTCGATGCCCCGCAGAAGCGATCCGCAGTCACCCATCGCCTGGTCGAGCTCGTCAACCGATACCCCAAGGTGTTCACACACCAATCGGTCCCGCAACGACGCGATTGCCCGGCGAACGTCCTCGGCATCGGGGCGGCGTGGATCGGCCTCGACAGCGAGATCGCATTCGCTGTCAAATCCCAACGACCGATTGTTGAGATTCGACGATCCGATGCGCAGTAGCCGATCGTCGCAAACGAGAACTTTCGCGTGCACATAGATCGGTTCTCCGCCGTCGGTCACCGGCCAGTAGACACCAAGACGATCGTATTCGTCTGCCTCCCAAAGCATGCGAAGAAGCCGATGCCGCGCTCCGTCCATCGCGTGCTCTTCTATGCGGCTTTCGGAGTTGCGCGGCAGGACGATGACGATCTCCGGCCCGTCCGGCTCTTGCAGTCGAGCGGCAAGGGCATCGGCAAGCTTGCGGGAGGCCAGGTACTGGTTCTCCAGATAGATGGTGCGTTGCGCGGCCGCGATCGCGGCGAGGTTCAGCGCCTCGACCTCACGAACTTCTTCGTCGGTGTCGAGTGCAGGCAAGGTGCGGGCAATCGCGACTTCGGCGTCGCGCAAAATCGGTTCGAGGTCGCGAGGCCATACGGACTTGGCGTCGTCGACCGGCGTCAACGCTTGGCCGACCGCGGCCTGCCATCTGTCGCGGGCCTGTTCACCAAGGGCGCGCGCGGCGGCACCGTCCACCGCTGCCGCCACTTCGTGCCGAGGGGGGTAGTACCGGCCGACCGCCCGGCGCGATCGGTTGTGGTGGCCGTGCTCAGTGGTGTCCCAGCGGGCGATGGTGAAGTCGAGGCCGCCGCAGAACGCCAATACATCGTCGATAACCGCGATCTTCTGGTGATGAACGGAACCGGTCGGATGCGTGCCGTCAACTGCGAACCGCATGCGGCTGCTGCTCATCGAGCTCACCAGAAACGCCGGCGTCATTCCGTGCCAAATCCGCTGCAGCGCAGGGACCATCCCCAGGTTCGAAATCAGCACATAAATCTCCAGGTTCGGTCGAGTCCTCAGTAGCCACCGAAGAAACGTGCCCAGGCGATTAGGGCCGGGAAGCGTCTTGTCACCGCGTTCGAACGTCATCCGTGTGTCGAAATCCCACCCGATCAGAATGATTCGCCGCTGAGCGTGCAGCATCGCGGACTTGGCGTGGAGGAAGTAGTCGGCAGCGTCGATGATGCACCCGAATCGTTCGGCGGTCTCGACGCGCCAGCACGTCTCACCGGGAATGAGCAAGCGACCACCATCGCCCATGATCAGACGGCCGTCTTTGCGCCCACGGTTCGCCCTCCGATACCGATGAACCTTCGGATTATGGTGCTCCCAAGTTACCGGTGGCCGGCACAAAAAATGGAAGGGATCGATTTCCCTTCCACTATCAATCTATATCGCACCAGGGGGCTTGCGGCAAGGCCCGGGTCATGCCGCACAATCGCTGGCCGAAGCCAGATGCGGACAAATGGGGGCGTGTGACAACTCGAGAACACGAAAACGAATTGCGGTACGAGCGGAGTTACATCGCCGGGCTCTACGCACAGCTCGACGCCGAACGCGCGCGAGTGAAGGGCCGGTACACGGCGGCTTTGCGCGGCCCCGCCGACTCCAAGAATGGCGCTGTACTGGTGGAACGTGATGCCGAAGTGCGTGCGCTGGCCCAAGAGATGAGACGGCTGGACGTGGCGGACAACGGGCTGTGTTTCGGTCGGTTGGACACCATTTCGGGCGAACACTCCTACATCGGCCGAATCGGCATCTTCGACAAGGAGAACGATTACGAACCGCTGTTGATGGATTGGCGGGCGCCTGCGGCGCGCGCGTTCTACGTCGCCACGGCCGCGACCCCGGAAAACATGCGCAGGCGCCGCCAGTTCCACACGCGCGGACGGCAGGTGGTCGATTTCACCGACGAGGTCCTCGGCCGCCCCACTGGTGGCGAGCAAGGGGATGCAGCCCTGCTCGCGGCGGTGAACGCGCCGCGCGGTGACGGTATGCGCGACATCGTTGCGACGATCCAGGCCGAGCAGGACGAGATCATCCGGCTCGATCACCCAGGGGTGCTGGTGATCGAGGGTGGCCCTGGCACCGGTAAAACAGTGGTGGCACTGCACCGCGTCGCCTACCTGCTCTACACCCAGCGCAAGCGCATCGAAAACCACGGCGTGCTCGTGGTCGGCCCCAACCCGGCGTTCCTCAACCACATCGGCCGCGTACTGCCGTCTCTCGGCGAGACCGACGTGGTGTTCAAGACCACCGGCGACCTCGTGCCCGGTCTGCACGTCACCGCGGAGGATCCTCCGGAAGCCGCGCGGCTCAAGGGCTCGCGCAAGATCCTTGATGTGCTGGCGGCCGCGATCGCCGATCGCCAGCGACTGCCTGGTCAGCCCGTGTCGATCGAGTTGGCGGACGTCACAGTGCGCATCGATGCCGGGACCGCGGAGTGGGCCCGCGAGGAAGCCCGCGCAAGCGGGCGACCGCACAACGAGGCTCGCGCGGTGTTCACCGAGATCATCGCCTGGGTGCTGACCGAACGAGCCATCGCCCGGATCGGCCGAGGCTGGTTGAGCCGGGAGGACCGGCGGGCATGGGAGGACCTGCGGGCGGACCTGCTCGAGGAGCTCGCAGACCACGACAAGTTCACCGCCGTGATCGACGAACTCTGGCCGGTACTGACCCCGGAATCATTGCTGGCAGAGCTCTACACCTCACCAGAGCGGCTGCGAGCGGCAGGCGCCGCCCAGGTGCTCTACCGCGCCGGCGGCGACTCGTGGACGGTGTCGGACATTCCGCTACTCGACGAGTTGATCGACCTGCTGGGCCGCGACAAGCCGGCAGACGATTCCGCCGAGCGGGAACGCAAGGCCGAAGCCCAGTACGCGGCCGGTGTGCTGGACCTGCTCGTCAGCCGCGAAGACCTGATGGACGACGAGGACCATCTGCTGGCCACCGACATGCTCGACGGCGAAGATCTGGCGGATCGCTTCGTCGAGCGGGACACCGGCGAACTCGTCGAGCGCGCCGCGGCGGATCGGGACTGGACCTACCGCCATGTCGTGGTCGACGAAGCACAGGAACTGTCCGAAATGGACTGGCGGGTGCTGATGCGACGCTGTCCGAGTCGATCCTTCACGATCGTCGGCGATCTGGCCCAACGCCGATCGGTGGCCGGGGCGACATCGTGGGACACCATGCTGGAGCCCTACGTCCCCGGCCGCTGGCTCTACCGGTCGCTGTCGGTGAACTACCGCACCCCGGCGGAGATCATGGCCGTCGCCACCGCGCTGCTCGCCGAGTTCGCTCCGGGTGTCCAGCAACCGGAGTCGGTGCGCGCGACCGGCGCGCAGCCATGGTCCCGCCAGGTCACCGCGGATGAATTGTCCACTGCTGTAGAGGATTTCGCTCGTGACGAAGACGGCCGCGAGGGCACCAATGTCGTGATCGGGCCATCAGACGTGCCTGGTGCGGTGGTGCCGTCGGAGACAAAAGGACTCGAGTTCGACGCCGTCCTCGTGGTGGAGCCGGAACGGATCCTTGCCGAAGGCCCACGCGGCGCAGCCGAGCTGTACGTCGCCCTCACCAGGGCCACCCAACGCCTGGGCGTGCTTCATCTGGGCCCCTTGCCGCAGGCACTGTGCGGGCTCGCCGAAATCAGGACGCCGGCAGACGCACACTGAACCGCCTTGCGGCGTTTCGATTGATCGCTAGGGGGCAACTCTCCACGGCACGTAGCCGCGCAGAAAGAGAGGATCACCATGGCGCTCAATGACGACGACATCACCACCTCAGGAGGCGGCGGAGAGGGACCTGCCGACGGCGGGTCCAATCCCGGAGGTCACGATGGCGGAGCCGACGGAACGGCAGGCGGTGAAGGTCCCGCCGACGGCGGCTCGAACCCCGAAGGTCACGATGGCGGAGCCGACGGAACGGCAGGCGGTGAAGGTCCCGCCGACGGCGGCTCGAACCCCGGTGGCCATGACGGCGGAGCCGACGGAACGGCATGACCGCTTCGCGATGCTGAATCGCTGCATCGCGACCGATCCTGGCACATTCGCTACCGAGTATTGGGGTCGCAAGCCGTTACTCAGTCGGTCCGGTGCGCTGCCCCGTGACTTCGACGATCTGTTGTCGGCCGAGATGGTCGACGAGCTGATCGCCGAGCGCGGGGTGCGCGCGCCGTTCATCCGGCTGGCCAAGGAGGGGGACGTGCTGGCCGGGGACTGTTATCTCGGGCCGGCCGGGTTCGGCGCAGAGATGCCCGATCAGGTGGACTCCGCCAAGGTGGTCAGCCAGTTCGTCTCGGGCGCAACGATTGTGCTGCAGGGGTTGCATCGGCTGTGGCCACCGCTGATCGACTTCGTCCGCCAGGTCGTCGACGATCTCGGTCATCCGGTTCAGGCGAACGCCTATGTCACGCCGCCTGCCAGTCGTGGGTTCGATGCCCACTACGACGTCCATGACGTCTTCGTCCTGCAGGTAGCAGGACAGAAACGCTGGATCGTGCACGAGCCCGTGCACACCCACCCCTTGCCCTTCCAGCCGTGGACACAGCATCGGACCGCGATCGGCGATCGCGTCACGGCCGACCCGGTCGTCGACACGGTGCTGTCGCCGGGTGACGCACTGTACCTACCGCGGGGGTGGGTGCATTCGGCGCAGGCCTTGGAGACCACGTCCATCCATCTGACGATCGGTGTCTCTGCCTTGACCGCTTTCGACGTAGCGCGCGCGGTGGTCGATCAGCTGGCGACCATCGACGCATTCAGGAAGTCGCTGCCGATAGGAACCGACCCGACCGATCAAGATGAAATGATCGCAATGGTGACGAAGGTGATGGCTGAAGTGGTCGACACGCTGCGTGACGAGGCGTCCACACTTAGCGGCGGTGCGGCCGCCCAACTGGTGCACCGTCACGCTGACCGGACACGACCCGTTTCGGTTCGTCCGCTGGCGTCGCTTCGGGCCTGCGAGGCCGCAGGCACAGCGACGGTTCGGTGGCGCCATGGTCTGGTCGCCACCGTCGATCAGTCGGATGGACGGGTAGTGCTGCGCCTGCCGGACAAGGTGATGACGTTTCCAGCGTCGTGCGCCGATGCCGTCCAGGAACTGCATTGCGGCCTCGTTGCCGATGCGGGGATGCTGCCGGGCCTCGACCGCACCGACGCGACGGTGTTGATCCGCCGACTGCTCCGCGAGGCCGTCGTCGTACCCGTCGACGGATGACCCCTGCGAAGCGGAGTCCGTGCAGCGACCAATCTCTGGCGCGCAATGACCCGATGTACGGCACCGCGTCAGCGGGATTTTCCTGGATGTTGCTCGAATTGCCTGGCGCATGGGGCACGTCGGCCTTTCTGCAGTCTCCGTCCGCTATCGATCCCACGCTCGGGCGCGCCATCGTTCGTCGAGTCGAGATGGCCAAGATGCGCATCGCGGCTATACGTCAGCACGGTCGGCGCTCAACCAGACCGCGCTGGCGGTGGTTCTTGGCGCATTCCCGCGTCGGTGGTGAAGCGCTCTATTGCGGAGAGGTGGCCGACCCTCGCGAGTATCTGGACCTCGCGCTCGACGGCACCGATGGGAAGCTGTCCACCGATCCGCTCGTCGCGGTGTGTGCACACGGTAAGCACGACCAGTGTTGTGCGGTTCGCGGACGCAGTGCTTGCAGGGAAATCGCTGCGCAGTACCCCGATTTCACCTGGGAATGCTCACATTTGGGCGGCGATCGCTTTGCGGCGACCATGCTCGTGTTACCGGAAGGACTGTGTTACGGGCGAGTGGACTCGGCCGATGCGGCGGGCCTCGTACGTCTGTATCTCGAAGGACGACTGGACAACAGGTTCCTCCGCGGACGAACGTCGTTGCCGCATGTGGTCCAAGCCGCTCAGTACTTCGCGCGTGAGGCATTCGGCGACGACCGCATCGCCGGCCTGATGCCACTCGATGTCGAGAAGGTCGAAGGCGGTAGCCGTGTGGTGCTCGGCAGCGAGTCGGGACCGATCGAAGTCATCCTCAACGAGAAGATGTCCGAGCCGATTCTGTCGCAGTGCCATGCACAGGTCGAAGGCCGCGTACGGATTTTCACGCTGGCATCGATGACATCGACATGATGGCCGCCGAGTTGAACGTCGACGACGCGATCGGTGAACGAGGCTGAACCCGGCTCACTTCCATGCGAACACCGGCTGCTCCAGCCCGGCTACCGAGTCGTGGCGGCCTTCCAGGCACAGCCACCGCAGCTGCAACAGCACGGCACCCGTCGGCGCGTGGATGAGGTCATTTCCCAACGGAATCTGCACAACCGGGCGCGGGCTCTCCGGGATGGTGATGAATCGCGGAGAATCGTCGCGTTGCAGTTCGTGTAGCCCGACCCGGTAGACCGCCACCACCTCGTCGGGCGCAGGCCGGGGAGCGAGCCGTCCGCCGGCCCATATCACCACCGGGGTTATCACGTAGCCGGACCGTGTCGGATAGTCGTCGAGCAGACCCAGCACAGCGGAGTCGGACAGCTTGACGCCGACCTCTTCGTCGAGCTCCCGCAGCGCGGCGTCGACCGCGGTTTCGCCGGCGTCAAGACGCCCACCGGGCAGTGCCCATTGGGCGGCATGTGAGGAGAGGCGAGTTGCCCTGCGGCACAGCAGGAAAGCAGCTCCGCCCGAGACGCCGACCATGCGGCCGGCGAGGCCGGCCGGCGCCATCTCCCACCCGACATTCCAGTCGTCGACCGGCGCAGGATCGACCCTGTCCTCGCCGACCTCGGAGTCGACGAGCACCACCGCGACCGCAGCGTGCCGCTTCGTCGGATCGGTCACGGCCCGGCGGTCGTGGGCCGCCAGATTGGCTCGGACGCGTTCACACAGCGCGTCGTCGTAGGTTAGCGTCACCGCTCGACCATAAGACCTGCTGCTTCACGCAATTCCGTGAAGGCCCCGACGAAGGCGTCGGTTACTTCATGGGTGTCGCGCAACGTGTTGTCATCCGCGAGCACCGACACACTCAGATGATCGGCGTAGCTCCACACGGTGACGTTCAACGCGGCGCCGGCGGCAAGCGGTCCCACGGAATAGAACTCGGTCACAACAGCTCCGGCGATCCGAGCGCGTTCCCGCGGGCCAGGAACGTTAGAGATGATCAGGTTGAACAGTTGGTTGGGCGCTTCGCGCCGCGACATCCATCGAAAAGTCGCGCTCGTCGCCCTCGGCGGAATGAACTCCAGCCACCGACCAACCAGGGTGGGCCCCAGCAATTGGTGATCTTCCTTGGCGATGTGTGTCGACGTCCGGAGGAGTTGGAGTCGCTCTATGGGGTCCTCCACCTGTACGGGCAGCGATACCACCATGGTGGCAAGGGCATTGCCGGCGATCCGGTCCGGTGAGTTGTCGGTGGACGTGGGCACCGAGGCGATCAGTGGCTGGTCGGCGCGCCCACCGTAGTGCAGCAGCAGCCGTCTCAGTGCGCCCGCCGCAGTCGTCAGCACCACATCGTTGATGGTCACGTCGAGCTTTTTGCGGATCGCTTTGACATCGGCAAGCGGCAGGGCCGCACTGGCGAAAGTCCTTCCCGGCGTGAGCTTGTGGTTGAGGAAGGTCAGCGGCGGCTTGAAGTGAGTGGCCAGTTCCGGATTCCGGTGACGCTGCCGCGCTCGGCGGTGCAGCCGGTAGGCGCCCCCCACTCCGGCCGCCACCGCCGACGGCAGGGCCCGGATCCGCGCCAAGTGGTCCCGCGCCGCGAATCGCACGACCTCCGCGGTCGTCGGTGCGGGGGGGTTTGCGGTGAGGTGGTCCTGCGCCGGTTCGTCGTCGGACCAATCCGCAACGCGCGCCATGAGATTCGCCGACGCTACGCCGTCGGCCAGGACATGATGCACCTTGCCGATCACCGCGACTCGGCCGTCGGCAAGGCCTTCTGCGTAGAAGAACTGCCACAGCGGGCGATTGCGGTCGAGGGCTGTGCCGGCGATCGTGCCGATCACGCCGTCGAGTTCCCGTCGACCGCCGGGGGCGGGCACCTGCACGGACTGGAGGTGATAGTCGAAGTCGAGATCGGCGTCCTCGCGCCAGATGGGGCGATGCAGACGCCATGGGGTCGACACCAGTTGGTACCGCAGCGGCTCGAGCGCCGGAAGCCGGGAGCGAAACACCTCGCGGAATGTTTCGAACGTCGGAGTGCCATCGAATCGGGTTGTGTCGACGACCGCAACCTTGAGCGTGTGCTGGTGGACGTTCGGCGTCTCGCTGGACAGCATCAAGACGTCCCAACCGCTGAGTCGTTTCACCGCGCCTTCCCCAGATTCATCGGGGTTTGACCTAATTGACGGCCCGCGACCCGTGATGCCGGGTGGGGAGCCGGCGGTGCACCGATTCGATTGCCCGCGCGAGTCCAGGAACGAAGGCGGCCGGCTGCAGCGTGCAGCCGGCATGCCCGGCATCGACCGTCACCATCTCGGCGTCCGGAATCTGATTCGCCAGCCACTTCTGCCGCGGGACACCGAACGCGCGATCCTTCATGGTGACGACCACCGCTGTCGGCACGTCGATCTCGCCGACCCATGGTGTCGAGTCGAACCGGACCACTTCGGCGATCGCGCGGGTGATGCCGCCCGGAGATGTCGCGCGGAGCTGCCCCAGAACCCACTGGTGGTCGCGGAAGTAGCCGTGGTTCGCCGCCGCCGCAGGCCCGCAACGGCGTGGCGCGGGACTGAGGGTCTCCATGAGTGCGGCGAATATCCCGGTGGCGACACGTTCGTAGCGGGCGCGGCTGACTGCGGCCGCCGCGGCGCACAGCACCATACCGTCGACCCGCTCGCGATGGCGCCGCCACACGAGCTGCGCGATCAGTGATCCCATCGAGTAACCGACCGGAACGAAGCTTTCTATGTCGAGCACATCGGCCAGTGCGGCGACGTCGTCGGCGCAGTCCTCGAGCAGCATGCGCGGTGGCGAGATGCCCTGCCCGTGGCATCGCTGGTCGAAGACAACCACCCGACCGAACCCGCGCACCACGTCCAGCGCCGGATACCACGTCATCAACCCGGTGCAGGCCAGCGAGTGCAGCAGGACGTAGGTCGGCCCGTCGCAGGGCCCCGTGTCGATCACATAGGTGCTTCCCCGGCCGGGAAGATCGACGATCGCTCCCTCCGGAACATGGGCGACTGAGGCTAACGCGGGAACCGACGGTAACCGCGGCATCGGGATGCCTCGAGGACGCCAGAAGCTGTCGATGTCGCTATTAGAACATGTTCCAGAAGAGGCTCGGGGGAATCTCGCCGTGCTCGTCCTCTCAGCGCTTCAGCCAACTTTTGACGGTGTCCAGTTCCCTGGTTACGGCCATCAGGCTGCCGTCTCGATACAGCGCACCCCCGCTGATGGCTTCATTGCCCTGCCAGATGATACGAACGCGTTCCGGTTGGCGCGTGTAGTAGTCGCTGCGATCCGCGTCCCTACGGTGCCAGCCGCCTTGCCCCGCCAGATCGCTCACCTGCTCGCGCTCGACTATTGCCGTCATTGGGATGTACCTCCTATATCGCCCTTCAACGGCAGACCCTAGCCGACAAAGTGCTGAGCATCTCGGTGGCAGCGTGCGGCACGTACTGCCACAGGCCAATTCGAGTAGTCGATTACTCAAGACAACCCGCCTGAACGGCGTGAGGCTGCCAGGGTGGAACGAGTCAGCCTCGGTGCTCGGAGACAGCGGGAAAAGACGGACTTCGATGCCCACCGGCTGGTGAGGCACCGACTGAACCGCCGGCCGCGAGCCGCACTAATTCTGGCCGCAGGATGCGCGGTTTCCTTAACGACTTTCCTCGGCGGTGTGGCGCTAGCCGACCCCGACCCCTCGTCCCCTTCTCCGTCTAGCACGCCCGAACCGTCGTCCAGTTCCACCACGCCTTCGGCACATTTGCGAGCGGTTCGGAAACCCCTCGACCTAACGCTCTCAACCACGCGCGGGACTCCCGGAACGTCCTTCACAGCCACGGCGACGGGAGCGGAAGCTTGTGCCCTCTCCACTGCCGATGCTGAATCGCTCAATATTTTGTTCGAGTGGCCCTTCGGTCAAGAGACCGTGGCCGCCCATCCGGACAGTGCGTTGCAGACATTGACCGCCTCGCATGAGTTCACCGTGCCGGAGAACACGACACCCGATACATACGACGTGACCGCATCATGCGAAGGCCCTGGAAACGCCTCGAAGTCAGCCACTTTCACCGTGACGGAAGAACCCGGCCTGACGCTGTCGCCTGAGGAGGGCACGCCTGGGCGGACAAAAGTCACAGCCACAACAAAGGGCTTTGACGATTGCCTCGGCGGCGGCTCGACCGTCTCGGAGACGCTGTCGTGGCGGTGGGACGGGGGGCCGCTGCAGACCTCCGGCGCCGACGATCGTTCGACGGCCACCTTCGAAGTGCCGGCTGACGCCTCGCCCTCCGACCAACACACAGTGACCGCGGCCTGTCGGGACGCAAGCGCCCAGGCGCGGTTCACGGTGACCCCCGTCGCGAATCCCGCCCTGACGCTCGACAAGGGGCAGGGGCTGCGGGGCTCACAGCTGACGGCATACGGCACGGGGTTCGCCTGCGGCGACGACCGCGTACAACTGCTCTGGGACGGCGACACCTCGTTGGCCGACACCCCGTCGGGCGCGTTCTCGGCACACCTGACCATTCCCTCAGACGCGTCGATCAGTCAGCACACCGTGGTGGCATCGTGTCGCAACCACGCCGACGTCACCGACAGTCAGCCCTTCATGGTGACCAACGAGACGGTCGGGGGCATCACCCCTGCCGCCATCGCGCTCGAGCCGGCCAGAGGAGCACCAGGGGCCAATGTGGATGTCGACGGCGATCGCTTCGCCTGCATCAACTCTCGAATAGTGGAGCTGGCGTGGGATGGCCAACCGCTCGCCACGTCGACCGCCGACGCTTCGGGCCACTTCCACGCCTCGATCTCTGTCCCGGCAAACGCTCAGGCGAGCAACCACATCGTGCGCGCATCCTGCTCGGCCGGGTCAGCCGTCGCGACCGCCGGCTTCACCGTCGTCGTCACAGGCACCATTCCCACGACCACCTCGCAGACAACCCCACCGCCTCCGCCACCGCCCAACTCGGGGGGAATTGCCGGCTGGGTGGTGTTGCTGATCGCCTGTGTCCTGGCGGTCCTGGCCTACCGTCATTGGCGCAAACCGCGGAACAAGCCGCAACCGAGCCCCCGTGTCTACGCCACTGTCTCGCCTGCCGGCGGTCTTCCGCTCGTGACGACGAGCGAGACACCCGCACACGGCGAGGTCACCCACGCCCTTCGGCTGCAAGCCCATGGCGATCTCGGTACCCAGACCATCAGCGAGGTGGACAGTGACTACATCACTCAATGAAAACGCAACGGTGCAGGACCTTTTCTTCGATGGAGTCCCTGGCCGGCCGGTGGACGCCCTGACGCAGCTGATGCGTGAGCGGGGCACGATCGTCGGCGTTTTCCCGCCGGGACTCACAGACGTCGCCAGACGCGAACTCGCCGACGCGACGACCGGAGTCATGTCGGTGAACTTGGCCGACGTCGCCGCCGCAGGATGGAAGAAGTACGAGGCGCTCAAGAAAGCCGCACGTCGGACCCGTGACGATCCTGACGCAAAGGAACTGGTGTCGCTGACAACACACCGGATCGCGTCGAGCCATCATCCGACCATCGATTTGTACCTCGACGGTAAGTCGATTGCCACCGTTGAGATCGAGTTGGAGGTCGCCTTGACCATCGTCGGGGTGATCGCGGTGGTGAAGCAGGGCCGGCTGGCGGAGATCCAATCCGGGAGCTGCACCGCCTGCGGATCGCTTGCCGTTCAAGGGATCGAAATGATCAAGAGGCAGCGAAAGTTCGATCTGTACGGTGCATTCCGCCTGGGAGATGGCGTGTCGCTACTCGAGCCGGCTCCAAGCGACGCCTCTGTCGAGCCGGTCGTCATTCGTAAGGCCGAAGCACCGACGAGACCCCAGGACTGGTACTCCGATCCGACACGGCGATACGAGTCCCGTTGGTGGGATGGATCACGCTGGACACAACACGTCGCCACCAAAGGCCGCACGATGTCCGATCCGCTTGTCAGTGAGCATGATTCGGGTCCACTTCGGACCCGATAACGCTGCGCCACATAATCGGCGGGCCCCGGCGCCGCGGTCTGGCTCGATCTAGCGATACGGATGAGAAAGCGGACTACTTCGCCATGTTGGTGAAGCGCGACAGGTGAAGCTGATGCGCGACCGTGACGGTCTTGGTCGGGCCGTTGCGGTGCTTGGCGACGATGAAGTCCGCCTCGCCGCCACGCGGGTCGTCGCGATCGAACGCGTCAGGCCGGTGCAGCAGGATGACCATGTCCGCGTCCTGTTCCAGCGATCCGGACTCGCGGAGGTCGGCGAGCATCGGCTTCTTGTCGGTGCGCTGTTCGGGCCCGCGGTTCAGCTGGCTGACCGCGACGACCGGGACTTCGAGTTCCTTGGCCAGCAGCTTGAGGCTGCGGGAGAACTCGGAGACTTCCTGCTGGCGGGACTCGAACTTCTTACCCGACGACATCAGCTGCAGGTAATCGACAACGACGAGCTTGAGGCCGGCCCGCTGACTGAGCCGGCGCGCCTTGGCGCGGATCTCCATCATCGTCAGGTTCGGTGAGTCGTCGATGTAGAGCGGAGCCTCGCTGATCTCGCTCATCCGCCGCGCCAGCCGAGTCCAGTCGTCATCGCTCATCCGGCCCGACCGCATGTCGGCCAGCTTGATCTTGGCCTCGGCGGACAGCAGCCTCATGACGATCTCGGACTTGCTCATCTCGAGGGAGAACACGACGCTGGCCATCCGGTTCTTGATCGAACACGAGCGTAAAAAGTCGAGCGCGACTGTCGAATTGTGCGTCGGGATCATCGCCCGGCTCGCCAAGTACAGATGATCGGCGCTGTCAACCTGGACACAACGCACCGGCACGCTGTCAATTGGCCGGACGTCGACGATGAACCGTCCGCACGACCGCGCAGTTCCCTTGTTGGCCCGACGCTCCTTGTGCATCAGAGCTTTTCGCTGCAGTCCGAAGACTTCGTCTTCTGTCGAGAAATTGACCATGTAGGCCGTCGACGACGTTTCCCGCCGTCCCCGCACTCGCTTCGTGGCGATCTGGCAGCGATAGCCGAGACTAACGATCAGCTCAGCGACATCGTTCGCGAGGCGTTCGTTCGTCACGCAAAACTGCACCGCGCCCCGGTTGGTCACGGTCCCATCGGTGTCTAGCAGACCGGCGAGCAAGGCACGGCGCTGCTGTTCCGATGCGCGAAGGTAGACCTGAGGAATGTGCTTGTTTCCCAACACACCGATGGTTCGCAGGCGGGCTGTCAGTGTGCCCACCGTGTCGCGGCAGGCCCGGCACAGCCGCAGTCCAGCCGAGCGGTTACCGCAGTGCGGGCACGTAGGCGCAGGAACGGGTTTCGAGACAAAGCGCGCGCGGCCACCGCATGAGCGTCCGCACGTTCGAACCTGACTCGTCTGCGGTACGAACTCCTTTCCGCACACGACACATGGCCGTAGCAACACCGCCGCCGGACTGGGTAAGTGCAACGAATAGCGGTACTTCGCCGTTTTGGATGGCCGCGCCGAGAGTCCCTCCCCCTCGATCCGCATGATCATTTCGGGGTCAGCGGTCGTGATTTGCGCAACTGCACTGGTGCTATCGCCAAGCCAAGTACCGAGGGTGTAGGGCGGCACCAACAACTCGCGATCCGCAGCCTGAAGCGGGGCAGCGTTCAGCACAGAGTGGTTGAGCCGTCGGTCCGCTGTGAGGCAGCGGAGTGTCGCCGCGATTTCACGGGTTGTTCGGATCGAGGCGCCGACGTGAGCGCTTCGTCGTGAGGCCCTGGTCTCCGTCAGCCACTGGTGCTCCGCATCGGCAAGAATGACTGTGCCGTCGGAGAACTCGATCTGGAAACATGGTCGGTTGAACATGATGTCGGTGGCGGCGACGACCCGCGTCGGGTTACCGTCCGCGCCGATCAACTCGTCGCCCACCACGACCGAGCCCATCGTGGTCCATCCGGTAGGCGTCGGCAACGGTGTGTCCAGAGACAGCGCCTTGCCCATTCCGGGCCGTCCCGCCACGATGATCATCTGACCGGGGTGCAGACCGTTCGTCAGGTCGTCGAGCTCGGTGAAGCCGGTCGGTACGCCACGGGCGAGCCCGCCGTTCGACGCGATCGCGTCGATCTCGTCCATCGTCGGTTGCAGCAGGTCTTCCAGCGGCACGAAGTCTTCCGACAGCCGCCCCTCGGTGACGTCGTAGATCTCGGCCTGCGCGCGGTCCACGACCTCGGCCACGTCGGACCCTTCCGCGCCTGCGTAGCCGTACTGCACGACCCGGGTGCCCGCCTCGACGAGCCTTCGCAACAGGGCCTTCTCGGCGACGATGCCCGCGTAGTACCCGGCGTTGGCGGCGGTCGGCACGGTGGAGATCAAGGTGTGCAGATACGGGGCGCCGCCGACCCGACGGAGCAGACCCCGCCGGTCCAACTCGGCTGCCACCGTCACGGCGTCCGCCGGCTCGCCGCGCCCGTAGAGGTCCAGGATCGCGTCGTAGACGCTCTGGTGGTTGGGGCGGTAGAAGTCGCCCGGGCGAAGGCGCTCGAGCACGTCGGCGATGGCGTCCTTGCTCAACAGCATTCCGCCGAGCACTGCCTGCTCGGCCGCCTCGTCCTGCGGCGGCTGGCGACCGAAGTCCTCAGTGGGCGGTGGGACGCCGATCCCTGAATGGCTGAGATCGTCTACGACAGCCACGGAGCGTCCTCACCTCCCCTCGAGCTCATTCGAACGCACGTTCGACAGTCGCTACGGTGACTGTAAGCCAGACCCCCGACGGGCACAACATCCCCGGCGCCGGAATTGCCTCGCGACGGCCAACGCTAGACGTTGCTGGAGCGGTCGGAAACCCACCCTGTTTATGAACTTGTGGATGGAGTGTGGATATCTGCGTCCGGCCGTGTTGAGGCGCTGGGGAGAACCTGTGGACGGACGCCGACGTCTACCACATCCCTGCAGTTAAGCGCACCACAACCGTGTGAGATAACTGTGGATGACAATTTCATCGGCGTGTCGGCCCGGGTTGCGTTCTCGGGCGTGTTGTGTTTCGCCCCAGCGCCGCCGAGGTTAACGGCAGGTTATCTTCGCTGCGCGGCTAACGCGCGTTAGCTGTTCGCCAGAAATACAGCAACACCGCCGTGAGGACCGATTATGGCCCTCACGCCGGTAATTAACGCCCGCGTTTACTTGTCGGCGACGACGTTCACCGACACGGCTGCATCCACGTCCGGGTGTAGCCGCACCGCGACCGGGTGCGTGCCGAGGCTCTTGATGTGACCCTTGGGCAGTTGAACCGTCCGCTTGTCGAGATTGGGTCCGCCGGCCTTCTTGATCGCGCCGACGATATCGGCGGCAGTGACCGAGCCGAACAGCTTGCCGGCGTCGGACGCCGTCCTCGCGGGGAGTTCCACCGTGCCAAGGCCTTCGAGCGCGGCCTTCAGCTCATTGGCGTGCTCGAGGCCGCGAACGGTCTTGACCTCGCGGGCCCGCCGAATCGCCTCGGCCTGGCGCTCGGCTCCCCGGCTGGCCACGATCGCCAGTCCGCGCGGGAGCAGATAGTTGCGGCCGTAGCCGTCTTTGACTTCGACGGCGTCGCCGGCAGAACCGAGGTGGTCCACCTCTGCGGTCAGAATCAGTTTCATCTCTGGTGTCTTTCCTTGAAGTCCGGCTCAGCGCGTCGACGAGCTGAACGGCAGCAGCGCAACCTCGCGGGCGTTCTTGACTGCAATTGCGATGTCCCGCTGGTGCTGCACGCAGTTACCGGTGACGCGCCGGGCGCGGATCTTGCCTCGCTCGCTGATGTAAGTACGCAGCAGCGCCGTGTCCTTGTAGTCGATCGGCTGCCCCTTCTTGGAGCAGAACACGCACTTACGGGTCTTGATCGGCTTCTCGGGAGCCGGGCGTCGTTTAGTTGCCTTGGCCATGTCTCTATCTCTTTCTCACTTGCTGATTCAGTTTGGTCAGAATGGCGGTTCGTCGTCGCTGCCGGAGAAGGATCCGGACGCCGGAGCGCTGCCCCATGGGTCGTCCTTGGTTTCGGAGCCACCACCGCTGCTGCCGCTGGATGCGGCTCGGGGGCCGCCGCCGCTGCCGCCGCCGCTGCCGAATCCGCCGCCCCCGCCGCCGCTGCGGCTGGCTTTGTTCACCTTGGCGGTGGCGTAGCGAAGCGACGGGCCGATCTCGTCGACCTCGACCTCGACGACGGTGCGCTTCTCGCCCTCTCGGGTCTCGAAGGACCGCTGCTTGAGCCGGCCGCTGACGATCACACGCGCGCCGCGGGTCAAGCTCTCGGCCACGTTCTCGGCGGCCTCACGCCAGATGTTGCACCGGAGGAACAGCGCTTCGCCGTCCTTCCATTCCCCGCTCTGCCGGTCATAGATCCGCGGCGTGGACGCCACCGTGAAGTTGGCGACGGCAGCCCCGGACGGCGTGAAGCGCAGTTCGGGATCGGCGGTCAGGTTTCCGACGACAGTGATGGTGGTGTCACCAGCCACGAGGTCCTCCTGGGATTCCTATTGCTCTCCCCCTACCCTTCGGGTGGAGGTACCCCCACGCGTGCGCGGGGATTGGAGCGGTGGTTGTCGTGGGCGAGCCTACGCAGCAAGGCCGACGTAGGCAGCCGTTCGCTCTAGTGCTTGTCCGTCCGCAGCACCTTGGTCCGCAGCACGGACTCGTTCAGGCTGAGCTGACGGTCGAGCTCGGTCACGGTGGCGGGGTTGGCCTTCACGTCGATCACCGCGTAGATGCCTTCGGCATGCTTGGCGATCTCGTAGGCGAGCCGGCGCTTACCCCAGATGTCGACTTTGTCGACAGCGCCGCCGTCCTTGCGGATGACGTTGAGAAACGCCTCCAACGATGGTGCGACGGTGCGCTCGTCGAGGGTGGGGTCGAGGATGACCATGATTTCGTATGGACGCATGAGAACCTCATCACCTCCTATGGGCTAACGCGGCCACGGTCGGTCCGTGACAGGAGGGTTACCTGCGTCGGCAACCGGCCCAGGCTACAGGAACGCCCGCTGATCTGCGAAATCGCGCTGTTCGCCAGGCTTACACTTCCGCAATGTTCTCGGAGACGCGCTACGCGATGAACGGGGACTTGCGCATCGCCTATCGCGCGTCGCGTCAAGGCCCGCGCGACTTCGTGTTCGCCTTTCCTTCCACAAACTGTGAGGTCTTTCCGGAGCTGCCGTCGCTTCAAGGGTGGGTCGAGGCGATGACATCGCTTGGTCGGCTCATCTTCTTCGACCAGCCCGGCACGGGAGTGTCCGATCCCTTCACATCGGGCGCACTGCCAACCTTGGAGCAATGGGCCGACAGCATCACCGCGGTACTCGATGATCTCGGGAGCAGCGAAGCGGTCCTCGTCGCAAACAATGGCGCATTCGCGGCAGCGGCGCTGTTCGCGGCAACACATCCGTCGCGGACATCCGCGCTGGTCGTGCTGGAAGGCTTCGCGGATCCGATGGCTGAACGCACAGAAGGAGCAGCCCTCGAGGAAAATACCGCTGCCTATGTCGCCATGTGGGGCACGGGGAAGTGGCAGCATCTCTCGAATCCAGACATGCCGTGGAACGAGGAGATCCGGGCAATGTGGGCACGGTACGAACGCCTGGCGGCGAGCCCAGCAACCATCGCCCTCACGATGCCTCTCATAGCCGACATGGACGTGCGCCCAGTACTTCCGACAGTCCGCGTCCCGACACTCGTCCTCCACCACACCGACGACGTCATGATCCCGCCTGAGTGGGGCAAGGACGTCGCTGATCACATACCGGGCGCGCGCTACGTTGAGCTTCCGGGCCGCAACGTCAACCACTTCGTCGAACCGGGATGGCGTGCGTCCTTCCAGGAGATCGCTGAGTTCCTCACCGGCCACCAGCCCGACGTTGCGGATGATCGGGTTCTCGCCACGGTGCTCTTCACCGACATTGTGGACTCGACGCGCAGGGCCGCGGAGATCGGCGACCGTGACTGGCATGCGTTGCTTGACGCGCACGACGCCGTCGTCCGAGCGCAGCTCGCTCGTTTTCGCGGCCGCGAGGTGAACACGTCGGGCGACGGATTTCCTCGCGATGTTCGACGGCCCGCAGCGAGCGATCCGCTGCGCCATGGCGATCCGCGACGCAGTGCAGGCGCTCGGCATCGAGGTGCGCGCGGGGTTGCACACCGGCGAGTGCGAGGTCCGCGGCGATGACATCGGCGGGATCGCGGTGCACATCGGTGCGCGTGTGAGCGCGTTGGCGGGGACGAACGACGTGCTTGTGTCAAGCACGCTGCGCGACCTCGTGATCGGATCGGGCCTCGAATTCGAAGACCGCGGCGCTCACCAACTCAAGGGCGTGCCCGGCGAGTGGCATCTCTTCGCCGTCGCGTCGCCGAGCTGAAACCTGACCTACGCGTTGAGGATTGCGCTTGGTTTCTCTTCAGGAACGCTGATCGCTGGTTCTCCGTTCGGCGGCCGCAACCACTTCGGCAGCCAGCCGGGTGGGCGGTCGGGCGCACCATCGAACACCCCGCCGCTCGGGTCGTCGACCTGTCCGCGGTTGCGCACGAGGTCCAGCTCGGGCCGGTAGATCTGCCGAATCACCAACACGCACAGCCCGATCACCGCGATGTCGCGCAGCAGGACGGTGGCGGTGAACCACTGTTCGGGTAGGCCCCGGTTCTGCTCGCCGTACAGATACATCATCCGTGGAACCCACACCAGCGCGTCGATGGTCATCCACGCCAGCAGAATGCGCCGATGCGGCAACGCCAGCACCGCCAGCGGCACCAGCCACAGCGAGAACTGCGGGCTCCACACTTTGTTCGTCAACAGGAACAAGGCGACGACGAGGAATGCCAACTGGGCAAGCCGCGGACGATGGTCGGCGGTGAGTGCGACGTAAGCGATTCCCGCACAACACAATACGAACACCGCCATGACGACGGTGTTGAGGATGGTCGGCGGCTGCCACAACCCGAGGTTGGTGTCGAAGCCTTGCCAGTCGGTGAAGGATTTCACCACGTTGTACAGCGAGTCCATGTCGTCACCGCGACGGGCGTTGAGCCGGAAGAACTCCGACCACCCCCGCGGGAACAGAACCATCACCGGCAGATTGACCAGCAGCCAGGCGATGACCGCGCTGACGGCCGTCTTACCCACGTCCCGAAGCCGTCCGGTGCGCACACCGAGGATCGCCAATGGGATCAGCAGCAAGATAGGATACAGCTTGGCCGCCACCCCCAGCCCGATCAGCGCGCCGGCCAGCCCCGGTCTTCGCCGCGCCCAGGCGAAGATGGCGCCTACCGCGAAAGCCGTTGCCAGCGCGTCGAAGTTGGTGAAGACCTGAAAGATCAGAATCGGTGATCCAGCGACCAGCGCCGCATCCCAGATGCGTCTGCCCGCCAGTTTCGCGGTGGACCACACCGTGGCGAACCATGCCAGCGCCAGCCCCAACGCGGAGATGTTGAAGAACATCACGACCTCGGCGATAGGCGGAACAGCGACGAGCTTGGTCAGCGCGGAGTACGTCTTGGCCAGTGCCATCGACAGATACTGGTAGACGCCGGTGATCACCGGGTACTCCATGTACCGCACGGCGACGTTGCCGTCGAACTGCTTCTGCGGCCTGCCTTCGCTGTCGGTCTCGATCCAGCTCGACTTGTACGGAAACTTCCCGAGGTTCAACAACTCTGCGGTGTAGAGCGGGACGGTGTCGGAATAGCACATCTCGTAGTACGCGCGCTGGTTCTGCCAATTGGCGACCTTCTGATCGGCGGTGCCGGAGCCGGTGGTCACCAGGCACGCCGCCTTCGTCGAATAGCCGAGCGCGAGAAACACCACGGCGATCGCGAACATCACTCGCAGCGGTGTGAGGAAGCGCGCGCGGCCGATCAATGCGTGCCGGCCCACCGGCCCGCCGATCACCTGCGACAGTGCCCCGGCTAGCGCATCGGTTCTGCTCGGCAGGTCGCGGTCGTCAACGCTGCGCACATCGGCGGCCAGCGGCTGCGGCGACACCATCGAGCGGAGCGGCCCAGGGGCCGCTCCGGCATCGCCCTCGGTATCCCCGCTCTCGATCACGGGGGTGGCAAGGGCTGTGGCGGACCCGGACCCGGCACTGCTGGCGCAACCGGCACGCCAGGCGCAACCGGCGCGCCGACGGGACCTGGCGCCACGGACTCACCCGGCGGAGAGCCGGGCACCGGCGTCGGCGGACCGAACGGGATGGTGATGCCCGGCGCGACCTCGATGGTCGGCTGTATCACCGTCTCCGATGGCGGTGCGGGCGTGCTCGGCGGAGGCGGTGGCGCGGGTACACCCGCGTAGCCTCCGATCTCGGTCGGCTTCGGGAACGACTCGTTGTCGGTGCCCTTCAGCGCGCCATCCATCGTGTTCTTCCAGATGTCGGAGGGCAGCCCGGAGCCGTACACCGGCGATCCCCACTTGTTCTTCAGCGGCTGGGTGCCGTCGGTCGTGCCCACCCACACCGCCGTCGACAGAGACGGCGTGAAGCCGACCATCCAGGCGTCGCGGTTGTCGCCGGTGTCGCCGAGCTGGTTGGTGCCCGTCTTGGCCGCCGACGGACGGCCCCCGGCCAGGTTATGGCCGTTGGACCACCCCGCGATCGGCTGCATTGCGGAGGTGACGTTGTCGGCGACGGCCTTGTCGATGCGCTGCTCGCCCGAATTGTCCTTGGTGGACGCATCGAACAGCACCTGGCCGTCGGCGTTCACCACCTTCTGCACGAAATGCGGCGCGTGGTAGACGCCCGACGCGGCGATGGTGGCATACGCCGAGGCCATGTCGAGCACCCGCGTCTGGTACTGCCCCAGCACGATTCCGTTGTTCGGGGGGCCGCCCTTGCCGTCCTCGGACAGGGTGTGGTCGACACCGGGGAAGCTCTCGGCGATGCCGGCATCGTGCGCGGCCTTGGCCACGTCGGCGGGCCCGTTCTTCAGCTTCAGCATCAGCCGGTAGTAGGCGGTGTTCAGTGACCGCTTGAGCGCCTCGGCGATGTTGCAGGTACCGCAGCCCTCGCCCTCGACGTTCGTGATCTTGATTCCGTTGACGTCGAGGGGTGAGCTGTCCACCTGGTACCCGAGGCCGATGCCCTGTTCGAGCGCGGCCACCAACGCGAACACCTTGAACGCGGAACCGGTCGGCAATCCTGCTTGGGCGAAGTCGAAGCCCTGGGCATCGGACCCGCCGTAATAAGCCTTGACGCCGCCGGTCTTCGGGTCGATCGACACCGCGGCGGAACGCATGTCCGGGTTCTGGCCGTCGAGGGTGTCTGTCACCGCTTCCTCGGCAGCGGACTGAGCCTTCGGGTCGATCGTGGTGGTCACCTGCAGGCCCTCGGTGTTCAGCGTCTGCTCGTTGATGTCGAACAGGTCGAGCAGCTCCTTCTGCACCTGCCGTTCGATCAGCCCGTTCGGGCCCGTCGTCTGATCCTGGTTCCTGGCCTGTTCCGGCGGCAATGTCGGCGGAAAGACCTGTGCCGCACGGTCGGTCGGTGAGAGCGCGCCGATGTCGACCATGCCGTCGAGCACCCAGTTCCACCGCTCAGCCGACCGGTCAGGGTTGATGGCGGGGTCCAGTGCGGATGGCCGCTGAATGAGCGCGGCGAGCAGCGCGCCGTCGGAGACGGTGAGTTGTTCGACCGGCTTGTCGAAGTACGCCTTGGATGCGGCTGCGATGCCGTACGCGCCGCGGCCGAAATAGATGATGTTCAGATAGGACTGCAGCACTTGGTCTTTGGACCACTCGCTAGACATCTTCGTCGAGATGACCAATTCCTTAGCCTTGCGGACGACACCGCCCAGCCCGGCTCGTTGCGAACCCACCAATGCGTTCTTGACGTACTGCTGGGTGATCGTCGACCCGCCCTGCGTGTCACCACCGAAGACGTTGTTCTTGGCTGCCCTGGCGAATCCGGTGAACGAGAAGCCGGGGTTGGAGTAGAAGTCGCGGTCCTCGGCCGCCATCACCGCATTCCGCACATGCACCGGTATCTGGTCGATGTTGACATCGACGCGGTTGCCTTCTGGCGGAACGATTTTGGCGAGTTCGCTGCCATCGCTGGCCAGAATCGTCGAGACCTGGTTGGTGCGGATGTCACCCGGGTTGGGCACGTCGACGATCAGGTAGGCCATCCCGAACGTCACGATGGGCAGCACGATCAGGGCGGCCAGCGTCGCGAGCAGCCCGCGGCGGACCCACTTCCAATTGATCTGCTCCATGGCCGGCAGGCGCCGGGGAGGCCGGCCAGGTGGTCCGCCGCCACCGGGCGGCCGCCGCGGGGGTCCCGGCGGAGGGGGAGGCTTCGGCGGTGGTGTGCCGTCGAGGGCCGCCTTGACGGCCTCGATCGGATCACGCAGCGGCGGGGTGTCGGCGCGCACCGCTGGGATGACGGCGGTGCGCCGGTCGTCCGGGGGAGCCGCGGGCCGACGGGGAGGAACCGGCGGGTCGGCGTCGGCGGACGGGCGTTCGCCAACACCGTCAGCCGCTCGTCCCGCTCGGACGTCGCTGGCTGACCGGTTGTGGCGCCCTTCGCTATTCACTGGCCGTCCGCGCACCATTGCGCGCGGTCCGTGAAGTACGCGATCCCCGAGAAGGCTTTGGAGGACGGACCGCACCAAGCACGTACGACTTCACCAGATGATTCCAGCTGCAGGTCCGGCATACCTCCACCACATGTACCGAGAATTCGTCGTAGCGGGAGGCCAGCATGACCAACTCCTCGGCGGTTCGCGCCGAACCCGACACAGCACCGAGATGATCGCCGAAAACCCATGACACCAACGTGAGCTGCTCCTTGCGGCAGATCGGGCACATCACCGAACTGGGCTTCCCGTGGAACTTCGCGGCCCGCAGCAAGTACGGATTGGCGTCGCAGACCTCCGAGACGCCGGTGCGTCCCGAGTAGACCTCGGCCAGCAAAGACCGCCGCCGGAGCACATAGTCCACCACCTGTCGCTGCAGTCGCACGATGACCAGACTACGTCGGCGCCGCGACGGCGGCGGCGTGACGGGGTCACATAAGTGTTCGCGCCGAGCATCTGGTCCGCGCTGATGCGGACCGAACTTTTACGATCATCGACGTGGCGACGCGGCAGACGACGAGCACCCGTGCGAACGACAGCGATCGCAGCGACACCTGCCAGGTGCTCACGCCCCCGCGTCAGCTGCAGTCGCTCGGCGGGCTGAACGGTCTGTTCGAGCGGTAGCGGACATCCAGCTGGGATCCGATGGCGCGATCAAGCAGATTAGCTATCCCAGCTGAGCCTGCACTCCAGGGCGCAGTCCAGGTGTAGCGCCGTATATATCGGCGCGATACTATTGTGCGAGGTGTCGAGACGTCGTAGCGAGAGGCGAAGGAGGTGGTTCGATGCTGGAGCTCGCGGTGCTGGGTCTTCTGCTCGAGTCCCCCATGCATGGCTACGAGCTGCGCAAGCGGCTGACCGGACTGCTCGGTGCGTTCCGGGCGTTCTCCTACGGGTCGCTGTATCCCGCGCTTCGCCGGATGCAGGCCGACGGGTTGATCGTCGAGGACGCCGCGCCGGACGGCACCCCGAAGGTGCGCCGCGCGCGCCGCGTGTATCAGCTCACCGACGCAGGCAAGCAGCGCTTCGCCGAGCTGGTCGCCGATACAGGTCCGCAGAACTACACCGACGACGGGTTCGGCGTTCATCTCGCCTTCTTCAACCGCACTCCCGCCGAGGCCAGAATGCGGATCTTGGAAGGGCGTCGTCGTCAGGTCGAGGAACGCCGAGAAGGTCTGCGTGAAGCGGTTGCGCGGGCCAGCAGCTCGTTTGACCGCTACACCCGCCAGCTTCACCAGTTGGGGCTGGAGTCCAGCGAGCGCGAAGTGAAGTGGCTCAACGATTTGATTGCGGCCGAGCGGGTAGCTCAGGGTCGCGCCGAGCAGTCGTAGATCTGAACAAATTTCCAAGTGGCATTTGGATTGAGAGGGAGAACGTCGCCATGAGTGAAAACACCGAGGTGCGGGTCGCGATTGTCGGTGTCGGCAACTGCGCCTCGTCGCTGGTTCAGGGTGTGCAGTACTACCAGGACGCCGACGAGAACGCCACGGTGCCCGGCCTGATGCATGTGCGCTTGGGGCCGTACCACGTCCGCGACGTGAAGTTCGTCGCCGCGTTCGACGTGGACGCCAAGAAGGTCGGTTTCGACCTCTCCGAGGCGATCTTCGCGTCGGAGAACAACACCATCAAGATCGCCGACGTGCCGCCGACCAATGTCACGGTGCAGCGCGGTCCGACGCTCGACGGCATCGGCAAGTACTACGCCGAGACCATCGAGGTGTCCGACGTCGACGCCGTCGACGTCGTCAAGACGCTGACGGACAACAAGGTCGACGTCATGGTGTCCTACCTACCGGTGGGCTCCGAGGAGGCCGACAAGTTCTACGCGCAGTGCGCGATCGACGCGGGCGTGGCCTTCGTCAACGCACTGCCGGTGTTCATCGCCTCCGATCCGGTGTGGGCCAAGAAGTTCGCCGATGCCGGTGTGCCGATCGTCGGTGACGACATCAAGAGCCAGGTCGGTGCGACCATCACCCACCGCGTGATGGCCAAGCTGTTCGAGGATCGCGGCGTTCAGCTCGATCGCACGATGCAGCTCAACGTCGGCGGAAACATGGACTTCCTCAACATGCTCGAGCGTGAGCGCCTCGAGTCGAAGAAGATCTCCAAGACCCAGGCCGTCACCAGCAACCTGCAGCGTGAGTTCAAGACCAAGGACGTGCACATCGGCCCGTCCGATCACGTCGGCTGGCTCGACGACCGCAAGTGGGCGTACGTACGGCTGGAGGGCCGCGCCTTCGGCGACGTGCCGCTGAACCTGGAGTACAAGCTCGAGGTGTGGGATTCGCCCAACTCGGCGGGCGTCATCATCGACGCGGTGCGGGCGGCGAAGATCGCCAAGGACCGTGGCATCGGCGGCCCTGTGGTCGCCGCGTCGGCCTACTTGATGAAGAGCCCGCCCCAGCAGCTGCCCGACGACATCGCCCGGACGCAGCTCGAGGACTTCATCGAGGGCTAGCCTCGACGGCGTGACCAACGCCGATATCTCCGACGACGACCTCGTCGGCCTCGACGAGTTCGGGCTGCTGCACGAAAACGCGGAGCAGATCGGGCACATCGGCCCGCTGCCGACCGTCACTCGCCTCGACCTCGGCGAGATCAGCGTCATCAAGTGGGGCGACGAACCGCCCGAGGTGGTGTTCCTGCACGGCGGCGGCCAGAACGCTCACACCTGGGACACCGTGATAGTCGGACTCGGTGTGCCTGCACTAGCCGTCGATCTGCCCGGGCACGGCCGCTCCGCGTGGCGGGAAGACGGCGACTACGGGCCCAAGCTCAACGCCGAAACCCTGCGGCCGGTGCTGCGCGAGCACGCCGCGCACCCGCGACTCGTCGTCGGCATGTCGCTCGGCGGACTGACCGCGCTGCGCATCGCCGCCACCGAACCCGCGCTGGTCCCTGAGCTGGTACTGGTCGATGTGACCCCGTCAGCGCCCGAGCGCCACGAGGAGATGACCAAGGCGCAGCTCGGGGCCGTCGCGCTCGTGCAGGGCGAGCGCACCTTCCCCAGCTTCTCAGCGATGCTCGACGTCACGATCGAGGCGGCACCACACCGCGACCGTAAATCGTTGCGCCGCGGCGTGTTCCACAACTCCAAACGACTCGACGACGGCACCTGGACGTGGCGCTACGACTCGTTCCGCAAAGGCGACGGGTTGCCTGATTCTTTCCAAGGGCTCTGGGACGACGTCCCCGAGATCACCATGCCGACCACGCTGGTGCGCGGCGCCAACTCGTACTTCGTCAACGACGACGATGCCGACGCGTTCGCCAACGGCGCCCCCGGTTTCCAGCGCACGCACGTCGTCGCCGACTCCGGCCACTCCGTCCAGGGCGACCAACCCCGTGCCCTGATCGAGATTCTTCGGGGAGTGCTTGGCTAGCTCGGCGCGTGATCGCGACAGTACGGTGGCGAGGTGGCCTTTCCCATTCGTATCGGCGTGCAACTGCAGCCGCAACACTCAGACAACTACTCCCACATTCGCGACGCCGTTCGCCATTCCGAGGACATTGGCGTCGACGTCGCATTCAACTGGGATCACTTTTTCCCGCTTTACGGTGACCCAGACGGTCCACATTACGAATGCTGGACCATGCTCGGCGCGTGGGCCGAGCAGACCTCGCGCATCGAGATCGGCGCGCTGGTCACCTGCAATTCGTATCGCAATCCGGAACTGCTCGCCGACATGGCGCGCACCGTCGACCACGTCTCCGACGGTCGTCTGATCCTCGGCATCGGGTCGGGCTGGAAGCGGAAGGACTACGACGAGTACGGCTACAAGTTCGGCACCGTCGGCAGCCGGCTCGACGACCTCGCCGCGGCGCTGCCGCGCATCAAATCGCGGTTCGGCAAGCTCAACCCTGCGCCGACGCGCGAGATTCCGGTGCTGATCGGCGGCGGCGGCGAGAAGAAGACGCTTCGCCAGGTTGCCGAGCACGGCGACATCTGGCATTCGTTCAGCGACAGTTCCGAGTATCCACAGAAGGCGGACGTGCTCGCGCGCCACTGCGCGGACGTCGGCCGCGACCCCGCAGAGATCGAGCGGTCCGCGGGGGTCTCCGGTGAAGGACTCGATGAATTGCTCGCCGAAGCCGACGCCCTGGCCGACCTCGGCGTTACCCTGCTCACCGTCGGCGTCAATGGCCCCGACTACGACCTGACTAAGGCAGAAGCGTTGTGCCGCTGGCGCAATCGGCACGCGGACAACTGAAATGATTAGTTCTGGCTGAACGAAAAAAGCGACACAAAGTACTTCATTCGGTCAATCTCCGCACGACGGCGCAATGGCGTGAGAAACTGGCGCCGCTATGCCCAAGAGGTATGGAGTTAAAGAAAAGGACCAGGTCGTTTCGCACATCATCAACCTGGTGCTTACTGGCAAGCTGCGCTCAGGCGATCGAGTCGACCGCAACGAGATCGCCCACGAGCTCGGCATGAGTCGAGTGCCGATCCAGGAAGCCGTTGTCCAGCTCGAACACGACGGCATCCTGTCCACCCGCTACCACCGCGGCGCGTTTGTCGAACGCTTCGACGAGTCCGTCGTCCTCGAGCATCATGAGCTCTACGGGATGCTCAACGGCATCGCGGCGGCCCGCGCCGCAGCCGACCCACGGCCCCATGTGCTGGCCCAACTCGACTCGCTGACCGAGTTCATGCGGGCGAACCGGGAGTCGCGCGCGTTCCAGGAGGCGGCATGGCAGTACCGCCAGCAGGTCAACGACGAGTACGCCGGCCCCCGATTGCACGCCGAGATACGGGCCTCACAGAGTTTCATTCCGCGGGTGTTCTGGGTGACCTACCTGAACAATCACGACGAGATGTTTCCGTTCTACGAGGCCGAGACCGCGGCCATCCACAATCGTGATCCCGAAGCGGCGCGCGCGGCGTGTACGGGTCGGTCGGAAGCCATGGGCCGGATCATGCTCTCCGAGCTGGTCCGCCGTGGCGTGTTCAGCCCGTCCGCGCTGGCACGACAGCCGTCGGTTGCGTTCTGAATGAGCTGAAGGCGCCGACGACGCGACCGCGGCGGCTACGTTGGCTGAAATGACCCCCTTCACGGGCCGGATATCCAAACCAATCGTCTTGTTGCTGATCGGACTGCTGGTGCTCGGCATCCCGATGGCGGTGCCCGCGGCTGCCGACGTCGACCAGTGCGCACCGCCTGGCGTCGACAGCGCCAGCGCCGTGCCGACGAATCTCGCGTCCGCCGCCAAGGGCCCCGGCGAAGACAAGTACACGACCGCCAACGTGGAGCCGCTCAACGCCGTCGACGTCGGCGCCCTCGGTCTCGGCACACCCGGCGTGTTGACGGTCGGCACCCTCTCCGACGCGCCGCCCAGCATCTGCATCAACTCGCAGGGCCAGTTCACCGGGTTCGACAACGAGCTGCTGCGCGCGATCGCCGAAAAGCTGGGCTTGCGAATCAATTTCGTCGGCACAGAGTTCTCCGGCCTTCTCGCCCAGGTGGCATCGCGACGCTTCGACGTCGGCTCGTCGTCAATCACCACCACCGATGCCCGGCGGCGCACCGTGGGATTCACCAACGGTTATGACTTCGGATACTTCTCGCTGGTGGTGCCGACCGGATCGGCGATCACCGGGTTCGACAAGCTCGCCGCGGGCCAGCGCATCGGCGTCGTGCAGGGCACCGTGCAGGAGGCCTACGTCGTCGACACCCTCCACCTGGATCCCGTGAAGTTCCCCGACTACAACACCGTCTACGCCAGCCTGAAGACCAGACAGATCGACGCGTGGGTGGCACCGTCGCAGCAGGCGCAGGGCACCGTGCAGGCCGGCGATCCGGCCGAGATCATCGAAAACACCTTCAGCTTGGACAATTTCGTGGCCTTCGCGGTCGCCAAGGAGAACAAGGCGTTGATCGACGCGCTGAACTCCGGGCTGGATGCGGTCATCGCCGACGGCACCTGGTCGCGGCTGTACTCCGACTGGGTGCCGCGTGAGCTGCCGCCCGGCTGGAAACCTGGCTCGAAGGTGGCGCTGCCACCGCGACTGCCGAATTTCGCGGCCATCGCCGCCCGCCACCAATCCGAGCACTCGGATTCCTCTGCCGCGCAGCCGAAGTCCACGATGTCGCAGCTGGCCGACTCGTTCCTCGACTGGGACCTCTACAAGCAGGCGATCCCCGACCTGCTCAAAACAGGTCTGCCGAACACATTGATCCTGACCGTCAGCGCCAGCGTGATCGGCCTTCTGCTCGGCATGGCGTTGGCTGTCGCAGGCATCTCCCGTGCCCGCTGGCTGCGCTGGCCGGCGCGGATCTACACCGACATCTTCCGCGGCCTGCCCGAAGTGGTCATCATCCTGCTGATCGGGCTGGGCGTCGGTCCCGTGGTTGGCGCATTGACCGGGAACAACCCGTACCCGCTCGGCATCGCCGCGCTGGGGTTGATGGCGGCGGCCTACGTCGGAGAGATCTTCCGTTCAGGCATCCAGAGCGTGGAACCGGGTCAGCTCGAGGCGTCGCGTGCGCTGGGTTTCAGCTATTCGTCGTCGATGCGGCTGGTGGTGGTGCCGCAAGGGATTCGGCGGGTGCTGCCCGCGTTGGTGAACCAGTTCATCTCGTTGCTCAAGGCCAGCTCGCTGGTGTACTTCCTCGGTTTGGTGGCCAACCAGCGCGAGCTGTTCCAGGTCGGCCGCGACCTCAACGCGCAGACCGGAAACCTCTCGCCGCTTGTGGCCGCCGGCCTCTTCTACCTGATTCTCACCATCCCGCTGACGCACCTGGTCAACTACATCGACGCGCGGCTGCGCATGGGCAGGCCTGCCGAGCCGGAGGACCCACTCTCGCCCCTGAACCCCGCCTCGACCCAGGAGATGATCTGATGGCGGCGGAGGCTGCGCCGGTTTCGTTGACCGGCAAGGAGATTCACTTGTCGTTCGGTCCCAACGCGGTGCTGCGCGGGGTGGACATCGACGTACCCGCGGGCACAACCGCCGCGGTGATCGGGCCGTCGGGGTCAGGCAAGTCGACACTGCTGCGGACGCTCAACCGGCTCTACGAGCCCGACAGCGGCGACATCCTGCTGGATGGCCGGTCGGTGCTGCGCGACAATCCGGATGCGTTGCGGCAACGAATCGGCATGGTGTTCCAGCACTTCAACCTGTTCCCGCACCGCAGCGTGCTGGACAACGTCACGCTGGCGCCGCGCAAGCTCAAGCGGCTCAGCGCCGAGGCGGCGCGCGAGGTCGGGATGGCTCAGCTGGACCGGGTCGGCCTGCGACACAAGGCCGATGCCCGGCCGGGAACACTGTCGGGCGGACAGCAGCAACGCGTTGCCATCGCCCGCGCCCTCGCCATGACACCGCAGGTGATGTTCTTCGACGAGGCCACCTCGGCGCTGGATCCGGAACTCGTGAAGGGGATCCTGGAGCTGATCGCCGATCTCGGCGAGGACGGCATGACGATGGTCGTCGTCACGCACGAGATGGGGTTCGCCCGTTCGACGTCGGACACCGTGGTTTTCATGGATCACGGCCAGGTCGTCGAATCCGGTCCGCCCGAGCAAATTTTCGACGCCGCGGAGACAGACCGGCTACAACGATTTCTGTCGCAAGTTCTATAAATCGCAAACATTGCGTGATTGCATACCGGCAGAGCCTGACAGGTTAGACTAGCGAACTATGGTGGAGACCGAAGCGCGGGTCGACGAACTGGCCGCCGAGCTGCAGCGCGTCCTCTCCAAGCTGTTTTCCGTCCTACGGCGCGGCGACGCCAACCGCGGCACGGGCGCCGACCTGACGCTGGCCCAGCTGTCGATTCTGCTGACCCTGCTGGAAAAGGGTCCTATTCGGATGACCGATCTGGCGGCCCACGAACGCGTGCGCACCCCGACCACCACCGTGGCGATCCGTCGGCTCGAGAAGCTGGGGTTGGTGAAGCGCTCGCGCGATCCGTCCGACCTGCGCGCGGTCCTGGTGGAAGTCACGCCCCGCGGCCTCGTCCAGCACCGGGAAGCCCTTGCTGCGCGCCGCGCCGCGCTGGCGGCGATGCTGAGCAGGCTCACCGAAGACGATGTCGAGACGCTGACCAAGGCTCTGGGTCCGATGGAAAGGCTCGCAGATCGGGAAACCGGCCAGGAAGACGGCTAGCCCAGCCAATCCAGTACGGCGGCGGCGGTCCAGGACTGCTGCATGCTGCCCAACGGTTCCCCGGTGAACGGCTCGTAGTACTCGGCGAAGGTGCCGTCACTGGCCTGACGCAGGCCTTCGCGGCGCAGGACCAGCGACCGCTCGGCCCACCCGCGTCGGGCGAACGCCCACGAGAACAGCCACGTCATCACCGGCCAGACCGGCCCGCGCCAGTACTCCCTGGTCCGAAAGTCCCGCGATACCGGCGATGTCGACGGGATCAGCGCGTATCTCAGATCCGGGTGTCCGCAGAACCGCGGCCCCTCCAGCAGCCGCAGCAGCGACCGCTCCTTGTCGTGCGGCAGCCCGCCGCACAGCAGCGGGGCGAACTGCGCGACGGTCTCGGTGGCGATCAGTTTGTCCGCCCGGACATCGTAATCCCTTGCCGCGCCTGTTCTTTCGTCGGTGGTTTCGATGACGCCCCTGCGAAACCGTTCCGCCCACGCGTAAAGGTCCCGCACGTCGGCGTGCGGTCGTTTGTAGTCCTCGCCGATTTCGGCCAGCACCGTGCAGGCCACCGACAGAACGGCGGAGACGAACACGTCCTCGACGGCGAAGCTCATCACCTTGGGAAGCAGCTCGTCGTCGTAGCGTGCCGACTTCATCTCCTCGAGCAACCACAGGTAGCGGTCGTACTCCACGTCGGACGGTCGCTGGCTGGAGTCGGTGACGATGGTGTTGTCCTCGCGCTGGTATTCGGGTACATTGCCGGGAATTACGTTGGCGTAGGCGCTATCCCACCGCGGAGAGTTGTCCATGCCCGACTCCCAACCGTGGTAGAGCGTGACTCGCCCGTGCGACTTCTGGTCGCGCGCCTCCGCCAGCCAGCGGTGCCAGCGCACCAGGTCGTCCCAGCGGCGGTCGAGGAACGACCCGGCCACCGCACGGGTGGAGCGTCCGCGCGAGCGGGCATGGTCGAGGATGCGCTGCACGGCGATCGCGTGCACCGGCGGCTGCGTGATGCCCGACGTGTGCCTGCTGCGTGGCGCGTTAGCCGCCAGCGCCGAGGTCGCCCATCGCGCCGGACCCGGGAAGTATCCGTCGACCCCGTTCGCGAACACGATGTGCGGGATCATCCCGTTGGACCACTGCGCCGACAGCAGGGTGTCCAGCTCGACGACCGCCCGCTCGACGCTCAGCGGGGCCAGGCCGATCGCGACGAACGCCGCGTCCCAGCTCCACATGTGCGGGTACAAAAGTGGCGCTGCGGTCGTCATCACGCCCAGGTCATTACCCCGCAGCAGGTAGGCGGCGCGCGCCGCGAGCTGCGTGGGAGCGAAGCTGGGATCGGGTGCCATCGCTCCCATGATCCCAGTCGGTAGGGTGACCGGCATGCCGACCGCGTTCATCACCGGAGCGGCGGGCGGCCTCGGATCGGCTATCGCCGACGCGCTCGCGCCCTCCCATACGCTGTTTCTCGGCGGGCGGCCGTCTGATCGGCTCGACGCGCTCGCCGAACGGCTGGGTGCGACGACCTGGCCGCTGGATCTGGAGGACACCGACTCCATCGCGTCGGTCGTCGAGCCGATCGTCGAGCTGGATGTGCTGGTTCACAACGCGGGCGCCGCATTTCCCGGACGCGTCGCGGAGTCGACGGTCGATGAGTGGCGCACCACGATGGAGGTCAATGTCGTTGGGGCGGTGGCGCTTACACTAGCGCTGCTGCCGGCGCTGCGCAGTGCTCACGGATTGGTCGTGTTCATCAATTCCGGCTCAGGCATCAACGCGTCCCCCGGCTTGGCGTCGTATTCGGCGAGCAAGTTCGCGTTACGGGGCTTCGCGGACTCGCTGCGCAACGACGAGAAGGAGCTTCGGGTGACGTCCATTCATCCCGGGCGGATAGCCACCGTGATGCAGGAAGGCCTGGTGGCCTACGAGGGCGGCGAGTACAAGCCGGAACGATTCCTGAGCCCGGAGACCGTCGCGAAGGTCGTCGCCGACGCCGTCAACGCCCCGCCCGACGCCCACATCCACGAGGTCGTCGTCCGCCCCACGTGATTCGGGCATTTCGGAGCGCTCGCGACGCGCTACCCTCGACGTGCACGAAGACGCCCATGACTCGATACGATACCGCCGAACAATTCTTCGATGCTTGCGAGACCGGAAAGGGCTGGGCGGGTTGTGAGCCGTACTGCCATCCGGGCGCGACATTCTCCGGCCAAACCGATGCCCTGTCCGGCGTGAACACCCTCGAGGCATACACCGAGTGGATGCAGGATCTGCTGACACTGCTGCCCGACGGCGACTGCCGAGGTGCGGTCGTTCGCCGTTGACGAGACGCGGAACAACGTGGCGGTGTTCGGCGTCTTCCACGGGACGCACACCGGCGAAGGCGGCCCTGTCCCACCGACCGGGAAGAACGCGGCCGCCGACTACGTCTACGTGATGGACTTCGACGGCGACAAGATCCGCCACATGACGAAGATCTGGAACGACGGAATCACCATGCGTCAGCTCGGCTGGGCCTCGTGATTTCGGCGGCTCGGCAGAAATTGAGTCACATCGCCAAGACGGCCAAGGCGGTGAAGCGGCTGCGTGACACTGGCATCATCGACCTCTGCAATCTGGGCGTGACGCTCGAGACCGTGAAGAACGCCGGCATCTACGGACCGCAGGCGACGCTGACGATCCATGGCGGCCGCAAGTATCCGTCATTGCCTGCGGTCGTCGACGAGCGAGGGACGTTGACCTACCGGCAGGTCGACGACAAGTCCACGGCGTTGGCGCGCGGGCTGAACCGCCTCGGCATCGGCGCGGGCTCGGTCGTGGGCCTTCTCTGCCGCGACCACCGCGGGCTCATCATCGCGATGGCCGCGTGCGGCAAGCTCGGTGCCCGGCTGGTGCTGATGAATACCGGGTTCGCCAAGCCGCAATTCGCGGACGTTTGCAAGCGGGAGAACGTCAAGGCCGTCCTTCATGACAGCGAGTTCTCGGATCTCCTCGAGGCGCTGCCCGCCGAACTGGCACGGGTGCTCACGTGGGTGGACGAGGGGACCGACCCGCCCGCCGGGGTGCCGACGATCGACGACATCGTCGCGGCGAACTCATTTGACCCGTTGCCAGCACCGAGCAAGTCGGGCGGAGTGGTGATCCTGACCAGCGGGACGACCGGGTTGCCGAAGGGCGCGCCGAGGGCCAAGGTGGCGCCGTTAGCGACAGCGGAACTGGTCGACAGGGTCCCGTTTCCCCGCAAGGGCACCATGGTCATCGTCTCGCCGATCTTCCACGGCACCGGCCTGGCGACCTACCTCGTCGGTGCGACGTTGGGCAACAAGGTGGTCACCAGCCGTCGATTCAAGCCGGAGCGCACCCTGCAGTTGATCGCAGACCACGAGGCCGACATGCTGGTCGCCGTCCCGACAATGCTGCACCGCATGGTCGAACTCGCTCCCGACGTCATCGCCTCCTACGACACGTCGTCGCTGAAGACGATCGCGATCGCCGGGTCGGCGCTGACCCCCGAGCTGTCCAACCGCGTACAGGACACTTTCGGCGACGTCCTCTACAACATCTACGCGTCCACCGAGTGCGGCTTCGCCACCATCGCCACCCCTGACGAACTGCGAAGCGCTCCCGGAACGGCCGGCCGCACGCCGGTGACCTCCGAAGTGGTGTTGTTCGACGAGCACGACCGGCGCATCGACGGCGCCAACAAGCGGGGCCGGATCTTCATCCGCAGTGCGGCGCGTTTCGAGGGATACACCGACGGCCGCAACAAGCAGGTCATCGACGGCTACATGTCCAGCGGCGACATGGGCCACTTCGACGAGAACGGGCTGCTGTTCGTCGACGGGCGCGACGACGACATGATCGTCTCCGGCGGTGAGAACGTCTTCCCGCAGGAGGTCGAGAACCTGCTCGTCGAGCATGAGGATGTCTCCGACGCGGCCGTGGTCGGTGTCGACGACGTTGACTTCGGAAAGCGGTTGCGTGCCTTCGTTGTTCTCAAGTCCGGCGCGTCAGCAGAACGCCGAGCAGATCAAGCTCTACGTCAAGGACAACCTGGCCCGCCACAAGGTGCCCCGCGACGTGGTGTTCATCGACGAGCTGCCCCGCAACGCCACCGGCAAGTTGTTGCGACGGGTCCTGGTCGAGATGGACGTCGTCGACAGCTAGACGACGAGGTTGACCAGGCGGCCCGCGACGACGATCACCTTCTTCGGCGTGGCGCCGTTGAGGAAGGCCTGCACCTTCTCGTCGGCCAGCGCCGCCGTCTCGAGCGTGTCGGCGTCGGCGTCGGCGGGCACGGTGATGTGGCCGCGAACCTTGCCGTTGACCTGCACCGGGTACTCGACCGTGTCCACGGTCAGGTAGGCCTCGTCGGCGACGGGGAACGGACCGTGCGCCAGCGAGCTCTCGTGGCCGAGCCGCTGCCACAGCTCCTCGGCCAGGTGCGGTGCCAGCGGCGCGACCATCAACACCAGCGGCTCGACGGCGGCGCGGGGCACTCCCCTAGCAAGCTGTCGGCCCAGCCCGGGGTGCTGCTTGGTCAGGTGATTGGTGTACTCGATCAGCTTGGCGGCCGCGGTGTTGTTGCGCAGCGACGCGTAGTCGTCGGACACCCCGGCGATCGTGCGGTGCAATGCGCGCAGCGTCTCGTCGTCCGGCTCGTCGTCGCTGACCCGCAGCTGCCCGGTCTGCTCGTCGACGACCAGTCGCCACACCCGCTGCAGGAACCGGTACGCGCCGACGACGTCTTTGGTGGCCCACGGCCGCGATGCCTCCAGCGGCCCCATCGACATCTCGTACACCCGCAACGTGTCCGCGCCGTAGTTGTCGCAGATCTCGTCGGGTGACACCGAGTTCTTCAGGCTCTTGCCGATCTTGCCGAACTCCTGGTTCACCTCGATCTCGCCGTCGGGGCTTGGCCAGTAGAACTTTCCGTCCCGCTCAACGACTTCGGCGGCAGGCACATACGTGCCGCGCGCGTCGGTGTAGGCATGCGCCTGGATGTAACCCTGGTTGACCAGCCGCCGATACGGCTCCCGCGACGACACATGGCCAAGGTCGTAGAGCACCTTGTGCCAGAACCGCGAATACAGCAGATGCAGCACCGCATGCTCGACGCCGCCGACGTACAGGTCGACACCGCCGGGGTCGTTCGGTCCGTGTTCGGCCGGCCGCGGCCCCATCCAGTACGCCTCGTTCTCTTTGTCGCACAGGGCTTCCGAGTTGTGCGGGTCGGTGTAGCGCAACTCGTACCACGAGCTGCCCGCCCACTGCGGCATGACGTTGGTGTCGCGGGTGTAGGTCTTGCGGCCGTCGCCGAGGTCCAGTTCGACGCGCACCCAATCTTCTGCCTTGTTCAGCGGCGGCGACGGCACGCTGTCGGCGTCGTCGGGATCGAACAGCACCGGCGAGTAGTCCGGAATGTCGGGTAGTTCGACGGGCAACTCGGATTCGGGCAGCGGATACGCGCGGCCGGCTTCGTCGTAGACGATCGGGAACGGCTCGCCCCAGTACCGCTGCCTGGCGAACAGCCAGTCCCGCAGCTTGTACTCGACACGGGCCTGCCCGACGCCGTCGGCGACCAGCCGCGCGGTGATGGCTTCCTTGGCCGACTCCACGCTCAGCCCGTTCAGATGGTCGGAGTTGACCAGCTCGCCGTCGCCGGTGAACGCGGACTGCGAAATATCGCCGCCGGCAATCACTTCCACGATCGGCAGGCCGAACTCGTGCGCGAAATCCCAGTCGCGTTGGTCGTGGCCGGGCACCGCCATGATCGCTCCGGTGCCGTAGCCGGACAGCACATAGTCGGCGATGAAGATCGGGATCTGTTTTCCGTCAGCGGGATTGGTGGCGTAGGTGCCGAGGAACACACCGGTCTTCTCCTTGGCTTCCTGACGCTCCAGATCGGACTTGGCCGCGATCGACTGCCGATAGGCGGCGACCGCCTCGGCAGGTGTGGCCGCGCCGAATGTCCAGCGCGGGTCGACCGCTGCGTCGGGCCAGTCGGCGGCGGTCAGCCGTTCGACCAACCGATGTTCGGGTGCCAGCACCAGATAGGTGGCGCCGAACAACGTGTCCGGCCTCGTCGTGAACACCTCGATGTCGACGTCGCCCGAACGGAATAGGGCCGAGGCGCCCATGGATCGGCCGATCCAGTTGCGCTGCATGGCCTTGACCTTCTCCGGCCAGTCCAGCAAGTCGAGATCGTCGAGCAACCGGTCGGAGTAGACGGTGATGCGCATCATCCACTGCCGCAACCGCTTCCGGAACACCGGGAAGTTGCCGCGGTCGCTGCGGCCGTCGGACGTGACCTCCTCGTTGGCAAGCACCGTGCCGAGCCCGGGACACCAATTGACCATCGAGTCGGCCTGGTACACCAACCGGTAGGAATCGATGACGTCCGCGCGCTCACCCGTGACAGCGCCGACCACTGTCTGCCGTCGTCGAGGCCGCGCTGCCCGGACTCGAACTCGGCCACCAGCTCGTCGATGCGGCGGGCGCGGTTCAGGTCCTGGTCGAACCATGCGTTGTAGATCTGCAGGAAGATCCACTGCGTCCACTTGTAGAACTCGACGTCGGTGGTGGAGAAGCTGCGCCGCGCATCGTGGCCCAGCCCGAGCCGCCCAAGCTGACGGCGGAAGTTGACGATGTTCGCCTCGGTGCGGATGCGCGGATGGGTGCCGGTCTGAATCGCGTACTGCTCGGCGGGTAGGCCGAACGAGTCGAAGCCCAAGGCGTGCAACACATTGCGGCCGGTCATCCGAAAGTAGCGAGCGTAGACGTCGGTGGCGATGTAGCCGAGCGGGTGCCCGACGTGCAGCCCTTCACCCGACGGGTAGGGGAACATGTCCTGGACGAACATCTTGTCGGCGGGCACCGGCGCACCATCTGCAGGCGCCAATGGGCCCACCGGGTTGGGCACGTTGAAGGTGCCCTGCTGCGACCACGTCTGCTGCCAGACACGCTCGATCTCCCCGGCCAGCTTCGCGGTGTAGCGGTACTGGGGGGTGTCGGCTCCACCATCGGAGGGGTCGGTGACCGACTCGGTGCTCACGTGAACAGGGTAAAGGGCCGTCGCCGCCCGCCATTCGGCCACGGGCAGGTATCGGTTGCATTGCGGAGCGGTCAGGGCTTCATTCCAGCTCGGTTCCAGGCCTGGTGGCTAACTCTTCGCCCTGGATACAGTCGGCCCCTACACGGGGCGCGTCCTGCCCCTCGCAGCCGGGAAGGACCTGGGAAGGATCGGGCGATGATCGAAAATGCCCGCCGCTGGCGGATTCTGGCAGGTGGTGTGGCCGCGGGCATGGCCGGCGTGCTGGGCTTTGCGGGCAACACCGCCATGGCCGAGCCTCTCTACCCGCTGCCGCCGCAACCGGGCCCCGCGACCGTGACGCATACGGTCACAGTGATGCCCGGGTCCGCTCCGGCAGCGCAGTCCTCCGGGCAATTGGCCGTCGCGCCCGCCGCGCCCGCCGCGCAGGCCCTGACCGGACCCGGACCGGTACCCGCCGCCGCCGCGGCGCCCGAGACGCTGCTGCCCGCGACCTCCGTGACCCTGGAGGATTTCTTCAAGGCGAAGGGCGTCAAGCTCGAGCCGCAGGCCGCCCACGACTTCAAGGCGCTCAACATCGTGCTGCCCGTCCCGCGCGGCTGGTCTCAGGTGCCCGATCCGAATGTTCCCGACGCGTTCGCGGTGCTCGCCGACCGGGTGGGTGGCGACGGCATCTACACCTCCAACGCCGCGCTTGTCGTCTACAAACTGGTCGGCGGCAACTTCGATCCCAAGGAGGCCGTCACCCACGGATACATCGATTCCCAACAGCTGACCGCGTGGCGCACCACCAATGCGTCGCTCGCCGACTTCGGCGGCATGCCGTCGGCCCTGATCGAGGGCACCTACACCGACAACAGCATGACGCTGAATACGTCGCGCCGGTACACCATCGCGACCGCCGGCTCGGACAAGTACCTGGTGTCTCTCTCGGTGACCACCACGGTCCAAGAGGCGGTCGCTGCGGCGGGCGCCACCGATGCCATCACCAACGGGTTCAGGATCAGCGCCCCTGGCGCCACGCCGACCGCGCCTGTTCAGGCGGCAGCCTCGCCTGCGATGGCGCCCCGCTAGCGCACTGCGGGCGGTTCCTCGTAAGGTGAGCCGCATGCTTTTCGCGGCGGTGGGTTGCCTGTGCGCCGCCGCCGCGACCGCCGCGCTCGGCGGCTGGATGCTGTCGCGCCCGCGGCCCGGCGACTTCGTCCTTCAGGTCCTACGCGCGGTCGCACCGACCCAGCTCGCCGCCGCGGCGATGTTGACCGTCGCCGGAGTGGTCGCCCTGTCGTCGCAACCGGGGACCGGCTTGGTGGTGGTGATCGTCTGCGTCGTCGGCGCGGTCGCAACCGTTGCGGCGGGCTGCTGGCAGAGTGCCAAGTTCGTCGCGGCCAGGGCGGGTAAACCGGCGGCCTGCGGAGGAGCGTCGGCGAGTTGTGGGCGCGGCGCGTGTGCGACCTGTGTCCTGTCCGGCAGCTGAGTTACTCAACCACGTTGCCGCCGACGAGCTTTCACGGACGAGAGTGCGGAACTAATTGCGGCTGATGTCGACCGGGTGGGTCGCCAGCAGCGACAACGGCAGCGGTTGACGGCGCAGCACGCGAGCCCACAGATCCACCCGGGCCTGGACGAGTACATCGGACGGCAACGCCGACAGGACAATCCAGTCGTCGCGCTCGATCTCTCCCTCCAGCTGGCCGATCGTCCAGCCCGAGTAGCCGGCGAAAATCCGCACTCCCTCCACCATCGGCGCGATCGTCTCGGGTTCGGCGTCGAGGTCCACCATCACCATCCGGCCCTGCACGTGCCGGATTCCCTGTACCCCGTTCGGGTCGGTGCCGACTCGCAAGGTCGCCAGGCACAGTGCGGCGTCCCGCTTCACCGGACCGCCGATGAACATCGTCTTGGGCTTGGTGGCCAGCTTGGCCCACTGCGGCAACACGTTGTACACCGCCGTTTCGCTTGGCCGGTTCAGCACCACCCCGAGCGTGCCGCCGTCGTTGTGCTCGACGACGTAGATGACGCTGCGCCGAAAGGTCGGCTCGAGAAGATCGGTGTTGGCCAGCAGCAGAGTTCCGGCCCGCACCCGGTGCGCCGTAGGTGCGACGAAATCCTCCGGATCCTCTGACTGCGCCACCCCACCATCATGTCACCAGCGAACGATCGAGGTGGCGAACAAGGGCGGCCCGCCGGGATATTTGTACTGTGAATTCTCGTGGCTGACACACACGCACCAATGGTCCTCTGGCGGTCGGTGCGCAGCCTGCCCGAATTCTGGCGACTCCTCGAACTGCGGACCGCGAGCCAGTTCGGTGACGGCCTGTTTCAGGCCGGTCTGGCGGGCGGGCTCCTGTTCAGTACGGACCGCGCGGCCAGCCCGTGGGAGATCGCCGCCGCGTTCGCCGTTCTGTATCTGCCGTACTCGGTGCTCGGGCCGTTCGCCGGCGCGCTGCTGGACCGGTGGGACCGGCGGCTGGTGCTGATCGGGGCGAACCTCGGGCGGGTGGTGCTCGTGCTCGGCATCGCCGCCCTGCTGCTCACCGGTGTCGGCGATTACCCGATCCTGTTCGGCGCGTTGATCGTCAACGGATTCACGCGGTTCGTCTCGTCCGGCCTGTCCGCCGCACTGCCTGACGTTGTGCCACGCGACCAGGTGGTGGCGATGAACTCCGTTGCGACGGCCACCGGCGGCGCGGCGGCATTCTTGGGGGCGATCTTCATGCTGGTGCCCCGCGGGCTATTCGGCGCAGGCGACACCG
Organism: uncultured Actinomycetota bacterium; assembly: GCA_963804905.1. Lineage (GTDB taxonomy): Bacteria > Actinomycetota > Actinomycetes > Mycobacteriales > Mycobacteriaceae > Mycobacterium. The sequence goes on along the minus strand of CAWDSB010000016.1, from coordinate 118,626 downwards.
GCGCTGCCGCAATCATTTTCATCGTCGCGATCCCGGTGGCGCTCGCGCTGCTGCTGTCACTGCGCTTTCCCCCGCACGTGCTCGGTCCGCACGCCAGCGTGCGGGCCATCCACGGCTCGGTGATCTACGCGGTCGCGACAGGATGGCTGCACGGCGCGCGCACAGTGCTCGCCGTGCCCACTGTCGCGGCCACCCTCGGCGGGCTGGCCACACACCGCGTGGTGCTTGGCATCAACACCATGCTGGTCCTGGTCATCGTGCGGCACAGCGACACCCATGACGTCGCGGGCCTCGGCACGTCGGCGTTGTTCCTCGTCGCGGGCGGGACCGGATCGTTTCTGGCGAATGTCATCACCCCGAGCGCCCTCGGCCGATGGGGCCGCTACCGCACGGCCAACGGGGCGCTGCTGCTGGCAGCGGTCATGCAGCTGGGCGGCGCCGGGCTGCAGCTACCGATGATGGTGCTGTGCGGCTTCCTACTCGGCGCGGCCGGTCAAGTGGTCAAGCTGTGCGCCGACACGGCCATGCAGATCGACGTCGACGACGCGCTGCGCGGCCACGTGTTCGCCGTGCAGGACGCGTTGTTCTGGATGTCGTTCGTCGTCGCCCTCACGGCCGCGGCGGCCGTCATCCCCGCCGACGGCCGATCATCCGGCCTCATCGTGGCCGGGTCGGTGGTATATCTGGTCGGGCTGGCAGTGCATGCCGGCGTCGCCCGCCGCGCGCAAGCGCCGAGCTAAGGTGACCCGCATGGCGACAGCGGGCCCGATCGTGGACGACCTCCGCGCCGAAAGCGACGCACTCGACGAACTGGTCGCCGACCTTCCCGCCGTGCGCTGGACGGAGGCGACCCCCGCGCCGGGCTGGACCATCGCACACCAGATCGCCCACCTGCTGTGGACCGACCGGGTTGCACTGACCGCGATAACCGACGAAGCCGAGTTCACGACGGTGCTCGGGGCCGCCGCCGCCGACCCGAGCGGATTCGTGGATCAGGGCGCAGACGACATCGTCGTCGCCGCGACGCCCGCCGAGCTGCTGGCCGATTGGCGGAGCGCAAGGACCACCTTGCACGACGAGCTGCTGGCGGTGTCCGACGGTCGCAAACTCCCCTGGTTCGGTCCGCCGATGAGTGCCGCGTCGATGGCCACCGCACGGCTGATGGAGACGTGGGCGCACGGGTTCGACGTGGCTGACACCCTCGGGGTGAAGCGGCCCGCGACCGCGCGGTTGCGCTCGATCGCGCACATCGGCGTCCGGACGCGTGACTTCGCGTTCGCGATCAACGGCTTAACCGTGCCCGCGGATCCGTTCCGGGTGGAGTTGCGCGGCCCCGACGGCTCGACCTGGACGTGGGGGCCGGAGGACGCCGCGCAGCGCGTCACCGGCTCGGCAGAGGACTTCTGCGCGCTGGTGACCCAACGGCGCCCGAGGGCGGCGCTCGATGTCACGGCCGACGGTGAGGACGCGCAGCGGTGGCTGACGATCGCGCAGGCGTTCGCCGGACCGCCGGGACCCGGACGTTGAGGCCGGGCCCCGGCGTCGCGGCGACGCTCGATCAGCTGTAGAGCGCAGGCCACGTCTTCGGGCCGACGATGCCGTCGACCTTGAGCGGCACGTTGTCGCAATCGGTGAGGATGCTCTGAACGTTCTTGACCGCGGTTTCGGTCAGCTTGCCGAAGTCCCCGTCGACGGGGCCGGGGTCGTAGTCCGGGTATCCCCAGCTCTTGAGGATCTCCTGCACCAAGAACACCGGGTTGCCCTTCGATCCCTTCTTGATCACCGGCGGGGTCAGCCGGGACCAAGTCATGGGCCCGACGATGCCGTCGACGGCCAACGGGAACGAGAACGCGAAGAACTCGCCGACACTGCGGTCCAACTGGTAGCGGATCACCCGGTTGCGGGTGACCGGACCGAAGACGCCGTCGACCTCGCTGAGGTCAACCAGATAACGACGGCAATAGAGCGCCTGCTGCGCCTTCTTTACCGCCTCGCCCGTCGAACCGATTTTGATGATGGGATCGGCCATCGGAGTGCTCCCTTCCTGAGAGTTGTTGAGCACGACGAACGGTGCCAACCCGGCGATGAGAAAACCCGAGTACTCGACTACCTGGTTCCGGCGTGTGACCCGCGCGCCACAGCGAGTACCAAATTGCCTCCGCTGCAACGGATGTGCGCTGCAGTGCCGGTGTATCGCATGAACTACAGGTCGTTGGCGACGTCGGCTCTGCCGTCGTCGTTGCTGTCGGTGAGCTTGATGTCCCATCGCCCGTCGCCGTCGGTGTCGACGTAGGCGACCTGTCCACCCAGCGCTCGGTCGGCCAAGCCGTTGCCGTCAATGTCGAGCAGCCGGTCGTCGGCCTGTCCGTCACCGACCAGATCGACCGTCGGCCCACCGCTGTGCTCGATGAGCGGCGCGCCGCTGTGCTCGACACCGTCGAGCCCGAACCACCGCAACTGCCCTCCGCGGTCTACGCCCACCGCCCAGGTGCCCGAGCCGTCGTCGGTGAAGTAGCTCTGGCCGTCGAGCACCGCGTGATCGGCGAGCCCATCACCGTCGAGATCGGCAAGGGCGTCATCGACGCCGCCGTCACCGTCGACATCCAGGCCCACCGCATCGAGCGTGCCGTCGCCGTCGACGTCGGTGTCCAGCGGCGCGCTCCACATCGTCGCCGACCCGTCACCGTCGGCAAGGCAGTAGTCCACACCGGTTCCGACGGCGAACTAGCCCCTTGCGTTCCACCACGTCAGCAATTCGGCCACCGCGTCGTCATGGCTGAGCGGCCCACGGTCCAGACGGAGTTCCTTGAGATACCGCCACGCCTCGCCGACCTCTGGTCCCGCAGGGATGCCGAGAATCTCCATGATCTCGTTGCCGTCCAGGTCCGGCCGCACCCGCTGAAGGTCCTCTTTGGCGGCCAGCTCGGCGATCCGGGCCTCCAGATCGTCGTAGTTGGCCTGCAGCCGCGCTGCGCGGCGCTTGTTGCGGGTCGTGCAGTCGGCGCGCACCAGCTTGTGCAACCGCGGCAACAGCGGGCCGGCGTCGGTAACGTACCGGCGCACCGCCGAGTCGGTCCACTGACCGTTGCCGTAGCCGTGAAAGCGCAGATGCAGATACACGAGCTGCGATACGTCGTCGACCATCTGCTTGGAGTACTTGAGCGCCCGCATCCGCTTGCGCGTCATCTTGGCGCCCACCACCTCGTGGTGGTGAAAGCTCACGCCGCCATCCGGCTCGTGCCGACGCGTTTCGGGCTTGCCGATGTCGTGCAGCAGCGCCGCCCAGCGCAGCACCAGATCCGGACCGTCCTCCATGGCGATCGCCTGCTGCAACACCGTCAGCGAATGCTGATACACGTCCTTGTGCTGATGGTGCTCGTCGATGGCCATCCGCATCGCGCCGATCTCGGGCAGCACCACATCGCCGAGGCCGCTCTCCACCATCAGGTCGATGCCCGCAGCCGGATCCGCTCCGAGCAACAGCTTGTCCAGCTCAGCGGAAACCCGTTCAGCGGCGATGCGGGCGAGCTGTGCCGCCATGTCGGTCATTGCTTGTCTGACTCGCGGAGCGACCGAGAAACCGAGTTGGGAGACGAACCGTGCGGCCCTCAGCATCCGCAACGGGTCGTCGCCGAAGGACACCGCCGGCGCCGCAGGCGTATCGAGAACCCGGGCGCGCAGCGCCTCCAAACCGCCCAAGGGATCATGGAATTCGGCCGGACCGTCGGGGGCGATGCGGATCGCCATCGCATTGGCGGTGAAGTCGCGGCGGACCAGATCGTCAGCGAGGTTGTCGCCGAACCGCACCTGCGGGTTACGGGACACCTGGTCATAAGTGTCGGCGCGGAACGTCGTGATCTCCATCCGGTCGCCGTCCTTGCCGACACCGACGGTGCCGAACTCGATGCCGGTATCCCACAGCGCCTCGGCCCACGGGCGAAGTATCTTCTGCATCTGCTCGGGCCTAGCGTCGGTCGTGAAATCGAGGTCGGTTCCCAGCCGACCCAGCAACGCGTCGCGCACACTGCCGCCCACCAGATACAGTTCGTGGCCCGCATCGGTGAACAGCGTGCCCAGCTGGCCCATCACGTCGGCGTGCCGGTTCAGCGCCACCTGGGCAGAGGCGAGCAGTTCAGCGTTGTCGGACACGTTCAATGAGCGTAGAGGTAACGGTCCTGCACCGAGCGGCGAGTGGGGCGGGAGCGAATCTTCGTGGCAGCTACTATCGCTTGGGTGTCGGACGGCGAACAGGCCAAACCACGACGGCGTCGCGGGCGGCGTCGCGGCCGCCGCGCGGCGGGTCCACCCGACACTGCGGCCGCCGCGCAACACAACAACAACTCAGTCGTGCCCGGCAAGACCGATGTCCCTGTCCCCGGCGCGCAACCCAAACCGCACAAGCCGCACAAGCCGCGCTCATCGCGACGCGGACCCGACCGGCTGCGCACCGTGCACGAGACCTCGGCGGGCGGATTGGTCATCGACGGTATCGACGGCCCCAAGGAAAGCCAGGTCGCGGCCCTGATCGGACGGATCGATCGGCGCGGCCGGATGTTGTGGTCGCTGCCCAAGGGTCACATCGAGCTGGGTGAGACCGCCGAAGAGACTGCCATCCGTGAGGTCGCCGAGGAGACCGGTATCCAGGGCGGCGTGCTGGCCGCGCTCGGCAGCATCGACTACTGGTTCGTCACCGAGGGCCGACGGGTGCACAAGACCGTGCACCACTATTTGATGCGGTTCCTGGGCGGCGAGTTGTCCGACGAAGACGTCGAGGTCAGCGAGGTGGCCTGGGTGCCACTGAAGGAGCTGCCGTCCCGGCTGGCCTACGCCGACGAGCGCAAGCTGGCCGAGTTGGCGGGCGAGCTGATCGACAAGCTGCACAACGACGGGCCTGCCGCGCTGCCGCCGCTGCCACAAACCTCGCCGCGCAGGCGTGCCCAGACGCACTCGCACACCCGCAACCGACGTCCAAAAGAAGCGGGCCCACCCCAGCCGGGCCGGCGGACGAACGGCTGCGGACAAGGGCCGTGACCGGCCACCGCGGTGCCGGGACGGTGCTGGCGCGACTGCTCGCCGCGCTGACGCTGCTGATCCTCATTGCCATGCCCGCCGTTGCGCCCCATGCGGCCGCGGGCGAGCCGGGTTCGGTGCCTTTCCTGCAGGTGCGTATCGACGGGGTGACGCCCGAGGTGGTCACGACCACCAGCGAACCCGTCGTCACCGTGACCGGGACCGTGCAGAACGTCGGTGACCGTCCCGTCCGCGACGTCATGGTCCGCCTCGAGCACGCGGCGCCTGTCACGTCCTCGGCCGGCCTGCGCACGAACCTTGGCGGCGAGAACGACCAGTTCGAGCCGGTTGCCGACTTCACCACTGTCTCTGCGGAATTGCAACGCGGCCAACATGTTCCGTTCAGGTTGGTGGTCCCGCTGCGCTCAGCGGAGGCGCCGTCGCTCGGTGTCCGGCAGCCCGGCGTGTACCCGCTGCTGGTCAACGCCAACGGCACACCCGACTACGGCGCCCCCGCCCGCCTCGACGACGCCCGCTTCCTGCTGCCGGTGATCGGGGTGCCGCCGGAGCCTGCGACCACCTCATCGGCCGATGCGCTCGCCGACGTCGTCGCGCCCGATACTTCCAAGCCGGTGCGCCTGACCGTGATGTGGCCGCTCGGCGATCGGCCGAGGCTGGCGGCGGGCGCTCCCGGTGGGACAGCGCCGGTGCGACTGATCGACGATGACCTCGCCGGTTCGCTGGCAACCGGCGGGCGCCTCGATGTCCTGCTGTCGGCCGTCGATTTCGCGACCAGCCCATCCGTCGACCCCGCCGGTCAGGTGCGCAGCGCGCTGTGTCTGGCCGTCGATCCCGACCTTCTGGTCACTGTGAACGCGATGATGGGCGGCTACGTCGTCAACGACGGACCCGACAACGGGCCTGGGACACCGACACATCCAGGCACCGGCCAGGAGGCGGCGGTGAACTGGCTCAACCGGCTCAAGTCGCTGGCCCAGCGGATGTGCGTCGCGCCGGCGAACTACGCGGAGGCCGACCTCGACGCTCTACATCGGGTGGGCGATCCAGGGCTGAGTTCGATCGCGACGAACGGCGCCGGTGACATCGTCGACCAGCTTCTCGGTCTCACCTCGACGAGGGGCGCCACCCTGGTCGGCGACGGTCCGTTGACCGGCCCGGCGATTCAACTGCTCGCGTCGCAGGGCCCGACGGTTGCGGTCTCCGCGGCCAATCTCAACGGCCAGAACTCAGCGGACGGCGAACCGGCGGCCACAGACGTCGCCCCGGTGCGCTACACGCCGGAAGTGGTCGCCGCCCCGTTCGACCCCACCGTCGGCGCTGCACTGGCCGGCGTGGGATCCGATCCGTGGACACCGTCGTATCTGGATCCGGCACTGGACATTCCGGTCAAACACGATTCGGAGGTGGCGCGCCGCCAGGATGCGTTGGGTTCCCTGCTGTGGCGTGGTCTTCAGCCGGACGCCGAACCCCGCACGCAGATCCTGATGCCGCCGGTGGACTGGACTGTGCAGGCAGACGATGCGGCGGCCATCCTGTCCACGGTCGCCACCACGATCCGGGCCGGGCTTGCCGCCCCGCGGCCGCTGACCGCGGTGATCGCCGAGAGTCAGGCGGTGCCACAGCAAGACACCCGGCCGTTGCCCCAAGGTGCACCCGCCAGTCCGCGCGCCCGCTTCGACGGCGCCGTGATCTCGGACATCGCCGGAACAACGGACAGGCTATGGGCTTTGACCGCGGCGCTGACGACCGACGAGCGCACCGGCCTGACCGGTACGCAGTACACCGCGCCCCTGCGTGAGGACATGCTGCGTGCGCTGAGCCAGTCGGTGCCGCCGGACGCCCGCAACGGGCTGGCTCAACAGCGGTTGGCCACGACCAGCACCGCGGTCAACGACCTGTTCAACGCGGTGACCATCGTCAACCCGGGCGGTTCCTACACCCTGGCCACCGAACACAGCCCGCTACCGCTGGCGCTGCGCAACAACCTGCCGGTGCCGATCCGGGTACGCCTGCAGGTCGACGCGCCGCCCGGCATGACCGTGACCGACCTGGGCGAGATCGAGCTGCCGCCGGGATACCTACCCCTGCAGGTACCGATCGAAGTGCACTTCACGCAGCGGGTGGCCGTGGACGTGGCGCTGCGAACAGCCGACGGGCTACCGCTTGGCGAACCGGTGCGGCTGTCGGTGCACTCCAACGCCTACGGCAAGGTGCTGTTCTTCGTCACACTGTCGGTCGGCGCCGTGTTGGTCGCGCTCGCTGGCCGTCGGCTGTGGCACCGCTTCCGCGGCCAGCCAGATCCGGCGGATCTAGACCGTCCCGATCCGCTCGATGTGGCGTTGAGCCACACCGACGACGACGAACCATCGCCACGCAGGCGAGGAGCAGAAACAACTCCCGTCCACTCGGGCGAAGAGCGGGAGAAATGAGTAGCGCCGGCCGGCACGCCGGGCCGGCGCAGCCACCGTTCAACCGCGGCGGTGGCCCTATCGATCCACCGCCCATGTCGAGCCGGCATGGTCCGCCGCCGCCCAGGATGCCGGGCTATCCGCCGCCGCGGAGGATACCGCCGCCACCGCCCCGGCAGCGCATCCCACGGGGACCTGCACCTCGGCGGCGTGCCGGGCGACCGGAACTGAGCGATGCCGCGGTGGTGTCGCGGTCGTGGGGCATGGCCGTGGCTACCCTGGTCAGCCGGATCACCGGGTTCACCCGCATCGTGCTGCTGGCCGCGATTCTCGGTGCGGCACTTTCCAGCGCCTTCTCGGTGGCCAACCAGCTGCCCAACCTCGTCGCGGCGCTGGTGCTGGAAGCGACGTTCACCGCGATCTTCGTGCCGGTGCTCGCCCGCGCCGAACGCGACGATCCCGACGGTGGCACGGCCTTCGTCCGCCGCTTGGTCACCCTGGCCACCGTGCTGCTGTTGGTGGCGACAGTGGTGTCGGTGGCCGCGGCGCCGCTGCTGGTGCGGCTCATGCTGGGCAGCGATCCGCAGGTCAACCGATCGCTCACCACCGCATTCGCCTACCTTCTGTTGCCGCAGGTGATCTTCTACGGCCTCTCGTCTGTGTTCATGGCAATCCTGAACACCCGCAACGTGTTTGGGCCGCCCGCCTGGGCACCGGTCATCAACAACGTGGTTGCCATCGTCACTCTCGGCATGTATCTCCTTGTGCCGGGCGAGCTTTCGGTCAACCCCGTCGAGATGGGCAACGCCAAGCTGTTGGTGCTAGGCATCGGCACCACCCTTGGGGTGTTCGCCCAGACGGCCGTGCTGCTCGTCGCGATCCGCAAGGAGCGGATCAGCCTGCGCCCGCTGTGGGGCCTCGATGACCGCCTTCGGCGATTCGGCGGGATGGCAGCGGCCATGGTCCTCTACGTGTTGATCAGTCAGGTCGGCCTTGTCGTCGGTAATCGAATCGCCAGCACAGCAGCGGCTTCCGGGCCCGCGATCTACAACTACACGTGGCTCGTGCTGATGCTGCCGTTCGGCATGATCGGCGTCACCGTGCTGACTGTGGTGATGCCGCGCTTGAGCCGCAACGCCGCCGCAGAGAACATCCCGGCCGTGTTGGCCGACCTGTCCTTGGCCACCCGGCTGACCATGGTGACGCTCATTCCGACCGTGGCGTTTATGACCGTCGCGGGCCCGGCCATTGGCAGCGCGCTGTTCGCGTACGGCAATTTCGGCGACGTCGACGCGGGCTACCTGGGCATGGCGATCACGCTCTCCGCATTCACGCTGCTCCCGTATGCGTTGGTGCTGCTGCAACTTCGGGTGTTCTACGCCCGCGAACAACCGTGGACACCCATCGTGGTGATCGTCGTCATCACGACGGTGAAGATCGCCGCATCCCTTGCCGCGCCCAACTTCACCGACGACCGCGAACTGGTCGCAGGCTATCTCGGCTTGGCCAACGGGATCGGATTCCTCGCCGGCGCGATCGTCGGCTATATCCTGTTGCGCGCCAACCTGAATCCGCCGCGTGGGCGGTTGGTGAGCATGGACGTCGTTCGTACGGTTCTTGTCGCGACCACCGCATCCCTGCTCGCCGGGCTGCTGGCCCACGTGGTCGACCAGCTGCTGGGGCTCGAATCCTTGACCGAGCACGGCGGCGCCGGGTCGATGCTGCGGCTGCTGGTTCTCGGGCTGATCATGCTGCCGATCATCGTCGCGGTGATGCTTGCCGCGCGGGTGCCCGAAGCGCAGGCAGCGTTGGCGGCTGTCCAGCGCCGGCTCGGCAACGCCCCGAAAGTAGCCGGGCGGCCAGCTGTGCCGTCCGTCCGACCACGCCCCGCGGTGCCTCTCACGTACTCTGATCAGAGGAATTCGCTCGCGTCGCGGGGTCGTCCCAGCCCGGCGGCCGCCTGGCGTGGGCCTCCGGCGCCGGTTGCCGGAGCAGGGATGCGGAAAGGACCAGCGGTGACCGACCAATCCGCAGGCGACCCCGTACCCAGCCCTGAGAACAGCGCAACGACCAAGATTCCGCGGCCCACCGCTGACGACTTCCAGCCGGACGTTCCCGCCGACGGCCCCGTAGGGCCGGGCGTTGTGACCGGTGGCGAAGCCGAGCGGGTCGATCCCGGCACGATGCCGGTCAGCACTGTCCCACCGCCTGTCTCGGGTCGACCTCCTGCCGACTACGGCGGCGACCCCACCCGCGAGGGGATCCCGTTCGACATTCCGCGCGAACCGCCGATCGAGACGGCCACCTCGGACGAGGATGTGCACCTCATCCCCGGCGCCACCATCGGCGGCGGGCGCTACCGGCTGCTGGTCTTCCACGGCGGACCTCCTCACCTGCAGTTCTGGCAGGCATTGGACACCGCCCTGGACCGCCAGGTCGCTTTGACCTTCATCGACCCCGACGCGGCGCTCCCCGACAAGGAGCTGCAGGCGATCCTGGACCGCACGCTGCGGCTGAGCCGGGTCGAGAGCCCAGGAGTGGCCCGCATCCTCGACGTCGCGAACACCGGATCCGGCGGCCTTGTCGTCAGCGAGTGGATCCGGGGCGGCTCCCTGCGGGAAGTCGCCGAGACGTCGCCGTCTCCGATCGGCGGTGCCCGCGCCATGCAGACGTTGGCCGCCGCCGCCGAGCAGGCTCACCGGGCGGGGGTCTCGCTGTCGATCGACCATCCCAACCGGGTCCGGGTCAGTATCGAGGGCGACGTGGCGTTGGCGTTCCCCGCGACCATGCCGGACGCCACCCCGGAGGACGACATAAGAGGCATCGGCGCCGCGCTCTACGCGCTGCTGATCAACCGCTGGCCACTGCCGGAGTCGGGGGTGCGCAGCGGGCTGGAGCCTGCAGAGGTGGACGCCGCGGGCGAGCCCGTCGAACCCCGCGCCATCGACCGCGACATCCCCTTCCAGATCTCGGCGGCGGCCGCGCGCTCGGTGCAGGTGGGTGGCGGCATCCGCAGCGCGCCGACGCTGCTGAACCTGCTGCAGCAGGCGACCGCCATCGCCGACCGCACCGAGCTGATCTCCCCCGTCGACGAACCCCAGGCGCCGCCCCGGCCAGCGCCGGTCAAGGCCGGGACGCCTGCCGACCCCGAGGCGACGGCCCGGCGGCGCAAGGGGCTGATCGTCGGTCTGAGCGTCGGTGCCGCGATTATCGTCATCGCGCTGATCGTGCTGGCGTCTCTGCTGAGCCATATCTTCGGCGACGTCGGCGGATTCTCAAAGGACGAACTCGGCCTCAACGCGCCGACCACCTCAGCGGAAGGCGGCGGGGGCGGCGGGAATGGTGCCACCGTCAAACCCGTTAAGGCAACGGTGTTTTCCCCCGAGGGTGAGGCCGACGCGCCCGATCAGGCCTCCCTGGCGATAGACGGCAACCAGTCCACGGTTTGGCCCATCGACACCTATACCGATCCGACCCCGTTCCCCAACTTCAAAAATGGTGTCGGGTTGATGCTGCAACTCCCCCAACCGACCACGATCGGCGAGGTCACCATCAACCTGAACAGCTCCGGCACCTCGGTGGAGATCCGCTCGTCGCAAACGCCGACCCCGTCGTCGCTCAACGACACCACGGTGCTCACGCCCGCGACTCCGCTCAAGCCCGGTGCGAACACCATCAAGGTAAACAACGCGTCCCCGACCTCCAATGTGCTGGTGTGGGTGTCCACGCTGGGTCACGTCAACGGTCAGAGCCGCTCCGACATTGCTGAGATCACCCTCAAAGCCGCCTCCTGAAAGGCGCTCGAACGCTTACCGTCAGCCGGTCGTAACGATGTGACGTTTTCTGTCTCATCTGGCGACGAGTGCGAGGGTCGACGCCGAAAACAGCTCGATCCACTCCCTGGTGATGAGCGTCAGTACTGCCAGCCCCGCGGCAAGCACTGCCAGCGCAACCTCTATCCGAAATCGAATTCGCGCAGCCCGCACTCGTTGTCGCCCCTACTATCCGGCACACGCAGGTGAATAGTGGAAAGCGTATGCGCGCCCGGCCTTATCCCCAAGGGCGGCGTACCAGAAGGGCCAAGTCAGCGGACCCCGCGAAAACTAGTGCAAGAGTAGGTGTCCGAGGGTGATTAGGGTTCGTCTGTGGGGAGCTTCGGGGGGATTCCCGAGAAGGATCGCAGCGACGCGGAGTTGCTTGCCGCACACGTGGCGGGCGACCGCTACGCCTTCGAGGAACTGTTCTATCGCCATCACCGCCAGCTGTACCGGTTGGCGCTGATGACCAGTCGCAATCCGGATGACGCCGCCGATGCCCTGCAGGATGCGCTGCTGTCCGCACACCGCACCGCAGCCGGCTTCCGTCGTGACGCCGCGGTCAGCAGCTGGCTCTACCGCATTGTGGTGAATGCCTGCCTGGACCGACTGCGGCGCAACAAGACCCATCCCACGACGGAGCTCAAGGATGACAACTGCCTGATCGGCGATCACACCCCGCGGGTGGACACCGCGATCATGGTGGAACGCGCGCTGATGCGGCTTCCGGTCGAACAACGCGCCGCGGTCGTCGCGGTCGACATGCAGGGCTACTCGGTCGCCGAAACCGCGCGGATGCTGGGCATCGCCGAAGGCACGGTGAAGAGCCGATGCTCGCGGGCCCGCGCCAAGCTGGCCGAGGCACTCGGTTATTTCGACACCCGCGCCGGCGCCGCCGTACCCGACGCCCGTGGCGCGATGCAGTGAGTCACTATTGAGCGATGGAGAGCCGCGAGGAGCTTGCCGACGATCGGGTCCGGCGTGCCCTTGCTCACCTCGGGGCTGACGCTCTCTCGGCCCCGGATGTACCCGCTGCGGTGACCGCCCGGATCGGCGAGGTATTACGTGGCGCGCCGCGACCGGCGGCACACGCCGTGACCGGAGGTCGGCCACGGCCGAGCCGGCTACGCATCGTCGCGCTGACCGTCGGGATCGGCGCCGCAGCGGCCGCGCTCATCGTCGGCCTCTCGACACTGCTGCACAGCGCACCGCCGACGAGGACGTTCCCTGCCGGGCCGACCGCCGAGCGCATCACGGTATCGGTGCCCAGATCGCCCGGCGACACGCCCAAAGTGGTGGTCACACGCCCGTAACCGAGGCCACCGGGTGTGCGGGAACACCCCGGCTTACCCTGGTGTTTGTATCCATGCCGCCCTGATATCGCGTAGTCGGTATCCAGCAGGCAGAAAGGCTCGCATGACTTCGACACCTACCGTCCACGATGTGATCGTCATCGGATCCGGGCCGGCCGGCTACACCGCGGCGATTTACGCCGCGCGCGCCCAGCTCAACCCGCTGGTGTTCGAGGGCACTCAGTTCGGTGGCGCGCTGATGACCACCACAGAGGTGGAGAACTACCCGGGATTCCGCGATGGCATCACCGGACCGGCGTTGATGGACGAGATGCGCGAGCAGGCACTGCGATTCGGCGCCGACCTCCGGATGGAAGACGTCGATTCGGTGTCACTGGACGGCCCCGTGAAGGCGGTCACCGTCGGCGACGAGACGTACCGCGCCCGCGCCGTCATCCTCGCGATGGGAGCTGCGGCACGACACCTCGGCGTCCCCGGCGAGGAGAAGCTATTGGGGATGGGCGTGAGCACCTGTGCCACCTGCGACGGGTTCTTCTTCCGTGATCAGGACATCGCCGTGGTTGGCGGTGGCGATTCCGCGATGGAGGAGGCCACCTTCCTGACCCGGTTCGCCCGCAGCGTCACGCTCATTCACCGCCGCGACGAGTTCCGGGCCTCGAGAATCATGCTCGAGCGGGCCAAGGCCAACGACAAGATCACGTTCCTGACCAACACCCACGTCACCGAGATCGAGGGCGACAACCGGGTGAGCGGCGTAAGGCTGCACAACAGCGTCACTGGCGAGGAATCCACATTGGCCGTCACCGGCGTCTTCGTTGCGATCGGACACGACCCGCGGTCAGAACTGGTTCGCGACCAGATTGATCTTGATTCAGATGGGTACGTGCTGGTTCGTGACAACACCACCAGCACATCGGTGGACGGTGTCTTCGCGGCCGGCGACCTGGTCGACCACACCTACCGGCAGGCCATTACGGCGGCGGGCACCGGCTGTTCGGCCTCCATCGATGCCGAGCGTTGGCTTGCCGAAACCGCTTCTGCCACAACCACAACCACCGAAGACGCCGACTTGATTGGAGCACAACAATGACCAACACCGAGAACACCGGCGTGACGGTGGCCGTCACCGACGAGTCGTTCTCCGACGATGTGCTGTCGAGCAGTGCCCCTGTCCTGGTGGACTTCTGGGCGACCTGGTGCGGGCCGTGCAAGATGGTCGCCCCGGTACTCGAGGAGATCGCCCGCGAGAAGGCGGGCGCGCTGACGGTGGCCAAGCTCGACGTCGACTCCAACCCCGCCACCGCCCGCGACTTCCAGGTCGTGTCCATCCCGACGATGATCCTGTTCAAAGACGGTGAGCCGGTAAAGCGGATCGTCGGCGCCAAGGGCAAGGCGGCGCTGCTGCGCGAGCTCGAGGATGTCGTCTAAAGCCCTGGCCATCGCCGCCGCGACCCGCCTGGCGTTTTCTCGAATCGGGCTGCTTCTGAGATAATTCGGCTTAGCCTGTCCTGAATTCGTCAGCTGGACCACCGCTGATACCCGTGATCGAAAGGCCCAGTTATGTCGAGTCTGCGTTGCGGTGACCGCGGGGGTGCGGTCACCGAGATCCGGGCCGCACTGGCGGCGCTGGGACTGGTAGACGGCCCCGACGACGACCTGAGCACGGGCAAGCATGCAGCAGCGGACTATTTCGACCTCGAACTCGACGAGGCTGTCCGCGCATTTCAGCAGCACCGGGGCCTCCTGGTCGACGGCATCGTCGGTGAGGCGACGTATCGAGCGTTGAAGGAAGCCTCCTATCGGCTCGGCGCCCGCATCCTCAGCCACCAATTCGGCGCGCCCATGTACGGCGACGACGTCGCCACCCTGCAGGCGAGGCTTCAGGACCTCGGCTTCTACACAGGGCTGGTAGACGGACACTTCGGGCTGCAGACCCACAACGGGCTGATGTCCTATCAGCGCGAGTACGGGTTGTCACCGGACGGCATCTGCGGCCCAGAGACGTTGCGCTCCTTGTACTTTCTGGGCTCCCGGGTCACCGGTGGTTCCCCGCACGCCATCCGCGAGGAGGAGCTGGTCCGCCTGTCCGGCCCCCGCCTGTCCGGCAAGCGCATCATCATCGACCCGGGACGCGGCGGCAGCGACCACGGACAGATCACGCATGGCTCTACGGGTCCGATCAGTGAAGCGGACATCCTGTGGGACTTGGCAAGTCGGCTCGAGGGCCGCATGACGGCGATCGGCATGGAGACGTTCCTGTCCCGGCCGTCGAACCGTAGTCCGTCGGACGTCGAACGCGCCAGCACCGCCAACACCGTGGGCGCCGACCTGATGATCAGCCTGCGCTGTGCCACCCAGGCTAGTCCGTCGGCCAACGGCGTCGCGTCGTTCCATTTCGGTAATTCGCACGGTTCGGTGTCGACAATCGGCCGCAATCTCGCCGACTTCATCCAGCGAGAAGTGGTGGCGCGCACGGGATTACGGGATTGTCGTACGCACGGCAGGACGTGGGATCTGCTGCGCTTGACCCGAATGCCGACCGTCCAGGTGGACGTCGGTTACATCACCAACCCGCGCGACCGGGGAATGCTGGTGTCCACGCAGACCCGTGACTCGATCGCCGAAGGCGTCCTCGCAGCCGTCAAGCGGCTCTACCTCCTTGGCAAGAACGACCGTCCCACCGGTACCTTCACGTTCGCGGAGCTGCTCGCACACGAACTCTCGGTGGACCAGGCGCCCCGCGTCAGCCCCAGCTAGTCGCTCAGCAGATACTCGAGCCGGCGCCCACGGGTTGCTTCAGCTTCTCGCTCCCCAGCAGCCGCTCCAGCGCCGCCTCCACCCCGGCCTTCCAGCCCAGGCCGCTCTCCAGCTCGAGACGCAGCCGAGGGAAGTAGCGGTGCTGCGCAACCTCGACGAACCCGACCTGCTGGAGGAATTCGGCGTCAAGCATGCACCGGTCGATCGAGCAATCACCGAGCACTTCCACGACAGGACGCAGCTCGGACGGCACCAGTCGCGGGTCGAGAAGCTCAGCGGCGGCCTCGTTGCGACCGAACGCTTCCAGCGCCCGCACGCCGCGTCGGACCAGATCCGCGACGACGGCCGCGATCAGGCTCTGCGGAATCCCGTCGCTGCCCTTAGGCTTTCCGCTCCTCGCGTGCGCGGTGCCCATTTCGCTCCTCGCGTGCGCGGTGCCCATTTCGCTCCTCGCGTGCGCGGTATCGGCTTCCACCCCCAGCGATGTCAGCAGCACCGCGTCGGCGCTGACCGGCCCGCTGGGAAAGAGCCGCGCCCGCGGCACAGCGCCTGGCGGAGCATAGAACGCGTAGCCCAGGCAGGGTGCATCGGCGTAACCCTCCGACGGGTCGTCGTCGGTCGCGTCGGTCCGCTCGCCGGCCGGCGTGCTGGAGGCCATCTGCCCGCACGAGCCCCACTCCAGCATCACCATCGACAGCCAGGCTTCTTTTTCGAATTCGGGGTCGGTCAGGTGTTCCTCGCGTCCGAGGGTGGACGGATCCACTTCCCAGAACACGCACCGCCGTGCGTGCTTGGGCAGCTGCTCGAAGGCTTCGAGCCGCAGGGGTGTGATTCGCGCTGACACTAAGCTCCCCGGGTTCCAGGCGGCGCCGATGTGCATGGCCGCCATTCCAGGATAGGAGCATGCGGCCGGGAAGGCCCGGTTTCGGCATTGAGCCGGCCGCGCGAAGGACGGACTGCGGCGTCTTCGGTCATCCGCTGCGGCCCATCCGGCCAAACATGTTGCACCACATGATGATTCCTTCGAAGAATCGCCACAACGGACCGCGTCGTGATCGATGTGTCACAGTGACGTAATTTCCGCGTGTCCTTGGTCAGGCCTTGGACGCGTTCATCAGATCGACTATCCGCTGCAGGTCGTCAACCGACCCGAACTCGACGACGATCTTGCCCTTTCGTTTGCCCAGGCTGACCGTTACCCGGGTGTCGAACGCGGTCGAGAGTCGTTCAGCAACGTCCTGCAGACCTGGCATGTGGATAGGCTTGCGCCGTGACGCCGGCGGAGTGGAGGCGTCGTCACGGTTCGCTAGCGTCACCGCTTCCTCGGTCGCGCGCACCGAGAGGCCCTCGGCGACGATGCGCGTGGCCAGTTCCTCTTGCAGATCCGGGCCACCCTCGAGCGCGAGAAGCGCCCGTGCGTGCCCGGCCGAAAGGACGCCGGCGGCGACGCGGCGCTGTACGGCGATCGGCAGCCGCAGCAGGCGGATCATGTTGGTGATCAGCGGGCGCGACCGTCCGATTCGCGCCGCGAGTTCGTCGTGGGTCACCCCGAACTCGTCGAGCAGCTGCTGGTAGGCCGCCGCCTCCTCAAGCGGGTTCAACTGGACGCGGTGGATGTTCTCCAACAACGCGTCACGCAGCATGCTGTCGTCGGCCGTCTCCCGCACGATCGCCGGGATGGCGGCCAGGCCCGCCGCCTGCGCGGCCCGCCAGCGGCGCTCCCCCATGACGAGTTGGTACTTGGGCACGCCCGGCTGTCCGGGGATCGCCCGCACCACGATCGGCTGCATCAATCCGAACTCGCGAATGGAGTGCACGAGTTCGGCCAGTGATTCCTCGTCAAAGACCTGTCTTGGCTGACGCGGGTTTCGCTCGATCGCCGACGGTTCGATCTCCCGGTACACGGCACCAACGGCGCTCTGCTCAGGCGCGCCGCCAATAACGACATCGGCCGCGGCGTCACCCATCCGAGGCCCCATCGTGGCCCGATTGGGATCTTCGGGGCCCGTCGGTATCAACGAAGCCAGGCCGCGGCCGAGGCCGCTCCGCTTGCGTGACGGCTGGGTCATCGATGTTGTCCTCTCTGGGCGATGCCGCGCTCGGCGAGTTCGCGGCTGGCATCCATGTAGCTCATCGCGCCGCGCGAGCCCGGGTCGTAGTCGAGGATCGTCATGCCGTAGCCCGGCGCTTCGGACACCTTGACACTGCGCGGGATGACGGTCCTGAGCACCTTGTCGCCGAAGTGGGACCGGACGTCCTCCGCAACCTGGTCCGCGAGCCTGGTGCGCCCGTCATACATCGTGAGGATGACGGTGGACACATTCAGATAGGGGTTCAGGTGCGACTTGACCATCTCGATATTGCGGAGCAACTGGCCCACGCCCTCTAGCGCGTAGTACTCGCATTGGATGGGGATCAGCACCTCGGGCGCGGCCACCAGCGCGTTGATCGTGAGCAGCCCGAGTGATGGCGGACAGTCGATGAAGACGTAGTCGAAGTCGTAGCTCCCGATGTCGGCCAACGCGGTGCGCAGCCGGCCCTCGCGCGCGACCATGCTCACCAATTCGATCTCAGCGCCCGCCAGGTCGATGGTGGCCGGCACGCAGTACAGGCGCTCGTTATGCGGGCTGCGCCGCATGGCGTCCCGTAGTGGGATCTCGCCGATGAGGACTTCATAGGACGACGGCGTGCCCGGCCGATGCTCGATGCCGAGCGCGGTGCTCGCGTTGCCCTGCGGGTCGAGATCGATCACGAGGACCTTCAACCCCTGCAGCGCGAGGGCGGCGGCGACGTTGACGGCGGTCGTCGTCTTGCCGACTCCGCCCTTCTGGTTGGCGATCGTGAAAATGCGCTGATGCGTCGGTCGGGGCAATCGGCCGCCAGCATGTAGCAGGCGGACGGCGCGCTCGGCCTCTGCTCCGATCGGGGTGTCTTCGGTGTCGTCCGACACCCAGCCTTCGGGCCGGGCTTTCGTCCATGTTTCACGTGAAACATCGGCGCTCTCAGTGGCGCCGACGGGCGGTGTGCCGCCGTCCGGAACCGGATTCATCCGCTTCTCCTGCCCGCTCGTGCCGCCCGGCGACGGGGCGGTTGCGGCTCCCCGCGCCGGGCGACCACCACGGTGGCGGGCGGATTCAAGTAGTCCCCTCCACACGTCACCACCTTTGCATCCAGAGCGCCCAGCGACTCCATCCCACGCCGATGCTCATCGAGCTCGTCCATCGCGCGCACGCCCTTCATCGCCAACATCCGGCCGCCGGGGCGAAGCAGCGGCACACTCCATCGTGAGAGCTTGTCCAACGAGGCCACCGCTCTGGACACAACCGCGTCCATCTCCCCCACTTGCCGTCGCACGGTCTGTTCTTCGGCTCGGCCACGGACCACGGTGATGTCCACCTTGAGGTCATCAATGACCTCGCTCAGGAAACCGCTTCGCCGCAACAGCGGCTCGATCAGGGTTACCCGCAAGTCCGGCCAGGCCAAGGCTAACGGTATCCCCGGAAGCCCCGCTCCACTACCGATGTCTGCGATCCGGTCGCCCCGCCTGAGCAATTCGGTCAGGGCGGCACTGTTGAGCAGATGCCGCTCCCACACCCGGACGGCCTCGCGGGGTCCGATGAGGCCCCGCTCGACGCCGGCGCCGGCCAATATTTGGGCGTATTGCTCCGCGCGCCCCAACCCATCGCCGAAGACCGTGGCGGCCGCCGGAGGAGGCGGGGGCACCTCGACATGTTTCACGTGAAACATCCTCCGGATCTCCGGGCGGCCGAACCACCGGCGATGAACTACATACTTGTAACTCCGTTAGTCGGGCAGGACGACGACTCGCCTCGACGGCTCGACGCCCTCGCTCTCGCTGCGCACGCCCTCGACGGCCGCCACCGCATCGTGAACGATCTTGCGCTCAAACGGCGTCATCGGAGACAGGCTTTCCCGCTCACCTGTGTCCAGCACCCGGCGCGCCACCTCGTCCCCGAGCGCGGCCAGCTCCTCGCGGCGACGCCGACGCCACCGCGCGATGTCGAGCATCAGGCGGCTGCGCTCGCCAGTCTTCTGATGAACCGCCAGCCGGGTCAACTCCTGCAACGCGTCGAGCACTTCGCCCTTGCGGCCGACGAGCTTCGTCAGGTCGCTACCGCCGTCGATGCTGACGACCGCGCGGTCACCCTCTACATCGAGATCGATATCGCCGTCGAAGTCGAGCAGGTCCAACAGCTCTTCGAGATAGTCGCCGGCGATCTCGCCTTCGGCGACCAACCGCTCTTCAAGGTCGGCAGGCGCGGTCGTCACCGTATCGTCGCCGTCCTGTGACCCGTTCGACTCCACGGCGGCGCCCTGCTCGTCCTGCAAATCCTCGCCGCGGTCGGTGGTTACAGGATCGTCGAAGTCAGTCATGTCTTGTCACTCCTCATCCGCCGGTCGTTCCGGTCAACGCTTTCGCTTCTTCGGGCGCGCGCCGGGCCTGGGCGCCGCCCCTGGCCGCGGTGTGCGGTTGGCCGAGTTACTCGCGTTCGGCTTACTCGCGTTCCGCTTGCCCTCCGAGTTCTCGCTCCCCGACTTCTCGTCTGACGTGAGCTCACTCCCCGTGCTCTCGGTCACCTCGAAGGCGTCCGGCGCCGATCCGTCCGTGGCCGCGCCGTCGGGCTTGCGCGCGCGTTTGGGCTTGGCCCCCGGAGGCGGAGCATTGGCTGCGCGCCGCTCGATCGCCGCAAGCTTTTTCGCCTCTTCTTCCTTCTCGATCTTGCCGAACACGTAGTGCTGCTGGCCGAAGGTCCAGATGTTGTTCGCGAACCAGTACAGGATGATGGCCAGCGGCAGGAACGGGCCGCCGACCACGACGCCGAGCGGGAACACGTACAGCGCCAGTTTGTTCATCATCGCGGTCTGCGGGTTGGCGGCGGCCTCCGGGCTCTGCCGCGCCACCGATGCCCGGCTGTTGAAGTAGGTCGCAACGCCCGCAGCGATCATCAGCGGAACGCCCACCGCGACCACCGATGCCCGGTTGAACTCCGTGAAAGCGTCCAGCCCGGTCTTCTGAATCATGTTGGCGCCCAACGGCGCGCCGAACAGGTTGGCGTCCAGGAAGTGCGCGACGTCGGTCGGGCTGAAGACGTAGTTGCCAATCGAGCGGTTCAGCTCCGGCGACAGCTTGGGCTGGCCGAACCCGCCCTGGGTCCGGTTGAACGACCGCAGTACGTGATACAGCCCGAGGAACACCGGGATCTGCGCCAGCATCGGGAGGCAGCCGAGGATCGGGTTGAACCCGTGTTCGCGCTGCAGCTTCTGCATCTCGAGCGCCATCCGCTGGCGGTCTTTGCCGTACTTCTTCTGCAGAGCCTTGATCTGCGGCTGCAATTCCTGCATCTGCCTCGTCGTGCGGATCTGCCGCACGAACGGCTTGTAGAGAATCGCGCGCAGGGTGAACACGAGGAACATGACCGACAGGCCCCACGCGAAGAAGTTCGACGGGCCGAGCAAGAAACCGAAGAGCTTGTACCAGAGCCACATGATCCCGGAGACCGGGTAATAGATGAAGTCCAGGCTGAACCAATCAAACAACGGGACTGCTCTCCCCTCGCTGCGCTGGGGTATCCCAGACATCGTCGACGGCGCGCTTTGGGCGGGGCCCGCGGCGCTCGGGTACTGGATCCCATCCTCCCCGATGCCACGGACCGCACTTCCCCAGCCGCGCTAAGGCCAACCACCCACCGCGGATCAGCCCGTGCTCACCGAGGGCCTCGACCGCGTACTGACTGCAGGTGGGAGTGAACCGACACGTCGGTAACCGCAACGGAGACACGGTGTTCCGATACAGCTGGATCAAAAAGATCAGTGCCCGTGCCATCATCGCCGCGCTCCGTCGAGCAGCCGCGCCCGCTTCAGCGCCACGCGCAGCTGCTGCTCCAGCCGGGCCGAGATGGCATGCCTGCTACTCGGGCGCGCGCGGATCACCACACGGTCCGCCGGATCCAGGTCGGCGACAATCGAACGGGCGACGTGTCGCAGCCGTCGGGCCACGCGGTGTCGTTGCACCGAGTTGCCCACGGTCTTCGCCACCACCAGCCCTACCTTGGGACCGCCCTGATCTGAGTCATCGCATCGGCGCGCATGCACCACCAAGTCGGGCTGCACCGCCCGCATCCCTTGGTTGACTGTCGCACCGAAGTCCGTCGACCGCGTCATCCGGTACCGCGCCGGAAGCACCGCGCTAGATCCTGCGTCGAATCACGCAGACAGCGAGCGGCGGCCCTTACGACGCCGGTTCGACACGATCCCCCGGCCTGCCCGGGTCCGCATCCGCAGCCGAAACCCATGCACCCGCGCACGGCGCCGGTTGTTGGGCTGAAAGGTCCGCTTGCCCTTGGCCACGGCTGTCTCTCCTCGTTGCGTGTGGCAACCGCATCGGACGCACAGGTCTGAACGCGATCGCCGTCGGTAAGCTCTTCGTCTCGCTCGCTAGCCGGCGCGGTCTCGGTTGAAACATCCGGTCGCAGCCGTGCCGCCACGTTCGGGCGACTGTTCGAGGGTACTGACGAGATTTCCCTAGGTCAAACCTGCGCAAACGGCCGTCGAAAAGTTGACAGCGGCCACAGCAGTCACGGCTCTCCGGTTGCCAAAAATCAACCCGTAGGAATGTTCCAGAACGGTTGGCACTCCGCCGGAAAACTGTTAGCTTCTGGCAATGCCGTTCCGATACCGGGGCGGCGCCCGGACAACGAAGCGAGGATTCCCGACAGGTCGCGAGCCCACAGAATGCCCAACCACTGTGACGAGCTCCGGCCCGCAGCGTCCCCGCCAGTAGACAACAGAGCGACGGCGACTGACCCTGTCCACAGCCTGTGGATAACTATGTGGACAGTTCGTCTTCGTTATCTTGGTGGTCCCCGGACCAGCCTTGAGGGGGTACCCGTCATTGACAGCTGACCCCGATCCTCCCTTTGTCGCTGTGTGGAACACCGTGCTTGCCGAGCTCAATGGCGACCCCACCGCCGGCCAACCCATCAATGGCGATCCCCCAGTACCGAATCTGACTCCCCAGCAAAGGGCCTGGTTAAAGCTGGTCAAACCGCTCGTCATCACCGAGGGCTTTGCCCTGCTTTCGGTCCCCACGAGTTTTGTGCAGAACGAAATCGAGCGGCACCTCCGCGAGCCGATCATCACCGCCTTGAGCCGTCAGCTCGGTCAGCGCGTCGAACTCGGTGTGCGGATCGCCGGACCCAACCCAGACGACCAGGACGAGGGCGGCGGTGCCGTGATCGACTCCTACCCCGAGTCCGACCTGGACGAGATCGACGAAGTCAGCGAGGCGCTTGCCAGCGTCGAGGAAAGCTGGCCGACGTACTTCTCCAGCGGCCCGCACAACTCCCCTGCCAGCGACGCCGATGCCATCAGCCTGAACCGCCGCTACACGTTCGACACCTTCGTCATCGGGGCGTCCAATCGGTTCGCTCACGCTGCGTCGCTCGCGATTGCTGAGGCGCCGGCCCGGGCCTACAACCCGCTCTTCATCTGGGGCGAATCCGGACTCGGCAAGACTCACCTGTTGCATGCGGCAGGCAACTACGCGCAGCGGTTGTTTCCCGGCATGCGTGTCAAGTACGTCTCGACCGAGGAATTCACCAACGACTTCATCAACTCGCTGCGCGACGACCGAAAAGCCTCGTTCAAGCGCAGCTACCGCGACATCGATGTGCTGCTGGTCGATGACATCCAGTTCATCGAGGGTAAGGAAGGCATCCAGGAGGAGTTCTTCCACACCTTCAATACGCTGCATAACGCCAACAAGCAGATCGTCATCTCGTCGGACCGGCCGCCCAAACAGCTGGCCACCCTCGAGGACCGCTTGCGCACCCGGTTCGAATGGGGCCTGATCACCGACGTCCAGCCGCCGGAGCTGGAAACCCGCATCGCGATCCTTCGCAAGAAAGCTCAGATGGATCGGCTCGATGTTCCCGACGACGTACTCGAACTCATCGCCAGCAGCATCGAACGCAACATCCGCGAGCTGGAGGGTGCGCTCATCCGCGTCACCGCGTTCGCGTCGCTCAACAAGACCCCGATCGACAAGTCGCTGGCCGAGATCGTCCTGCGAGACCTGATCGCCGACGTGAACACCATGCAGATCGGCACCGCCGGCATCATGGCCGCCACCGCCGAGTACTTCGAAACCACCGTCGAAGAACTCCGCGGTCCCGGTAAGACCCGGGCCCTGGCCCAGTCTCGGCAGATCGCCATGTACCTGTGCCGCGAGCTCACCGACCTGTCACTGCCCAAGATCGGCCAGGCATTCGGGCGCGACCACACCACCGTCATGTACGCCGAGAAGAAGATCCGCGGCGAGATGGCGGAACGACGTGAGGTCTTCGATCAAGTCAAGGAACTGACGACCCGTATCCGTCAACGTGCCAGGCGCTGACACAAAAATTCTTCAAAAAACTTCTGTAACCACCGCACCAGCTGTCACAAGCGATGCCTGTGCACACCGATGTGGACAATTGTTGGACACGGATCGCCCTTGGCGTCAGTCGGTCCACAACACCGCAAGCTTCCCCAACGATCCCGACGGCGACGGACACTCGTCCACAAGTAACTCACCACCCGAAACAAGTGTCGTCCAGCGCCGACATCGGTTCATCCACAGGTTCCACAGGACCTAATACTGTTGCTTTGATATCTACATAGATTCCTCTTAGAAGAGGCGCCCTGGGGAAACCGCGTCACACACCGTTCGTGGTGGTTCGTTGACGCGCGTTGTCACCCCGTTCGATTAGCTTTCAAGATGGGGTCGAAAGCTCTACGGTGGTTCATCGACAGCCGTTACGGTCGTCGCAGCGACATTGAGGGGCCGGTGTGTAAGCATCGCGAAGCCGCTGGTTATAGCTCAGTTTGTGCGTTGATCGAAGGGACACTATGGACGTGGCGACAACGACGGTTGGTCTCTCCGATTTGAAGTTCCGCTTGGTGCGCGAAGACTTCGCCGACGCGGTGGCCTGGGTGGCGCGCAATCTCCCGACCCGCCCGACCGTTCCGGTCCTGGCAGGTGTGCTGTTGACCGGGTCGGATACTGGTCTGACAATTTCTGGATTCGATTACGAGGTGTCGGCAGAAGTACAGGTTGGCGCCGAGATAGCTTCTCCTGGAAGCGTTTTGGTCTCCGGCCGGCTGTTATCCGACATCACCCGGGCGCTTCCGGCCAAGCCCGTCGATGTCAGTGTCGAGGGCACCCGGGTCCTGCTGAACTGCGGCAGCGCCAAGTTCTCCCTGCCCACCATGGCGGTCGAGGACTACCCGGCGCTGCCTGCCCTTCCCGATGAGACGGGTGTCATCTCCGCCGAGCTCTTCGCCGAAGCGATCGGACAGGTCGCGGTGGCCGCCGGCCGGGACGACACGCTACCGATGCTGACCGGCATTCGCGTCGAAATATCCGGTCAAACAGTGGTTTTGGCCGCCACCGACCGTTTCCGGCTCGCCGTGCGTGAGCTGACCTGGTCGACGGAATCAGCCGATGTCGAGGCCGCGGTACTCGTGCCCGCGAAGACGCTGGCCGAGGCCGCCAAGGCGGGCACGGGCGGCGCCGATGTGCATCTGTCGCTCGGGGCCGGAGCGGCGGTGGGCAAGGAGGGGCTGCTGGGCATCCGCAGCGACGGGAAGCGCAGCACCACCCGCCTGCTCGACGCCGAGTTCCCGAAGTTCCGCCAGCTGCTGCCGACGGAGCACACGGCGGTTGCCACGCTCGGTGTCGCGGAGCTGACCGAGGCGATCAAGCGCGTCGCACTGGTGGCCGACCGCGGGGCGCAGGTACGGATGGAATTCGCCGATGACGCGCTGAAGCTGTCGGCGGGCGCCGACGATGTCGGCCGCGCCGAGGAAGACTTGCCGGTCGCGTTCGCCGGTGAGCCGTTGACGATCGCGTTCAACCCGACGTATCTCACCGACGGCCTTGGGTCGTTGCACTCGGAGCGCGTGACGTTTGGTTT
Source organism: uncultured Actinomycetota bacterium (assembly GCA_963804905.1). Lineage (GTDB taxonomy): Bacteria > Actinomycetota > Actinomycetes > Mycobacteriales > Mycobacteriaceae > Mycobacterium. The sequence goes on along the minus strand of CAWDSB010000016.1, from coordinate 93,325 downwards.
CACGACACCCAGCCGTCCCGCAGTGTTGCGTCCGGCGGCCGACGATGAGGACGGCACGGTTGGCGGCGGCGCGGGTCCGTTCCCCGCGGCGCAGACCGACTATGTCTACCTGTTGATGCCGGTGCGGCTCCCGGGCTAGGACGTTAACCCGCGACGAGGGAAAGAGGTTGCACGTGCAATTGGGACTGGTCGGCCTGGGCAAGATGGGCTTCAACATGCGGGAGCGCCTGCGCGAGGGCGGCCACGAGGTGATCGGATACGACCCTCGGCCCGAGGTCACCGACGTGCCGACGCTTGGTGCGCTCGCGGAGGCACTGAAACAGCCCCGGGTGGTATGGGTGATGGTGCCCTCGGGACCGATCACCGACACGACCATCACCGAACTCGCTGAGGAACTCTCCGAGGGCGACCTGGTCATCGACGGCGGGAACTCGCGCTACACCGAGGACGGCCCGCACGCAAAACTATTGGACGAAAAGGGAATAGCCTTCATCGACGCCGGCGTATCGGGCGGGATCTGGGGCGTGAAGGAAGGCTATGGACTGATGGTCGGCGGTAGCGACGCCGATGTCGAACGGGCGCTGCCGATCTTCGACACCCTGCGCCCGCCCGGCCCGCGGGAAGACGGGTTCGTGCACGCCGGCCCCGTCGGTGCGGGGCATTTCGCCAAGATGGTGCACAACGGGGTCGAGTACGCGCTGATGATGGCCTATGCAGAGGGCTACGAGATGTTGGCCGCCGAGGAGCTGATCACGGATCCGCAGGCCGTCTACCAGGCGTGGACGAACGGCACGGTGGTGCGGTCATGGCTGCAGCAGCTGCTGGCCAGGGCGCTGAAGGAAGATCCGAAGTTCGAGCAGATCTCCGGTTACACCGAGGACTCCGGAGAAGGCCGGTGGACCGTTGAGGAAGCGATCCGGCTGCGCGTCCCGGTCCCGGGTATCGCGGCATCCTTGTTTGCCAGGTTCCTGTCCCGTCAAGACGACTCGCCGACCATGAAAGCGGTGTCCGCGCTGCGGAACCAATTCGGCGGCCACGCGGTGAAGCGGATCAGCGAGTCCGGATAACGGCTTGTACGTCCGCCACCTGGGGCTACAGGATTTCCGGTCATGGGCGCAGGTCGATCTGGACCTCGAGCCCGGCAGGACCGTATTCGTCGGCCCGAATGGCTACGGCAAGACGAACCTCGTTGAGGCACTGTGGTATTCGTCGACCTTGGGCTCACATCGAGTCGCGTCGGACGCACCCCTGCTGCGGGTAGGCGCCGAGCGGGCGATCATTTCCACGATCGTGGTCAACGATAGCCGCGAGCTCGCCGTCGATCTGGAGGTGACGGCGGGACGTGCCAACAAGGCGCGATTGAACCGATCACCGGTCCGGACGGCGCGCGAGATATTGGGTGTGCTGCGGACGGTGATGTTCGCTCCGGAGGATCTGGCGCTGGTACGCGGGGATCCTGCGGAACGACGCCGGTATCTCGACGAACTGGCCACCACCCGGCGGCCCAGGATCGCGGCCGTCCGCGCGGACTACGACAAGGTGCTGCGGCAGCGCACGGCCCTGCTGAAGACGGCGGCGGGTGCGCGACATCGCCGCGACAACACGGTGTTCGACACGCTTGATGTGTGGGACGGCCACCTCGCGGCCCACGGGGCCCAGTTGATTGCGGCCCGGGTGGAGCTCGTCAACCAGCTTGCGCCGGAAGTCGAAAAGGCCTACCAACTGCTGGCACCTGCGTCTCGCCCCGCGTCGATTCAATATCGAAGCAAGGTCGAGCAGATCGACGGCCAGAACGAGACGGAGGAGTTCTTCGAGGCTGCGCTGCTGGGCGCACTGGCGCGCAGGCGGGAGGCCGAGATCGAACGAGGGGTCTGCCTGGTGGGCCCACACCGTGACGATCTCGAGCTGCGGCTCGGCGACCACGTCGCGAAAGGCTTTGCGAGCCATGGTGAATCGTGGTCGATGGCGCTGGCACTGCGGTTGGCGGCCTATGAATTGCTGCGGTCGGACGGCGGCGATCCGGTGCTGCTGCTCGACGACGTGTTCGCCGAGTTGGATACCGCGCGGCGCAGGGCGCTGGCGGATGTGGCCGCTTCGGCAGAGCAGGTGTTGGTGACCGCGGCGGTGGCCGACGACATTCCCAGCGACTGGGATGCGCGCAGGATCGGGATCACCATGCGCGACGACGACAGCGGCCGAGTTTCGGCGGTGGAACAGTGACGGACAACGAAACCCCCGACACGGGCGACATGGCCCCCCCGGATCACCTCGCCGGACTGGCGGGCATGGACCTGGTGCGTCGCACCCTGGAAGAGGCCAGGGGTGCGGCCCGCAGCCAGGGCAAGGACGTCGGGCGCGGCCGCAACGCCCCGACTCCCCGGCGCGTAGCGGGCAGGCGGCGTGCCTGGTCGGGTCCGGGGCCCGACACTCGGGATCCGCAGACGTTAGCCGCGGCGACCCGCGACCTGGCGCGAACCCGGGGCTGGTCGACGCGTGTCGCCGAGGGCACCGTGTTCGGGCAGTGGCAGACGGTGGTCGGTGAACAGATCGCCGCGCACGCGTCGCCGACGGCGCTGCGGGAGGGCGTGCTGAGCGTTTCCGCCGAAACGACGGCGTGGGCTACCCAGTTGCGGATGGTGCAAGCGCAACTATTGGCCAAGATCGCCGCGGCGGTCGGCGACGGCGTGGTCACGTCGCTGAAAATCGTCGGTCCCGTCGGCCCGTCGTGGCGCAAAGGCCGTTACCACATCGCCGGCCGCGGACCCCGCGACACGTACGGATAACGCACGTTTGGCCGATTGGCTGAGAGCCGCCAGAACGCCGCGACGGCTTTTCTCAAGCGTCTTGACGCACCTCGGATCGAAAAATTCCACAGGCGGCGCAAATAGGTGTGCAGAAACGCGGCCTCAGAGTGGGTCCTGTCGCCGCTTCCCGGTAGACTGAAGCGGTGACTTGCCGGCGGTACCAACACCGCCGCTGCGACCCCCAAGGAGATGCTGGCGATCGTGCCTGCCGCTAAGAAGACTGCGTCCGCGTCGAAGAAGAAGGAATACGGCGCCTCCGCTATCACCGTACTCGAGGGTTTGGAGGCCGTCCGCAAACGTCCGGGCATGTATATCGGCTCCACCGGCGAGCGTGGTCTGCACCACCTCGTGTGGGAGGTCGTCGACAATGCCGTGGACGAGGCAATGGCCGGCTACGCGACGAAAGTCGGCGTGCGGATCCTCGAGGACGGCGGCGTCGAGGTCACCGACGACGGCCGCGGAATCCCCGTGGAGATGCACTCGAGTGGGGCGCCGACTGTCGATGTGGTGATGACGCAGCTCCACGCGGGCGGAAAGTTCGGCGGCGAGAACAGCGGCTACAACGTCAGTGGCGGCCTGCACGGCGTCGGCGTCTCCGTGGTCAATGCGCTGTCGACCCGGCTCGAAGTGGACATCTCACGCGACGGTCACGAGTGGTTCCAGTCCTACGACCGCGCGGTGCCGGGCACCCTCAAGGAGGGCGACGCGACCAAGAAGACCGGAACCACGGTCAGATACTGGGCGGACCCGGACGTCTTCGAAACCACCAACTACGACTTCGAGACGGTCGCCCGGCGGCTGCAGGAGATGGCCTTCCTCAACAAGGGTCTGACCATCACGCTGGCCGACGAGCGGGTGACTGCCGAAGAAGTGGTCGACGACGTGGTCAGCGATACCGCCGAAGCGCCGAAGACGGCGGAGGAGAAGGCCGCCGAAGCCTCGGCACCGCACAAGGTGAAGCACCGCACCTTCCACTACCCCGGCGGACTGGTGGACTACGTCAAGCACATCAACCGGACCAAGACGCCGATCCACCAGAGCATCGTCGACTTCGCGGGCAAGGGCGAAGGCCACGAGGTCGAGGTCGCGATGCAGTGGAACGCCGGATACTCGGAGTCGGTGCACACCTTCGCCAACACCATCAACACCCATGAGGGCGGCACCCACGAAGAGGGGTTCCGCGCGGCGTTGACAAGCGTGGTGAACAAGTACGCCAAGGACAAGAAGCTGCTCAAGGAAAAAGACCCCAACCTGACGGGCGACGACATCCGCGAGGGTCTGGCGGCGGTCCTCTCGGTGAAGGTGGCCGAACCGCAGTTCGAGGGTCAGACCAAGACCAAGCTCGGCAACACCGAGGTGAAGTCATTCGTTCAGAAGATCTGCAACGAGCAACTGAGCCACTGGTTCGAGGCCAACCCGGCCGAAGCGAAAACCGTTGTGAACAAGGCGGTCTCGTCGGCGCAGGCCCGCTTGGCGGCGCGAAAGGCCCGCGAGTTGGTGCGCCGTAAGAGCGCCACCGACATCGGCGGCCTACCCGGCAAGCTGGCCGACTGCCGGTCCACCGATCCGCGCAAGTCCGAGCTGTACGTGGTGGAGGGCGACTCGGCCGGGGGTTCGGCCAAGAGCGGGCGGGACTCGATGTTCCAGGCGATCCTGCCGTTGCGCGGCAAGATCATCAACGTCGAGAAGGCCCGCATCGACCGCGTGCTGAAGAACACCGAAGTCCAGGCGATCATCACGGCGCTGGGCACCGGTATCCACGACGAGTTCGACCTCGCCAAGCTGCGCTATCACAAGATCGTGCTGATGGCCGACGCCGACGTCGACGGCCAGCACATCTCGACGCTGCTGCTGACGCTGCTGTTCCGGTTCATGAAGCCGCTGGTCGAGAACGGGCACATCTTCCTGGCGCAGCCGCCGCTGTACAAGCTGAAGTGGCAGCGCAGCGACCCGGAGTTCGCCTACTCCGATCGCGAACGCGACGGCCTGCTCGAGGCGGGCACGAAGGCGGGCAAGAAGATCAACAAGGACGACGGCATCCAGCGGTACAAGGGTCTTGGCGAGATGGACGCCAAGGAACTGTGGGAGACGACGATGGATCCGTCGGTGCGGGTGCTGCGCCAGGTCACCCTGGACGACGCGGCGGCCGCCGACGAGTTGTTCTCGATCTTGATGGGCGAGGACGTCGAGGCCCGGCGCAGCTTCATCACCCGTAATGCCAAAGACGTTCGCTTCCTTGATGTTTAACAACTAGGACTGAAATAGATGACTGACACCACGTTGCCGCCCGGCGACGAAGCAGGAGACCGCGTCGAGCCGGTCGACATCCAGCAGGAGATGCAGCGCAGCTACATCGACTACGCGATGAGCGTGATCGTCGGCCGCGCGCTGCCGGAGGTGCGTGACGGGCTCAAGCCGGTGCACCGGCGGGTGCTCTACGCGATGTTCGACTCCGGTTTCCGCCCCGACCGCAGCCACGCGAAGTCGGCTCGGTCGGTCGCCGAGACGATGGGTAACTACCACCCCCACGGCGACGCGTCGATCTACGACACCCTGGTGCGCATGGCGCAGCCGTGGTCTCTGCGCTACCCGTTGGTCGACGGGCAGGGCAACTTCGGCTCGCCGGGCAACGATCCCCCGGCCGCCATGAGGTACACCGAGGCGCGTCTCACTCCGCTGGCGATGGAGATGCTGCGCGAAATCGACGAGGAGACAGTCGATTTCATCCCGAATTACGACGGACGTGTGCAGGAACCGACCGTCCTGCCCAGCCGGTTCCCCAACCTGTTGGCCAACGGTTCGGGCGGCATCGCGGTCGGCATGGCGACCAACATGCCTCCGCATAATCTCCGTGAGCTCGCCGAAGCGGTGTTCTGGTGCCTGGAGAACCACGACGCCGACGAGGAAGCGACCCTCAAGGCGGTCACCAAGCGGGTGAAGGGACCAGACTTTCCGACGTACGGCTTGATCGTCGGCTCTCAGGGCATCAACGACACCTACGCCACCGGGCGTGGGTCGATCCGGATGCGCGGCGTTGCCGAAATCGAAGAAGACTCCCGCGGGCGCACGTCGCTCGTCATCACCGAGTTGCCGTATCAGGTCAACCACGACAACTTCATCACCTCGATCGCCGAGCAGGTCCGCGACGGAAAGTTGGCCGGCATCGCCAACATCGAGGACCAGAGCAGCGATCGGGTAGGCCTGCGGATCGTGGTCGAGCTGAAGCGCGACGCGGTGGCCAAGGTGGTGCTGAACAACCTCTACAAACACACCCAACTGCAGACCAGCTTCGGCGCCAACATGCTCTCGATCGTCGACGGTGTGCCCCGCACGCTGCGCCTCGACCAGCTGATTCGCCATTACGTCGACCACCAGCTCGATGTCATCGTCAGGCGCACCACCTACCGGTTGCGCAAGGCCAACGAGCGGGCCCATATCCTGCGCGGTTTGGTCAAGGCGCTCGATGCGCTGGACGAGGTCATCGCCTTGATCCGCGCGTCGGAGACGGTCGACGTCGCCCGCCAGGGCCTGATCGAGCTACTCGACATCGACGACATCCAGGCCCAGGCGATCCTCGACATGCAACTGCGCCGCCTGGCTGCCCTGGAACGTCAGCGCATTGTCGATGACCTCGCCAAGATCGAGGCCGAGATCGCCGACCTGGAAGACATCCTGGCCAAGCCGGAGCGCCAGCGCGCCATCGTGCGCGACGAGCTCACCGAGATCGTCGACAAGTACGGCGACGACCGTCGTACCAAGATCGTCGCCGCCGACGGGGAGGTCAGCGACGAAGACTTGATCGCTCGTGAGGACGTCGTCGTCACGATCACCGAAACCGGCTACGCCAAGCGCACCAAGACCGACCTGTACCGCAGCCAGAAGCGCGGCGGGAAGGGCGTGCAGGGCGCCGGGCTCAAGCAGGACGACATCGTCAACCACTTCTTCGTCTGCTCGACGCATGACTGGATCCTGTTCTTCACCACGCAGGGCCGGGTGTACCGCGCCAAGGCATACGACCTGCCCGAGGCGTCACGCATCGCGCGCGGCCAGCACGTCGCCAACCTGCTTGCGTTCCAGCCGGAGGAGCGCATCGCCCAGGTCATCCAGATCAAGGGGTACGAGGACGCGCCGTATCTGGTGCTGGCCACCCGCAACGGCCTGGTCAAGAAGACGAAGCTCACCGACTTCGACTCCAACCGCTCCGGCGGCATCGTCGCGGTGAACCTGCGCGACGGCGACGAACTGGTCGGCGCCGTGCTGTGCTCGGCCGACGACGACCTGCTTCTGGTGTCGGCCAAGGGCCAGTCCATCCGCTTCTCGGCAACCGATGAGGCGCTGCGGCCGATGGGCCGGGCGACCTCCGGTGTGCAGGGCATGCGGTTCAACACCGATGACGCGCTGCTGTCGCTGAACGTCGTGCAGGCCGACACGTTCCTGCTGGTAGCCACCTCAGGCGGCTATGCCAAGCGCACGGCCATCGAGGAGTACCCGTTGCAGGGCCGCGGCGGCAAAGGGGTGCTGACCATCCAGTTCGACAAACGGCGTGGCACTCTTGTTGGAGCGCTGATAGTCGATGACGAAACCGAGCTGTATGCGATCACGTCGGGCGGGGGTGTCATCCGCACCGCAGCGCGCCAGGTACGCAAGGCCGGACGGCAGACCAAGGGCGTTCGGTTGATGAACCTGGGCGAGGGAGCCACACTGATTGCGATTGCGCGCAACGCAGAAGAGAGCGACGTCGAGCCCGAGGCGACGTGACGACGGTAAGGAGCCGTAGTGACTTCACCGAACGAGCCGGGCTATCCCCGCGCCGCCGACGGTCCGGCTAACGCGAACGGCTCGATTCCCGACGAGTCCGAAACCGGCTCGTTGGGAAATGCCATGGGCCGCGGTGGTGACGTGCCACCCTGGCAACGCGGCCCCGCCGCCCGGGCGCAGAAGCAGCCTCGCGCGCCGCGGGAGCCCACTCGGCCGGAGCCCCAGCGGGGCAACGGCCCTTCCGGCCACCCATCCGGCGTGGACGCCCGTATCAACCGCTTCATCTCCGGTGGTGGTTCGGCCGCGCCTGCCGCCGCCCCGGAGCCAGTCGACCAGCCGCCACTGCGCAGCGAACCGGCGCGCAAGGACGCGGTGCCCAGCGAGGCCTACGCCAGTGAACTCCCGGACCTGTCCGGCGGGGTACTCGCGGCCTCCGCAGCGCAAGTCCGCACCGGAACGCACCGAGCCGCCGGTCCGAACCGCGTCCCCCGGCCGCGTACAGGTAGCCGGACGGCCGCACACCGGCCCCGTCCGAGCCAGCATGCAGATCCGCCGCATCGACCCGTGGAGCGCGCTCAAGGTTTCGCTGGTGCTGTCGGTCACCCTGTTCTTCGTGTGGATGATCGCCGTGGCGTTCCTCTACCTGGTGCTCGGCGGGATGGGTGTCTGGGCCAAGCTGAACAGCAACGTCGGCGACCTGCTCACCAGTGCGAGCGGGCAGGCCAGCGGTGAACTGGTGTCCAGCGGCACCATCTTCGGTGGCGCGGCGCTGATCGGCCTGGTGAACATCGTGCTGCTGACGGCGATGGCCACGGTCGGGGTGTTCATCTACAACCTGACCACCGACCTCGTCGGTGGCGTCGAGGTGACCTTGGCCGACCGCGACTGATTCCTATTTGGGTCGCAGGTCGCGATTACGGTAATCTCGTCGCTCGGCCATGTGCGTTACGGGCCTATAGCTCAGGCGGTTAGAGCGCTTCGCTGATAACGAAGAGGTCGGAGGTTCGAGTCCTCCTAGGCCCACGGAAAGGTTCACCATGAGGCTGGTACTGCTGGTCGTCGCGGTGGCATTGGCGGTACTTGTGGTGCGGTCGCGGCGTGGAGTCGAGGTTTGGCACGCGGCCGCCGATCAACCTTCCTGAAACGGGGCCTTAGCTCAGTTGGTAGAGCGCTGCCTTTGCAAGGCAGAAGTCAGGGGTTCGAATCCCCTAGGCTCCACAAGTGTGATGAGTCGCGTCATGGGTTACACCTGAGTCGCGTCATGGGTTACAGATTGCCCCGGCCATCGGCCGGGGCGATTTTGTTGGTTGCGCCAGTAGTTGCGGTTTGGGTCGATGGTGTGGCTGCTGAGGATGTGGTAGCCGGTTTTGCTGATGACGGTGACGGTGTGGTCGGTCACGAGGATCAGTACCGGGGTGTGGGCGTGGGTGATGCCGATGCCGAGGTGGTGCAGGCGGCTGCCGTGGCGCAGGGTCAGTTTGCCGAATTGGTCGACGGTGTCGTGGCGGATGCGGAGGTGTGCGCCGGGTTGTCGGCGGGGGTGGGCTTTGAGTCTGGCGTGGTAGGCCTGTTCGGGGGTGGTGTGGCCGGGGTGGGCGCGGTGAGCTCGTTGGGTGTTGTAGATGGCGGCGAAGGTGTCTAGTAGCGCTTGTAGCTCGGTGATGGTGGCTGGGCGCGGTCGTGCGATGAGCCAGTGTTTGAGTGTTTGGTGGAAGCGTTCGATTTTGCCTTGGGTTTGCGGATGGTTGGGGTGACCGTTTTTCTGGGTGATGCCTAAACTGGCGAGAAGGCGTTCGAAGTCGTTGTGGCCGTGTGTGAATCGTGCGGTGTAAACGGATCCGTTGTCGGTCAGGGTGGATGCCGGCAGGCCGTGGCGTTGTGCGGTTTCGGTGAAGCTGGCCACCACGTCGCCGCCGTTGACTCGTCGGTAGGCGGTGCACGCCAACAAGTATCGGGAGTGGTCGTCGAGCCAGTTGAGGATCTCGGTGTCGGTGCCGTCGGCCAGAGTCCAGTGGGTGAAGTCGGATTGCCAGCATTCGTTGGGCTGCTCGGCGGCGAAGCGGATGTAGGAGCTTTTGGGGCGCTTGCGTGGCTGGGGCTCGATCAGGTCGTGATGGTGCAGGATCCGGCGGATGGTCGAGGTTGAGGGGACCGGCAGGCCTTGGCGGGCGAGGTGGCTTTGCAGCGTCAGCGGTCCGGCGTCGAGGCCTTCGGCGGTGAGCCGTTCGCGCAGCAGTACCACCGCTGTGATGACCTCGTCGGGTGTGGATCGGGGGTTGCTGGCGGGGCGTCGTGATCGCGGGTCGACGGCATCGAGGCCGCCGAGCTGGTAGCGCTTCAGGAGTCGGTAGATGTGTTGGCGGGACAACCCATAAGTGCGGGCGGCGGCGGTAACGCTGAGATGGCCGCTGGTGACTTCGAGAACGACAACACGCGCCTTGGACATGAGCCACGACTGTCACCTATGACGCGACTCATCGGCACAACTCGGCAGGTGTCACCCATGACGCGACTCATGTGTCACCTATGTCATGAACCCAGACACCCTAGGCTCCACAAGTACAGCAGCAGGTCAAAGCCCTATACAGCGTGCAGCCTGGGATCCGAACCACCGTCCGTGGCCACATTTTGGCCACAATTACGAGTTAAAAGGTCGTTGATAGCGACACCGACAGCCTCAACATCCGACGCCGTAGAGGTGGCCGTAACGGTCCAACGTCAGGCCCGCCGACTCGTGGCCTAGCATGTTCTGCAGCGCCTTGATGTTCGCCCCGACCTTGCTCGCCAGGGACGCCGCCGTGTGCCGCAACTCATGCAACTTGAAGTCGTAGGCGGTGGTGTGCTCCCCGGCCGCGCTCGTCTCCGTCCGCGGGAACAGCTCCAACGTCGACCCGTTCTCTGACGCGATCTACAGCTCTGCGCAGCACAACGGCGCCATCTCCGCATGGGTGACCAACCCCGCGACCGCGCAGGCACTGGCGAAGGTCAAGCAGTACACCGCACGTGCATCGAATATGCCTCTGCTGGGCGCGGATCCGTCGATGCCCGGCCAGCGGCAAATCCTCGGAAGCCCGCTTGTCGAGCCCGTACGTGACCACCACGAACAACGTGGTGTGGGGCATTTCCGAGCAGTTCGGCTTCCCCGACCCCGCGCCATCGTCAAGATCGCGACCACATAATGACGATGACAACGAAGCGCCAGCAGCGGCGCATAACCGACGCAATCCCGGTCACCGTCAAAGTGGTTGAACTCCATCTCGTCTTCTTCGACGGGAGCAGCGCGGCGGCACACTCACCGACGTGCCGGCCGATGTTGCCGAGTACTGGGAACGCCACGGCTGGGTCACCGTCGCTGAGAACAAACCCGCCGCCAAGGCGAAGGCAGAACCCAAGCCGACCGGCGAGAAGTAGGCCAGCGGCGGCCAGGGCGTCAACCCGGTAGTGAATCTCCTTTCGGCGGAAAGCGCCCGCCACGACAGCTGCCCTGATATCGGAGTTCGAGCGTGTGGCTGCGCTCTGGCCGCCGCCACCACACCGGACGTTGATTCGTGGCTTGAACCTGGGATGCACCAAGCTCGTGAACAACGTAGGCCCGGGTCTACTCAAAGGAGAATTATCAACTGAGGAGGACCCATGAAGAATCAGCGCGCGAACATCACGAAACTCGCGGGCGTGACCGCCATGGCAACGTTGGTGACCACGGCCGGATGGGGCGTGGCCGCCGGTACGGCTCAAGCAGATGTCGGGCAAGTGAGCCACAACATCTCGCTTGTTCGTGTACACCACTTCAACCCGATCAACCCGGTCAGACCCGGCCGAAACATCTTCCGAGAAGGCGGCCCCGTTGACCGCTTCTTTGACCACTTCTTCAACGACGACAGGATGATGCGTTTGTGACTGAGGAGCGTGGCTCGGAGGACACCCGGCCCAGGCGACAGCTACACCCGCCCGGGTCGGGTGCTCCACGACAACTTTTCCAGCCAGCGCGCGTTCGACAAAAAGGCCTGGCCGACAACTCCTCCCGTGGCTGCCGCGGACACCGAATAGGCACTGTGGCTCGGGGTCCGTACGACTCTGGGACTTTTTATCCGCACGCGGCCACGACGGCTGCGTTCGGGGGTTTGTGCTAGTGAAAGCAGTCTAGCGGCACCATGCCGTACTGGTGCGGCGTGAAAGCGTCTGGCGTACCGTTGATTTCGACGATTCTGACTTCCTTCTCCTCGGAAAAGCCTCTGTCTTTCACAAATGACGCGTGGACAGTCATTAGCCGCGGGATGACCCGTTGTCGACCTTCCTCGTCGAAATCGACCAGGTCAGGATGCTCGAGCATGACTCTGCGGTGTTGCTTCGCGATCTCGATGATCTGCGATGCGTATGCCTCATTCGCTGTTTCGTCGTAGCTGTGAACTCGGCGCAGCACCTGGTCATCATTGAGGCTTAAGAAGGAGTTTGGTATCGAACCCGACGCAGTAGCCTGCACGGGCATATGGCCGCCACTGATCGAGTCGGGGGAACACCAGCGCGTCCGGGTCGCTCGGCGCCAGGAGGCCGGCGACGACGGCTGGGAGGCTCACCGCGCGGCCCTTCCCGGCCTTAGGCGAACCCACCTCAAACACGCTGTCGACAAGCATGACCGACCGCGCGACCCTGATGGTCAGACGATCTAGGTCTATGCCTCCCCCTCGTGGACGGCTGAAGGTGCCGAAATCACCGCCAGTGATGCCACACTCGACGAGTTGGACATCACGCTGTCTAAGCTCGCCGCGCTAGGCATCATCAGCGCCGAGCTGGCGAACGACTCAACCCCAGAGGCCGCGCAGGGGGTAGGTGACGGGATTGTCCGCGACCTCACCCGCAAGGTCGATCAAAGATTGTTCACAGCGACCACGACGAATGGCCCCGGTGGTTTACCGGACGTCTCGGATGTCACCTCGGTCAGCGGTCCGGCCTCGGCCTACTCCAACGCGGACCCGTTCTCCGACGCCATCTATACCTCCGCACAACACAACGGTGTCATCGCCGCCTTAGTGACGAACCCGGCGACGGCGCAGGCGCTGGCGAAGGTCAAGCTGTACAGGTCCGCCGGATCTGATGTGCCGCTGTTGGGTGCGGATCCGACGATGCCCGGACAGCGGCAAATCCTCGGAAGCCCGCTTCTCAAGCCCGTACGTGACCACCACAAACAACGTCGTTTGGGGCATTTCCGAGCAGTTCGGCTTCCCCGACCCCGCCGCCATCGTCAAGATCGCGACCGACGTAATGACAATCGGCAACGAAGCGCCAGCAGCGGCGCATAACCGACGCAATCCCGGTCACCGCCAAAGTGGTTGAACTCCATCTCGTCTGCTTCGACGGGGAGCAGCGCGGCGGCACACTCACCAACGTGCCGGCCGAGGTAGCGGAGTGCTGGGAACGGCACGGCTGGGTAACCGTCGTCGACGACAAACCCGCCGCCAAGCCGAAGGCAGAACCCAAACCCGAACCCGCCAGAGAGAAGAAGTCGGACAGCGACGGCGGCGTCAAACCCGGTTAGTTAACTCTCTTCGGACCGGGAACCACCGCCACGACAATTCTTTTGATACGGGAGTTCGAGCGGGTAGCTGCGCCCGGCTGTCGCGTCAACCCAAGGGATGAACGAATGCCCGACGCACCACTGTTCTACCCAGCCATTAGCTGCACCAACCGCTGTGGCGGACCCCAGCCAAACCCCTTCGGGCTCACGGCTCAGGAAGAAACCGACGTGCACGCTGCGGCAAGCCCTCTCGTTGCGGATCCGTGCGCCGGCGGACGCGAGCGCCAATCACCAGGGAACCGGCGAACACACCCACAAAAACCGAAACGGCCACACTCATCAGGATCAAACCCCACTTACGTCAGCGTCAAATTCTCTAGGGTTCGGCTACCCCAAAGCAGGCTGAAAGTAAACGCCGACCAACGAAGTCCACGGGCTTAGGTCTGTTTCAAGCGGAGAGTGGCCTGCCCGTCATCCTCCACGGACACCGATATATCGCCACCACCTACAGACGAATCAAAGTGCGGTGGCCAACGGTCTCACGCCGCCAACACTGCCCTCCGCCAGGGGAACCGCCGACCACCGCGCAATCGCTATTCCCACGGCAAGCGACTCCAAACTCGCTACCGGGACACATGTGGCCCGGGGCGCCTCTGAGCGCTAAACGACAGCCGCATCCAATATGGGCGGCGATAGCGGGCCAGGCGCTAGCTTCTGAACGAAAGGGGTCGCATCCCCGCCTCGCCTGGCGTGGGACCACAGGGGCGCAACCGAGCCTTGGCTCCCTCGCTGCGTGGTTGATAACCCACACGCTTCGGGCGCAAACTTCACCAGCCACAACATGGCGGCCACAACGCCAGGGGCGCCAACCCCCGTCCCGCACTACCCGGACACCGAATAGGCACTCCGGCTTCCGGTCTGTACGGGCCTGGGACTTTTCAACCGCACGCCGGGACTGGGGCCGTTGCAGGGGGTTTGGGCACATGTGGGGTCGCTGCGCGAATGCCGAAAACCGAGCGACATGCCGTGGGGCAGGGATATGCCAAGCAGATTTCGCTAGTTATGAACCCAACTCAATCCCGGCGCCCGCATTCTCGGAGAAGGGACCGAGCTTTGAAGGCCCTCGGCAGCAGCTTGTTCTCAGACACGTAGCTTCAAGGAAAACACGCTCACTCGTCGCGGCGGGTTGAGATCCGCACCGATGCTGACCCCACGAGCGCGGTGCAGTTTTTGTTGATTGGCGGCCGGTACGTCACGGCGTCGCAGGTTCGGCGATCGCGCGGCCGCGTGCAATAGGCGCTAGCGGCACGCACGTGCGCCAAAGTCGGTATTCGTAGCCTCCGGATCCGTAGGGTCAATGCCGTGCCAGAAACGTCGTACGCCTCCTGCGGCGATCTCAGCCTGGCGTATCAGGTGTTCGGCGACGGGCCGGTCGAACTCGTCTTCGTCGGGCCGTTCATCAGCCACATCGAGCTGTTCTGGACCGTGCCCGAATTCAAGGCCTTCTTCGACCAGCTCGCCACGTTCTGTCGCACCGTAGTGTTCGACAAGGCCGGGGTCGGGCTGTCGGACCCGGTCCCGCACATTCGCACGCTCGATGATCGAGCGGCCGAGATCGAGGCCGTCATGGACGCCGTCGGCTTCGGACGGGCCGTTCTTTTCGGTTTTAATGACGGCGGATTTGCGTCCATTGTTTTCGCGGCAACACGACTGGAGCGAACGCGGGCGTTGATCCTCGCCGACTCGTATTCGTTCCTCGGCGTCACGGAGGGTTGGGACGACGTCGAGTGCGACCCGGCCGAGCTGTGGGCGCGCTTGGTACCCGAGCTGGGTGAAGACTATGTGCCGTCGGTGGAGCAGATCACCCGGATGCAGGAAATCGGCCGCGCTGTCCGCTCGGGGTGGGGCAGCGGTGCGATGTTGAGCATCACCGCGCCGTCAGCGGCCGGTCGATTACCCTGGCTCGCCATGTTTGAGCGCATGTGCGCCAGCCCGGGGATGGCGCGCGCGTCACTCGAAGCAGGGTTCCGGATCGACGTGCGGCCGATCCTGCCGACGATCACCGTGCCAACCCTGGTGATCCATGCCCGCGAGGACCCCGTCGTGCCGGTGCAGTGCGGCCGGTACCTTGCCGACCACATTCCCGGCGCGCGGTACCTCGAGGTCGACAGCGCGGAACACTTGCCCTGGTTAAGCGATCCCGACACGATCCTGACCGAGATCGAGGAGTTCCTCACCGGCAGTCGTGCGGCACCGGCCCAATCACACCGAGCCCTGCGCACCGTGCTGTTCACCGACATCGTCGCATCGACGCAACACGCCGCGACCACCGGCGACGAGCGGTGGCGTGCGGTGCTGCAACGCTTTCGTGAGATCACTGCCGACCTCACCGAACGATTCGGCGGCACGGTGGTGCAGCACACCGGCGACGGCCACCTGGCCACGTTCGACGGCCCGACACAGGCCATCCGCTGCGCCGAAGCCCTGCGCGCCGACGCCGAAGCATTGGGTATCGAGATCCGCGCCGGCATCCACACCGGCGAGTGCGAACTCCTGGGCGACGACATCGGTGGGCTTGCCGTCCACATCGCGGCGCGGATCCTCGGCCAGGCCGCGCCGGGCGAAATCCTCGTCTCGCGCACCATCCGCGACCTGATCGTCGGCTCGGGCACCGGCTTCGAGGACCGCGGCAACGTCGAGCTGCGTGGCGTGCCCGGCAGCTGGCAACTCCTGGCGATCAACCGCCACGGCGCGCCGGCGGGATCGGCCGAGGCCCAACTGGCCTCAGCGCCGACCCCCGGCCCCCAGGCCGGGATGCGCCGGTCCGACCGCGCCGTGGCGGTGATGGCCAGGCGCACACCATGGATCCTTCGCGGGATGGCCCGCCTCACCCAGGACGCCGGTCGGGCCGCCAAGCTGAACAGCTAACCGGAGTCAGCGCGCTCGGAGGTGCGTTCGGGCGGGATTCGGAAACCCAACCTTCGCCCGCCGCTGTGCGCGGCCCTTCGCCCAGTTCAGCCAATTCGCGGTGACATGGACGCTGGTCGATCTACCGACCTTTCCGTTGTACCCGGATGTCTGCCCACGCCGTGTCCACAATTTGCCCACAGTTACTTGCAGTGAATCACGCTGACGTGTTTGGACATGCAACCTTCACGGAGCGGCCGTGCAGTGCAGCAGGATTCGCCTTTTGCAAGGCAGAAGTCAGGGGTTCGAATCCCCTAGGCTCCAACAGATTTCGATACTCATGCCGGCGTCAGCCGCATCACGGGGATCGTCCGAGAATCGCCGCTTCGCTCATCGTGCAAGGCGAACACTCGGTTGAGGCGTTCCACGGCCAGCGCGTAGAGCTGATCACGGTCGGCACCCTGCACTTCGTGAGCGACAAAGCGGCCGCCACGCTTTCCGATATGCAACTCGCACTGCGGATTGGCGAGCAGGTTGTGATACCAGGCCGGGTGGCGTGTGCCCCCGTAGTTCGACGCGATCAAGATCACGTCGTCGCCGTCGGTGAAGTAGGCGAGCGGAATTTCTCGGCGCTCTCCGCTGCGCGCACCGGTTGACGACAACACCACGATCGGCACCGCGAAGTTGAGCCGGACGCGCCCGCGGGTCGCCTTCATGATCGGCGCCTCGAGCGGCGCGGCGACCTTGCGCCATATCGCCAGACCAGTCTTGGTGGTAGCGAGCTGGCCTCCCAGCCACCAATTCAGGTTGCGCAAGCGCAGAGGACTCGCATGAAGGTCGACCCGCGGGATCCCGTTAACGGTGTCGCTGGACATGATGCGCTGAGCCTCCTCGCCTCTAGGGCTTCGGCGTTATCTCGACGCTGGGCGGCCGCGGGGACGGTTCAGGCTGCCGCGACCTACGAACAACCGAAAAAGCCACTGCCCCAACGGCAATCACCACCGTGCCCGCCGCTGCGAGCACCAGAGGCCGAGGCCGCCGTTTGGGCTTGCGCGCATCCGCTATCGCCTGAGGCAGGTTCGCGAGGACCTCTTGTGCAGCGGCGAGCTCCTGGGCGATGGTCTCCTGCGCGTCCCCCAGCTCCCTGGCGAGCCTGCTCTTCTCGAGGCGCTCACGAATGCTGCCGGCCGCGGAATGCGCGCCCTGCCAGCTCAGTCCCACCGTTCCCCGAGTCACGTCGACGGGACCAACCGCGGTGTACTTCAGGCCGCGGGTCAATCGTTGGCCGGGGCTCAGCCGGGCATCCATCTTCGAGCTCATCTCGCACCTCTTTCGCGGCCATGTTCGGAATCGACTCCAGCCTGCCATCAACGGCAACCCAACGGTGCCCGGTTGGGCGCCGGACGGGCGTGGCACACTGGCATCCCGTGACGAGCCCCATTCAGACAGCGACCGCGACTCTGCACACCAATCGCGGCGACATCAAAATCGCACTGTTCGGAAATCACGCTCCTAAGACCGTCGCCAACTTCGTCGGACTGGCACAGGGCAACAAGGACTACAGCGCCGAGAACGCGTCGGGCGGCGCGTCCGGGCCGTTCTACGACGGCGTCGTGTTCCACCGGGTGATCGACGGCTTCATGATTCAGGGCGGTGACCCGACCGGAACCGGCTCAGGCGGCCCCGGCTACGAGTTCGGCGACGAGTTCCACCCCGAGCTGCAGTTCGACAAGCCCTACCTGCTCGCGATGGCCAACCGCGGGCCGGGAACCAACGGCTCCCAGTTCTTCATCACGGTGGGCAAGACGCCGCACCTGAACCGCAAGCACACGATCTTCGGCGAGGTCGTCGACCCTGAGTCGCAAAAGGTTGTGGACGCAATCGCCACCACCGCGACCGACGGCCGCGACCGGCCCGCCGACCCCGTGGTGATCGACTCGATCACCATCTCCTGAGCGGCCACTAACGGCCGGCCAGCCCGGCTGCGGTAAGCGCGTCGAGCACCTCCAGCGGGTCTGTGCCCAAGTCCCATCGGGTGAGAACGAACAACCGATCGTCGGCCGCGTCGATCTCGAGCAGCCGCACTTTTCGGGTGATCCGCCGGAATTCGGTGATCCGGATGATCTTGATGTCCGGTTTGTCGAGATGGTGTGTGCGCAGCGGCCCGCGAATTAATAGACCGCCGTCTCTGATTGCCAGCTTTGGCCGTGCGCGCCACGAAAGAGTTGCAAACACAAGAAGTCCGACGGCGGCAATGATCAGGAGAATGCGGCCGGGAGCGTCTGTGACAAGGGTCACAGCGCCGGTAGCCATCATAAGTCCGAATACGCCACACGCTGCGATTCCGAAGGCAGATGGGCTCCACTCAGTTTGCTGCACGGGTTAGCCGTACCCTTTCACCCCGGTTAATGAGGTTATCCACAAGTGCTATCCCCAATGGGGATGAATCACAACGATGTGATTGGGTGACCGCCAGGTTGCCGAACGGGTAACGCGCCAAGTCCAAGATAAATTCATCAGGACGTACGCGACTTTCACCGCCAGCGCATTGTCAGCAACAAGCCGGTGATCATGAAAGCAAAGGCGATGCCGTAATTCCACGGGCCGAGGTCGGCAAGAAACGGAATCGACGAAGACGCCAGCTGGAACACCAGCAGCCAGGCCAGGCCGATCAGCATCAGGCTGATGAACAGCACCACGAACCAGACGCTGGACGGCCCTGCCTTGACCTTGACCGGTGTGCGGCTCACCGGGTTGACGGTGAAGTCGTTCTTCTTGCGGACCTTCGACTTGGGCATGGTTACCTTTACAAACAGTCGGCGCCACCGGCGCGACGATGAAGCAGGATGCACCTAAGAGGTTAACGTAGGTCGGCCGCAGGTCCAGCATGCGACAGGGAGGGAGTCGATGGCAGGGTCCGATCCCCAGCCTGCGCGAGAGCGCAGGTCCCTATGGCGCTTCGGCGTGCCGCTCGTCTGCCTGCTGGCCGGGCTGCTGCTCGCGGCCACTCACGGCGTCTCCGGTGGCGACGAGATCAGGCGCAGCGACGCACCCCGACTGGTCGACCTGGTCCGGGAATCCCAGCACTCGGTCGACCGGCTCAGCGCGCAGCGCGACAGCCTCGTCACCGAGATCGACAACCACCACGGCGGCTCACCGGGGGTCGCGGCCGCGTTGGCGGCGATCCAGCACCGCAACGCCGGCCTGGCCGCCGACGCGAGCCTTGACCCGATCCGCGGCCCCGGGCTCGTCGTCAGGCTCACCGATGCCCAGCGCGATGCCAACGGCCGCTTCCCGCGCGACGCATCCCCGGACGACCTTGTCGTGCACCAGCAGGATATCCAGGCCGTCCTGAACGCGCTGTGGAGCAGCGGCGCCGAAGGCATCCAGATGCAGGATCAGCGGATCATCGGCACATCGGCGCCGCGGTGCGTCGGCAATACCCTTCTGCTGAATGGCCGCACGTACAGCCCGCCCTACGTCATCACTGCGGTCGGCGACGCCGCAGCGATGCAGGCGGCCCTGGCGGCGGCCCCGCTGGTGACCATCTACAAGCAGTACGTCGTGCGGTTCGGGCTGGGCTACTCCGAGGAGCCCCGCGCGGCAGTCGATCTGGTCGGGCACACCGAACCCGTTCGGATGCAGTTCGCCAAGCCGGCTGGGCCCATCGGCTACTGAGCGCCCGGGAAGCCGCAAGGCACGCCTAGTAACCTGGGCTGATGCAGGTCCTGGTCGTCGACAACTACGACAGCTTCGTGTTCAACCTGGTCCAGTACCTGGGCCAGCTCGGGGTAGAGGCGCGAGTCTGGCGCAACGATGACGCACGGCTATCCACCGATGCCGACATCGCAACGGCGGCCGCCGACTTCGACGGTGTCCTGCTCAGCCCCGGAC
Source organism: uncultured Actinomycetota bacterium (assembly GCA_963804905.1). Taxonomy (GTDB): domain Bacteria; phylum Actinomycetota; class Actinomycetes; order Mycobacteriales; family Mycobacteriaceae; genus Mycobacterium. The sequence goes on along the minus strand of CAWDSB010000016.1, from coordinate 73,450 downwards.
CGGGCACCCCCGAGCGCGCGGGCGCCTCGATCCCACTTGTCCGGGCCTGCGCTGCGGCCAAGACCCCGCTGCTTGGCGTGTGCCTCGGCCACCAGGCGATCGGGGTGGCGTTCGGAGGCACCGTCGACCGGGCACCGGAGCTGCTGCACGGAAAGACCAGCACCGTGTTTCACGCCAATGTCGGTGTGCTGCAAGGTCTTCCGGATCCGTTTACCGCCACGCGGTATCACTCGCTGACCATCCTGCCCGACACGGTGCCCGCGGAACTCGAAGTCACCGCGCGCACCGAAGGCGGGGTCATCATGGGTGTGCGGCACGTCGAGCTGCCCATTCACGGAGTGCAGTTTCACCCCGAATCGATTCTCACCGAAGGCGGGCACCGGATGCTGGCCAACTGGCTGGCCTACTGCGGAACGGCCCCGGCCGAGTCCCTGGTGCGCACCCTCGAGGACGAGGTCGCCAACACCGTGCGGGCGGCTACGCAGCGAAGCCCAGCGTGATCGTCGCGTCGTAATTGACCGTGCTGCCCGGCGACGGGCTCTGATTGACCACGGCGTTGGTCCTCTGGCCGCTGTCGCGGACGTCGGCGCCCTTGTCCAGAAATCCGGTCCAGCCCAGCGCCCGCAGGCGTGGCTCGGCGTCGGTCCAGAACTGCCCGCGGAGGTCGGGCATCGTGAACTGGTTGCCGCGTGACACCTGAATCTGCACAGCCGTGTCGAGCGTGGCGGTCTGGCCGGCCGGGGGATTCGTGCCGATCACCTGGCCTGTCGGCTGCCGGGCTGTCGACGTCGACCGGCACCGATTTCGTGAAGCCGTTTGCGTTGAGGACCTGCTGAGCCGACCCCACCGTCTGGGACTTCACATCGGGAACGGGTCTGCTCTCCGGCCCCGAACCGATGACGATGGTGACCTCGTTGGTGATCGCCGACGTCTGATTGGCCGGTGGGATGGTCCCCACCACCCGATCCTTGAGTTCGGGGGTGGACGGTGACGGGGCTTGCTTGAACCGTCCGAAGCCGGCATCGCTGAGCTTCTTGACCGCCTCGGCATAGGACAGCGACGAGACGTCGGGTATCTCGCGTTGTTCGGGTCCGGTGGAGACGTTGATGGTGATCTCGTCGCCTGCGCCCACCGCGGTGTTGGCCTCTGGCTCCGTGTTGATCACGTGGTCGACCTCAACGGTCGAGTCGGGCTTCTGCTGCGTGCGGGTCTTGAAGCCTGCGTTCTGCAGCGCGACGACCGCGTCGGCCGACGCCTGGCCGCGTACGTCGGGCACCTGTACGTCGCGGGTGTTGCCACCGATCATATTGATGGCGATGGTGACCACCACCGTGAGAACCGCCAACGCCGCGACCGCGATCAGCCACCGGCCGACCGACTGGCCGCGGTCACGCTCGGCGTATGCGGTATGAGACGACAGTTGCTCGGTTGGCGGGGTCCGATCCGTGGGCCCGGCGGAGGCCAACAGCGACGTGCGCTCGGCGTCGGTGAGCACCTTTGGTGCGTCGGGCGCCTCGCCGCTGTGCACCCGGATCAGGTCGGCGCGCATCTCTGCGGCGGTCTGGTAGCGGTTGTCGGGATTCTTGGCCAACGACTTGAGCACCACGGCATCGAGTTCCGGAGAGATATCCGGATGACGCTGCGACGGAGGAATCGGATCTTCGCGGACGTGCTGGTAGGCGACGGCGACGGGGGAGTCACCGACGAAAGGCGGTTCGCCGGTGAGGATTTCGTATAGCACGCAGCCCAGCGAGTAGACGTCGGAGCGAGCATCGACGGTTTCGCCGCGGGCCTGTTCGGGCGACAGGTACTGGGCCGTGCCGATCACCGCGGCGGTCTGCGTGACGCTGTTACCGCTGTCGGCGATCGCGCGGGCGATCCCGAAGTCCATGACCTTCACCGCGCCGGTCTTGCTGATCATGATGTTGGCCGGCTTGACGTCGCGGTGGATGATGCCGTGCTGATGGCTGAAGTTCAGCGCCTGGCAGGCGTCGGCGATGGTCTCGATGGCCCGCTGAGCCGGCATCGGTCCGTCGGTGTGCACGATGTCGCGCAGCGTGACGCCCTCGACGTACTCCATCACGATGTAGGGCAGGGGGCCGTTCGGTGTCTCCGCTTCGCCGGTGTCGTACACCGCGACGATCGCGGGGTGGTTCAACGCGGCCGCGTTCTGGGCCTCGCGGCGAAACCTCAGATAGAAGCTCGGGTCGCGGGCCAGGTCCGCGCGCAGCACCTTCACCGCCACGTCGCGATGCAGGCGCAGATCGCGTGCGAGATGGACTTCGGACATGCCTCCGAAGCCGAGAATCTCGCCAATTTCGTAGCGGTCGGACAGGTGCTGTGGGGTCGTCATTCCACTGTCTGTTCTAGATCCGTGGGCGCTGCCCGCAACGGTGCGGACGGCGCGATCGCGCTGGGTCGGTATACCCCGATTTGTTCTCCACGATGACCGATTGACCCCTCATCGGTCCAGCCGGGGATCTTGACCAGCGGCGGAGCCCCGTTGGGGGTGGTCTGTGTGACGGTGTCGGTGACCGTCGGCGGCGGCGATTCGTGGCCCTTCTTGTCCTGGGCGTTCAGCACGATCAGGATCGCGATCGCGATCGCCAGCGCGCCCAGCACGCCCGCCGCCCACAGCAGCGCCCGCTGGCCCGACGAGAACGTCCGCCGCGGCGGGGGAGGCCGGTGCCCGCCGGTCGCGGGCCGGACAGGTCGTGCCGCGGTGGCAGGAGGGCGGGCCGCCATGGCCGTGCCGGTCGGCGCGCCCCCGACTGCGGTAGGGGTGGCGCGGCCGATGGTGGGTGCCGCATTGGGCCGCGGCGGCCGGCGGCCGGAACGCACCGCGGCAACGGCGTCGGCGAACGGGCCGCCGGACCGGTAGCGCATGCCGGGGTTCTTCACCAGCGTGATCTCGATCAGCTCGCGCACGTTGGGCGGAAGGTCGGCGGGCAGCGGCGCAGGCGTTTCCTTGATGTGCTTCATCGCCACTGTCAGCGCCCCGTCGCCGGTGAACGGGCGCTTGCCTGAAACAGCCTCGTAGCCAACGACTCCCAGCGAGTAGACATCGCTCGAGGCGGTGGCGTCGTGACCAAGCGCCTGTTCGGGCGCGATGTACTGCGCGGTGCCCATCACCATGCCGGTCTGGGTGACGGGAGCGGCGTCGACGGCCTTCGCGATGCCGAAGTCGGTGAGCTTGACCTGGCCGGTCGGCGTGATCAGGATGTTGCCCGGTTTGACGTCGCGATGGACGAGCCCGGCGGTGTGGGCGACCTGCAGGGCCCGGCCGGTCTGCTCGAGCATGTCCAGTGCGTGCCGCAACGACAGCCGGCCGGTGCGCTTGAGCACTGAATTGAGCGGTTCGCCGTTGATCAGTTCCATCACCAGGTAGGCCGTGCGGCCCTCACCGTCCATGTCGGTCTCGCCGTAGTCATAGACGCTGGCGATCCCCGGATGGTTGAGCATTGCAACGGTGCGCGCCTCGGCGCGGAACCGCTCCACGAACTCCGGATCCGAGGAGAACTCGGCTTTGAGCACTTTCACCGCCACCCGGCGGCCCAGCCGCGAGTCGACGGCCTCCCACACCTGGCCCATGCCACCGGTTGCGATCAGCCGCTGCAGCCGATAGCGGCCCGAAAGCGTCACACCCACGCGGGGACTCATGATCCCTCCCGCAATGCCGCGGCGATCGTGGCCCGGCCGATGGGCGCGGCGAGCGCGCCGCCGGTGGCCGAGAGCCTGTTTCCGCCGTTCTCTACCAGCACCGCGACCGCGACCTTGGGCGCGCGGGCCGGGGCGAACGCGATGTACCACGCGTGCGGTGGCGTGTTGCGCGGGTCGGTCCCGTGCTCCGCGGTGCCTGTCTTGGATGCGATCTGCACGCCGGCGATGGCTCCCTTCTGCTGCGTCACCTGCTCGGCGTCGACCATCAAGTCAGTAAGTGTAGAGGCGACCTGCGAGGACACTGCACGCTGTTGTTCGTGCGGCGTCGTCGTCGCGATATTGGACAGGTCGGGCCCCTTGAGGCTGTCGACCAGGTACGGCTGCATCGCTGCCCCTTTATTCGCGATGGTGGCGGCCACCAGCGCGTTCTGCAGCGGTGTGAGCGCGACGTCCTTCTGCCCGATGCTCGACATGCCCAAGGCGGCTGCATCGGCGATCGGCCCAACGGTTGACGCGGCGACTTGTAGTGGAATCGGCGCCGGACTGGCGTCCAGGCCGAAAGCCTGCGCGGTGGTTTTCAGTGCGTCGGCTCCGGTGTCGATGCCGAGCTGGACGAATGCGGTGTTGCACGACATCGCGAACGCCTGCCGCAGCGAGGCGGTCGGACCACCACCGCACGGCGTGCCGCCGAAGTTCTCCAGCGTTGCGGTGCTGTCCGGCAACGGAATTCGCGCCGCGGCGGGCAATTGGACGTCGGGCGTCGCACCGTTCTGCAACGCCGCGGCCGTGGTGATCACCTTGAATGTCGATCCGGGCGGGTAGGTTTCCGAGATCGCCCGGTTCAGTAAAGGGGAGCCGGGGTTGTCCCGGAGCTGCTGCCAGGCCTCGGACTGCTGGTTCAGGTCGTGACTGGCCAGCAGGTTGGGGTCGTAGGAGGGAGCCGAGACCAGCGCCAGGATTTTGCCTGTAGACGGTTCCAACGCAACGACAGCACCTGTGCACGGCCCATTGCAGCCGTCCTGCATCGCGTCCCACGCCGCCTGCTGCACTTGGGGATTGATGGTGGTCGCCACGTTGCCGCCGCGCGGGTCGCGACCGGTGAAGAAGTCGGCCAGCCGCCGGCCGAACAAGCGCTCGTCGGAGCCGTTGAGGACGGTGTCCTCCGCGCGTTCCAGCCCGGTACTCGAATACCGCAGCGAATAGAAGCCGGTGACGGGCGCGTACGTGAAGGGATTGGGATAGACCCGCAGGAACCGGAAACGGCCGTTGGTGGACACCGAGTAGGCCAGCAGCTGGCCGCCCGCCGAGATCTGGCCTCGCTGACGTGAGTACTCGTCAAGCAGCACGCGCTGGTTGCGGGGATCTGCGCGAAGACCGTCGGCGGTGAAGACCTGCGTCAACGTCGCGTTGGCCAGCAGCAGCACGATCAGCACCATGATCATGATCGAGATGCGGCGCAGCGAAGTGTTCATACGCGCTCGATCACCTCGGTACTAGCCGCCGCGATCGGGGTGTTCGGCGGCCGGGTCACGATCGGACGGCGTGCGGAGTGCGAGATTCGGATCAGGATCGCCAGCAGCACGTAGTTGGCCAGCAGTGACGATCCGCCGTAGGACATCCACGGTGTGGTCAGGCCGGTCAGCGGGATCAGCTTGGTCACCCCGCCCACCACGATGAACAACTGGATCGCCAGTGTGGATGCCAAGCCGGCGGCCAGCAGCTTGCCGAAGCTGTCGCGAACCGCGATCGCGGTACGCAGGCCGCGGACGATGACGATCGTGTACAGCATCAGCACACCCGCAAGGCCGACCAGCCCGAGCTCCTCGCCGACCGCGGCGATGATGAAGTCGGTCGATGCCGCGGGCACCGCACCGGGCTGACCGTTGCCAAGGCCGGTGCCGAATATTCCACCGGTGGCGAAGCTGAACAGGGACTGCACGATCTGGTAGCCGGCGCCGTCGGGGTCTGCGAACGGATCAAGCCACGTCTGCACCCGGGTCTGTACGTGGGCGAAAACGTAATACGCCGCAACGCTTCCCGCCGCGAACAACGCCAAACCGATGACGACCCAGCTGAACCGCTCGGTAGCCACGTACACGAGTACGAGGAATGAGGCGTACAGCAACAGCGAGGTGCCGAGGTCCTTTTCGAAGATCATCACCCCGACCGAGATGATCCAGGCCGCCAGCAGCGGCGCCAAATCGCGTGGACGAGGCAGGTCCATGCCGAGCAGGTGCTTACCAGCGCTGGTGAACACGCTGCGCTTGGATACCAACACCGCTGCGAAGAAAATCAACAGCAGGATCTTGGAGAACTCGGCAGGCTGAATTGAGAAGCCGGGCAACTCGATCCAGATCTTGGCGCCGTTCTGCTCCGAAACCGAGCGGGGCAGCACAGCCGGGATCGCCAGCAGTATCAGGCCGGCAACGCCGCAGACGTAGCCGTAGCGCGCCAGCACGCGATGGTCGCGCATGAAGATCACGACGGCCGAGAACGCCACCACCCCGAGCAGGGTCCACAGCATCTGCTGATTGGCGCTCGGCCCGCGCATTCCTCCGGAGGTGATGTCGCCTGTGGCGAGGTCTAATCGGTGAATCATCACCAGCCCCAAGCCATTCAGCAGCGCCACCACCGGCAGCGGCAGCGGGTCGGCGTAGGGCGCGAAGCGGCGGATGGCCAGGTGCGCACCGCCGAACAGCGCCACGTAGGCCGCGGTGTAGGACGCCAAGTCCCAGCGCAGCCCCTGCTCCTGGTTGGCCTCGACGATGAGAAGTGCCACGGTGGTGATCACCGTGGCGAACCCCAGCAGAAAGAGCTCGGCGTTGCGCCGGTTGGCCAGCGGCGGCAATACGCTGACTGACGGCTGGGGTTGCGTCGTCATGACACGGTCCGGCAGGTCTTGCCCGGTTCGGACGGCGGCGGCGGCAGCGCGGTAGCCGTCGGCGACGGGGGCGGAGACGGCGAGGGGGCGGCGGTGATCGTGGTGGGCACCTCCGGAGGCGGGCCGGGAAGCGGCCCCCGCGGATTCTCCACGGGGTTCCCGGGATTCGCAGGTGTCTGCGGTGCGGGAGCCGGGTGATTCGGACGCGCCGGGCAGGGGCGGGGGCCGCGGTGAAGGCGTCGTCGTGCTCGGCCGCGGCGGCGGACATATCGGCAACACCGAACTACGTGCGAGTTCCTCAATCTGGGCGATCGCGTTATCCAGACTGCCCGACGGTAACCCGGCGATCACCTGCGCGCGCTCCGAAGGACGCATGTCGTTGACGCCGAGCATCCGGCAGTTGAGGTTGTCGTGCGATTGCCCGGCGCTGATGAGCGACAGATCATTTCGTTCGTTCAGGCAGCCGAGTAGATAAGGTTCCTGGAGTTGGTAACCGAGAAAGGAGCCTTGAACACCGCGCATGATCGAGACCGTGCCGTCGTGCTGGGTGACGTAGTAGTTGCTGCGAACGATCTCCCTGCCGACCGCAAGCCCCGCCAGTACAACAAGCACGAGTAGCGCAGCCGCGATGAATATCCGGCGCTTGGACCGAGGCGGTCGAGCGGGCTCATCTTCTGGTTGCGGCACAACACGTTTGGCTTCATTGCGGCGTGGGTTGAACGCCGAGGCACGTCCTGCGGCGGTATCGGGCGGGGCGACCTGGTCGTCGTCACCGGAGACGGCGCCTGCAAGGATCGGCTGTGTCTGTCCGTAGTCGTAATCGATGACGTCGGCGACGACTACGGTGACGTTGTCCGGCCCGCCGCCGCGCAGCGCCAGTTCGATAAGGCGGTCGGCACTTTCGGCAACGTCGGAGATATGCAGCGCCTCCAGAATCGTCTCGTGACTGACGGGGTCGGACAGCCCGTCGGAGCACAACAGGTACCGGTCGCCGGCACGGGCCTCGCGCATGATCAGTGTGGGCTCGACCTCATGGCCGGTGAGCGCCCGCATGATCAGCGAGCGCTGGGGGTGGCTGTGTGCCTCCTCGGCGGTGATGCGCCCCTCGTCGACCAGCGTCTGGACGAAGGTGTCGTCCTTGGTGATCTGCGCCAGCTCTCCGTCGCGGAGCATATATCCACGCGAGTCGCCGATGTGTACCAGCCCAAGCCTGTTGCCGTCGAACAGGATTGCGGTCAGTGTGGTGCCCATGCCCTCGAGCTCGGGGTCGGCTTCGACGTGCGCGGCGATCGCCGAGTTGCCCTCCCGGACCGCGGCGTCGAGTTTCGAGAGAAGGTCGCCACCGGGCTCGTCGTCGTCTAGATGCGCCAGCGCAGCGATCACCAACTGCGACGCCACCTCGCCTGCGGCGTGCCCGCCCATCCCGTCGGCCAGTGCGAGCAGGCGTGCGCCGGCGTACACCGAATCCTCGTTGTTGGCTCGGACCAGGCCGCGGTCGCTGCGCGCGGCATAACGAAGCACGAGGGTCATACTGCACCTCGCGTGCGCGGGGTCACGGGCGCAGCTCGATTACCGTTTTGCCGATTCGAACCGGCGTGCCCAATGGAACCCGTACCGCCGTAGTCACCTTCGCCCTGTCAAGGTATGTGCCGTTGGTCGATCCTAGGTCTTCCACATACCATTCCGAACCTCGCTGCGACAGCCGGGCGTGCCGAGTCGATGCGTAATCGTCGGTGAGCACCAGCGTGGAGTCGTCGGCCCGGCCGATCAAAACCGGCTGGCTGCCCAGCGTGATGCGGGTGCCGGCCAGCGCGCCGTCGGTCACCACCATGGTGCGGGCGAGGTGACGCCGTTGCCGTGAAGGCAACAGTGAACCTCGAAGCGCAAGGCCGCGCCGAACCATCACCGATCCGCTCGGCGCGTAGATGTCTGTTCGCAGAATTCGCAACACCGACCAGATGAAGAGCCACAACAAGAGCAGGAATCCGACGCGCGTCAGCTGCAGCACTATTCCCTGCATCTGACGTCCTCTCCGTCCCCGCCTCGGTCGGCAACGTCACGATACTTGGACAGCTAGCGGCGTGAGGGTGAAGCCGTCAGCTTGTCGCCGTGCCGTGACCGACCGAGATCCTCAGTGAACGCGGACGATGATTTCGGAATGCCCGAGCCGGATCACGTCGCCGTCGGCCAGCTGCCACTCCTGCACCGGCGCGTTGTTCACCGTGGTGCCGTTCGTGGAGTTGAGGTCCGCCAGCAGCGCGACCTGGCCGTCCCACCGGATCTCGAGATGCCGACGGGAGACGCCGGTGTCGGGCAGCCGGAACTGGGCGTCCTGGCCGCGGCCGATGACGTTGGCGCCCTCACGCAACTGGTAGGTGCGGCCGCTGCCGTCGTCGAGCTGAAGCGTGACGGCCGCGCCGCCGGCCGGGTAGTCGGTCTGCCCGTAGCCGCCACCGTAGGCCCCACCCGGCGCACCGGCCGGTGGGCCGTAGTCGTACCCGCCTGCCGCGGGCTCCGCATAGCCCTGGTCGGCGTAGCCGCCACCGGCCGCGGGCTCGCCGTAGCGACCGTAGTCGGGCTGGGCGTAGTCCTGACGCCCGTAGGACTGGCCGCCGTAACCCTGGTCCGGATAGCCCCCCTGCTCGGGCGGATAGCCGCCCTGATCGGGATAGGCAGGCCGTGGTTCCTGTCGGCCGTAGTCCTCCTGGCGCGGCGCGGCAGGCGGGCGACCGTAGTCACCGCCGTACTCGCCGCCGTACCCCGGCTGCTGGCCACCGGCGGGCGGATAGCCACCGGGCGCTTGGCGATAGCCCTGGTCGGGGTAGCCGCCACCTTGCGGAGGGGGGCCGTAACCCGCGGGCGGCCGCTGCTCATAGGACGGCGGCGGGTAGCCGGCGCCCTGGTCCGGGTAACCGGCCCCCTGGTCGGGGTAGCCGCCTTGATCCGGATAGCCGCCCTGATCCGGGTAGCCGGGGCGCTGGCCGTGGCCGGGGTCGCCGCCCGGCGGCGGGTAGCCCCGCTGGTCGGGAGGGTATTGGCCGCGAGGATCCTGGCCGCCTTCGCGTTCTTCGGGGCGCGGGTAGCGGTCGTCGTAGTACTCGTCGGGCCGCCCCTGTCCCTGGCCGCGGTAACTCGGGTTGTCGGTCATCGGTACTCCTGGTTCTGCGGTGAACGCGCGGTCTCGTAGTGCTGGGGCGGGTTCGCCTGTGGTTGAGTCGGGGTTGACCGCACCACGAGCGCGGAACTGTCCGGTGTGCAGGCTCGCTGACTGCTCGAATCTAACGACCACATCACCATACGTTTGCCATCCCTGCTCATGGATGTAACCCTCCAAGTGCTTGGCGAATGTGGTCGATGTTAGGTCCGGGTCAGCGCTCACCTTCTGGTAGTCAGGCACACTGAGGGTAATGACGTAGTCGTTCGGCGCCAAAATCCTGCCGCCGGCCAATTCGCGCACGCCGGCATCGGCTTCCCGGTGCAGCATGGCCTCAACCTCCTGCGGCACAATCGATCCGCCGAAGACCCGCGCGAAGGCATCGCCCACGGTCGACTCAAGCTTGCGCTCGATGCGGTCAACGAGACCCATCTGATCGCCCGCCTCACTCGCCGTGGTTCGTCATTCCTGGTCACATGCCCGGTCACCCGCGTGTCGCGTGACCACACCTGTCACATGCATGGTATCGGGCCGGTACATGAATGCGGGACCAACAGAACTCTGAGAATCGTCCCGCCGCTGGTGGCGGGCGTCTGAGGCCGATCGGTACGGTTGGGTTTCGGGGTCGTCGGAGTGATAGGCTCCCCCGGTTGTTGGGGCGAGTGGCGGAATGGCAGACGCGCTGGCTTCAGGTGCCAGTGTCCTTCGGGACGTGGGGGTTCAAGTCCCCCTTCGCCCACAATCTACGGCTCAACGCTCTGCCCGTAGGGCATCGGCGCAGGAAATATATGTGTCATGACCACGGTCCGACGCGCCTTATTCTGAAACCAGGGTGGTTTGCCAGGAGCGAGGAGGGGCTGTGGCGGAGCCGATCCGTGTCGTGCCGGAAGACCTGCGGCGGCCACGACGGTAGGTGCACACGCCGATGAGCTGCAGCTACGACGTACCGCAGCTCACGGCCGCATCGAGGCCGCCAAGGCCGGCGTGCCTGCGGGCGCCGCGGCGGCATTGTCTGCTGCGGTTGCCACGTGGCGGGTGGACACCGAGCGTCATTTCGCCGCATTGACCGACCACAGCGAAAGCCTCGGGTTGTCGGCGGCCGCCTATAACAAGACCGACGAAGGCAATGCGAGGAGCGTTGCTTCCCTCGGCCGCGACGCGTAATCGGTGGTAACGGCGGACTACGGTGAGGTCTCTGTTGCCGGTATCGAATGGTGGAGTCCCGAAGATCTGCGAGGGGTTTTCCGCGTAGCGCACGGGCGTCTAGCCACGACGACATCGCCAGGACGGGGGCGCAGAACCTGGCCAACTTCTACGATGGTCTGCAATTCGCCCACGAGGGCGGCCCGGCCCATCTCACCGCGATCAGGCCCTCCTATGGTTCCCTCACCACCAGGCTGGCACTGCAGGATCCTGGCAATCACGGAGTCAGCGACGCGGTCTTCTACGGCTCACCCGGCATCGAGGCGACCACCCCGGGCCAGTTGCAGTTGCAGCCGAGGCACGTCTACACCATGGAGACCCCGGACGACCCGATACAGGGTGTCTACGACGCTAAGCCGTGGGAACCGGCGCTGGTGGCCGGGAGCCCGGTCCTTGGTGGCGTTCTGGTCGGGACCGGGACGGGAGATTTCGGCCCGAACCCGGCCAGCAACCCGAACATCACCTACATGGCCACCGCAGCAATGAGGACCGCTCCGTCAGCACGTTCCCGGTCACGGCGTCGCGGTACAGGTCGTACGACACGAGGCGGCGATGCGTGAACTTCCACTCGCCGTCGAGCCGCGCCCATCATCGAAGTAGACGCCGTACTGGTCCAGGTTGACCTCCTCGCCCGGCGCATGCAGCGCGCTTCCGGTGCCATCCACCCCCTTGACCAGTTCATGCCCTGGCCATTCCGGGATAGCCACAAAAAACCCGCCGCCACGCGGATTAGCCGGCCATGAACAGGTCGTAAGCCGATGCCAGCTTGGGCGGCAGCACCGTCACGTTGCACTGGCGCTGCTTCTCACCGATGGGCGCCAGGATGCCCTCCAGGTCGTAGTACTCGCCCGGATTGGCGGTGAAGTACCCGCGCACGTCGGACTCCGCCTGCGGACGCGGCTGGTTGAGCGCTCCCATCACCACCTGGCTGGCACCAGGGTGGGTGTTCAGGTACTGGCGCGCCGAGCTCCAGGTGGCACTGACGGTGTCGGCGACTTCGCCGACGTTGCACCCACCCTGCGGCGCGGCCGCAGCGGGCGGCGCAGCGATGGTTGCCGCGGCGACTCCACCGAGCAGCGAGCCGACGATAGCGCCGGCCACTTCCGGCGCACGGTTTTACCACTGAAATTCATGATCAATTGTTCCCTCAGTCTTGTGAATCGTTCTTGCTTTCCCCGACCCGCAATCCAAGATGGCCGGATAAATAGCCGCTCCAACCGACTCAACAAACCCGCAGCTCACATGTCAGAAAGCGTTACAGCTCGAGAGCGTGAATCGGCCTCTTTTTGCCGAATTCTCCGAAGTCTGCAGCCAGATACGCGGCCCGATTTTATTGCGGCGCAACGGCTAAACGACGGCAGCCTTCGCCGCGTTGAGCAAGTTGGCCAGATCTGTTCGGAGCGCGACGGGGGAGGTGGGCCAGATGCTCGTCCACCGCGTGCCGGCCGGACCGGTTGTGTAGCTGATCGTGATGCGGCCGAGTTCGGTGTCGGCGACCGTAAGGACGTCGGGGTGAACCTTCTGCTTGATGCCGTGCTCGATCACCGCGACGACGGCCATCGCCGACTCATCCATCCGGGTGGCGGCCGATAGCACCGCCACCTGATGGGGCGAGAGGCCGAGCCTGGCCAGCGCCGACGCGATGACGTGATGGTCCTTGCCGATGTTGCCGGTGAGGGCTTGTTCCAGCGCGGCGCTCGGCACGTTGATGCCCGCGATCGCCGCCGGGGAATTGTCGGAGAAGGCATGCAGGACCGCATCGCAGATCAGCTCGACCTGGGTGTCGGCCTGTGTGGCCTCACCCAGCGGTGCGATTACGACTTCGTCGTCGCTGCGGGCGATCATGGCCAACCACCGCTCGCGTTGGCAGATCGACATCGTGCGCTCCTGCACAAGGGCAGCGGCATCGTCGCCATTCGGCTTACGGCCGTCCAACGGCTTGGGTCGGCGGACGACGACCATGACTTCCCGTTGCGGCCTGCCGATCACCGCCATCCAGTCCCGCACGGCGTCATCGACACGACCGTCCTCGTCGATGACCCCCGCCGCCACGAGCGATGCGTATTCGGCGGTCTGGCTCAGCGGGACGTCGCCGACGGTCGTCGACACCATCTTGTCGCCATCGACCGACGGGATGAACGGCCGCAGTCGCAACGAGGTCGGCATCGACTCGACGCCGAGGAGTGCTTGCAGCACCCAGATGCCCGACGGTGTCGTCGTCAGGTCCGCCATAGCTTGGTTCCTTCTTTCGCCGCTAGACGAAGTCAGGGGAGGCCAACACGGCAGTCGGCCGCCCCTTCTACGACTGTGTGGGCCTAGGCCATGAACGACTGGCCCGCGGCGTGGTCGGTGGTGACCATGTCGGCGAGCGCGGTGTCGACGACGCTGGAATGACGCAGGATGACATCCATGCCTGCGTCGATGCCTGAGTTGATCATCACCTGCGCTTGTTCGAACGACACACCACCGCTGCCCTCGAACTCTTCGCGCACGCTTGCGAGTGCGGTCTGCGCCTGGGACCGGACGTCCTCGAGCTGAGCGCTGGAGTTGGCAACGGTGTGCACATAGTCCGGAATCGCCGCCGGGTTGTAAGCGAACATGTCCATACTCTTGAGTCCTTTCAGATCAGGATTGGGCGGATCAGGTTTGAGAAACGCTCTGGACGGCTGCCCGCGCGTGCTCTTCCTGGTTCTGGTAGGTGTCCGCCGCGGAGCGGAGGGCCTGAATCAGCTCGCCCCACTGAGTGTTGAGCTTCATCTGTGCGTTGTGGATTTCCTCGGTGGTGTTGATGTTGGCCGTCGCCGCCTGGCCGAACCATCCACCCTGACCGTGGATGTCGTGCGATGCGCCGAGGTAGTTGTTCAGCGTCTGCTCGGCATGCTCGCGGAGTTGATCGAGTTGTGTTGCTACGGTGCGTAATTTATCTGCGCCGACGAGAATGTTGTCTGCCACGGATATCCCTTTTCCTTAACTGATTGGCCGATTCTCTAGAGCTTATTCCGCCGCGGGCGGTGGTCTCTGCATCAATTTCCGGGCTAGTCCTCCCTCCCGATTCGAGGACCGACCGTTAGCTGCATAGTCCTGCCCTCCGCGGAGCCTTCCTTGCCGCGTTCGTCGCGCGCCGCGTGTGGTGGGGGTGCTCCGTACAAGCCGCCTCCGCCACCTGTGGCGGCAGGGTGCGCGGACGTCGCCACTTCCGGCACCACTCCGGCTCCCGGCGCCCAACCCGTCGGCAGCTTCGGCGGCCCGGGGGCGTTGAAGCTGCCCGTGGGCCGCGTGAAGCTGGACATCACACCCGTTGCGCCGCCCAAGCCGCCTGCGCCACCTCCACGGGCAGCGGCATCGGTGGTGGCGGCCAGGGTCGCCTGGTCCAATCCGCCCGCCGCCTTCTCCAGGCCGGCGGCGCCGGTCAAACTGTTGGCGTTCATGCCGCTGGTCAGCGGCCCGAGCATGCCCATCGCCATCTGCGGGAACTGGCCGAGCATCTGCGGGAATTGACCGAGCATCTGCGGCAGCTGACTGAACATCTGCGGCAACTGGGCGAGCTGGCCGAGCATCTGTGGGGCCGTCGATGCCATGGACTGGCCTGCGCTTGCCGGAGCGGCGGCCCCCGTTTGGCTGGCGCTGGAGGCCTGCTCGACGCCTTGAAGGCTCTGCGACATCGCCGCGCTGGCCGCGCCGTGCCCTGCGGCCTCGGCGACCGCCGCGGCCTGGCCCGCCAATCCCGCGGGATTGGAAGTCAGCGGCGCGGGAGGCGGCGGTATACCGAGCCCGGCGATGATCGGCGTCACGAAGGCTTCGTAAGAGCCCATGAGGCTGGCGTTGTTGGTCCAGAAGTGGCCGAAGTACTCGGTGTCGAGCCCGATGATCGCCGGGGTGTTCTGGCCGATGATGTTCGTTGCGACGAGGCCGGCTTGAGAGGTGCGGTTGGTGGTGCAGATCGGCACCTGGATCATCGCGGCCTTGGTGGTGGTGTAGGCCTGCGCGATGGCGGCCGCCGACGCCGCCGACTGCTGCACCCAGCCCGCCAAAGCCTCGAGTGCGGCAACGTATGGCGTGGCGGTGGCCACCATCGCGGCGCCACCGACGCCTTCCCAGCCCGTCGCCGCGGTGGTGCCGGCGGTGGTGCCCATCCGGGCGCCTTCCTCCATCAGTGCCGCGGCGAGCGCCTCGTACGCTGCGACCGCCGCGGCGATGCTGGCCCCTTGGTCACCAGCGATCAACTGACCGGCGTTCACCTCTGGGGGGAACGCGCTGTATTGGGCGGCCATGGACGGCTATGCCCCTCCGATGGTGGCCGCGGCCGTGTTGATGGCCTCGACCGCCGTGTAGGTGGCGCCGCTGGTGCCGATCGCTCCAGCGAACATCTCCCGCATGGCGACATACTCGGCGAGAATGCCCGAGGTGGCCGCGCCGCGGGCAACGAGCGCTGCCGCCGCGCGAATCGACACGTCGTCGGCGCCAGGGGGAACGACTGCAGACGTGGGCTCGGCCGCGGCGGCCGCCGCACCCGCCATCGTGGCGGCTCCCCCGGTCTCCGAGCTGGCTGCAGCGGCCAAGACCGCCGGATCGACGTTAATCAGCATGTTCTCTCCCGACTGACGTAGCTGGTTCTTGAAGTGTACGACCGTGTCGGCTACCCCAAGTACACAAATTGCTGGCCAGCCGACACTGTACCTCTAAGTTTGCGGACCTCCCGGGGATGGCGGAGTCGGAGGGTTAGTCCACCCGATCAGCGCACCTGTAGTGCCAGATCGTGTGAAGTAGGTGGCTTTGCCAGGGCGCTGAGGCTCGGCGTAGATGTCCCCGACGATCTTTCCTGCGTCGCGTCGACCGTCCAGGATCAGGATCGGCGCAAGTGAGGCACGGAGTTTGCCGAGAACAGAGCTGCCGATCGCCACCTGGTTCCAGTTTGCGACAGCGGTGGCGGCAAATACGTGAAGCCCAGTGTCCTTTGCGCCTTCGATATGCGGCCCGAGACCCATCAACGGGTTGTCCATCGTCGGCCACACCCCTGCATCGTCGATGACGACAAAGATTTCGGGTCCGGACCAGAACGTCTTTGTCATCATCTCGTGCTGGGT
Organism: uncultured Actinomycetota bacterium; assembly: GCA_963804905.1. Taxonomy (GTDB): domain Bacteria; phylum Actinomycetota; class Actinomycetes; order Mycobacteriales; family Mycobacteriaceae; genus Mycobacterium. The sequence continues at coordinate 57,468 of CAWDSB010000016.1, read as the reverse complement.
TGTGCCCGGCGGGGGCTGGCGGTTCTCGAGTTCAGCAACGAGTTCACGGATCGCCTCACCGATGGCGCTCTGAGTGTAGGCGTAGTCGCGCAGATGCGCTCCCTGGACCACGCCGAGCAACGTACGGCGCGGATCGAGCACCAGAATCTGGGCCTCGTCCGGCCGGTACATCGAGGTGATCGCCCGGCACAGCACGCGCAGGAAATTGCTCCGGCCCGATCGTGGCGCGCCCACGGCAATCGCGTGCGGGTGGTCGGCGATGTCGAGGTAGGCGGGCCCGAGGTCGGCCTCAGAAAGACCGAACGGGACCAGACTCCGACGGGTGACCGGCTGAGCCCGCCGCTGCACCTCTTCGAACGGAACGGACTCCGGCAGCCGGCTGACCGTGGCCGCCTTCTGAATGCCGGAAACCTGAGCGATCAAGGGGCCGATGTCGCGTGCGCCGACCCAGCCGTCTGGTCGTTCGCCAAGCTCGGGCACACCGATCAGCAGATGCATGCCGGCCTTGGTGATCCCGCGGCCGGGCACCCCACGGGGCACCTTCTTGGCGAGCTGGCGATCCATCTCCGAATCGCCAGGGTCGGTCAGCCGCAATTCGATGCGCGCGGTGGCCAGTGGCTTGAGCGCCTGCTTGAAGCCCTGCAGATAGCTGGTGTGCGAGACCACCACGTGCACGCCATAACTCAGCGAGCGCGCCAACGCGACGATGTGGTCGACCAGCTGTGGGTACTCGGCCGCGAACGTCGCCCAGCCGTCGATGACGAGAATGACGTCGCCGCCGGCTACAGGCACCGGCTCCGGCTTGTCGCTGAACTTGCGCCGCCGGACTTCCTCCATGTCCAGCCCCGTCTTGGCGAAGACCGCCTCGCGCTCGGCGACGATGCCCTGCACCGAAGCGATGATGCGGCCGACGCCTTCGCGGTCCATCGCAGGGGCGAGGCCCGCCACATGGGGCAGCCCGCCGACCGCCGCGAGGCTCGGACCGCCAGCGGCCACGCAGTAGAACTGGACGCGCTCGGGCCGGTACATCAGTGCGGCGGTCGTCATCATCGTGGCCAGGGTGTTGGTCACCCCGGACTGCGGTGCGCCGATCACCAACCCGTTGGCGCCCAACAGATCCAGGAAGTGCACATCCTGGCGGTGTTGGCGCGGCCGGTCCTCGATGCCGATCGGGAAAGCCAGACCGGGAGTCTTGCCGTAGTCGACGTCCCACGGCTTTTCCCGCGCCAGCCGAACCAGCTCGTCGGCGGCCGCCGGCGTGCCCAGCGGGGGCAGCCAGAGCCGGCGAGGCGGACGGGCGCCGGTCGCCCGCAACGACTCGACGATGGTGTCGACCATGGTCGGCGGCAGCTCACCGGGCGCCAGTGGAATCGGTGCCCGCTCCCGCACCGGGGCGGGTTCGTGGCCGTTCGTCTCCGGCGGGGCCAGCAGACCGTCCTCGTCGGGAACCTCGGTCGCGGTGAACGTCCGCGGGGTGAACCAGGTGCCCGCAGCGGCGACGGGCACCGGGCCGCCGTCCTCCGGTGGCGGCACGAAGGGCGGCGACGAGTAGAACGCGCGGAACTCACGGGGCGGGCGCTGGCCCTCCCGCAGATAACCGGTGCCCTCCTTGCCCTTTTCGGGCAGGTGAGCCGCGATCGACGAACCGATGGCCTCGCGCGAATCCTCCTCGGTGCCGGTGCGCAGCGCCATGAAAAAGCCGATGAGGCTGCGGATCTTCATCAGCCGGTGCGAATCGACGGTCTGGCCGGCCAGCTGAAGGAAGACGTGCATCGACCGGCCCTGGCGGACGATGCGCCAACACAGGTCGATGAACTTGCTGCCCAACTCGCTGCCGAACAGCTCCTGGTACTCGTCGATGATGACCACAAGGCCCGGCACGGGTTCCAGTGACGGGTCGACCATCCGCTTCTCGTTGTAGACGTTGAGGTCTTTACAGTTCGTCGCCGCGCACAGCGCACCGCGCCGGTCGAGTTCGCCTTCCAGCGCCTCGAGCATGCGCTCGACAAGGTGCATCTCGTCGCCGAGGTTGCTGACGCTGGCGACGACGTGCGGAAAGCGTTCCAGCACAATGCCTGCCGACTTCATCTTCCAGTCGAGGAACGCGACGTTGACCGTCTCGGGGGAATGCGTCAGCGCCAGCGAGGTGACCTCGGTGATGATGGTCTCGGACTTACCGGATCCGGAGAACCCGATCAGCACCGAGTGCATGCCCATCCCGTACTGTGAGGTCTCCTTGAGGTCAAGTTCGACCACTTCGCCGGTTGGGTCGAGGCCGATCGGGAAACGCATCCACAACCGGTTCTGCGTGCGGCGCGCCGACCACAGCCGGTCCACGTCCAGCTTGCGCGCATCGCGAATACCCAAGACTTCCAACAAGTCTCGGGCCGGGCCGTCGGAGGTGACGGCGGTGGCCGCACCGACCGGCCGCCACGGCGCCAACGTGCGGGCGAAACGCTCGGCGTCGGCGATGCTCATGGTGTCGGCGACGGCGTAGAAGGCGTCGTCGAGTTCCTCGGGCAGCGACGTCACCGGTAGCCCACTCCCACTCGCTTGCGCAGCACGCCGCCCTTCAGCCGGTAGGTCGTCTCCGGAGCGAAGCCGACGCCGAAACCGACCTCGGGGGCCAGCCGGACGAAGCACACCCGGCCGACGCCGCGCTTACCGGTGGCGCCCGCCCAGTCCTCGGCCGCGCCGCAGTTGTCGTCGACGATCACCCACAGCGGAGGCGCCGACGGGTCCGGGCCGCCGTGCAGGCCGTTGGCAGGCGGGGTCCATTCCTTTCGGTCGAGCAGGTCGTCGCCGGCGAAGCCCTCCAGGTCGGCGGGCGAGCCGAAGACCAGCCGGCGTTCGCCACACCCGTCACGGGCATCGGGATGCTGGCAGTGCGGTAGCCACTTCACCCAGTCCCAGCGGGCGGCCGCCGACGTCACGATCATGATCTGCAGATCCGACGGACTGTGAAAGGCGGCCAGCTGGCAGATCATCGAACGGGCGATGCCACGGACGTCGTCCATCTCGCCGACGAGCGAGATGCCGGGGTTGCGTTCGAGCCACACCACGCGCGCCATGCCGCGGACATGACGCTGTTCGAGCAGGAACCTGCGCAGCGCGTGCCCTGTCGCGGGTTCGATCTTCGAGGCGGCAGCGATCTGTGGCTTGTCGATGGTCATCGCCAGCTCGACACGGCCGGTGCCGAGCCGCACCACACCGAACTCCGGATCACCGGGACGGCGCTCCCACATCCGGGGCGAGCCGGCAATACTCATCAATTCCGAAGGCGCCCAATGGCTGTGGGCGCGGTGCTCCCACTGTTTGCGCCCAGCCTCCTGCACCTCGTCGCGCACCTCGTCGAGGCGGGCGAAGTACTCCCGGCGGTATTGCTCGAGCTGGCTCCACGGCATCTTCTGTGCCGCACCGCGCCCGCGGAACAACATTCCGCCCATGCTCATCAGCATGATGAGCGGGAAGATAGCAAATCCGCTGGCAAGCGACCGCTGGCCGGATACGTACATCGCGACGATGAACCCGATGACGCCGACGATGAGTCCGATCGGCAGCACGATCCCCCAGATGCTGCGGGGTGGCGGGACCGGCGCGGCGATCGGCGGTTCGACCGCGATCTTGCCCCCACCGGCCTCTGGAGGTGGCGTCCGCGGCGGCGGCACGAACGGACGGGTGGTCACTGCGTAACCCTAACCGACATCTCCACAGGGCAGGCAGGCAACTTTTCGACGGCCATCAGCGACTGGCCTTCCAGGAATCTTGAGCAACGACATTGGCTCTAGCAAGCAAATTGTTGAGCTTCTCCTCCAGGCCCAAGTGGGTGAGCCTGCCCGGAACCGACTCGTCGATGAACAGGCTGAGCAGACGTCCGTCCGGCCCCAGCTGCAACCGGATGTCGCCGTCGGGGTCCGCGGCGTCGGTGCGCAGCGCGGCGAGCCGATCCAAGATCGCCGTCAGCTCGTCGTAGGTTGCAGCCAGCTCAGTCTGGCTGTACTTGACTTTGGCGGCGTCATCGAGCTCATCGAACCCGGTCATATTCGCCGGCTCTTAGTCGTTGGCTCTTCGCCAAAGAGGCTCATCGCAGCGCCAGCGGTCATCGCTGCCGCTCATCATGCAACGGCGCCAACGTGATTCGCCGCATGACCGGTCCGCGCGGCGGATCGTCGTCTGGGTCGTCGGACTCGGCTCGAGCTCGCGCGGCCTCCGCGGCGGCTGCGGTCCGGTCGGAAACCCTGCCCGTCACCGGTTCGGTGTGCGGCTGCGGTGGCACGACGACCTTCTTGTCCGCGTGCACTTTCTCTGCGGCCCCGTTACCGCCGTGGGCGCCGTGCGGCATCAAGCCGCCCATCGGCATACCCATCGGCATGGCGCCCATCGCGCTGCCGCCCGCGGGTGTCGGGCCCGACGGCGCCGAGGCTCCTGCGGGCATCGTCGGCGCCGTGTGCGACGTCGACGGTGTCACGGGTGGGCCGAGTGAACCCGCAGGATGGGTCGCTCCGCCACCGCCACCGGCGCTTGCTCCGCCGCCCTTTGCCTTGGACAGCTCTTCGGGTTTCAGGTCGCCAACTGATTTGGACAGCTCGGCGTCGGGGGGAGTCTTCGACGCCAACCCGCACAGACCCTGCGTCGCGGCCTGCGCCAACCCTTGGCCGCTCTGCATGAGCGCCTGCGGGATCTGGCCGAGCATGCCCGCCGTGCCGCCGACCAGACCGCCGATGGCACCGAGCGCGGCGGGCAGCAGCTGCGCCAGCTGTCCGGCCGCGTCCCCGGCCTGGCCGACCTGCGCCGCCTCGCCGGTGCCCGCGGCCGCCTTGTTCACCGCGGCCGGCGCCCTGCGCGCCGCCCGACCCCCCGCCGGGCTGCCTGCACCGGGAGCCTGGGGGGGAAGCGCGCCCTTGGGTGAGGTGCTCAGCTCGGTGTCGGAGGCATACCGCTGCTCGGTGGCGATTGCGTTTTGTTCCAGCTCGCCGCGCTGGAACAGCAGCTGGGAAACGGCGATGCTGTTCCTCTCGCGCTGCGCCTGCTGCAGTCGGGCCTCGTTCTCCTTGAACTCCTTCGGCTTGGGCACGGCGGTGACGGCCTGGCTGTAGTCGTTGGCGTGCTTCTGCGCCTCGTCGCCGAGATCGGACCACCGGTCGGCGATCGTGGTGATCGCATCGGCGTGTTCCATGAGTCGGCCCGAGAGAGCGGCGGCGCCTTCGGGGCTGTCCCACATGTCGGGCACCGTCGCCGCCACCTCGCGTAGCGTGCGAGCCACAATCTCCGCGGCCGTTCCGTTGTTGGTTGCGTTAGTGGTGAACCCCGCACCCCCGCCCGATGAGCCCGCGGTGACCATCTGCGAGAAGGCCTCGCCGCTGAGGTTCGCCAGCGGCGGCAGTGGCAGGCGGACATCGGGGTTCAGAGGCGGCACGGGGGCCAACGTGGCCAGCGACCCTGCATCGATGCCCGCGACCTGCACCTGCAGGCTCGCGATGCTGAGCTTGTTCGCTTCCTCCTGCGTGGCGAACTTGGCGGCGATCATGATGAGGTGCGCAGCCGCGCTGGCCAGGCTGGACGCCTGTTCGCAGGCCGATCCCCACACCTGAAGGGATGCGCCCTTGAGGCGGGCCGCAGCACCCACCGAGGTGGTATCGGGCGCCAGGGGTGACAGCTCGCCGGGGCCGGTGCCCTGCACGAGCATCGCGGCGTCCGTCAGCCGCTGGGCGGCGGCCAGCAGACCGGCAACATCGACCTTCACAGCGACCTACAGCTCGGCTAGCGTTCGTTCGGCATCGGAGAGGTCCTGCACAGTCGGCATATCGTCCACAGGGATCGACCTCCGCTCCAGCTCGGTGCGGATCACGAGCTGCCCCTTCAGATACGCGACATCGTTGCACGCCATGATGCGCTGCGCGATCTCGGTGGCGGGCCGCTTCATAGCGGCGGGCTCGATCTGCACGCCGAGGGTGTGCCCGGCGAGCGCGACCCGGACGAAGATGGTGTTGTCCGGTGTCGCGGCGGTGTACGACTGCTCACTCAAAGCGGACCGCCGCGGCATTGATCTCTTCTTGCTCACGGAATTGTGCTGCGGCAGAACGCAACTTGTCCGCCGCGGCGCGGTGAGCAGCCTCGTGGTCGGCGAAGGCCGTTGCGCGGCGTTGCACCACCTCGTTCGCCGCCGCCTTGAACTGATGCATGATCGGCCCGTGGGTCGCCACCGCGGCGAGGATGTCCGATCCGGCGCGGCGCGCGGCGGCGATCTCGTCGGCGACGGATTCGTGCCGCGCCGCGACCTGATTCAGCAGGTCTGGGGTAACGCGGATGCTTGCCATGAGGTCTCCTAGCGGCTGCCTGCGGGCCGGGTCTGCGCGGGACCGTTCACGGGCGGTTCGCGATCGCTTGGCGGCTGCGGCGCGGATGGGGGGTCGTCGGCGCGGTCTTCGTCGTCGGCCTCGGTTCCGAGGCTTTCGTCGTCGTCGGTGTCCTCGTCGGGCATCGACCCCGAGTCGACGCGGTCCTCGGGAAGGTCGGGCTCGCCTGCGTGATCGAGGAGCCCCGACGCCAATCCCGCCAACGGTGTCGCGGCGCCGGCCAGTCCGCTTGCGCCCTGTGCCGGAGCGGCGGCCGCGCCCGGAGCGGCCTGGGGCAACGTCCCGAGCACCGAGCCAAGCGCAGGCATCACCCCTGCGGCCTGGTCGGCCGTCGGCGCACCGGCGGGCGGCGCGTCCTTACTCTCGGATGTGGAAAGCAGGTAGCCACTGCCGAGCGCGCGGGTGAGCCTGGCGTGGTCCTCGTCGGTCAGGGCGCCGGTGTCCACTATGTCCTGAATCTCGGCGATCTTGCTTCGCAGGAACATCAGGAAGTGACGTTCGCCTGCCGGGGTATCCAGCGCGGTGACCGGTTTGTCGATGGCCTCGATCAGTTGACGTTGAATGTCTTGCAGCCGGGTGCGGCCGGAAACGGTCACCGCATGCGCAGTCAGGATCGCCTCGGTGAGTTGTATCTCCGCCGAGCGCATTTCGGAGTAATCGCTACTCAGCTCGGCCTGCAGGGTGCGCACCGCATCGGCGGCGTCGCCGGATTGCACGGTATCGACCGAAGGATGCGTCACAGCAGCCCGCCGCCGAGGTTGTCCTGGAGGTCAGGCCGCGGCGCGAATTCCTTGGGCAACGCCGGACGGCCTGCGCCGTCGAACAACTCCTGGGCGTGAGACAGCGCAGTCAGCACGGTGCTGACCTGCCCGAGCAGCCATCCATCCACCACGGCCCCTTCCGTCGCCCGCCAGCCTAACGCGCAGTGCGGAGGCCGTTCTGCGGCAATTTCGACCTCTCGAGTGACAGGAAGCCGAGGTCCGATCAGGCGTCGAGGTCTTGTTGCACCAGCTCGGCGACCGTCTTCATTGCCGCCTCGTCGTCGGAGTGCACGGTCACTTGCGCGCCGTTGCCTGCGCCAAGGGTCATGATCATCAAGGCCGAGCCGGCGTCGACGGGCTCGCCACCGTCCAACGAAAGCATAACGGGCACACCGGCATTCACAACTGCTTCGGCGATGATCGCCGCGGGCCGGGCGTGCAGGCCGATCGCCGATCCGACGATGACGGTCTTCTCAGGCATGTGTTCTCCTTGTGTGTCGGTTTGATTGTGCGGATCAGACAGTGGCCAGCGCGGGCGATTCGTCGAGCTTGACGCTGGGCTTTGCGAACTGCTTGGCGGCGATGACCGCAAACGCACCTGCCACCGTGCCGATCGCGAGAGAAACGAGGAACCAGAGCAGATTGCCGATGGCGAAGAATACGAAGATCCCGCCGTGCGGCGCTTTGAGTGTCACATCGAAGGCCATGATCAGCGCGCCGGTTATGGCGCCGCCGAACATCATCGACGGGATCACCCGTAGCGGATCAGCGGCAGCGAACGGAATCGCGCCCTCGGAGATGAATGATGCTCCGAGAAGCCAAGCCGCCCGGCCGTTTTCCCGCTCCGGCTCGGTGAACAGGCCTGGCCGAATCGTGGCGGCCAAAGCCATTGCCAGCGGCGGCACCATACCGGCGGCCATCACCGCCGCCATGATCCGCAGTGACGCAGGATCGGCGACGTTGAGGCCCGCCGTGGCGAAGGCGTAGGCCGCCTTGTTCACCGGTCCACCGAGGTCAAAGCACATCATCAGGCCGAGGATGACGCCGAGGATGATGACTGAGGTGCCTGACATGCCGGAGAGCCAGTGCGTCAGGCCGGAGGTGATCGCGGCCAGCGGGCGGCCGAGTAGCAGGAACATCAACAAGCCGACGGCCAGCGATGCGAACAGCGGAATGATGACGACAGGCATCAAGCCTCTGAGCCAACGCGGGGCCGCTATGCGGCTGATCCCCAGCGCCGTGAACCCGGCGATGAGACCGCCGACAATGCCGCCGATGAAGCCGCCACCGACGAACACGGCGACGGCGCCCGCGGTGAAACCCGGTGCGATGCCTGGCCGGTCGGCGATCGCGAACGAGATGTAGCCGGCCAGTGCTGGGACCAGGAACATGAACGCCAGCCCGCCGAGGGTGAACAACACCGCGCCGAGATACTGCATCAAACCGCCCGACGGCAGGTTGGTCAGGGAGTTGGTGCTGGCGATGACGTGACCGATCGAGCTGAACCCGTATGGCAGAGAGGGTTTTTCACCGTCAGGAGAGTTCGCGATCTCGTATCCCGCGAACAGGAATCCCAGCGCGATCAGCAGGCCGCCTGCCGCGACGAACGGGATCATGTAGCTCACGCCGGTCAGCAGGATCTGCCGGGTGCGGGTGCCCCAGCCGACACCACCGGCTGGTGTGGCGCCTCCCGCTGCGCCGGCAGCCGAGCCCTCGACACGGGCGGCATTCGGATTGTCCGCGGCCGCAATGGCTTCGGCGACCATCTTGGCCGGTTCGTTGATCGCGCGCTTGACGCCCGAAGCCACCACCGGCTTTCCTGCGAACCGCTGCCGGTCCTTGACCCCGACGTCCGTGGCGAAGATGACCGCGTCGGCTTCCGCGATCGTCGTGGCATCAAGCGGCGTGCTGCCCGAGGATCCCTGTGTCTCCACATGCAGTGTGGCGCCTGCCTCCTTGGCGGCGGCGACGAGCGAGTCGGCGGCCATGTAGGTGTGCGCGATGCCGGTCGGGCAGGCGGTGATCGCCACGAGGGTCTTCGGCTTGTCGGCGGCAGGCTTCTCGGCGCGTGCCGCAGGCTTCGGCTTCTCGGCGGGGTTGAGCACCTCGTCGACGAGCGCGACCACCTGGTCGGGCGTCGGCGCGTCGCGTAACGACTGGACGAAGTCCTTGCGCACCAGGGCACGCGCGAGGCTGGACAACAGTTTCATGTGCTCGGCGCCGCCGGCTTCGGGCGCGGCGATCAGGAACGCCAGGTCGGCGGGGCCGTCGGGCGCGCCGAAGTCGACGGGTGGCTGCAGCCGCGCGAAACCGATCGACGCCGTGTCGACGTGCGGCGAGCGGCAGTGCGGGATCGCGATGCCGCCGGGTAGCCCGGTGGCCGACTGTTCTTCGCGGGCCATCGCGGCGGCGGTCAGTCCGTCGGGGTCGGTGGTGCGCCCGGCGTCGGCGAGTCGACCGACGAGGCGACCGATGACGGCTTGCTTGTCGGCGCCCGCGTCGACGTCGAGCAGCACCAAGCCGGCGTCGATGATGGGTCGGGAAGCGGTGCTGGTCATGGTGATTCTTTCGGTTGGTTGCTTACGAACTGGCGGGCTTGGTCAGCGAGGGCGATATCGGTGAAATCGACCTCACCCGAACGGCATCGAGGTCGACCTGGGCCGGGGTGGGCAGCGCGGAACCCGGAAGTGCGGCCGCGGCGCCGCCGTACGCGACGGCCATCTGCAGTCGTTGCGGGGGCTCGGCACCGCCGACGTCGGCGCGGATGTAGCCTGCCAGGCTGGAGTCGCCGGCACCGACGGTGCTGCGCGGGACAATCGGCGGCGCGATGGCCACCCAGCTGCCGGTGCCGTTGACCAGCACGGCTCCCGCGGCGCCCAGGGTGGCCAGCACGGCGCCGACGCCGCGATCGATCAGCCGCTGGGCGGCCGACACCACGGGCTCGGGATCGCCTTGGGCCACCGCGGCTTCCAGCGCCTGCGGGGAGAAGCCGATGACTCCGGCGAGCTCTTCGGCGTTGGGCTTGACGAGGTCGGGCGCCGCGCAGTCGAATCCGTCGACCAGGGCTGCAAGCGGCCCGTCGGAGGTGTCGATCGCGATTTTGCAGCCGTAGGGCGCGAGCTCCGCGACGACCTCGGCGTACCACCTGTTCGGCATGCCCGGCGGCAGCGACCCGGACATCACCACCCACGACGCCTGCTCGGCGCTGCCGACGACCGATCGGGTCAGCGCGTCTATTGCGGTCTCGTCGAGCCGCGCGCCGGGTTCGTTGATTTTGGTTGTGGTGCCGTCCATCTCGGTGACGGCGATGTTCGTCCGCACCGGCGAGGTTATCGGGACGCAACGGAACGGGACCCCGCTGCTCTGCAGTGCGGCCACCATGGGATCGGTGCCCGGCGCAGGCAGCAGCGCGATGGCGTCGACGCCTGCCATGGTGAGGGCACGCGCGACGTTGACGCCCTTGCCGCCGGGTTCGGTGGTGACTGAGCTGACCCGGTGTACCGCGCCGCGGGTGAGGGGCGTGGCGAGGGTGACCGTGCGGTCGATGCTCGGATTGGGGGTGACGGTGACGATCATGCGATGACCACTTCGACGCCCTGCTCGGTGAACTGCGTGCGATAGGCGCCGCTGATCTCGGAGTCGGTGATGAGGGTGTCGATGCTGGAGAGCGCGGCAAAGCTGACGAAGTCCTCGCGCCCGACCTTCGATGAATCGGCTGCCACCACCACATAATTGGCGCTGGCTATCATCGCCCGCTTGACGGCGGCTTCGTCGCTGTCCGGGGTGGAAAGGCCGTGCCTGACGCTGATGCCGTTGGTGCCGATGAACGCGATGTCGACGCGCATGGTGTCCAGCACGCGGAGCACCTGCTCGCCGACGGCGGCCTGGGTGAGGCCACGGACGCGGCCGCCGAGCAGTTGAAGGGACACCGACGGCAGGCCGGCCAGCCGAGCGGCGATCGGGACGGAGTTGGTGACCACCGTCAGCTCACGATCCGACGGCACCGCGGCCGCTATCCGGCTGGTGGTGGTCCCGGCGTCGAGCAGCACGCTGGCCCCGCCGAGCGGAAAGAACTCGGCCGCGGCCGCCGCGATGGCGTCCTTGTGTTCTGCGCGGGTGTTCTCGCGCTCACCGACGCCGGGCTCGACGAGCCGCAGGGCCCGCACGGGCACGGCGCCGCCGTGCACCCGCCGCACCAGCCCGGCGCGGTCCAGGACCGCAAGGTCGCGACGGACCGTCTCGGTAGTGACGTCGTAAGTCTCGGCCAGCTCGGCCACCGAGGCGCGGCCCTGACTGATCACCAGGGAGGCGATCGCTTGCTGACGCTCCTCTGCATACATGGCGCTCCGTTTGTGTGGTAATAGGCCCGTATTAATGTTGATGTCTGTTGTTTTACTCCTGAATAAGTTGACTTGTCAACGGTGGGTTTGTAATCTGCTTCACATGACCGCCTCATCGCCGCCCACGTCACTTCAGTCGGTTCTGCACGGTGTGCCCGTCGTTGCCGGTATTCAGTACGGCCCGGTCATCCGGCCCGGACGCCTCCCGGTCCTCGATGACGTGGAGACGGCGCCCGATGTCGACGAGGCAGATCGACCGGCGGAGGCGGCCCGTTTCACCGCGGCAGCCAATGCCGTCGCCACCAGGCTGCGCGATCGCGCAGCCCACGCGACGGGTGCGGCGTCCGAAGTGCTGGCCGCGACGGCCACACTGGCCCAGGACCGGGCGTGGTTGGGTGCCGCCGAGAAGCTCATCAATGGCGGAACCCCCGCCGTGCGGGCCGTGGTGGCCGCCGTCGACCAGTTCGTCGACCTCTTCACTCAGCTCGGCGGGCTGATGGCCGAGCGCGTTACCGACCTGCGCGACATCCGCGACCGAGTCATCGCCGAACTCAGTGGCCTGCCGGAGCCGGGCGTTCCGCTGCCTGAGGTCCCCTCGGTTCTGCTCGCCGACGACCTCGCCCCCGCCGACACCGCAGGCCTTGACCCGTCGCTTGTCGTCGCGCTGGCCACCACGCTGGGCGGACCGACCAGCCACACCGCGATAATCGCTCGCCAACTCGGGATCCCGTGCGTGGTGGCCGTCGACGGGCTCGACGCGGTCGGCGCCGACAGCAAGGTGCTTGTCGACGGCATCCGCGGCACGGTGACCGTCTCACCCGACCCGGCAGCCGCGTCAGAGGCGGTGGCCGCCGCACAGCGCAAAGCCGAGCTTGCAGCGCGCTGGGCCGGACCGGGAGCGACCGCCGACGGGCACGCGGTGTCGGTCCTCGCCAACGTGCAGGACGGCGCCGCCGCCCGTGCCGCCCGCGAAACCCCGGCGGAGGGTGTCGGCCTGTTCCGTACCGAACTGTGCTTCCTGAACCGCGATACCGAGCCCAGCGTCGATGAGCAGGCTCAGATCTACGGCGACGTGCTGGAAGCCTTCTCCGGACACAAGGTCGTGATCAGGACACTGGATGCCGGTTCGGACAAGCCGCTGAAGTTCGTCGGGCACCCCGAAGAAGCCAATCCGGCGCTCGGCGTGCGGGGCATCCGGATCGCAGAGGGTAACCCGGCACTGCTGGAGCGGCAGTTGGACGCCGTCACCGCGGCGGCAGAGCGCACCGGCAACCCGCCATGGGTGATGGCGCCGATGATCGCCACCGCCGACGAAGCGAAACGCTTTGCCGCTCGGGTCCGTTCACGCGGCCTCACCCCCGGCGTGATGATCGAGGTGCCCGCGGCGGCACTGCTGGCCGACCGGATCCTCGAACACGTCGACTTCCTGTCGATCGGCACCAACGACTTGGCCCAATACACAATGGCCGCCGATCGCATGTCGGCCGACCTGGCCACTCTCACCGATCCATGGCAGCCCGCGGTGCTCGCCCTTGTGGCAATGACGGTCCGGGCGGGCGCCGCCGCGGGTAAGCCTGTCGGTGTATGCGGCGAGGCCGCGGCCGACCCGACGTTGGCGTGTGTGCTGACCGGCCTTGGGGTGACGTCACTGTCCGCGGCCGCTGCGGCGGTCAACGGGGTCGGGGCCAGGCTCTCCCAGGTCACTCTGCAGCAGTGCCGGGATGCGGCCGATGCGGTGCTGGCCACCGCCAGCGCGGCCGAGGCCCGCGCCGCCGCGCTCGCGATTCTGGGCTGATCGCGTCTGCGCAAACGGTGACCAGCGCCTACCCGCCGATAATCTCGGATTTGCCACTAGACGCTGGAGCCATCCGAAGAGGCCGCACAACGCCTTTTGCGCATGGCGTCGGCCAAAGTTAACTGCCCAGTTACCAGTTGTGTTGCACGTGGGAGCGGCTCGCATAGATAGGCGGTGATCACCGCCACAAATACTCCGCCATGGTCATATCCGTCAAAATTTGCGGATTAACCCACGGACGCGTGTGCCGGCGCGCATAATTCAACCCAACGTCGGGTGCTGAGGAAGGTTCGCTGAGGCTATCGGCTTCTGGTTCTGGGCCTGATGGAAGCAACGAAGTTTCGCGCGCCGCGAGGACCGACATGACCACCAGCGCCGAAGGACTGCAGCAGTCCGGTGGAGTGGAGATGCGTGTCCACGGAGTGGGTGACCACGGGGTGTTCAGCGCGCTCGGTAGGCCGGTCTACACGGGGACGGTTGCCGACCGGGTCCGCATCGGCAGTTTGCCGCTGATTCCCAAACACGATTTGAAGCTGATCAACTGGAGCCGACCGAGCAGGCAGATCACCCGGACCATGGGCTGGTACTTGGCGTATCCGTTCACGTTGGTCAACATGGCCGGCTTCATGGGCCCGGAACGCAGCGAGAATCGCGCAGAAAGGCGACTGTGGTGGTTCATGCGGACAGCCATCGTCGTCTCAAGCCTGACGATGACGTTCGCAATGGCGATGTGGATGACGGTCATCCTCGAAACCGCATGGCGGTTGCTCGGCGGTGTGCCCAGCGGTCTTGGCAGCGCTGTCCTGTGCGTATTCGCTCCCGGCCTGCTTGCCTGCGTTGTCGTGAACCGGATGCTTCGCGGTCGGCCGCTTGTCGATCAGGGAAACCGCCGGGTCGCACTCCTCACTCTCGCCGTCCTGCTCGGCACCGCCGGCTATCTGGCAGGCAAAGCCGTCGCCGGGAAGACGTTGCTCGACTCCGGTGAAGTGACCGCGCGCGATCCGATGACGGTCATGGTCGGCGCCACCACTCTGCTGGCATGGGCCTTCGCAATCGCGCTGTGCTGGATTGCGTGGCGGACGGAAAGCTACCGAACAAGCGGCCAGCCGAGCATTCGACCGATCCCGGACCGCACCGCGCTTGCCGGTGCGGGCATCCTGATCGCGTTCGCCATCGCGATACTCCACACCGCGGGCTCCGGTCTCCGGCTGGTGTTGCAGACGATCCTCAAATACACACCGCCGGTGATCGAGCGACGGGTGCAGGACGCTCAGGATAGTTCCCGCATCCTCACGGAAGCCGCGGCATACGACCACTTCGACCAGGTGCGGCCGATCGATTTGATCCCCGTCTTGTTCCTGATGATGGCAACGGTCTTCGGCGCGCTTGTCTGGCGGGAGTACCGGCGCCGCGAGCCGATGTGCACCGTCGGCGCTGCCCAACCGCGCGGTTTCAAGCAGTCGGTGCCCAGTCATGTGCTGCTGCGGGACACCCACGAATTCCTCGGCCGCACAGGGCTTCTGGGGATCGTTGCCTCGCTCGGTCTGTGGTTCACATTGACTGGCCTGATGGTTGCGGCTGCGAATAGCGGGTGGGGTACCGACGAACTGCTCACGCCCCTGTCCGTCGCGCTCAAGATCGCGGGTCTGCTCCTCCTCGTCATGATCGTCATTCGCAGGCCGGAACGCACCGTGGAGCGCGCCAGGCGGGCACTGGAATCGCTAACCGACGTGGCTGGGTTCTGGGCGCCGGACCTTCATCCGCTTGCAGGCGCGTCGTACCGCCTGGCGGTGCTGCGCGGACTCCGTCGAGGTGTTCAGGAGGTGCGCAAGGATGAGCCAGGCAAGCCGATCGCGCTCGTCGGACACTCGCAGGGCGCCGTCATCTGTGCGTGGTTCATCGGGGGCGGGCACTGGCAAGAGAAGTCGTCGGAGAACTGCTCCGACGAACACGCGCTAACCATGCGTATGCACGACGCCCCTTGTGAACAGTCGGCTCGCATCGCTCTGTTCACCTGCGGCTCGCCGCTCGGCTCGCTGTACCGTACGTTCTTCCCCCGCTATTTCAACGAGAACTTCATCAGGACGGCGGCGAGGAAGTCATACGGAAACGTCTGGCACAACTACTGGCGCAACACCGACCCCATCGGCGCGCGGCTCAACCGGGGCGCCGTCAGAACGGCCGTCGACGAACCGCGGGTGCGCGACATCGACGTCACCGAGCTCGAGGACGAGGTGAGCAAGGGGCACTACGAGTACTGGCAGGACGGCCGCGTCAGGCGGGACATCGAGGAGTACTTCGCTTCGTTTGAGCCTCTCGACATAGCCCGGCACACAACGACCGTAGGCGGCGGCAGGCAACGCAGGTTGAGGGGGTTGAGGGCCGCCTTCCCTCGGCTGCACCTGCATGGGAATTAATCGGACTGCAGTCCGGTTAACTGTGACATGCCTGCTATCACTGCTGACACACTGACACTGCCGCGGCTGTCCGCGCCCGCGCCGTCGGACACCGAACGGCCGATCCGCTCGATCACCACCGGCCCGCATGGATACGAGGGCGAGGGCTTTCCCGTCGTGCGCGCCTTCGCCGGTGTGAGCACCGCCGACCTCGACCCGTTCGTGCACATGGACCAGATGGGCGAGGTCGAATACCAGCCCGGCGAGCCGAGGGGCACAGACTGGCATCCGCACCGCGGCTTCGAAACCGTGACCTACATGATCGACGGCCGCTTCGCCCACCAGGACTCCCACGGCGGCGGCGGGCTCATCACCGACGGCGCCACGCAATGGATGACTGCGGGCTCGGGCATCCTTCACATCGAGACGCCGCCGGCCGAGCTCGTCGAGAGCGGCGGCCTATTCCACGGCATCCAGCTTTGGGTGAACCTGCCGAGCAAGGACAAGTTCGCGGCGCCGAGATATCAGGCCATCGAAGGCAACCAGGTGCAGTTGCTGTCGTCGGACGACGGGGGCGCGCTAGTCCGCGTCATCGCAGGCGACCTCGACGGGAACCGCGGTCCCGGTGCCACCCACACTCCGATCACCCTGGCGCACAGCACCATTGAGCCGGGAGCCCGGCTCAACCTGCCGTGGAACCGCGATTTCAATGCGCTGGTGTACGTGTTATCAGGCCGGGGGACGGTCGGCCCGCTCGGGCATCCGATCCACGAAGGTCAGCTCGCTGTGTTCGGTCCTGGCGACCGCATCAGCGTGGCCGCCGAGCCGACGCAGGAGTCGCGCAGGCCCGCACTGGAAGTACTGATCCTCGGCGGCAAACCCATCCGGGAACCGGTGGTCGCCTACGGTCCGTTCGTGATGAACTCGAAGTCCGAGCTGGTGCAGGCACTGGAGGATTACAACGCAGGCCAGTTCGGCACGATCCCTCCGAACGCGTTGATGCCGCACCGGTCCCGCTGAGGCCGCCGCTATCGGCGGGCCGGGTCGGCCCCCACCGGTCGCGGATAGACCAGCTCCAGTTCACCGATCGCGGCCGCCACAGTCACCAGCGGCATGGCGGCCGCGACGGCCATTTCGTCTCCACCGGATTCCTCGCGCAGCGCCACCACGAATTCGTCGCTGATCGGTGTCCACTCCCGCCCGGTACCCAGCTTGCCGGACAACCGGTCGCGGATCGCGTCGATGTGGTCCTCCACTACTTCGCGAACCTTCGGGTACGTCCCCAGCGGAGGAGGGGTGGGAATGTCCATGATCAGATCCGCGGCCGCGCGCACCCGGATTGCCCGGTTGAAGGCGCGGACGATCGGCCCGCGGAAATCGGTAGTGCCTCCCCCTTCGGAAAGGTATTGGCGCACAGCGTCATCCGCGACCCGAGACGACGCGATCGCATCGTGACTCAGGATGGCCAACTTGTCGGCCATCTCCTCGTAATCGCCGCGGGTGATCCTCAACACCGCCGCCTGTAGGTACTTCGCGAAGACGTTGCGGGCCGACTCGACCGCCGCCGCCGCCGACACCCTCGCCCCCCTGGGCCACAGCAGCAGCGACACCATCACACCCACGAGCGCGCCGACGGCGACGTCTTCGACCCGGATCAGGCCGACGTTCCATCCGGTCGGAACGATGAGGTTGAAGAAGATCAGCACCATCATCGTGAACGCGGCCTGCCCTGCCGTGAACGATGCGATCTCGGGTACGAAAGCCGAGCCGAACACCACGACGGGCATCAGGATCCACAGCACCTGCCTGTCCACGCCGACCACGCTGATCAGCACCGCCCCCAGGACGAAGCCGATGCCGGTGCCCAGCACGGCGCGCAGCATCTTGGTGCCCGTGGTGAGCGCGCTGCTGCGCAGCACCGACAACGCACCGAGTACCACCCAGAATCCGTGTTCCACCGGAAAGACGTGGGTGACGGCGACCGCCGACGCGAGCCCGAGGCCGGTGCGCAGCGCGTTGCGCACCGCCACCGATCGGCCGCCGAAAAAACCCGACG
The DNA here is from genome assembly GCA_963804905.1 of uncultured Actinomycetota bacterium. GTDB lineage: Bacteria > Actinomycetota > Actinomycetes > Mycobacteriales > Mycobacteriaceae > Mycobacterium. Next base: position 39,764 of record CAWDSB010000016.1, on the reverse strand, counting down.
TCGTCGACGTGACCGCCGCGGTCTCGGGTATCAGCCGGTCGGTGGCGCTGGTCGGCGGCAACCGTCGGCCCAGGGCCCTGGCCCACACCGGCCGGGCGTCGGCCGCGGCGGCCGCCGCGATCACTCGGCCGGTCGCTCCGATGGTGGCCGCGATGGTCCGGCGGTTCAGCAGTTCCCGCCCCAGCGCGATGGCTGTCTCGTCGTCGGGCGCGCCGAGGATCGCTTCGACGTCTTCCCGGTAGCGTCCTCGCGCTACCGACCGCAAGTGGATCAATGCCGCTTCAAGGTCCGCGCGGTCGGTTGTCCGGTCGGCGACCCTGGTTTGTTCGAGCACCGCGGCCGAGCAGCGCAGCACCCGCACACCGGGTGCCTGCATGTCGCGCAGCGCGGGACCCGCCTCGTCGCTGACCCGGTCGGCGAGCCACTCGAGATCCTCGACGACGCGCACCAGCGCGCGGCTACCGGCAGACAACCCGACGGGCCGAAAGTCCGCGCCCAGAAAGCTCTCTCGCAGCGCGAGCATCGCGTCGACCACCTCGTCCCGGGCGGCTTTACCTTCGAGGCGGTTGGCCAGCGCAGCGACCGCACTGGCCGCGCACCGGCGCAGCTGTCCGTGGTGGCGTGGCGGCAGCACGAACAGCGCGGCGGGAACGCACACGGCCAGCGCGATGGCCCACCCCAACAGCCGGTCGTCGATCGGGCCGGTCGGCGTGCATGCAGGCAACACGAACGTCAGCAGCGTGGGTCGTTGGCCTGCCGCGATCGTTTCGCTGAGCACACCCGAAAACGTCACCGCCACGCCGAGCAGGAACATCAGCAGAACGGACACCCACGCGTGCGGCGCCACCAGGGTGCCCAGTGTGATGAGGACGGCGCCGTTGATGCCCAGCCCCGCGTATGCCACGGCGCGGGTCTGTCGGTTGCCGGGAAAATCCGCCAGCACCATCAGCGCGAAGGAGCCGAAGATCGTGAAGAGCGGTGTCTGCGAGTTACCCCCGACGGCGAAGCTCACCGCGGCGGCCAGCGGAACGACCACCGCCGCCCGCACCGCGCGTCGCAACGCGTCGAATTCTGGATCGCGCTGACGAATCCGGTCGATCGCCCACCGCACCGCGCCGGCCGGCGGGCTAGCCATCACTGGGAACGGAAGCGAACCGGCCCTGATCGAGTGCGTCGGTGAGCTGCTTCGCGATCCACGCCAGCGCGGTGGTGTCCCGCGGCAGGGTGGCCTGTTCGTGTCCGACCAACAGATAGACGGCCCAGCGCGCGAACATCTGCGCCTGCTGATGGTTGCCCAGGAGCTCCATCGCCGACTCGTACATGATGTCGTAACGCTGCTGATCGACTTGAACCTGGACGTTGTAGACATCGGGATCGACCGAGCTCCACACGCGGATCGCTGCCTCGGCGCCGTGCGGAAGCTCCAGGCCGACCTGAATGAGGCTGTCGATACGCCGACGGGGGTCGCGCTCGTTCTTCAGGAATTCGATGACCAGAACCGTTCGCTCTTTCATCCAGTTCTCGACAAGCTCGCGGGTGTAGGCCGGCCAGCTGGAGAAGTAGTGATAGAACGAGCCGGTGGTGACGCCGAGGCGGTTGCACACCTCGGCCAGCTTCAGTCCGCCGTAGCCGAGATCGGACAGCACGTCGAGGCCGGTCTCGAAGTACGACTCGCGCGATACGACGCCCGCCATGGGAGGGAACCATAGCCCCTGCGGAGGATAACGGAGCCCGGACCGGCAGGGCTTTACCGATCCGTGGCGAGCGCCTGCAAAAAGGGTCTATTTCCACACTGTTTGCTGGACAGCCATTCAGATTCGGGGTTTTGTAAAGACGCCTGATGACGTGTGGCACAATATTTACCATGCCGCATACGGCAAGTCGGGGGCCCGGCCGTCCACCAGCAGCGAAGGCAGCTGAAACGCGTGAGCGCATTTTGCGTGCAGCACGCGAAGTGTTCAGCGAACTCGGCTATGACGCTGCCACATTTCAGGCGATCGCCATCCGCGCAGATCTGACGCGTCCGGCCATCAACCATTACTTCGCAAGTAAACGGTTGCTGTATCGAGAAGTCGTCGAGCAGACGAATGCAATGGTGTTCAGCACGGGCATGGCGAAGGCGCAGAGCCAGACCTCCCTGCTCGGCCGGCTGTCGGCATTCTTCTCCGCAGCCATGCAGGCCGATATCGAGGATCGTTCGGCCGCAGCGTTTCTGGTGACGTCGGTGTTGGAGGGACAGCGGCATCCCGAGCTCCGCAGCGAACAGCATGACTCGATGAAGAACTCGCGTGCGTTCGTCTCGTGGGCGGTGAACGACGCGATCGAGAACGGCGAACTGACCACCGACACCAACGTCCCGCAGCTTGTCGAAATGCTCGTCGCCGTGATGTGGGGTATGGGCTTTTACGCCGGCTACGTCGGTTCGCACAATGAACTCGAGTCCATCGTCGATAAGCTCCAACTGCTGTTGGCCAACAAGCTCTGGAAGCTCGCCGAGTAGCACTTTCTCGCAATCCGCTGTCCGACGGTGAGTGATGTTTGCCACAAAGCATATAGATCAACTAACTTATTCTGTAGCATTGCTTACAATATGACTGATCTGCATGAAGCCGCCTCGGTACGAACCGAGGGCGACAGCTGGGACATCACTGAAAGTGTCGGCGCTACCGCCTTGGGCGTCGCCGCCGCACGCGCCGTCGAAACAGCCCGCGAGGATGCGCTGATCCGCGACGAGTTCGCCTTTCTGCTGGTCTCCACGGCCGGGCCCAATTGGGCCCAGATGGCCAGCAGTGATCCGGACTGGCTGGCCGACGACGACGAGTTCCGGCGGCTGCACGAGATGTCCCGCGACTACCAGGCCGTACGTACTCATTACTTCGACGATTACTTCCATGCCGTTATGCGGGCAGGCATCCGCCAGGTGGTGATCCTGGCCGCAGGGCTGGACTCACGCGCCTACCGATTGAATTGGCCTACCGGAACCACGGTTTTCGAGATCGACCAGCCCGGAGTGCTGGAGTACAAGACCTCGACGCTGGATGCGCACGGGGCCCAGCCGAAGGCGCGCCGCATCCCGGTCGCCGTCGACCTGCGCGACGACTGGCCTGCGGCGCTGACCGGCGCGGGTTTCGCTGCCACGAAGCCGACCGCCTGGCTGGCCGAGGGCCTACTGCCGTATCTGCCCGCCGACGCCCAGGATCGACTCTTCGAACTGGTCACCGCGCACAGCGCGGCGGGCAGCAGGATCGCGGTCGAGGCGTTCAGCATGGATCTGTCGGATCAGGCCGAACAGGAACAGGTCGCCCGCCGCGAGCGGACCGCACGGATGCGGGAACGCTCGGGAATCGACATCGACGTCGACACCTTGACCTATGCCGACGCGGATCGGGCGGACGCCGCCGGGTGGCTGGCCGACCACGGCTGGCGCGTCGACGCCGTTCCAAGCGAGGTCGAGATGACGCGCCTGGGCCGGCCGGCGCCCGACTACGAAGCCGAAGAGATCGCATCCAGCGTGCTGTTGCGCGGCGAGCTAGCCCGGGAGACACGATGAGTTCGCTGCGTACCCACGACGACACCTGGGACATCGCCACCAGCGTCGGCTCGACCGCCGTGATGGTGGCCGCCGCCCGTGCCGCCGAAACCGAGAAGGACGACGCACTGATCGCCGATCCGTACGCCGCGGTCCTGGTGGCGGGCGCGGGCACCGGTGCGTGGACGACGATGCTAGACGAGCGGATCGTCGAAAAGGCCGCGGCGATCGATCCCGAAATCGCCGCGATTTTCCAGCACATGCGCAACTACCAAGCCGTTCGTACGCACTTCTTCGACGCATACTTCGCCAAGGCGGCGGCTGCGGGAATCCGCCAGATCGTGATCCTGGCGTCGGGCCTGGATTCGCGGGCCTACCGCATCGAGTGGCCCGAAGGCACAACGGTCTTCGAGATCGACCAGCCGAAGGTGCTGGAGTACAAGGCCGCGAAGCTGGCGGAAAACGACGTCAAGCCGAGGGCGGCGCGCCACGAAGTGGCGGTGGATCTGCGCCACGACTGGCCGGCAGCCCTGCGCGGCAACGGCTTTGATCCGAGCCAGCCCACCGCGTGGCTGGCCGAGGGCCTACTGATGTATCTGCCCGCCGACGCGCAGGACCGGCTCTTCGATCTCATTACCGAGCTGAGCGCCGCCGGTAGCCGGATCGCGGCGGAGACCGTCGGCGTCCACTCCGAGGAGCGGCGCGCGCAGATGCAGGAACGGTTCGAGCGGATCTCCGCCGAGCTCGGCATCGAGCGAGAAGTCGACGTCCAGGAGCTGATGTACAACGATCCCGATCGCGCCGACGTCACCGAGTGGCTCGGTGAGCACGGCTGGCGCGCGAATGCCGTGACATCGCAGGACGAGATGCGCCGCCTCGGCCGCTTCGTCGACCTCGCCGACGCCGACGACGACGCGTTCGCCACCTTCGTCACCGCAGAGAGGGCGTAGTCGCGGGCCCAACCGGTTGGTTAGGATCGAGCGCATGTGAGGGGCAGCAATATATGCGCCTCGGGTCAGGAAGGACCTCCACCATGACCACCGATTCGATTCCTGAGACCGCCCCCGCGGTGCCCGCACCGGTAGCGCCAGGCATACCAGAAACCGTCGCTCGGCTGCGCGCCACCTTCGCCAGCGGCCGCACGCGCAGCGTCGAATGGCGCAAGCAGCAGTTGAAGGCGATCGAAGCGATGATGACCGAGAACGAAACGGCCATCGTTGGTGCGCTCACCGAGGATCTCGACCGTGGACCCTTCGAGTCCTGGATGGCAGACGTGGCACCGGTCGCCTCAGAGGCGCGGCAGGCCGCCAAGAATGTCCGCAAATGGATGCGGCGCAAGTACCGCATGCTGGAGATGTCTCAGTTGCCCGGGCGCGGCTGGGTGGAGTACGAGCCGTACGGCACGGTCCTGGTCATCGGCGCCTGGAACTTCCCGTTCACGCTGACAATCGGGCCCGCGGTCGGCGCCATCGCAGCGGGCAACACGTTGGTGCTCAAGCCGTCGGAGATCACCGCGGCGTCGTCGAAGCTGATGGCCGAGTTGATTCCGCGCTATCTCGACAAGGAGGCGATCGCCGTCGTCGAAGGTGACGGCGCCGTCACCCAGGAGTTGATCGCGCAGGGCTTCGACCGTCTGCTGTTCACCGGGGGCACCGAGATCGGTCGCAAGGTGTACGAGGGTGCCGCCCGCCACCTGACACCGGTGACGCTCGAGTTGGGCGGCAAGAGCCCGGTGATCGTCGCCGCCGACGCCGATATCGACGTCGCGGCCAAGCGAATCGCCTGGACCAAGCTGCTCAACTCCGGCCAGATCTGCATCGCCCCCGACTACGTGCTGGCCGACGCTCGCATCCGTGACGAACTCGTCGGAAAGATCAAGGACGCGGTCAGCACCTTCGAGGCCGCCAATGATGGCGGGAAGCGCATCATCAACGAGCGTCAGTTCGATCGAATCACCGGCTACCTGTCGGAGACCCAAGGAGAGATCGTCCTCGGCGGCGGCTCGGACGCCCCGTCGCTGAAGATCCAACCGACCGTGGTCGTCGATCCGGATCCGGCTGAGCCTCTGATGAAGAACGAGATCTTCGGACCCGTGCTGCCCGTCGTGACAGTTCAAAACCTCGACGAGGCAATCGAATTCGTCAATTCGCGGCCGAAGCCGCTGGCCGCGTACCTGTTCACCAAGACCAAGAACGTCCGCGAGCGCGTGATCAAGGAGGTGCCCGCCGGCGGCATGGTGGTCAACCACCTGGTGTTCCACTTCGCCACCGCCAAGCTGCCCTTCGGCGGTGTCGGACCGTCGGGAATGGGTGCTTATCACGGCAAGTGGGGCTTCGACGAGTTCAGCCACAAGAAGTCGGTGCTCACGAAGCCGACCCGACCCGACGCAATGAGCTTCATGTATCCCCCGTATACAAAGACGGCGAAGAAGCTGGCGCGCAAGCTGTTCTAGCTTGATCGCCTGCCCACCAACGAGAGGAACATCAGTGCCAGGAGTGCAGGATCGGGTCATCGTCGTCACCGGAGCCGGAGGCGGCCTGGGGCGTGAGTATGCGTTGACGCTCGCCAAAGAGGGCGCGAGCGTCGTCGTGAATGACCTCGGCGGTGCGCGCGACGGCACCGGCGCTGGCTCGGCCATGGCCGACGAAGTGGTCAAGGAGATCAAGGACGCGGGCGGCCGCGCGGTGGCCAACTACGACAGCGTGGCCGAAACCGAGGGCGCCGAGAGCATCATCAAGACCGCGCTCGACGAGTTCGGCAAGGTCGACGGCGTGGTGAGCAACGCGGGCATTCTGCGCGACGGCACGTTCCACAAGATGGAGTTCGGCAACTGGGATGCCGTGCTGAAGGTGCACCTCTACGGCGGCTACAACGTGATCCGCGCCGCCTGGCCGCACTTCCGCGAGCAGAGCTACGGGCGGGTCGTCGTTGCGACCTCGACCAGCGGGCTGTTCGGCAACTTCGGCCAGGCCAACTACGGCGCGGCCAAGCTGGGCCTGGTCGGCCTGATCAACACGCTGGCGCAGGAGGGCGCGAAGTACAACATCAAAACCAACGCCCTCGCGCCGATTGCAGCGACCCGGATGACCCAGGACATCCTGCCGCCGGAGGTTTTCGAGAAGCTCACCCCGGAATACGTGGCGCCGGTGGTGGCGTATCTGATGAGCGAGGAAAACCAGGAGTCCGCGGCGGTGTTCATCGTCGGCGGTGGCAAGGTGCAGCGCGCGGCGCTCTTTCAGAACGAAGGCGTCACCTTCTCCGACGGCGTGCCGTCGGTTGACGATGTCGCCGCGAAGTGGGGCGAGATCACGGATCTATCGGCAGCGCAGCGGGCCACCTTCAGCCTCGGCTGATCGGCGTCGCATGAAAGCGCTTGTCGCGCGGGAGCTTTCCGGGCCGACGGGCCTGGACTACTGTGAAGTCGACGATGTCCGTAGCGACGACGCTGTCGTCGTCGACGTCGGTGCGGCCGGGGTGAGTTTCCCCGACCTGCTGTTGATGCGCGGCGAGTACCAGCTTCGGCTCGACCCGCCGTTCATCCCGGGCATGGAGGTCGCTGGTGTGGTGCGCTCAGCGCCCTACGAGTCCGAATTCAAACCGGGCCAACGGGTCACGGCACTCGCGATGCTCGGCGGATGGGCCGAACAGGTGGCGGTGCCGCAGGCCAATCTGACGCGCACCTCTGACGACATTGATGACGCCCAGGCCGTCGCGCTGCTGGGCAACTACCAGACGATGTACTTCGCGCTGGCTCGCCGCGGCGCCCTGCGGCACGGTGAGACGGTGCTGGTGCTCGGGTCGGCCGGTGGCGTCGGGACCGCCGCTGTTCAAATCGCAAAAGCGCTGGGCGCCAAGGTAATCGCGATGGTGCACCGCCCGGAGGCGAGACATTTCGTTGAATCGTTGGATCCCGACGTGGTGTTGCCGCTGACCGACGGCTGGCTCGAGGCGGTGAAGAAACACACCGATGGCCGCGGCGTCGACCTGGTGGTCGACCCCGTCGGCGGAGAGGCATTCGACGATGCGATCCGGGTGCTGGACACCGAGGGCCGGTTGCTTGTGATCGGCTTTGCCGCAGGCGGAATCCCGACGGTGAAGGTCAACCGGCTGCTGCTGCGCAACGTCAGCGTCGTCGGCGTGGGATACGGCGAATTCGTCAACCGCAAGCCCGGATCCCAGTCGGTGTTCGAGTTCGGTGTCGGCGAACTGGTCAAGGCGGGGCTCCGGCCACCGGCGCCGATGAGGTTTCCGCTTTCGAAGGGCGCCGCTGCGTTGCAGAGCCTGGCCGACGGTGGCGTGCTCGGCAAGGTCGTGCTGGAGCCGTGATGACCACTCGTGCGAAGAACAAGAGCTTCTGATGTCGCCGCGAGCATTGGCCTTCGACGTGTTCGGCACCGTCGTCGACTGGCGCTCCAGCATCATCCGTGAATTGGAAGAGTTCGGCCGCGCCCATGGCGTCGAACAGGAGTGGTCCGCCATGGCGGACGACTGGCGCGCGGGCTATGCCCCCGCGATGGACCGGGTGCGCCGCGGCGAACTTGCCTGGACGCGCATCGACGACCTTCACCGCATGATCCTCGAACAGCTGCTCGCAGCGGCGGCCATCACGTCGATCTCCGACGAGGACGTCGACCACCTCAACCGTGCGTGGCACCGGCTCGACCCGTGGCCGGACAGCGTGGCCGGCCTGACCCGGCTCAAGGAACGGTTTGTGATCACCACGCTGTCGAACGGGAACGTGTCGCTGCTGACCAACATGGCCAAATACGCGGGTTTGCCGTGGGACTGCGTGATCTCGGCCGAGCTGTTCCACCACTACAAGCCGGATCCGGAGGCCTATCTCGGCTGCGCCGACCTGCTCGACGTGCCGCCGGCGCAGCTGATGCTCGTAGCCGCCCATCCCGGCGATCTGCGTTCGGCGCATGCGGCGGGCTTGATGACTGCGTATGTGGCGCGGCCGCTGGAGAACGGACCCGATCAGCGAGCTCCCAGGGTCGAAGACGGCGAATTCGATTTCACAGCAACGGATTTTCTCGACCTCGCCGAGCAGTTGGGTGCATGAAACTGCGGCGTAGCGTGGAGGAGTGACCGATCAAGTGACGACAGAATTGCCGCCCGCGCTGAGCAGGGCATTGGATCTCCTCGCCGATCCGCCGGCGAATCCGGACGTCAGCAAGGGCTACCTCGACCTGATCGAAGACAGTCCTGTGGCGGAGGCCACGCTGCCGAAGAACACCGGTGCCATCCAGGCGGCGTGGACCTCCGGAGTCGGCTCGATGCTCTACGACAACGCACAGGCCATCGCGCGCAAATGGGCCGGCACGTGGCAGCTGCCAATCGAGTGGCTGAGCATCCCGCCCGGTGGGGTCGCCCTCGATGTCGGTAGCGGGCCGGGCAACGTGACTGCATTACTGGCCCGCGCCGCGGGGCGCGCCGGGCTTGCGGTGGGCGTCGACATCTCAGAACCGATGCTGGCCCGTGCGGTCGACGCCCAGGCGGGGCCGAATGTCGGGTTCCTGCGCGCAGACGCACAGCAGCTTCCGCTGCGCGACGAGACCGTGGACGCGGCCGTTTCCCTCGCCGTACTGCAGCTGATACCCAACCCGACGGCCACGCTGGCAGAGATTGTGCGGGTGCTGCGGCCCGGAGGCCGACTGGCCATCATGGTGCCCACCGTGGGCCGCGCCGGTGCGTTGTTCCGCTGGCTGCCCAACGGCGGAGTCTACTTCTTCACCGAAGACGAGCTCGGCGACGCGTTCGAGGATCTCGGACTCACAGGCGTGCGCGCGAAGACACTCGGCAACATTCAATGGGTGCGCGGGCGGAAGCCCTGACGCCACCGCGGCCGAGCCACGCAGAGGGCACTAGATTCGAGCCGTGAGCACCGGCGGCATCGTCCTTGTTGCGCTCGCCATCGCCGTCGGTCTGATCGGCATCGTCGTGCCGCTGCTGCCCGGCATCCTGTTGGTGTTCGCGGCGATCCTGGTCTGGGCGATTGTCGAACACAACGTCACGGCCTGGGTGACGCTGGCCGTTGTCACCGTGCTGATCGGCGCCACCACGCTGATCAAGTACACGTGGCCGATGCGCCGCATGCGCGCCGCCGACGTGGGCACGGGGACCCTGTTGATCGGTGCGGTGCTCGGCATCATCGGGTTCTTCGTGATACCGATCGTGGGGCTGGTGATCGGGTTCGTGCTCGGCGTCTACCTGGCCGAGCTGACGAACCGTCGAGACCAGCGCCTCGCCTGGACGTCGACGAAGCATGCGCTCACGGGGGTGGCCCTGTCGGTCGGCGTGGAGTTGGCAGGCGCACTGCTCGCCACGGCGGCATGGGCGTTCGGGGTATACCTAACTCAGTAAAAAGACGGCGCAACCTGGATAGGTTCTAGGCATGGCCAAGCTCCGATTCGGATACTTCATCGCGCCGTTCCATCGCGCCGGGACCAACCCCACCCTCGCATTGCAGCGCGACCTGGAGTTCGTCGAACATCTCGACGCGATCGGTTATGACGAGGTGTGGATCGGTGAGCACCACTCGGCGGGCAGCGAGATCATCAGCTCGCCCGAGGTGTTCATCGCCGCGGCCGCGGAGCGCGTCAAGCGGATCCGGTTCGGCACCGGTGTCATCTCCCTGGCATATCACAACCCGCTGTGGGCGGCCGACCGGTTGATGCTGCTCGACCACCTCACCCACGGCCGGATCATCGGCGGCGTCGGGCCGGGATCGCTGCCGACCGATTCGGCGATGATCGGCCTGACCCCTACCGACACTCGAGAGCTGCTGGAAACCAACCTCGACATCGTGGTCCGCCTGCTGGCCGGCGAAGTCGTCTCCGCCAAGACCGCGACCCACGAACTGTTCGACGCCCAGCTGCAGCTCGCGCCCTACTCCGAGGGCGGCATCCCGCTTGCGGTTGCGGCCGTGGCCTCGCCGACCGGCGCTCGGCTGGCGGGCAAGCACGGCATCGGCCTGCTGTCGATCGGCGCCACCCTCATCGTCGAGGGTTTCGATGCGCTGGCCCACCACTGGGGCATCGCCGAGGAACGCGCCGCCGCCTTCGGCACCACCGTCGACCGCAAGAACTGGTCGCTGGTGGGGCCGTTCCACATCGCCGAGACCGACGAGCAGGCGCGCGCCGACGTCCGCTTCGGGATGGAATCCTGGTTCCGGTATTTCCAGAAGGTCGCGGCGTTCCCGCAGATGACCATGCCCGGCGATCAGATCGACGAGATGATCGACATCATCAACGACGCGGGCGCAGGCGTCATCGGCTCACCCGAGCGGGCAAGAGCGCAGGTGCAGCGGCTGTGGGACCAGTCCGGTGGGTTCGGCTGCATGCTGCAGATGGGCCACGAGTGGGCCAATCCCGCCGCGACCAAGCGATCGGCGGAACTGTTTGCCGCAGAAGTGATTCCGCACTTCCAGGGGCAGGCGCAACCGACGCTCGACGCCGCCGCCCGCGCCAGCGATGTGCGCGAGGACCTGGCGCAGACGCAGATGAGCGCTATCGAGCACATGACCCAGAAGTACGAGGCCGAGAAGAAAACCCGGTGAGCGCGGCTGAGCCGACGAGCGGCATCCGCGGGTTCGGCGTCGAGGAGTCGCACAAGCGTCCGGTGCTGAGAGCGAGCGGTGCGACGAACGCCGAACGCATATCTGCTCGCCGAGTAGATAACGCCGAATCAGGTTCGGCAACAAGCGGTTTAAGTTAGACGCCATGGCCTGACAGCGGACTAGCCGCTATGGCGATGCGAGCCAAAGACTTTCCCCGAATCACCCGAGCGCATCGCGAAGCCGCGCGACGTCCTCGTCCGTCACACCCGCTGCCTCGAGATAGCCCCGCAAGCCGACGTACTCCTGCTCGATCGTGCGACGCGCCGCGTCCAAGTACTCCTCGCGCACACCGAGCACCTCATCGGTCAGTCGTGCCTCAGCGAACGTGATCGTCTCATCGGTCTCAGAGCGTTCGCGGACCGACTCCAGGATCCGCTCCCGCAGCGGGGCGATGGCGTCGTTGCTGCGCAGGAAGTCGGCCAGGATTGCGTCACGCTCGACACCGAGCGTCTCCAGCACCGTGGCCACCGTGAAACCGGTGCGATCCTTGCCTGCGAAGCAGTGCGTGATCACAGGTCGGCCTTCGGCGATCAGCGAAATAACCTGCCGCACCGCCCGCTTCGCTCCACCGAGGGTCGGGAACCGCTCGTACTCCTCGTTCATGAACCGGCCGGCGGCGACCGCGACGTCTTCGTCGTCGGGTTTCCCGGTCATCATCTTCTCGAACGTCGCCTCGTGCGGCGCCTCACCGTCGACCGCGGACAGGTCGGGGAACGGCAGCAGATGCACCTCGACGCCTGCCGGTACCGCCCCGGGTCCGCGACGCTGGAGCTCGCGCGGCGAGCGCAGGTCGGCCACGTCGGTGATGCCGAGGCGACGGATGAGGTCGCGGCCGTCGTCGTCGAGCCGACTCAGTTCACTGGAGCGGAAGAACCGGCCGGGGCGGACGCCTGTCTCCTCGGCGACGTCCCGAAAGTTCCACGCTCCCGACAGTTCCCCGAGGTCAACTGTCACTTGGGCGTCACCGCCGCCACGAAGGGGGACTTCTCTCTGCCGATTTCCGAGCGGGCGATGGTGCGCATGTGCACCTCGTCGGGGCCGTCGAACAGCCGCATCGCTCGGTGCCAGCTGTACAGCCGGGCCAGCGGGAAATCGTCGCTGATGCCCGCCGCGCCGTGCACCTGGATGGCGCGGTCGATGACATCGCAGGCCACCTTGGGTGCGACCGCCTTGATCTGGCTCACCAGCACATGGGCTTCCTTATTGCCGTGGCAGTCGATGGTCCACGCCGCCTTCTCACACAGCAGCCGCGCCTGATCGATCTCGTTGCGCGACTTGGCGATCGACTCGCGGACCACGCCCTGCTCACTCAACGGCTTGCCGAACGCGACGCGCTTCTGCACGCGGTCCACCATCAGGGCCAACGCTCGTTCCGCCGCGCCCAGCGCACGCATGCAGTGGTGGATGCGGCCGGGGCCGAGGCGGGCCTGTGCGATCGCGAAGCCCGAGCCCTCCTCGCCGAGCAGGTTGGTCGCCGGTACCCGGACGTTGTCGTAGACGATCTCGCAGTGGCCGTGCTGGTCCTGCCAGCCGAACACCGGCGTCGACCGCAGGATGTTCACTCCGGGGGTGTCGACGGGCACCAGCACCATCGACTGCTGACGGTGGCTGGCCGCGTCGGGATCGGTGCGGCCCATCACAATCAGGACCTTGCAGCGCTGGTCGGACGCCCCCGTCGTCCACCACTTCCGGCCGTTGATGACGTAGTCGCCGCCGTCGCGGGTGATCAGGGTCTCGATGTTGCGGGCATCGCTGGAGGCGACGGCGGGCTCGGTCATCGAGAAGCCGCTCCGGATCTGGCCGTCCAGCAGCGGCTCGAGCCACTGTTTGCGCTGTTCCTCGGTGGCGAACAGATGCAGGGTCTCCATGTTGCCGGTGTCGGGGGCCGCGCAGTTGGTCACCTCCGGCGCGATCTCCATGCTCCAGCCGGTCAGTTCGGCCAGCGGCGCGTACTCCAAATTGGTCAGCCTCGAAATCGACGGCAGGAACAGGTTCCACAGGCCCCGCTCCTTGGCCAGGACCTTGAGCTCCTCGATCACCGGCGGGACGGTGTGGTCGTCGGGCCCCGCCTCGGCCCGGTACCGGTCATAGGACACCTCGGCCGGGAAGACGAATTCCGTCATGAACGCCGAAAGGCGTTTGTGGTAGTCCTGCGCCTTGGCCGACATCGCGAAGTCCATGTAGCCACACTAAAGGGTGCGCAGAATGGGCTGATGACTGAGAGCCGTCCGCCGTTTCCACCCTTCACCCTCGAGACCGCGCAGCAGAAGGTGCAGGCTGCCGAGGACGCCTGGAACAGCCGTGACCCCGAACGCGTCAGCGTGGCCTACACCGTCGATTCCCAGTGGCGCAATCGCGATCAGCACATCGTCGGGCGCGAACAGATTGTCGCGTTCCTCACGCAGAAGTGGCAGCGCGAACTCGACTACGTGCTGCGCAAGAGCCTGTGGGGATTCCGCAACAACCGGATGGCGGTCCGCTTCCAGTACGAATGTCATGACGCCGACGGGCAGTGGTATCGCAGTTACGGCAACGAGTTGTGGGAGTTCACTCCCGAGGGCCTGATGGCACGCAGGGAGGCCAGCATCAACGATGTCAAGATCGACGAATCGGAACGCCGCTACTTCGGCCCACGACCCGAATCCGAGCACGGGCACGACATTCCGTTGTGGTGACCCTGCTTTGGGGTAGCCGAATCATGCTAGACGCCACGAGTGAGGCCCTCCCCGGAATACGCCGCCGGGGAGGGCCTCTGTGGAGGGACGCACTGTATCCCTTAGGCAGCCCCTTTCTTCTGTGGGTGTCAGCGGATTAGTTCTGTTGTCTCCGCCGATCTTTCGTTGTGCCCGCCGTGTTCTCGGGACGACTCAAGACTGCCGTAGTCGTGGACCGGCGTATGTCGGCTGAATGGCCGGTTACCTGGATGAATCCGGTGTCATCCAATCGGGGGAAGTGAAGCGGTTGCTGTGCGAAGCTGAAGCGATGGTGGGCGCGAACGAAAAGGTGCGGGTCGTGGTGGGTGACGACCACCCGATGTTCCGCGAGGGCGTCGTGCGAGCTTTGGTGTCCAGCGGTGAGATCGACGTGGTGGCCGAGGCCGAGGACGGCCTCAGTGCGCTGGAGATGATCCGGACCCACAATCCGCAGGTGGCGCTGCTCGACTACCGGATGCCCGGCATGGACGGCGTAGAAGTCGCGGCCGCGGTGACTCGCGACGTGCTGCCGACCCGGGTGCTGCTGGTGTCGGCCCACGACGAATCGGCGATCGTGTACAAGGCACTTCAGGAGGGTGCGGCTGGCTTCCTGCCGAAGGAGTCGACCAGGAGTGAGCTGGTGAACGCGGTGCTGAAGTGTGCGAAGGGCAAGGACGTCATCGCCCCCGATCTCGCGGCGGGTCTGGCGTCGGAGATTCGGCGTCGACACGAGCCGGACGTGCCTGCGCTCAGCCCGCGCGAGCGCGAGGTGCTCAAGTTGATCGCCAGCGGCAGCAGCATTCCGTCCATGGCCAAGGAGCTGTTCCTCGCGCCGTCGACGGTCAAGACCCATGTACAACGGCTGTACGAGAAGCTGGGCGTCAGTGACCGCGCCGCGGCGGTCGCCGAAGGCATGCGTCGCAAAATGCTGGACTAGCGTGGACAACCCGTTTCACTGGCTTGTCGGCTACTTCGCGGCGGAACCCGTCCGCGTATCCGCGATCCTGCGGCTGCCGTTGATCTGCCTCGTCGCCGTCCTGGTCTGGATATGGGAGGTCGACCATTGGCTGCCCCAGTTGTACGCGGCGATCCTCGGCGTGTACGCCGTGGCGGCGGTGCTGTGGCTGTTGGCCGTGCTGCGCGGGCCCGTTCCACGGTGGGCGGACTGGGCTTCGACGACCGTCGACCTGGCGGTCATCATCGCGCTGTGTTTAGTGTCGGGCGGTGCCACCGCCGCCCTGCTGCCGGTGTTCTTCCTGCTGCCGATCTCGGTGGCATTTCAGGACCGGCCCGCTCTGACGGCGATCTTTGGAATCGTAACGGCGGTCGGATATCTCGCCGTGTGGATCTTCTATTCCAAGCGCGACGACAAGGTCGGGTTGCCGAACATGGTGTACACGCACTTCGGCTTTTTGCTCTGGCTGGCTGTCGCGACGACTGCGCTGTGCTACGTGTCGGCGTATCGGGCATTGCGGGTCACGGCGTTGCAGGAGATGCGCCGCCAATTGGTTTCGGAGGCGTTGCAGGCCGACGAGCGGCGCAACCGCGAGGTGGCCGAGCATCTGCATGACGGCCCGCTGCAGACGCTGCTCGCCGCACGCCTGGAACTCGACGAAGCGCGTGGGCGGAACTCCGATCCCGCCCTGGACATGATCTACGAGGCCCTGCAGGAGACCGCGACGGCCCTGCGCTCGACCGTCACCGAGCTGCATCCGCAGGTCCTCGCCCAACTCGGACTCACGTCCGCGCTGCGAGAAATGCTGAAGCAGTTCCAGACTCGCACTGACATCGCCGTGGACGCCGACCTCGAGGAGGTGGGTAAGCCGGATTCCCAGCTGCTGCTGCACCGCGCCGCGCGCGAGTTGCTCATCAACGTGGGCAAGCACGCCGGCGCGACGACGGTCCACGTGCGGCTGAAGCGCAACGGGCGCCGGCTCACCCTCACGGTCGCCGATGACGGAAGCGGTTTCCACCCGGCCATCGTCGGTCAGTCCGCCGCCGAAGGGGATATCGGGTTGGGCTCGCTTTCGGCGAGATGCGAGGCGATGGGCGGCGCGATGGACATCGAATCACAGATCGGCACCGGGACCCGGGTCACGGTGACCTCCCCGCCCGAACCGGCTAGTGTGCCGTCAATCCGCGTGCAATGACCAGGCGTTGAATCTGGTTGGTGCCCTCGAAGATTTGAGTGATCTTGGCTTCGCGCATGTAGCGCTCGACGCGGTAGTCGCGGGTGTAGCCGACACCACCGAGCACTTGAACCGCGTCGGTGGTCACCTTCATCGCGGCGTCGGTGGCGATCAGCTTGGCCACACTGGCCTGTGTCGAATACGGCCGGCCGAGGTCGCGTCTGCGCGCGGCGTCGAGATAGGTGGCGCGTGCGCTGGCCACTGCGGCGGCCATGTCGGCCAGCACGAACCCGAGCCCCTGGTGGTCGATGATCTTGCGGCCGAACGTGGTTCGCTCGTTGGCATAGGCGGTAGCTTCGTCCAGCGCGGCCTGCGCGAGCCCGACGGCGACGGCGGCGATTCCCAGCCTGCCGGAATCCAGTGCGCTGAAGGCGATCTGCAGACCCTGGCCCTCCTCACCGATTAGCCGGCCGGCCTCGATTTCGGCGTGGTCGTAGAACGCCGAGGTGGTCGGCACGGCATGCAGCCCCATCTTCTCCTCGGGCTTGCCGAACGAGAGGCCGGGCAGATCCCCGGGGACGAGGAAGCAGGAGATGCCGCGCGAGCCTTCAGCGGTACGGGCGAACAAGGTGTAGAAGTCGGCCCGCCCGCCGTGGGTGATCCACGACTTCGACCCGTTGATGACATAGCCGCCGTCGGCTTTGGCGGCCGCACACCGGAGCGCCGCGGCGTCGGAACCGGCCTGTGGCTCCGACAGGCTGTACGCGCCGATCTGCTCACCCGACAGCATGCGGGGCAGCCAGCGGTGCTTCTGCTCCTCGGTGCCGAAGGCCAGCAGCGGATGTGACGACAGGCTGTGCACGCTGACCGCGACAGCCACGGCCGCCCATCGCGCCGCGATCTCCTCGAGCACCTGCAGGTAGACCTCGTAGGGCTGGGCCCCGCCGCCCCACTCCCCGGGCTGCGGCAGGCTCAGCAGTCCCGCCGCCCCCAGCTGGGCGAATACGCCTTCGGGATAGCTCTCCGCCTTCTCGTGCGCGTCGACGATCGGGGCGAGCGCCTTGTCGGCGATGTCACGGGTAAGCGCGATCAGGTCCTCCGCCTCCTGCGACGGAAGCAACCGGTCCACTGCCATGGTCAGCACTGTATCCACGTGACAGGCGTCAATTTAGATGTGACCGGCGGTAGCGGTTAGGGTGTCACGTCATGACGGGGACGCAGACGACGATCGGGGTGGTGCGCGAGTCCGGCGCAGGGGAGCGCCGGGTCGCGCTGGTGCCGAAGGCGGTCGCACCGCTGGTCAAAAGCGGTGTGGGGGTTGTCATCGAATCCGGTGCGGGAGAACAGGCGCTGCTGCCCGATCAGCTGTATACCGAGGCCGGCGCCACGGTTGGCGACGCGTGGGCGGCGGATGTAGTGGTGAAGGTCGCTCCGCCGACGGCTGATGAGGTGGCCCGGCTGCACAGCGGTCAGACATTGATCGGCTTCCTGGCGCCGCGCAGCCAGGACAACCAGATCGACGCGTTGAGGACCGCGGGGGTGCAGGCGTTCGCGCTGGAGGCGATCCCTCGGATCTCGCGGGCGCAGGCGATGGACGCGCTGTCTTCCCAGGGCAACGTCGCCGGATACAAGGCGGTGCTGCTGGCGGCGTCGGAGTCGACGCGGTTCTTCCCGATGCTGACCACGGCGGCGGGCACGGTGAAGCCGGCCAGCGTGCTGGTGCTCGGGGTGGGCGTGGCCGGTCTGCAGGCGCTGGCCACCGCCAAGCGGCTGGGCGCCCGCACCACCGGGTATGACGTGCGTCCCGAGGTCGCCGACCAGGTGCGCTCGGTCGGTGCGCAGTGGTTGAGCCTGGGCGAGAAAGATCTAGCCGCGGCGGGGGAGGGCGGCTACGCCCGCGAGCTGACCGACGAGGAACGCGCCCAGCAGCAGAAGGCGCTCGAAGAAGCGATCGCCGGCTTCGACGTCGTCATCACCACCGCGCTGGTGCCGGGACGGCCCGCACCGCGGTTGGTGACCGCCGCGGCGGTGCAGGGCATGAAGCCGGGCAGTGTCGTGGTCGACCTGGCAGGCGAGACCGGCGGCAACTGCGAGCTGACCGAACCGGGCGAGGTCGTCGTGCGCCACGGCGTGACGATCGCCTCGCCGCTGAACCTGCCCGCCACCATGCCCGAGCACGCCAGCGAGTTGTATTCGAAGAACATCACCGCGCTGCTGGAGCTGCTCATCGAGGAGGGTTCGCTCGCACCGGATTTCGAGGACGAGGTGATCGCAGGATCCTGCGTCACGGGGCGCGTCGCGAGCGGCGCAGAAAACTAGGGTGGGACATCGGTATGTATGACCAACTGCTGGCCAACCTCGCGATCCTGGTGCTGTCGGGGTTCGTCGGGTTCGCCGTTATCTCCAAGGTGCCCAACACGTTGCACACGCCGCTGATGTCGGGCACCAACGCCATTCACGGCGTCGTGCTCATCGGTGCGCTGGTGGTGCTCGGCCGCGTCGAGCACCCGTCGCTGGCGATTGAGATCATTCTGTTCGTTGCGGTGGTGTTCGGCACGCTCAACGTCGTCGGCGGCTTCGTCGTCACCGACCGCATGCTGGGCATGTTCAAAGGCAAGAGACCCCAACCCGTCAAGGCCGAAGCTGCGCAGGCTGGTTCGACGAACGGGCAGGCCCGATGAACTATCTCGTCGTCCTGCTCTACCTACTCTCGGTTGCGCTGTTTATCTACGGCCTGATGGGGTTGACCGGGCCCAAGACGGCGGTGCGCGGCAACTGGATCGCCGCGACCGGCATGGGCGTCGCGGTGATCGCTACGCTGATCGCGATCCGCCATACCGAGAACTGGGGACTGATCGTCGCGGGTCTGCTGGTCGGCGTGGCGCTGGGTGTGCCGCCCGCCCGGCTGACGAAGATGACCGCGATGCCGCAGCTGGTGGCGTTTTACAACGGCGTCGGCGGCGGCACCGTCGCGTTGATCGCGCTGTCGGAATTCATTGACACTAATGGCTTTTCGGCGTTCAAGCACGGTGAGTCGCCGACGGTGCACATTGTGGTCGCGTCGCTGTTCGCCGCGGTTATCGGCTCGATCTCGTTCTGGGGGTCGATCGTCGCGTTCGGCAAGCTGCAGGAGATCCTGCCTGGACGCCCGATCGGCGTCGGCAGGCTTCAGCAGCCGCTGAACATTCTGCTGCTGGTCGCTGCGGTCGTCGCCGCGGTGGTGATCGGGGTGGCCGCTCATCCGGGCGGCGGCGCGTCGCTGTGGTGGATGATCGGGCTGCTGGCCGCAGCTGCGGTGCTCGGGCTGATGGTGGTGCTGCCGATCGGTGGCGCCGACATGCCCGTGGTCATCTCGCTGCTGAACGCGATGACCGGATTGTCCGCGGCGGCAGCCGGATTGGCGTTGAACAATACCGCGATGATCGTCGCAGGCATGATCGTCGGCGCCTCCGGTTCGATCCTGACCAACCTCATGGCCAAGGCCATGAACCGGTCGATCCCCGCGATCGTGGCGGGCGGCTTCGGCGGCGGAGGTGTCGCGGTCGGCGGGGGCGACGACGGCGACAAGCACGTGAAGTCCACGTCGGCAGCCGACGCCGCCATCCAGATGCTCTACGCGAACCAGGTGATCGTCGTGCCCGGCTACGGGCTCGCGGTCGCCCAAGCGCAGCACGCGGTCAAGGACCTGGCCAACCTGCTCGAGGACAAGGGTGTTGCGGTGAAGTACGCGATCCATCCCGTCGCGGGCCGGATGCCGGGACACATGAACGTGCTCTTGGCCGAGGCCGAGGTCGACTACGACGCCATGAAGGACATGGACGACATCAACGACGAGTTCGGCCGCACCGACGTCACGATCGTGATCGGAGCCAACGACGTCACGAACCCGGCGGCACGCAACGACCCGTCCAGCCCGATCCACGGGATGCCGATCCTCAATGTCGATCAATCGAAATCGGTGATCGTGCTGAAGCGATCGATGAACTCCGGCTTCGCCGGCATCGACAACCCGCTGTTCTACGCCGACGGCACCACGATGCTGTTCGGCGACGCGAAGAAGTCGGTCACCGAGGTCGCCGAGGAGCTCAAAGCGCTATAAGTTTCGGCGGGCGCGTCGAAGGGAATCCGAATTACGGGTGCGTCAACGACCACCCCCGGATTTCCCGACGAAAGGAACCGCCATGGATAGCACCACCGTCGTTTGGATAGTCGCTGTCATCGCGGCGGTCATCGTGATCGCGGCGCTGGTCTTCGCGGCCCGTAAGAGGCGCAATGAGCGCAGGCACGTGGAGGCCGAGCGCATGCGCGAGGACATCACGACGCACGTCACCAAGGCGGACAAGCGACAGGCACTCGCCGACGAGACCGCGGCCCGTGCCCGCGCTGCGGAGGCCGAAGCCGAGGCGAAGGCCGCCGAGGCCGCCCGGCTCAAGGACCGGGCTGCAAACCATCATGAGGCCGTCGCCGCGTCCCGAGAAGAGATCGATGAGCGGCGCAGGCACGCCGATCGACTGGATCCCAAGACGCGCGTGCAGGACGAAGCCACCGACGAAGAGGCCGCCAGGCAGGAAGCCGCCGGGCAGGAAGCCGACCGCAAGTAACAAAGCCCAGTGTCGCGTTTCTAGGTAAGGCGTATTCCTAGAGCGCGACACTGCCTTGGGCGTACGCAGTACGCATCCACAAAGTGCAGTAGTGGACTACTCACGCAACAGCGGCCAAGGCCGGTGACGATGGTGTCTAGCCGCCAACGCCATCGAGAGGGGCCGACGATGCAACCGACACCACGTCAGGTGCTGGACGGGAAGGCACCGATCTTGCAGGAATCGACGGTTCGGGGGCTGCCCACGGACCGTGAGCTCGAAATGCTGCGCGAGCAGCGCATTCGCTTCGACGGATTCTTCACCGGTCCCACGTGGTAGACCGGCGAGTCAGCAGTTCGGTCGGTTAGACCGGGGGATACGCCGGCGGTGGGTACACGCCGCGGAGGATCCAGCCGAACCAGTTTGCGCCGTACTCGACCTCGTCGCTGGCGTCATAGTCTGGGTTCGGATCCATAAGCTCACCCTCTCGCGTAACGGCCTTCTCTACGCAGAAGTCTAGACCCGCCGCAGCAGCGGCAACACCCTGAGCACATAGACTGTCCAACCAGTTGATTGATGCCCCGGGTTGGAAGTCCGGGCCCTGCCGATAGTGAGTCGCCATGTCTTCCGATGAGCCGCTTGCGCGAAGAGCAACAGACTCAGCGCCCAACGGGATGTCCCGTCGCGAGGAGCTGCTGGCCGTCGCCACCAAGCTGTTCGCCGCGCGGGGCTACCACGGCACCCGGATGGACGATGTGGCCGACGCGGTCGGGCTGAACAAGGCGACGGTGTACCACTACTACGCCAGCAAGTCGCTGATCCTCTACGACATCTACAAGGGCGCCGCCGACTTCACCGTGGCCGCCCTCCACGACGATCCTTCGGCGTCGGCTCGCGAGACGATCTACAACTTCACCCGCAGGCTGTTGGTCGGCATCGCCGGCGACCTCGAGCGGGCGGCGGTGTACTTCCAGGAGGGTCCCTACATCACCGAGTGGTTCACCGAAGAACAGGTCGGCTACATCCGTGAGAAGGAGACCCAGGTCTACGAGCACGTGCGCGACGTCATCGACCGCGGAATCGCCAGCGGCGAGTTCTACGACTGCGACTCCCATGTGCTCGCACTGGGCTACATCGGGATGACGCTGGGGTCGTATCGCTGGCTGCGGCCGCAGGGCAGGCGCACCGCGTCCGAGATCGCGGTCGAGTTCAGCACCGCGCTGCTGCGTGGGCTGATTCGAGATGAGGCAGTGAGGACGGATTCGCCGCTGGGCCTCGACGTCGCCGCGGGTGCGCAGTAATGCCGTTGGTCAGCAAGACCGTTGAGGTCGGGGCTTCCGCCGAGGCGGTCATGGCGATCGTCGCCGACTTCGAGTCGTACCCGCAGTGGAACGAAGAGATCAAGGGCTGCTGGGTGCTGGCGCGCTACGACGACGGACGGCCGAGCCAGCTGCGCCTCGACGTCGTGGTCCAGGGGCAGTCGGGCACGTTCATCACCGCGGTCTACTACCCCGGTCCCAACGAGATCTACACGGTGCTCCAGCAGGGCGATCACTTCGAGAAGCAAGAGCAGAAGTTCTCGGTGGTGCCCATCGGGCCGACGTCGCTGTTGACCGTCGACCTCGACGTGGAGACCAAGCTGGCAATCCCGAAGACGATCGTCAAGAAGACCATCGGCGACACGCTCGACTACCTCGCCGACAACCTCAAGGCCCGCGCCGAGCAACTGGCCGCCTCATAGCCGGACTTTGGCATGGCCTGCCGACACCAGCTACCTCTACCTCGCCGCGGCCGGCGGCTGCGTACCTGTGGACAGTTCAGGACGCCAACCTTTGAGCGACAAAGTCGGTGGGGCGCCGACAAAGTCAGCTCAGAGGTTGGCACCGCGCGGCGTGTGGGTATTCCTAGCGGACGATATCGGAGGAGGCGACATGGCCAAGGACCACGGCTCGAGCGTCAAGAACGACAAGCAATACGAGGGCTTGCGCAAGAAGGGCATGAGCAAGTCGCGGGCCGCCGCGATCTCGAACACACCGGATGCGTCGAAAAAGGGTGGCAAGAACTCGGGCAAGAAGAAGAAGTCGAGCTAGCTGCGCCTCAACTCCAGATCCCGGTTTTCTCCAGCCGGGCGGTCAATCTGGCCGCGCCGTCGGTGAATTGCCAACCGGTCAGCCGCACCACCTCGGCGACATCGCGGCGGCGAAGCGCGGCGATCAGCTCGCGATGGTTGTCGACGGCCTCGCCGCCCCACCGCGGGTCGGCCGCGTAGATCAACGGTGGCATGTAGCGCGCCACGTGCAGTAGAAACCAGGCCAGCTTGATGCGGCCCGTCGTGTGATTGAGCGAGCGGTGGAACGCGAACTCGGCAGCGGCGATCGCCTCGGTCTCGCCGGTCTCGACCGTCGCGGCGAGTTCTCCGTTCAGCCGCTCCAGCTCGGCGATCTCGTCCTCGGTGATCCGCTCGGCGGCGGCTGCTGCGAGCTCCTTGGCGATGGTGGTCTGCAACCAGAAGATGTCCTCGATATCGCGACGGCTCAGCGGCGCGAC
Organism: uncultured Actinomycetota bacterium; assembly: GCA_963804905.1. Taxonomy (GTDB): domain Bacteria; phylum Actinomycetota; class Actinomycetes; order Mycobacteriales; family Mycobacteriaceae; genus Mycobacterium. Next base: position 16,668 of record CAWDSB010000016.1, on the reverse strand, counting down.
GACATGGCCACGGTGCGGCTCGGACAGCACCATGCCCTCACCACGCAGGGTGCGCAGTGCCTCGCGCACCGGTGTGATGCTGACGCCGAGCTGCGCGGCCGTCTCGTCGAGCCGGATGAACGTGCCGGGCAACAGGGTCCCGGCCATGATGGCGGCCCGCAGGTGCCCGGCGACCTCGTCGGACATCTGTTCGCGGCGCACCGCGCGTCGAGGGAGGGGAACAGCTCTTGTCGGTGCGTTCACTCGGCCTCCCTTCGCGCGGGGGTTGTCTCCGCACCGCCGACGCCATAGTGTGACCGGGGCAACAACATGTTTGATCAAATATCAACGTCGCGCAACCCGGGAGCTCCAGCCGTTGACCGCTCAGCCTTCCCCGACCGATCAGCCGTACCTCGCCAGACGGCAGAACTGGACCAATCAGCTCGCCAGGCACGCGCTGATGCACCCCGACGCGACTGCACTGCGTTTCCTGGGCCACACCACCACATGGGCTGAACTCGACCGCCGGGTGACCGCGCTCGCGGGGGCGCTTGGCCGGCGGGGCGTCCGCTTCGGCGACCGGGTGCTGATCCTGATGCTGAACCGGACCGAGTTCATCGAGTCCTTCCTGGCGGCCAACAGGCTCGGCGCCATCGCCGTTCCGGTCAATTTCCGCATGACTCCGCCAGAAATCGCCTTCCTGGTCGGCGATTGCGACGCCAAGGTGATGATCGCCGAGTCGGTGCTGGCCAATGTGGCCATCGCGGTGCGGGACCTCGAGCCGAATCTCGCGACGATCATCGTCGCGGGTGCGGCCACCGACGAGGGCGTGCTCGGTTACGACGATCTGCTGGCCGAGGAGGGCGAGCCCGCCGAACCGGTCGACATCCCCAACGACTCCCCGGCGCTGATCATGTACACCTCGGGCACCACGGGGCGCCCCAAGGGCGCCGTGCTGACCCACGCCAACCTCGCAGGGCAGGCCATGACCAACCTGTTCACCACGGGCGCCGACATCAACAACGATGTCGGGTTCATCGGCGTCCCGCTCTTCCACATCGCAGGCATCGGCAACATGATCAGCGGTCTGCTGCTCGGCCTGCCGACGGTCCTCTACCCGTTGGGGGCATTCGACCCAGGCGCGCTCCTGGACGTCCTGGAAACCGAAAAGGTGACCGCGATCTTCCTCGTGCCCGCCCAGTGGCAGGTGGTTTGCGCTGAACAGCATGCCAATCCGCGCGAGCTCCGGCTGCGGGTCCTGTCGTGGGGCGCCGCGCCAGCGTCCGACACCCTGCTGCGAGACATGTCCAAGACATTCCCCGGCACCCAGATCCTGGCCGCCTTCGGGCAGACCGAGATGTCACCGGTCACGTGCATGTTGTTGGCGCAGGACGCAATTCGCAAGCTCGGCTCGGTCGGAAAGGTCATCCCGACGGTCGCCGCGCGCGTGGTCGACGACGATATGAACGATGTCGAGATCGGCCAGGTCGGCGAGATCGTCTACCGGGCGCCGACGCTGATGGAAGGCTATTGGAACAACCCGCAGGCCACCGCTGAGGCCTTTGCCGGCGGCTGGTTCCACTCGGGCGATCTGGTGCGCCAGGACGAGGAGGGCTACGTCTGGGTGGTGGACCGCAAGAAGGACATGATCATCTCCGGCGGGGAGAACATCTACTGCGCGGAGGTGGAGAACGTCCTCGCCGGCCATCCGGCGATCGCCGAAGTGGCGGTGATCGGGCGAAGCCACGAGAAGTGGGGTGAAGTGCCCGTCGCGGTGGCCGCAGTGACGCAACCGGACCTCAGCCTGGCTGATCTTGACGAATTCCTCACCGAACGGCTTGCCAGGTACAAGCATCCGAAGCACCTGGAAGTTGTCGACGCATTGCCGCGCAACCCCGCCGGCAAAGTCCTCAAAACGGAACTGCGAAACCGCTTCGGCGCGGCAAAATCGATTGACGCAAACGAAAGTGTCACTGCCACAACGGTTTCTGCGGGTAAGGCTGAAGGTTAACCGGGAGAGATGGGTTTGCTAACGGTTATAGGCTCAATCCGACGGATGCGGTGCAACCTCAGGGCGGCATCGGGTACAGTCCTGTGGTCCGTCTTACTACCCACGAGTAGGGAGATGGTGGTCACACAGTCGGGCTCGGGGCAAGGAGGGGGCGTGCGACAGGGGCTGCCGTACTGCCACGTCGTGCCTGGCGTGGTCGGAGTGCGCCAGTGACAGCGACACAACCAGGGCTGACGGACTACGTCGCCAAGCAGACCAGGCCTGCGATGGAGGCGGTCGGCGGGTTCGTGCGCATGTGTGTGCTCACGGCCAAGGCGCTATTCCGCCGCGCTTCCAGTGGCGCGAGTTCATCCTCCAGAGCTGGTTCCTGTTCAAGGTCTCGTTCCTGCCCACGCTCGCGGTCTCGATTCCGCTGACCGTGCTCCTTATCTTCACGCTCAACATCCTCCTGACGGAGTTCGGCGCCGCCGACATCTCCGGCGCGGGCGCGGCGCTGGCCGCCGTCACCCAGCTGGGGCCGCTGGTCGACCGTGCTCGTCGTCGCGGGCGCCGGATCGACGGCGATCTGCGCCGACCTCGGTGCCCGCACCATCCGCGAGGAGATCGACGCGCTCGAGGTGCTGGGCATCGACCCGATCCACGGCTGGTCGTGCCCCGCGTGGTCGCCTCGACCTTCGTCGCACTACTGCTGCAACGGCGCCGTGATCACCATCGGCCTGGTCGGCGGCTTCATCTTCGGCGTCTATCTGCAGAACGTGTCCGCCGGTGCGCTACGTGTCGACGCTGACGCTCGTGACCGGGTTGCCCGAGGTGTTGATTTCGGTCATCAAGGCCACCACCTTCGGCCTGATCGCCGGTCTGGTCGGCTGCTACCGCGGCCTCACGGTCGCCGGCGGCGCCAAGGGCGTCGGCACCGCAGTCAACGAGACATTGGTGCTCTGCGTCATCGCCCTGTTCGCGGTCAACGTGGTGCTGACCACGATCGGTGTCCGGTTCGGGACGGGTAAGTGACATGGCGACCACAAACGTTCTTCGCTCGCGCTTCCCGCGGGGCTACGCCCGCACCGAGCATGTCGTCGCCGCGCCGGCCCGATTCCTCGAGAGCGTCGGGCACGTCGCATGGTTCGTCATCACGGCGATCGGCTCGATCGGGCATGCGCTGCGCTACTACCGCAAGGAGACGCTGCGGCTGATCGCTGAGATCGGCATGGGCACCGGCGCGATGGCGGTGATCGGCGGCACCGTCGCGATCGTCGGCTTCGTCACCCTGTCCGGTTCCTCACTGGTCGCGATCCAGGGTTTCGCGTCGCTGGGGAATATCGGCGTCGAGGCGTTCACCGGCTTCTTCGCCGCGCTGATCAACGTTCGCATCGCCGCCCCGGTGGTGGCGGGTCAGGCCCTGGCGGCCACCGTCGGTGCGGGCGCCACCGCAGAACTCGGCGCCATGCGGATCGCTGAAGAGATCGACGCGCTCGAGGTGATGGGCATCAAGTCCATCTCCTACCTGGTGTCCACCCGGGTCATGGCCGGCTTCATCGTCATCATCCCGCTCTACGCGATGGCGATCATCATGTCGTTCCTATCCGCACAGGTGACGACGACGTTCTTCTACGGCCAGTCGATCGGCACCTACGAGCACTACTTCCGTACCTTCCTGCGGCCCGACGATGTGTTCTGGTCGTTCGTGCAGGCGATCGTCATCTCGGTGATCGTCATGCTCAACCACTGCTACTACGGCTACTACGCCAGCGGTGGCCCGGTCGGCGTCGGCGAGGCCGTCGGCCGGTCGATGCGCGCCTCGCTGGTCGCGATCGTGTGTGTCGTCCTGTTCGCATCGTTGGCCCTCTACGGCGTCGACCCGAACTTCAACCTCACGGTGTAGCGCATGACGGCCCCCGAGAACCCGCCCCGCACGCCGCCGTACAAGCTGGCCGGTCTGGTGCTGTCCCTGCTGACGATCGCCGCGATCGTGCTGGTGTACTTCCAGTTCCGTGGCGACTTCCTGCCTCGCGAGCAGTTGACGATGATGTCGAACCGGTCGGGCCTTTCGATGGACCCAGGCGCGAAGGTGACCTTCAACGGTGTCGAGATCGGCAAGGTGGGCAACGTCAGCGCTACCACCGTCGGCGATCAGCCGAGGGCGAAGATCACGCTGGAGGTGGACCGCAAGTACCTCAAGCTGATACCGGCCAATGTTGACGCCAAGATCAGCGCCACCACCGTGTTCGGCAACAAGTACATCTCCTTCTCGTCGCCGAAAAACCCCTCGCCGCAACGCATCACCTCATCCGATGTTATCGACGCGTCGCACGTCACGACCGAGTTCAACACGCTGTTCGAGACGCTGACGTCGGTCTCGGAGAAGGTCGACCCGATCAAGCTGAACCAGACGCTGACCGCAACCGCGCAGGCGTTGCAGGGGCTCGGCGACCGATTCGGCCGGTCGATCGTCCACGGCAACGAGATCCTCGCCGACCTCAACCCGAAGATGCCGCAGATCCGGCGCGACAACCAGTTGCTTGCCGACCTCGGTGACGTGTACGCGAACGCGGCGCCCGACCTGTTCGACGGCCTGGAGAACGCCGTCACCACGGCGCGCACCCTCAACGAGCAACAGGGCAACATCGACCAGGCGTTGATGGCGTCCATCGGTTTCGGCAACACCGGCGCCGACATCTTCGAGCGCGGCGGCCCGTACCTCGTCCGCGGCGCGCAGGATCTGATCCCGACCACGCAGCTGCTCGACGAGTACAGCCCGATGTTGTTCTGCTTCATCCGCAACGCCCACGACGTCGGACCCAAGATCGCGGCTTCCCTGGGCGGCAACGGCTATTCGTTGAGGACGCACTCAGAGGTGGACCATGAACTGGCCTCCTTTCGGTTTCGACACGGAATCAGTCCGTGCTGCATTGCACCGTTAATAGTGCAGTGCAGTGACAAATCTATGTTGCAGTGCAAGACAAATGACCGCAGGGCAAAACCGAACGCGTGATTTGGATTTCAGATCGTCAGTGCCGGGAGGAATCGCATTCTCCTCGAATGGGAGAGGATGAAATGGCTAGCCGAGCTTCGCCTTCACCAGGCCGCTGGCTTTGCCGAAATCCATCTGGCCGGCATATTTCGCCTTCAGCTCCGCCATCACCTTGCCCATGTCCTTCACGCTCGTGGCGCCGGTCTTGCCGCGATGGCCTCGGCAATCGCCTTGTCGGTCTCCTGGTCGGAAAGCTGCTTGGGGAGGAACTCGCGGATGATGGCGATCTCCTCGCCCTCCTGCTTGGCGAGCTCGGCGCGGCCGGCATCGGCATAGATCTTCTCCAACTCCTCGCGCTGCTTGATCATCTTGGCGAACAGCTCGAGCAGCTCGGCGTCGGTCGCCTCGCCTTTGCCAGCGGTGCGGGCGGCGATGTCGCGATCCTTGATTGCCGCGCTGACCAGCCTGAGCGTCGAGACGCGGCGCTTGTCTTGCGCCTTGGTGGCAGCCTTCAAGGCGGCGGTGATGGTCTCGCGCATTGCTCGTCTCGCCCGGTTTTGAGGAAGAAGCTTCCAAAGTAATTGAGCGCCTGCGGGCAAGCAAGCGAATTTGCCAGCTTAAGCCATTGTTTTCACAGGTAAATAATTTGATCTGTGGATTGACCCGCGACCCCTCGACGGGTTAAGAGCGCCGTGCCTGCGACGCCAGTCCCCCGCAGCCCTTGACGTGCCGTGCTGGCACCCAAACTTGCAACCGGGCGCTCCCGCCGACGCGCCCCTAAGAGAAGATGAACGACACAAGTGAAACGCTGGCCGAAGAGGCCGCAATGTCGCGCGCGCCTGCCGATTGGACGGTCGAGGCGCCGACCGCGCTTCTCGTTCTAGCCGACGGCACCGTGATCGAGGGCAAGGGCGCGGGCGCCGCCGGCATTGCCGTCGGCGAGGTTTGCTTCAATACCGCGATGACCGGCTATCAGGAGATCCTGACCGACCCGTCTTATGCCGGGCAGATCATCACCTTCACCTTCCCGCATATCGGCAATGTCGGCACCAACGACGAAGACATGGAGTCGGCGAGCCTGGCGACCGGCGGCGTGCGCGGCTGCGTGCTCCGGGCGCTCGATCACCAAGCCGTCCAACTATCGCGCGACGCAAGACCTCGACGCGTGGCTCAAGGCGCGCGGCATCATCGCCATCAGCGGCGTCGACACGCGCGCGCTCGCCGCCCTGATCCGCGACAACGGCATGCCGAATGCGGTGATCGCGCATGCGCCAGACGGCAAGTTCGATGTCGAGGCGCTGAAGCGCGAGGCTGCCGCGTGGCCCGGCATGGTCGGGCTCGACCTCGCCAAGGATGTGACCTCGGGCCAGAGCTATGCCTGGGACGAGACCGACTGGCGCTGGGGCGAAGGTTACGGACGGCAGGAAGCGCCGCGCTTCCATGTCGTTGCCATCGACTATGGGCTGAAGCGCAACATCCTGCGCGAGCTGGCCAGCGTGGGCTGCCGGCTCACCATCGTTCCCGCCACGGCGACCGCCGAAGACATTCTCGAGCGGAAGCCCGACGGCGTGTTCCTCTCGAATGGCCCGGGCGACCCGGCGGCGACCGGAATTTATGCCGTGCCGGAGATCAGGAAGCTTGTCTCGTCGGGCCTGCCGGTGTTCGGCATTTGCCTCGGGCATCAGATGCTGGGGCTCGCGCTCGGCGGCACGACGGCCAAGATGCATCAGGGCCATCACGGCGCGAACCATCCGGTGAAGGACTTCACCACGCATAAAGTCGAGATCACCTCGATGAATCACGGTTTCGCGGTGGACCGCGACAGCCTGCCGGCAACCGTCGAGGAGACGCATGTCTCTCTGTTCGACGGCTCGAATGCCGGACTGAAGCTGAAAGACCAGCCGGTGTTCTCGGTGCAATACCACCCGGAAGCCTCGCCCGGTCCGCAGGACAGCCACTATCTCTTCACCCGCTTCGTCGAGCTGATGGACGCGAGGAAGCGCAAGGGAGAAGAGGCGGCTTAATCCCATGCCCAAACGCACAGATATAAAGTCCATCCTGATCATCGGGGCTGGGCCGATCGTGATCGGCCAGGCCTGCGAGTTCGATTATTCGGGCACGCAAGCCTGCAAGGCCTTGAAAGAAGAGGGCTATCGCATCGTGCTGGTGAACTCGAACCCGGCCACGATCATGACCGATCCGGACGTGGCCGATGCCACCTATATCGAGCCGATCACGCCGGAGTTCGTCACCAAGATCATCGAGAAGGAGCGGCCCGACGCGCTGCTCCCCACCATGGGCGGGCAGACCGCGCTCAATACCGCGCTCAGCCTGGAGCGTGCCGGCGTGCTCGCCAAATACGGGGTGGAGATGATCGGCGCCCGCGCCGAGGTGATCGACAAGGCCGAGGACCGCGAGTTGTTCCGCGAGGCGATGAAGAAGATCGGGCTGGAGACGCCCCGCTCGCGGCTGGCCGACGCCGCGTCGCTGAAGCGCGCCGACCGGCAGAAATACAAGGACGAGATCGCGCGCATCGAGGCGGAGACGCCGGAAGGCGATGAACGGGTTCGCGCGCTGGCCCTGTTCGAGGCGAACTGGGCGAGGGCCGAGGCCGAGCGGCGGCGGCGCTATTCGGAGAAGGGCCTGATCGAAGCGCTCGAGGCGCTGCCCGATATCGGGCTTCCCGCCATCATCCGCCCCTCCTTCACGCTCGGCGGCACCGGCGGCGGGATCGCCTATAACCGCGAGGAGTTCCTGGAGATCGTCGAGCGCGGGCTCGACGCCTCGCCGACCTCGCGAAGTGCTGATCGAGGAATCGGTGCTCGGCTGGAAGGAGTACGAGATGGAGGTCGTCCGCGACAAGGACGACAACTGCATCATCGTCTGCTCGATCGAGAATATCGATCCGATGGGCGTGCACACCGGCAATTCGATCACGGTGGCGCCGGCGCTGACGCTGACCGACAAGGAATATCAGATCATGCGCAACGCCTCGATCAAGGTGCTGCGCGAGATCGGCGTCGAGACCGGCGGCTCAAACGTGCAGTTCGCGGTCAACCCGGCCGACGGACGGCTGGTCATCATCGAGATGAATCCGCGCGTGTCGCGCTCCTCCGCGCTCGCCTCGAAGGCGACCGGCTTTCCCATCGCCAAGATCGCCGCCAAGCTCGCCGTCGGCTACACGCTGGACGAGCTCGCCAACGACATCACCGGCGGCGCGACGCCCGCGTCGTTCGAGCCAACCATCGACTATGTCGTGACGAAGATCCCGCGCTTCGCCTTCGAGAAGTTCCCGGGCTCGAAGCCCGTGCTCACCACCTCGATGAAATCGGTCGGCGAGGCCATGGCCATCGGCCGCACCTTCCCGGAGTCGCTGCAAAAGGCGCTGCGCTCGATGGAAACGGGCTTGACCGGCCTCGACGACATCGCCTTCGAGGGGCTCGGCCAGGGCGACGACAAGAACGTCATCCGCGAAGCCCTCGGCACCCCCTCCCCCGACCGGTTGCTCAAGGTCGCGCAAGCGCTTCGGCTCGGCGTCGACCACGAGCAGATCTACGATTCCTGCAAGATCGACCCGTGGTTCATCGAGCAGCTGCAAGACATCATCGATTGCGAGAACCGCGTGCGCGCGCACGGGCTGCCCAAAGACGCGGCGAATTTCCGCGCGCTGAAGGCGATGGGCTTCTCCGACGAGCGGCTTGCCAAGCTCTCGGGGATCGAGGCGAGCGAGGTCGCCGCGCGGCGTCGCGCGCTCGACGTGCATCCCGTCTATAAGCGCATCGACACCTGCGCGGCTGAGTTCGCCTCGCCCACGGCCTATATGTACTCGACCTACGAGTCCGGCTTCGCCGGACGCGCCGGTCTGCGAGGCGCGGCCGTCGCGACAAGGAAAAGATCATCATTCTCGGGCGGCGGGTCCCAACCGCATCGGCCAGGGCATCGAGTTCGACTATTGCTGCTGCCACGCGGCCTTCGCGCTGTCGGCGGTCGGCTACGAGACCATCATGATCAACTGCAATCCGGAGACGGTCTCGACCGATTACGACACCTCCGACCGCCTCTATTTCGAGCCGCTCACCGAAGAGGACGTGCTGGAGATCGTCCGCACCGAGGAGCAAAACGGCACGCTCAAGGGCGTGATCGTGCAGTTCGGCGGCCAGACGCCGCTCAAGCTCGCGCGGCGCTGGAGAACGCGAAAGTGCCGATCCTCGGCACCTCGCCCGACGCCATCGACCTCGCCGAGGACCGCGATCGCTTCAAGGCGCTGATCGAGCGGCTCGGCATCAGGCAGCCGCGAAACGGCATCGCGCGCTCGGCCGCGGAGGCCAAGACAATCGCCGCGGCGATCGGTTTCCCGGTGGTGATCCGCCCCTCTTATGTGCTCGGCGGCCGCGCCATGGAGATCGTGCATGACGAGGCGCAGCTCGCCCGCTACATCGCCGAGGCCGTGGTGGTCTCGGGCAAGAGTCCGGTGCTGATCAATTCTTATCTCCGCGACGCCATCGAGGTCGACGTCGACGCGCTTGCCGACGGCAAGGACGTGTTCATCTGCGGCGTGATGGAGCATATCGAGGAGGCGGGCGTGCATTCCGGCGACTCGGCCTGCTCGCTGCCGCCGCATTCGCTGAGCCTCACATCATCGCCGACATGGAGCGCCAGACCGTGCGAGCTCGCCCGAGCGCTCAGCGTCGTCGGGCTGATGAACGTGCAGTTCGCCATCCAGAACGACGACATCTACATCCTCGAGGTCAATCCGCGCGCCTCGCGCACGGTGCCGTTCGTCGCCAAGGTCATCGGGCTGCCCGTGGCCGGCATCGCCGCCGAGGTCATGGCCGGCAAGCCGCTCGCGGCGTTCGGGCTGAAGCGGCGCAAGCTCGAGCATGTCGCGGTCAAGGAGGCGGTGTTCCCCTTCGCGCGCTTCCCCGGCGTCGATCCGGTGCTCGGGCCCGAGATGCGCTCCACCGGCGAGGTCATGGGCATCGACCGCGACTATGCGATTGCCTTCGCCAAGAGCCAGCTCGGCGGCGGCTCAAGGCTGCCGCTGTCCGGCACGGTGTTCGTCTCGGTGAAGGACAGCGACAAGGACAAGGTGGTGGGGCCGGTGCAGAGAACTCGCCGAGATGGGCTTCCGCATCATCGCCACGCGCGGCACCAAGCGTCATCTCGATGCGCACGGCATCCCGTGCGAGAAGGTCAACAAGGTGCTCGAGGGGCGCCCGCATGTGGTCGACGCCATCACCAATGGCGAGGTGGATATCGTGTTCAACACCACCGAGGGCGCCAAGGCGCTCGCCAACTCGTTCTCGATCCGCCGCTCGGCCTTGCTCTACCACATCCCCTATTATACAACGCTCGCCGGCGCGCTCGCCGTGACCGAGGCTATCAAGGCGCTCAGGGCGGGGGGTCTCAAAGTCGCTCCCCTACAGAGCTATGTCGGCCAGCGCGCCAAAGAAGTCGCCTGAGACGGCTTGAAATCCGTCAAAATCAACAAATTCTTGACTTAGACCGGCCAATTCTTGGACACTAGTTCAGGGGTGGCCCAAGGAGCTTCACTGAGATGGACAAGGTGCCGATGACCGCGGAGGGTTATGCTGCGCTTGAGGCTGAGATCAAATATCTCAAGACCGTCGAGCGCCCGCGCATCATCAAGCAGATCGCCGACGCCCGCACCCACGGCGATCTCTCCGAGAACGCCGAGTACCATGCCGCCAAGGAGCAGCAAGGTATCACCGAGGCGCGCGTCGCCGACCTCGAGGACAAGCTTTCGCGCGCCGACATCATCGACGTCTCCAAGCTCAAGGGCGACCAGGTGATGTTCGGGGCGACGGTCACGCTGGTGGATGAGGACACCGACGAGAAGGCCAAATACCGCATCGTCGGCGAGATCGAGGCCGACGTGAAACAGGGCCGCATCTCGATCACTTCGCCGCTCGCCCGGGCGCTGCTCGGCAAGCGGAAGAAGGACGTCGTCGAAGTGTCGACGCCGGGCGGCGGCAAGTCGTACCAAGTGATCAAGGTCGAATATAAATAGCGTCGGCAGCAAGTGGCCGAAAACCGCGCCCATCGTAATTAAGTGTCGTCAAAAATGCCGCCACGCGCGGCTTGCGGCCGATTTCCCTCGTCATCGTCTGAGCTACCCCGTGCATTCGCCCGGAGTTATCGACGACAGAGAGGGATGCGACCATGTTCTCTCACCATTTGGGGCGCGGACTCGCCATCGCGAGCGCGCTCCTGCTCTCCGCTTGCAAGAGCTTCTCGCCCGACGGCGGCATGAGCGCCGTCGCGGAGGTCGCGGGCGGATGGCTGAATAAAGACGTGGTGCGGATCAGCTCCGCCGCTGATGCTTCGCTCGCGCGGGGCGAAGTCTCGCGGCTGCTGCGCGCGCCGCTTGGCCCCGACGCCGCGGTGCAGATCGCGCTGCTTAACAATGCGGGGTTACAGGCTGCCTATAACGAACTCGGCGTCGCCGAGGCGGTGATGGTGCATGCGAGCCGACCGCCGCTGCCGAGCTTTGGCTTCGACTGGGTCAAGACCTCGATCGAACTCGATTTCGAGCGGCCGATCGTCGCCAGCATCTTGTCGCTCGCGACCTGGCCGGCGCGATCCAAGCTCGCAGGCATCAGGTTCGAGCAGGCCGAGCTTCGCGCCGCAGAGGAGACGCTGCGGCTCGCGGCTGAAACACGCCGAGCTTATATCCGCGTGCTGGCGGCCCGCCAGATCCTGACCGCGCTCAACGCCGCCAAAGCAAGCGCGGCCTCTTCGGCAAGCTTGAGCGAATCGCTCACGCAAACCGGCGCGGTGAGCAAGCTCGACCATGCCAAGCGGGCGTATCCCGGTGGGCAAGACCTTCGTCTACGAGTTCGACTGGAAAGGCGCCTTTCAGAAGCTGACGGATGCCTGCAAAGCCTGTCACCAGACGTTCAGGACGGAAAACGCGCGCCAGCATCACTGAGCCGGCGACAAGCTTGCCTACCTTCTTAGTTGCTGAAGCCCCGCCGCCCGTTCACAATTAGCGCTGTTATTCGTGGAGTGAAGGACAAGGCCCCCGGCCCCGTCATGATCGACAAGCTCGAATTCATCCTGGCGCTCGCCCGCGAGCGGCATTTCGGCCACGCGGCGGAGGCTTGCGGGGTGAGCCAGCCCACGCTCTCAGCCGGCATCAAGCAGCTCGAGGATTCCTTCGGCGTGCTTCTGGTGCAGCGCGGCTCGCGCTTCCAGGGCTTCACGCCCGAAGGCGAGCGCGTGCTCGATTGGGCGCGCCGCATCGTCGGCGATACCCGCGCCATGCGCCAGGAGATCGACGCGCTGAAGCGCGGCCTGGCCGGCCATATCCGCATCGCCGCCATCCCGACGGCGCTGGCCATGGTGGCGATGATCACAACCCCCTATCGGGCCAAGCATCCGGATGTGAGCTTCACGATTCTCTCGCGCAACTCGATCGAGGTGTTGGGATTGCTGGAGAATTTGGAGGTCGATGCCGGGCTGACTTACCTCGACAACGAGCCGCTCGGCCGGGTGCAAACTGTGCCGCTCTACAGCGAGCGATATCGGCTACTCGCCTCATCCGACAGCCCGCTCGGCGACCGCGATCAGGTGACCTGGGCCGAAGTCGGCAAGGTGCCGCTCTGTCTGCTTACCCCCGACATGCAGAACCGGCGCATCATCGAGCAACTGCTGCGGCAGGCCGGGCGCCGACGTGGCGCCGACGCTCGAATCGAATTCAGTGGTTGTGCTGTTCGCGCATGTCCGCACCGGCAAATGGGCGAGCGTCATGCCGGCGAAATTGGCGGAGGTCCTCGGCCTGACCGAGAAGGTGCGCGCCATCCCGATCGTCGAGCCCGAGGTCGTCGCATTCGATAGGGCTGGTCGTGCCGCATCGCAACCCGTTGACGCCGTTGATCAATGCGCTGGTCAGCGAAGCCAAGCAGCTCGCGCCGATCCTCGGCGCCGACAGCACCGACCGAGAGCTTGCGCGTCAAGCGCGCGGCCAAGGCCCCTACCCGCTGACCTCCCGCCCGATCTGGAATCGTAATCGGGCGATAAACAATTGTAATTGCAGCGGAATTTAGCTGCCTCCGGCTTGTACCGGGGCCTCATTAAGCCTATGTCCGATGGGCTGGTCTAGCCCGTCTGGGGTGATGCTAAGCGCATGACAAGACGATAAGAATTCCGATCGAGCGATGAAACGCTTTATAAATCTCCGCAGTTGTTTTCCGCGTTTTAAGTCTGCTCATCAAAGCAGCTGGGCATGCCACGACACGAGCCATGGAACACCGAGCGCGCAGCGAATAATCGCGCCGTATCGGCACCTCGAAGGGCGACTGGCCCCCCAATTCTGCATGCCTTGCAGGGACGTTCGGCTGAGTGCCCGACGAGCCCGTCCCGCTGCGTGGCGGAGGCGCTTCACCTCTCCCGCGCCAAGATCCACGGACCATCACCCTTTCTATCGCGACTTCCACAAAGAACCGGCCGGAGGCGCGTGCTGAAGCTTTGCCGCGCCAATCCGGCCAGGCCGCCGCGGCGACGCGCTTTGCCGCGCGCGCGAGGAGACTGCTCGGCGTGGCGATCGGCGAGACCACCGACCGCAGAGTCACGCTCGAGCCCGTCTACTGCCTCGGACTTTGTCATTCCTCGCCCGCCGCCATTATCGATAACCATGTGTATCGGCACGCTCAGCACGCGGCCGAAGCTCGCCAACTGGTGACGGAGCGCAACTGAGCGCGCGCATCTATCATGTTCCCGCCATTCCGGCGCGCTCTGCGTCAGCGCGAGGAGGTCATGCATGGCCTCGCACAAGGCGTTCGAAAGCGTGGCCTCAAGGTCGAGATCGTCCGCGCACCAGTTCGCGCGGCGTGTACTTGCGGCTGCGAGCCGCTGGTCGAGGTCGCACGCCACACGGCCGGATCGGGTACAGGCCGGTCCGCTCAGCGATATCGACGGGCTTCATCGACGGCGGCATGCTCGAACGGCAAGAGCCACACGCTCGGAATCGGCGCATCAAGACTATCCCTGGATCAAGAGCCAAACGCGCTCACCTTCAAGAATTGCAGCATCATCGATCACGCGCAGCCTCGACGGACTACACAGCGCCTGGCGGTTACAGGGCCTGAGAAGGCGGCTGCCGTAAGCCAAAGCCACCGTCGAGAGGTCGTCACCTCCGGCTTACGCAGCCGCGGCGGCAGGGCTTCCCCACCGGATGCAATGGCGCGCCGTGGCCGACACCCCACCGCAGCAGAAATACATCGTCTGTCAACGCCACGAAGGCGATTCCGGCGCCTTTCGCCACCGCATGATCATCGAAGGCGACCCCTTCGTTCTGATCAGCATGACCATTGCCGGCGTCGCCGTCGGCGCGACCTACGGCTACATCTATATCCGCTCCAGTCTCCGCAACGCCATCGCGGCGATCGAGATCGCCGTGCGCCGCGAGGGCGGCATGCTCGGCGCCGATGCGCCCGGCTCGATACAGTTCGACATCGAGAAGTGCGGCCGGGCAGGAGCTTCGTGTGCAGCGAGGAAACCTTGCGCTGCTCGAAGCCTCGAGGCACGCGGCAAGATCCGGGCCGACCGCCTCTCCCCGCCATCTCGGCCTATTCGGCAGACCACCGTCTCAACAACGTGTGTCGCTCGCACGTCCATCATCATGGTGCGAGGGCAGCCCCTTCATCGCGATTTCGGCATGGGCGGTCGCGCGGCACCATGCCGATACCTCTCGCCGGCGACGTCAAGCATCGCGGGCTGTATCGGACGGCGTTCGGCGTCACGCTCGGCGCGCTGGTCGACGAGATCGGCGGCGGCACGGTACCAGACCGCCGGTGCGTGCCGTGCAGGTCGGGGGCCGCTGGGTGCCTACTACCCACGCGCTGTTCGATGCGCCGTTCAACTCCAGGCCTTCGCCGCCCCGACGAGCTGATCGGCCATGGCGGCATCGTCATCTTCGACGACACCTGGACATGGCCCCGCAGGCCCGTTTCGCCATGAAGTTCTGCGCCGATCAAGTTCGTCCGGCAAGTGCACGCCCTGCCGCATCGGCTCCACCCGCGGCGTAGAGTTGGTCGACAAGATCGTGAAGGGCGAGGACGCGGCCGCCAATCTGATCGTGCTGGAAGATCTCTGCAACACCATGAAGTTCGGATCGCTTTGTGCCCTTGGCGGGTTTACCCCTTACCCGGTGCTGAGCGCGCTCGCCCATTTCCCCGAGGATTTCGGCGCCACAAGAAAGCGCCTGCAAGCTGCTGAATAAGGAAACGACAATGTCGATGACCCAGGAAATCGATTACGGGACCCCAGCCTCCAAAGCCAAGAAGGAGGTCACGCTGACCATCGACGGCGTCAAGCTGACGGTGCTCGGAAGGCGCCTCGATCATGCGCGCGGCAATGGAGATGCGGCGCGCAGATCCCCAAGCTCTGCGCCACCGACATGCTTGACGCGTTCGGCTCCTGCCGGCTTTGCCTGGTCGAGATTCAGGGTCGCAACGGCACGCCGGCCTCCTGCACCACTCCGGTCGCGGAAGGCATGGTGGTGCACACTCAAACCGACCGATTGAAGCGGCTCCGGAAGGGCGTGATGGAGCTCTATATCTCGGAGCACCCACTCGACTGCCTGACCTGCTCGGCCAACGGCGATTGCGAATTGCAGGACATGGCCGGCGCCGTGGGTCTGCGCGAGGTGCGCTACGGCTATGACGGCCAGCGCCACCCCAATCCGGGTCTCGTCGAACCCCTATTTCACCTACGAGCCTTCGAAGTGCATCGTGTGCTCGCGCTGCGTCCGCGCCTGCGAAGAGGTGCAAGGCACATTCGCTCTGACCATCGCCGGCCGCGGCTTCAACTCCGTGGTGTCGCCCTCGCAGGAACAGTCGTTCCTCAATTCAGAATGCGTCTCGTGCGGCGCCTGCGTCCAGGCCTGCCCCACCGCGACACTGAACGAGAAGAGCGTGATCGAGATCGGCACGCCCGAGCACTCCATCGTCACCACCTGCGCCTATTGCGGCGTTGGCTGCGCCTTCAAGGCGGAGATGCGCGGCGAGGAGCTGGTGCGCATGGTTCCTTACAAGGACGGCAAAGCCAATCGCGGCCATTCCTGCGTCAAGGGACGCTTCGCCTTCGGCTACGCCACGCATAAGGACCGCATCCTGAAGCCAATGATCCGCGCCAAGATCACCGACCCCTGGCGTGAAGTCTCCTGGGAAGAGGCGATCGGCTACGCGGCGTCAGAGTTCAAGCACATCCAGGCGAAATATGGCCGTGGCTCCGTGGGCGGCATCACTTCGTCGCGCTGCACCAACGAGGAGACCTTCCTGGTGCAGAAGCTCGTCCGTGCCGCCTTCGGCAACAATAATGTCGATACCTGCGCGCGCGTGTGCCACTCGCCGACCGGCTACGGGCTGAAGACCACCTATGGCACCTCCGCCGGCACGCAAGATTTCAACTCGGTCGAATATTCCGACGTGATCATGATCATCGGCGCCAATCCGACCGACGGTCACCCCGGTGTTTGCGTCCCGCATGAAGAAGCGGCTGCGCGAGGGCGCCAAGCTCATCATCCTCGATCCGCGCCGCATCGATCTCGTGCGCACGCCGCATATCGAGGCTGATTATCATCTGCCGCTCAAGCCCGGCACCAATGTCGCGGTGGTCACCTCGCTCGCGCATGTGATCGTGACCGAGGGCCTGGTGAACGAGAAATTCGTGCGCGAGCGTTGCG
>CAWDSB010000015.1:0-74511 GCA_963804905.1 uncultured Actinomycetota bacterium | reverse complement strand
CCCGATACCACGCAGTATGTGACGCCCACCGTCGTGGTGCGCCGCGGGGCGGCGCCGCAGCCGACACGCAGTCCGGACGTCATCCTGACGCCGCGCATTGCCATTGACGATATCGTCAAACCCGGGTTCAGCCTCGAAGCCTGGGGCGAAAGCCATTTCGGCGGGGGGAACTTCGACGCCCCGGCCGACGCGGAACTCGACCTCAGTGAGCTCGTGACCGAAGTGAAAGCCGACCCCAATGTGCCCGGTCTGCAGATGCTCGACGTCAAAACCGATTGGGTCTATTTCCTACGGCTGCACAACACCGGCCCAGCGGATGCCACCGTCACGGTGCGCATCTGGCTTGCGGCGTGTGACCTCGCCACTAACCGGCGCAACTGGATCGAGATGGACAAATTTCTGGCAACCGTTCCCGCCGAGGCGAGAAAGGTTGTTCCGCGTGGCAGCTGGCAGTCAACCACGGTGCGACGCAAGAGCGTTGATAAGCCGATGATGCTGGCCGAAACCAAGGACGAGTTCGACGACTCCGGCCAACCCGCCGCCGACAACGGCTGGTGCGAATGCGGCCTGCCCTACCGGCTGCTGCTGCCGCGCGGCACAACTGCCGGGATGCCTGCACGCTTCCTGGTGCTTCTGACCGATGCCAACCAGGACGGCACCGCCGCGCTGGCCACCCCGCAGCGCGGGTCCGTCCTGTATTGCGGGCGCAATAACAACACCTGGCTGGACAAGCAGGAGATGGGCTTCCCGTTCCATCGGCCGTTCGCGGCCGCCGACGATCCGGTGTTCGCCCATTTCGATCCGATGCCCAACGCAACCTGGCGCGACGTCACCATCCGCTCAAGGCCGGTCACTAGGTTAGGTCGGGGGCACGCAATTCATTCCGACCTCACGTGCGGCGTCTTGCGGTGGCGCGCTGTGTCCCCGTGATGCCGCTGGTCTATACAAACCCGTCGTCTCTTAGCCGACCGCGGCGTCCACGGCAGCCCGATGGTGGCAGCCGACAGCGCAACCGCTTGTGCACGACGGCGTTCTGTCCGATCTGACTGACGACTCGACGCTTGTGCCTGTTTTGGCCTGGCAGTCATCGCCGCATTCGGTTTAACAATCCTCAGCCCCACATTCACACTCCCCGAATGGGCTCTTGAGCATCAGCCCACTCGATAACGTCCTCAACGTCACTGCAGCAAGTGTTGACTGGTCCGGCCTAGCCGCCGTTGGTGCTGCCTTCACGATGTTGACGGCCGTCGCCTTCGCCGGATTCAGACGTCGCGATATCGCGTAGTGATCATCCGAGATCACTGGAGATCGCGCATCCTTCCCACTCAGTACCAGATCCTCGGGCCCACCACGGCAACCCCTAGCGGGTCACTAATCTGAAGCGATGTCCGATCGGGTCCTCAGTACAGGGCGAAACCACGTCGCCCTCATCACCGTCATCGATACAGCGTGATCGGTCGAACACCGTAGGCAGAAATGAGGTAGCCAGTGCAGCACAGCGTCGCGGCGTGCCGCTGGCCCTCGCCGCGATCGGTCTTGCGCTCGTCGGCTGCACGCACAGCGTGTCGCCGGTGCCGCCATCCGCACCGAGCGTGCCCGCCCGCCCGCCGACCACTGTCACCTTGCTGGACGAGACGACCGAGCCTGCGGGCGCGCAGCCCAAGCTGTCGTCGGATCCAGTCCAGCTGGTCGACGGCCTTGTCGCCGACGAGCAGGCGCTTCGGGACCCGTCGACGTCGGAGGCTGGACTGCAGGCAGCGGCGCGGCGCCAACAGGCGGCCTACCGCGCCATCGGCTATCACAGCGATTGGGACGGGATCACGCGTCCCCGGATCCCGCCCTCGCTGCTCGAGGTTTACGACCTCAATGTCGACGCTCGCCGGCAGCTCACCGCAATGGCGGAGGTCAAGAACGCGATCCCTGCGTGGCGCATCGTGGCCCCGCCCCCGGCGGACGAGCTGCTGGGCTATTACGGCGAGGCGGAGGCCGCGTCCGGCGTCGGCTGGAACTACCTGGCCGCGATCAACCTGATCGAGACTCGGTTGGGCAGTGTCGTTGGCCCGAGCAAGCGCTGGCGCGCAGGGCCCCATGCAATTCCTGCCGTCGACGTTCGACGCGTACGGCAACGGAGGCGACATCGACTCGACCCGCGACAGCATCATGGCTGCGGGCCGCTACCTCGCCGCCAACGGCTTCGCCACCAATCACGATCAAGCCGTCTACCGCTACAACAATTCGGCGCAATACGTCCGGGCGGTCAACGATTATGCGGCGGTGCTCGCGGCCGATCCCGCGGCCTTCACCGGCTTCTACCGTTGGGACGTTTACCTGAAGACGACCGCGGGTGATCTGCTGCTGCCCATCGGCTACGCATCCGAGACACCGATACCGGTCGAGGAGTATCTCGCGACCCACCCGCAGTGATCCCGTCGCATTACGCCTAACGCCGCCCAAATCACTTGCGTCACTTTGGTTTCAATCGAATTGAGCCGCCAGATTTGTCGGTCGGCGTTGATAGCATTCGAACATGCGTTCGAGTGATGATCGAGAGGCTATCGCACAGGCCTACGACGAGCTCGAGGCTGCACAGGACAGAGTCGCCGAATTGTCGTACGCCGCGCTCACCAAGCTCCAACTGCGCAACATCCTGCTGCGTCGCGAGCGGCTGTACCGAAGCCAGCCCGCAGTCGACCATCGTCTCATCAGCCAATTGACGCAGCAGACCACCCCGCAAGAGCTGGGTGGGCATCACGGGCCAATGTGCTTTCGATAGTGCTCGGGATCTCGACGACTGAGGGCTGTCGCCGGCTCATCGAGGCCGAACTGCTGGCTCGCGGCTCTCGGCACTCTCGGGCGAGCCGCTCGAGCCGCTGTTGCCTAATACGGCAGAAAGCACAAGCCGCGGGCGGCATTAATGCCGAGCACGTGAAGATTATCCGGTCGTTTTTCGCCAACCTGCCCGATTGTGTCGACGCCGGGACCCGATCGCAGGCCGAAGCCCACTTGGCGCAACTCGCAACCGGATTGGGGCCAACGCAGCTGCGCCAGGCTGCTGACCGATTGGCGTATGTGCTCAACCAAGACGGTGACGAGCCCAGCGATGGCGAGCAGGCCCGGCGCCGCCACCTGACACTGGGCAAGCAGGGTATCGATGGGATGAGCGAATTGCGTGGACTGCTCGACCCGGAGGCGCGGGCGACGTCGGATGCGGTGTTGGCCAAGTGGGCGGCACCTGGCATGTGCAATCCCGACGACGAAACCCCATGTGTCGATGGCGAACCCGTAGAATCCGCGGCGCCAAACGATCTGAGATCGCCTGGCCAGCGCAACCACGACGCGCTGAAGGCAATGGGCCGCAGCATCCTCGCGTCTGGACAGCTGGGGCGACACAACGGACTTCCGGCCACGATCATCGTCTCCACCACGCTCAAAGAGTTGGAGTCCGGCGCGGGGCAGGCCGTCACCGCCGGCGGGTCACTGCTTCCCATGCGCGATCTGATCCGGCTGGCCTCGCACGCGCATCACTATCTCGTCGTCTTCGACCACCACACACAGACGCCGCTTTATCTAGGTCGGTCCAAGCGACTGGCCTCGCCCGGACAACGCATCGTGTTGCACGCGCGCGACCGCGGCTGCACCCGCCCTGGCTGTACCGCACCGGGTTATTGGTGTCAGGCAGACCACGACGACGGCTGGGCTGCCAGCGGGCCCACGAACGTCGACAAGATGAGCCTGGCCTGCCCGCCGGACAACCGCCTCATCGAAGAAGGCGGATGGACGACGCGCAAACGTCACGACGGCCGCACCGAATGGATACCGCCACCGCACTTGGACACCGGCCAAGCCCGGGTGAATGACTACCACCATCCCGAGAATTACCTCATCGACGACGACGTCGATAGCGACGAGCAAGATTCGTAGTACTAAGGCGGTTGGCCTGATCTACCATTCATGCATGATCCGGGCCGTTATGGCTTTCTGGGCCGCGATGACCGTTTCGCTGGCGGCGAGCACGGGTGTCGCGGGCGCCGAGCCCTGGCCCCCGTCGCCGTGCGGCTTCGCGCTGACACCCCCTCAGGTGGTGCAGGTCGACGGCGTCAGCAAGGTCACCGCAACGGTGACGTCGACGGTCTGCGGGATCGCCGCCAGCCCATACAAGAGCATCGCGTGCGTTGAGCTGCAGGACCAGCCCGGTGGTTCGTGCATGCAAGGAACGGACACCGCGCAGGTTTACTTCGAGCCCTACAAACCCGGCGCCACCTACATCTACGAGGGGACGGGGCTGCGGCATCATCGTCCCGACCCTGCCCGCGGACAACTGCCAAATCCTCGGGCCCACCCCGGCGACCCTGTAGTCGGTCACTAGCCTGAAGCGATGTCCGATCGCGTCCTAGTGCAGGTCGAAAACCACGTCGCCCTCATCACCGTCAACGACCCGGACCGGCGCAACGCCGTCACCGCCGAGATCTCGGCCGGGCTGCGTGCTGCCGTCGACGCGGCCGAAGCGAACACAGACGTGCACGCGATCATCGTCACCGGGGCGGGCAAGGCGTTCTGCGCAGGCGCCGACCTCACGGCGCTCGGCGATGCGACCGAGGACGGCCTGCGCTCGATTTACGACGGCTTCCTTGCGGTGGCCAACTGCGCGCTGCCGACGATCGCGGCCGTCAACGGCGCTGCCGTCGGCGCCGGACTGAACCTGGCTCTGGCAGCCGATGTGCGCATCGCGGGACCGGCGGCGCTGTTCGACGCGCGCTTCCAAAAGCTCGGCATACACCCCGGCGGCGGCGCGACGTGGATGCTTCAGCGAGCCGTCGGCGTGCAGGCGGCACGGGCTTCGCTGCTCTTCGGGATGCGGTTCGACGCCGAGGCGGCCGTGCGATACGGGTTGGCGCTCGAAGTCGCCGACGACCCGGTCGCTGCCGCCATGGCGCTTGCTGCCGGTCCCGCGGCCGCGCCGCGTGACGTCGTCCTCGCGACCAAGGCTTCGATGCGGGCCACCGCCAACCCCGGCGCGCTCTACGTCGACCATCGGATCGCCATCGACACCGAGCTCAAACCGCAGGCGACGTCGATCCTTTCGCCGGAATTCGCCGAGCGTCTGGCCGCGGCCAAACGCAAATAGCGCTACCGGTCGAGCAGCGCCAGCTCCGGTGATTCGATCAGCTGACGCACCTCACCGAGGAACGCGGCCACCTGCGCGCCGTCGGCGATGCGGTGGTCGAACGCGCATGTCAGTGTCATCGTCGGCCGCACAACCACGGCGTCGTCGACGACGACCGGCCGGGGTTTCAGCGATCCCATGCCGAGGATGGCGGCCTCCGGATAGTTGATGACCGGCACCCCTTCATCCAATCCGAGTGCACCGAAGTTCGACACCGTGAAGGTAGAGCCCTGCAGCTCAGCCGGTTTCGCGGTGCCTGCCCGTGCTTCGTCGATGAGCCGGGACACCGCCGCGGCCAGTTCCCGCGTCGTCTTGTCCTGCGCGTCCTTGACCACCGGGACCAGCAGTCCGCGCGGTGCCGCCACCCCGAATCCAAGATGTACCGCGGAGTGGACGTGGATGTGCGGTCCTCCCGCGGTGTCGACCCACGTCGAGTTGAACATCGGGTGGTGTGTCAGCGCGATCGTCAACAGCCGCAGCGTCAGCACGAACGATGTGATCAGCGCCCCGTCCTCACCGACCGCCTCGCGCAGCCGGTCCCGCACCCGCAGCAGTGCCGAGCAGTCCACCTGAACGCCGGCGTGCGCGTCGGGGATCTGGCTGCGCGACAACGCCATCTGCTGCGCCATCGTTGCCTGGACGCCGTGCACACCTACCGTGTCCGAGACGTCGCCCGACTTCCGTGCCGCCATGAGCACGTCTTCGCGGGTCACGATTCCGTCCGGACCCGAACCGGGCGTCAATGCGGTCAGGTCGACCTGCAGTTCGGCGGCCAGCTTGCGCACCGGCGGCTTCGCACGCGGCCGTGTGGCGTCCTTAACGGGCGCCCGCCTGCTGGTGTCCATCTCGTCGTCGGCGCCGTAGCCCACCAGCACCGGCTTGCGTGCCGATCCGTTCTGCGAAACGGGCGCGGGAGAATCGCAGGTCGCGATGCGCACGAGCACTCCGCACCCGACGGCGAGCGTGTCGCCTTCTGGAGCGCCACCGAGTTCGACGATCCGACCCCCGTATGGGGACTCGGAATCTCCAACCTCGGCCTTGTTCGTCTCGACCGTACACAGCGTCTGATTGAGCGCGACGTCGTCGCCGACCGCGACACTCCATCCCGTGATCGTGGCGTCCTCGAGGCCCTCGCCGAGATCCGGGACCAGGAAGTCCCGCACGCCTTCGCCGGTCATGGCTGGTTCATCGCTTTCGACGCAGTCGATGAGCCGATCGACGCCGGGCAGCCATAGCTTTTCCAGTCGCGCGGGCGGATACGGAGTGTCGAAACCGGTGGCGCGCAACACCGGCGCCTCGAGGTCGTAGAACAGCTCCTCCTGGATGCGGGCGGCCAACTCGGCACCGAACCCGAGAGTTCGCGCAGCTTCATGGACCACGACGGCGCGTCCGGTCTTGCGCACCGATGCCGCCACCGTGTCGAAGTCGAGCGGGTTGAGCGAACGCAGGTCGACCACTTCCAGATTCAGGCCGTATTGGTCTGCCGCCAGATCGGCGGCGGCCAGCGCTGTCTGCACCAGCCCGCCGTACGTCAGCACGGTGACGTCGTCGCCGTTGCGCCGTACCGCCGCGCGGCCGATCGGCAACCCGGGCCGGCTGGTATCGACGTCCTCGCGCGACCAGTACCGTCGCTTCGGTTCCAGGTAGATCACCGGATCGCGGCTGGCGATCGAGTGCCGCAGCAGCCAGTATGCGTCAGAAGGAGTCGACGGCACCACCACTTTGAGCCCAGCGGTATGTGTCCAGTAGCTTTCGGTGGATTCCGAATGATGTTCGACCGCACCGATTCCGCCGAACGACGGGATCCGCACAGTGACCGGCATGTCCACGTCACCGTGGGTGCGGCCCCCGATACTTCGCCAGGTGGCTGACCATCTGGTCGAAGGCCGGGTAGGAGAACCCGTCGAACTGGATCTCGGGCACCGGGACGAAGCCGCGAATGGCCAGCCCGATCGCGATGCCGATGATGGCCGACTCGGCCAGCGGCGTGTCGAAACACCTTCCGTCGCCGAAGGTTTCGCTGAGTCCCTCGGTGACACGGAACACCCCGCCGAGCTTCGCCACGTCCTCGCCGAACACCAGGACCCGGTCCTCGGCTGCCATCGCGTCGTGCAGCGCACGGTTGATCGCCTGCACCATGGTGAGATTCGTGGCGGTCGGTACCGGGGTGAATAGCGGCGGCTCTTGTGAGTCATCCCCATAACTCGGTGGCCGCTCGATGATCTGTGTCATTTCGCTCCTCGCGTCCGCACCTCATTTCGGGCCTGGCGTCCGCAGCGTCACTTCGCCCCTCGCGTCCGCAGTGTCATTTCACGCCTCTTTCGCCAACTCGGCCAGCAGCTGGGCGCGCTGGGACTTTAGGTTCGGGGTGATGTCGGCATAAACCGTGTCGAACAGCTCCCCGACGTCCATGTCGGGCGTGTTGATGATCGCGTCGCGCGTTCGCGCGCACAGCCGTGCCGACCGGACGGCGACGCGGTGCTCCAGGCGCTCGCTCCACACGTCGATGCTCTGTAAGTAGTTGCGGTAGCGCGGAATCGGGTCCAGTGCGGCCCACCGGTCGACTTCCTCCTGCAGTCGGTAGCGGGTCGGGTCGTCTGAGGTGGTGTGCGGACCCATTCGGTAGGTGACCGCTTCGATCAGCGTCGGGCCGCCACCCTCGCGGGCGCGGTTGGCCGCCTCGGTCATCACCGCATAGCAGGCCAGCACGTCGTTGCCGTCGACGCGGATGCCGGGAATCCCGTAGCCGATCGCGCGATGTGCGATCGACGGTCCCGCCTGCTGGCGGGTGACCGGCACGGAGATCGCCCACTGGTTGTTCTGCACGAAGAACACACACGGCGCCTTGTACACGGCTGCCAGGTTCAGCGCTTCGTGCGCGTCGCCCTCGCTCGTTGCGCCGTCGCCGAGATACGCGACCGTCACCGAGTCTTCGCCGAGGCGCTGGGCGGCCATCGCGGCTCCGACCGCGTGCAAACCGTGGGTACCGATCGGGATCGCGATCGGGGCAACGCATTTGTCGGTGAACCCGAGCCCGCCATGCCACCGGCCCCGCCAGACCGCGCCCATCTGCCCCGGCGTGATACCTCGCAACAGGAACGCACCGATCTCGCGATATTGCGGAAACAGCCAATCGGTCTTGCGGAGGCACGCGGTCGCACCGATCTGCGCTGCC
This sequence comes from uncultured Actinomycetota bacterium, assembly GCA_963804905.1. Lineage (GTDB taxonomy): Bacteria > Actinomycetota > Actinomycetes > Mycobacteriales > Mycobacteriaceae > Mycobacterium. Next base: position 66,172 of record CAWDSB010000015.1, on the reverse strand, counting down.
TCCTGGCCCCGGCACGACGCGAACAACGCGAGCTCGCCCTGCCGTTGCAGGTTGATGAATTCGAGTCGAGCGCGCGGGTGACGGCCATCATCTCGTACAGCCAGCCCAGCGTCTCGGGTGGAAGGTCTCGGCGGTATCGGGTCTCGGTGGTCGGCGTCCCGTCCGGGGCGACCAGTTGAATCGGCTCCAGCTCGACGTCGAGCGACGCGAGGGGTGCCGCAACGGTCCCTGCCATACCGCCTCCTAGGGTCACTGACGGCGGATCGCGCCGTCAGGCGACTGAGGTGCTCAGCACGGAGGCGATCAGAGCAAAACCCCTGGTGAGAGGCTGCCGGCTAGTTGCCAGGGTAAGGCGCTAGCTGGACGATGCGCTCTGCTCGCCGCAGCACTGGGGCATCCACCATTATGCCCTCGAATTGGAAGACGCCCCTCTCGTGGCGTGCCGCGGCGAGTACGTGTCGCGCCCATTCGACCTGGTCGGCTGTCGGTGCATAGCCGTCGCGAATGACCGCAACCTGCGTCGGGTGGATCGCGACCTTGGCATCGAAACCGACCGCGACCGCGTCGTCGACCTCGGCGCGCAGTCCGTCGAGATCCTTGATGTCGAGGTACACCGAGTCCAGCGCCATACGCCCGTACGCTTTGGCCGCCAGCAGCGTCTGCGAGCGAACATGCTTGGCGACGTCGCGGTAGCTGCCGTCGGGCCACCGGTTGGCGGTGCCGCCCGTCGCCGCGAACAGGTCCTCGGCGCCCCACATGAGGGCGAATGCATTGTCCATGCGCGCCAGCTCGTTGACCGCCACCGCGCCGAGCGGCGTTTCGATCAGCACCACCACACCCAGCGGCGCCAGGTCACGCACCTGCTGAGGATCCTCGGTCTTCGCGAGCATCACCGTGGTGTATTTCGTCCGGGCGAGCGCCTCCAGGTCGGGCTCATGGTCGACGGTGGTGGCGGGGTTGATCCTGACGACGGTGCGTTCGGGGTCCAGCGGGGTTTCGATGAGCGCGGCCCGCGCCGCCTCCCGGTCCTTCGCCGCGACACCGTCTTCGAGGTCGAGGATCACCACATCGGCTGCCGCCGCGGCCTTTCCGAACCTCTCCGGACGGTCGGCCGGGACAGAACAGCCAGCCGGGGCCATGCTGGCTCAGGCTGTTTCGCTCTCCCCCTACCCTTCGGGTGGGAGGTACCCCCACGCGTGCGCGGTGAGCCACTAGGCCCCCTCAGGCTTCTTGCGTACCATAGTTTTTCGCGATGCGGTCGCCACGATGTCTCCGTGCTGGTTGCGGCCGGTATGGGAGAAGGTGACGATGCCCTCTCCCGGACGGCTCTTGGACTCACGCTTGTCCGTCACTTCGGTCTCGGCGTACAGGGTGTCACCGTGGAAGAGCGGCTTCGGGAAGGCGACCTCGCCGAAGCCGAGGTTGCCGACGATCGTACCCTGCGTCAGCTGCGCCACCGACAGCCCGACGAGCGCTGACAGGGTGAACATCGAGTTCACCAATCGCTGGTTGAACGGCGGCAGCGCGTCGGAAAACGCGGCGTCCAGGTGCAGAGCCTGGGTATTCATCGTCAACGTGGTGAAGAAGACGTTGTCCGCCTCGGTGATCGTGCGACCCGGCCGGTGCTGGTAGAGCACGCCGGTTTCGAACTCCTCGAACCACAGGCCACGCTGGACTATGACCTTCTTGTCGACCGTTTCTTCTCCGCTCACAGGCCCGCCTCGCGTGCGATCAGCATCAGCTGCACTTCCGTTGTCCCTTCGCCGATTTCGAGTATCTTGCTGTCGCGGTAGTGACGTGCGACGGGGTACTCGTTCATGAAGCCGTACCCGCCGAACACCTGGGTGGCGTCGCGGGCGTTGTCCATCGCGGCCTCGCTGGCGACCAACTTGGCGATCGCCGCGGCCTTCTTGAACGGCTTGCCCGCCAACATGAGTGCGGCCGCGTCGTAATAGGCCGTGCGGGCGGCATGCGCTCGGGCCTCCATGCGTGCGATCTTGAAGGCGACGGCCTGGTAGGTGCCGATGGCTGCGCCGAAGGCCTGCCGCTCCTTGGCGTACTTCACACACTCGTCGACGCAGCCTTGCGCGGCACCCACCGACAGCGCGGCGATGGCGATCCTGCCCTCATCGAGGATGCGCAGGAAGTTGGCGTAGCCGCGGCCGCGCTCGCCGAGCAGGTTTTCGGCGGGCACCCGGACGTCGTCGAAGCTCAACGGATGCGTGTCCGAGGCATTCCAGCCGACCTTGTTGTAGGCAGGCTCGGCGGTGAACCCCTCGATGGGCACGGGCACGAGAATCGACGAGATCTCTTTCCTGCCGCCCGCCTCACCGGTGACAGCCGTGACCGTCACGAGTTTTGTGATGTCGGTGCCCGAGTTGGTGATGAACTGCTTGCTGCCGTTGATGACCCAGTGCCCGTCGTCGAGCTTGGCAGTCGTCCGCGTCGCGCCCGCATCGGTCCCCCCGCCCGCCTCGGTCAAACCGAACGCGCCCAGCGCCGCGCCACTTGCCAAGAGCGGCAACCATTCCTGCTTCTGGTCCTCGTTGCCGAAGCGGTACACCGGCATCGCGCCCAGCGATACGCCGGCCTCCAAAGTGATTGCCACGCTCTGGTCGACCTTGCCGAGTTCCTCCAGCGCGAGGCACAGCGCAAAGTAGTCGCCGCCCATGCCGCCGTACTCCTCTGGGAACGGCAACCCGAACAGTCCCATGTCGGCCATTCCCGACACCACCTCATAGGGGAAGGAGTGTTCTTCGTCGTGCTTGGCGGATACCGGCGCCACCACACTCTGCGCGAAGTCGCGCACCGTCTTGGCGAGCTGCTCGTAGTGATCGGGCAGTGTGCCGGTGGCCAGAAAATCGCTCATGATTCTGCTTTCTCGCTTGCTTCTGTCAAATTGCCGGCCCCGCCGGCGGTGATCCGGGCCAGCGGCTGGCCCACCTTGACCTGGTCGCCGACGGCGACGAGTAGTTCGACCAAGCCGTCGACCGGTGCGGTGAGGGCGTGCTCCATCTTCATCGCCTCGACCGCGACCACGACAGCACCGGCGTCGACGTGTGCGCCGTCCTGTACACCGACGGCGACCACGGATCCCGGCATGGGACTGATGAGTTCGGCGTCGCCGCTGTGCTCGTCGTCGGGGCGGACGGGTGCTTCCCGCAACTCGTCGACGACCGCGGTGCGGCCGGCTCGCGCCAACCAGATCTGCCCGTCCGCTACGGCGACGAGGTAGTCGGTGCGGAGCCCGTCGATTGTCAGCACGAGCCGGTCCCCATCGAGAGTGGCCGTTAGCGTGTGTTTTTCACCCTCCTCGACCACGGCCGTAGCCGCTTGCGGTGTGCCGGTCAGGTACACGTGGTCGGTGCGTTCACCCGAGTGCAGCCGAAACGTGGTGGGCGCGCGCTGCCCGATTCGCCAGCCCGACGGCACCTCCCACAGACTGTCTACCGGTACCGGCCAGCTTCGCAGCCACTTGTACGCCGCCGCCGCGATCAGCTCGTCGTCACCCGGCTGAGATGCGGTGAATTCCGTTGTCCGGCGGTCCAACAGACCGGTGTCCAGTCGTCCCGCGACGACATCCGGGTCGGCGAGTAGGAAGCGCAGAAACTCGACGTTGGTCGTCACACCCAGGACGGCGGTGTCGGCGAGTGCGCGGTCGAGTGCGCGCAGCGCCGCGGGCCGATCGTCGGCGTGCGCAATCACCTTGGCCAGCATCGGGTCGTAGTCGCTGCCGACAACGGTGCCGCGTGACAGGCCGGAGTCGACCCGGACACCAGGACCGTGCGGCTCGGCGAGGTCGAGCACATCGCCGCCGGTCGGCAGGAAGCCTCTGGCCGGGTCCTCGGCATAGACCCGTGCTTCGATGGCATGCCCGGTCATGGCGATGTCGTCCTGCGCGATCGGCAGCTTCTCACCCGCTGCGATCCGCACCTGCAGCTCGACAAGGTCGATGCCGGTGACCATTTCGGTGACCGGATGCTCGACCTGAAGTCGGGTGTTCATCTCCATGAAGAAGAACTCGTCGGGCCGGTCGGCTGACACGATGAACTCGACGGTGCCTGCGCCGGTGTAGTCCACGCTGCGCGCAGTGTCGCAGGCCGCGGCGCCGATTCGCGCCCTGGTGGCTTCGTCCAGCAGCGGCGACGGCGCCTCCTCGATCACCTTCTGGTGCCTACGCTGCAGGCTGCATTCCCGCTCACCGAGGTGCACCACGTTCCCGTAACTGTCGGCAAGCACCTGCACCTCGATGTGGCGGGGGTTCAACACGAATCGCTCGAGAAACAAGGTGTCGTCACCGAATGCGGCACCCGCCTCGCGTCGTGCGCTCGCCAGGGCGCCCTGCAGCTCCGACGGTTCGTGCACGACCCGCATGCCCTTGCCGCCGCCACCGGCCGACGGCTTCACCAGAACCGGATAGCCGATATCGCCGGCCGCCGCAATCAGGTCCGCATCGGTCAGGCCGGGGCGGGCGATGCCAGGCACGACGGGCACGCCGAACGCCGACACCGTGGTCTTGGCCACGATCTTGTCACCCATTGTCTGAATCGCGTTGACCGGCGGCCCGATGAACACGATTCCCGCTGCCTCCAGCGCGGCGGCGAATTCGGCGTTCTCCGAGAGAAATCCATAGCCGGGATGGATGGCCTGTGCCCCGGTCCGGCGCGCTGCGGCGACGATCGCATCGATGTTGAGGTAGCTCTGCCGCGCTGGGGCCGGGCCGATGCCGACCGCGACGTCCGCCTCCGCGACATGACGGGCGTTGGCATCGGCATCGCTGAACACGGCGACCGAACGGATACCCATCGCGCGCAGGGTACGGATGACGCGCACGGCGATCTCGCCGCGGTTGGCCACCAGGACGGTGTCGAAAGTCGAAGTGCTCATGCAGTCACATCCGGAATACGCCGTAGGAGACCGCATCGACCGGGGCCTGGCCGACAACCGAAAGCGCCAGCCCGAGAACGGTTCTGGTGTCTGCGGGGTCGATCACGCCGTCATCCCACAGCCGCGCCGTCGAATAGTAGGGGTTGCCCTGGCTTTCGTACTGCGCGCGGACCGGCGCCTTGAACTCTTCCTCCTGCTCGGGCGTCATCTCGCCGCGCACGGTGGCCAGCACCGACGCCGCCTGCTCACCGCCCATGACCGAGATCCTGGCGTTCGGCCACATCCACAGGAAGCGCGGCGAATAGGCCCGGCCGCACATCGAGTAATTTCCCGCACCGTACGAGCCGCCGATCACCACGGTCAGCTTCGGCACCCGCGCGCACGCAACGGCGGTCACCATCTTGGCGCCGTGCTTGGCGATGCCGCCCGCCTCGTAGTCGCGGCCGACCATGAAGCCGGAGATGTTCTGCAGGAACAGCAGCGGCACCATTCGCTTGTCGCACAGCTCGATGAAATGTGCGCCCTTCAAAGCAGATTCGGAGAACAGGACGCCATTGTTGGCGATGATCCCCACCGGATGGCCGTGGATGCGGGCGAAGCCGGTGACCAGAGTGGAGCCGTACTCGGCCTTGAACTCGGCGAACTCACCGCCGTCGACGATGCGTGTGATGACCTCGTGCACGTCGTAGGGCACCCGGGCGTCGACGGGTACGACGTCGTACAGCTCGGTCTGGTCGGCCACCGGGTCGACCGTCGGCGCCACATCCCATGGCGGCTCCCGCCGCGGGCCGAGCGTCGAGACGATGCGCCGCACGATGCGCAGTGCATCCCGGTCGTCGTGGGCCAAATGGTCGGTGACGCCGGAGATCTTCGAATGCAGGTCGCCCCCGCCCAGGTCTTCGGCGGTCACCACCTCGCCGGTCGCGGCCTTCACCAGCGGCGGCCCGCCGAGGAAGATGGTGCCCTGGTTGCGGACGATCACGGCCTCGTCGCTCATCGCGGGCACGTACGCGCCGCCCGCGGTGCACGATCCGAGCACCGCGGCTATCTGCGGAATGCCGTCGGCGCTCAGCTTGGCCTGGTTGTAGAAGATCCGGCCGAAGTGCTCTCGGTCGGGAAAGACTTCGTCCTGCCGCGGCAGAAACGCACCGCCCGAGTCCACCAGATAGATGCACGGCAGCCGGTTCTGCCCGGCGATCTCCTGTGCCCGCAGATGCTTCTTGACCGTGATCGGGTAGTACGTCCCGCCTTTCACGGTGGCGTCGTTCGCCACGATCATGCACTCACGCCCGGACACCCGTCCGATGCCGGTGATCATCCCCGCACCGGGACACTCGTCGTCGTACATGCCGTCGGCGGCAAGGGGCGACACTTCGAGCAGCGGGCTACCGGGGTCGAGCAGGCCGTCCACCCGCTCCCTCGGCAGCAGCTTGCCGCGGCTGACATGACGTTCGCGCGCCTTGGCGGATCCACCCAGCGCGGCCGCGGCCATCTTCTCCCGCAGTTGCGCGACGAGCGCCAGATGCTGGTCGCGACTGGACTGCAGCGCTGTTGTCATCGGTCCCGTCGTTTCGGTTGAGTTAATGACGACTAACTTGTACTATGTTAGTCACGATTAACTCAAATGTCCACCAGCGGGAATGGGGGTAACTCGGTGACTCGCTCGGCTTCTGGGTCTGCTGCCCTGCGGGCCGGCACCAGCCGCAGCAGGGCGAAGTCGGATCGCCGCGGCCAACTCGTCGCCGCCGCCGAACGACTGGTCGCCGAGCGCGGTTTTCTCGCCGTGCGACTGGAGGACATCGGCGCGGCGGCCGGAGTGAGCGGTCCCGCGATCTACCGTCACTTCCCGAACAAGGAAGCGCTGCTCGTCGAACTGCTCGTCGGTATCAGCACGCGGCTACTGGCCGGAGCGACCGCAGTCGTCTCCGATGCGCCCGACGCCGCGACCGCGCTGGACGGGTTGGTCGACTTCCATCTCGACTTCGCGCTCGGCGAGTCCGATCTGATTCGCATCCAGGACCGCGACCTGGGGCACCTGCCCGATCCCGCTAAGCGTCAGGTGCGTAAGGCCCAACGGCAGTACGTCGAAATCTGGGTCGACGTCCTTCGTCAGCTGAACCGTGCGAGTGGCGAAGCAGACGCGCGGTTGATGGCGCACGCCGTGTTCGGCCTGCTGAACTCGACGCCGCACAGCGTCAGGCCCGGCGCAGCCAAATCGGCCGGCCAAGGAGACTCTGGGTCGCGGGCGATCTTGCGGGAGATGACGATCGCGGCCCTGTCCTCGGCCGGCCGAAGCGGCGGCTAGGCGCTAGTACCAGTATTTTCGGCCGCCGACAGCGCGGCCGGTTGCGCCGAGGATCCACAACACGGCGCCGATGACGATCAGCACGACGCCGATGTACGTCAGGACTGAGATACCGAAAAGTATCCCGAGGATTAGGAGGATGACTCCAAGGACAATCATGGCTGTCTCCGTTCGATCATTGATGGATGATAGTGAGCCCGTTGACTACTGGCTAGGCTCGGGCATTTTGCAATTGGACACCTTTGGGTTTACGCCCGCGTAGTTCAACGGCCCGGCTACGACCGTCAACGCGATGTTGCCCGCTGTGACGCAGTTGCTTGCGTCTGTCTTGAAGTAGTCGCGCTGGTAGGCCGCCACCACACCGATCAGCAACCAGACCAACACAATTACGCCGAGAATTCCGCCACCACGCATGCTGGCCTCCTCCTGTTGAGCGCCAACTTGGCGCAGGGAGGTTTTACCCAGCGGATAATTTCAGTAAACGCTTGAACCTGATCTTGAATCGTTCAGAAGTTCGACTTGGGCGCGAATGCCATGATGAGCCACTCACTCATGGCTTTGACCAGCACGGATCGATTCTCTCGTTTGTCGATCTCATGGCCGTCGTCTTCGAACAGCAATTGCTCGACCGTACGGCCCATCGCCCGCAAAGCGTCGAACATCTGCTGCGACTCACTCGGTGGAACGTTTGTGTCGTTGAGGCCGTGCACCAGTAAAAGAGGTGCGGTGAGCGCGTGCGCGCGGAGCAAAGGTGATAGCTGGTCGAGGAGTTCTCGGTCGCTGACGGGGTGGCCGTATTTGGGGTAGGCCGCCGCCGCGATCCATGGCTCGGTGTTGCGATACCACGTGTTCAGGTCGCTCATTCCACAGATGCTGATGCCCGCGGCGAACAGCTGCGGATGAAATGTGAGCGCGGCCTGGGTCAGGTAGCCCCCGTATGACCAACCGCAGCAAGCGATGCGGTCGTCGGGCACCAGGCCACGGTCGACCAGAAACAGGGCCGCGTCGGCGACGTCGTCGATCGCCGCGAACCGCTTTCTCTCTGTCGTCGGCGTGCATGAACGAGCGCCCGAATCCGCCGGACCCGCGCACATTCGGGAGGAAGACCGTGATGCCCGCCTCCAGCAGCGGCGGGAAGAACTCGTTGTAACCCGGCCTGCCCTGACCTTCTGGGCCGCCGTGCAAAAACATCATCGCGCCGATCGACTGCACTCCTGCGGGTGGCCGAAAGAGCCAGCTGGTGAACTCCAACCCGTCACGGGCGGTGATGGTTTCGAGCGTCGGCGCCGCGGAAAGGGGACCGATGCTGGGCTCGCGGTCGATGCGCTCCCACTCCCGGGTCTTCGGGTCGACGAGTTCCACCGTCCGCGGCATGTCCGGACCTTCGACCGTCATCGCCACCATCGACCCGCCGGCGCTGATGCTGAGTTCGCTGGCCACCATGCCGGGCAGCGGAATCGGCTCGAGCAATGTGTTGTCGGCTAATTCAAGGATCTGTAACTCGCTGGCGCCATTGATATTCCACAGTAGTGCCACCGTCGACAGGTCGTCACTCACGACAAACTCGTCGAGCGCATAGCCCGGACGCTCGGCCACCACTTGGTAGGACACGCCGTCGGCTGTCGTCGTCACTTCGAGGAGCCGGGCATGGTCCGTGCCGTTCTCGCTGCGGATCAGCGCACGCACATACCCCTTGGTGCTGTTCACCCCGTAGCGCTTCGCCGGACGATACAGCTTCATCTCCTCACCCTCCAGTCCCGCACGCAGGCGACGGGGGCTGTGGTCGTCGAGGATGACTCCGGTGTCGGTGGTGGACCCCGGATCGTAAGGCAGCAGCGCGATTTCGGTCAGGCCGCGCAGCATGATCAGATCGCGATAACCGCGGGGGCCCACCCGCACCAGTGCCGATCCCGCCCACGCGTCGACTAGCCTGCCGCCCGACCGCCGATCCAGAATCGTTGTTTTCCCGTCGGCCGGATTGATGAGGCACGAGCTACCGACACCGTCGTCACCGGTGAGGATGGCTGCGACTTGTGTGCCGTCCCAACCGATCAGCTCGGCAGTACCCTCCGGCAGTCCGCCCGGCCACATGTCGATCCGACGTGCGGCGCGGTCGTCGGGATCGGTGGTGACCACCCAGATCTGGCTGCGGGTGCCGCCCTCGGGCGCCACCTCGCAGGCCAGCCAGTGGCCATCGGCGGAGTGCATGACGCGAGTGACGGGGCCTTCGACGGGCAGTTCGACATCGCGCGATGAGCTGGCCCGCCAGCCGCGCAAGAACCGCTGAACGGCGCGCGGATAGCCGCCCTCGTCGACGAGGTGTGCGAACGCCGTCGCGTCCGGCGACAGCGACGCGCCGTAGTTGGTGCGTACCGTCTGCCTCATCAATATCAGCTTGCCATGACTACGCGGTTAAGCGATGTGCTTATGCGCGCGGCGCGGGTCGACACACGCGACGCAGGTACCCTGCAGCCATGAGGTGGGTATGACCAACACACCGCGAGGCGACGGCCCCGAGCCGTCTCAGCCGTGGGGCCCCAGCTACCCGCCGTACTCGGATCCGGCTTATGCGGGCCAGACCCCTTATGGGCCCACCTACCAGGCTCCACAGGCCCACGATCCGACCCGCCCGCTGCCGCCGTACTCCCCCTACGGCTACGACCCGTACGCCACAGGCCAATACGCGCCGCAGTACCCGCCGGGTGAACCACCCGAGGGTCCGCCTCCGCGAAAGTCGCCGCGGTGGCTGTGGGTGGTGGCCGCGGTGGCGGTGCTTCTCGTCGTCGGCCTCGTGATCGCGTTGGTGGTCGCCAACAGTTCGAAACAAGAGACGGTCGTTGCGCCGCCGCCGATGTCGGAACCGACGTCGACGACAACCAGGACGCCGCCGACGACGTCGTTGCGGCCGCTCCCACCGATTGTTCCGGTGCCGACCGCGACCCCGCCCACCGAGTCGGCCGCCCCTGGTGCGACCGAGACGGTGGTCTACGAGGTCAACGGCGATGGCAGGGCGATCAATATCACCTATGTGGACACCGGCAGCCTGTTGCAGACCGAGTTCAATGTCGTGCTGCCGTGGCGCAAGGAAGTGCAGTTGCCGAGCCCGGCCGAGAATTCGGCCAGCCTGACCATCATCAACGTGGGTCGCGAAGTGACCTGCTCGGTGACGATCAACGGCGTTCAGGTTCAGGCGAATACCGGCAACGGCCTGACCATCTGTACTGCGGTGCGCTAGCGCGCCGGAACCCGGTGCGGTGCATGCACCGCCACCATGGCGGCCAGACCGATGGCGAGCACGACCAACAGGCCACCGACGCCGGCTCGTACGTCGTCGAACCAGTCGATGAACAGTGAAATCAGCGACGGCGCAAGGAAAGACACCGCCCGTCCGGTGGTGGTGTAGAGGCCGAACGCGACGCCCTCCTTACCGTCGGCCGACATCCGCAGCATCAGCGTGCGCGCCGAGGACTGCGTCGGACCGATGAACAGGCAGAGCAGCAGCCCGCAGGCCCAGAAGGCGATGGGCCCGGACAGCGCCATCAGGGTCAGCCCGGCGACGAGCATCGACACCAGTGAGCCGACGATGACGGGTTTGGATCCCGACCCGGTCGTCGATCAGGCCGCCAAGCAGTGCGCCGACTGCGGCGATCACGCTCGCGCTGACGCCGAACAACAGCACGTCGGCATCCGAAATGCCGTACGCGCTGACGCCGAGCACCGCGCCGAACGCGAACACACCCGCAAGGCCGTCCCGAAACACCGCGCTGGCGAGCAGGTAGTAGACGACGTTGTGGTCCCGGCGCCATTGCCCGACGACTTCGACCCACAGCCTGCGGTAGGCGCCGAAGAAGCCGACAGCCTGCGGCCGGTCCTCGGGCGCGGGCGTCGGGTGAGGCACCACGATGAACACGGGCAGCGCGAACAGTGCGAACCACGCGGCGGCCATCAGCATTGCGGCTCGGACGTTCTGGCCGCCGGCCTCATGTAGTCCCAGCAGCCCGCGGGTGTCGCCGTTGCCGGAGATGAAGCCGAGGTAGACGATGAGCAGCAGCAGGACACTACCGAAATAGCCCATCCCCCAGCCGAATCCGGATATCCGGCCGGATGTCTCGGGAGTGGAGAGCTGTCGCAGCATGGCGTTGTACGGCACGGTGGCCAGCTCGCTGCAGGCGGCCGAGCACGCGAGTAACGCCAGCCCGGGCCACAGGTAGTGGTAGTCGTCACGGATCAGGCTCATCGCCGAGGTGAGCAGCACCACCATCCCGGTGAGTACCGCAAGCACCCGGCGTCGGCGCCAGGGCGCGTCGACCCAGATCCCGGTGACAGGAGCGAGCACGGCCACCGCGAGGCCGGATACCGCCAGCGCTCGGAACAGCCAACTCTGCGGCGTGGTCGCGCTCGGTAGGTCGTCCCCGACGGTGCGGGTCAGGTAGACGGAGAACACAAACGTCACGACGATCGCGTTCACGCCCGTCGAGCCGACGTCCCACAGCGCCCACGCCAGAACTCGCGACCGTCCAGCGGTTTGCGCAGGCGGCCGCGGATCGTCCATGGTGGCCCACGATATAGTCCGGCGCATGCCAGTACCTGCTCCCAGTCCGGATGCCCGCGCGGTTGTCACAGGTGCTTCGCAGAACATCGGCGAAGCGCTGGCCACCGAACTCGCGGCGCGCGGGCACCATCTGATCATCGCGGCCCGGCGCGAGGACGTGCTCAGGACCTTGGCCGACCGGCTCACCGACACCTATGGCGTGACCGTCGACGTGCGGCCGGTGGACCTCGTCGACCCGGCCGAGCGCGGCAAGCTGGCCGATGAGTTGGCAGGCCGCAACATCTCGATCCTGTGCGCCAACGCCGGTACCGCGACCTTCGGCCCAGTGGCCAAGCTGGATCCGGCCGACGAGAAGGCCCAGCTTCAGCTGAATGTCCTTGGGGTGCATGACCTCGTCCTCGCCGTATTGCCGGGAATGGTCGAGCGCAAGGCGGGCGGAATTCTGATTTCCGGTTCAGCGGCGGGCAATTCGCCCTATCCCGAACAACGCCACCTACGCCGCCACTAAGGCGTTCGTCAACACGTTCAGCGAGTCTTTGCGCGGCGAGCTCAAGCGCGCGGGCGTGAATGTGACGTTGCTGGCGCCAGGTCCCGTGCGCGAAACGTTGCCCTCCGAGCATGAGCAGTCGCTGGTGGAGAAGCTGATACCGGACTTCCTGTGGATTTCCACCGAATACACCGCAAAGCAGTCGCTGGATGCGTTGGAGCGCAACAAGATGCGGGTGGTGCCCGGTGTGACGTCGAAGGCCATGTCGGTGGCCAGTGGCTACGCCCCGCGCGCGATCGTCACGCCGATCGTCGGCGCCGTCTACAAGAAACTCGGCGGCGGCTAGCGCTCAGCGGCGACGGCGGCCCGTACCGAAGATGCTGCGGGTGATCTCGCGGCCGATCACTGTGCCGGCCGAACGCATCGCACTCTTGAATGCTGGGCTCTCCATCATCTTTTCGAACATCCCCGGCTCGGTCGCGCGCTTGGCCGTTGCCGTGCCTTCCGCGCTCGCCTCACCCTGCGGGGGCACGTATACCGGCGGCGGCAATTGGTCGCCGGCCGGTGGCTGCTGCTCCGGCGGCGCGAGCCGAGCATTCAGCCGCTCGTAGGCCGACTCCCTGTCGACTGTCTGGCCGTACTCGGCCTGCAGCGGGCTGGCCTGTGCGGCGGCCTTGATCGCATCCGGTCCGATGGTGTCCATCAGCGAGCGCGGGGCGCGCATCCTGGTCCACGCCACCGGCGTCGGCGCGCCCTTCTCCGACAAGACGGTGACGACGGCCTCGCCGATACCCAGCGACGTCAACGCCGACTCCAAGTCGTACACAGCGGTTTTCGGGTAGGTGCGGACGGTCTTGGACAGTGCCTTCTGATCGTCGGGGGTGAACGCTCGCAAGGCGTGCTGGATCCGGGCTCCGAGCTGACTCAACACATCGTTGGGCACGTCGGTCGGCAGCTGCGTGCAGAAGAACACGCCGACGCCCTTGGACCTGATCAGCTTCACGGTCTGCTCGACCTGCTCGAGGAACGCCTTGGACGCCTCGGTGAACAGCAGATGGGCCTCGTCGAAGAAGAACACCAGCTTCGGCTTGTCCACATCGCCGACCTCCGGCAACGTGGTGAACAGGTCGGCAAGCACCCACATCAAGAACGTCGAGAACATCACCGGCCGGGCGGCCTGGTCGCCGAGTTCGAGCAGGCTGATGACGCCGCGGCCCTGCGCGTCGACACGCAACAGGTCCTTGGGCTCGAGTTCCGGCTCGCCGAAGAATGTGTCGGCGCCTTCGGCCTCGAGGTTGACCAGCGCACGCAGAATCACGCCTCCGGTCGTCGGCGACACGGCACCAAGCGCTTTGAGCTCGGGCTTACCCTGGTCGCTGGTGAGGTACTGGATCACCGCACGCAGATCCTTGAGGTCAAGAAGCGACAGACCCTTCTGATCGGCCCAGTGGAAGATCAGGCCGAGCGTGGACTCCTGCGTAGCGTTGAGCCCCAACACTTTTGACAGCAGGATCGGCCCGAAGCTGGAGATGGTGGCCCGCACCGGCACACCGATTCCCGACGTGCCCAGCGAGAGGAACTCGACCGGGAAGGCGGTCGGCGTCCAGTCGTCGCCGGTGTCCTTGGCGCGCTGCTGCGTCTTGTCGTTCGGCTCGCCCGGCCGTGACAAGCCCGACAGGTCGCCCTTGACGTCGGCCATCATCACCGGAACACCGGCGGCGGACAGTTGTTCGGCGATCACCTGCAGCGACTTCGTCTTACCGGTGCCGGTGGCGCCTGCGACGAGGCCGTGCCGGTTGACGGTGGCCAGCGGAATGCGCACCTGGGCGGTCGGATCGACGACATCGTCAACGACGACGGCGCCCAGTTCGAGCGCTTGACCTTCGACGGCGTATCCGGCGGCGATCTGCTGGGCGGGGGTGGCAGTCGACTCGGTCGTCATGGGTCGAACATTACTGTGCAGACGGGCCGGTGGTGGGTGTGGTGGGCTGGGGCACCTCCCGCGTGCGGGGGATTGTCGGATATGGGCTTACTGTTGATCGCTGTGCGTGACGAATTGGTGTGGATCGACTGTGAGATGACGGGCCTGGACCTGAAGTCCGACCTGCTCGTCGAGATCGCGGTGCTCGTGACCGACGCCGAGCTCAATATCCTTGGCGAAGGCATCGACGTCGTCATCCACGCTCCCGACGAGGCGTTGTCCGGGATGATCGAAGTCGTCGCACAGATGCACAACCGCTCCGGCCTCACCGACGAGGTGCGGGCATCGACCATCGACGTGCCCGCCGCGGAAGAACTGGTGCTGGACTACATCCGCAGCCACGTCAAGCAGGCCAAGACGGCTCCCCTTGCGGGAAACTCGATTGCCACCGACCGCGGCTTCATCGCCCGCGACATGCCGGCGCTGGATGACTTTCTGCACTACCGGATGATCGACGTCAGCTCGATCAAGGAGCTGTGCAGGCGGTGGTATCCGCGGATCTATTTCGGCCAGCCGGAGAAGGGTCTCGCGCATCGCGCGCTGGCCGACATCCACGAGTCGATCCGCGAGCTGCAGTACTACCGCCGCACCGCGTTCGTCTCACCACCGGGGCCCGTCGACCAGCGATATCGCCGCGATTTCGGCCGAATTGAGTCCCGGGGCCTCCGGCGGCGACCAAATGGATTCGGCCGCGGAGCGTCCGAGCGGCTAATATCGACGGGCCGCTTGTGCCATTGGCTCGGCGGCGTTGGTGGCTGTAGTTCAGTTGGTAGAGCACCAGGTTGTGATCCTGGCTGTCGCGGGTTCGAGTCCCGTCAGCCACCCCGAGTGACAGCGCCCCACCTGCACGAACGTAGGTGGGGCGCTTTCGGCTTTCAGCGTTCCGATCCGCAGCGGCAACTCGCGCCCTAGGCTTCTTCCAATCAAGATCAAGCCGAGGAACCCGGCGGCCGTTCGACTTGCCGGAATCGCCTGCATCACGACCTGCATCGCCGCCGTGATGGTGGGTTGCTCATCATCGCCCTCGACGCCGGGATCGAGCACGACGACGACAACGGGTTCCCCTTCCGCATCCTCGGCGCTCAGGCGCATCGATCCGCAGAGCCCTTCAAGCCGCTGTGGAGAAGGCCGCAACCGACATGCTCGTCCCCGGTGCGTTCGTCGAGATCCGCACGCCGCAAGGGAGGTTCAACGCGACGGTCGGCACGACTGAGCTGAGCAAGCAGACGCCGCCCGATGCGAGCACCCACTTCCGGATCGCCTCGAACTCCAAGACCATGACCGCGGCCGTCATCGTCCTCCTCGCCCAGGACGGCAAGCTCCACTTCAGCGACCCGGTGTCCGACTACGTCCCCGACGTCCCCAACGGCAAGGACATCACGATCGCCGATCTGTTGAAGATGCGCAGCGGGCTTTACAACTACACGAGCGCACCGGAGTTCTCCGCCGCGCTCGACGCCAATCCGGCGAAAGTCTGGACGCCGCAGGAGGTGCTGGCCATCGCCTTCGCGCATCCGCCGAACGCCGCGTCCAACACCACCTACGAGTACAACAACACCAACTACGCGCTACTCGGCCTCATCGCCGAGAAGGCCGGCGCACGCCCGTTGGCCCAGCAGTTCCAGGACCGACTGTTCGCGCCGCTCGGACTGCAGCAGACCTCGCTTCCGGCGACCGAGACACCACGATGCCGGCTCCGTTCTCCCACGGCTACATGTATGGGGGTTCCTCGCACGCGATGGTCGACGAGCCGTATCCCGCCGACGTACAGGACGCTGCGCGAGCCGGAGCGCTGACGCCGACCGACTACACCAACCAGAACTCGTCTTACGCCTACGCCGCCGGCGGCGTCATCTCCACGGCGGAGAACATTGAGACCTGGATACGAGCTCTGGTGTCGGGCAAGGTGTTCAACGCCGACTACAAAGAGCAATGGCTGAAAAGCCTGCAGCCGGAGGATCACGACCAACCCGACGGCCAGCAGTACGGGTACGGCATCTCCTATCAGCGGTTCAGTCCGACCGCCGCGATGTACTACCACGGTGGCGAGATGCCGGGCTTCAACTCGTTTATGGGATACGACCCGGATAACGATGTGTCACTGGTGATTTGGACAAATCTGACCATTTCGCTCGACGACAAGACGACGGCTCAGGCGTTATTGCCAATACTTCTGGACGAGATCTACACCGGGCTGTCGCTGGCCCCAGCGCCAACTCCGACCACAACCAGATGATGTAAGACGCTGCGGCGTCAGATGTTTGCGTTACCGGCCCGCCACTGATCCCATGGGATGTTCCAGTCGCCGAGTCCGTCTGTTCCGGGCAGAATCGGTCCAACCGTGTTGGAGATCTCGACGACGTCGCCGCGCTTTGTGTTGTCGAAAAACCACTGCGCATTGCTGGTGCTGACGTTGACACAGCCGTGACTGACATTGCTGTAGCCTTGGCTGCCCACCGACCACGGTGCGGCGTGCACGTAGATGCCGCTGTAGGAGATCTGGGTGGCGTAGTCCACCTCTGTGCGGTAGCCGTTGGGCGAGTTGCTCGGCACGCCGTAGGTCGACGAGTCCATGATCATGTGGCCGAACCGGTCGCCGATGATGAAGGTGCCGTTGTTGGTCGGTGCGCTGTTCCTGCCCATCGACACCGGCATGGTCTTGATGACCTCGCCGTTACGCCGGACAGTCAGCGTCTTCGTGTTGTCGTCGACGGTCGTGATGACCTCGTCGCCGATGGTGAAATGCGTAGTGACGTTCTCCTGACCGAACAGGCCGTCACCGAGATCGACACCATAGGTGTTGACGGCGACATCCACAGTCGTGCCCGGCTTCCAGTATTCAGCTGGACGCCAACGCACTTCGCGGTTGCTGAGCCAGTAGAAGGCGCCCTCGACGGGCGGGTTGGTCGTGACGGTGATCGCCCGCTGCGCCGCCAGCCGGTTCGGGATGTTCTCGTCGAAGCGGACCGCGACGGGCTGACCGATGCCCACGACCTCGCCATCGTTCGGCAGTACGTAGGGCATCGTAAGATTCTCGGGCGAGTGGGTCTGGAAGGTCATCTGCTGGTTGGTGGCACCGCCGAGGCCCAGCGACTGCGCGTTCAGCGTGTAGCGCGTGTTGTAGTCAAGCGCGTCAGTGGTGTGCCAGTTCAGGCCGTCGGGGCTGAGTTGGCCGGCGACGGGCGTGCCATCGTCGTCGTTGACCATCGTGACCGCGCCGAGAACGCCGTCCTCGGCGCCGACCGTCACCGGCTGGTCCACCGTCACGCCGACGGCACCGTCCTTTACCGACGCGGTGAGCTTGGGCACCAGCAGGTCGCCGAACGGCGTGCCCTTGTCGTTGATGATCTGAGGCTGAGACGGAGCTGAGTTGCTGCTGCAGGCGCCCAGCCCCAACACCAGGGCCGGGACCATGGCGATGGCCATCAAACAGGCATGAAAACGACGCGGACGGGCCACAGGACGGACCTGCCACATACTTTGCTCCAACTCGTTTCGGGGCTGACTCGACGTGATTCTTGGCAATAGTCTAAGGGAAACCTGAGTGCGAACGCGACTTCGGCGTCGGACACCTCCGCGAGGGCGGGAAGGAATTTCACCCACCGCCGTGGGGCCTGTTATTGTCGCACACGCGCGCCGTTAGCTCAGTTGGTAGAGCAGCTGACTCTTAATCAGCGGGTCCGGGGTTCGAAACCCTGACGGCGCACTTCAGAGCTGTTTTTGCGGCACGCCCGGACGCGGTCCTAAATCATTGACTCTTTGGTGTGACCCACGTGGTCGGCCCGATCCTCGCGGATAGGCCCTCGTCGTTTCCTGCCATTGGCCGATGGTAGCCAGCGCCTCGAGTGCCAGCAGTCTTTTTCAATACTGACCATAAGCGTTAATATGTGCTGCACATCACCGATGCCAAGTCGGACTATCAATACCACGCACGGCTGGCAAGTAACGGACTCGCATCAACCGCTCGAGGTCTAGCTGATCAAGCTGCGCAAAGGCCTGGCACCGTGTTAGGCTGCTGTTAGCTGGAAGTCGTTGCACACGCAAGGGCTAAAAGCTCGAGGGTAGGAAGGGGGCTTAGCTGATGCCAGCGTTCGACGCGAGGCGTTCGTCAGGTTCGCCCACCCACCCTGCCACGAATAATGTTGCTGTGAAAGTACCTGTCGCTGGCGAGCCAGCAGTTATCCGCAACTGCAGCCGGCTGGGCCGCAGTGCCAATCCGCCGGGATTCTCGTTCTCCGATTGGCTACGGGATTGGCGTAACCGCTGAGCGCAGTCTGAGCGCCGTCTGGTCAGCGCCTGAACCTGCGGACGGCCAGAACCACCAGCACAGCGCCCAGCCCGGCGAGCGACATCGCGACGGCGGGCTTCTTGACCAGACGTATCAGTGCTGACTTCAAGTCATCGGCGATCCTGCGGGGGTTAGCCCGCTCGGCGAGCGTATCCACCGTCACGGCCAACTGGTCGCGAGCCTGATCGATGTCCTGCCTGATGGTGTCGGGATCTCGATCCACCACTGTCGTCCTCCATCGTCCGCACCGGCGGACCTGTTGTGCTGCTCGCGTCCGCACCGCCTTGCCGAACTACCCTAGATCAGCCGGTGCCAACCCCGACGCGCCGGTTGAGAAGAAAGGGATCACTGGTGGCACAGACGCCGCGCCTGCAGACGGGCGACAAAGCTCCCGCGTTCAGCCTCGACGACGCCGACGAGAAGAAGGTGTCGCTCGCCGACTACCGCGGCCGCAAGGTCATCGTCTACTTCTACCCTGCGGCATCGACACCCGGATGTACCAAGGAGGCGTGCGACTTTCGTGACAACCTGCATGAGCTGAACAAGGCCGGGCTCGATGTCATCGGCATCTCCCCCGACAAGCCCGCCAAGCTCGCCAAGTTCCGCGACGAGCAGGGCTGACCTTTCCGCTTCTCTCCGATCCCGACCGCAAGGTGCTGACCGCCTGGGGTGCCTACGGCGAGAAGAAGATGTACGGCAAGACCGTGCAGGGCGTCATCCGCTCGACGTTCGTCGTCGACGAGAAAGGCAGGATCACCGTCGCGCAGTACAACATCAAGGCCACCGGGCACGTCGCCAAGCTGAGGCGCGATCTATCGGTCTGACGCCAGGTTCGCCAGCAGCAGCGCCTCAGCCGTCGCGGCCCGCTCCAGCACGCCGAGATGCAGGCTTTCGTTGATGCTATGCGCTTGTGTCCCAGGGTCTTCCACGCCGGTGACCAAAATCTTCGCCGACGGGAACGCGTCGGCGAATTCGGCGATGAACGGAATCGAACCACCCACGCCCATGTCCACCGCTTCGCTGCCCCACGCCTGCCGAAAGGCGGCGCGGGCCGCGTCGTAGACCGGTCCGCTGGCGTCGATCGCATACGGCTGCCCGATGTCACCGGGTGTTACGGTCACCTGCGCGCCCCACGGCGCATGCTCTTCCAGATGGCGCGTCAGCGCCTCGCAGATGAGCCCGCGCATCACCTCCCGGCGCGATCCGCATGCTGACCTTCGCCCGTGCCCGCGGAATGAGCGTGTTCGACGACGACGCGATCGGCGTCGTGTCGATGCCGATGACCGTGATCGCCGGTTTAGCCCAAAGCCGTTGTGGCACTGACCCGGAACCGATCTCGGACACACCGTCGAGCAGTCCGGACTCTTCCTGCACCCGCTCCGTGTGGGTAGTCCACGTCGGCGGCGGTGGCCTCGTACAGACCCTTGACCGCGACGTTGCCGTCGTCGTCGTGCAGCGATGCCAGCAGGCGCACGAGCACGCTCAGCGCGTCGGGCACCACGCCGCCCCACAGCCCGGAGTGCAGGCCGTGGTCGAGCGTGGCGACCTCGACCACGCAGTCCGCGAGCCCGCGCAACGACACCGTCAGCGCGGGCACGTCCGTGCTCCAGTTGTCGGAGTCGGCGATGACGATGACGTCGGCGGCCAATGTGTCGCGATGGACGGCCAGCAGTCGGCCCAGCGACGGCGACCCCGACTCCTCCTCACCCTCGACGAACACCGTGACACCGACCGGCGGCTGGCCGCCGTGTGCACGAAACGCGGCGAGATGCGTTGCGATGCCTGCCTTGTCGTCGGCGCTGCCGCGGCCGTACAGACGACCGTCACGCTCTGTCGGCTGAAACGGCGGCGATACCCACTGCGTGTGGTCGCCCGCTGGTTGCACGTCGTGATGGGCGTACAGAAGCACGGTCGGCGCGCCCGGCGGCGCCGGGTGCCTCGCGATGACGGCCGGTGCACCGCCCTCACGGACGATCTGCACATCGCCGAACCCCGCCTGCGACAACAGCTTCGCCACCGCATCGGCGCTGCGCTGCACCTGATCACGGCGGGCCGGGATCGGCCCATACCGACTCGATGCGCACCAGGTCTTCCAGGTCGCGCCGCACCGACGGCAGCACGTCGCGCACCCGTTCCACGAGATCGCTCATGGCACCGAGATTAGCCGCTCGCCCTTACCCGCGCGAGCGTGCGTGTTTGCGGCCGACACGCTGACAAAAGTCACTACTCTGCGCACGCTCGTGCCCAAACTGTTGATTCAGCCAGCACGACGAACGTGCGCGAACTCGGCTCCAGCGTCGGCGTGTCGCCTGCAGACGCGCACGGTCGCGCGGAACAACGGGTCAGCGTTCCTCCAGCACAGCGACGGCTGCGGCGGTGTCGCCCTCATGGGTCAGCGACAGATGAATCGTCACCCTCTCCAGATGCTCGGCGATCGCGCCGGTCAGCCGCACCCGCGGCCGGCCCCACATGTCGGTCACCACCTCGATGTCGCGGTGGATGCCCTCAGGCAGCGCAGGCCGCTTCGCGAATCGCGAGCCCGACCACGCCTTGATCACCGCCTCCTTGGCCGCCCAGCGGGCCGCAAGGTGCCGCGCCGCCGACGAGCTCTTGTCCGCGGCGTCGCGGCGCTCACCGGGCGTGAACGTCTCGGCGAATACCGTTCCCGGCCGGTCGACCTGCTCTGCGAACTCTGGAATGGAGACCAGGTCGATGCCTACGCCAACGATTGTCATGTGAGGAACGCTAGCTCCACCTAATCATCGCACGTAGACGCCGTCTTCGCCCAGCCTCGCCGCGGGATCGAGCAGCATCTCGGCCTCCGCGCGATTCTCCGGCGCCTCATCGTCGAGTCGACGGTTGTTGGCGGGCCGCTCGTACAGCGGCGTCCCTCCGGCGATCGCCGAGGCCAGCCGTCGCTGGCCCGCGAACACGCGCGCGTTGGCGCGATCCTGATAGGCCTGCCGCTGCTCGGGATCGAGCGCGGCGACGAACGCCTGCGGATGCACCAGCGCGATGACACCGGAGACGTGACCGAAGCCCAGGCTGGTGATCAGGCCCGCCTTCAGCGGGAACTTCTCGCCCAGCCGCAGCGTCTCGCGCACCCACACGAAGTGCTCGGAGCCGGCCAGCTCGTCGTCGACACAGTCCAGGCTGCGGTTCGGCGGAATGACGCCGTCGCGCAGCATCTGGCACATACCCATCATCTGGAACACCGCCGCGCCGCCCTTGGCGTGACCGGTCAGGCTCTTCTGCGACACGATGAACAGTGGAGCACCGTCCGAACGGCCCAGCGAGTCGGCCAGCCGCTCGTGCAGCTCGGTCTCGTTCGGGTCGTTGGCCAGCGTCGAGGTGTCGTGCTTGGACACCACCGCGATGTCGTCGGCGCCGACGCCCAGCTTGGCCAGCGAGCGGGCCAACAGGGAGTCCTTGCCGCCGCGGCCCGCACCGAGTGCGCCGAGCCCGGGCGCCGGAATCGACGTGTGCACGCCGTCGGCGAACGACTGCGCGTACCCGACCACGGCCAGCACCGACAGACCCATCTTCAACGCGAGGTCACCGCGGGCCAGCAGGATCGTGCCGCCGCCCTGCGATTCGAGGAAGCCCAGCCGCCGACGGTCGTTGGCGCGGGAGAACTTCGAATCGCTGATGCCCTTGGCCCGCATCATCTCGGTGTCGGCGGTGGCCGCCATGTCACCGAATCCGATGATCGCCTCCAGCGTCAGGTCGTCGAAGCCGCCCGCGACCACGAGTTCGGCCTTGCCGAGCTTGATCTTGTCGACGCCCTCTTCGACCGATACCGCCGCGGTCGCACACGCGCCGACCGGATGGATCATCGAGCCGTAGCTGCCGACGTAGGACTGGATGACGTGGGCCGCAACAACATTCGGCAGAACTTCCTGCAGGATGTCGTTCGGCTTGTTCCGTCCGAGCAGGTTGCCGTGGTACATGGTCTGCATCGAGGTCATGCCGCCCATGCCGGTGCCCTGCGTGCTGGCCACCATGGCGGGATGCACCCAGCGCATCAGCTCGGTCGGCGTGAAGCCCGCACCGAGGAACGCGTCGACGGTCGCGACGATGTTCCACACCGCCACCCGGTCCAGCGAGGTGTTCATGTCGGCGCTGATGCCGTACACCGTGGGGTCGAAACCGGTGGGAATCTGCCCGCCGACGGTCCGCGACAGCTTGGTCTTACGCGGCACGCGAATCTCGGTGCCCGCCTTGCGAGTCACCTGCCAGTCGCCGCTGCCCTGCACCGGGGTGGCCACGGTGTGCTCCGGGTCGAACTGGACGAACGCGCGGGCGTCGGCCTCCGATGACACGACGAACGTGAAGTCCTTGTCCAGGAACACCGACACCAGAAGCGGTGACGCGTGATCGGGGTCGATCGCTCCGTCGTCGACGAACTCCCGGATGCCGGTGCGCTCCACGACCGCGTCGTGGTAACGCTCCACCAACTCCGATTCGTCGATCAGGTCGCCGCTTTCGGTGTCATACCAACCCGGCTTGGGATCGTCCTCCCACTTGATCAGGCCGGTCGTCCAGGCCAGCTCGAGCACGCCCGCGGCCGACAGCTCGTTGTCGACCTCCATCTCGAAGCGGGTCCGTGACGAGCCGTACGGGCCGAGTTCGGCGCCACCGACGATCACAACCATGTCGGCGGGATCGATGTCGAGGTCGGCCCACGCAGGCGGGGGTGCGGACGTGAAGCCACGCGGCGGCGAGGGCAGCGCGGCGATCGTGCCGCTCTCCTCCTCGGCGCTGTCCTCGGTTTCGGCGGTCATCTCTTCGCGGGCCTTGGCGGCCAGCTCCGACATGTCGATTTCGACGTCGCCGAGCCCGCCGGTCAGGTCGACCTTCAGCGGTTCCTGCGCGGCCGCCACCTTCGACTCGATGTTGCACAGCTCGAGCAACATGGCCGCCATCTGCCCGGTCGAGTAGGTGGTGACGCCTGCCTCCTCGACGGCGCTGACGATCGCGTCGTTGGAACCCATCAGACCCGTGCCGCGGGTCCAGCCGATCAGCGCGTGCGCCAGGCTGACGCGCTGCGCCCACGACGATTCGGCCTTCCACCGCGCCACGACCGCGTCGAGTGCGGACTTGGATTCGCCGTACGCGCCGTCGCCGCCGAACATGCCGCGGTTCGGCGAGCCGGGCAGCACCACGTGCAGCCGCGACGCGATGTCGCGCTCGGACCCGATGCGCGACAGGCCGCCGATCAGCCGCTGCACGGCCCACAGCAGCACCTTCATCTCCATCTCGGAGCGCGAACCGGCCTCGGAGAGGTCGCCCGCCACCCGCGGCGCCGCGAACGGGAACAACAGGGTCGGCGTTTGCGCGTCCTTCAGGTGGATCGATTGCGGCCCAAGGCTTTCGGTCTGCTCATTACCGACCCACTGCACGAGCGCGTCGATGTCGGAGTAGGAGGCCATGTTGGCGGGCACCACCCACAGCGCCGCGCCGAAGCGGGCGTTGTCGCGATACAGGTTGCGGTAGAACTCGAGCCGGCTGTCGTCGAGCTTGGACGTGGTGGCGATGACGGTCGCGCCGCCGTCGAGCAGACCTTCGACCACCGAGGCCGCGATCGAACCCTTCGACGCACCGGTGACCACCGCGATCTCGTCGCTGTAACGGCCCCTGCCCGGGTTCTCCGCGCCGGCCGCGGCGCGGCCGAACAACGAGGCGTGGATGTTGCGTCCCGCTGCCAGGGCCCTGCCCTGCCACCAGCCGGCCTGGGTACCGACGACGTGGCCTGCGCCCTCGAACCGCTCGGAGAGCCGCTGCCAATCGGCGTCGATCTCGCCCTCGTCCATGAGCCAGAGCTTCACCAGGTCCTCGCGCGCACTCGCCCAGCGATCGTCGAACAGCACCGCCTTGCGGCCGTCGAACACCGGCGCCACCAAACGTGGCCAGTCCGAACCGAGTTCGGCGGTAACCAAGTCGATCAGCTCGGCGTCGGTCGCCGCCTCCGGGGCGGAAACGGCGTTGTCCAGGCCGAGCTGGTTGAGCACCAGCCGGGCCGCCGAAGCCAGCACACCGTCGCGTCCGGTGACCTGTTCCGCGAACTCGGTCAGCGCGGCAGAGTCCACCACGCCGCCGCCCGCAGCGCCCGCTGCCGACGGCAATGCCACCGCGATACCGCGCCGGCCTGCCACCGCCTGCACTGCGGCGTCGATGACCTTATCGACGGTCGCGGCATCGGCCAGCGCGCCGTCGTGCAGCCCGCCAAGGCCGCCGCCGCGGACGCTGCTGCCCTCGCGGGTGCCGAGCGCAACCTCGACGGTGACGTGCTTGACCCACCCGTCGCCGAGCTGCCAGGTCTTCTTGACCCGCTCGGCGATCGCGGCGGGCCGCTTGCCGGACGGTCCGAGCGCCGTGCGCAATTGGTCGTTGATCGCGTCGGAAAGAACTGGGCCGTAAGGCTTGTACGTCCGCGCGAGCTTGGTCACCTGCGACTTGAGTCCGGCCAGATCGGCCTCGGCGGCACCGTCGATGGCGCCGAGGTCCAGCTCCGAACCGAGATCGACCAGCAGCTGGTTGCGCCGCGACGACGCACCGTCGGTGATGGACTCGATGGAGTCCAGCGCCTCGATCTGGTCGATGCGCATCTTCGCCGACAAAGCGATCAGCGCCAGTGTCGCGTCGGATGCATCGAACGGGATGTCGTCGGGCACCGGAGCGCCCACGGCGCGCGGGGCGGAGCGGTCGCCGGGGCCGGAGCAGGCGCCGCGGCTTCCGCGGCGGGTTCGGCCGCCGCTTCCGGAGCGGGTGCCGGCGCATCGTCGATGTCGTCATGGTCGGGCTCGGGATCCGTGTCGGTCGCGAACAACACCGCCGCGTCGCGCTCGGAGTTGAGCACTTCCGTTGTGTTGTGGGAATACTCGGGGAGCTTGAGCGTGTTGGTGGCCAGCCCGGCGACGGTCGGCGCAGACTTCACGCCGATCTCGACGAACCGCTCAACGCCCAGGCCGCCTGCGGCCTCCTCGATGAAGAGCAGGTCCTGCGTCTCGATCCAGCGCACCGGGCTGGCGAACTGCCATGCCAGCAACTCGATGACGATCTTGCGGCACAGTTCCCGCGGCTTCTCGTTCCGCCAGGTGTCGTAGTCGGCGAGGATCTCGTCGAGCGGCTCGGCCGGAACGAAATCCCGGATCTCCTGAATGAAATCGCGGTCCAGGCTGAACGGCCTCGGCACGAGGTTGGGAATGTACTTGCCGACGATCAGGTCGGGATCCTTGTCGCGCGGCATCACTCGCTCCAGCGAGCGGCGGAAGTCTGCGACACCCACCCTCAGCACCGAGGAGTGGAACGGCACGTCGATGCCGGGCACCAGGATGAATGACCGCTTCCCGCCGGCGATTTCGCGACGCCGCTCGACTTCTTCCTCGAGCGCCTCCAAGCCGCGGACGGTGCCTGCGATGGCGTACTGCGAGCCGCGCAGGTTGAAATTCACGATCTGCAGGAATTCGCCTGTGCGTTGGGCGATCTCGGCGATGAAGTCCGTGACGTCCGCGTCGTCGAGACCGATCTGCGACGGCCGAATCGCGGCGAGCCGGTAGTTCGACCGGCCCTGCGCGTCGCGCGGGACGATGTCGTGCATGTTCGAACCGCGCTGGAACACGACCTCGAGCAACGCCTCGATTTCGTAGACTCCGCTCACACAACCAAGCGCGGTGTATTCACCGACCGAGTGACCACAGGCCAGCGCGCCTTCGACGAACGCACCCTGCTCGCGCATCTCGGCGACTTGGGCCGCCGCAATGGTCGCCATGGCGACCTGGGTGAACTGCGTCAGGTACAGCACGCCTTCGGGATGGTGGTAGTGCACTCCGGCGGCGACCAGGCTGGTCGGGTTGTCGCGCACCACGTGCAGCACGGAGAAGCCCAGCTTGTCCCTGGTGAACTTGTCGGCGGAGTCCCACAACTTACGAGCCGCCTTGGACCGGCCACGCACCTCCATGCCCATGCCCTTGTGCTGGATGCCCTGGCCCGGGAAGGCGTACACGGTCTTCGGGGCAGCGAGCTGTGCGGTCGCAGACATCACCAGATCGGATCCGACGCGCGCGGCAACCTCGATAATCTCTGCGCCGCGGTCGATTCCGACGCGGTCGACGCGGAAGTCGACCTCGTCGCCGGGCAGCACCATGCCGAGGAAGCGAGCGGTCCAGCCGACCAACCGGGCAGGCGGAACGGCCTTGCCGTCGGTGGCGGTGACGACCTGCTGTGCGGCGGCCGACAGCCACATGCCGTGCACGATGGGCGATTCCAGCCCCGCCAGCAGCGCGGCCGCCCGGTCGGTGTGGATTGGGTTGTGGTCACCGGAGACCACCGCGAACGCGCTCATGTCCGACGGGGCGGTGACGGTGACGTCGCGACGCCGCCGCCGAGGTGTGTCGGTCGCGTTGTCGGTCATCGCTCCGCCTGCGCGCGGCGGGTCGGTGAGTTCGACCCCACCCGTGCGACCCCGGATGGCGAACCGCTCCTCCAGCTTGGCCAGCGCGGTGCCGTCGGCACCTTTGATGGTGACGGTCACGGGTACGACACGGCCGTACTCCGTGTCGGTGGCCACCGAAGCCGTTGCGGTAACGGCCAATTGGCTGCGATCCTTCGGCATTGGCGCCAGCAGGTGCGCGGCGTGATCCAGGTGGACCAGGCTCAGCAGGCCCTCGACGACGGGGAAGCCCTCGTCGGTGACGGCCGAGCCGATGGCCGAGAACACAGCGGGCCAGCACAGACCGACCAGCGCGTCGGGCACCAGGGTGAGTCCCGGCGCCAGCGGCGCACCGAACGTCGCGGTCACGCCGGTGTGGTCGGCCACCTTCTCCGGATCCCACTTGACAGTGACCTCGGCGGTGTTGTCATGCACCGCAGGCAGACTCGCGGGGCCGTCGACCCCTGCGGCGATCGCCAGCACCGCGCGCATCGCGCTCGACGCGTCCTCGACGGTGACCACGGGCATCCCGCCGTCAACCGTGCAGGACGGCAGCGTGAAACGGATTTCGATCCAGGTCTGCGACAGCGGCACGCTCAGCGTGACCGCGGAATCGTCGGACAGCTCCAACCGGGCACCCGTGGACGGGTGTGTGGCAGTGCGGTTTTGGTTGACCTGCCACTCCCCCGGCTCACCGATGCGATGCACCGGGTTGATGGAGGTGCGGCCGGCCCACAGCACGTCCGGCGAATCGAGCACCACGGCGAGCGGGCCGGTGACGTCTGCGCGCGCCTGACGACGGGTGACCACGGAGACGGGCTCAGCGCCGGTCGCCAGTACGTCGTCGATCGAAGCCTGCTCGAACCGGTCCAGCAGCTCGCCGACCGGCTCGTCGACCTTGGTGATGCCTGCGACGGACTGAGTGCCGGGAATGATGCACACCTGGTCGGCCTCGTAGCGGGCGTCGTGCGCCTGCCACAGCGAGTCGCTGCGCCACCAGCGCCGGACGTCCTTGTCGATCACCGGCACGAAGTTGACCGGCTTGCCCAGCGTCTTGCACAGCTGAATGAAGAACGGGACGTCGGCCGGGTGAAGCTTGATGGTGGCGGCGTCGGGGTAACGGCTGCGCAGCGCGGTGATCGCCTGCTCCGGCTTCTCCAGCAGCGCTTCATCATTGAAGAGCGTCTCGATCGGACCGAAGTCCTTCGGGTGCAGCCGGGCCTCGGCGCGCTTGAGCATCTCGGCGAACCGGTCGCGCCACGTGTCGGCCAGCCACGGGCTGCCGGGCGACGCGGTGTCGGCGGTGCTGCTGCGGTCGCCAATGGCCAGCTCGACATACCGTTGCAGCCACTCGAGGTAGGTCATCTCGGCGACATCGCCGAAATACGGCTTGCAAGTGTTGGCCATCGCGGCGATGATCTCGTCGCGGCGGTCGGCAACGGCCTCGGCGTCACCGGCCACCTCGTCGAGCAGTCGTCCGCAGCGCGAAGCGGTGTTGTCGATCTCGTGGATGTCCGCGCCGAGCTGGCTGCGGCTGGAAGCCATGCCGCCCTGGGCTTTTCCGGCGCTGATCCAGTGGTCGGTGCCACCGATCTCGACCAGCATCCGCTTGACCGACGGCGAGGTGGTCGATTCCTTGGTCGCCATCGCCGCGGTCCCGACGAGGATGCCGTCGACGGGCATCAACGGGAAGCCGTAGGCCTGCGCCCAGCGGCCGGACAGGTACTCTGCGGACCGCTCCGGAGTGCCGATGCCGCCGCCGACGCAGACCGTGATGTTGGATCGCGACCGCAGTTCGGAATAGGTGGCCAGCAGCAGGTCGTCGAGGTCCTCCCAGGAGTGGTGGCCGCCGGCACGGCCGCCCTCGACGTGCATGATGACCGGCTTCGTCGGCACCTCGGCGGCGATCCGGATCACGGAGCGGATCTGCTCGATCGTGCCCGGCTTGAACACCACGTGGCTGATGCCAACGTCGTTCAGCTCGTCGATCAGCGCGACGGCCTCTTCCAGTTCGGGGATGCCCGCACTGACGACGACGCCGTCGATCGGGGCGCCGGACTGGCGCGCCTTCTGCACCAGCCGCTTGCCGCCGACCTGAAGCTTCCACAGGTACGGGTCGAGGAACAGCGAGTTGAACTGGACGGCGCGGCCCGGCTCGAGCAGCTGCGTCAGCTCGGTGATGCGGTTCTCGAAGATCTCCTCGGTGACCTGTCCGCCGCCCGCCAGCTCGGCCCAGTGGCCTGCGTTCGCGGCGGCCGCGACGATGTGGGCGTCGACGGTGGTCGGGGTCATGCCCGCGAGCAGAATCGGCGACCGGCCGGTCAACCTGGTGAACTTCGTCGACAGCTTCACCGAGCCGTCGGGCAGGGTGACGAGGCTCGGGGCATAGCTGGACCAGGGCCGGGCCACCTCGGGAACCGCGCCGACGGTGAACAGGTTGCGCTGACCGCCGCGGGTGGCGGCCGGCACGATGCCAACGCCGAGTCCGCGGATTACCGACGCCGTGAGCCGGGTCAGGATGTCGCCGGGACCAAGGTCGAGGATCCAGCGGGCGCCCGCTTCGTGAAGGTCGTTGATCTCGCTGACCCAGTCCACCGGGCGCACGAGAATAGCCTCGGCCATCTCACGGGCGAGGTTGACGTCGAGACCGACGGCCTCGGCCCAATTGCCGACCATGTCGATGGCATCGGACAGCCGCGGGGTGTGGAAGCCGACCTCGACCCGAACCGGATCGAACATCGGGCTGAACACCGCGCCGCCGCGGATCTTGTTCTTGCGCTCCGCTTTTTCCTTCTCGGCGATCTGCTCGCAGTAGAGCTCGAAGCGCGACAGCTGCTCGGGGGTTCCGGTGATGACGACGGAGCGCCTGCCGTTGCGAATCGACAGCACCGGAGGCAGAACCGTGCGGACGTCCTGCGCGAACTCGTCAAGCAGATCGGAGATGCGGTCGGGATCGGCGTTGGTGACCGACACCATCGGCGGGCGGTCACCGAGCACGGAGATGCCGCGTCGACGCGCCACCAGCGTGCCCGCGGTGCCGATCAGCTGAGCCAGCGCCAGCAGCTCGACATCCTTGGCGCCCTTGGCCTTGAGGGCCTCGACCGCCAGCACGCCCTGCGAATGACCTGCCACCGCGACAGGTGGCGTTGCGGTCAGATCCATGCCCTGGCGGCTAAGCGCGCGCACAGCGGCGACCTGCGTCAGCAGCACGCCGGGCACCGACACGGCGGCCGAAGTCAGGTGCTTGGCATTTGGCACGGCCTCCTCGGCGGCCAGCGCGCGGACCCACCGCATCGGCTGGAACCCGATCGGACGCACCACGATCAGCTCGCGGGCCACCGGCTGCAGCAGTAACTCGGCTTCCCCCACCAGCGTCGCCAGCTCGGCCTCGATACCGGCCGAGGACACCAGCTCCTCGAGAGTCTCCAGCCAGGCGCTGCCCTGGCCGCCGAAGGCGACAGCGTAGGGCTCACCGGCGGTCAGACGATCGACAAGTGCGTGGTTGGACTGAGGCGCTCCTGATTCGTCGTCCCGGCCGGTGGACACCCTGTCATGTTCATTGATCGTCACGTCTCGTAATCTCCTCGGTGCGCATCTGGCACGTATCGCGCGTCTTGCTCGTCGTATCTGGGCTGTCGTTGTCTCGGCGGTGTGACCTGCTCCCCTGCTGGGTCACCTCTGATTAGTCGTCGAATCCCGTGGCTGTGGACTTGTCCGGCGGAGCGACGTCTCTGTCGGCCTCTCCGCGGGACAGTCCGGCGGACACTCCAGCCGTACTAAGGGTGTCATGAGGGCAAGCGTGATCTTTCCGCGTTAAATGGTTACTGGCGAGTTCTACGCTCGGGTAACCACGCGTTGGGTAACACCGGGTTCCAGACCGGCAGAAGGTATCCGGGACAAACGTCCTGCATGTAAGTGGTTACGGTCGAGTAGGCGCAACAGTGCAGATCAAAGCATGACTGTTATCAAATCGTTATGTAAAAATTTCGCCTCATGTCCAGCGCCTGTTTGTCCGGTCTCGACGCGACAACTTGACGAATTTTGTCTTGTCGCTGCCGTCAGCCAACAGATAAAGTTTGCTGGCGCTACTTACTGATCGGTAAGTTTCAGTCCCATTGACCGAACTGCGGCTTCAAAACCTCATTGATGTCCACGCCGACCCCGCCGACGTTGCGCTTGTCGATCTCGACCTGATGTAAGTGGGCGGCCGGGTGCGTGAAGCCCTTCGGCGACCCCCAGTTGTGCTGCCAGAAGTAGGCGCCGAGCCCGTCGTGAAGCGCCCAGTCGATCGTTTTGGAGTTGGCGTAGACGCCCACCCGCTGATGCCCGAGAACCGATTCCCAGCCGCGCAGATAGGGCACAACCTGCTGCTTGTACTGCTCATATGTCGGATCGTCGTCGATCGACGCGTAGATCGGCGCGCCGTAGGAGCCGCCCGCCGCGACGTGAAGCTGCCAGCCCCGCTGCGCGTGCTGAGTGCCTGCGCTCTGTCCGCCAAGCCAGTCGGCGGTGTCCTGCTTGCCGTACTGGTAGCAGGAGACGATCTTCAGGCCGTTCTGGTACAGGTCGCGGGCTTCGGGGAGCTGGATCGGCTTACCGAGCATCCACTGGCCGCCCGGCCGACGGTCCGACACGTAGCGGATAGCTCCGTGCGCCCCCGCGGCCCGGATATCGGCGGCGCTGATGACGCCGGCGGCGTAGTCGAGCAGGATCCCCAGCGGCGCTGCCTCGGCCCGCGCCGCCAACAACGAGGACAGACTCAGCACGGCTGGGGCCGCGGCCGCGTACTTCAGCAGGTCCCGCCGGGACATGGACACGTGCCACAGGGTACGACAAATTCCTCGTGTTTCACTCTAACGCCACTGGTCACATATGCATCAAGATTCTCAGCGATACCGATTCGGCCGACGGTGCCGCATGATCGCGGTGTGACTGCGCAGCTGACTTTCGAGCCGTTCCGAATCGCGATACCCGACGCCGACCTGGCCGAGCTGAAGGCCCGGCTGGCCGCCACCCGCTGGCCCGAGCAGTTGCCGGGGGCGCCCTGGCAGCGTGGCGTGCCCGTGGACTACCTGAAAGGACTTGCCGACTACTGGGCCAACGACTTCGACTGGCGCGCCCAGGAGGCCGAGCTGAATTCCCACCCGCAGTTCCGCACCGAGATCGACGGTCAGACGGTGCACTTCCTGCACATCGAATCGCCCGAGCCGAACGCGCGGCCATTGATCCTGCTGCACGGCTGGCCCGGTTCGGTGGTCGAGTTTCTCGACATCATCGGACCGCTGAGCAATCCCCGCGCCCACGGCCTCGATCCCGCGCAGGCGTTTCACCTCGTCATCCCGTCCCTCGTCGGCTTCGGTTTCTCGACCCCGTTGTCCGGGCCCGACTGGACGGTCGACCCGGATCGCGGCGGCCTTCACCGAGCTGATGGCTGGGTTGGACTATTCGCGCTACGGCGTTCAGGGCGGCGACTACGGCTCCTTCATCGGTCCCGTGATAGGCAGCCACGTCTCGCGACCGCGTCATCGGCGTTCACGTCAATGCGACCGCCTTCGGTGTTCATGCCCGGCAAGGAGCGTGACGGACGACGAGTTCGCGTCGCTCGACCGAGATCGAGCGCGAGCGGGTGGCGCGTGCCGGCAGTGGGCCGCCGAAAAGACGGCCTACTTCAGGCTCCAGGGCACCCGGCCGCAGACCCTCAGCTACGGACTGACCGATTCGCCCGCCGGGCAGCTGGCGTGGATCACGGAGAAGTTCAAGGAATGGACCAACGCCGCAGAGGAGCTGCCCGAGGACGCGGTGCCCCGCGATCGTCTGCTTGCCAACGTGTCGGTGTACTGGTTCACCGGCACCGCCGGGTCGTCGGCCAACCTTTATTACGAGACCATCCATGCCAGGACGATGTCGGAGCCGTCTGGCGTGCCCACCGGAGTGTCGCGGTGTTCGCGGAGGACGTGGCCATCCGTCGATACGGCGAGAAGTGGCACAACATCGTCCACTGGAGCGACTTCGACACCGGCGGCCATTTCGCCGCGATGGAGACGCCGCAGTTGCTCGTCGACGACATCCGAACGTTCTTCGCGACCGTGACGTGAAAGACGGAAACGGTACCTGACCGCGCCCTTTCGGAACGAAATCCGCGATGAAGCTGCGGGTACACCGAGGAATCCATACCATTTGGCAATGCCGTCGGGGATGGTCAGCGCGCAGCGCCCTAATCCGAGTGCAGCCGTTGACGATCCACAGATCGAGTTGATCGGCGTCCGTAAAGAATTCGGGGATTCCTCGCACGCGAGGAGCAAAATAGGCCGAGGTGACAAGGTCGTTGCGGTCGAAGGCGCTGACCTCACCGTCGGCGACGGCGAGCTGTTCGCAATCCTCGGCCCGTCCGGATCGGGCAAGACCACGGTCCTGCGCATGATCGCGGGGTTCGAGCAGCCGACGGCAGGTGTGATCCGCCTCGGCGGCGTCGATGTCACCGCGCTCCCCGCACGGCGGCGCGACGTCAACACCGTGTTTCAGGAATACGCCCTTTTCCCTCACATGTCCGTCGCGCAGAACGTCGAGTACGGACTGAAGGTCAAAGGCGTGCCGCGCGACGAGCGCCGCCGTCGCACCTCCGACGCCCTCGACATGGTGAGGCTGAGTGGCGAGGCGTCGAGAAAGCCCGCGCAGCTGTCGGGCGGCCAGCGTCAGCGAGTCGCGTTGGCCCGCGCACTGATCGGACGCCCCCGCGTGCTGCTGCTCGACGAGCCGCTCGGCGCACTGGATCTCAAGCTGCGTGAACAGATGCAGATCGAACTCAAGGAAATCCAGCGCGAAGTCGGCATCACGTTCGTCATCGTCACCCACGATCAAGACGAGGCACTCACGCTCTGCGACCGACTCGCGGTCTTCAACGACGGACGTATTGAACAGGTCGGCAGGGCCCGCGACGTGTACGAGAGCCCGGCCAATCGATTCGTCGCCGACTTCGTCGGAACCTCCAATGTGCTCGACGGTGCCGCCGCCGACGCACTCGTCGGCCGGGCGGGAACATTCGTCGTGCGGCCGGAACGCGTCGCGGTCTTCGCGCCGGGAACCGATCCGGTGCCGGGCGTTCGAACCGTGGACGCAACGGTGTCGGAAGTCATCTACGCCGGCCCCACCACGAAGATCGCCGCTGTCACACACCAGGGAGTCGCGCTGACCGCCACCGTCCTCACCGCCAGCACCTGGCTGCCGCCAGATTTGCAGCACGGCACCCCAATCACCTTGGCGTGGCCGGAAAAAGCCCTTCATCAACTGTCAATCGAGGAGTGACGATGAAACCGTCCAACGCGGCGAGCCGCGCAAAACCTGTCGCGCGAATCGGACTCGTGCTGGGTGCATGCGCAGCCCTGATCGTCGCGTGCTCGAGTTCCGGAGAGTCCGGTCAGACCGGCCAGACCCCGCCGAAGATGAAGCCGCTGAGCGCGGTCGGCAACGGCGAAGGTCAACTCAACATCATCGCGTGGGCGGGCTATGCGGAGGACGGCTCCAACGACAAGACCATCGACTGGGTGACCCCGTTCGAGAAGGAGACCGGCTGCCAGGTGAACGTCAAGCTCGGCAACACGTCCGACGAAATGGTCCAGTTGATGCGCACCGGCCAGTACGACGGGGTCTCGGCATCCGGGGATGCGACGCTGCGGCTGATCTACGCCGGTGACGTCGCGCCCGTCAACACCGATCTGGTGCCCAACTACGCGACCATTTCGGACTTCCTCAAAGACAAGTCGTGGAATTCGGTGGACGGGCAGATGTACGGCATCCCGCACGGCTGGGGTGCCAACCTGCTGATGTACAACCTCGAGGTCGTGCGCGACGCACCGAACTCATGGGGCGCGGTGTTCGACGGCGCTGACAAGTACAGGGGCAAGGTGACCGCGTACGACTCCCCCATCTACATCGCCGATGCGGCACTGTACCTGTCGAAGACCAAGCCGGAGTTGGGCATCAAGGACCCGTATTCGCTGACGTCCGAACAGCTCAATGCCGCAACCGATCTGCTCAAGAAACAGCGGGAGAACGTCAGCGAATACTGGTCGGACTACACCAAGGAAGTACAGGCCTTCGAGTCCGGCACATCGGTGATCGGCACGACGTGGCAGGTGATTGCGAACACCATCGGTTCGTCGAACAAGGTCCAGGTCAACACGGTGCTGCCGAAGGAGGGTTCCACCGGATGGTCCGACACCTGGATGGTCTCGTCGAAGGCGGCGCACCCGAACTGCATGTACAAGTGGATGAACTGGATCACCTCTCCTGAGGTCAACGCTCAGGTCGCCGAGTACTTCGGCGAGGCGCCGGCGCAGACGAAGGCATGTGAGCACACCACCGAGAAGGACTTCTGCGACATCTTCCACGCCACCGACTCCGACTACGCTGCTCAAATCCATTACTGGACAACGCCACAGACGCAGTGCGTCGACGGTAGCGGCAACAACTGCACGGCCTACGATGAGTGGGTCGACAAGTGGCAGCAGATCAAGGGGTAACGCAGGCGATCCCGGTGTCCGTCAGGCGCCGGATCAGCCTGGCATTTCTCCTGGTCCCGCCGCTCACCTGGCTTGTGGTGGCTTATCTGGGATCGCTTGCGGTGCTGCTTGTCTCGGCATTCTGGAGCACCAACAGCTTCACCGGCGCGGTGGTTCACCGATTCACCACCGACAACATCGTCCGGGTGTTCTCCGATGCCGTCTTTCGGATCACCACGGTGCGCACCATATCGGTGGCGCTGCTGGTCACCGTGATCTGCATCGTGCTCGCGGTGCCACTCGCGTTGTACATGGCGAAGGTGGCTTCTCCGCGGATGCGTCTGCTGCTCGTGATCGCGGTGACGACGCCGCTGTGGGCCAGCTATCTGGTCAAGGCGTACGCGTGGCGGATGCTGCTGTCCCCGGAAGGTCCGCTGTCCTGGGCCAGCGGCTACTACGCCTGGATACGGTCTGTCGGCCACCGTCATCACGCTGACCTATCTGTGGTTGCCGTACATGATCATTCCGGTGTTCGCGGCGTTCGACCGGGTGCCCGACTCGTTGATCGACGCCAGTTCCGACCTCGGCGCCTCCGACTTCTCGACACTGCGGATGGTGGTGGCGCCGTTGGTTTTTCCGGGCGTCGCGGCGGGATCGATCTTCACATTCTCGCTGTCGCTGGGTGACTACATCGCGGTGACCATCGTCGGGGGCAAGACACAGCTGCTCGGCAATGTCATCTACGGCCAGCTGGTGACCGCCAACAATCAGCCGCTTGCCGCGGCGTTGTCGATCATTCCGTTGGTTGCGATCATCCTGTACCTCGTGGCAATGCGCCGCACCGGCGCGCTGGAGAACGTCTGATGCTGTCCGGCGGCGCGCAGCGCGCGGTCCGCACATGGACGATGCTGATACTGCTGTTTCTCTATGTGCCCTTGGCACTCGTATTGCTGAACGCCTTCAACTCCTCACGCACGTTCGCCTTTCCGCCGGCCGGGTTCACCACGAAGTGGTGGATAGACGCGTGGAACAGCGAGGGCATGTGGAAGTCGCTGGCCAACTCGGTGGTCGTGGGCCTCGGCGCGACGGTCATCGCGCTCGCGCTGGGCACCATGGCCGCGTTCGCGGTGCAGCGGTACCGATTCTTCGGCCGCGAGGTCGTGAGTCTGCTTGTGGTGCTGCCGATTACGCTGCCGGGAATCGTCACCGGCATCGCGCTGAATGCGACGTTCACCTCCGCCCTCGGTATCAAACTGGGCATGGCCACGGTGATCATCGGGCATGCCACGTTCTGCATCGTCATCGTCTTCAACAACACACAGGCCCGCCTGCGGAGGTTGGGCGCCGGCCTGGAGGACGCATCCACCGACCTCGGCGCATCGCCGTGGCAGACGTTCCGGTTCGTGACATTCCCGATGATGCGCGGCGCACTCGTCGCGGGCGCCATACTGGCGTTTGCCCTCAGCTTCGACGAGATCGTGGTGACGACCTTCACCGCAGGGCCGACTGTGCAGACGTTGCCGATCTGGATCTTCGGAAACCTTTTCCGCCCTAATCAGGCGCCGGTCATCAACGTGGTGGCGGCTGCCCTGACTCTCGTTGCGGTGGTCCCGGTGTGGCTGGCCCAGCGGTTCGGCGGCGATCCGGCGACGACGCGAGTGTGAGCTAGCGGCTCGTCGGCTGCCACTGCCCGCCGACCACCATCCCGGTGGTGTAGTCGGAGACGGCCGAGACCAAGTGGCGTTGCAACGCCGTGTCCAGCCGGTGAGTGACGACCGCGATGCCGAGATCGCGATAGTCGCGAATGAGTCGGGCCACCTCGCCCATCTCGCTCGGCTTCGGGACGTAATCGGGCCCATAGCGAGCGGCGATGGACTCCTCCAGAGCCGAGACAAGAGTGGCCGCCAACTCGTCGACGGGACCGCCGATCGAATCGAACACCCGCAGAATCGTCTGAATGTAGTGGCGTTGATCCGCCGAGCGCGTGACGATCTCGGCCATCTCCGGATGAACCAGCGCGAGCCTGTCGTCGGTGAGCTCGGCCAGCCCGCACGACACCAGGCGTCGGGCGTCCTCGCATGTGGGGTCGAGGTCCAGGAGGGCGCTCGCGGTGGGGGGTTTCTCCGCGCGACTGCCCAGGATGGCTTGCTGGACTCCCAGGATCGCCGCGAGATCGTGGCCCTCCCGCATCCGCGCGAAGAACTCGGCGATGTGCGCGGAGTTGAATCCCTTCCGGAGCAGCTGATTGATGGTCTTCAGCTGGGACAGGTGGTAGTCGTCGTAGCACGCCGAGCGGCCCTGCCGACGCGGAGGATCAAGCAAGCCGCGTTCACGGTAGGCGCGGATGTTGCGTGAGCTGACTCCTGAAATCCGCGCGAGCTCGTCCAGTCGATACTCAGCCAACCCGGCGCACCAAGGACCCGATGAGGGGACTGCTACCTCGCATGCGGACACTGTAATACCGAATCGTAATTGCGAGCGAAGATCTGACCGGATCGGTCAGAAACTCAAAGCTAGGTTAGGCGTGCCACTCATCTGGGCATATGCCCGGGATTGTCGGACGGTAGCCACACCCTCGTGCGATTTCAGCCAACTTCCAGCCACCGCAGCCGCCTATTCCCGCCCGCCTGGTGAGTGATCTCACCGGCAATGAATTGGCTTCCCGGCGACCCGCTACGGGAAGATGGCGACAGACATCAAGACAAAGTTTGATCGCGAAAGGTTCGGCGTGCGTCCCTGGATCGTTTGGGCCACCGGACTCTTCGCATACATCGTCGCCGTCCTCGACCGCACCACGCTCGGCGTCTCGGGCCTGGAAGCCGGCGACCGGTTCACCGCAAGTCCCGGGGTGTTGTCGTCGTTCGTCGTCCTTCAAATCGTCGTTTATGCGGGCGCCCAGGTTCCCGCGGGCCTGCTCCTCGACCGATTCGGCTCGAAGGCACTGATCGTTTCCGGCGCGACCGTGATGGCGGCCGGCCAGCTGACGCTGGCGTTCACCGAGTCACTGCCTGCGGCGATCGCCGCGCGGGCGGTGGTCGGCCTCGGCGACGCGGTGACCTTCATCTCGGTGCTGAGGCTGGTGCCGCATTGGTTCGCGCCGAAACGGGTGCCGCTGGTAACGCAGCTGACCGGGATCTGCGGCCAACTCGGCCAGGTGCTGTCGGCGGTTCCGTTCCTGGCGCTGCTGACCGGCGAAGGCTGGACGACGGCGTACGTCTCGGTGGTCGTGGTCGGCGTCCTGTCGATCGTGCTGACGCTGGCGTTGGTCAAGAACACCCCGAACGGGACGGTGTCGGATCCGCCGACCAGTTCCGTCGGCGAGGTGTGGGCGAGCGTCAAGACAGTGTGGCTGCGACCCGGGACCCGGTTGGGCTTCTTCACCCATATGGGCACCCAGTTCTCTGTCACCGTCTTCGCGCTGATGTGGGGATTGCCGTATCTGACCGTTGCACAAGGACTCTCGGCCCACGTCGCGGGAACGCTGCTGAGCCTGTCGGTCGTGGCGGCGATCCTGTCCGGCATCGTCATCGGCGTCTTCACCGGGCGGCGACCGCATCGACGGTCCCGGCTGGTACTGGCCATCATCGCGAGCAACGCGGCGATCTGGACGATCGTGCTGGCGCTGCCCTCGGCTGCGCCGCTGTGGCTGTTGACGCTGCTCGTGGTCGTCATCTCCGTCGGCGGGCCGGGTTCGATGGTCGGATTCGATTTCGCCCGAACCTTCAATCCCAGCACCACGCTGGGCACCGCACAGGGCATGGTCAACATGGGCGGATTCATCGCCTCGCTATTGGTGATGCAGGCCATGGGCGTGGTGATCGGAACAGCCGGCGGCTACTCGTTCGAGTCGTTCCGTCAGGCCTGGACGGTGCAATACGCGATTTGGGCCTTCGCCGTGATCGGCATCTTGATCACCCGCAAGAAGACACGTCGACGGCTGCAGGAAGAGCCAAACCTGCTGGAGGGCTTCGAAACTCACGCTCAGGCCGCGCCGGCCGGGTAACCGCTACCTGTTGCGGCTGCTGATCTTGCGGTTGGCCTTCTTGATTGCGTTGACCAGCTGGGTCTTGCTCATGGTCGAACGACCCGAGATATCAAGCCGCCGAGCGACATCCATCAAGTGCTTCTTGGATGCGTTGGCATCGACACCTTCTGCCGAGGTTCCCGTGGGATTGGGGCCACCGCTGCGTGCCCGCGAGTCGGACGGGCCCTTCTCGGCCTTGGGCTCCCAGTGGTCGCCCACCTTCTCGTAGCTGTGCTTGAGCGCGTCGTAGGCGGTTCGGTGTGCCCGCTCACCTTCACCGTATTGCTCGGCAGCCGCATCGTGCACCTTGGCGAAGGTCCGCTGCGCCTTGGCCGGCGACTTCTTCAGCGTGCTCGGCAGCTCGCTCTTCTTGGCGGTGCCGCGGGATGTCGTCTTCGGCATGGCGTGCTCCTCTGTCCCTGAAGCTGGATAGCGCCGCCGAAGTCGCGACGTTCGATGTTGCCGGCCCCATGGTGAACGGTGGCCGCTTCTTGACCTGACCGCTCGGGTACTCGCCCTCGCGAGACTGTGGTGCCGCTCACATCGGCGCGCGACTTCGGACGGCTACGTGGCTGATTTACCCGACGCGTCGTCGGCTAAACGCTTGGCGATCGCCTCCTCGGCGTGCCGGTAGCCGAGCAGTTCGTATCCGACGACGGTGACCGCCGGTCCCAGCATCACGATCAGCAATGCGTTGGCCATCGACATGCCTCTGTCGACGAGGACCACCGCGGCGACCAACACCGTCGCCGTGATGACCAGAAGTAGCAGGTGGAACGCGTCCCGCGTCTGCACCAGCCACATGTAGAGCAGATAGACCGCAACGATGTAGATCCCCACGGGTATCGCCACCGACAACACGGTGCCGATCGCGCTGAGCTTCGAGTGGTGCTCCACGTAGTAGGCGGCGGCATGCAACCCTGCGCCCGTTGCCACAATTGCCGCGAAGACCAGGAGGTGCAGATAGCCCCACCGGAAGGACAGTTCGCGACGGGCGTGCAGCAGTTGCGATTGCGGCACGACGAAGTACACCCACCACATGCCGAACGTCAGGCCGGTTCCCGCCACCGCGACCAGTACCGCGGCCACGCTCCAGCCCTGGGCTGCAACAACCGCCGACAGCGAGGCAACTGTTCCGACGACGCCCTCGCCGAGCGCGATGATGGTGAGCAGCGAATACCGCTCGGCAATGTGGTGGGCATGCCACGGCGTGCCGCCCATGCGTCGCTCGGCCAGCCACGGCCCGAACATCTCGAAGACCACCAGCACCAGCGCCATCGCGTACGTCGTGGCAACCGAGGTGCTGACCAGGATCATGGCGATCCAGCCGATCTGCGCGACGGTGACAACCGCGGCGTAGGTGAGGCATGCGGTACGCCGCTGCGGGTCCTGCTTGGCCGCGCGTAACCATTGCGTCACCAACGCGATTCGCATTACCACGTAGCCGGCCACCATCACCCGGTTGTCGACGTGCTCGCCTTCAGCGATCGAGGCGTACATCGCCGGAAGACCGAGCGCCAGAATGATGACGCCGACCATCTGCAGCATCGTCATCAACCGGTAGATCCAGTCGTCGGTGTCGTACGCCGACGCGAACCAGCTGAAGTTGATCCACGCCCAGCAGATAGAGAACGTCGCGAACGCGAACGAGGCCAGCCCCGATCCGACGTGGTTCTCGGCGAGCTGATGGGCGAACTCGGACGCCGCGATGCCGAAACCGATCACAAACGTGAGGTCGAAGAGCAGCTCCAGCGGCGTGGCGGTCCGATGCTGCTCATGCGGATCGCGCCCGGACATCCGGCGAATGCGGTGAATCTCGACGGTGCTGTCGGGTGGATGCGGCTCAACCTCACTCATGACCTGCAGAGTTTGCCCAGCCCATGCGGCCCTGTCCAGGACAGGTAGTGGACTACGCATGCCCTCGCGCCGCCCGGTTCGCAGTATCAACCGCAGAGCCGAAACGGTGGAAGGCGGTGGCGAATGTCGGAACAGTTCTCGATCACCATGCTGGGTGGATTCGAGGTGTACCGCGACAATCAGCTGTTGGATCTGCCGCCCTCATGCCAGCGGGTGGTGGCGCTTGCCGCCCTGAAGCGCCGGGCGGTGCCCCGCTCGTGGATGTGCCGGGCACTGTGGCCGACAACTCGCCCAGACCGAGCGATCGCCAGGTTTCGCACGACGCTGTGGCGGCTGCGTCCGCTGGGCGCCGATGCGCTGCTCGATGCGAGAGCACAGTCGGTGGAGATCGGTCCCGGGGTGTCAGTCGACTGGTACGACGCGGTGGACTTGATGGGTCAACTCCTGGATCACGCCGAATCGGCGCGCCCGGATCCAGACCTTGTCGCCGAACTGATGCCGCTGCTGCGGTCGGGCGCGCTGCTCGACGGCTGGACCGACGACTGGAATGCGCACGCCAGGACGACCTACCACGATCTGCGGATGGACGCCCTGGACGTACTCGTGGGGGCCTATCCAAAAAACGCGTAGTTCACTACGCGTGCGTGTCGCTGTGAACGATTTCTACTCTCATATCGTCAAATAGATACCGAGGATGGAAGTGAGCCATGAACGCCTTATTCGTGACCTGTCTGAGCCTGGCGGCACCGATCGCCGCGCTCGGCGTGCACGAATTGCAGGTGCGGCTCGAGCGCTGGGACTATGAGCGACACGCAGAGGACTAGCCTCGATCGAGTGGACGAACTCACCGACGACGTAATCGCTTTCATCTCCGAGGGCACTCGAGCAGGGAAGCTCGGGTATACGGCATCGGACGACAGACCGTTCCCGGCGAGCTGGTCGT
Organism: uncultured Actinomycetota bacterium; assembly: GCA_963804905.1. Taxonomy (GTDB): domain Bacteria; phylum Actinomycetota; class Actinomycetes; order Mycobacteriales; family Mycobacteriaceae; genus Mycobacterium. The sequence continues at coordinate 23,919 of CAWDSB010000015.1, read as the reverse complement.
CCGGCTCAGGCCGATCAAAGTGCTCAAGGCCTTCGAACTAGCCGAATAAGTGGAGTAGTCCACCACTCGCGCTTCGCGTCGCACGCCGACTTGCGTTGCCTTACATGGAAACGAGTGGCGAGCCGACCGGCGTCGCCGCGCGGCGCCCGGCGACCGCCAAGCGCCTGGCTGGCGCGATTCGAGGGGTGGCGACGGCGGTGCACGGCTTCTTCGCGGTATCGAAGGCGTTCCCGCGCTCGCTGGCCATCTCGGCGCTGTCGCGAAGGAACTACGATTCCTGACTGACTCGCGCGAGCGGAGACGGCTGGGAGCGTGGATCACGGGTGGCTGCCGCCATAGCCCACAGAATGAACTAGGTTCAAGGCTTATGGATGGCTACGCCTACGACACCGGGCTGTTGATTCTGCGCATCTGCCTCGGCCTTACCCTGGCGGCGCACGGCTACAACAAGTTCTTCGGCGGCGGCCGGATACCCGGCACCGCCAAGTGGTTCGAAAGCATCGGGATGAAGCCCGGCATGCTGCATGCCCGCATCGCCGCCACCACCGAGATGGCGGCGGGCCTTGGCCTGGCGGTCGGCCTGCTCACCCCGATTCCTGCGGCAGGCTTCGTCGCGCTGATGTTCGTTGCGGCGTGGACCGTACACCGGGCGAACGGGTTCTTCATCGTCAAGGAGGGCTGGGAGTACAACCTGGTGCTCGCGGTCGCCGCCGTCGGTGTCGCGACGCTCGGCGCGGGTCGGTTCAGCCTGGACTACCTGATTTTCGGGCACAATTGGCTCGACGGCTGGGCCGGCATGTTGATCTCGGTCGGCCTTGGGCTGGCGGGCGGCATCGGCCAGCTGGTGATCTTTTACCGGCCGCCACAACCGGCCGAGGCTAACTGAGCCGTCCGCCGACAATGGTCGCGGCGACCATGTCGGAGGCCAGCGTCTCAACCGCCGCCGTCGGCGTGAGCACTATCAGGTCGCCGGGCTGACCCACCTCGACAGTGCGCGGCACCGACGGGTGATCCGGGTGGCCGAGGAACAGGCGCAGTGCCTCGTCGGCGGAGACGCGCTCATCGGGTCCGAGGACTTCTCCTCCTGCGGTGGTGCGCTGGACGGCCGCCCGCATCGCCGCCCACGGGTCCATCCCGCCGAACGGGGCATCGGTGCTGGCGGCCACCGGTATGCCTGCCCGTAGCAGCGACGCAAGCCGCCACAGATGGGGTTGGTCCTCGACGGGCACATCACGCAGGTAGTGCTCGCCGCGTTCGGCGACGAAGTTGGGCTGGGTGACGACGGTGACCCCGAGGTCGAGCAGGTCGGCGATCATGTCGTCGGCGACGACCGCGGCGTGTTCGATGCGATCGCATGGGTGCCCGCCCGCCGCACGCAATGCGGCAAGCGCGACGACCAGTTGTGTGTGGGTGACGCAGTGCAGTGCGACCGGCACGTCGTCGTCGTGGAGGTCGCAAACCCAGGCGGTGAGCTCGTCGACGTCCAGCCGGTCGTCGTGCAGGATCCGCTTGCCGGGCGCGAGAAAGTGCAGCCGCTGCGGGATCTCGCCGCGGCGATGGGCCACCATCAACGTGACGATGTCATCGGCATTGAGGTCCGGTGTCGCGTCGGTGATGCCGGTGACCCCGTACCCGCTGAGCCGGTGGGTGATGTCGGCGAGCGCTGTCGCGCGGCGCGGCAACGCATCCGACCAATCATCGGCGCTGTGCAACCGGCCGTCCGGATGGTCGGCCAGCCCGACGCGGGCCAGTCCGGCCGAGTTCAGGATCCACACCGCACCGCTGCGGTGCTGGATCCGCAGCGGAGTGTCGGCCATGAGCGTGTCGAGCTGTTCGCGGTCGAGCTCACCGGCGACGGACACGTGGTAGCCGACCGCGCGGATCCAGCCGTCTGGCGCTGGGGATGCGTTCGCAAGCACCTGTGCCAGTTGGGCTTTGGTGCGTACCTGCGGCGGGCCGACCGCGAGGGAGTCGAGCGCCGCGGCCATCGCCCTTAGATGAAGATGATGGTCGTGCAGGCCGGGCAGCACCGCACCACCGTCCGCGTCGAGCACGTGTTCGGTGTCCGACGCGTCCAGCGTGTCGGCGATTTCGACGATATGGTCGTCGACGCGGACGTCGGCGGTGTGCCCGTCCGGCAGCCTGCCGCGGCGAATCAGCATGCGGCGAGCCTGGCTTCGATCAGTTCCCGGACGCGGCGGTTGTCGCTACCGAGCGCGGCGGCCGGGTGCGGTGGCGGCGGGATCCGGGGCGGCTCGTCGACTTTCGGGGCGGTGAGTGGTTGCGTGGCGTAGCTTGCCGCAACCTCTGCGAGGGCGATCTCGACGGTCTCGCCGCCCCCGCGCCCGAGGACGTCGAGCACGGCCCGAGTGGCTTCCAATCCGGTCAACGGGTCGGCGATCGCGTCACCGACGAACACCGGGCTTGAGGCTCTTTTGCTCCTCGCGTCCGCTGAATCTTTTGCGCTCCTCGCGTCCGCGGCGCCGACGAGACCGCCCGCGACGGCGGCATCGTCGCCGAACGCGACGCGATTGGCGCGCTCCCCGTCGACGCCATAACCGGTGACGCGCAACCAAACCCGGCCCGGTCGCCCGCGCACCTGCTCGGGGCCGAGGCCCCGGCGGGCCAGCGCAGCCGGCCGTGAACCCTCGATCACCGCATCGGCGACTTCAAGGAGTGGACGCAGTTCGTCATCGCCGAAATCGATGGCGTACGACAGCTTTGCCGAATTCATCCAGTCGAAGAACGCCGGGTGGCCTCTGCGGGTGCCGTCGACTCTGTTGCGGCCTTCGACCTTGACGACGGTCGCGCCTGCGGCGGCCAGCAGGTGCCCGCACAGCGGTCCCGCCCACATCGAGGACAGGTCGACGACCAGCAGCTCCGATACTGCCCTGACCGCGCGGTGCGCGCTGGGTACGAATCTTGTTGGGGCGGCGGCGACTTCACCGAGTACCGCGGCAGGCAGGTCGAGCAGCCGGGCCCGAGCGACGAACTCGGCCGCATCGCGGTCGGCGGCCGCGACGGTCAACGCCGCCCACGGGTCGGCGGGTTTATCGGTCAACTCGAGAAGCGCAGGAACCGTCTCGATGTCATCGACGCGGGACAACGTCAGCGCGCACCAGCCGTCCCTGCAGGCCAACAGCCGCGTCGAGCCGCCGGCCGAGATCAGCCCGGCCGGCCCGATCCCGAGCAGTCCTGCGCGGCCGGTGAGGATCTCGGCGGCGTCTGCGCTGACGCTGCCGCCGAGGTCGGTCGTACCGCGGCTGATGTCGCGGGTGACCCGCCGCGCTCGGGCGAGCACGGAATCCGGGATACCCAGCGAGCCCATCAGCACATTCTGCATCGAATTACGCCGATTCAACCGCGTCTATCAGGCCCCAGTCGAAGGCGGTCTCCGCATCGATTGTGCGACCGGACAGCACCAGATATGCGGTGCGCCAACGGCCGATCCGTCGCGTCACGCTGACCGTTCCGCCCGCGCCAGGGATCAGTCCGAGGCCCAGTTCGGGCAGGCCGAGCACCGAATCACGATGCGCGTCAACCCATCCGCAGAATGCCGCCATCTCGAGCCCGCTGCCCAGAACCTGGCCGTGCACACGCGCTCGGCAACGTCTGCCCAATCGGGCGGTGAGTTCGTCGAGCACCAGGGCGGCGCTGTGCCGGACGCGTGCGACGTGCGCGCTGGCCGGGTCGGTGAAGGAGCCGAATTCGGCGAGGTCACCGCCGCTGCAGAACGACGGGCCATTGCCGCTCAGAATCACGTCCTCGACCGAAGGGTCGTGGCGGGCGACATCAAGGGCCTCCAGCAGCGCCGCACGGGTGTCGTTGGAGAAGGCATTGTGCCGCGCAGGCCGGTTGAACCGGATGTGCAGCGTGTGGCCGTCCCGGTCGGCCTCCACGGGGTCTGGCAGGACCGGCGCCGTGGCGGGTCCGCGCTGCTGCAGCCACGCGGCGAATTCGCCGCCGGATTGCAGCGTCGAATACGCGAGAGACTCCGTGACGACGCCTGCCAGCGCGGGCGCGGCCGGGTCGACCGCCCGCAACACGTGGTCGCACACGGTGGCCGCCTGCGGCCACATCTCGACGCGGGTGGTCAGCTCGGCGATCGCCGCCTCCGTCGACTCGACGGTGATCACGCGCGGGTCGGCGACCACGTCGTCGCTGAGGGTGAGGGTCGCCCGCTGCAACCACGGCTGGACAGCCGCGGACGCGATATCCGCTGCGGATCCAACCGCCAGGAGCACACCGGTCTGAGCCGGCGTCGACGAACAGCTCGGCAGGTCGTCGAGATCAACGACGAGCACGGACTGGCACCGGCTACACCGGGTCGAACGACGAAATCAGCCAGCCATCGCTGATCTTCTTCAAGCCCACCTTGACCGCGCTCGCGGCGAACGCGCCGTCAGGATTCTCCTTGCTGGTGGTGATCTGATTGATGAACACCAGCACCACCGCGGAGTCCGGATGCATTTCGGAAACCGCAGCCCGCGCGACGGTCGCGGAGGTCTTTACCGACTTCTGCTTCGCCGCCGGAGTGACGACTTGCTCGGTGAACTGCGTGTAGTACGACAGGAAGTCACCGGTCAGATGGGACTTCGCGTTCGCGAAGTCTTTGTCCAATTTCTCCGGTGAGTACGACAACAGCGAGATCGTGCCGTTCTTCGCCGCGTCCAGCGCGACGGCGGACGCGGCCGCGTTCACCTCCTGGTCAGGCCGGTACTGCTTGAAGTACAGCCACGACGCGACGGCTGCCGAGGCCACTAGGGCGACTGCCAACAGGAGGACACCAAGCCGGGCCCACGTCACCTTCGTCGACCGACGCACGATGCCATCTCGCGACTGCGACTGCGACTCCGACTTCGTTTCCGTATCGGCGGCCGCGTCGTCGTTTGCGGTGACCTCAGCGGCGGCTTCATCCGTACCGTTCTCGGCCTCGTCGACATTGGTCCCGCGGGCGGTTTCGTCTGCGGTCACGGTACGAACTCCACTTTCGACATCTTGATTTGGCCGCCGTCACGCTTCAGGTCGACGGACAGCCGCCAGGAGCGCGGCTCCTGTTTGGCCCCTGCGGAGTTAGTGACGCGCGAGCTTGCCGACACCAGCACGACGGCCGAATCGTCGCTCATCGACTCGACCGCGGTGGCATTGACAGTGACCTCGGTGACCACCTTCGACTCCTGCGTGACCTTGATGAAGTCGTCCGCTTGGTTCTTGAAGTCGTCCCTGAACTGGCCGGTCGAGTTGTCGATGATGCGCTGTACGTCCTCCTTCGCCTTGTTGAAGTCCAGCGACATCAGGGTCACGACGCTCTGCCGAGCTGCTGCGGTGTACTCCGCGCGGCGCTGCTGATCGGCGGCCTGGTGGCGGTGGTCCAGAACCATGAGCACGCTCAGTGTGACCAATGCGGCCGTGCAGGCGACAGCGAGGGCAGCCGCAAGGGTCTTCAGTATCCGAGCGGCTCGCCACCGACGTCGCGTGCGGACGGGTTCGGCGTCCGCAAGCTCCTCGGCGAGATCTTCTTCGTCACTGTCTACGGTGTCCGAGCCGGCCTTATCGACCTCGGTCGTCTCGGCCGGTGCGGCTACGACGTCGGACGTTTCGGTGTCGACTTCGGCTGCTTCGGGGGATTTAGTTCCGGCGGCACCGGCTTCCGTTTCCACCTCGGCGGCTGTTTCGACGTCAGCAGGCGTTTCGCGTTCAGCGGCTTGGGCCTGCCGCCGCAGCCGGATCGCGCGGGCCCTGGCGCCCGCGGCGGCAGCGACCGCCTCGGCCTCGGCGGCCTCGGCCTCCGCCTCCTCCGCGAGGGCCAGTGCCTCGGCCGCATCAGTCGGCTTGCCAGGATCCTGCGGCGGTTCATCGACGCGATCAGCGTCGATCACCGACGCGCGGCGCCTGAAAGACGGCACAGCGACCTCCTTGTCTGCGCGTGCTCTACTCAATATGAGAATGGCATTATTCATTTTTGAGTATTGCCGCGACGATACAGCATCCCCAGATCGGGACCGGGCTGTGTTTCCTGCGGAAATGCTATTTCCCCGCTGTGCGAATGCTCAGCGCAACCTGTCCTTCATCACCTTGCCTGTGGCGTTCAACGGTAGCTCTTCGAGGAACTCGACGAACCGAGGGACCTTAAATCCGGCCATCCGCTCGCGGCTCCAGGCGACCAGCTCGTCGCCGCTGACGGCCATTTCGCCGTCTTTTACGACGATGAACGCCTTGCCCACCTGACCCAACCGCTCGTCGGGCACACCGATCACCGCGGCCTGCGCGACGGCGGGATGCTCGAGCAGGAAACCCTCGATCTCGGCAGGGTAGGCATTGAATCCGCCGACGATGAACATGTCCTTCTTGCGTCCGACAATGCGGAGGCGGCCCGACTGTGTGAAGCTGCCGAGGTCGCCCGTATGCAGCCAGCCGTCGCCGTCGATCGCCTCGGCGGTTGCCATCGGGTCGTCGAAATAACCCGCCATGACGCCGTATCCGCGAACCAGGATTTCACTATCGCCGGCGATACGCACCTCGACGCCATCGCACGGCAGGCCGGCGGTGGAGGCGACGTCTTCGAAGGAGTCACCCGGCCGAGATAGCGTCACATTGCCGGCCTCGGTCAGCCCGTATCCCGTCATCAGTGTCCGGAACGGAAGGTCCTGCAGTATCCGGCGAACCAGCTCCACGGGGATGTCCGCGGCGCCGGTGACACCGGCCCGCAGCGTCGCCAGCTTGCTCTTGTCGGCAACGGACAGCAGCGAGTGATACAGCGTCGGCGGGCCGGGCAGCATCGTGATCCGTTCCGCGTCAATCAGCTCCACGACCCGATCAACGTCGAAGACGTCGACCGGCAGCATCGTCGCGCCGCGGAGGAATGACGCGATCAACCCGGCCTTGAGCCCGAACGTGTGGAAGTACGGATTGATCATCAGATAGCGGTCGTTCTCACGGAGGTCCGCGAGCGTCGCCCACTCCTCGTACATCCGCAGCGTCTGGCGATGATTCATCATCGCGCCCTTGGGCCGCCCGGTCGTCCCTGACGTATAGATGATGTCGGAGATGTCCGCACCGTCCACGGCCCGCTCGAACGGTTCGCCGCTGGACAGGAAGTCCGATTTCAGATCGATGGCAGGAACACCAGGGGGAACCGGGTGTTCCTGGCCGAGGAAGCCCTTCTGGACGAGCACCGCCTTGGCGCGGCTGCGGGCGATGACGTCGGCCGCCTCTTCTGCCTTGAACCTGGTGTTGACCGGAACAAGGACACCGCCGGCGGTGAGCAACCCGAATGCCGCGATCATCCACTCCGCCGAATTCGGCGCCCAGACGGCGACCCGCTCACCCTTGTTGACGCCAAGGTCGACGAATGCGCCTGCTGCGCAGCGGATCCGATCGACAACCTCGGCGAAGCTGAGCCGCAACGGACCGTCGACGACCGCTTCCGCACCGCCGAAGCGGTCCGCCGCGCTCAAAACCATCTCGGGGATGGTCTGCCAAGGTTGTGGGTGGGTCACACCGTGACGAGCCGGGATAGGTTGCCGCCCATGATCTTTGCCTGGTCGTCGACGGGGAGATGCTCGAGCGCTGTCACATAGTGCGTCGGCTCGGCCAGGCCCTCCGGATGTGGGTAGTCGGAGCCGTAGAGCACGCGGTCCACGCCGATGAGGTTGATCAGGTCGTCGATCCCCTCTTCGTAGAACGGGCTGACGTGGATGCGGTTCTTGATCTCTTCCATCGGGTTACTGGGGAAGGCCTCGGGTGCCTTCTTCCAAACCTCGGCCATGTTGTCCAGTAGCGGGAACATCCACTTCGAACCCGCCTCGATGACCGCCACCTTGAGCGTCGGGAACCGGAACAGCGCGCCGTGAATCACCCACGAGGCCACCGCGTCCTGAACGGGACGCCACTCGTTGAGAATGTTCATCGCGTTGGTCTGGAACGGCAGCATCTCCTGGGCGGCGCCGTCCCACTCGGAGGTGTAGCGGGAGTAGCCGCTGTCGCTGGAGTGCATGGCGACCAGCACGTCGTGCTCGACACACTTCTGCCAGAACGGGTCGAACTCGGGCAGGGCGAACGATCGCGGCCCACGGAAGCCGGGCACCGGGGCCGGGCGGATAAGGATGACGCGGGCACCGCGCTTGACAACCCAGTCAAGCTCTTCGATGGCCTTCTCGACGATGGGCAGCGTGATGACCGGAGTGGTGAAGATCCGATTCTGGTAGTTGAACCCCCACACCTCGTCGAGCCACTCGTTCAGGGCGTGGATGATGACGTGGATCGCAACCGGGTCGTCGCGCAGTCGCTCCTCGACCAGGCTCGCCAGCGTCGGGAACATCAGCGAGCGGTCCAGACCGAGCTCGTTCATCAGCTCGAGGCGCGGACCGGGCTCGAAGAACGCCGGAATCGACCGCATCGGCTCCCCGAAGAGCTCCCGCTTTGTCTTGCCGTCCGGATTACCGAACTTGAAGTACTCCTCCCACGCGCCGGGCTTGGCCACCACATTGAAGGTGGGGTTCGGGATGTAGTTGCTGATCTGGCCGCGTAACGCGATCTTGGTGCGGCCGTTGACCTGCACATACTGGACGACGTCCTTGTACTCCTTGGGCAGGAACTTGGTCAGCGCCTCTTCTGGTTCGTAGAGGTGGTTGTCCGCGTCGAAGAGCGGAAATGGTATGTCGACCTTGTGCGAAAGCTGCCCCATGGAACACTCCTTTTCATCTTTAGAGAATCCTATTCTCATCTATGTTGGGTGGCAATCCCCTGCCGGACCAGAAACTTCTGCACCTTCCCGCTCGCGGTGCGCGGGTAGTCGTCGACTTCGTGGAGGTCTTCCGGCCACTTCTGCTTGGCCACCCCAGCCCGTTCGAAGTGCTCGTGCACCTCGGCCATCGTCGGCATGGTCTGTCCGGCCTTGACGCGTAGCACGGCGGCCGCGTGCTCGCCGAGCCGGGCATCGGGCACGGACACCACCACGGCCTCGGCGACGGCGGGCATCGCCATCAGCAACTCCTCGACCTCGAGCGCGCTGATGTTCTCACCGCCTCGAATGATGACGTCGGCCTTGCGGTCGGTGATCGTCAGGTAGCCGTCTTCGTCGAGCACCCCGACATCGCCGGTGCGGTACCAGCCGTCGGCGTCGAAGGCTCGTTCGGTCAACGCGTCGTCGGTGTAGCCGAGAAACAGATCCGGCCCCCTGCTGAAGATCTCACCATCCGGACCCAGTCGGATCTCCACGCCGGGCCGCGGGTTCCCGTCGGTGTAGAGCCGCTTCTCCTCTGGCGCATCGCCACTCGATCCCGTGATCGACGGATGCTCGGAACTGCCGTAGGAGCGGAACACGAAGATCCCCATGTCGGCCAGCCTGCGGGTGACCGACGCGGGCACCGTAGATCCGCCGAAGCCAACGGTTTTGAAGTGCGACATGTGCTCGGCGCTGCAGTCGGGATGGTCCATCAAACTGGTGACGAAGTAGGGCGGCCCACCGCCGATCGACAGGCCGTACGTCTCGATGAGCTTGAGGACCTGGCCGGGATCCCACACGTCGCACAGATCGATGGAGGCACCCTCGAGCACCGGGATCAGGAACGCGCCCAGCATGCCGATGAAGTGCCCGACAGGTGTGGCGGTGAGTTGTCTTCCGCGCCCTGGGGGGTAATTCGCAAGCAGCTGGCGGGTTTCGAAGCCGAGGGTCTGATGACTGTGGATGACGCCCTTGGGATCGCTGGTCGTGCCCGAGGTGAACGCGATCAGTGCCGGGCCGGCCGGATCGGCTGCGATGGTGCCCGCCATCGGCTCATCGTCGAGCAAATCGTCGAATGTGCTTCCCACTAGACCCACGACGGGTACATCCGCGCACAGGTCCGGCTGGTACTTCATCCGTCCGAACTCCTCGGCGGTGATGAACACCTTCGGCCGCGCGGTGGCCAAGATGTGGCTCAGTTCTTTGCGGCCGTAGAAGTGCACGATCGGCACCACGACAGCACCGAGGAATGCCGAGGCCCAAAACGATGCCGCGGCTTCCATCCAGTTCGGCAGTTGCAGCGCCACCACATCCCCCGGCCCGACGCCACGTTTGCGAAGACCAGCGGCCAGTCGACGGGCCAGCAGCTCGACGTCGGCGAACGTGCCCTCAAAGGGGCGCACGGCGGAGTGCACCCAGAAGCCGGAGTCGGGATTGGCCTTTAGTCCGTCGGCGACGAGATCGCCGAGCGTTTCGGGCCTCCACCACCCCTCGTCCTCGTAGCGTTTCGTCAGCTCTACCGGGATTTTTCGCATTGCGCGGCGCCGCACCTCCGTCTGGACGTGATGCTATTCTCCGATACAGAGAATGCCAATACCGCACACGGAGAACGCTTGATGGTCGACCTTGAGTTGGATGACGGTTTGGCGGTCATCACCATCGACCGCCCGCATGCTCGCAACGCTATCTCGCTGGAAACGATGGACCAGTTCGACAAGGCGCTCGACGGGGCCGAGGGCGCGGGCGCGCTGGCGATAACGGGCGCGGGCGATCGCGCCTTCGTGTCCGGCGGGGACCTCAAAGAACTCAGCGCGCTACGCACCGAACAAGAGGCCGGCGCCATGGCGTGGCGGATGCGGTCGATCTGTGATCGGATCGCCGGCTTTCCGACGCCGACCATCGCAGCACTGAACGGGCATGCGCTCGGGGGCGGCGCCGAGGTGGCGGTGGCGGCCGATATCCGGTTGGCCGCCGACGACATCAAGATCGGGTTCAACCAGGTGTCACTCGAGATCATGCCGGCCTGGGGTGGCGCCGAGCGCCTCGTCGATCTGGTCGGCTTCGGCAAGGCCTTGCTGCTGGCAGGCACCGGCATGATCCTGACCGCTGAGGAAGCGCAGCGCAGCGGACTGGTCGACCACGTGGTTCCGCGCGAGTCCTTCGAGAAGGACTGGCGGCAGATCGCCAAGGCACTCGCGCACCGGCCCTCCGGTGAGATCAAGCGCGTGATGCGCGGGGTCACCACCACCGAGGCGGTCGCTGCGTTTGCGCGGTTGTGGGTTTCGGAAGAGCACTGGGCCGCTGCGGACAAGGTGATGAAGCGCGGCAAGTGATTACAACTACGCGCCGAGCACGCGTATGGGGTCGCTGCCGTCCCAATTCTCGGCCGTCTCACGAATGAATTTCGCCATGCCGCCGGTGACGTCGTTCAGCTCCGAGATCTCGATGACCTGCGCGGGACTGTTCGGTGGTTCGGCGTATGCGAATCGCACGCCGAGATCGCTGCCACCGGACCAGACGATCGGCCAACCCGCATCTCCCACCGCTTGCATAATGGTCTCGAAATCAGCTGTCCAATAAGCAAGTTGGTGGAATCCCTCGCCATGGGACGAAAGGAACTCGGTGAAGACGCTCGGTGTTTCGTCCTCTTGCCGAATCAATTCGACCTGCAGGTCGCCACTGTGGGCCAGCGCTAACGACTGGGTGATCTCACAGGGCTCGCCCCGGTAAAACGCGGACAGGGACAGCCCCCGCATGACGAACCACGGGCCGACACCGAGCGCCAGCCACCCGTCGATCGCACGGTCGAGATCGGTGACGACATAACCGATCTGGCGAACCGGGCCGGGCAACACTCTCATGAGGGGTGCACGACGACGCGGGGTGGCCCCTGGCCTTTGCGCACTTGGTCGAGGGCCTCGGGCACCTCGTCGAGGCCGATGGTTCTGCCGATGCTGGGTGACGGATCCAGCCGACCGTCGGCGACCGCGTCCAGCGTGCCGTACCAATCCTGCGGATGCGGTCCGCCACCGAACTGAATCGTCATGCCTTTGTGCGTGGCGTCGGTGCAATCGATCGTGCCCGCGTCGTACCAACCGCCCGCGACGTGCACGCGAGCCATGAATTCACAGGAGTCGACGATGCTCTGCAGGAGGCCATTGCGGCCGACGCATTCGAAGATGACCTGCGTGGTCTGAAACTTCTTGGCTCGAAAGGTCTCTCGCCAGACCTCATAGGGATCGCGAGACGCCGGATTGACCAGCACGTCTGCACCGAATTTCTTGGCGTACGAGAGCCGCTCGTCGCTGTAGTCCGACACCACGATCGGGCTGACGCCGCGCGCAACCAGCGCGGCCACCGTCGACAGGCCGATGGCGCCTGCCCCGATGACCAGTGGTAGCTCACCCGGCCCGATGCCGGAGCAGCGAACGTAGAACTCCCCCACCGCAAAAGCGTCCACCAGTGCCACCGAGTCGTTGGGCACACCGTCGGGCACTCTGCGCGACATCATTTCCGACACGATCATCAGCTCGCCGAAGGCGCCCGGCGCGTCGGGATGGTGCCCGATGACCAGTGGTTCCTCGCCCGCCCGGATGATGAGCGGCAGGCTGGTGACACGCGTGCCGACCGGGAAGTCATCCGAGCAATCCGGACCGTGACCCACCACCTCACCGATGAACTCGTGGCCCATGATCGTGTCGCGGTCGGAGTCCCACACAAACCGTGCGGCGGAGTTCGGATGGTCCATGTAGTGCACATCCGAGGCGCAGATCGCCGCGCTGAGCGGTTTGATCAGCAGCTCGCCGCGGCCGGGTACCGGATCGGCGGTCTCCCGAACATCAAGCTTGCCGTCCCGCAGCACCACCGCGCGCATCAGGCATCCCTTCGATTGGCGAAATCCGTTGTGGCGGCGCTCATCATCTCGACCAGCGTGCGCCGGTCGATGGTCCACACCTGTGAGGCGACCGCCCGGTTGTTCTCACCGACCACGTGCACGGGACCGTTGCCGATATTCTCGACGATCTCGCGCGCCACGTCCTCGGAAAGCATCTGGGTCTGCGGGTCGTACTCGACGCCCATCCGCTGCAGCGCCGGTGTGTATGTCATGCCGAGGGGTGTGCAGCACACATCGACACCTTGGGAACGCAACTCGGCCCATAGGCCTTCGGCGAAGTTGTGCTGAAACGCCTTCACTGCCGAATAGATCGCCAAGGTGGCCGATCCGGCGACGCACGCCAGCGACGCGACCAGCACGATGCCGCCCCGGCCGCGATCGCGCATCGCCGGAGCGAAATGGTCCACCAGCGCGACCGGACCCACGCAGTCGAGCTTGATCTGCTTGAGCGCATGGTCGAAGCCGGTGTCCAGGAACGTGGTCGTTCGGTCCGAAGCTCCTGCGTTGTAGATAACCAGCCCGACCGCGAGCCCGTCAGTCGCCCCAGCCACCTTCGCGGCGACGTCGGGGTCGGTCAGGTCCTGCACGACCGATCTGACCTCGACCCCATGACGCTCACGCGCGCCATCGGCGACCTCTTCCAGCAGCGCCCGATTCCGCGCGATGAGAACGAGATTCAGCCCGCGCTGCGCCAGCTCGTCGGCCAGGCAGGCACCAATGCCTTCGGATGCGCCTGCGACGACGGCCCAGCGCCCGTATTTCTGCGCGAAGTCCTCCGTCATGACGGGGGTCCCGCATCGCCGCCCCCGGTGAGCATCCGCGGGGTGCAGGTTGCCCGGCGGCGAATCCGCCAACCCTCGGCGCCGCGCACCAGTTCGTCGTCGTAATGGCCGACGACGTCGACCCAGGGGCCGTTGTCGTCGGAGGTCACCATGAGCACGGCGTGCACGTAGGTGCGCGCGGTTGCCGCATCGCCGTCGACGTCGATGACGAAGTTCGACAGCCGGTGGTATGTGGGCCCCATCGGGTTGTGCACCTGTGCGAAGAGGTCGGTGAACGCGTCGGGGTCGGTGAACTGTCCGAGCTCGCCGTAGTCGAGGTCGACTTCGTCGGCCCAGCAGCTGCGAAACAGCGGCCAGTCCTTGGAGTCGATGCCCGTGGCGTAGCGGATCAGCACCTCGGTGATCTGCGCCTTATCGGCATCCACGCGGGAAGGCTAGCACGTGTTCTCTCTAGACGAGAATGCCATTTCCGATTAGTGTCAACCGGGTGTCGACACAGCAGAAGGCGCTCGCGCCCGAGATCTCTACCTGGCCCGAGGACAACGCGCAGCTGATCGGAAGCCGGTGCGGTGCGTGTGGCGCCACGACCTTTCCCGTCCAGCAGCATTGCCCGAAGTGCAGCGCCAGCCAGATGTCCGAGGTGAAGCTGCCGCGGCGCGGCACCCTGGTGGCGTGGACCACCCAGGGCTTCCCGCCAGGGGCACCGTACAAGGGGCCCACCGGTAAGGACTTCGTCCCCTTCGGAGTCGGGTTGGTCCAACTCGACGACGTGATCCGGGTCGAGGGTCGGCTCACAGAGAACGACCCGAAAAAGTTGCAGTTCGGCATGGACGTCGAGCTGACCATGGTGCCCTTCACCACCGATGAGGAAGGCAACGAGCTCGTCACGTTCGCCTTCCAGCCGGTGTAGACGAGAGGAAATGGCGTGATGACCGACAAAAACGCAGTCGCCATCATCGGTGTTGGGCTTCATCCGTTCGGCCGGTTTGACAAGACCGCGATGGAGATGGGCGCCGACGCGATCCAGGCCGCACTCACCGACGCGGGTGTCGATTGGAAAGACATCCAGTTCGGCTTCGGTGGAAGCCATGAGGTGTCCAATCCGGACGCCGTGACCCGGCTGGTCGGCCTCACCGGGATCACGTTCACCAACGTCTTCAACGCCTGCGCGACCGCGGCGTCGGCCATCCAGCAGACCGCCGACACGATCCGACTTGGCAAGTACGACATCGGCATCGCCATCGGCATGGACAAGCATCCCCGTGGTGCGTTCACCGACGACCCGGCCAAGCTTGCGCTCCCCCAGTGGTATGCCGAGAACGGACAGTTCGTCACCACGAAATTCTTCGGGATCAAGGCCAATCATTACCTCCACAAGCACGGCATCTCGCAGGAAACCCTGGCCAAAGTCGCGGCCAAGAACTTCCGCAACGGTGAGAAGAACCCGAATGCATTCCGGCGCAAGCCGATTTCGGAGGAAGAGATCCTCAACTCGACCGTGCTGAACTATCCGCTGACCCAGTATATGTTCTGTACACCCGACGAAGGGGCGGCCGCGGTGATCATGTGCCGCGGCGACATCGCACATCGCTACACCGACAAGCCGGTCTATGTGAAGGCCACAGAGATTCGCACCCGCCGTTTCGGTGCCTATGAGGTACACGCCACCTTCGCCCCGCTGGAAGAGGATTCGTCGCCGACGGTGTACGCCGCCCGCGCCGCATACGAGGCCGCAGGCATCGGTCCTGAGGACATCGACGTGGCCCAGCTGCAGGACACCGACGCAGGCGCGGAGGTCATCCACATGGCCGAGACCGGTCTGTGCGCTGACGGCGACCAGGAGAAGCTGCTGGCCGACGGCGCCACCGAGATCCACGGCACGATGCCGGTCAACACCGATGGCGGGCTGATCGCCAACGGCGAACCCATCGGTGCCTCTGGCCTGAGGCAGGTGCACGAGCTGGTGCGCCAGTTGCGCGGCGAGGCAGGCGAACGCCAGGTGCCTGGCGAGCCGAAGGTCGGTTTGGCGCAGGTCTACGGCGCACCGGGGACGGCCTCGGCGACGATCCTTTCGCGGTAGCGAAGCACCGATCGGCTGTGGTCATGCCAACCGTCGCCGACACCGTCAACCGCTACGCCGAGCTGCTCGGTGCGGGCAGCGCCGATGAGCTTGCCGCGCTGTATACGCC
This sequence comes from uncultured Actinomycetota bacterium, assembly GCA_963804905.1. Classification (GTDB taxonomy): domain Bacteria; phylum Actinomycetota; class Actinomycetes; order Mycobacteriales; family Mycobacteriaceae; genus Mycobacterium. The sequence goes on along the minus strand of CAWDSB010000015.1, from coordinate 8,328 downwards.
CGATGCGGTCGTGGAGGATCCCGTCGGCAGCAGCGTCCGACGGGGCCGCGACGCCATCCGCGAGCTGTACAGCCGCATCGAAAAGCAGGACCGCACAGTCGAACTCCTGTCGGTGCACATCATCGACAACGAGGCGGCATTCCTGGCGCGCCTCACGGTCGTCACCGGGGACGTCCACACCCGGATAGACGGGATCGACGTGATGACGTTCGACGACGAGGCCAAGATCACGTCGATGCGGGCGTTCTGGTCGGCGCCGGAGAGCTAGGACCCCACATGTCCGGTTTCGGTGTCGGCATCATGAACAACACCATCAACTCGCGGTACGGCCCCAAGCCCCCGATCCAGGCCGACTACCTGACCGCGGTGGCGTGCGGAGCCGACTCCTTCTGGGTTGCCGACCACCTCAATTCGGTACTGCCGCCGTCGATGTGGAAGCCCAAGTACGTCGGCGCCGCCAAGGTGATCCCCAAAATGGACGCGCACCTGGAGCCGTGGACGATGTTGGGCTACCTGGCCGCCAAGAACAATCTCCGCCGGATGCGCCTCGGCGTAGCGGTCACCGACACCGGCCGACGCAATCCCGCGGTCACCGCCCAGGCCGCAGCCACGCTGCATCTGCTCACCCGAGGTCGCGCGGTGCTCGGCATCGGAACCGGTGAGAAGGAAAGCAATGCGCCCTACGGTGTCGACTGGTCAAAGCCGGTGGCGCGCTTCGAGGAAGCGCTGGCCACCATTCGCGCGCTGTGGAACTCCAACGGCGAACTGGTCACCAGGGACTCGCCGTTCTTTCCATTGCACAAGGCTACGTTCGCCCTTCCGCCATACAAGGGTAAGTGGCCGGAGATCTGGGTCGCGGCGCACGGGCCCCGCATGATTCGCGCGACCGGGCGCTACGCCGACGGCTGGTTCCCCGGCACGACCAGAGCGGTGGAGTATGGCGAACAGCTGGCCTGGTTGCGGACGGCGGCATCGGATGCGGGGCGCGACCCGAACGACATCAAGCCTGCGCTCATCCGGTTCATCGTGACCGCCCGGTCGCGGGACGAGGTCGATGAGGTCATCGACTCCGATATCGCCAAGATCTTCACGCTCAACTGCACGGCCGAAGCATGGGCGCGCCACGGCGCGGAGCATCCGCTGGGCGCGGATTTCACCGGTGTGCAAGAGCTCATCCCTCAACTGATCGACGAGAAGACCGCGCTGTCGTATGCCGCGAAAACCCCCCGGTCGCTGGTCGCTGAGCTGTTCACCGTTGGCACGCCCGACGAGGTCGTCGACCAGATCGCCGAGTTCCGCGACCAGGGCTTGCGCTATCTCGTCGTGGGCAACGCCGGCGCCATACAGCCCAGTCTCGGCAAGAGCGCGGCAACCACAGCTCCCTACATCAAAGTCGTACGCGCGCTGCGGCGCTTGTGACAGCGCTTGCCGATCGGCTACTCTCACGGATAGCCGATCGGCTAGCTAGCCCCGAAGGAGATTCGATGCAGATTCTTGCCGAAGCCGAGGACCTGCCGAAGACGGCGAACATCAGGACACAGCTGATCAGCCTGTGGACCGTGCCGATCTTCGGCACAGTGCTGCTGGTCGCCTTCCTCGCGTTCCCGGGATTCTTCCCCCCGATGTCACCGAGCATGTCGGCCGACCAGGTTGCCGCGTTCTACTCCGAGAACGCCCCGATGGTCTGGTTCACCATGATCACCTTCAACATCTGCGGCATCATGCTGCTCCCGCTCTTCATGGTGATCGTGGTCCAAATGAAACGAATGGCGACGCAGAGCCACGTCTTCGCCTACTGCTATCTGACCGCCGCGGTCAGCGGCGCGACGCTGTTCGCGCTCGCCGACATCTTCTTCCTTACTGCGGCGTTCCGGTCCGGCCGCAATCCCGAACTCGTGATGCTGCTCAACGACATGGCATGGATCATCTTCATCGCGCCGGTCGGTGCGCTCGTCGCGATGAACCTGCTGCTTGCGGCCGCGATTCACTTCGACGACGGACCCAACCCGGTGTTCCCGCGGTGGGTCGGGCTCTACTCGCTCGTCACGGCGCTGGCCATGGCCCCCGCCGTCGGCGCGGCCATCTGCAAGACGGGCCCGCTGGCCTGGGACGGTGCGGTGTCGTTCTGGCTGCGCAACGGGTCGTTCGCGCTCTTCGTGCTGGTGATGTTCTTCGTGCTGAGAGCGTGCTGCACCGCCAGGCCGTCGAAGAAGGCGTGACACGGTGAGCAGCACGGTATCGACTGCGAAGGCCTCGACGGCCGAAGCCATCGACGCCGATCCACCTACCCGTGCGGGCAAGCGCGACGTGTGGATCGTGTTCTGGATCGTGCCCGCCTTCTACACGGCGTTCGGGATCATCTTCTTCGCGCTGGCGCGGGTGATGCCGCCGCCGCGTCCGGATGTCACCACCGACCAGATGGCGCACTTCTTCCACCAGCACGCCACGACGATCCAAATCGGTTTCGGGATCCTGGTTTTCATCGTCGGCGGCGCGGGCGTAGCGAACGGCATCGTCATGTACCACATCAAGCGAATGACCGTCGGCTCCGTGCTGGGCTACGCCTACATGGGATCCCTGGCCATCGGCGCACTCCCAGGATGTCTTCTGGTGGCGTTCTGCTTCCTCACCGCGGTGTACCGCCCGGATCGTGATCCCGAACTACTCGCCCTGCTCTACGACCTCGGCTTGCTGTCCTACGTCGGATCCCTGGGCTGCTTCACCACCGCGTGGATCGCGTTCGCGATCGCGATCCTCTACGACAAGAACCAGATTTTCCCGAAATGGTTTGCCTACGTGACCGTCTGGCAGATCGTCACCGAAGTCATGGCCGTGCCGGTGTTCATCTCGAAGGCGGGCCCGTTCGCGTGGAACGGATCGATCGCCTTCTGGGAGGGCACCGTGATATTCGGGATCTGGATCTCGTGCCTGATCGTTCTGCTCAAGAAGGCGAATGAGCTTCAGCCCACCGACGAGGCGCCGCTGCCATGACGAACACAGAGCAGACGGCGACCGACGTGGACACCGCCGCAACCGTCCCGTCCGCCGGCCGCACGGCTCACATGCCCGGCGACGGCGCAATGTGGGTCATGGTGCTCGGCGACTTCGTGTTCTTCGGCGCCTACTTCATCATCTTCATGGTCCACCGCGCAATGGCACCTGAGGAGTTCCTGCAGTCACAGCAACACCTCAATCTCACCGTCGGCGTGGTGAACACCCTTGTGCTGCTTACCAGTTCGTGGTTCATCGCGCGCAGCGTGCAGAGGGCCCGGTCTGGCGACCACGACGGTGCGCTGCGGCTGACCTATCTGGGCGGGGCATGCGGGGTGTTGTTCATTCTGATCAAGGCCTACGAGTGGTCGGCCAAGGTCGCCCAGGGCCACACCATGCCGAGCAACGAGTTCTTCATGTTCTACTACATGCTCACCGGTGTGCACCTCTTCCACGTGGGGCTCGGCCTGCTGATCCTGGGAATCGTGGTGCGCGAACTGCGCAACCCTCGACGGCGACGCATATCCATGGTCGAATCCGGTGCCACCTACTGGCACATGGTCGACCTGCTCTGGATTGTCATCTTCGGCCTGCTGTACGTGATGAGGTGAACGAGTGACCGCGACCGTGGCTGCGAAAAACAAGTCGGAGAGCCGATCCGCCAGGACCACCACCTACGTATGGCTCATCCTGTCGGCCATCACGGTGATCTCGTGGTGGCTGGCCCCCGGACATCCCGGTGGGCCATGCGGTGGCCAGCGTGCCGATCACCGTTGCCGTCTTGGTACTGGGCTTCGTCAAGGGGCGCATGATCATCCAGTACTTCATGGAAGTGCGCACCGCGCCCGCGGTGGCTGAAGATCGCCACCGACGCATGGCTCATCGTGCTGTGGGCGGCGATCCTGGCGATTTATCTTTACTGACTCTTTACTGACTGACAGCCCCGCTGGTACCGCCGATTCTCATACAAACCCGCTGCTGGCGAAACCGATGGTCTCCGGCATCCTGGGCGATCTAGTGGTTCCGGTTGTGGGGCAGACGATGTCGGTGATTTGTTCGAGCAGTACGTCGGGCGGCAGCTCGCGACGATCCCGAACACCCAGCTCTACCCAGACATTCTCTACGACGAGGGAAAAAGATCAGTCGACTGGATCGTCGTCTGCGACAACGCCGTCATCCTGGCCGAAGTGAAGTGGTCCGGCGAACTGAGGCGTGCGACTGGGACAAGCCGCAGAGGAGGGGGCCGAGTCGACTTCCGGGCCCTCATTGGCGCCTCGCCGAAAATCCCGTCGACCGCATATTCAAGCGGTGACATTGAGCGTCTCGTAACGCTTCAGGGGAAAGCGTGGAATCTGGGTAGCTTCCTGACCGATCCGGCGAATCGTGAGTCCCGAATCTCATGGGGATTAGTAGGTAAAGCAGCTTTCAGAGAATGCAGTCCTGGATCAGGCGTGGACGGCTTATGACTGGGGAACGATCGGAAAAGCGCCGTGACTAGCCCCCTTTCGGGCTGAATCAATAGCGACGAGTCGAGAGCCGCACCGCGGCAGGCCCCAACAATGCAGTGCAATGCGCCGTGGCCGAGGCAAGCGCGTGGCCGACGAGGACTTGGTTCGCGCCTAGGGGTGCCCGTTCGGGCAGCGCGTCGGCGGGCGGGTGATCCACTTCCCGGCCGTGGTCTGTACCAGTTCACCTAGCACAACAACAGCCTATGTCCAAAGAACAGGTGGCTCGTCGTCTGGGCGGTCGGCCCGCGTGGCACGCTCGACTTAGCTGATGAACTGGGCGGCGTACCTGGGGCAGTAGGCTTGGACCGCGTCGGCCATGAAAATCGCGGCCTGGCGTGGAGAAAATGCGGAGTGGTTTAGTGTTTCTCGTGAACGTTCGCTGGCGACATGCCGGAGGCAAATGCCTCGCAGACCGTCCGGGCCCTCTGGATAGTCGTTTTCCGCACCTGAAAAATTGACCGCGTCGTCGAAGAGCTTGTGGAGAAATGCGTCGTCGGTCGCATCGGCGGCGGCGCTGCCGGGGGTGGTCAGACTAAGGGCGGCTACTGCTATCCCTGTGCCGACGAGCTTGGCGATGTCGTGGCGGGCGAACATCATGATGACTCCTAAGTCGAACCGCAACGCGACAACCCTAGCCCCACGCCAAGTGTAATTGTGTTCCCGCTGCCATGAACTGCGAAACGGAGTTGATGGCACGGTCCTCCCTGCCTGCCAATGTGACAGCCGTCGGCCCACCACCACTTCGGATGACGGGCCGACGAGCCGGGCAGCCGGCGCGCTGGCGAGCGGGCTAGCTGCTGAACACCGTAACGGTTGCCTCCGCCAACGCCTCGCGGAAGACAAAGGCCGCAATCCGGCCGCGCAGCCCACCGCTCCCGGCCCGGTTGCCGACCTTCGCTGCAACCAAACAATTTCGCCAGGCAGACTAACTGCTCAACGACCGAGTAGTTACTTCGTTGTCATTAAAATCTGCCGTTGCCGTGTCTTCGCGGTGCCGTGGACTCGACTTACGCCCATCCAGCCGAACGATGCGTCGTCCGATTGAAGTGATGGTGCGCGCGGTCGAGCTAGGGGGTGCCGATTGCGTTGATGCAGCCGATTACATCCTGCACGCCTATCGAGGGGTGTCCCTGCGCGACGAAGTCGGTCAGCTTCTGGATGGCATCCGCGTTCTTGCCTTCCGCCAGCATCGCGGAGACGTCATCAAGCATTGCGAGGCTGCCGCTTGGGTCCTTTATCTGGGCGGACTGGCGCTGGGCCTCGACCGTGTCGTTCCGCAGATGGGCTATCAGCATCCGGCACTCCACGACGGTCGTCGCCGAAGCGGTGCCAGCCAGGACCCCGTTCAGGAACAGCAACCCTACAAAGATCACGACCAACCGTGTCAGGTTCATGGGGAACCCCCTCTGCGTAGTGGTGCAAAACGCCTCCCCAAGGTGGCAAACGGCATGACGCCACGCTAGCGCGCGCTAATAGCCCGCGCCGTGCTATGACAAACCCAGTTGCAGCGTTAGCTTGCTTTCGATCCGCAGATGGAGTCGCAAACCTCCGCCAAGTCGACGTGCTTGCTGTCGCGAGGACCCGAGCGGAGTGACTAGTTCGTCGCGGCGCCGGTAACGGCCAGGATGGCGCGCGCCACGAGGGCGGGGTCGTCCATCATGCGGTCATGCCCAACACCAGGGAGAATCTTGAACACCGCGTGTGGCAGGCGCTCACGAGCATTGTTCGGGCTGGCCCGGGTCTACGGTGCTCCGGGTACTGGATGGCGACAATCCTGAGCTTGTAACCTTCAGATCCCCGATTCGAGACCAGAGGTGGAAACAACGTTTTAGGATCTCGGAAATGAGGTTTCCGGCTGATCGCGTGCGTACCAGGCCGTTGTTGGGCGTGCTGTCGGCAACGGCGTTGGCGGCGGCTTGTCTCTCCTTCGGCACCGCAACCGCGGCCGCGGACGACCCGCCGCCTCCGCCACTGCATCAAATCCATTACACGGTTTGGGCCGAGCAGCCGTTCACCGCGGAGATCTACTTCCGCGACGTCGACCCGCCGAACTGGGCGGAATACAGCCACAACCCCTACCTGTTCAGCCCCAACATCGAAGCCGACGTCGGTCCGAACCAGCAATGGAACCTCGACGTCAGTTTGGCCGACCCCGATCAGTGGGCGATGGTTGTCGCGGGCACCGGCGGCGAGTCACCGAAGAAACCCAACATCCACTGTGCGCTTGCCGTCGACGGCGTGGTCGTGAAGACCAATCAGGGACCGAAGGGTGCGCTCTGCTCGATTCGAGCCTGGTGATCGCTCACTGGCGTCGCGTCGCCTGCGGTCACAGGATCACCTTCCAGACGACGCAGCCATTCCTCGCAGTACTTGAACGTCTCGGCGTGACCGGTTGACATGCCGAGAGCCCGCTCCATCACCAGAGCCTGCGACACGCTCGTCGCGAACACCGTCCATACCACCGGCGGTACCTCAGCGACGTCCACGTTGTAGCACCGTAGCGCAGCGGCGATCGCCTTGTTCTGCTCCTTCCGGAACCGTTCGGCGTAATAGACGATTTCCGCCCTAAGCGCCTTCCGATGATTCGCCAGCCCCATGAACTCCATCGTCAACCGGGTAGCCTCCGGCTGCGTGCTGAACCTCCACAGGGCCCACAGCGGCTGAGGCGACGCCAGCACCGTCGTCAGCACTCTGAGGCCCTCCTCCGCCCTGCGGCGGAACACCTCGAGGAAGAGGTCTTCCATGGTCCTGAAGTAGTAATGCACAAGTTGCGGCTTGAGTCCGGCAGCATCCGCGACACGGCGGGAGGTGACAGCGGCGTAACCCTCCTGCAGGAGCAGCTCCTCGGCAGCATCGAGCAGCACACCGCGATTCTTCGCATCCGGTGCTCCAATCCTTCGGGCCGACGCCATGTCACCTCCCCGAATCCTTCCCCTGACGGTCGCCACTGGAGACGTTAGACGCCATTCCGGGTGTCATCTTGACCGTGACTCTACCGCCGTGCTAGGCAGGTGCTCAGCATTTGTGTGTCGCGTACGTTCAGCACGGCGCGACGTCCAGCCATTGCAGCAACCACGGGTTCCGGGAGGAAGCGCTCTACATGACCACCGATTACGACTCCGTCGAATACTTCACCGACCCGTCGCTCGTGCCCGACCCACACCCGTACTACGACTACATACGCGCCAAGGACCCTGTGTGCTGTCCCATCGACAACGGCGTGATAGCGGTTACCGGCTGGGAAACGGCCAACGCCGTTTACAAGGACAGCGAGAACTACTCGTCCTGCGTTGCGGTCATGGGTCCGTTCACGCCGATGCCGTTCGTGCCCGAAGGTGACGACATCTGCGCGCAGCTCGAGAAGCACCGCACCGAAATTCCCATGTTCGAGCACATGGTCACGATGGATCCGCCGCAGCACACCGACGCACGGTCGATTCTTTCCCGACTGCTGACGCCCAAGCGGCTGAAGGAGAACGAGGACTTCATGTGGCGGTTGGCCGACCGCCACATCGACGAGTTCATCGCCGACGGCAAGTGTGAGTTCTTGGCGGCGTACGCGAAGCCGTTCTCGCTTCTGGTCGTTGCCGACCTTCTCGGGGTGCCCGAGGAGGATCACGAGGAGTTCCGCGAAGCCTTCGGGGCAGAGCGGCCCGGATCCAACATCGGTGGACTAGACCACGAGGTGATCGCCACCAACCCGTTGGCATGGGCGGATGAAAAGTTCTCCAGGTACATCGAGGAGCGTCGTGAGTCTCCCCGCGACGATGTGCTCACTTCGATTGCGACCGCGAAGTACCCGGACGGCTCTACACCAGAAGTGGTGGAG